>CBDFHW010000015.1:0-542897 GCA_965247815.1 Tepidisphaeraceae bacterium | reverse complement strand
ATCCAGACGAACGGTAAAACGAGGCCGACACAGACCAGGATCAGCCCGAAGTGGATGGCTAATAAGTTCCAGTTGAACCGACGCCCGCGGCGCACGGGCAGCGGCAGCGGTTGATAGTTCACCTTGACAGGCGGGGCAGGAAGAGGCTGTTCCAGAATATCGACGGAGGTCATCGTTGGCTCGGATACGGCAGCATGGAAGCAGCATCGGCTATCCCGGTGTCGATTCGGTCACGCATAGTGAACCCATTTCTTCGCCGACCAGAACGCGATGCCCGTGAAGAACAACACGATCAACAGCTGGATCCACGCCAGCGCGCTCGCGTAGCCCATGTGCAGGAAAAGGAACGCCTGGTCGTAGTTGTACATGGTGTAGAAATAGGTCGCGTTGTTGGGCCCGCCCTCGGTCATGATGAACGGCACGACCAGGATCGAGAACGTACCGATGATCGCCATCACGAGGTTGAAAAAAGATCACCGGGCTGAGGATCGGCAGGGTCACGCTGAACAGCCGACGGATCGGGCCCGCGCCGTCGATCTCCGATGCTTCGAGCAGTTCCCGCGGCACGTCCTGTAGGCCGGCGAGATAGATCACCACCGTGTTACCGACGCCCCAGACGCTCATGAACGCCAGCGCCGGCATGGCCAGGCCGGGCCCGAGCCAGTTCGGGCCCGTGATGCCGATCAAGCTCAAGAGGTGGTTGAACAATCCGAGCTGGCTGTTGTACATCCATTTCCAGATCATGGCCGACGCGACGGCGGGGACCAGCGACGGCAGGAACACGATCGTGCGGTAGACGGTCTGGTTGCGGATCTTGGCGTTCAGCATGATGGCCAGGCCGAGCGACACCAGCACGCCGGCCGGCAGCGAAATCGACGCGAAATAAAACGTGTTCCGCAGGCATTTCCAGAACAGTTCGTCGTGCCAGATGTTTTTATAGTTCGCCAACCCGACCCACAACGGGGGTCTTGTGGGCGACGTGAGAGCGTAGTCGCAGAAGCTGTAATACAGTGACAACCCGACCGGCACGGCAGTGAACAGGCAGAATCCCAACACCCAGGGGGATAGGAACGCCAGCCCTCTGAGAGTGTCACTGCGTTCCTGTCGGGTCATCGAGTCCTCGGGGTCAATACAACTTCAGGCGTCTTTCGTTTTTCAGCCGCCGACTTTCGCCCGATCACCGGACGATTATCAAAGCCGTGCCTAACGACAGGCGTTCAATTCGGATCCGAGCGTTGCCGGATCAATTCGATCACGCGGCTGCGGTCATATTTTTCCTGCAACCGCGCCTGGGTCGCGGCGAGCGTTCGGGCGGGGTCCGCGCCTTCGATCCCGATCGCCTGCGTCGCATCGGTCAGCTCCTTGACAACCTCGGGCCAGATAAGATTTCGCGGGACGCCGGTCGCGTTCGGGCTCGAGGCCAGCTTCTGGAAGACATCGATGTAAGGATTGGGGTGCTGCTCCAGAAACCCCGGGCTTACCTTCCGAAGTGGGGAGATCTTGCAGTGCAGACTGTTGAGCTTTTCGGCGACGTCCTGCCGGCACAGGAAGGCGAGAAACTCGAACGCCTCGGTCTTATGTTTCGCGCCGCGCGGGACGACCATCATGTCGGCGGCGGCGACACCTACGCCGTCCAGTCCGGGCACGGCCGACGGAAACGGCGCGACCGCCCATTCGTAATTGTCCCGGCGGTCCGGCAACGTCCGCTCCCGGCTCCGCGGGACCGAAAGCTCCGACATCGACGGTTTTAAATTGTAAATGTAATTCGCCATCCACGGGCCCTGCATCACCATGGCGACCTTGTGAATCAAAAACGGGTTCTGCGGTGAATCGAATTGCCCCAGGCTGCTTTGAAAGTCGGCCATCGACCGGACGCCGATACGCTTGGAATAGCTGGCGATCCATTCGTACGTCTTGAGCACTTCGGGCGACGTCAGCGTAAATTTCTGCGTCCGGTCGTCGAAAATCTTCCCGCCGAACCACGCCTGCATGAACATGTTGTACCAGGAATAAAGCGGGATATACCCGGCGTGGTCGATGTTCCCGCCGGCGTCGAAGGTGTCGATCGCCTCGGCGTAGCGGTCGAGTTCGTCGAGCGTCCGCGGGGCCCGGTTCGGCGCGTCGGCCGGGTTCAGCCCGGCCTTTCGCCACCGCTCGGCAGGGACGGCATCGAACATTTTTTTGTCGTAGTGCAGCGCGATCATCGCAGGCGTGCTGATTAACCCGTACAGGTGACCGTTGTATCGGCACATATCCCAGAACACGCGCTCGTAGGTCTGGTCATTGATTCCACGCGCTGCCGCCAAATCGTCCAGCGGTTCCAACGCGCCCAGGGACGAGAACGACGGAAGCTGTGTGTCCCAGATGCCGGCCAGGTCCGGCGGGACACCCGCCGCGGTCGCGATCAGCATCTTCTGGTCGATGGTGCTCATCGCCATGTAGTGAACGAAAATGTGCTTGTCCTGCCCGACGGTCCGATTGAAATCGTCGACGACGGACCGCATTTGCGCGCCCTCGTTGCCGACCCATTTTTCCCAGTATTCGACGACGACGAAGCCGGCGGGCACCTGCGCGGGGGCCTGCCCGCCGGTGATCAGGAAAAACCCCGCCAGCGTCGCCATGGCCAGCATCATCGTGCGCTTGATCCAGATCATGTCGCTCCCGATGCCGCCGCAGAGTCAATACAAATTCTGACAGAAATGCGTCCGCGTGTTCGCCAAGACACGTCCGTGAAGTATTACCAGAACCGCCGGCGATTGTGGAGAAAAAAGTTGCGAGAGCGGGCGACCGACCAAGGACGCTAAGCGTCCGCCAATTCAAGAATCCGCCGCTAGCTGCGACGCCTGCGTCGCCGCCGGGACAGGTCGATGAACCAGACCGTTTGATCAAGCCGCGGCAGGATCTTCCGTGGGCGTCAGATCAATCCCTGCGCGAGCACGCCGGCCCCGAGCAGGCCGGTGTCCTTGTAGTCCAGCAGCCGGACCGGCACTTCGTCCATGAACGCCTGGTGCGGCGGGGGACCTGTGTTGAGGAAGGCGTTGAGGAACGCAGGAGAACCGAGAAATTTTCGCAAGCTCAAGCAGATGCTTCCGCCGAGATAAATGCCTCCGGTTGCGGTGAACATCAGCGCGAGGTTGCCCGCCGCCGCGCCGAGGATCTTCAGATACAACTCGATCGTCCGCAGGCGAATATCGTCGGCGGGCAGGTTCCCGGCCGCTGCGGCGGTGGTGATCTCTTCGCTCTTTGGCGCGTCGACGAAAGTCGCATTCGGGTTGGCCAGAAACGCATAAATCCGACGGATGCCTTCGCCGGCGAAGACGAATTCGTTGCTGACGTCCCCGACGTGGGCCGCCAGCGCCAGCGGGCGAAGGAACCGAAGCAATTGGTCCTGCTGATCGTCGCGGGGGGAAAAATCCAGGTGACCGCCTTCGGACGCGAACGGCAGATGTTTCGCGCCCGGGACGGTAACCGCGCCACCGGTCCCGACGCCGGTGCCCGGCATCAGGATCGCGCGATTGCCCGCCGGGTCACCGGTACCGCGTTTGATCTCGATTAACTCGCTGCGCGTCAACCGGTCGACCGCCGCCAGGTGCGGCGGCATGTCGTTCACCAAGAGCACCCGCGATTCGTCGATCGACAACGCCTTGGCGATATCGGCCCGGCGGACCACATCGGGACGGTTGGTAATCTGCACTTCGTTCCGGCTGACCCGCCCGGCGATGCCCAGGCACGCGGCCGTGAACGGCGTGGGGCATTTGCCCAGGTAATCCTCGAGCGCGGCGGCGACCGTAAACGGTTTTTTCGTCTCCGGGTTCTGGCGATACGTTATCTCGTGACGGCGGTCGCGCGGGTCGGTCCCGCAGCTGGCGATGCGAATGTTGGTCCCGCCGATGTCGGCAATTAAAAACTGTTGGTCGGCCATAGGGCGGACAGAATATCGAGGAACCGGGACCGGGGATAGAACGACGAACCGGTGATTCGCGGCGAACCGGATTTTTCTACGCCGGATTCCGTCGATGCGACTCGATCAGATGCGCCGGCGGCGGCGGGACGCCAGGCCGAGCGCCGCGACAGTAAGCACGCCGGTCGTCGGTTCGGGAACGCTCACGCCGATCGACTGGATCTCGGCCGCGCCGCGGGCGCTGGTGGTGTCGTCGCCGAGGAATACAAAGTTCGGCGTGGAATACGGAACGTTCAACGGGAACGCCAGGCTGTTGGCGGTGTAGTTCCGGGTCGCGCCGGTGAGGATCTGCGTCCCGTCGGCGGTCAATGTATAGGTCGTTCCCGACACGTTAAGGTCGTATTGATGGAAACCCGTCGACGGGTCGAAGCCGGTGGTCTGCTCGCCGTGCGTGAAGATCGGGCTGTCGGACTGCGCCCAGACCTGCCCGGGCCAGAACCCGAGCTCGATGCCGTTCAGATCATTTCCGAGCAGCAGCACGCTGAACCCCGCGCGGTTGTTGCTGCCGTGCGATTCGGAATCCAACTTCACATTAAAGGTCAGATCGAAACCCGTCGTGGGTGACAGCGTCGGGAACGCGGGATTCACCAGCGACCCGGTCGGGGCAAAGTTCGAGAACCCGGCGTATTCGCCATTGAGACCCGCGGCCGTGGTGTCCAGTATTGTCGGTCCGGCACCGGCGGTGAGCGTGGTGGTCGCGGTGCCGAGAATTAATTTGTAAGCAAGCCAGCCCTGTGATTGCGGCAGCCCCGGTTGCGTGCCGTCGTACAACGCGACCGCCGCCGCCGCCCGACCGGCGACGAGCGACAAGACCCCGGCCCCGATCAATAACGCTGAATTCTTCATCCGTTTCTCCGCTCCTGTGGACCCGAGGATACCACCTTTTCGGCTCGGCCGGCGATCCGGATGAGCATCCCTGTGCGGATTACGACACTGATCCATTCGGAAAACAGGCAAATGCCGGCCATGCGGGCGGTCTCGCCCGTTTTCGCTCACGGCGTGGTGTGGCTGCCCGGCACCATCTGCTGCATCGGCTGCGGCGTGGGCGCGGGCCGATTTAAAAGCTGGGCGCCGACCACCAGCACGGCCACCAGCGCGGCGATCGACAGGAAGATCGCCACGATCAGCAGCGACGTGAATCGTGACGCCTGCTTGTGCAGGATCCGTTCCAACTGCCCGTCCCGGCGGTCGATGTTGTCCCGCACCTGTTCGAGCACCGCCGCGCTCGCCTGCGACGTTTTGCTCACCGTCTGCATCGCCGATCCCACGCCCGACAGGTTCTCGGCGATGTCCTTGTTCTGGGCGCCGATCGTGTCGACCCGGCTGCGGACGTCGTCCATCGACTGCTTCTGCTGGGCGTCGTTGTCCGCGAGCTTGCCGAGAATTTCACCGATCAGATTCTGTTGATTGTTCTGCTGGTCGAGCCGGGACGAAATCGCCTTCAGCGATTCAACCTGCAGGCGGTTGGTCTCGGGGATGCCTTCGATCGCTGCCGGAAGATGCGCCAGGTATTTCAGCAGCTCGTCCTGGCGTTTACCCTGGTCGTTCAGGTTGTCCTTGATGGTCGACATCAAGTCGGTCAACGTGTTGAACCCGTCCTGAAGATTAGAGATCGCCTGATCCCGCTTGGTCGCCGTGCGGAAAAGCCCCCGGCTTTCACCGGCGATGATCTCCGAGCTTCCGTTCTCATTTTTGCCGCGTCGAAACCACCCGCGGATGCGGGACATGAGCCCATTGTTCTCTTCTGCCATGACGAATCTCCGATCCGACCGGTTGTTCTTTGTTCGACAGAACGCGGTTTGACAGCGGTTTACTGCAAATCTACCATCCGCGCGCAATGGGTCAACGTCGTCCGGCCGAAACGCTCGCGTCCCGTCTCTGCCTCTGCCTCTCCGTTTTACTGTTCCAACCTGCGGGCTGCCGCAAGCAATCGACGCCGGCAGCCACCGCACCGGCGACCCCGCCGACGCTGGCGTCGCTGGTGCCCGCGGCAACGGATCTTGTCATCGGCATGGGCGCGCGGGACCGGCTTGTCGCCGTGTCCACCTACGACGCGCCGCGGTCCGATGTCGGGGGCCTGCCGAAGGCCGGTGATTACAACACCGTCGACTGGGAATTGTTAGCGTCGCTGCACCCGTCCGTGATGTGCACCGCCATCAGTGCCGACCTGCAACCCAAAGGTTTCAAGGACCGGGCCGACGCGCTGCGGATCAAGCTGATCGACGTGAACGTCGGCCGGCTTGCCGACATAGACACCGCCATCGACCGGCTCGGCGCGGCGCTGCAGGTCGAAGCAAAATCGACCGACACCAAAAATAGAATGCACGCCCGGCTCGAAGCGGTGCGTCGCCGGGTGGGGGGGCTGCCGCCGGTGTCGGTGTTGGTGTTTATCGACTCGGCCGCCGCCAACGTCGCCGGGCCGGCGAATTATCTGGACGATCTGTTGCAACTCGCCGGTGGGACCAACGCCGCGGCGGGTCTTTCGTCATACGCCCAGATCGACCGCGAGCAATTGATTCGGCTGAACCCGGGCGTGATCATTCAGCTGCTGCCGATGGCTTCGCCGCAGGAAAAGCAGAAGGCCTCGGAGGTCTGGAAACAGTTGCCGCGGCTCACCGCTGTCGCCGGCGGGCGGGTGTATCCGATCTATGACGAGTATGCTCTGCTGCCCGGTTGGCACGTGACCGACCTGGCCGAAAAGTTTGCCGAATGTCTGCACCCTACGCTCCCATCCTCGCCCCCGACCTCACCCCCGTCACCGCCGGCAACCTCGCCCGCGCGGCCGTAAAGAGATGGGGGCCCGCCCGGCTGCTCGCCACGCTCGGCGTCTGTACTCTGACCTGGGTCATTGTTGCCTCGGCTTGTCTCTGCGTCGGGTCTACGACACGCGGATTTTCCTGGCCGTCACAAACTCTGCTGCCATTTCGGTTGGAACCGGTGCTGCTGGCGTCGTTGGTCGGTGCCGCGCTCGCGTCGGCCGGGGTGGTCTACCAGGCGATCCTGCGAAACCCGTTGTCCGACCCTTATCTGCTGGGCGTCAGCAGCGGGGCGTCGCTGGCGTCGTTTCTGTGGCGGTTGACCGGGACGACGACGTGCACCGCCGTCGCCGCCGCGGCGGGGCAGCAACTGTTTTCCTTCGCCGGCGCGCTGATCTCGATCGCCGTAGTGTTCACGCTCGCGAGCCGGCGTGGACGACTGGAACCGGTGACGCTGCTGCTGGTCGGCGTGATCGTCAATGCCGTAAACGGGTCGTTGTTTCTGCTCATCAACCAACTCAAGCAGGACGTCACCGGCGGGAAGGAAATCTGGTTTCTCGTCGGCGGGATTCAGACCAATCTCACGGCCGTGCAGGAATACTCGGCCGGGGGGTGCATCCTGCTCGGCTGGGTCGTGCTGCTGCTGGTGAGCGGGCATCTGAATGTCGCGGTGCTCAGCGAAGCCGAGGCCGAATCGCTGGGCGTGCGGATCCACCGGTTGCGGTGGGTCGCGCTGGTGACGGCATCGCTGGTGACGGCCGCCGCCGTCGCGGTCAGCGGGCCGATCGGATTCGTCGGGTTGATCTGCCCGCATCTATCACGGTTGATCGTCGGCACCGACCAGCGCCGGTTGTTACCGGTGGCCACCGCGATGGGCGCTGCACTGCTCGTAGTCGCCGATGCCGCATCTCGCATGCTCGCCGGCGCGAGCCTTGCGCGGACGATCCTGCCGGTCGGTGTGTTGACGGGATTGCTCGGCGGGCCGTTCTTTCTGGTACTGCTCTGGCAGTCGCGTCGCCGGTCACCGGCGGTTTAAGTACGGTTTCATTATGTATGTTTTTTCTGAGAGCACGCCGGTTCCGAGGTACCCCGAAGAGCCGGGTTGCTTCGACGCTCTACCCCGGCTCCTCGGGTACCTCAGAACCGGCGTCTCGGATATGAACCATCTCCTTGTCTTATGCAAAAGCAACTGCTCCACGCCCGCAACTTGACCGTCAGCTACGGAGATCGCGCTGCGCTCGTAGGCGTCGAGATATCCCTCGCCGCCGGCGAGGTGGTCGCGCTCCTCGGTCCCAACGGCAGCGGCAAGAGCACGCTCATCAAATCGCTGTTCGGCAATCTGCCCGCGACGGGCGACATCGCGTGGTTCGGTCGCGAGTTGAAAAAATGGAACCGCCGGGAACTGGCCCGCAAGCTCGCATATCTGCCGCAATCGCCGGCGTTCGAATCTGGGCAACGCGTGCAAGACGTGCTGCTGCTGGGGCGTGCGCCTTACTTGTCGGCGTTCGGCTTAGAATCGACACGGGATGCCGAAGTTGCCCGGTCGGTCGCCGAGCAACTCGGTTTGACCGACCTGCTCGACCGCCCGATGGCCGAGCTCTCGGGCGGGCAACGCCAGCGCGTGTTCGTAGGACGCTGTCTCGTGCAGGAACCCGCGGCGTTGCTGCTGGACGAACCGAACACGTATCTCGATCTGAAACATCAGGTCGAGCTGTGCCGGCTGTTGAAGGAGTTGGCGGCGTCACGATCCATCGGCGTGATCATGGCGCTGCACGACCTGAACCTCGCGTCGGCGTTCGCCGACCGGGTGGTGCTTCTGAACCAGGGGTCGGTCGCGGCAACGGGAGCCGTCGACGTGTTAACACCCGGACTGCTCGGCAAGGTATACGGTCTGGCGATGCACCGCATCGACCGCGACGGCGCGGCGGCCGTTTTCGTCCCCCAATAAATCACCATGCGACACCTCGCGATCTTCATCTGTCTTTCCCTGCTGAACGCGTGCGCCCCGCTGCATCAAGGCAAGGCGACCTACGTGTTGGTGCACGGCGCTTTCGGCGGCGGGTGGGGATTTCGGCAAGTGGGCTCGATGTTGATCGCCGACGGGAACACCGTCTTCCGCCCGACGCTGACCGGGCAGGGCGAGCGCGTGCACCTGGCCGGGCCGAAGGTCGACCTGCAGATGCACATTCAGGACGTGGTCAACACGATCCTTTACGAAGACCTGCACGACGTGGTGCTGGTCGGGCACAGCTACGGCGGGATGGTCGTGACCGGCGTTGCCGACCGCATACCAAAGCGGATCAAGCGGGTGATTTATCTCGACGCGTTTCTGCCGGAGAACGGCGAAAGCGTTCAGTCGATTGTCGCACACGACCCGCGGCGGACGCCGATCCTGTTCGATGGGTCGGGGGTACTGACGCCGTCCTGGTTCGACGCGAAGCTGCCGTTGCCGCACGATTGGCCGCAACCGGAAAAGACGTTCACGCAGCCGATCGTGCTGAAGAACCAGACCGCCGCCCGGACGATTCCGAGCACGTACGTGCTTTATGTTTTGCCGGGCAAACAAAACTGGGACGCGAACTTTTACACGTCGTACCAGCGGGCGAAATGCCGGCACTGGCCGACGCGAATACTGACCAGCGGGCACAACGCGCAGTGGGATCACCCGCGTGAATTGGTGGAACTGCTGGAGTCGCTGCCATAAACTCCGGCGATGAATCAGCCGCTCACCGACTGGCGTAAACTGCACGGGGACACGTTCGAAAATCGCCGGGTTCTCGTGACCGGCGGGGCCGGGTTCATCGGGTCGCATCTTGCTTACGTGTTGAACGAATTGGGCGCGCAGGTCACCGTGCTGGACGACCTGGTCGGCTTGGGTGACCCGGCAGCGCTTCCGACCGAAGTCGAGTTTCATCACGGTTCGATCCTGGATACGTCATTGCTCGAACGGTGCACGGTGGGCCGGGAGTTTGTATTTCACCAGGCGGCGCTGGGCTCGGTGCCGGCGAGTGTGAAATCACCGCGGGCGTTTTACGACGCCAACTGCACGGGCACGGTCAATGTGCTGGAAGCGGCGCGGGAGGCGGGTGTGAAGCGGGTGATGTTCGCCGCCAGCAGCAGCGCGTACGGCGACAGCCCGACGCTGCCGAAAGTCGAAACAATGCCGGCGCTACCGCGGAGTCCGTACGCGGCGACCAAAGTCGCCGGTGAGGGGTATCTCGCGGCATGGTCGGCCAGCTACGGTCTGGACACGGTCAGCCTGCGTTATTTCAACATTTTTGGTCCCCGGCAGAGCGCGGAGAACGCGTATGCAGCAGTTATCGCCGCGTTCGCAAAATCGCTGTTGCCCGGGCACCACCCGGTCATTTATGGGAACGGCGAACAGTCGCGAGATTTTACGTTCGTCGACAACGCCATTCACGCGAACCTGCTCGCCGCGGCACACGAGAAACCGATTGCCGGGGCGGTGATCAACGTCGCGTGCGGGGAGCGCATTACGGTCACGCAGTTGGCGGCGCTGATGGCGGAACTGCTGCACAAGCCGGAATTGAAGCCGATCTACATGGACGAGCGCACCGGCGACGTGAAGCACTCGGTGGCCGATCTGACTCGAGCGAAAGCGTTGCTCGGGTACGAGCCGATCGTGAATTTCCGCGTGGGGTTGGAATTGACGATGCAATGGTACAAGCAGGCATTCGCGGACTTGCCGTGACCGATCGATACGGGCTTAGCCGGTCGCGACATCGGCCCGCAAGCGAGCCGGCTAAACGGGTGGTCGATGCCGCGTGTTGAACAACGCGTCGTGACGTGCGTGGTTCGCGAATCTGTCGTGACGGTGCGACGACGGCGTTCAATTTACGTTTATTCGTGCCGCTTGCGGGGCGTTGATTCAACCCGTCGTCGTCGACTTGATCTGTTCGTCGCGAAATCGAAAATGTACCCATGCGGATCATTCGGTTTTTGGCGATCGTTTTCCTTCTCGGTTCTGTCCCAACTTCGGTCATGGCGGGCACGCGTTTTAACGTACTGGACCCGGATCATTTCGCGTCATCGGCCGACCGCTTCGCGAATACCGATGACGGCAAAATTACCACGCTGATCGGCAACTCCGACGCGTGGCCGTGGATGGTCAAGAACGTCCCGCTGTTCGAATGCCCGCAGAAAGAAATCGAAGAGATTTATTACTTCCGGTGGTGGTCTTACCGGAAGCACATTCAGCAGACGCCGGCCGGTTACGTCATCAGCGAATTTCTGCCGGACGTTTCGTGGGCGAAAAAATACAACACCATCTGCTGCGCGGCGGGGCATCACATTTATGAAGGCCGCTGGATTCACGACCCGCAGTACCTCGATCAATATTCGAAGTTCTGGTTCCGCGGCGGCGGGTCGCCGCGGGATTACAGCTTCTGGGCTGCTGATTCGATGTACGCCCGGTTCCTGGCCAATCACGACAGGGCTTTGATTCTCGACCTGTTGCCGGATCTGATCAAGAACTACCACGGCTGGGAGAAGACGCATTACACGCCGGAAGTCGGGTTATTTGATCAGGCCGACAATCGCGACGGGATGGAAATTTCAATCGGCGGCAACGGGTACCGGCCGACCATTAACAGTTATATGTACGGCGACGCGTTGGCGATTGCGAAGATTGCCGACCTCGCCGGTGATGCCGACACCGCGCGTACGTTTCGCGACAAGGCTGAGACATTGAAAGCTGCCGTCCAGGCAAAACTGTGGGACGCGAAAGCCCGCTTTTTCAAGGCCTCGCCCGACGGGACCAGGCTCGCCGACGTGCGGGAGCAGATCGGTTTCGTGCCGTGGTATTTCGACCTGCCGGACGCGAAATACACTTCGGCCTGGGGGCAGCTGATGGACCCGCAAGGGTTGTTCGCCCCGTTCGGTCCGACGACGGCCGAGCGTCGCGACCCGCGGTTTATGGTTTCCAATCCGCACGACTGTTTATGGAACGGCCCGTCCTGGCCGTTCGCGACGTCGCAGACGCTGACGGCCGCCGCGAATCTGCTGAACGATTACCAGCAGAACGTCGTTTCCGTATCGGACTATTTAACGATCCTGACCGGCTATGCGAAATCGCAGTATAAGGACGGGCACCCGTGGGTGGCCGAAGACCTGGACGCGATCACCGGCAAGTGGATCGTCGACCTGCCCCGCAGCGTGTTTTACAACCACTCGACGTACTGCGATCTGGTCGTTACCGGGCTGGCCGGGCTCCGCCCGCGGGCGGACGACGTGGTGGAAGTGAATCCGCTGGTGCCCGCCGAAGCGTGGGACTATTTCTGCACGGACGGCATTCCGTATCACGGACACGACCTGACGATTCTTTTCGACCGGACCGGGGACCGCTATCACCGGGGCAAAGGGTTCCGCGTCCTGGCCGACGGAAAAGAAATCGCGTCGGCCGACAAGATTCAAAAGCTGACCGGCAATCTCCCGGCGGAGTGAACGCCGGGTTTTTGCGAACCCGACACGATGCCGCGGCCGGGTCACTTTGGATTTGCCCGCGGCTTGGTTACAGTGTTCGCATGCCCAGCAGCACTGATTTTCCCGCCCGTGGTAAGGTGATCCGCGTCGAAGACGCCGCGGTCATTTTCCTGCCGTCGAATACGAATTACGAATTGAAACTGGTGACCGCGGGCCGGTACGACGGTCCCATCGACACGGTGCTCGAGGCGTTCATTCAGGCGACCGGCCGAAAGCTTTGGACGGTCCCCAGCGGGGGTAATTTCGTCGCGCCGATCTTCGGACCCCCGCGGATCGTGCAGGGGCGGATCAAATATCTCGACCAGACGACGATGGTCGTGCAGGCCGGCGTTCCGGTGCGGATTATGTTGCCGTCGGCGGAATCTTCGTTCGACCTGAACACCGGGGCGCTCGCGGTCGGGACGCTGGTCAACGCGACGGTGCTCCCGGGCACGATGTTCCAGCTCGCGACCGCGATGGCGGCGCGATAATCAACCATGATCGTTCGCATCAACCAGCTTGATCCCGCGTCGGCCGAGCAGGCGTGCGGCTGGGAAACGGGCAACGCCTGCGGACCCATCGAACGGGCGTGGTCGGCGGATACTTTTGCGTATCAGGTGCTGATTCTCGAACACGACGAGCAGCACCAACCCGTGACCAACGCGGCCCGGCGGGAGCAGATCCGGCAGATGCTGCCGGCGGTGATCGACGCGCTGTCCGGACCCGACGACCGCACGGTCGTGCGGTTCGACGGACCGTTCGCCAACGACGGGGTCGCGCCGGCGTTCGCGTTCGCGGCCGACCTGCAGCGGTGCGATCGCTTTTCATATTCAGCCGCGGACCACCTCGCGGGCAGCGAGGACCCGCCTGTGGTCAGCATCCGGCTGTTCCCGCGATCGCATCGCCTGGCAGAACTGTGCGCGACCTGTCCCCAACCCGTGCGGGCGAGAATCTTCGGTCTGCCCGACGAACTGGTCGACCCGATGCTGGACACCGCCGACCTGGACGACGAGCGGTGGCGCGATCTTCTGCCGCAACTGTCGTTCATGGTTTCGAGTGCGGCGGACTGGCTTTCGCTTTTAATCTGGACTTCGAAGTTCGATGCCGATGAAACGCGCCGCAGAATCACGCAACGGCTGGGCGGGAACGAAGGGGCGAACGGAAACCTGGCGTCGGCGGGCCGCAAATAGACCCGCGGCGTGTTTGGTCGAAAAAGCGATCACGATGTCGTGACGCATTACGGTCGGGATACCGAAGAATTCATGCCGCGTCCTCCCCGCATTTTATACGCCGCCGGCCCCGGTGACGTGATCGGTACGTACCGCCATTGGAAGGCCGGTCGCGACGACCCGTCGCAAGTGGCGATCACGTATTCGAGCCAGTTCTACGACTTCTGCCGGGACAGCCATCTGCAAGGCTACGTGATTTCGTCCAACGCGCGGGTCGAACGATTGGCCGAGGACAACCTGGTGATCGAGCACCGGCCGATCCGCTTTCAGCGGGGCCCGGGATCGCTATATCACCTGGGGCAGGTCTGGTACGGCATTCGGCTGGTGATGTCGGCGGTCTGGTACCGGGTCGACCTGGCGATCGTGGCGGACGGCGCGCATTGGTTCGCGCTGGGGCTGATGCCGTGGTTCGGAATTAAGGTCGTGCCGACGTTGCATTGCGTGCTTTGGCCGACACACCGACAGACCGGCGGGCGGGTGACGCGGTGGGTCCGGGCACTGAACGCGCGGTTTTTCCGACGCCGGGTGACGGCCGTGTTGAGCCTGTCGAACGACATCACCAAGCAAGTGCGGTCGATGACGGCTGACGTGCCGATCATCCCGTTTCTTCCGACGTACCGGCCCGAGTCGTTCGGCGAAGGATTCGGACCCCCGCCCGCGGCACCTCCGTTTCGCGTGTTCTTCGCCGGGCGGATCGAGAAGAACAAAGGCGTGTTCGATCTGCTGGAGATCGCCAAACGGTTCGCCGCCGCCGGGGAACCGATCGAGTTCGACCTGTGCGGCGACGGAAGCCAGCTCGAACCGCTCAGACACGCCGCCTCCGAAACGGGGGTAAGCGGCGTGTTCCGGCTGCACGGTCACAGCACTAAAACGTTCATGCGCGAGCAGTACGAGAAATGCCACGTCGTGATCGTGCCGACCACCAGCGACTTCGTCGAAGGGTTCAACAAGGTGGTGGCCGAGGGCGTGCTCGCGGGGCGGCCGGTGATAACGTCGTCGGTCTGCCCGGCACTGGAATACGTCGCAGCGGCGGTGATCGAGGTCCCGCCCGACGACGCCCGGGCGTACGGCGACGCGATCGTCAGGCTTAAAAACGATTCGGCATTGTACGAATCGAAACGCGCGGGCTGCGCAACCGTCCGCAGCCAATTTTATGATCCGTCGCTCGGCTGGAAAGCGGCCGTGGCGAAAGCGGTCGGCATCGCGTCGGCATGAAATGAACCGCAATTGCCGATCGGCTTAGCTTTTAAATTAGGCAAGATGTGACGTCTATTGCCTAAGAATGCAGTGCGGCAGATTCCTGAGCTATAATCTTCCACGGCTCATCAAACGTCCTATCTTCACAAAATCAGCGACTTGCTGGTTCGATGCCGAGGATTTGGGCCACGGTTGCACAGATTCTTAGCGTTGATAGGTAATTTGCGGCTTGAACTGCAAAAAAAGATTGCCATACTCCTGACGCCGTAAGAATGAGCATGGATGGCCCCGGTCGATCAGTGGGTGACGACCGGGGTCTGTTCGTTTCAGCGGTTCTCATCTGCTATGTTGGGTCGTATGACCGGCACACTTCACGATTGGTTGCGCAAGGAGTATCCCGACGCCAAGCAAAACACGCTGCGGAAGATGGTGCAGGACGGGCGCGTTCGCCTGAACGGTTTGGCCGCGCGAAAACTGACCGTTGCGGTGTCGGAAACCGACAAGGTCGAGGTCAAGGACCGGGTCCGGCTTCCACCCCCCGAGCCGGCGTCGGTACACCCGCTAAAAATCGTGTTCGAAGACGATGACCTGCTGGTCGTGGAAAAACCGGTGGGGCTGCTCACCAGCACCGTGCCCCGCGAGAAGCGGCCGACCGCGCTGGCGATCCTCAGAAACTATGTCGAAGAGAATCACCCGCAGGCCGAATTGGGTCTGATTCACCGGTTAGACCGGGACGCGTCCGGCGTACTCGTGTTTTCCAAAAATGAACCCGCTTACACGTCATTGAAGGAACAGTTTTTCAAACACACCGTGCAGCGGGTTTACCTGGCCATCACGCACGGCGTTCCGACCCCGCTGGTCGACCGGATCAAATCAGCGCTGGTCGAACTCCCCGACGGATATGTTCGCAGCACCAAGCGACCGGGCGGGGGGCAGAAGGCAGTCACCGATTACGAAACGATCGGGCGGGGCAACGGAATGGCGGCCGTGCGGGTCACGTTACAAACCGGGCGGAAACATCAAATTCGCGCGCACCTGAGCGAACGCGGCGTGCCCATCGTCGGGGACCGCATGTACGGAAAACCCGACACCGGCCCGAGACTTCTGCTGGCCGCGGTCATCCTTGCCCTGGATCACCCGCGCACAGGCGAGCGTATGCGGTTCGAACTGCCAGTGCCGTCGCAGTTCCCGCGGCTGCCGTCGCTGTGATGCTTTTCTAGTTGCAGATTACGACGCTCGCGCATCCTGCCGGCGGGTGTTCACCCGCGGCTTCCTGTACGAATGCAGATTGATTCTCACACGCTTGAGATCAACCCTAGAACTTCGTAGCCCCGTCCCGGGAGGGCGGGGATCGATTGATCGACCGCGCAACGACCGATTCGCTCCGCGGCCTCCCGGCCTCGGCTGTTAACGACATTAGAGAACGGTGTCAGACACCGTTCTCTAGCCTTTGAGTAACATCTATCTGTAAATATTGATTTTATAAAAACGGTGTCCGACACCGTTTTATGGTCGACACCGTTTTATCGTGTCGAGCTGCGGGTGCCGTTGCTTTGACAGGCGTTTTTATTGCAGGCTAAGACGTCCGCATTTTCGGCCGGCGAGTGTTCATCCGCGGCTTCGCAGGAAATCGGCGCGAGAAAGAACTGAACGACGTCTGCGATCCGGGAGTTCACGCCCCGACCATCATCGAATCTCTCAACTTGGCGAGTGATTCGTGTTCGATCTGCCGGACGCGCTCGCGGGTCAGACCGATCTTCGCGCCGATTTCTTTCAGCGTCATCGGTTCGTCTCCTTCGAGGCCGTAGCGGAGCTTGAGAATCTTCGCCGCCCGTTGGTCGATGCCTTCCAGCAACTCGGCCAGATGACGAAGTTCGTCGCTGTTGTTGACCACCTCGTCGGGGCCGGGGTTGTGCGTGTCGGCGACCATGTCGCCCATGGTCAGCTCGCCGTCCCCGTCGCTGCTGCCGCCGCCCATTTGCGTGGGGGAGTGATACGCTTTGACCGCTTTGCGGATGATCTTCAGTTTCTTGACGCTCATCTTCAGGTAGGCCGACAACTCTTCGATCGAGGGCAGCCGGCCGAGCTTGTCTTCCAAGTCGCGGTTGGCCGTCTTCAGCTTGCTCATCATCTCGATCATGTAGGCCGGGATGTGGATCGGTTGCACGCTGTTAATCAGCGACCGTTTGATCGCCTGCTTGATCCACCAGCTGGCGTAGGTGCTGAACCGCGAGCCGTTCTCGGGGTCGAACCCTTCGACGGCCTTGAGCAAACCGATGTTGCCTTCTTCGATCAGGTCGGGCAGCGACAGCCCGCGATTGACGTAATGCTTGGCGATGTTGACCACGAGCCGCAGGTTCGAACGAACCATGCGCTCGCGCGCCGCAAAATCGTTCTGATGAATGATCGCGCGGGCGAGATCTTTCTCCTGCTGCGCGTTCAGCAGCGGGGAGTCATTGATCTGCCTGAGATACAACTGCAAACCAGTTAAGACGGCAGCTGAAGCCATGGGTGCGCACCTGTTAATGAACGAGTTCTAAACGTCCGTAAAAAAAGGACGGTCGGCGGCGCGATCACCGGCGATGGTGTCGCCCGCCACGGGTCATATCGGTTTCAAACACAGGTCACTTGCGGGACTACCGCGAACGGTTTTTCGCACAAAGAGATGAACCGCCACGGGACCGCCAACGGCAGTCGTCTTCTCACATTCGAACTGACCGAAAATCAAACAACCAAACGACCCATAATCATTCAAAATGTCTAAGGCCGACGGACGTGAGACCATCTGATAAAGTACGTACGCACACCAGCCGAAGTTCGCAGTAAGGTTTAGCGATTGCTATCTTTTAAAGATGTAAAAATAGGAAATACAAAATGGGCGGTCCGGTAGGGGATTGCCCGTAGGTATTGCATTAAGCGGAGCGCCGAAACCGATCGCCTTGCTGGTCTATCATTCGTCGTCACCAACATCGGCGTTGAACGCGGTTCGAGTGCAGTCGGCTCGACGTGGTTGCGCGACTTCGACATCGAACCCCACCGCAATCCCCCGGGGCGGCACATTTCAAATCGCGACTCCAACTTCGATCTGTGCGCAGTCGATGCTGAGGATGTGAGCTACCTCTCGCATTCTGATCAACGCCAGATCATCCTGTTTAGCCCAGGCGACGGTCATGATAAGTGCGCAAAAAAGGACCGGCCCTTCCAGGCCGGTCCTTCTGATTCATACATCGCAAGGCAGGGCAAAAACTTACTCGCCCAGCTTGAGATCTCCCAGGCCGGTCGATGCTTCGCCGCCTTCCAGACCACCACGCAGGCCGCGCTTCTCGGCGCGCTTGCCGCGGGCTTCTTCACGCTGCTCTTCTTCCTGTTGCCACTGGGCGCGCTTGAGCGACAGGCCGATCTTCCGTTCGTCGCTGTCGACGCGGAGGATCTTGACGTCCAGATCCTGACCGACCTTGAGCACGTCTTCGGGCTTCTCGATCTTCTGATCGGAGATTTCCGAGATGTGCAGCAGGCCTTCGAGGCCCGGGGCGAGTTCCACGAACACGCCGAAGTTGGCGATCTTCGTGACCACGCCTTTGACGACCTGACCGGGGCGGTAGGCCGACGGGATCGCATTGACCCAGGGGTCCTCGGTCATTTGCTTCAGGCCTAAGGCGATGCGCTGCTTTTCCTGATCGACGCTGAGAACGACCGCCTGGACCGATTCGCCCTTCTTGAGCATTTCGCTCGGGTGACCGATCTTCTTGGTCCACGACAGATCGCTGACGTGCAGCAGGCCGTCGATGCCTTCTTCGATCTCGACGAACGCGCCGTAGTTGGCGATGTTCCGCACCTTGCCCTCGACCATCGAACCGGGCGGATACTTCTCGGCCACGCGTTCCCAGGGGTTCTCCTCGACCTGCTTCATGCCCAGGCTGATTTCCTGCTTGTCCTTGTTGATCTCCAGGACCTTGACCTTGACCGGCATGTCCTGCGTGACCACTTCGCTCGGATGATTGATCCGCTTGGTCCAGGACATTTCGGAAATGTGAACAAGGCCTTCGACGCCTTCCTCGAGCTTGCAGAACGCGCCGTACGACATGATGTTGACGACGTTGGCGTCGTGCACCGAACCGACCGGGTACTTGAGCTCGATGTTTTCCCACGGCGAAGCGTCCTTCTGCTTCAGGCCGAGGGCGATCTTTTCCTTGTCCTTGTCGATCGACAGGACCTTGACCTCGATCTCCTGATCGATCTTGAGCATCTCGCTCGGGTGGTTGATCCGGCCCCACGACATGTCCGTGATGTGCAGAAGCCCGTCGATCCCGCCGAGGTCGATGAACGCGCCGAAGTCGGCGATATTCTTGACCGTCCCCTTGCGGACCGTTCCGACGGTGATCCCGTCCAGTGTCTTTTTCTTCAGCTCTTCGCGCTGCTGTTCGATCAGTTTCCGGCGGCTGATGACGATGTTCCGACGCTCTTCGTCGATCTTCAGAATGACCGCATCAATGTTGCGGCCGATCCAGTCCGAAATTTCACCCGGCCGGCGGATGTCCACCTGCGACGCGGGCAGGAAGACCGGCACGCCAATGTCCACCAGCAGGCCACCCTTGATCTTCTTGGTGACCTTGCCGCTGACCGGCTCGCCTTCCTTCTTGCTCTTCATGATGGCTTCCCAGTTGATGATCCGGTCAGCTTTTCGCTTGCTGATGCGGACCATCCCGGTGTCGCCTTCGACGTCTTCGAGCAGCACTTTGACTTCGTCGCCGATCTTGACGTTCTCCGGTTCGTCGAACTCGTTGCGCTCCAGGATGCCTTCGCTCTTGAGCCCGAGCTCGATCACGAAATCGTCACCGGCATGGCTGGTGACCCGGCCCTTGAGGATCGCGCCCGGCGTGAAGTCCTGAACTTCGTCGTTGGGGACCAGCACCGCGACGTCGGTGGCGCCCGCGCCCAGAGCCGATAAAACGGCTGCGTCCGCGTCGTCGTCGAAATCGCTGAGAGAGTGGATGAGATTAAAATCGACCATGAAAAAAAGGGACGGAATTACCCGCCCGACCTTGGGTATGCGTGGCCCAAAAATGTAAACCGTTCACCGCCACGCGAGATGAACGTGCTGCACAAGGTATTGCCCGCCCGGAACGCCCGGCCGAGAACCCCGAATTCTAGGAAAACAAGCGACTGGTCACAAGGCCCCCGCGTCGAAACTTCAACGCCCCCCCCGCCCCGGCGGGTGCCGCTTCAGCGGCCCCGTCTGCCCTAACCGCCCGCCGTCGATTTTCCTGGCTTTGCCCCCCAGCAACTCTCCGACCCGCGCCGCCTTCGCCCCCTTGAACGTCCCAGCCACCTCTGAAGCGGACATCACGCCCGGCCGCTACAGTTAGACCAGCGGTCGACGAACACGATTGACGCATCAGACAGAAAGACTGAATCGGGCACGGGTCTCCCCACGAAAACTCGGCGGACGGCTGGCGGATTGTAAATGGCGTGAAATCCATTGTAAAAGCCGTGGGCGAACCAGTCGGATCGACTCCACAAAGCAGGGACAGGCAGAGATTCTCGGATTTCAGAACTGGCCGAAATTGGCGGGTGGTGAGGAGATCTAAGTTTCGACTATAAATGGGTCTATAGCGAATTTCCCGGCTCGATCCTAGTTCGATATGCGACATTCGGACAACAATTTCAGTTTCGGGCAGGATAGGTAAGATAGCTGCTCGAAAATGGCGGTTTTCGGCAATGGCGGGGGTTATCTGATCACGCCGCCGTTGAGGTTGTAGAAGACGCCGACGCTGCGGGAGCCGTCGATCAGTTTGTCGACGTATTGTTCCATGAAGTCGTCGGCACCGGCGATTTTGGTCTTGGGGACGAAGACGATGTCCATGGGCCGCACGGACAGGTCGTGGGTAGTGGACCCGGTGCTGAGGTCGCGGTCGAGGTTCAGCTTCATGAACAGCGGGCGGCCGGTGCCTGGTTGCGGAGGATGACCACTTGCCGGGTCGGCGGTGCTCTTGATCCCGCCGGCCTGCATGATTGCCTGCAGCGCGGTCAACCGGCCACGCAGGGGGATCACGCCGGGGACGATGACTTCACCGCCGACGAAGATCCGCTGCTCGGCCAGTTCCTTCACGTTGACCGCGACCACCGGCCGCTTCAGGGTGCCGGCATATCGCCGGGTGAGTTCGGCCTTCAGTTCGGCGACGGTTGACCCAGCGGCGGGGACCTCGTCGATCAACTGCGGGGAGACCTTCCGTCGGGCCGGATGACGAGCGTGTCGTTTAGTTCGGGTTGATAGAAGAATTTCAGCTCGAGGGTGTCGCCAGGTTCAACGACGTAGTCGGTCGACTGCGTGGCCGGCAGGGCGAGCGGGGCATCGACGCGGGGGCGTTCGACCGGCGAGTTGGGAGTGTCGGCCGCCGGTCGGCACGAGGTTACGATGATCAGGATGCAGGTGAGGATCGAAGCCCACGCCGCCGGTCGGAGAAATGTCATTGCTGTGTTCCAGTGCAGAATGTTCGCCCGTACCGACTGGAACGATCATCATGGCAGGGAATTTCGAGCCGACAAGGTGTGCTTGAATGCATCACACCGGCGAGGGTTTTCCGTACTGGAGAGTTCAAACCGGCCAGGACTGCATGGCCAGTTCGACCACGGCCAACAGTTGTGCCCGGGTCGCGTTGCCCGTGGCTTGGACGGCCATCCCGTGCATCACGGTCGAGAAGTACTTCGCCAGATGTTCCGGGGATCGTGTCGGCAGCTTTTCCCCTTCGGCGATCGCCCGAACAAACCGGTCCCCCAGGACGTCTTCGATCGCCCCGCGGCGGCGGGCCAAGCCTTTTCGCACCGATTCAGATTCCTCACCACCGCACAGCGAGCCTTGAACCAGCAGACACCCGCGCGGACTGTTAGCCGAGCAGTTGCCGATGCCGGCGGTAAGAAATGCCCGCACCGCCTCGCGGGCGGTGGGCAGCGCCATGGCCCGCTGCAGTCGCTTGTTACCCATCTCTACGTAACGGTCGAGTGCTTTCTCGAACAGCTGCTCCTTGTTGCCGAACGCGGCATACAGGCTGGGGCGGTTGATGCCCATCGCGTCGGTCAGGTCCGGGAGCGAGGTGCCGTCATACCCCTTGCTCCAGAAGACGCGCATCGCCTGGTCCAATGCCTTCTCGGCGTCGAAGCCCCGTGGCCGGCCCCGCTGAATCTTCTTCGCCGGCTTTTTCATACCGTTCGATATCGTATTCAACTTGACCCCGCCGATCCACCTGTCTATCTTTACCGACCGGTACAGAAGTTTTTACTTTCAAACACGGAGTCGATCATGGCGAAGAAACTGGCGGGTAAAGTGGCGGGTAAAGTGGCGGTGGTGACGGGCGCATCCAAGGGCATCGGTGCGTCGATCGCGACGCACCTGGCGGCCGAGGGCGCGTCGGTGGTGGTCAATTACAGCTCGAGCAAGGCCGGCGCCGACCGCGTCGTCGCCGAGATCGTCGCCGGCGGCGGCAAGGCGATCGCCGTGCAGGCGAACGTCGCGAAGGAACCCGAGATTCGTCAGCTTTTCGTCGAAGCGAAAAAGGCGTTCGGGAAGGTCGACATCCTGGTCAATAATGCCGGTATTTATGAGTTCGCGCCGCTGGACGCAATCACCAGCGAACTGTTTCACAAGCTCTTCGATCTGAACGTGCTCGGACTGATCCTGACTTCGCAGGAGGCGGCGAAGCACTTCGGCCCCGACGGCGGGAGCATTATCAATATCAGCTCACTGGTCTCGACCTACGGGGTGGCGGGCGGGTCGGTCTACAGCGCCACCAAGGCGGCGGTCGACGCGGTCACTCGGTCGCTGGCGAAGGAACTCGGAAGTCGCAAGATCCGGGTCAACTCGATCAACCCGGGCATGGTCGTCACCGAAGGCGCGACCGCGGCGGGCATGACCAACGAGGACAACGACTTCCGCAAACAGATCGAAGCGCAGACACCCCTGGGCCGCATCGGTCAGCCCGGCGACATCGCGCCGGCGGCGGTGTTCTTGGCCTCCAACGATTCGGCCTGGATCACGGGCGAGACGATGGTCATCAGCGGCGGACTTCGCTGAGTTGATCGACCCCAGGATACGTCACCTCTGTTTCAACACCGGCAGGCGGACCGCGCATCGGTCCGCCTCCCGTGCGTTTGGGCCCATTGGATAACGCGATATACTCGGCCGAATGGAAGGTCCGGAGATCAAAAGCCCGCGGAGCGTGTGGGCCGCGAAGCTGCTCGAATTTCCGGACATCGTGTTTGCCGACCGAGCCGCGTTTCAGCACCGGCATCAGTGGCGCGCCTTATTTCGAACTCGAATCGGGCCGGCGTTCGACGACCGCGTGGTGGTGGAGATCGGCTGTTTCGACGCGGCGTACCTGACGCGAATCGCGATCAAACATCCGAACACGGCCTTCGTCGGAATCGATTGGAAAGCCAGGCCGATCTACGACGGGGCAAGGCAACTCGACGCGGCGGGCATCCGAAATGTGATCCTGCTGCGCGGCCGCGGGCAGGAGCTTCTTCGCCTGTTTGCCTACCACGAGGTGGACGAGCTCTGGCTGTTCCACCCCGACCCGTTCGACCGCCCGGTCGAAGCGGCGGGGCGGTTGGTGACGGCCCCGTTTCTGTCCGATGCCGCCGCCGTGCTGCGGCCCCGGTCGCGGTTCTGCTTCAAGACCGACCACGCCGGTTATTACCAGCACCTACTGAAGCTGGTCGACGAATCCGCTTTCAGCGTGAATGTGAATACGACCGATCTCTGGAACGACGCGGTTGCGATCCAGGCCGTCGCGAATCGCGGATTTGCCGGCGAGCGGACCCATTTCGAGGATCGGTTCATCAAACGCCGGCAGCCGATTCATTACGTCGAACTGCAAACCGGGTGAAGTCGTGAAGCGAAATCGCCCGGGCCAGCATGGCCGGGCGATCTCGGTTTGTTTTAGATCGTCGTCGACCTACAGATTCACGTTTTGCTTGAACCGATCCGCCAGCGTCGCCCCGGTGCGGGGGACCGTTTCGAGTTGTTCGGTGATTCGGCTCACGCGCTCGGCGCCACCGGGGTGCGTGCTCATGACGCCGCCCGATTGCATCGGCGCGATGCGTTTCAGGAAGTGCAGGAAGCTCGCGGGGTTGTACCCGGCGGCCGAGACCAGCTTCACCGAGTTCTGGTCGGCTTCGAATTCCTGTTTCTGGGTGTAGCCGACCTTGGTGATCGCTTCGACGCCACGGTCCGCCAGGGCCGAAAATTGCGCCGCCCGGGACGAGCTCTGGATCGCTTCGGAAAAGCCGGCTTCCTGCTCAGCCGCCCTTACCTGATTTAATCCGTGATGGAGCATTACGTGCGACATCTCGTGGCCTAGCACGCCGGCGAGTTCGGCTTCATCTTTCATCGCGGCCAGCGCGCCGCGGGTGATAAAAATATATCCGTGGGGACCGGAGAACGCGTTCACTTCCGGCGTGTCCAGAATGCCGAATACGCACCGAAGATTCGAATCGTTTTGCGTGCTAGCCAGGGTGAATCCGACGAGCGTGACGTACTTGGTCAGCGCGTCATTTTTGAGAACTGGGTAAGTATTGGTGACCGATAAACCGACCGACTGTCCGAGCGCGGGCTCATCGCTTTCACTCAAGGTTATTGCATTTATTTCATGCCCACCGGCCTTGATCATGTGCCCGTAATTCCCGCCGACCATGTTGCCGAGCGAGTTCGTATCGAGTTTGCCACCAGAGCAACTGGCTAGCGTTAAAAAACCCATCGCGATTGCCGGAAGTATAATGCGTTTCATGAGAGTTCCGCGGTTGATTGGAGCTGCTTGCAGGTGAATTCGTTGGAGGATCACTGCCTGAACTTGCCGACCTTGCCGGCGGCTGCAAACGCTTTCAGGTCACTTCCCTTGATGGTCTTGTTAAATGAGATGAGATCTTCAATCGCCTTGGGGCTCAGATTCTTCCCCTTTGCATACTCGGTCGCATCTGGTTGCAGTCCTTTGCCGGCGGCACCTTCGGTGACGCCGGTGTTCAGCCCCACGCCCGCGGCAAACTCGCCGTTGGGTTTGTCGACCGACAACGCGTCCTCGAACACGTAACCCTCCTGCGGGCCGGTCTGGACTTTGACCCATTTGTCTTCATGGGCGACCACGTTCAAGGCGGTGCCTTTGGGGACTGTGGTCAGCACGTCGCTGAGCGCGCTCTTGTCGGACAGGATGTCGACCGACTGGCTGTTCACGAACAGCTGCTCGGCGAACGCGGCCGACGCGCACAGCGTCGCGGCCAACCCGAAATAAACGAATTTCCGATTCATGATCGTCCTCGTTGAGCCCGACTATTTTTCCCGCGCCTCGAAGGTCCCGTCCCAGCCCGCCGGCGGCGGTGACACCCGGAACGCCGCGATCCGTTTGGACAGCACCCGACTCGCAGGATCTTCGCCGAATGTTGTTGCAAGCTCAAGCAGAAACTGGTCGGCCTCGTCCCACTGCTGCTTTTGGTAAGCCGACAACGCCGACTCGTACAATCGGATTAATTTTGCAGAGGCGTGGTCGTTCGCGGTCTTCTCAGAGATCAGTTGAAAGACGGCAATCGGCCGGGTCTTGCCTTTCACTTGCAGGCTGTCGATCTTCCGCAGGTTGAACTTCGAACCGACCAATGCCGCGGTGTCTTCCGACAGAAGGATTCGGGTCCCGTACAGCTTGTTCGCGCCTTCTAACCGGCTCGCCAGGTTCACGCCGTCGCCCAGCGCGGTGTAGTTAAACAGGTGGGACGACCCGATGAACCCGACCGCGGCCGACGTGGTGTTAATGCCGATCCGGGTGAACAGGCTCTTGCCGATTGCGCCCAGCTCGGCGCGGATGCGGTCCTCGGCCGCCGCCATCGCAAGCGCTGCCCGGCAGGCGAGCACCGCGTGGTCGTCCTGCGGCAGTGGCGCGTTCCAGAAACACATGACGGCGTCGCCGATGTATTTGTCCAGCGTGCCGTTGTTCACCAGCACCTGGTCGGACATCTCACCGAGATATCGATTCAGTAATTGGCCCAACGTTTGCACGTCCATCAGTTCCGACAGGCCGGTGAAATTCGCCAAGTCGGTGAAGACGACCGTGATCTGCGTCCGCACGGTGCCGAGCGCGAGCCGCTCGGGATTTTTGGACAGCTGTTCGGCAATGGCGGGGGAGACGATTTTGGACAACGCGCGGAGCATGAACCGTCGCTGGCGGTCTTCGGCCAGGTAGGTATAGCTGAAAGCCATCGGCGTCGCGAACGCCAGCGCCAGCAGCGACTCGCCCGGGGGAAGCCAGCGGATGTCGGCTTTGCGAAACAGCAGGATGCCGACCGCGAGCAGCACGATCGTCGCCGCGGCGGGAAACAATAGTTTCAGCGACGCCTTGCGAGGGTAGATCACACCGAACGCAGCGACGGCCGCGCCGAGCAGTGGGACCGCCACGAGCCAAGCGTCGGCAACCGGCACCACGCTTTGGCCGAACATCAGATTTTCCACCGCGGTCGCCTGCACCTCGACGCCGGGATACGCCTTGGGTGACAACGGGGAAGATTTCAGGTCGTACCCGCCGAAAAAGTTGACGCCGAACAAAACGATCTTGTCTTTGAACAGGTCCTTGGAGATGACGCCGTGCCTGGCGGCGCGGCTGGGGCTGATCTGTGCTTCGAGCACGTCGTCGGCCGAGACGTATTTGAACGTGTTCTGCTCCGTGGACCCGAAATAATGCAGCAGAAAACGCTGCCGGGTGGGGGTCGCCGTCACGCCCGCGGCTTTCACCAGCGAACTCGCCAGCGAGTCTTCCCCGACGACGACCGGCGCGTAGGTCCGGTAGACCTTCCCGTCCCCGACGTTCACCGCGGCCAGTTTTGGTCTGTTGATCGGCGGGGCGAAGTGGTCGAACTTCCCGTCGGGTCTTACATACGACCCGAAGACGACCGGGCACTTCATGGCCGCGATCGCGGTGGCGAAAAGCTCGTCGTCCCCGGTGCGCTTTTCGTACGCACTGGTCTCGCTGAACGCGATGTCAAAACCGACGGCCTTGGCGCCGGCGCTGGATACGTAAGTGGCGACCTTCCCCCAGATTTCCCGGGGCCAGGGCCAGCCGTAATGAAAGTGCGCGTCGATCGAGTCGAGCGATTTCTGGTCCGCGACCACGATCACGACCGGGCCGGTCTTGCGGTCCTCGAACGGCCGGACGCGGTAGAAAATGTCGTAGAACAGGTTGTTAGTCAGGTTCATCGCCCCGGCGATCGGGGTGACCAGTCGGGTCGAGAGCGCGAGCACGAATGCGAGCACCGCGATGCCCGCCGCTGCTACGGCCTTGGGGAGCGAGGTGCGCGACTTGCCCGTCAGTTTCATGGCAACAGTTTAAAATGCAATCGATTAAAAGAACACAGCCCGGGGAACGCGGACCGCGTTCTTGGAAATCGTGATCCGTTCCGGCAGAATGCGTTTTGCTTTTAAGGCCCGGTCATTTCCAGCACGTCGGAGCACGCTTGACTCAGTCGAACATCTATCCGTCGATTCATGCGTGCTATCTGGCGGATGTCTGGTCGTGGTTCACGATCCAGGACCGTCCGTCGCAGGAACTTCTCACGGCGGCCGTGGTGGTGTTGGCCGGGGTGATCGCGTTCATCCCGTTGCGAACGCTGATCCGCCGCGCCCGGCTGACGCCGGCTTATGCAGTGCTCATCGTTTCACTGGCAACCTATATCGCGTTCGCGGTCATCGAACCGGGTCGCATCCGCAACGGCGCCGACCCGATGACCTGGTGGCTAAACCGCGTCTTCGTCGCGTGCCTTCTGTTCGTCGGGGTACGGTTGTTCGACCGGTTGATGATCGTGCCGCTGCTGTCGCGAGGAGGCACAGTCGCCGTCCCGCGGTTCATTCGGCAGATCATGCTGATCGTCGTCTGGATCTTTGTTATTTTGATGTACGGCAAACAGGCGTTCGGCTGGCCGATCAGCGACTTTCTCACCGGCGGGGCGGTGGTGTCGATCGTGATCGGTTTGGCGCTGCAGGAGTCGTTGGGCAATTTGTTTTCCGGGCTGTTCATGCAGGCCGCGCCGCCTTTCGTGCCGGGTGATTTTATTTCGGTCGGGGACATCGAAGGCTGCGTCGTCGACATGACCTGGCGGGCAGTCACGATCCGGACCAATTATGACAACTTCATCGTGATCCCCAACGGTAGCATCGCCAAGGAGCAGATTCAGAACTACCACGCCCCGGACACGGTCACCGCGAAGCTGGTGAAAATCGGGCTAGAGTACGACCTGCCGCCGGCGGACGCGGTCGCGGTGCTGCTGCGGGCGGCGCTGGAAACGCATGGCGTGCTGCAAACCCCCACGCCGACCCCGCTGGTTCTGGATTTCGCCGATTCGTCGGTTACATACGGCATCAAGTTCTGGATCTCCGAGCCGATGCGTCATCAGAAAATCGAGCACGAACTGCGGATGAATCTCTGGTACCGACTGAAGGAAAAGGGGTACGCGATCCCGTTCCCGGTTCGGGTCGTCGAGCACATTGGTGTGCCGGCGAAGCTGAAGCAGGCCCGCACGGAGGCGTCCGCGGAACGGTCGACCGCGCTGGAAAACGTTTCACTGCTCGCGCCGCTGTCGGTCGAGCAGCGACGGCAGCTGGCCGAGACCGCGGTGACCGCCCGGCTTGCGGCGGGGCAGGTGCTGTTCCAACAGGACGAGCCCGGCGAATCGTTCTACATCATTGATCGAGGCAAGGTCGAGGTCAGCGTGAAGACCGCCGGGGGGCACGACAGCGTGGTGGCGACGCTCGGGCCGGGCGATTTTTTCGGAGAGATGTCGGCACTGACCGGCCAGCCCCGCAGTGCCACGGTGCGGGCGGCGGCGGCGTTGACGCTGGTCGAAATCAGGAAGCAGCACCTGCAGGCGATCGTGGACGCCGACGCGTCGATCCTGGAAAAAATCAGCGGCATTATTGCCGTTAGAAACGCCGAGCGCGAGGCGCACGTGAAGGGGACGCACGGCGCGGGCTCGAACGACGACGGGGTCAAAGCGCAGCAACGGTCGCTGCTGGGCCGGATGGCGGCGTTTTTCGGAATACCGGCGAACTGATACAGGCGGTAGGCGGTTCACGCCGCGGACTTCAGCGGCATTGGCGTCGCGGGGCTGATGGAAATGATCAAATCGGACGGCAGGAAGTGCTCGACGCCCGAACTGCCGTAGGTCACGACGATCGTGGGCGAATTGTCGACGTCGCGGACGCTGAGCTTTAACGGCCCCTGCAGGGGCGTCGCGATCGAACGCTCGGCGCCGGGCAGGCGGATTTTTACCCCCGCGTAGATGATCTCGCTAACGAAAATCTCGGCCCGGGCTTTTGCTTTCATCGCGTCGCACCGCCTGGCCATTTCAGTCAGCATTGCTTCGTTTTTCGCCTCGAGTTCGTCGGCGTTGTACAGCAACTCGGTGACTTTCTCACGCTGGGCCGGCGTGAGGGTTTTCAGATTTTCCATCAGCGGGGCGATCTTCGCGCGGAGGTCCGCGACGCGTTTGCTGTTCGCGTCGGCCTCGGTGTTGGCCAGCGCGAGCAGCGACTTGGTCACGCGGTCGATCCCCCGCTTTCCATTTTTTCCCAAACTCACAGGGGCACGAGTCGGCGTGGTCTCGGACCGAAAGCGCCCCGTCGAGGCAGCCGCTAAACGGGGCGACTAGATATCGCCGAGCGCACAATATTAGTGAAAAACGTATTACCGACCGGCGACGTGACGCAGCTATTTGAGTCGCACGTAGACCCGAAGTCGCTTGCTGACGTATCTGCCGGCGTTAGCGGCGAAGCTCCAATCGGGGCTTCCGACGGTCGCGTTTCCGATGCCGATGTCCGCGCCCTGGCCGTCGCGCCAGTGATTGACGGCCAGCAGCGTTTGCTTCGCGTCGTGGTTGTGAATCTGCATCGAGCCGTAGCCGTCGAGCAGGTCGGACTTCTGGTCGCCGAAATCGAACACGTCCGATGAGGCGCCGGCTACGCCGGCCGCATTGCCCGGCGCGTAATTGTTCGGCCAGAACTCGATGTTACCGCCGGCCAGGTCGGTCCCGGTGACGATTCCATTCACGTTCGAAGCGACGTTCAGGTGCGCGACGTTTTGTTGGAACGCGGCACCGGACAGCAGGCTGGGGACGCCGATCAGTTCGGGATCAGAGGTGAACGCGTCCATCGACACATATACCCATTGCTGAGTGCCGCGGGCGTCTTCGAGTTCCATCCCGTAGGCGATGCGGTCGAACGGCCGGGTGAACATCGCGTGGTCGTCGGTCGAATAGAAAATCTGCTTCTCGAGCCGATTCAGATCCAGGTCGTAGACCAGGGTGTAATCTTTCAACTCGGGCACCTGCTTGCCGGTCAGGTCGGGGGCGGGGTTGGGCCCGGCGCGGAAGGCGGACGCGGGGAACCCGGCCGAGTTCATCAGGTTCGGCTCGGCGAGCATGCCCCACGCAAACCGCACCGACGTCGGCGCTTTCACGTCCGGAGCGCTCAGCAGTACCGAGGCCCCGTCGATCGTGGCGGTCGCTTTGTGATACCCGTGACTGTCGGCGTCGGCGATCTCGAACCACGTCAGCGGTTTCCCGTCCCGGCTCGAAAGCCCGGTGCCGACGTGGTCGAACGTCACTCGCAGCTTCGGTCCTTCGGTCGCCAGCGATTTGAACGTCGGTGAATGGCCCAGCACGTCGTGCATGCCGTACGTGTCCTCGAGCGCCCGGGAGGCAAGGCGGTGCCCGACGTCCTGCTTGTTCTTGGGGTGGATGTCGTTCAGCGTGCCGATGTCGTTGACGACCGCCATGCCGGTGTTGGGGATCGATTCGGCGGCGGCCTGGGCTTCCCAGAACTCGGGGACGAACGGCTGCTTGTCGCCGTAATTATTCGGCGCGATCTGCACGTAATAAAACGGAAAATCGCCTTCACCCCAGATCGACCGCCAGCCACCGACGAGCGCCTTCATCCGTTCGGCATAAAGCATGCCTTCGTCGTGGTTCGATTCGCCCTGGTACCAGATCGCGCCGCGGATGCCGAACGGGCAGATGGGGTGGATCATGCCGTTGAACAGCGCGGTCGCGGCCTGCACGTTGTCCGGTCCGAGCAGTGCCGCGGGAACGGTCGGCATCGGCGGGGGGAGCTTGCCGGCGTCGAGCAATTTTTTTGCCGCCGCGGTCCACTGCTCGACCCGGCTCACCGCTTCGGCCATTCGGCGGTCGTGCTCGGGGTCGCCCGGCATCGACGCCCGCAGCTTCGCGTTCTCCTTGCCCAGTGCCGGCACCATCGCGAAACCCTGCGGGGGTGTCCACGATTCGATCCGCGTTCCGCCCCAGGTGGCGTCGATCAATCCGACCGGAACGCCGAGCTTGTGGTGCAATTCCCGGCCGAAGAAATACCCGACGGCCGAGAACCCGTTCCACCCGCCCTCGGCAACGGTCGTCGGAGTGCAGACTTTCCACGTCCCGGTGAGATCGTCGGCCGGGGACGGCTTCCAGCTCTTGTCGACCTTCATGAGCCGAATGTCCGGCTCGTTCGCCGCCGCGATCTCGGCCTGCCCGTTGACGGCATTCCCGATGCCGAATTCCATGTTGCTCTGACCCGAACAGAGCCAGACTTCGCCGACCAGCACGTCTTCCAGCACGATTTTATTTGATGCTGAAACGGTAAGGGTGACCGCCGGTCCGCCCGACTGCATCGCCGGCAGCGACAGCCTCCACTCGCCTTTGTCGTTCGCAACCGCGGTCGTGGTCGCGGCGTTGACCTGCGCGGTCACCGTCTCGCCGGCCGTCGCCCAGCCCCAGACGACCACCGGCTTGTCCCGCTGGATCACCATGTGCGATGAAAAAACGGCCGGCAACCGGACGCCCGCCGACGCTCGCGCGGCGGGCAACAGCGACACGGCCAACAGGAGAGCCGGGAGGATAGACAACCGTGACGAATTGCGCTTGCCGACTTTCATTCGATCTCCGGGGCTGAGGTGCGTGGGAACAATCGCCCCGAGCATATCGAATAGCGGCTTCTATCCCAAACACCGACCGCCGATTTCACCCACGCGGAGCAGACACATGTGAGCACGCCGCGTGCGGGTAATGGCTCATCGATTCGACACCAAGCCGTTCATTCGAACGCGGGCACCGGTCGCGACAGCGCCCACTCGATCGTGCCGTGGTCCGAATGTTTTTTCCCGGCGACCAACACCCGGCTGAATTGACTTAGTCGGGGGTGATTTTCGGCACTTAGAGCGAGCGTCTTGTTTTGCCGTGTCGGCTCGGACGGCAGGTCGCCCTGACCGGCGATCGGCCGGGATCCGAAAACAGTCGCAAATGATGTTTTGACCGCAATCAACTTCGTCGGCACCGCGATCGCCGAACCCTTGGGGGTGCCGACCGAACCCGCTGTCCCGGCGATCGACGCGGCCAGCGAGACGCCCTGGGTGTTGAATGAGTTGTCGATCAACGTGTAGTCCGAGCCGTCGACTTTGAGGTCGTAATTAAAGTCGCCGTTTAACCAGCCGGTCGCGTGACCGAACCCGGCATCGATCTTGGTGTAGTCGCTGCCGTCGACTTGACCGTCCAGATTGGCGTCGCCGAAATAGGTGTACTTGATCAGCACGTCGTTCACGGCCGGGTTGATGCCGTCGAAGGTGCCCAGCGCGGCGCCGCTGCCGTAGATGCCGACGCCCGATCCGTTGTTATTGAGCAGCGTGCCGAGCGCCGTCAGGTGAGTGGTTGTCGAAGCCGCGAGCGACGAGCGGATGCCGTTCCCGGTCCATGAGCCGGCATTGAAGCCCTGGCTTATGAGGGTCTGCACCGCGTTGACATTTCCGCCGACCACGTCCGCGTCGTTCCCACCCAGGTCCATCCGCCCGGTGCTGCCGATCGACAGCGCGTTGCTGACCAGCAGGAGCCGGTTGTTGTGGTTGGCGGCAGCGCTGAAGATCGCGGTCGCGCCGTTGTTGACGTTCAATGCCGCCAGATGCCGGACGGCGATCCCGCCGGCCGATGCCGTAAATACCAAAGCTGAATTATCGTTCACGGTCAACTGCCCGCTGGCGGTTTGCGGGTCCGCGCCGAATGTAAACGTTCCGCCGTTTACGTTGAGCGTGTTAGCCCCGGGGCCCGCGTTGTAGGCGACCGTCGTCGACGGCTGGCTCGTCTGCGTCAGCACGTTTCCGCCGCCGAGCAAATCGAATTGAACTTTCTGCAGCGAGCCGAAACTGATCGGAGACGTCGGGGTATCGGCGGCTAAGACCTGCGAACCACCGACCGAAAACTTCAAGCCCCCGGCAGAGACGCCGGTCAAATGGAGCCGGTTTCCGGTCGCGGTCGGGTTCGCGCCGCCGGTGTAGGAAACACCCCCGGCCGGGAGCGGATTCCCGTTGGCGAAATCAACCGTCAGCGAGCCGTCCCCGCCGGTCGGGGCGAACGTCAGCGTCGACAGTTGCGACAGCGCGATGCTGTAGGTCGGGGCCGACGTCTCGGGCGTGTTGATGAAGATCTGTTCGAGTTGGGAATTCGCGGGGTCGATTCGGATCGCATACGTGTCCGCGCCCACACCGCCGGTGTAGTTAACCGGGATGATCGTGCCGGAGAGCGTCGCGGTCGAATTCGTTCCGACGGCTTTGACCGTGAACGACCCGGCCGCCGAACCGGCCGTGAACAGGCCGGTGCTGCTGACTGTCCCGCCACCGGTGGCCGACCAGACTACGGAAGCCCCGGGGTTCCCGAACTGATCCAGCGCGGCAAACTGCGTTGTCGAACCCGCGCCGACGACCGTGTCCAGCGCGGGGCTGGTCAGCGTCAACGTCTGGTTCACTTTCACCGCGACTTGGCTGGTCACCGATTGCCCCCCGGCATTGGTGATGGTCACCGTGAACGTGTAATCACCGGCTGCGGAGAACGTGGCGACCGCGTGCTTCGACGCATTGGTTCCGTTCACATCGAACGTAACCGGCGCCGGCCCGGTCGACGACCAGGTGTAAGTGAGATTGGCCTCACCCCCGGCGTCGGTGCCCAGGACGGACAGGCTGGTCGTCTTTGCGTTCACTGTTGACGGGGTTGCCGTCGCCGGCGACGCCACGGTCGGCGTCACGCCAGTGCTGAATTTAAGGATCGTGACCGAGTAGCCCGGGAAGGTCTGCGTGAAGTTCGAGCCCAATCCGGTCGCGGTCGTTGTCACCGGAGCGACCGCCGTCGGGTTGGCGATCGAATTCACCGCCGACGCGGAGGTCGCGCTCAGCGTGATCAGCGTCCCGGTCGATGGCACGCCGGTCAGCCCGGCGATATTGATCGCCGCGGCGTTGGCGGTCGCGATCGTGTTCACGACCGTCAGGTAATAGGTCGACCCGGTCCGGGTCACCAGCGATTGCAATCCGTTCGCGCCGATGGTCGATTCGGAAACCACGGTCGTGCCGTGGTTCTGGCTCAGCATCACCTGTGCGTAATAACTGGGGGACCCATAGCTGCTCGTGCCGTTGAAACCGATCAGATTGGTCGGCCACTGGTAGCCGTTGACGTTCGCCCACAGCGGCGCGTACGACGACATCGTGACCAGGTCGGAATTGCGTTCGAGCCCGAGCAGCCAGGACGCGTCGCCCAGCGCCGAGTTCATGTTGTTGGTCGGCGATCCCTGGTTCGACGCGTATTCGCCGATGAACACCTTCGTCGAGCCCCGCGGCCGGTTGTCGTACATGTTCGAGTTGGCCTCGAACCATTGCGGCGAGTTGTAATAGTGTTCGTCCAGCACGTCGTACGGACTTCCGCCGGTGCTGGTGCTGGTCGCGATCGTCTGCAAGGCCGGGAACGCGGCATGGATCGCGTTGTAAAACAGTGGATACCGCGAGCCATACGTCGAAGAGAAAAAGTCTTCGTTGCCGATCTCGACGTAAGGAATGTTGTACGGGGCCGGGTGCCCGTTCGCGGCCCGGAGCGCCCCCCAGCTCGTGCTCACCGGGTCCAGCACGTAATGCAGTTCGTTGACTGCGTCAGTGACGTCGTTGGATAGCGTAGCGCCCGTGTCGCTGGTGCCGGTCAGCGTGAACCCGGCATACACCGCCAGGATCGGTGTCGAGTTTATTTCCTCGGCCATCTGTAGATATTCGTCCAGCCCCATGCCGTCGGTCGACCAGTACCCCCAGGCAGAGTTGAAGTGCCCGGGCCGATTGGCCACCGGCCCGATCGTGTTCGACCATTCGAACCGGTCGTTATAGGTGTTCCCTTCCAGATAGTTCCCGCCGGGCACGCGAAAGATGCCGGGCTTCATCGCCAGCAGCTTCTGCATCAGATCGATCCGCAGGTGGTTCGCCGCGTTCTGATACGACGGCGGGTAAAGGTAGGTCGCGCCGAACCAGATCGTCGCACCGTTGGCCGAGCTGCTGTTGGTCGAGATGACGAACAGGTTGCTCGACGTGACGGGGGTGCTCGCGCTGGTGGTCAGTGTCGCCGTGTACTGCTTCCACCCGGTGGTGACCGACGGGATGGTGACGGTTCCGTACACGGTCCCGGCGGTGGATTCCAGGTCGACGGTTAAAGGCCCGGTGAAGCCGGCGGTTGCCTTGGCGTAGAAGCTGACGGTGTACGCGGTCGACGGCGCGACGGCGACGCCGAAATATCCGGAATTAGAGATCCCCGCCCGGGCGGTCGACGACACGCCGGACGAGATCACCAGCTTGCCGGACTTGGTCAGCCCGGTGGTGGGGCCCGTGGTCGCGTCGGAACTCAGCGCCGCGGTCACACCGCCCGCGGCGACGGCGGTCCAGCTGTTCAGCGGGTTGGTCGAGTCATTGAACCCGCTGTTGCGAACTTCGTCGTTGTAGATCCCGCCTTCACCGCCGTAGTTGATGTCTTCCATGAACGCGCCGAACAGGTTCGGCGACACGGTCACGCCGGTGCTCGCGGCATTGATGTTGATCGTGCTGACGCCCCCGGTGCCGATCGACGCCGCGTGGCTGGCGTTCAAAGGTGAATTGAAGAACCGGACGTCGTCGATGCTGCCGTTGGTGAAGTCGGACCGGGTGCTGTTGAATTTCCCACCGCCGACGACGGTCGCGCCGGTCGCCTGCCAGCCGCCGCTGTAAGCGACCGTCGATTGCAGGATGCCGTTGACGTACAGCTGCAACTGCCCCGTCGCGACGTTGTTGACACCGACCAGGTTGTACCAGACCCCGGCCGTGGGGGCGGCCGTCGCGTCGGCATGGGTCGCGGCGGCGGAAATGCTGTCGGACGCGAGCCGGCTGAACGCGAATTTGCCCGTGTCGCCCCGCAGTTGCAGATAGAACCCCGAGGTGGTCGCCCCGTCGATCGAGACGAACGTCTGGAACCCCGTGACGGCGGTTAGCTTGACCCAGGCCGAGACCGAGAACGGCAACGCGGTGTTGATCACCGGCGCGGCGTTGATGGCGTTGCCCGTCGCGGTGCCGTTCACCGCGAGCGCGTTGGACCCGATTCGACCGGCACCCCAGGAAGCGCCGGCTGCCAAAGTCAGCGGATTTCCGTGACCGGAAAAGTCGGCCGCGGTCGTGCCGGCGCCTTCGTCGAACGGGTAAGCCGCCGGTTGATCCAGCGCCGCGACCTGCGCGGCCGACAGCGCCGACGAGAACATCGCTACTTCGTCGACCGACCCGTTGACGAAGTCGACGCGCTGCCCGCCGTAGCAGCCGTTCCCGATCAGCGTGTTCCCGTTGGCCGCCCAACTGCTGGTGAATGGCGTGCTGCCGACGCTTTGGCCGTCGACGTACAACGTCATCGTTCCCGCCGCCGCGTCGTCGACACCGACCAGGTGGTACCACGTGTTGGTCGACGGGGCGGCGGGGGCGGCGACGACCGTGGCCGTGCCGGTCGCGTCGGTTGCAAGTCGTGAGAACGCGAAGGTGCCGGTATCGGCGCGTAACCCAAGGAAGAACCCGGCGACATTGTTGCCGGCGATCGACAGCACGGTCTGGTATCCCGCCAAGGACGCCAAGTCGACCCAGGCCGACGCGGTGAAGCTGCCGGCGGTGTTCACGGCCGGGCCGGTGGCGGTGACGACGCCGTTGGTCGTGCCGTTGAGCGCGACGGCATGCGTGCCGACATTGCCGGTGACCCAGGTCGCGCCGCTGCCGAGCGTGCCGGTGTGGCCGTTCCCCGACGAATCGGCGGCGACCGTGCCGGCACCTTCTTCGAACGACCATTGAACGGCGGGCGCAGGAACGACTGGCGGCGTGCCGGCGCACAGACGCCTGGTTTCCAGCGTTTCGACCATCCACCCCGAAACCGCGCGGGCAAGCGACGAGCGTGTCCGCTGTGTTCGTGCGACAAATATCTGGGAATCGGACTTAAGCATTTCTGACCCTCTCTCGATGAAGCTGGAACCGGGGCTCGACGAGTGCACAGACGCAGATCTACCGGCAAGGATAAAGTCGGCCGTCCGTCGCCACGGGCGGGGCTTGGAGTATACCAAAGATGACCAGCGATGATCTCTAAATCCCGCCCATAAAATCGACATGCATGCAGCGGCTGATGGACCTCAGACACGAAATTTACATTCAAAGGCCGGCCTACGCTGATACTGGCTATAGAGCGACCGAATCGATGCACGGAAGACTCGTCAGGTTTCATGGATTGTCGTTTCAGCTGGAATCTACTGCAGCCGGCTTCCTAGGATGGACCCAAGGAGATTCACGATGCCCGCAATTGCCCCCTCATCCGTCAGTTCTAGTGGTACGTTTCAGCTCGGTGATAAAACGGTGTTCCGTCTGGGTTACGGCGCGATGCAGATCACCGGCAAAGGCGTCTGGGGCCCGCCGAAGGATCACGACGAGGCGGTCCGGGTGCTCAAGCGTGCTGTGGAGCTCGGCGTGAATCTGATCGACACCGCCGACAGCTATGGCCCGTATGTCAGCGAAGAACTGATCCGCGAGGCGTTGCATCCGTATGCCGACGGGCTGGTGATCGCCACTAAGGCCGGGCTTACCCGGACGGGACCGGGGCAGTGGCACCCGGTGGGCCGGCCGGAATATCTCAGGCAGGAGTGCGAGATGAGCCTGCGCCGACTGGGGCTCGACGTGATCGACCTGTTTCAGCTGCACCGGATCGACCCGAAGGTGCCGGCCGAAGAACAGTTCGGGCTGCTCAGGGATCTGCAGAAAGAAGGAAAGGTCCGGCACGTTGGGTTGAGCGAGGTCTCAGTCGATGAGATCAAAGCGGCGCGCAAGGTCGTCCCGATCGCAACGGTTCAGAACAAGTACAACTTGACCGACCGGGCCAGCGAGGCGGTGCTTCAATACTGCACGGCCGAGAAGATCGGGTTCATCCCCTGGTTCCCGATCGCCAGCGGGAAGCTGGCCGAGCAGGGCGGGGCGGTCGACACGGCCGCGAAGGCCGACCACGCCACGGCGGCGCAGGTCGCACTCGCATGGCTGCTGAAAAAGTCCCCGGTAATGCTACCGATTCCCGGCACCAGTACGGTGAAGCATCTGGAAGAAAACTGTGCGGCGGCTTCGGTGAAACTGACCGACGAGCAAATGCGGCAACTCGACGCCGCCGTGTGACGCAGCCGGCGTCGATCGCTGGCGGTCGATCAGTCGGCCGTCTTCTCACCGATGTGAAAGAAGTCGAAATCGGCCGACCCGCCGGGTGTTTTCGTTGTGTAGTTGAACAGCGAGAATCGGTAGCCAATGAAGTGCGGGATCGTGTACGTCATCTGCACGGGCTTCCCGCAGGCGGTCCACTCTTTCCCGTCCAGGCTGTAGAAGAACTTGGCTTTATCAGCGCGATTTTTAAAGTCGCAATCGAGTCGGAAATAGACGCGGTTTTGCGTGAGCGGCACGGTCTGCACGTCGACGGGTGTGGCTCCATCGGCGCTAACCATCACGATTGATTTGGTGTCGCCGGACACCCGTACGCCGATGCAGCCGTATTTTTTCTGTAGTGCCGCCAGGCCGGCGAAGTCGCCGTCTTTCATGTTGCTGACGTCCAGACAAGTCGACCCGGAACAGGCCGGCCCGAACGTCCGCTGGGTGAGCGAGTTGCGAGCTTGCAGCAGGTCCGTGTCGGTCCGAGCGGTGGTCAACCGAAGCGACCCGGGCTTGGCCGTGAGCGACCACGCGGCATTGTCGGGGTTGTGATTCCACTGCCACGCGAGCGCGAGCTTTGATTGATCGAATTCGTCGGAGGAGACCATCCCGGCCGCGCCGCCGTCGGCGGTCGTGCACGGGGGCAAATTCACCTGCTCGGGCACCTTGCCGTGGTCGCCCAGCTCGGGCCAACCGTCCTTCCAGGTAACCGGCACTAAAAACGGCACCCGGCCGACCGCGCCGTGGTCCTGAAACAGCAGGGCGTACCAGTCTCCCTGCGGCGTGTCGATGAAGCTCCCCTGCGCGACGCCCTTGTCCTGCAACGCGATCCGGCCTTCGTAAGGACCGGCGATTTTGTCGGCCCGCGACACCAGCTGCGTCCGCATGCCACGCGGCGGCCAGGTGATGTTCGACAGGTAATACTTGCCGTTCACTTTGCACATCTGCGAACCCTCGGCGGGCAAGCCGATCTTTGCCCCGGCCGGGGCGCTGGCGTTCTGAATGATGACCTGATTGACCCCGCCCGGTTTCACCGCCGACGCGTCGGCGGTCAGTTCCAGCAGGTGAATCTTCCCGCCGCCGTAGATCAGATAGACCCGGCCGTCGTCGTCGAAGAACAACGAATGGTCGTGATACAACGGCGAAAACGACGTCTCGACCCAGTCCCCTTTTTCGATGTCCTTGGTGCGGTAGATGTACGTCTTGCCGGTGGTGCCGGAAAAGGTGGTGACGTAGAACGTGCCGTCGTGGTACCGCAGGCTGCTGGCCCACGAACCGCCGCCGTAGGCGTTGGCGCCGTTTTCGAGCTGGAGTTTTTCGTTGTCGCCCAGCGTCGGCGCGACGTACCCGATCAGCTGCCAATTGGTGAGGTCTTTCGACTTCATGATCGGAATGTTCGGGCTCATGTGCGCGGTCGTGCTCGACATGTAATACGTATCGCCGACGCGGATGACCGCCAGGTCAGGCACGTCGGCCCAGATGATCGGATTGCGGGCCATGGATTTTGCGTCGTCCGCGCGTGTCGGTGTCCCCGGCAGCAGACCGGTCGCGAAGACCATCAGAACCGACGCGACGCCTAGCAACTTCAAAGTCATCTCTTCATTCCTTTTGGCCTTACCACCCGGGGCATCGCGATCGATCGAAAACGCCGCCTGCGGTGTCAGAGAACCGCACCGGTGTCATATCTGATACGGGTCTTGGAGTGCAATGTTAATGATGCCGGCGCAAAATCGGCGACGCACGCACTGCGTCTTCGTCAAAAGCAGTTGCGACCCCGCCGGACCGGTTCGTTCAAACCCGGCCGGCGATTGCGAGCGCGAGGTAATACATCCCCGCCAGCGGGGACAAAAAGGGGCATTCCTAAAATAAAGAAGCTTTCCAGACCTTTGACATTGAGCAACGGTAAAGGGGACATCACTCATTACTCGCCTTCGGCCTCCCGCGGTCGCGCATGGTGTACTCCAGGCCGAGTCGTTTCACGGTCTTCTGGACCCACGCCGGGTCACCGAAGGGCCGCCCGCGGTTGACGCTGATGCGTAGCGTTTTCAGGTCGTCCTGCTGTTGGTTAATCAATGCCAGCCAGTCTGGCGGGCGGTCGACCGGCCAGTCGCTCAGCGAAAACGGCTTGCCGCCCGCAACCCTGGCAAAGCTCCCGCCGTACGCCCATCGCTCGGCCCGTTTCACCAGCCCGGCCCGTGCGGCATTGGCCTCCACGTACCGGCACACGCGCAGAAGGTGAAGGTCGTTCTGCACGACAAAGCTCTTGAACCGGCCCTGGTACAAATGCCCGCCACCGACCAGACGATAGTGCTCGTGATGCCGGCGGACGTGCGTCACCCCGATCCACCCCATCAGCCTGCCCAGCGACTCCGACGTCCGCGGCCGCAACACCAGGTGCCAGTGGTTCCCCATCAGGCAATACGTCAGCAGGTCGACCGGGTACCGCTCTAGGCCCTGGGCCATAACCAGTTCGAACGCCGCGAAATCCCCCGGCTTGCGGAACAGCCGAAGGCGGCCATTACCCCGGTTCAACACGTGATAAATGGCCCCGGCCTCGATCGATCGCGCGGTCCTCGGCATGAGAAAAGCCTATCGGCTGGAGGGCCGGTTTGTCAATAATGAGAGATGTCCCCTTTTCGCCTCCCTTCTCGCCTCTCCAGTGCAACGGTGGGTTAGCCAGCATTTTCGCCGTCCTTCGCTACCCACGCCAGAAAACTTCGTATCACCGATACAAATGCGTCGCGTGGGACACGAGCGAACGCGAAGCCCTTCTTGTCATCTTCGAAGAGGAGGCGCAGACCGTCTTCGGCCTCAGTAACGAATGACTTCGTGCGATCGAATGACTCGCCTCCATTCGTCAGGAAGTCAAACTTGGAGAAACGCCTCGCATCAATGGCGATCTGCGCGTCGGATCTGTCGCCATTACCATAGAGGGCACGATCGAGGAACTCGAATGCGTCGCGATCGCTGAGTTCGCGCACGACAGGGTCGTCGAGTGAATCAATGCGTTGCAGGAAACGCTCGAGACAGCCCTCAGTCACGTTCAACATGCATACGGGCTCATTGATGTCGCCTAGAGGATGGCCACCGGCCCAAGTACACATGCGGCCGAAGACCCTTCGAGTCTCGTTCGGGAGGGGCTCGAGGTAGCATTCGACGGCAAAAGTCGCGGGATCGCCGATGAGCATCGCGTTGCTGGCTAACTATCTATTAATTAACTTACGGTGCAACATATCACGATGATGTTGCGTTAATTGCCGTCGCTTGCTACCCACGCTAGCAAGCGACGGCATCGGTGACAATCATGATCCGTTAGTCCGCACTCAGGCAGAATGGGAAATAATGAAAGCTAACACGTGCCGAGGGTGAGCTTTAACCTGTCGGTTTAATGCTGAAGACCCGGTAGGGCTCGAACCGGCTAGGCATCATCTTCCTGCAGCCTAAACGCGACGATCGGCAGTCCACGGAGGCGGACACAAAACTTAGTCCGCGGCGCAGCAGATTGGCAAATGGACGATCGCGGCGTCTCTTATTGATAACCCTCGGCCTGATTTAAAGAGTCCGCACGCCCATGCCGTTTTTTTCGCGTTGGCGGGCGTAGTCGATGGAGTAGCGGGCCCACGGCTGGGCTTCGAGGCGGGGCTTGCCGATGGGGAGGCCGGTGCCTTCGCAGATGCCGTAGGTGCCGTTCTGGATTTTCGCCAGGGCGTTGTTGATCTCGCGGAGCAGGTTGCGGTCTTTTTCGACCAAGCCGAGCGTGAATTCCTGTTCGTAGTTGTCGGTGCCCACGTCGGCCATGTGAACGGGCAGGGTCGACAGGTTGCTGTAGGCACCGGACCGGAGCGCTTCGCGTTCCATGGAACTCATGTCGCCGACGATTTCCCGGCGTTTTTCGAGCAGCAGGTCGGCGTAATGCTCCAACTCTTTGACCGAAATGCCGATCTGGTTTTTGCGGGGCTTTAGGTTCGTAGCCACCGCGGGGGCGTGCTGGAACGGTTCGGGTTTCACCTGCGCGGGGGTAAACGAAGACCGGGTGGGCTTTACTGCAACTGGCTTCGAGATGACCACAGGTTTCGCGGTCGAAATGGTTTTTGAAACAGCCTTTACGGCCGGTACAGGCTTCGCGGCAGCGGCGACGGGCGCTGCAGGCTTGACGGTTGCTGGGGGCTTGGTTGGCGCTAAAGGCTTCGCCGGCGGGGCGGTCTTGGCAGCCATCGCTTTTGTGGCCAATGGTTTAACGGCAACGGCCGTCTTTGCCGTTTGCGGCTTGGCCGACTTTTTGATTTCCCCGGTGGGCTTTGCCGCAAGCTTAACCGTCTTAGGCTTAGCCGCAGGTTTGACTGCCGGTTTGGCCTTCACAATGGTTGTCGGTTTTGTCGGCCGCTTCGCAGCAACTGCGGCTTTTAAACCGGCTTTACTGACGACCGACGCTTTTGCCGGCTTGGGTGATTTTGCGGTGGGCTTCGCCTGCTTCGAAGGCTTCGCTGTCTTCGGAGCGGTGCGAACCTGCGGCGATTTCGCCTTTTTAACAGGCTTTTTTACCGGGGCGGCCTTTGATCGGGACGGCTTTTTCGCTGAGGACTTGGCCACTTGATCCGCATGCTCCTTTCGCTCACCTGCCCGGATCACCCGCCGATCCCCGATCGGACAACGCGAATTAGACAGAACAGTGGTAATTAACACATAAATGGATTGCTGTCAAGAAGTTGATACGAGGCCGCGGGCGCGGAACAGTAGAAGATGGGCAATGTGGAATCGGCGATTCGTTCTGCAAATAACGCCATTGTCCGGGCACGAATACCCCTCGGCCGTCGCCCCAGCTGGCGGGGAGGCGGTCCACTCGAGCCGAGCCGGTTACTTCTTCGCGTCCAGCCAGCCTTGATGTCGTTGCCCGAAGGTATGCGGGGCGACGGTGAGCGTGGGGGCGGCCCACTTGGCGGCATTCTCAATGGTCTGAAGGACCACGGGGTTGTGGTAGCTCGGGAAGGTTTCGTGGCCGGGCCGGAAGTAGACGACTTTGCCGGCCCCGCGGGTCCAGGTGCACCCGCTGCGGAACACTTCTCCGCCGCTGAAGTTGCTGATCAGGAAGGTGCTTTCGGGCTCGGGGATGTCGAAGTATTCGCCGTACATCTCTTCCTGTTCGAGGACGAAATGGTCGTCGATATGCTGCACGATGGGGTGGCCGGGCTGGGTGACCCAGAGGATTTCGCGGTCGCCGGGCTTATCGCGCCATTTCAGGTCGCAGGTGGTGCCCATCAGTTTGCGGAAGATCTTGGAGAAGTGTCCGCTGTGGAGCACGACCAACCCCATGCCCTGGCGGACGACGCGGTTGTAGACGCGTTCGACGACCAGGTCCTGCACGTCGCTGTGAGCCATGTGACCCCACCAGGTGAGCACGTCGGTGTTCTTTAAAACCTCTTCGGTGAGCCCGGCCTCGGGGTCGTCCAGGGTCGCGGTTTTAACTTCCAAGTCCTTGTTTTTCCGCAGAAATAGGGCGATCGCCTCGTGCATCCCGTCGGGATACATCTCGGCGACCTTCGGGTTGGTTTTCTCGTGACGAAATTCGTGCCAGACGGTGACTTTAAGCGGCATGGCGCAGACGATATCCGTACCGCGGGGGATGGGCAATGTTGGATTGTTCGCGTTAAAAAGCGTCGGCTGAATTGTCTGAGTTCAGGTAAAACGGGCGACGGCATTTTCGAACAGCTTCAGCCCCGCGCCGATCGTCCGCCGGGGTGTCTGGCTGGTCCACGCGGGGTGCTGGTACGGTTCGATGTAGCGTTCGGGGTGGGGCATCAGGCCGAAGACCAAACCGGTGGTATCGCAGACCCCGGCGATGTCGTCGGTGCTGCCGTTGGGGTTGTGCGGCGTGGCTCCGCCGCAGGGTGTTCCGTCGGGTTTCACATACACCAAAGCGATCTGGTCGTTTTCCAGCATCGCCTGGCGGACGTCTTCACTGGCGGGAACGAACTTGCCTTCGCCGTGTGCGATTGGAAGATCCATCGGATCCAAGCCAGCCGTCCAGATGCATTTTTTACCGCGTGGGCCGACCCGGACCCATTGATCGATAAACCGGCCGTTGTCGTTGTGCGCGAGCGTCGCGGTCTGCCCCGTGCGACCGGCGAGCGGGCCGGGCAGGAGGTCGGTCTTGACCAGCACCTGGAACCCGTTGCAGATGCCGATCACCGGTTTTCCCGCGGCTACGAAATCGGTCAGCACGTCACGGAGGTGATTGGTGATCTGGTTGGCGAGGATTTTCCCCGCGGCAATGTCGTCGCCGTAGCTGAATCCGCCGGGGAACGCGAGGATCTGGTAGTCGTGGATCTGCCGGGGATTCTCGAGCAGCCGGTTGATGTGCAAAATCGTCGTGAGGGCACCGGCGCGTTCGAAAGCGTGCGCGGTTTCCGCGTCGCAATTAGTGCCGGCGGTTCTGAGAATCAAGGTCGTGGGCTTCATTCCCGGTCACTGTAACCGAGACGCGGCGGCAGCGGGAGCGGGGTTGATTTACCATCGATGATGGTGCACCGCGACGACCCCACCGCCGTAGTATCCGCTCCCGAAACCGACGTACGGATACCCACCCCAATAAGGCTCATAATAGACCGGCACCGATCGGCGAAAGTTGACAGATTCACCCACGGTTCGTCCCTCGACGGTGACGTTCCATCGCAGCTGCAGCGAATCGAGGTCAGTGTCGTCCGCACCTTTGCCCGGCGGGAATGGGAAGTAAGCGCTGACGACGGCAGACTCCTGCGAATTCAAGTTGATTGAATCGTGGGAATCGAGAATCGGCGGCGGGAATTTCAACAGCTCGCCGTTGAGCAATTGCAAGGTGTGCGGATTGAACGTGACCGGCTGTAATCCGTTATTGTCGAACCGGAGGCGAACCTCGACCGAAGCCGGCAGGTGGTCGGTCGAATCATCCTTCCGCACCCCGATGACGGAGACAGACGTACTCACTGCGGGTCCTTGTGCGGACTGAGTGCTCGGTATTTCCACAATTCCCGGGTGTGGAGCAAACCGAAACCCGCTTTCGTAAACCGAACATCCGCTGGAAAAAATCGAGAGCAGCAAACCGACTAGCGGGATAATGTGACGCCGCATTGGTTGTCCTCCGTTTATATCGACGGCATTCATCCTGAGACAGTGATCTTATGCATTTGATTAGAGAAGCGTTGTTGAACATTTGCCGTTCGTCGCGAATGCGGGCAGTCTGCGAGAAATAGGTAGTTTGCGGGCGAGTTAAGCAAATTGTTATTTGTGAATTGATGCAGGTGCCCTGTCGTTTGGGTAGATTTACAGGTCTCTACGAGGTAGCCTATCTATACCAATTCGGGGACCCTGTCGCAGGACTGTGGGTAGCACGAGAACAAGAATGAGTAAGAAAAATTTTGGCGGACGTTCGTTTTCACGTTTAAAGACTGCGCGTCATTTGTTCGAGGGGTTGGAACCACGACTATTGATGGCGGCCAACCCGGTCATCAGTGAATTTCTCGCCAAAAATAGCAGCGGTCTACTCGATGGTAATAACAATTACTCGGACTGGATCGAGATTCAGAACACCGGCGACGCTTCGGTAGACCTCCAGGGCTGGCACCTGAGCGACGACCCGGCCAAGCCGGACAAGTGGACATTTCCGACCAAACCGCTCGCGGCCGGCGGGTTCCTGGTCGTCTTCGCCGACGGGTCCGGGGTGGTCGACCCGGGCGGATACCTGCACACGAATTTCTCGCTGAGCACCACCGGTGAAACGCTGTCGTTGACCCGGCCCGACCTGACCGTCGCCAGCCGGTGGAACGCCGACGGAACCGCATTCCCCGCGCAAGCGCAGGACATCTCGTACGGCACCGGGACGATTTACCATAACACGACAATTCTAGGTGCTAATGCGCCGGCATCGGCGTTCGTGCCCCATGACGCCGCGCTCGACGCGAACCAATGGACCGCGCCGGGGTACATCCCGACCGGATGGACCACCGGCAACACCGGCGTCGGGTACGACACCGGCGGGTACGAAGACAACAGCGAGCCGGCAATCCTCAAGGCCGACTGGAATGCCGACGACCTCGCCGCCAACCTAACCAGCGGGGCGACCGTCACGTCCTGGCAGGACGACGTCGGCGGGCACAAGGCGCTGGCGTCGGTCGGGTCGCCGAAGTTTATCCCGTCGGTTATTAATGGGCATTCGGTAGTGCGGTTCACGCCGTCCGACGGGAACGACAGCCTGCGCGTCCCGACCGCCGACAACCCGATGTCCGGCGCGGAAGATTTTACCGTCGCGGTTGTGTTCAATGCCGCCACCGGCACGGGCGCGAACGCCAACTGGTACAACAACGCCGGCATCGTCGACGGGGAAGTCTCCGGCACCCACAACGACTGGGGGCTTACCGTCAGCACCGCGGGCAATGTCGCGGCGGGAATGGGGTCCCCCGACACGACGGTCTATTCCGCAAATCCGTCGGTGCTGAACAGCACCCACGTCGCCGTGTTCACGCGGTCGGCGGGGCAGTTCTGGCTTTACATCGATGGCGGGAACGGCGTCACCGCCGCGTCGTCGGTCGTCCCGCGTGACCTGCAGGACATGGTCTTCGGGTCGCTGCAGACCAAGCTGAATTATTTCAACGGCGACCTGGCCGAGGTGCAGGTCTATGACGGATCCATGAACGCCGCCGCGGTTTACCGCACGGCGTCGTCACTGGGAACCAAGTACGCGGTCGCGATCACCACACCGACGGTGCCGGCCAACCCGTCCCCGATCGCCGACTGGACCGCTGATTCGGTGACCGCAGCGTCAGGCGCACCGGTCACCCAGTGGAACAGCAGCTCGGCGACGTACTTCGCGTCGGCCAACTCTTCGTCGACCGCCCCGACGTTCACTCCGGCGCAGTTGAACGGCCATGCCGTGCTGCACTTCAACGGCGCGGCCAACAACCAACTGGTCGCAACGTCGTCGCACAACCCGATGTCCGGCGCGAACGATTTCTCGATCGCGGTCGTGTTCCGCACGTCCACGCCCGGTGTCGGCTCGTCGACCACTTGGACGGCGAACACCGGCATCGTCGACGCGACGCAGACGACCACCACGGCCGATTGGGGTCTGGGAATCAACTCCTCCGGCGCGATCTCGGCCGGTATTGGCAGCCCCGACAACACGATCTATTCCGGCGGCGGTTTTTCCGACGCCAACGCCCACGTCGCCATCTACACCCGCGTGCTGGGCGCGACCGAACTATATGTCGACGGAAGCACTGCCTTCGACGGAGTCTCCGCCACCGCCGCCCGCAACGCCGTCTCGATGGCGTTCGGTTCGCTCCTCACCAACGGGAACTATTTCACCGGCGATCTCGCCGAGGTGCAGGTTTACAACGCCGCCCTGACCGACGACTCGGCCGGCGCTCTCGCCGCGACACTGGGCGCGAAATACGGCATCTCACTGTCCCCTCCGCTGTACGCGCCGTTGATCGGGTTGAACGTCCAGTCGGCGATGTACCAGACGGCGTCCACCGCCGACATCCGCATCCCGTTTACCGTGGACAACCCGTCGCAATACGCCCGGTTGCAGTTGCAGATGCAGTACGACGACGGCTTCGTTGCGTACCTGAACGGCACCGAAATCGCCCGACGGAACGCGCCGGCGGGGCCGATCACCTACACGTCGGTCGCGACGCAGATCCACCCGAAGTCGCTCGCCCTCACGCCCGAGACGATCGACGTGTCCCAGTTCCTCGGCCTGCTGCAAGGCGGGGGGGCGACCAACGTTCTGGCTATCAAGGCGTTGAACCTGTCGGCGAGCAATCCCGATCTGCTGATCAATCCGCAGTTGATCGCCGCCACCGCGACCACCGGCCCGGCGTATTTTTCCAACCCCACGCCCGGCGCGGCCAACGGGGCGGGTTTCACTGACTCGGTGAAGTCGATCAGCTTCAGCACCACTCACGGATACTTCTCGTCCAGCTTCAGCGACACGATCACCGACGCGACCCCGGGATCGACGATCATCTACACCACCGACGGGACCGAACCGAGCCTGACGAACGGCACGGTCGTCTCGCCCGCGTCGGCGACCGCGACGCCGTCGGTGACGCTCAACATCACGACCACGACCACCCTGCGGGCCGCGGCGTTCGAGGACGCCTACCTGCCGTCGGGCACCGGGACCGAAACGTATATCTTCCCCGTCACGGTGCTTACCCAGCAGAACACCGCGCCGGTCGGCGCGTACTGGAGCTCGGCGGTCAACCCGGTGTCGGTCAATGCGGTTCAGACTTACTCGGTCACGCAGGCACTGACCTCGATCCCCACGGTGTCGCTGGTGCTGCCGTTCGCCGACATGTTCGGGCCTACTGGCATCTATACCAATCCGAAGCAGGGCGGGGACCTGTGGGAACGTGCGACCTCGGTCGAGTACTTCGACCCGAACAACCCGACTAATCAGTTCCAGATTAACGCCGGCGTCCGCATCCAGGGCGGCGCGGACCGCAATCCGCAGGACCCTAAGAAATCATTCCGATTGTTCTTCCGCTCCGAGTACGGCGCGTCAACGCTTAACTTTCCGATCCTCGGAACCACCAACCCGCAGCAGTCGTTCGACCACATCCTGCTTAAGGCGATTCACAACTACTCCTGGGCCAACCCCGGCGGGACCCCGCCGAACCAGGGCGATCTGCTCCGCGACCAGTTCGCCCGCGATACGCAGCTGGCCATCACCGGTAATTCGGCGGCCGGCAAGTGGGTTCAGGTGTTCATCGACGGTCAATACTGGGGGCTCTACAACGTCGTCGAAGAACCGGACGCCACCTGGGCTGCGGCAAACTTCGGCGGCAGCAAGAACAATTACGACGTCCTGCAAGGCTCCAGCGGCGGCATCGATATTCTGTCCGGCACCAGCGACGCGTACTTCTCGTTGTTTAACACACTGACCGCGGACTTCGCCGACGGGTCGATCAATCCCACCGAATACACGGCCCTCAAGCCGCTCGTAGATATGAAGGGGATCGCCGACTACATGATCAACATCTTCTACCGCGGCGATCAGGACGCCCCGGTGGTCATCGGGGGGAATTCGGCACGCAATTTCTACATCTACCGCAATGCCGCTTCGAGCGGTCCGTTCGAGTTCGAAACCTGGGACGGCGAATTCGCCATGGGCGACGTCAACTACAACCGCACCACCGTCAGCGCGCCGCTGACGCCGGCCCTGTTGTTCCAGGACCTGAAGACCAACCCCGATTTCGCGCAGCTGTTCGCGGACGAGACCTATCGGCTGTTTTACAACGGCGGGCCGTTGCAATCCGATTCGACTGTCGACATCCCGCGCCAGCGGTACGACGCCGACGCCACCGCGATCAACATCGCCATCGTCGGGGAGTCCGCCCGCTGGGGCAGCGTCCAGACGACGCCCGCCACACCGCTCATGCGCGACACCGATTGGCTGAGCGAAATCGCGTCGCTGGACAATAATTATTTCCCGCAGCGGTCGGGGATCGTTCTCGGGCAGCTCAAGGCCATCTCGCAGCTGGCGATGCTCGGCACATTGCCGCCATCATTCTTCGTCGGCGGTGTCGCCAACCGCGGCGGGAAAGTCTCCACCGGCGCGTCCCTGACGTTGCCCGACACTAACGCGGTCACCACCGGCGACGTGATCTACTACACCCTCGACGGGTCCGACCCGAGGCTCGGCGGCGGGGGAATCTCGTCGGCGGCGCGGATTTATTCCGGAGCGCTGCCGATCGCCACGTCCGAGACGGTTACCGTCCGGATCAAGAACGGCACGACCTGGTCCCCGATCGATGCCGCCACGTACGAGGTCAACGCGCCCGCCGCCGCGGGTAACATTGCCATCACCGAAGTCGACTACCACCCGGCCGACCCGACCGCCGCTGAACTCGCGGTCAACTCCACCTGGACCAACAGCGATTTCGAGTTCATCGAACTGCTGAACACCAGCGCCGGGACCGTCGATCTGATCAACGCCAAGTTCGACCTCGGGGTCACCGGCACGCTCGGGAACTTCACGCTGGCCCCCGGTGCCCGGGCCGTGGTGGTCGCCAACTCGACCGCCTTCCGCGCCCGGTACGGAAACGGACCCGTCGTCGTCGGGTCTTATACCGGGCACTTGTCCAACAGCGGCGCGACCGTCGAACTGAAATCAGCCGCCAACGTCGTGATTCAGAACTTCGCCTACGCCAACACTGGGAGCTGGCCCAATCGCCCCGACGGGGAAGGTTCGTCACTGGAAGTGCTCAACACCGCCGGCAATTACAACGACCCGCTGAACTGGCGACAAAGCTACGAGTACAACGGCACGCCCGGCACCGCCGGTTCGCCGATCACCGACGTCGTCATCAACGAAGTCCTGGCCGCACCCGCGGCCGGCGGGCAGCAGTCGATCGAGCTGTTCAACACCACCCCCTCGCCGATCAACGTCGGCGGCTGGTACATCAGCAATACGCACCACAACTACCTGCTGTACCGCATCCCCGATAACACCATCATCGCGGGCGGCGGGTACCTGGTGATTACGTCCGCCAGCTTTAATCCCACCCCGACGACGCCCGGCCCGCACGACTTCACGATCAACGGCACCGCTGGTGACAATCTGGTTCTGGTCAAGGCGACACCCACCGGGGCGTTGCAGGCGTTCCCGGACGACGTCATTTTCCCGACCGCCGCCATCGGCGAAGCGTTCGGCCGAACTCCGAACGGCACCGGCCCGCTGTATCCCGAAGTCTCCACGACGCTCGGCACGACCAATAGCGGGCCCCGGCTCGGGCCGGTCAACATCACCGAGTTCACGTATAACACCACCGCCGCCAACTCGAACCTTCAGTACATCGAGTTGCAGAACCAAACCAACGTCGTCGTCGACATCTCCGGCTGGCAGTTCGACGCGGGGGTCACGTTCACGTTCCCCGCGGGCACAACGCTGCAGCCGTTCGAAGTGGTCACGGTCGTCCACTTCAACCCTGCCACGGATACCGCGAGTCTCGCCGCGTTCCAGTCGGCGTACGGCGTGCCGGCGACCGCACGGCTGTTCGGGCCGTTTCCCGACAAGCTTTCTACTAAAGGTGAGGAACTCACGCTCGTCCGCCCCGACACCCCCCGCGCCGACAACCCCGGGTACATTCCGTTGATCCTGGTCGACGACGTCACCTACGGCATCGCCTCGCCGTGGCCGGTCACCGCCGTCGCGCAGGCACTGACCCGACTCAGCAACCACACGTTCGGCGAAACCTCGACCAACTGGTCGGCGCAATCCCCGTCCGTCGGTTATGTGCCGTACGGCAACGCGTATTTCGGAAACGCGACCCAGTTCACGTACACCGCCCCGACAACGCTCGACTCGCTGACCCTCGCCGGAACCGCGGGTGTAACGCTCGGCGTTGGCGCGGGCCATCTGTTCACTGCCGGCGGGTTGACGCTGCCGGCGGGGACGAAGTTCGATGCCGGGTCGACCGATCTGGATCTGTCGAACGTCACGCTGACGGCAATTCGGACATGGATCACGAGCGGGTTCGCCGGCGGACTGTGGACCGGACCGGGCATCATCTCCTCGGCCGCGGGCGGTGATTCCACGCACTTGACGACGCTCGGCCTGATCCAGAACAACCAGACGGGCACCGCGATCTACACCGCCGCCAACAAGTTCGACGGCATCACCCCCGGCGTTTCGGACGTGCTCGTCAAATACACCTATTACGGCGACGCCAATCTCGACGGCCGGGTCGACGGGTCGGACTACACCAAGATCGATGCCGCTTTCGGCACCAGCCTGAGTGGCTGGTTAAACGGTGATTTCAACTACGACGGCACGATCGACGGCTCGGACTACACACTGATCGACAACGGCTTCAACACCCAGGGCGTCTCGCATGCCAGCCTGATCGCCGTCGCGGTTGCGACGAATGAGATCGCGAGCAGCCCGGCGGTGCCGGCAAATACCAAGGCGTATGCTTCAGCCAAGTCGTTGCTCGGCACCGCCAGCTTGATCGGCTCGATTGATCAACTATCCGACGTCGCGGTTGCCCACGCCCCGGCCGTGAAGCACGGAAGCGGTTCACCTTTCGCGGCCGGGCCGCACCGATTGATCCGTCACGGAACGAAGTCAAAGAGTGATGCTTCCGCCGGGTCGTGGGCATTCGTACGACCAGTCTAAATCTTCGCTCGGCAGCTCTGCGTTCTCTCGCTTGTACAGCCGAGCGGCGATTAAAATAGCGCGTCATTGATCACACGCAAACCCGCTTCGGCAGGTGAGGGCGAACAGCGTAGGTGAAAAATGCCCCATTTCTTCCGAGTCGCGGGTACAGTGTTGCAATGACTACACAGACTCGACTGGAAAATCTGATCAAAGCCGATGTGTCCGCCGGCAACAAAGTTCAGTGGCTCGAGATCGATTCCAAGGACATGGCCGGCCTGGTCGAGGAAATCCGCAAGAGCAAGAACCCCCTCGCCAAGCAGATGAAAACCAGCGGCATCGAAGTCGCATTACCCACCCTCGCCGGCGTCCCCCTCCGTTGGCAAGCCGCGGTCACCAAGACCGTACTGAAGAAGATGGCGTGAAGCCGCTAAGCCGCCCCGAATCCCTGCCGAAGATCTTGTTCTATAGTCGGAAAGCGAGTTTTCTCTTTGGCTTCAACATCGATCCATTTCGGCGGTCGTGTTTCGATGGTCTAAACATGATTAACGGCTGACGAAGAGTACGCCTAATGATCAGGTGAAATCGATTCCAGAATTACCTGAATCTGTGCCGAAAGAACCGGCACCTGAACACGCGCTGTTTCGTAGACCATCGTCCAGTTCACCCGGAAATAATCGTGAACCATAATATGGCGCATTCCTTCAATGAGGCGCCACGGAACATCACTGTATTGAAGCTTCAGCGGGGCTGATAGTTTCCATGATGCTTCTCCGATAATCATCAGGTGCCGGTAGATATGAGACTGTAACGGCGGGTTCTGGTCAAAAACTGCTCGGTCGGCCGGAAGATACCGCTGCACTTCATTGATAGCTTCTCGAATATCAAGGAGTCGCAGATAATCGGATCTCAAAGCGGCACCGCTTCGGTCCGAACGATTTCACCGAATCGCCCTGATAGTGCGCCTTCATCGACTACATCAACTTTGATTCCCAGCAATTCGCGGAGGTCCATAAGCAGGCCGCCCTGATCCAGCAGGCTTCGGCCGTGATCGAGACGCACGAGAACGTCGAGATCAGACTCTTCGGTCGTATCACCACGGGCAACCGACCCGAATATGCGAACCTCCGATGCGCCGTGATAGCTCGCTAGTTTCAGGATTGCGTCCCGGTTTTCTTGTACGAATTTCCGAGTGATCATGCCGACATCGTATCGCATGTTTTGCTCATTCGCATACAAATGCCATGAATTTTGACCTGTAGAACCATCAGCCCAACGTTCAATCTTCGACGACAAAAGTATGTCCTCGCCGTTCAAAGCGATGGCTCACTCCCACTCGATCGTCGCCGGCGGTTTGGAACTAATGTCGTAGACGACCCGGTTCACGCCTCTGACTTCGTTGATAATCCGGTTGCTCATCGTGGCGAGCACGTCGAACGGGATTCTGGCCCAGTCGGCGGTCATGAAGTCCTGGCTCTCCACGGCACGGATGGCGATCACGCTGTCGTAGCTGCGGGCGTCGCCCATGACGCCGACCGTGCCGATGGGTAACAGCACGGCGAAGACCTGCGCGGTCTTTCGGTACAGGTTGTTCGCGACCAGTTCCTCGAGCACGATTTCGTCGGCGTCCCGTAGTACGCGGAGCCGATCTTCGTTGACCGCGCCGATCACCCGGACGGCCAGCCCCGGCCCGGGGAACGGATGCCGCCAGACCAGTTGCTCAGGTAAACCGAGCATTTCACCGACCCGGCGGACTTCGTCCTTGAACAGTTCGCGTAAGGGTTCGACCAGGTCGAACCCGAGTTCCTCGGGCAGTCCGCCCACGTTGTGGTGCAGTTTGATGTTGGCGGCCGTACCGGCATGCCCGTGGCCGGACTCGATCACGTCGGGATAAAGGGTACCCTGCGCCAAAAACTTCGCGTCCGGAATCGACCCGGCTTCGCGTTTGAACGCTTCGATGAATTCCTTGCCGATGACGACCCGTTTTTGCTGCGGGTCGGTCACGTCTTTCAGTTCGGTCAGGAACTGGGTCGACGCGTCGCTGACGATCAGCTTGATTTGAAAATGGTCGCGGAACGTGCTTTCGACCAGCTGCTTTTCGTTTTTCCGCAGCAGCCCGTTGTCGACAAAAATGCAAACCAGCTGCGGGCCGATCGCCTTGTGAAGCAGGGCGGCAACGACCGACGAATCGACCCCGCCGCTCAGCCCGCAGATCACGGTCGCTGCGCCGACCTGCTTGCGGATCTTCTCGACAGATTCTTCGACGAAGGCCCCCATCGACCAGGTGCCTTTGCATTTGCAGATGTCGTAGATGAAGTTGTGAAAGATCAGTTCACCGCGCGGGGTGTGGGTGACCTCGGGGTGGAACTGCACGCCGTAGAACGGCCGGGTCGAGTGCTTCGCGGCGGCGTACGGGCAAGTCGGCGTCGTCGCCAGCGCGATGAAGTCGGCCGGCAGGTCGTGGACCTGATCACCGTGGCTCATCCAGACGGTGGTCTCCGGGGGAAGGCCTTTCACCAGCGGGTCTTGTTTCGCGACCGACAGCTTGGCCCGGCCGAACTCGCGGGCCTTGCCCGGTTTTACCTGTCCGCCCAGCATCTGCACGCCCAACTGCATGCCGTAGCAAATGCCGAGAATCGGGATGCCGAGGTCGAAAATCGCCGGGTCACACCGCGGGGCTCCGTCGGCATACACGCTGCTGGGACCGCCCGACAGGATGATGCCTTTGGGATTGAGCTTTCGCAGCTCGGCCGCAGTGATGTCGTGGCGAACCAGTTCGCTGAAGACCCCGCCCTCGCGGACCCGCCGGGCGATCAACTGGGCATACTGCGAACCGAAATCCAGGATGGGAACTATCTCGTCGTGAACCATCGGGATTTGATACCGGTTTCGGGCGGGGAACGCAAAGGGGGCCGGGAATAGTCCGAAGGTCTGATCGCCCCGTGTGGTCATTCCATCAGCGACGGACGGCTCCGCTTCATGGTCCCGCATTCGGGGCAGCGATCGGGCGAAGCACGCAGGTCGTAACCGCATTGATAACAGCGTCCGGCGACGACGGCGAGGCGAAGCCGACGTCGCCGAGCGACGTTTGAAAAAACGTTCATAACGACGATTGTCATGGCGGGGAAGACGACCCAGGCCAGCGGCATGACCACGATCACGGTGGGTAAACTGGCCATGTCCGCGTTGCGGTATTTGATGCCGGCCCAGTCCCAACCGGTGTTCGGCAAGGGCGGGTCGGACGTCATGTAGATCACGGGTTCCGGCGGCTCGAAATGGGCGAACCGCCCGGGGTAGCTCAGGGTTTCTTTGAGCTGAGCTTTATCCCCCTGGGCACAGACGGAGATCGCGCCGACCGATACGTGTAAGGCCGCAAACCCGCGTCGCTCCGGGCCGAATCAGGAAAAGCCGACGTCGGTCTTGTTGCTCAAGACCCACGCGGCGGATCCTACGACGGCAATCGCACCGAGTACGCAATCCGAAAGAAAACGGACTGAGAAAATCGACAGCCGCCGGCGAAAGCGAGGTCGATCATGGCTCAGACGAATTCGCATTTTTTCTGCAGCGCTCTATCGAGCGAATTCAGGTACTCGCCGGCGGGCAGCTCTACGCAGCCGAAGGTTCGCAGGTGTGAGGTCGAAGCCTGCGCGTCGAGCAACTCGAACCCACGATCTTTCAATCGGTTGACCAGATGAACCAGAGCGATCTTGCTCGCATCACGCCGGCGGTGGAACATGCTTTCGCCGAAGAACGCGCCACCCAGGCTGACGCCGTACAACCCGCCGGCCAGTTCACCGTCCCACCAGGTTTCGACGCTGTGGGCGAACCCCATGTCGTGCAGGCGGACGTAAGCGGCGACCAGCTTCTCATTAATCCAGGTGCCTTCGGCACGCTCGTCGCGGCAGGCCCGCATCGTTCCCGCGAAGTCGTGATTGATCCGCACCTCGAAGCCTTTTCCGTTGCGGATGAGTTGGCCGAGCGTGTGCGGGACGTGGAACTGATCGAGCGGGATCACGCCGCGGGGGTCCGCGGTATACCAGCGAATTGCGCCGTGCCGGTCCGCCATGGGGAACGCGCCCTGCGCGTAGGCGGACAACAATGTTTCGGGGTCGAGCCGGGGTTCGGCGGCAGCCGGGCTTCGCATGGCGGGCGATTCTAAACAGGAGCCGCGATGGTGGGAACGGCATACTGAAAAACGGTCGATGAATCGAAACAGGTCAATCAGCGATTCGATTTCGAGGCCGCGATTCGACGTGATGGTAGGAATCTCCTGAACGAATCGATTTCGCGTTCGAGGGCCGCCGCGAACACCGAACCGGCGGGCTTCGAGCGGACGTAGCCCGCATCGACTGCAAAATTGCCAGCGGTGTTGGAAATATTTACCCAGCCGACGACGTCGTCGCGCCAAAGCACGGGCATGGCGTAATACCCGAGCGTGCGCTTCGCGAGCGGCGTATAGGCCTCGAACCGGTAGGGCCACCCCCAGAGGTGCTCGAACCGTCGGCGATCCCAGACCACCGGATCAAAGGGCGCCAGAAAATACACGGCATCTTTTGGCGAGCCGACCGGCTTCATGCCGGCTAGCGAAATATAACTGACCTCGTCAACGACCGAACGCTGAAGGTCACCCGACTGAACCAGCGCAGTGATGACCGATTTGCGACCCGGCAGATGCGGTGACCCGCGGGCGAAAAGTTGCAGCGTTGCCCGCAGGCTGGTTTCGGAAATGGGGGAAAGGATCCTGACGATCGCGAGCACCAGACGCCGAAGGCGTTCCGCCAGCTCGGCCGGCACGTGCGGGGGGCCGGCCAATGCGTACAGCCGGATTCCGTTCTCCCGGCCGGCAACCCGCAGCAAGCCCCGGTGGTGCAGCGCGTGCAGCGAGCGCGTTGTCGCCTTGGAATAGCCTCCCCAGGCGTTGAGCTGGCGTTCGCGACCGAGGTGCGCTTCGAGGTCTTTCGGGTGCAGCGTCTTTTGGGTGGACGCGATGTCGAGAATCTGTCGTTCTATTTTACTGAGATTTTTCACGTCTCTCGGGTGCAGCGCTTCGGAGATCGGTCGGGTCACGAAGCCGTATGCGTAGAGGTAATCTTCCTCGATGCCGAGTGACGCGTACCGACGTTCCAAATCGCCTGCGCGATAGCCCTTTACCCGATGGCGAAGGATCAAGTCTTGCGCCCGGGCAGGTGACCGGATCGGGTCGGCCTGAATGAATCCCATCCGGTCGACCGCCCGGTCGAGCGTCGTCGGTCGAAAGAGGGAATTGGAAACGGCCTGCCGACGGAGTTGTTGCGGCTTCATAGCGTGGTGGGCCATCTTACCGCGACCTGCCGTAAGATTGCTCGTTTCATTTGTGACGCGACGGGGTGCTGCCCTTGTTGAACTTCAGATTCAATAAACGCCAGCGGGGAGAGGGATGACTGGCACCTGAAAATCGGAACAATATCGGCCGATTCGCTGCACGAGTTGTCTGTTCGATGTATGATCGGCACCGTGCGGTGGTGGCCCCTGTTCGCGGACGTCAGTGTCGGCACCGTCGACGGCAAAGAACGCCTGGATCTGGACTCCATCGACGGCTCCCGGCCCGACGTGGACATGAATGCGGTCTGCACCGATGAAATTGCAACGCGACGCGATCATGGTTCAGTTCACACGCTGATTTCTGAATTCGCGACGAAAGTCCGGCCTTCTGGGAAGGCGCTAAACGGCAGATGTCCACTGACCACGATCTATTTCATTATCGTCTGTTGCGACTAATGAGGAACTTTTCAAATGACCTTTCGTTGTGTGATCGCTTCATTTTCAATGTTCCTCTCGGTGACGGCGGCTTCGTGTAATTCGCAGAAGCCGTCGGCGAATGACACGGCGTTCACCAAGACCGCGGCAAAGGTCGCCGGCAACGATGACATGCCGGTCCCGCCGAAGGACGCGCAATACACGATTTATTGTCAGCAGTTCAACGGCCCGAACCACATGGCTGAGGCGCGGCAGTTCAAGCAGATGCTCGCCGGAGCGACGCCAATGAAGAAGTGGTATGTCGTCCACAACAGCGATAAAAGCACGCTTTATTTTGGGTTTTACCGCACGTTCGATTCCAGCGACCCCGTGAACCCGGACGACGCGAAAGCCGCACTGGCCGATTTGAACTCGATCCGAGTGATTCAGGATTCACAGGGCAATCGTCCGTTTTCCACCAGTCTTCCCGTGCCGATCGATTCCCCCGATCCTGAAGCGAACCCGGCTTGGGATTTGACTAAAGCCAACGGCGTCTGGTCGATCGAGATCGCGTCTTACAACGCGTCGGGCCGGAAGGAGGCCGCCGTCGAAAGCGTGCGCGCCGCCCGTAAGCAGGGGATTCCGGCGTATTATTTCCACGGCGAAACCACCAGCTCGGTGTGCGTCGGCGCTTGGCCGGCCGAGGCCGTTCATGAGGTCAGCACCGAGGAACAGAACGTCAATCCCGATTCGCCGTTATTCGTTACACCGCAGCCGCTGTCGGACGAATTCAAGAAAGGGTTGGGGGAAAACGTGCAGACTGTTGCGCCGCACGTCGAGATCCTCGACCCCACGCTCCGCGAAGCTCTGAACACCTGGAAAGAGCACGACGTCAACGGTGAAGGCCTGATGAAGCCGGGCGTTGATCCCGTCACAAAACAGGAGGTTCAGGTTTTGGACCGCTCGTTTCTGGTCAAAATCCCGCACGTCGAAGGCGCCCCCGCCAACGCGGATACCGGAACAGCGGCACTACCTGACGACGGCCTGTTAAATCCTCTCGCGCCGACCCCCGGCGCGGGGCACCTGCGGTCTCTCGATGGCCGGTAAGTACCCCGTCCGCATCCTGGCGATTTCCGGCAGCCTTCGGGCACGGTCTTCGAATACTGCCCTGCTCCACGCGGCGGCAGCTCTGGCGTCGCCGCGCGCAACGGTAAAGGTTTTCGACGGGCTCGACCGCCTTCCGCATTTTAATCCGGATCTGGACCGTGACCCGCCGCCGTTGGCGGTGATAGAGTTCCGGCGGACGCTTCGTGATGCCGACGCAGTCCTGATCTCGACGCCGGAATACGCGCACGGGTTGCCCGGTGCGTTGAAGAACGCGCTCGACTGGGTCGTCTCCAGCGGCGAGTTTATGCACAAGCCGGTCGGATTGATCAACGCGTCCGCGGCTTCGACCTTTGCGGTCGCGTCGTTGACCGAAATTTTGACAGTGATCATGGCCCGGCTGGTCCCCGCCGGTTCGGTGACGATTTCGCTGTCTCGCAATACACTGACCGCCGAGGAAATCGTGGCAGATCAGATGCTGGCTTTGCCGCTCGCCGCCGCGGTCGCGGCACTGGCGGCGAGTATCGGCTGAGATGTGAACTTAATACGCGGACGGACGCATGGATTTTTTGGTCGCGACGGGCAATTCGGGAAAGCTGCAAGAGTTCCGGGAAATGCTAGGACAGGATCGGTACCGCTGGCGGAGTTTGTCGGATTTTCCGGCAATCATACCGGTCCCGGAGACGGGCATGACCTTTCGCGAGAATGCTATTCTCAAAGCTTCCGGTTACGCCCGAGCCAGCCGGTGCTGGACCATGGCCGACGACAGCGGGCTCGAGGTCGACGCGTTAAATTTAAAACCGGGCATCCACAGCGCCCGCTGGGCCGAGTTGCACGCCGCGGGCAAGGGGGATGCGGCCAACAATGGGCTGCTCCTGCAACAGCTGAACGGCGTTTCCGACCCCGGGCGCACGGCCCGGTTCGTCTGCGTGCTCGCGGTTTCGGACCCCGACGGCAGAATTGTTCTGACGACTCGGGACACCTTCGAAGGATCGATCTTGCGGGAAGCTATCGGGACCAACGGTTTCGGGTATGATCCTTTGTTCAGAGTGGCAGGGTTGGACCAAACCAGTGCGCAGATGTCTTCTGACGAAAAGCACCGGGTCAGCCACCGCGGTAAAGCGCTCCGCCGGCTGAACGAACTGCTGAACCGATTCGTACCGGGTGTGTAAAGAGTCCGACCGGCTGGTTTAACCGCGAATTGCGACGGTCATCGGGTCGTAAGGCTCTGGCGTGTGAAGGATAGGTATGAGTCGGATTCTGATTGCAGTAAGCAGCCCTTGGGCAGCCCAGAAGGTCATCGAGCCCCTCGCCGACCTTGCCAAACGGCTCGCCGCCGAGGTGTTGGTCGTCCACGTGTCGCGCCCCAGCGGGGGGCAAATGCGTGAGCAGGAGCAGGCCGACGGCGAAGCCGCGATCTCATTGCTCCGCGAGAAGCTGCAGGAAAAGAACATCACAGTGCAGACGCTGTTGATGTTCAGCGACGACATCGCCCGCGCGGTCTTAAACACCGCCGCCGAACGCGAAGTCACCTTGATCGTTCTCGGGTTGACAGGCAAAAACGTGTTCGCCCGGCTGCTGGCCGGCAATGTGCCGGTCGAACTGATCAAGAACACGAAGGTGCCCGTCATTCTCCTGCCGCCGGATTTCGCTGGCTCGTTCTAATCCACCGCCGAAGAATCGTTCTTAGCAAAGCGCAAAGTCATGTATACTCCGTTCATGCGGACGAAAAGCCCATTCCCCGGCATGGACCCGTGGCTGGAAAGCTTCTGGGGAGATGTCCATCACACGCTGATCAGTACGCTACGGCAGCAAATTTTCAAACAACTTCCTAGCGGCTTGTATGCGGCCATCGAAGAAAATGTTTATGTGGTCGACGTAGCAGCGGAGCGACAGCTGTACAGGCCCGACGTGGCGGTGTTTGATTCTAACGACCAAGTACGGATCGGTCGCTTTACTCCCCATGACAGTCCAGTCGCGATCGCAGAGCCCGTAAGGCTGACTTTTATGTCCGAACCCACTGTCGAAGGACATATTGAAATTCGCGAACTGCGCGCAGGAAACCCGTTGGTTACCGTAGTGGAGGTGCTGAGCCCGACGAACAAGGCAAATCCCCGCGGACGGGCGATGTATGTCTCTAAACGCGACGCTTACGTGAGAGCCAACGTTAATATCCTTGAGATTGACCTGCTCAGAACTGGCGAACACTTGATCAGCGTGCCGGCGGAATACCTTGATGACCCCGCGTCGGCGCCCTACAAATGCGCGATTCGCCGAGCAGATGTCGCAAATCATGCCAGGGTTGACTATTTTCCAATTACAATCCGGCGACCTCTCCCGCGCATTCGTCTGCCCTTAAGATCCACGGATTCCGAAATCGTACTCGATTTGCAGCAGCCAATTGTAACAGCTTACGAGGAAGGTGGGTTCGGCTTTCGAATCGACTACACAAGATTACCTGAACCACCATTGTCGCCGGCCGATGCGGCATGGGCCGCCGATTTACTCGTCGTCAACGATGTTTCGGAGTGATCTAATGGCATTCGGAAAAGTCGTTGCTGGAAATGAATGGACGTTCTCCACCCTGCTTGGTTTTGATAGGACCATATGAGTTGGTTCCCGCATTTTCTTTCGCCCCTGCCGGCTGCGATCGCGGCGGCGGTGTCCATTCCGTTATTACTCGTCCTTTATTTCTTGAAGCTACGCCGGCGGGTCATGCCGGTGTCGTCGACTTTCCTTTGGAAAAAAGCCGTTCAGGACCTTCAGGTTAATGCGCCGTTTCAGCGGTTGCGGAAGAACCTCTTGCTGTTTCTGCAACTGCTCGTGCTGCTGGCTTTGATCCTTGCGCTGTCCCGGCCGGTCTCGAACTACACACCGGGGGCGGGGAAGCTCACCGTGGTACTGATCGACCGGTCGGCTTCCATGAGCGCCCACGACATGCCCGGCGGGAAAACCCGGCTCGACGAGGCCAAGCGGCAGGCGACCGACCTCGTCTCCGGTCTCGAACGCAACGGGCAGGCGACCGTGATCGCCTTCGACGACCAGCCTGAAATCATGCAGACCTTCACCGGCGATACCCAGGCGCTGCGGAACGCGATCGACCGCATCGAACCGACCGATCGCCGGAGCCGACTGGCGATGGCGTTTCAACTGGCAGACGCCCAGACCGCGTTCATTCCAGAGAACAATCGCACGAGCGTGGCGCCGGAAGTTCGGCTGTATTCCGACGGCCGCGTGCTCGATGCCGCGGGGCTTCGCCTGCAAGGCGAGCTGAAGTACCAGCAGATCGGCACCGAAACGGCAGGCAATATCGGCATCGTCGCGCTCGACGCCAAGCGAAATTATGACCAGCCGGTGCAGGTGCAGATTTTCGCCCGGCTCGCTAATTACGGCGAAAAGCCGATCAACAGCGAGGTCCGGTTAAGCGTCGATGGGAACATCCGGAGTGCCGCTAACGTGATCCTTCCCCCCGACCGGTGGAACGACCCGATCTGGCTGAAAGATCACCCGGGCAAAAAGGACGAAGGCTTTTCCACCAAAGACAGCGTCCAGTTCACCATCGACATGCCCAGTGCGGGCGTCGTGAAGCTCGAGCAGATCAACCGCGACGGCGACAACCTTTCGACCGACGACACCGCCGAGGTGGTCGTGCCGCCCCCGAAGGCGCTTTCAGTGCTTCTGGTTACCGCGGCTCACGACAACCCGTATCTCGAGCGGGCGTTTCAGAGCATGGCGCTGCGAAACTCGCAGGTCATGCTGGCTGAAGATTTTGAGGAAAAGCATCCGACCGACTTCGACGTGATTATTTTCGACCGTGTCTACCCGACGTGGATGCCGCCGTCGGGCAACTTCATTTACTTCGGCTGCGCCCCGACCGAAGGCAAGCTCAAGGTCGTCAAAGACGGGGAGATCTACCAGACGTTGCAAGACATCAGCGTGCTCGATTGGCAACGGGATCATCCGATCCTGCGGCACCTTTCGCTTAATAACCTGTATGCCGGGAACATGCTCCGGCTTGCAGTCCCTCCGGAGGCTTCGGTCCTGATCGACGGACTGAAAGGGCCGATGGTCGTGCTCGACCGCGAAGGCCGTACCGCCCGCTTGGTGTGCGCTTTCGACCTGTTGCAGAGCAACTGGCCCCTGAAGCTCAGCTTTCCGATCTTCGTCCACAACGCGCTGCAATACCTGGCGTTGGGTTCGGAGATGAACGTCCGGCCGTCGTACCCGCCCGGTTCGGTCGTGCGGATCCAGCGGGCGGTCCTCGATCGGCTCGGAAAAGATTTAAAGTCGATCCGTTTGAACGGTCCAATGGGGACGCAAACCGTACCGATCCCCGCAACCGGCGACTTCGTGCTGCCGGCTTTGAACAAAGTCGGGGTATACCGAACCGATCCGGCCGTCCCGCAGTATGAACAGATCGCCGTGAACTTGCTCGACGAAAACGAAAGCAATCTGCTGCCGGTCGAGGCCCCACCCGGGAACGTGGGCGTCGCGACCGCAAAAACCATCGGAAAGTCCAGACTGGAACTCTGGTGGTGGTTCGTTGCCTGTGCCGCCGCGCCGCTGCTCATGGTCGAATGGTGGGTTTATACCCGAAGGGTGCATCTGTAATCATGGTCAATCTGAACTCCTCCCGACTCGGCCGATTCGTCTGGTCGGTGCTTTCACGCACACAGCCGTCGTCATCGTCGTTCCCATCCCTTGTGATCGAATCGCTCGAGGTTCGGCGGTTGATGACTTTTGTGAACTGGAGCACCATTCAGCCGGCGATCGCGATGGTGCCGCAGTCCGCCGGACAGTTTTCGTCGGTGTCGGTCGTCAACTTCGGCACGACGGTTTACACCGGGCCGCTCAGCGTCGTGAATACTCTGAACCGCATCCGCGCCAACAACGGTCCGGACCGCACACCGGGTGACGGCACGGTCTACACTAATCCGCAGGCGTCGGGCCTGCCCGTCGACGGAACGTATTACGAGTTCACCGTCGAACCGACCGCCGGCACCGACCGAACCTTCAGCGGCATCAGCTTCCCCGGTCCGATGCGCATTCTGCTTGCCACCGGCGGTGATTGCTTCTTCACCGGCGACCATTATTCGACTTTCGTCACGGTCAGCGTCCCGTCGGCCGGGCCTGTCATCGGCTCGTTCACCGACAACCCGACCTCGGTCACCGTCGGAAGCCCGACGACCCTGACGGCCAGCAGCGTGACTACTTCCAGCGGTACCGTGTCTTCGGTCAAATTCTATCGTGAAAGCAACGGCACGACCGGCCTGCAAACCGCGGCCGATACGCTGATCGGGACCGGTTCACAAAGCGGTACGACCTGGACGATCAGCACGTCGACCACCGGGCTCGCGGCAAGCACGTACACCTACTACGCGGTCGCCACAGATTTGACCAATGCCAGCAGCGTAGCCGCGAGCACCACGCTGGCCGTGACCAACCCGGTCACCGGCGCACCGACCATGGGGTCGTTCGTCGTCAGCCCGAGCACTGTAACAGTCGGGGCTTCCACTACGCTGACCGCTTCCAGCGTCGTCGAAACCGGCGGCACGATTGCCAACGTCAAGTTCTACCGCGAAAGCAACAGCACCGCCGGCCTTCAGACCGCGACCGACACCTTGATCGGGACCGGTTCGCCGTCGGGAACGACCTGGTCAATCGGCACCTCGACCACCGGTCTGGCGGCCGGGACTTACACGTACTACGCGGTCGCGACCGACACCGCCGCTGTCAGCAGCGCTGTTTCATCGGCGAGCCTGGTCGTGAACGGGACCGCCACCGGTTCAGTGCTCGAAGCCTGGAACACAACCGGACTCACCAACTTCGGCCCGCAGGACTGGGCGGCAACATCGTCCGCCGCCGTGGTGAACAACAGTCCCATACTCGCCGGTACGACTGACAACTGGACCAGCAAATACGACTTGGGCAGCGGCGCGTTGATTCTCGCCGGTCTAGGAGCGACTGGATTGGCTAATGTCAGTAATCAGGTCAAACAGGGGCTCAACAACGCGAGTGCCGGTGGGATCTATAGCTCGACCGCCGCGGCCGACCCTGCACACATTTCGGCGATTGGTGTTATCCTGAACAACGACGGCAACAACAACGCCATCTACGGCACTGCAGCGGGAACGCTCGGATTGTTCGGCGACGCGGCCCCGGGCGTCAACGACGTGCTGGTCAAATATACCTCGGTCGGTGACGCGAATCTGGACGGGCTAGTCGACGGGTCGGATTACACGAAGATCGACAACGGCTACGGAAACACAACCCTGACCGGCTGGGCAAATGGCGATTTCAACTACGACGGACATGTCGACGGCAGCGATTACACGCTGATCGACAACGCCTTCAACACGCAGTCTTCGATCAAGCGTCCGTCCAACTTGACCGACACCGGTTTGACCCGCGACCCCGGCGTCGTCAGCACCGGCAGCGCGGTCGCCAACGGGTGGGGCGGCAGCAGCTGGAACGCACTCAGTGCCGCCGGGCTGACCGCCGGTGAAGACGTGACCTTCGGGACGGTCGTCTCGGCCGGGTATTCGGTCTCGCTGTCGTCCATCGACCTGAACTATCGCCGGAGTAGCACCGGCGCGGTCAGCGGTTTCTGGCAGTATCAGACCAACGGCGGCGCCTGGGTGACTATCGGTGATTTTACAAACGAGTTTTCTTCGATCAGCACGACTGCCACCGCGATCACTCAGATCAACCTGACCGGCATCGCCGGGCTGCAGAATCTGTCGTCGGGCACAGTCGTGAACTTCCGGCTCACGCCTTACGCGTCTACAGGCACCGGCGGAACCTGGTACATCTTCGACGGCACCGGGAATGACCTGGTCCTCAGCGGTACATCCGCACTCGCGTGACCGCACGGGCTAACTGCAACGTCGCTATTTCCTTTACAAATCAATCCTCGAAAAAAGCCACAGTTATGAAAACGGTGTCGGACACCGTTTTTGTTAATACAGCTGATGATTGAACTTATGGAAATATGTGCAATTTTTTTTATGAAATCGGTGTCCGACACCGTTTTTTCGGATTCGACACCGTTTTTCCGGATTAGGTGGGTAAGCGGTACGTCTGCATGACAACGAACGCTTGCGTTCTCGTCATTGGCGTTTAGTTATTTCGGCTGCTCAATCCGAGTCGAAGTCACCGAGATAGGCTTCGATCACCTTCGGGTCATGCCGGATTTCGTCAGGCGAGCCTGCCGCGATCGTTTCGCCGTGGTCGAGAACGGTGATTTGCTGACACACGTTCATGACCAGATTCATGTCGTGCTCGATCAGGAGCACCGCGAGGTCGAACTTTTCGCGGATGAATCGGATCAGATCCATCAGTTCGATTTTTTCCTGCGGGTTCATTCCCGCGGCCGGTTCGTCCAGCAGCAGAACCTTCGGCGAAGTCGCGAGCGCGCGGGCGATTTCCAGGCGCCGCTGGTCGCCGTACGGCAGATTCTTCGCCTGCTCCCGCGACCGTGCGGCGAGCCCGAAGACTTCCAGTAATTCGCACGATCGACCGTCGACCTCCCGCTCGGCCTTGATGGTCCCACCGCCGCGTAGCAACGTTCCCCACAGACCATGCTGACGGCGGCATTGCGCCCCGAGCTTGACGTTGTCGAGCACCGACAGTTCGCCGAACAGGCGAATATTCTGGAACGTCCGCGCCAGACCGGCGTGCACGATTCGGAACGGCTTGCGGCCGTCGACCCGGTGGCCGTCGACCGACACCGACCCGGTCTGCGGGTGGTAAACACCGGTCAGCAGGTTGAACGCCGTCGTTTTCCCCGCGCCGTTGGGCCCGATCAATCCGTAGAGCCCGCCGGGCGGGAGCGAGAGTGAGAAGTTCTGAACAGCCGTCAGACCACCGAAGGCGATCGAGACGGAGTCGACCTGGAGTATTGGCGACGCGATCACGGATGACTCCGGGGGGGAAAGATGAACGATGAACGATGAATGATGAATGATGAACGAAGAAAATACTCACACGACGGCGCGTCGGTCCGGTCGACATAGTTGCCAGCCATCGAAGGAGCACCCGTACGCGGTACAACGCGCGGCCGTGCTTCTTCGTTCTGCATTCTGCATTCATCATTCATCGTTTATGCCTTCCGGCCCTTTTCGGAAAGTAGTCCCAGATCTCGTGGATGCCGAACAGGCCCTGCGGGCGGACGATCATCATGACGATCAGGAGCAGCGAGTAGATGATCATGCGGTAATCGTCGAGGCCGCGGAGCCATTCCGGCAGCAGCGTTAGCAGAACCGCTGCGATGGCAGCGCCGGAGACCGACCCCATGCCGCCGAGGACGACCATGATGACGAAGTCGAAACTGCGCTGGAACCCGAGTTCGCTGGCGGTGATCGGCACGCCGTGCGTCGCGTAAAGCCCGCCGGCCAGGCCTGCGAAAAAAGCGGAGAAGACGAACGCTCGAACCTTCAATCGGGTGGTGTTAACCCCGACCGCCTGGGCGGCGATGTCGTCTTCGCGGATCGAAAGCATTGCCCGGCCGTAGCTGGAATATTTCAGACGAAGCGTCAACGCAACCGTGACTAACGCCAGCAGGGCGATCCAGAAGATAGAAGCGTAAGCCGGGGCATCGGAGAAACCGAGTGCGCCGCCCAGATGATGAAGTTCCTTGACCAGGGGCTTGTCGCCCAAATACTGCAGGTCGGGGTCGACTTCTTCGGGATCGGTGGGACGGACGAGCAGTTGTGCGGGAGTGCTTTGAATGATGACGCGGACGATCTCGCAGAACCCGAGCGTGACGATGGCAAGGTAATCACCCCGCAACCGCAGTGACGGCAACCCCACCACCCAGCCGACCGCGCCCGCGACTATCGCGCCGAACAGCAGCGACGCGACGAACAGCCAATCGCCTCGGGCTAGCAAAATGCCGTGGAAAGCCGATCGGCTGTGAGTCCAGCTGAGAAGGCCGCCGTGAAACTCGGTGTCGCCGAACCAGTGAAACGAGCCGTAATACAGTAGCGCGGCGCAGGCGTACCCGCCGAGCGACATGAAACCCGAATGACCGATCGAGAACTGGCCGGTAAAGCCGTTCACGACTGTCAGCGACACCGCGAGTATGACCGCAATCCCGCAATTGGCGACGCGGTCCTGCTGGTAAAGATTAACGTTCGGCAGAATCCAGAACGCCAGGATCGCCGCGAGACCGGCCGAGACGACGACCGGCCAAAGCGCACGGAACGGCGCGGTCCAGATCGGCGGCGTTTGCAGTGGGGCGATGGCGTCCGTGTTCATACCTTTTCCACGGTCGCCTTCCCGAGGATTCCGGCCGGGCGAATCAGAAGCACGAGGATCAGGAGCAGGAAAACATACACGTCTGCGTATTCGCTCGAGATGTACTGCGAGCCGAGGTGTTCGACGAGACCGATCATCAGTCCGCCGAGCATCGCGCCGCGGACGTTTCCAATTCCCCCAACGACGGCGGCGACGAACGCCTTCATGCCCAGCAGCACCCACTGGCTGTGCGCGGTCGGGTGCAGCGTCTGGGTCTGCAGTTTCATGGCATACAAGTACCCCGCGGCACCGGCCAACGCCGAGCCGATCACGAAGGTCGTCGAGATGATTCGGTCGACATTGATGCCCATCAACGCGGCCGCCTTAGCGTTGAACGAGACGGCACGCATGGCGGTCCCGAACCTGGTCTTAAAAATCAGAAGCTGCATGGCGAGCATCAAAACCAGTGCGACGACGAGCACGACAAGGTCGACCCGGTGAATGGCGACGCCGGCCAGCGTGGCCAGAGGATGGCCCGGGTCTTCGACAATCAGCACCGGAACCGGCCGGGGCCGCGTGCCGAACGCGGCGGGGAGCTGCCCGGTGTTTTCCATCAGCAGAGAAACACCGATTGCCGTGATCAAAACATTCAACCGCGGGGCAGACCGAAGCGGCTTGTACGCGAATTGTTCGATCAGAAAGCCGAGCGCCGAGCAAAGCCCGATCGCCGCCAGTGGGACGGCTACCCCGAGCAGTATTGGGGATGCCCATTGGAAATGATGCCAGGTTCCGACCCACGCGTTGAGTTTGGTTGCGACCACGAGGCTCAACCACGCGCCGAGCGCGAAGATGTCGCCGTGGGCGAAATTGATGAACTGAAGGATGCCGAAGACCAGCGTGTAACCAAGGGCGATCAAGGCGTACAGGCTGCCGACGGCGATCCCGTCCGTCAGGGCCTGCAGAAGCGTGTGGGAGTCAAAGTGCACAGTATGGAATGCGGCCCAGGACGGTCACTGAATTGCAGTTTACCGCAGAGACGCCGAGACGCGGAGAAAAGTCTGCCAGATGGCTTTAAATTTGTGGATCGATCGTCCGTTAAAAAATTGTTCTAGGTGTTTCTTGTCTTCTCCGCGTCTCAACGTCTCAGTGTCTCCGCGTCTCAGCGTCTCCGCGGCAAAAGTTTTACGCAACTTCGAAAAATTTACTTAGGCGGTTCGACGCGTGCGTAGAACGAATACACGCCATTTTTCAGTTGCTGGATGACGGCCCCTTTTCGCGCGTTGCGGTTGGGATCGATGGTGATGGTCCCGGTGACGGCATTAAAATCTTTGGTCGAATTGATCGCTTCGGCGAGCAATTTACCGTCGGTGCTGTTGGTCCGGTCCATCGCGTCGAACAGCAGCTTGGCCGCGTCGTACCCGAGGGCGGCCATGCTGTCGGGTTGCCGGTTGTAAGCGGCTTGGAAGTTTCTGAGGAAATTCTTCACCTCGGGCCGGTCGTCTTCTTTGGCGTAGTGATCGGAGAAATAGCAACCGTCGAGCGCCGTACCGGCGTTTTTTAAGTCTTCGGAAACCCAGCCGTCACCGCCGATCATGGGGGCGGTGATGCCGAGCTGCCTGGCCTGCCGGGCGATGTTTACGACCTCGGTGTAGTAGCCGGGCACGTAGATGAATTCGGGGTTCGCGTTCTTGATCGCGGTCAGCTGGGCGGCGTAGTCGTTGTTGTCCGATGCGTACGCCTGTTCGGTCACAACCGTGCCGCCGAGCTTGGCGAAGGCCTTTTTAAAATCGAGTCGAAGGCCGCTCGAGTAGGCCTGCGAGCGGTCGTACAGCGTGGCCGCCTTGGTGAAGCCGAGTTTTTCTCTGGCGAAGCTCGCGCCGACGTAGCCTTGGAACGAGTCGATGAAGCAGACGCGCGAGACCATCTCGCCGATACGGGTGACTTTTTCGTTGGTGCTGCTGGGGGAGATCATCGGGACGCCGGCGTCCTGGGCCACGCGACCGCCGGCGAGCGACAGCGTCGAAGCGACCTCGCCGAGGATTGCAACGGCGTGGTCCTCGTGAATCAGCTTGTTGACGGCGGTGGTCGCCTCCTGGGTTTTGCCCTGGTCGTCGTAGTTGATCAGCTTGATCATCCGGCCGTGAACCCCGCCGGCGGCGTTGCGTTCCTTGACGGCGAGCTTGACGCCGTCGTCGGTGCTGATGCCGAAGGTCGCCTGCCCGCCCGTCATCGAGCCGTACTCACCGACAATAATGTCGTCGGCGTATGAGGGTGAAGCTAAGACTGCGGAGAGAAGGACAGTCAGAACGCCCGCGGCATATCGATGCATCAGATTTCTCCCGGAAAATCAGCGGCGGGCGGGGTTGGTGTCCGACCGCGGAGCGATTTTGAATGTAAACGGATCGAGCGGGGGAAGCAATCGGGAAGACGAATTGATCGACAAAGCATTGGCTCGGCAAACGGCAGAACGCAGAACCACGTATGACGGTGGTTCTGCGTTCTGTTGGGTTCGTACGATTTTTTCTACTTCGTTTCGGTCGCGGTCAGCGTGAAGACGATCGGAGCGCCCATCGGGCCGGGTGATTCCATCTTGACCAGGCCGCCGGGGACGTCGTCGTTGACGTAGATGGTGGCCTTGGCTTCGGTGCCGGCCGCGTTGGCCATGCCGGCGTGCGGGCGAGCGCCACCGGGGCCCATCGCGCCGGCATCCGCGCCGGAGATTTCATACACCTTGCATTTGTACGTCTTGCCCATGGCTTGGACGTCTTTCTCGCCCGTCTCCTTCATCGCCGGCTTGGCTTCTTTTGCCGGGATTGTTTCTTTTTTAGCCTCGGGGTTGTTCGTGTGACCCATGAACGCGACCTTGACCGATGTCTCGACCTCGACCTGCTCGGCGGTCACCGACTTCAACGTCCGGACCATGTCCATGTGGACCTCGTTCGGGCCCATCTTCGTGTCGCCCGACAGGGTAACGGTGGTCTCGGGTTTGAACTTGGCCCAGGCGGCATACCGCGGGCTGTCGCTTAGCTCGTCGGCGGCGCGGGTGGGTGTTCCACCAGCGAGTCCGAGCGCGACGACCGAAGCCACCAGACAGAATTTGCGCAGTGTTCCAACTTTCATCTTTGCCTCCTTCAAGGCGGTAAATTACGGGGGAATGCTAGCAGTAGATCAAAATTCTGCAAAGCCGTCCTCAGTCGAGAAGACAGCGGCGGGCGGGGGACGCTAGCGGCAGGCCGAAACGGCGTTTCAGTGGCGCGTCGAACGGTTCAGACCCCACCGGAGTGGTCACGGTATCACCTTGTTCAGCGGGTAGGTAATGAGTCCGGTCGCGCCGGCGCGTTTGAGCCTTGGAATCAGCTCACGCTCCTGCCGTTCTTCGAGAATAACTTCTACAGCAACCCAGCCGGCGTCGGACAGTCGGCTGATGGTCGGGCTTTTCTCGGCGGGCAGGAAACCGAGAATTTCGGGCAGCTTTGCCTCGGGCGCGTTCATCTTCAACCCGACTTTAGACCGGGCGTCGATCGCGCCCTTGAGCAGCATGGCGATGTTTTCCATCTTCTCGCGTTTCCACGGGATCGCCCAGGCGGATTTGTTGGCCACGAACCGGATTGTGCTGGTCAGCAGGGTGTCGATCACGCGCAGGTTGTTAGCGCGGATGCTCGACCCGGTTTCGGTCAGGTCAACAATTCCGTCCAGCAACCGCGCCTTGATCTCGGTGGTGCCCCAGGAGAATTCGACCGTCACCTTCACGCCCCGCTCGGCGAAATATTTCCGGGTGACGTTCACCAGTTCGGTCGCGATCACTTTTCCCTCAAACCCCTTGGCGTCGACGATGTCGCTTTCGTCGGGGACGGCCAACACCCATTTGGCGGGGTTGGCGGTCGCGCGGGAATAGGTCAGCTCGGCGATCTCGACGATGTCGTTTTCATTGCCGTTCTCGACGATCCAGTCGTGCCCGGTCAACCCGCAGTCGACGATCCCGTCGACGACGTAACGGCTGATTTCCTGCGCGCGGAACAGTACGGCCGAGATCTTGTCGTCGTCTATTCGTGGGAAGACCGAGCGAGATTCGATAGACACTTTGTAACCCGCGCGGGCGAACAGCTCGACGGTGGAAGACTGCATACTGCCGCTGGGAAGGCCCAGTCGTAACGTGGATTCGGGGAGACGGTCGGTCATGGTGGATCTCGAATTGCGGGTCGGCCGGTCGGGCCGGGTCTTTCACGGGCCGGCACCTTACGGTGCCGAGTAATGTTTCTTGCCGCCCAGGGCGACGAACTTTTTCAAAAGCACGACGGTCACGAGCAATCCCAGAATATCGAAAATCCCGCCGATCAAATAGGTGTAGTAATACTGCGTCTGTCCGAATGCATGCTTCGTGTGGTCCAACCACCGTCCCATCGCGGGACCGGCGGTCATCGTGCAGAGCGAATTGACGATTGCCATGGCCGACAAATACTGGGCGAATTTCATCTTCGGGAGCAATACCGACGCCAGCGACGCCGTCGCGGTAAGCCAGGTGCCGGAGAACGCGCCGGTCAGAACGTAAGCCACGCCGAACGTGGAGGCGCTGTGAATGAATAGCCCGCCCCAGAGCGCCGCCGCGGCGTGCAGCAGCAGGGCAACGATCGCGACCCGGATCGGGTCGTACCGGTCGACGAGCCAGCCGATCGGCAGTGTCTGCAACAGCGACAGACCGAAGTAAAGTGCCTGCAGTTTGCCGAACGCGTCGCGGGTCATGCCCACGCTGTCGCTGAAATAAAGGTTGAACGTGTTGATGGGCAGGGACGCGAGTGCGGGCAGGATCAAAGCGGCGTAGAACCATCGATAGTAAGGCTTGGAGAAACAGTCGCGGAGGTATTCGGAGGTCGCGCTACTACGGGTCTGCCGCGGCGTTTCGGGCGGTTGGTTCTCGACGACGGCCGGCGGGTCGGCCAGTACCGGGTTGTTCACCGGCGAGCCTTCCAGGCTTTCGGTTTCGACGACGATCGGAAACCCTTCGGCGGCCTTGTCGTCGACGGGCGGGTAGTCGCCTTCTTTGACTTTCAGACACATGACGGTGAAGCCGACGCCGTAGAGCAACCCCGTGCCGAGGAAGATGGCGACGTAATGCTGCTGGGCTTTTCCGAACAGCCAGAAGTTGAAGATCATGCCCGCGATCAGGCTCAGGGCGCGGAACAGCGCATAGAACCTTCCGAGCACCGGGCGGGGGACCACGTCGTTGACAAACGCGCCGAAGACGGCATTGGCGATCGTGGTCGCCGCTTCGAAGATCGTCCAGAAAAGCCCGAGGAAAATCAGCGGTGACAAGCTCGCGTGCCGAACCGACGAGCCGATCCACGGGCTCATCGCGAGCCCGACCATGGCCAGGACGGCGACCGGTGTGGGGATCACAAGAAACGGAATCCGCCGACCCCACCGACCGCGGTGCCGGTCACTTTTGTAGCTCACGATCGGGCTGATCAGCAGCCCCAGCGCCGGGGGTAGAAACGTGACCAGCACACCGGCCAGCGTGTCTGAAGCGCCGTAGGTTTTGATCAACGATTGGAAGACCGGCAGGACCGATCGTTCCTTCATCGACCAGGCGAAATCACCCCAGAGCAGCCAGCAGAACAGCACGACAAGCCCGGTAGTCGTGTAGGTCAGCGTACCGACGTGCCAGACTTTCACGGGTTTGTCGGCGGCGAGGATGTCCGGCACCGTGCCCGGGCGCGACGGGGGATTCTGCATTGGAACACGAACGTCTTGAAGAGATGCCGCCGCGGTGGCGAATCGTCACAGCGTGCGTATAACACCATACCGTCGGGCGTCTGCCAATGCCGCGGGCACAGGGTCGGTTTCGGATGCCGGCCGCGTGGTTTAATTCTCGATCGAATGATTCTTCGCATCAACAATCTCACCGCCGGTTATGGCGCGATCACCGCGTTGCGGGAGGTGTCGCTGGAGATCGACCGCGGGGAGATTGTCGCGTTGATCGGGTCGAATGGCGCGGGCAAGACAACCTTGCTGCGGACCATCAGCGGGTTGCTCCGGCCGGGTAAGGGAACGATCGACCTGGAATCAAAACCGGGTCTGCAGAAAATCGCGCCGCACGAGATCGTCCGGCTGGGTGTCAGTCATGTCCCCGAGGGCCGACAGGTGTTTGCCAACATGACGGTCCGGGAAAACCTCGGGCTCGGGGCGTACCAGCGGTCTGATTCGGCCGGGATCAAATCTGACTTGGACAAGTGCTACGAACAATTTCCCGTGCTGGCCGAGCGGCGCGAGCAGCGGGCGGGCACGCTCAGTGGGGGAGAGCAGCAAATGCTCGCGATCGGCCGCGCGCTCATGGCCCGGCCGAAACTGCTGCTTTTGGACGAGCCGTCGCTTGGGCTCGCGCCGTTGATCGTCCGCAAGATTTTCCAGATTATCCGGGAAATAAACGCCGCCGGGACGACGATCTTCCTGGTCGAGCAGAACGCGCACATGGCGCTGGCGACCGCCCACCGCGGGTACGTGCTACAGACCGGTCGGGTGATCAAAACCGCTCCCGCGAAAGACCTGTTGGTCGACCCCGAAGTGAAAGCGGCTTACCTGGGAGGGTAAGGGGGGAAATCCGAAATCCGAAGCTCGAAATCCGAAAAGATGCGCGTCTGGTTTTTACTCAGAGCGGTTCTACTCGGTTGACGTCCATTTTGTAGACGCTGTTGATCTTCCCGCCGTCGGTTTTCTCGACGTTCACGTGAAGCGTGCCGATAATTCGGCATTCTTCGCCGCCGTAGAACTCGATCTCCTTCTTATCCGGCACGTAAGCGAAAACGCGTTCCTGCACGCGCGGGGGGCCGTTGAAGCAGCATTTGCTGACGTTGTAAACGAACTGGAACTGGGCGATGTGGTCACCGGCCCCGTTCGGCGAGTACATGAACCCTTCGAGCGCGACCTGTTTCCCGTCGAGCTGTCGAAATTGGGCGGGGATGTTTTCGATCGTGCCCTTGGTGCCGTCGAAGCCGAAGTTACCCATTGATTTCAGGTCGACGCGGTACAGATCACCCGCGCGTTCGACGCCGTGATTCATTTGGCTTTTCACGAACGAGTAAACCGGGTACCCGACGAGCCCCGCAAAGACCACCACCACGACGAGCATGCGGAAATTGATCCGCCGGGCAAGAGGTGGTTTGATGCCGTAATTCAGCGTTGCCTGTGACATGTTGGAAGCCTCCGTTTCATTCGAAGACGGCCGGAAACATCGTTCCGGGATCTGATTATAACACCCCGATTACTTCGGAGCCGGTTTCACGCTCGACGTCTGGATCGAGAAAATACCGACGACAAACCCGTCGTCTTTCTGCACTTCGACGTTCAGTTTTCCTTCGACAACAATCTCATCAGGATAATAGCTCACGGCTTTTCCCTTGGGGCACGTGACGACGATCGTATGCTGGATCTGCGGCGGCTGACCGTAGCAGCACGCGAACAGGCTGGGGACCAGTGCGAACTTGGAGATGTTCTCGGCCGCGTCCATGGGAATCATAAACCCGTGAAGGCGGATATCGGTGCCGTTCAGCGCTTTAACGTCGTCGGGGATCGGCGTGTTTTTCTCGGCGTCGTATTCGAAGTTGCCGAGCTCTTTGATCTCCATATCCAGCGTTTCACCGGGCTTGGGAGCCGGGTGAGGTTTGCGGTCCGCGCCGGTGACGGTGGACGGCGTCTGCGGCGGGGCGGTCGGAATGGCGTTGGCGTCGCCGACCGAGGTGACTGCCGACCCGGCAGGGGTGTTCTTCTGGCAGACGCGAATCTGTTCTTCGACCATCCCGAGTTTGTCCGCGCGGGACGGGTCAGTCTTCAGCGTCTCTGCCTCCTTCTGCAGCATGGGGAGTGCGACGGCGTAATCGCCTTTATTGAAAGCCTGGGTCGCCCGCAGTTCGACCGCCGAGCTGACGATCGCGGTGGAGGTCGGTGAAACCTGGCCAGAAGATGCCGGGGTTGACGGCTGCGTCGTCTGTGCCGAGGCGACGCCCGCGGCGAGCACGATAACCAGCGTCGGTAAAATCAAACGCATTCGGAACCTCATCAAAAGACGACCCATTTGCCCGTTCGGCAGAGCACCCGACAGCCGATTCTATTCAGCTTACATCGCGACCAAGTTCGTGGCGACAGGGGTACGGTAGGCCTTCAGGGCCGGGATCAGCCCGGCCAGTAGGGCGACAATCACCACCGCAAATAAGTATATCCATTCCTGGTAAGCCGTCTGCATCCAGTGGATCCCCTGGCCAATATATTCTGTGAACAGATAAGACCCGACACCGGCGAGTAAATGCCCCCCGATCAGGCCGAGAAACCCACCAAACAGCCCCACCAAGCCGGCCTCAATGCAGATCAGCAACAGGACTCGAACGCGGGTCGCACCGAGCGCCCGAAGAATGGCGATCTCCCGCATGCGGGCGGACACAGAGTTGTAAATACTGACCAGAATGCCCACGGCGGCGACGACCGTCACCAGGCAGGCGATCAGCAGCAGCACCAGCGTCGGGCCCTTCAGGAAAGTATCGAAGAACTTCCGCATGACCTCGGCCGGGCTAACCGCCTGGGCGATGTCGCCGTGGCTGAACTGGTACATCAGATTCTGCGAGGAGAATCCGCTGTTCCCGCGACCTTTAACCAAAATAGCCGACAGTTCCCACGCGTCTTTGGTGAGCAGAAGCTTAAAGGTCCCGTCGGGATTGGTGGTGTAAGTCGGGACGTCGTCGGGATCGACGGTCGAAGCCGGGACGGGCAGGCCGTTGCGAATGTACATATCGGCGATCTCGGCGATCTTGTGTTCGCCGACCGTGTACAAGCTCTGAAACGGCAGAAACACAACCCGGTCGCTCGCGGTGTGGGTAGGTTTGAGAATGCCAACAACCGTCCAGACGGTTTTATGAACGTCGGGGGTTTCCCCAGCCACGGGGATGCCGTGGGTCGCCCGGAAGGTGCTGCCCATTTTAAGGTCCGACAGTCTGGCAACGTCCGAACCGATCACGGCTTCAAATCGTTCCGGGGCAAAATCATGACCGGCAGCCAGCTCGTAGCGCAGGTCGGGCCGATATTCCATGACCCGGCCGGGCGGCAAAGCGGCACCGTTTTCGTTAAAACCGAACAGGTCGGGCGTCGTCCCGACGATGCGATATTTGCCCTGGTACGAATCCCCGACGACCAGCGGGACGGCGAGCTTGACGTCGCCGCGGTACAAATCCGAGGTGTGCAGCTGTTCGTACAGGGAATACGGAATATTTCCCGGGCTCTTGTCGAGCTGATACACCGTGTTCATCACCAGCTGCGTGTCAGAGCCTTTTTTCCCGATGATGACGTCGTAGCCGTAGTCGGTCTGACCGAAAAGACCGCCGGCCTCGCGGTAGAGGATCATGATGGCGATCGCCAGCGCGACGCCCAGCATGACAGACAGAAGCGTAAGCCAAGTGCCCAGGGCACGCTGCCGCATCTGCTTGATCACCAGCTGGAACACATTCATTTCAATCTCTTATGACTCATCGCCGAGCCTTCTGGACGTTCACCCGACTCCGGCGTCACGAGACCCCGGCCACCACGGGGCTTTTGGCGGCCTTGTTCAGTTCTGAAAGGATCACCGCGCGGGGCATTTGCCCCGTGATGTGCGGGTCATGGCTCACCAGCAGCAAGCTGGCGTTCACCTCAGAACAAAGCTTGCGAATCAGGTCCAGCGCCTGCTGGGCGTTGCCGGCATCGAGCGCGCCGGTCGGCTCGTCTGCCAGAACCAGCTTAGGGCGGTTCGCCAACGCCCGGGCGATGGCGACCCGCTGTTGCTGACCGACCGACAGTTTTGCGGGTTTATAATGCAGCCGTTCCGAAAGCCCCACCTCCGAAAGCAGCCGCCGGGCCCAGTCCGGGTCATGGGCGGCGCCACCGAACGTCATGCCCAGCAGAACATTTTCCAGTGCAGTGAATCCGGGAAGCAGGTGGTGGGTTTGAAAGATGTAACCGATGTTGCGGCCGCGGAAGACGTCCCGGCTGGCCTCGGACAATCGCGTCAGGTCGACCGGCGAATGGACGCCGTCCCCGGCCGGTTTTCCAGCCGACGGGTAGTCCAGAGCACCGCCGGTCGCGCCGGCAGGCTCGGCGCCGTTCATGGTTGATGCCGGTCCGAAGAGAATGTGGCCCGAATCGGGCGCGAGAATCCCGGCGATCATATGGAGCAGGGTAGTCTTCCCCGAGCCGCTGCTGCCGACCAGCGCGACCTGTTCGGCGTCGCCCAGGCAGAACCTGTCGACGTCGATCACAGGCACGACGCTGCCGTCGGGGTCGACGTAATTTTTCTTTAGTTGCACGAGCCGAACAGCCACAGGATCCTCAGATTGAGATGAGAACATCAAGCGCGAGGTAGGCACGAGTTGCAAGACCGTGACACCGCGTTAACGGTTTTGCGTCACCGGGAGCTGAAAAAATTTTGTGTGCGTCTGCCCGGGATTAAGACTCATGTTTCAAAATTCTCACGCCAGGTGGCTTTCGTTTTTTAAATCGCGCTGCTATGAAACGCATCGGGTCAGAAAACCCGAGAGGTGACAGAGCGTTCAGGGAAAAACAACCCGGGGCGACTGACCGGCGGCTGGTAGAACTTTAACGATTCAGTGGTTTCAAAAATTCCCTCGCGATTTTGACACCCGTGTTGAGTTTACTATTCTACCTCGCGCTCGTTGCGTGTCCGGACCGGAAACAGAATCAGGCTTGCCGCAAAAGCCTTTAAGAAAAGCCTTCAGCACATGGCTCAGATCTTCCACCCAAGCGCGAACACGATTGCCAAGGCAAGCATCTTTGGGTTCGTGTTCATGTTGTGTTTTATTGGTTCACTGACCATGGGGTACGACCGCTCGACGTGGCGGTCGGGCGTCGGGGAACGCAAGGACCAACCGGTCCCGTTCAGCCACGAGCATCACGTTCGCGGCCTCGGGATCGACTGTCGGTATTGCCACACGGCTGTCGAAAGCTCGCACTTTGCCGGCGTGCCGGCGACCAAGACGTGCATGACCTGTCACAGCCAGATCTGGACCAACGCCGCATTGCTCGAGCCGGTTCGTAACAGCTGGCGGACCAATACGCCGATCAAGTGGACCCGAATCCATAACCTCCCCGAATTCGTCTACTTCAACCACAGCATTCACATTGCCAAGGGCGTCGGTTGCGCGACCTGCCACGGGGCGGTCGACACGATGCCTTTGATGTACCAGCACGGCAGCCTGCAGATGCAGTGGTGCCTGAACTGCCACCGCAACCCCGAGCAGTTCCTTCGTCCGCGGGGCGAAATCTACAATCTGCATTACAACCCCGAAGAAGACGAAAGCCTGCCGGTGGCGATGCGGTCGCAGGCGAAACTCGGTGAAAGCCTGGTCAAGGAATATCACATTCACAAAGAGCAGCTGACCAACTGCTCGGTCTGTCACCGGTAAGGCGTTTCCAGTGAATCGCCTGTGAATGCTCGTTGGTAAGGTTTGAACGAAGTTAGTTAAACAGAAGCAACCATGCTCGACGCGTGCCCCCATCATCACGAAGAACCGTCCGCCGCCCCCGCTGACCCGACGTCGGCAAGTGCTCTCGCGGCGGTCGACCTCAACGGCCTGCGTATGCGCGCCCCGGGCGCGTCCAAGCCCCTGGCCGGAAAACGCCTCTGGCGCAGCCTGGACGAACTGGCCGGCACGCCCTCGTTCCAGCAGATGCTGCACCGCGAGTTCCCGCACGCGGCTTCGGAATGGAAAGACGGCGACAGCCGCCGAAACTTCCTGAAGCTGATGGGCGCGTCGCTCGCGCTGGCGGGCCTGTCGGCCTGTACGCTCCGAAAAACCGAAGAAAAAATCGTTCCGTACGTCAACCCGCCCGAGGAAGTCATTCCGGGTCGGCCGCTGTTTTTCGCCAGCACGATGCCGTGGGCCGGTTACGGTAAAGGTGTCGTCGTCGAAAGCCACGAAGGCCGTCCGACCAAAATTGAAGGCAACGCCGATCACCCCGCCAGTTACGGCGCCAGCGACATCTGGATGCAGGCGTCGGTGCTCGACCTGTACGACCCGGACCGTTCGCAGAACGTGATGTTCGGTGACACGGTCAGCAGCTGGGGCAACTTCCTGACCGCGACCGGTGACGTGTTCGCGGCGAAGAAGGATGCCGCATCAAAGGGTGCAGGCCTTCGATTCCTGACCGGCACGGTCACCTCGCCGACCATTGCCCGGCAGATGCAGGCGATCCTCAAACAGATGCCCAACGCGAAGTGGCACACCTACGAAGTGGTGGGTCGTCGCAACGCCCGGGCCGGTGCGATGCAGGCGTTCGGGCAGGACGTCGAGACGCTGTATCGGTTCGATAAAGCCGATGTGGTGCTGTCGCTCGACTCCAATTTCCTGGTCGACCACCCGGGCAGCATCAGCTACGCCCGCCAGTTCATCGACCGCCGCCGCCTACGGGGCGTTCGAAAGTCGTCGGCGCCGTTCGCCAATGCGTCGCTGAATCGGCTGTATGTCGCCGAGACGAGCGTCAGTGTCACTGGTGCACAAGCCGACCATCGGCTCGCTTTGCGGAGTAGCGACATCGAAAGCTTTGCCGTCCAGATCGCTGCCGCAGTTTCGGGGCAGACCCCGACCGGCAAGCACGCGAAGTGGGCTTCCGCGATCGCCAAAGACCTGAAGGCCAGTGCCGGCAAGTCGCTGGTGATCGTCGGCGAAAGTCAGCCCGCGTCCCTGCACGCGTTGGTGCATGCGATCAACGACAGCCTGGGCAATGTCGGCAAGACCGTTAGCTATATTGATCCGGTCGAAGCCGGTGACGGTTCGACGCTCGAAGAGCTGGTTCACGATATCAATGCCGGACTCGTCGATGCCCTGGTCATCATGGGCACCAACCCGTCATTCACGGCCCCCCGCGACCTGGGCCTGATGGCCGGCCTTAACGACAAGACCAGCGACGAGCGGATCGGGTCGTACAAGCAGCACAATCCATTTTCCAAAGTCCCGCTGGTCATCCACCACGGGCTGTACAACCGAGTGCACGATGAGACGGCCGTTTTCGGCCATTGGCACATCCCGGCCTCGCACTACCTCGAAAGCTGGGGTGACGTCCGGGCGTTCGAAGGCACGGCTTCGATCATTCAGCCGCTCATTTATCCCCTGTATACGACCAAATCGGAAGTCGAACTGCTGGGGTATATCTCCGGCAAAGGTTCGGTCAGCGCGTACGACTTGGTCAAAGAAACCTGGTCTAAACTGTCCGACGACGATTGGTCGCGGTCGCTCGAAAAGGGCGTCGTTCAAAACACGGCTTTCGCGAGCAAGACTGTGGCGCTGAAGCAGAATCTGACCGATGCGGTGAAAGCCGGCCCGTCTACTCAGCCGAGCTCGGCCGGCCTGGAAATCGCGTTCAAGCCCGATCCGAGTCTTTACGACGGTCGGTATGCCAACAACGGTTGGCTACAGGAAGTCCCCAAGCCGGTGTCGTTGTTGACGTGGGACAACGTGGCTTTGATGAGTGTCGCGACCGCGAAGTTGCTGAACGTCTCACAAGGCGATCAGGGCCGCGGCCTCGAAGTTCCGCTCGTGAATCTGAACCACAACGGCCGAACCCTCGCGATTCCCGCCTTGGTGATGCCGGGCCACGCCGACGAATCGATTACGGTATACCTTGGTTACGGCCACACACGCTGCGGTCGGATCGGTAACGGAGTCGGGTGTGATACCTACAGCCTGCGGTCGGCATCCGAAGTGTGGTTTAGCGTCGGTATGACGGTGGACGCGCAGAGCACGAAATACGCCGTCGCCACGTCACAAAGCCATCACATGATGGAAGTGCCGGACGCCGACAAGGGCAACGCTGACGAGTACTGGACCAAAGACCGCGAACTGGTGAAGAATTTCACCCTGGACGAGGTCAAGAAAGCCAAGCCGTCTGAGAAACCGACCAGCGCGAAGGTATCGCTCCCGATCCACAAAGAAATGGAGCACCCGGACGAGACGCTGCTCCCGGCCTGGAATTACGACTACAACAAGTGGGGCATGGTCATCGACAACCAGGCCTGCATCGGGTGCAACGCCTGCGTGGTCGCCTGCCAGAGTGAAAACAACATCCCCGTGGTCGGGAAAACGCAGGTCCTCAAGGGCCGCGAGATGCACTGGCTGCGAATCGACACTTACTTCATCGGCAACGACGCGGTGAGCCCCGAAGTTTACATGCAGCCGATCCCGTGCATGAACTGCGAGAACGCCCCCTGCGAACTGGTCTGCCCGGTCGAGGCAACCACCACCAGTGCCGAGGGAATCAACGAACAGACTTACAACCGCTGTGTCGGCACGCGTTACTGCTCGAACAACTGCCCGTACAAGGTCCGGCGTTTCAACTTCCTGTACTACTCGGATTACCAAACCCCGCAGTTGATGCTGCAGAAGAACCCGAACGTGACGGTACGTTCACGCGGCATCATGGAAAAATGCAATTACTGCGTGCAGCGTGTCAACAACGCCCGCATTGAAGCCAAGAAGCAGGACCGCCCGATCAACCCGGGCGACGTCGTAACCGCCTGTGCCCAGTCGTGCCCGACGCAGGCGATTAGCTTCGGTAATCTGAATGATAAACGCTGGGACGTGACTCAGCTGCAGGAAGAACCGCTGCGGTTCACGCTGCTCGACGAATTGAACACGCTGCCCCGTACCAGTTATCTGGCCCGGGTGCGGAACCCGAACCCCGAGTTGGCCTGACGCCGGCCGGGAATGACGAAACTCGGATGGCGAGCTCGAAACAGGTTCGCCAGTCGAATTTAAACGTTGGTATTTGAAATGGCTTTTGAAACGACCACAGCGACGGAAGAACCCGGCATCGGCTCGACCTCTTACATCGATGCCGCGTACCAGGGCGAGTACCAGAACGGCGTTCCGGTCATCGCGCCCGTGGTCGGTAAAGGGTTCACGATCACGTCCGTCTCGGACAAAGTCGCGAACGTCGTGTTTAAATTCCCGGTCAAGCCCGGTTGGGTCATCGGGCTCGGAATCTCTTTCTCATTCGTCATGTTGCTCAACATGGCGATCGGTTACCTGTTCTATAACGGCGTCGGCATCTGGGGCATTAACATGCCCGTTGCGTGGGGATTCGCGATCGTCAACTTCGTCTGGTGGGTCGGTATCGCCCACGCCGGCACCTTCATCAGTGCGTTCCTTCTGCTGCTGCGGCAGGATTGGCGAACTTCGATCAATCGTTTCACCGAAGCAATGACCCTGTTTTCGGTCGCGTGCGCGGGCATGTTCCCGATTCTGCACTTAGGTCGCCCTTATCTCGCTTACTGGCTGCTCCCTTACCCGAACACGATGCTGCTCTGGCCGCAGTTCCGCAGCCCGCTCGCATGGGACGTGTTCGCCGTTTCGACTTACGCCAGCGTCTCGCTGTTGTTCTGGTACATCGGTCTGATCCCCGACTTGGCTCAGATGCGCGACCAGTGCCGGCACCCGGCGGGGCGATTCGTCTACGCATTGTTCGCGCTCGGTTGGCGCGGTTCGGCCCGCCATTGGCAACGCTATAACTCCGCTTACATCCTGCTGGCCGGCCTTGCTGCTCCGCTGGTGGTTTCGGTGCACAGCATCGTGGGTATGGACTTCGCCGCCGCCCAGACACCGGGCTGGCACTCGACGATCTTCCCGCCTTACTTCGTCGCCGGTGCCATCTTCAGCGGGTTCGCGATGGTGCTGACCCTCTGCATCCCGATGCGGAAGTTCTATCACCTCGAAGACATCATCACGATGCGGCACATCGAGAACTGTGCCAAGTTGATGCTCGTCACAGGCATGATCGTGGCCTACGGCTACAGCATCGAATGGGTCATGGGCTGGTACTCCGGAAACACATATGAAATGTTCCTCAACAGCAACCGCGCGACCGGCCCGTACTGGCCGTTCTACTGGGCGCTGATTCTCTGCAACATCGCCATCCCGCAGATGATGTGGTTCAAGTTCATCCGGCAGAACCTGGCGATCATGTGGGTCATCTCGATCGTGATCAACATTGGCATGTGGCTCGAACGTTTCGTCATCGTCATCATCAGCCTGCATCGCGATTTCATGGTCAGTAACTGGGGCATGTACAGCCCGACCTTCTGGGACTGGGCGACGTTCTTCGGCACGATCGGTTTCTTCCTGACCTGCGTGTTCATGTTCATCCGCATCCTGCCCGTCATTTCAATTTTTGAAATGCGGGAACTGGTTTACCTCGAAGAGGGCGGCGGGCATCACTGACAGCCATAAAGCCGCGGATGTCATCCGCGAGTCTTGTCGAACGGAATTGCAATGGAACTGAAAAACGAAATCTTCGGCCTGCTCGCGGAGTTCGAAACTCCCGAAGAGCTGCTGCACGCCGCCGAGCACGTCCGCGATGCCGGTTATAAGGTGGCAGATGCGTACGCCCCGTTCCCGGTCCACGGGCTGACCGAGGCGATGGGGTTTCCCAAAACCCGTGTGCCTTTGATCTGTCTTACCTGCGGCATTATCGGTGGCCTCAGCGGGTTCGCGATGCAGGTCTACGCCCAGTGGTACAGCTACCCGCTTATCCTGGCCGGACGCGCGTTGTTCGCGTGGCCGTCGTATATTCCGATCAGTTACGAGTGCACGATTTTGTTCGCGGCTTACTCGGCCGGGCTTTCGATGCTTGCACTGAACGGACTGCCCAAGCCGTACCATCCGTTGTTCAACGTCCCCAGTTTCCAGATGGCCAGCAAAGATCGGTTTTTTGTCTGTATCGAATCGAAAGACGGCAAGTTCAACCTCGACGGGACGCGTAAGTTTCTTGAAGACTTGAATCCGGTCGAAGTCGTCGAAGTACCGGCTTAGATGACACCGTTTGGCGCCGCATCCTGATGTGCGTTTTTGGTTGGTCTGTGTTGAAGAAAGTGACCATGCGACTCTCGCGAAAAAATCTCGCCTGTCTGCTCGGACTCCTTGGGTGCGCCGCCGTCGTGGGCTGCCGCAAGGAAGACATGTCCGACCAGCCCAAGTTCTACCACCCGTACAAAGAGACGCTTCAGTTCACCGACGGCACCAGCGCCCGCCCGATCCCAGCCGGCGCAATCGCCCGCGGCCACCTGCAACTCGAAAAAGACCTGTACACCGGCAAAATGCTCGGCCCCGATGGCAAGACCATGGTCGACATCAATTACATCCCGATCAAAATCGATCACGACGACCTAGTCCGCGGGCAACAGAAGTTCGATATCTACTGCGCCGTCTGTCACGGGAAACTTGGCGACGGGGCCGGCATGATCGTGACCCGCGGAATGCTGCGTCCGCCGTCTCTTGTCCGCGTCGATCGGCAGATGACCGACCGTGAAATTAACGTCCAGCGCGCCGCGGCCTCACATTATTTCGACGTGATCACAAACGGCTGGGGCGCGATGTATAGCTACAACGACCGCGTAGGCGTTGAAGACCGCTGGCGTATCGCGGCGTACATCAAGACGCTACAGGTCAGCCAGGATGCGGATCTGAAAGTAGCCATCATGAACCCGCCAGTGACGCTGGCCCCGACCCCGGTTCAGACGAACGCTTCCGGCGCGCCCGAAGGCGTACCGTCGCCCGCGGCCGTTAAAAAGCAGTAGGTGAACCGACACGCCCGACGGTGTAGGTGCGATTGATTCTGGCAGGAAAGACACGATGAGCGAGCATTCGGTATCAACCCACAATGAGCCACACAGCAACGACCCGTTGCCCCGGCAGGTCTTCGACCTGCAACGCATCTGCGGTCTGCTCGGGCTCATCGGCCTCGGGCTGCTATTGCTGTCGGTCCTCTGGGAGCGGGAACACTCTTTCCGGTCCCTTCTTTTCGCGAACGTCTATTGGCTGAATATCTCGCTCGGGTGCCTCGGGTTCGTCATGATCGGTCACCTGACCGGTGGCGGGTGGGGTGTCATTACCCGCCGGTTCGGCGAAGCTGCGGCTCTGAATCTGCCTTATCTGTTCGCGATGTTCCTGGTGTTGTCGATCGGGTTCGTCTACCTGTTCCCGTGGATGCACATCGCCGAGTACGCCAACGTGGACCTCGAAGCCTGGGGCGTCATCGACCATCGCAAGTCGCTGTATAACTGGCCTGTTTTCACGCTTCGCACGGCCGTCTACTTCATCATCTGGATCTGCTTCGCGTACGCACTCCGGGCCGGGTCGTTGAAACTCGACCGGACCGGCGACGTTGTTCTTCGTCGCCGGCTCCGGAAGGTCGCCGCCGCCGGGATCGTGCTGTTTTTCATCACGACCCTTTTCTTTGCGATGGATTACTTCATGTCCCGCGAGAGCCATTGGTTCTCGTCGATCATGGGTTTCATCACCGACGTCGGGATGGGCGCTTCCGGCATGGCGTTCATGTCACTGAACGTCTGCTATTTCGCTAACCGAAAACCGCTTAAAAGTGTCCTGGTTCCCCAGCACCTGAACGATCTTGGCAACATCCAGCTCGCGACGGTCATTCTGTGGATGTACACCTCGTTCGCCCAGTTCCTGATCCAGTGGAATGGAACGCTGAAGGAAGACGTCCCGTACTACACCCACCGCGGCCTGGGCGCTTACAACTCAGGCTGGGGTTGGATGTGGATGTGGGTTTCGGTCGTCCTCCTGCTCGGTCACTTTTTCATCCCATTCTTTTTGTTATTGATGAAAGGTTTGAAGCGGAATCCGAAGACGTTTTCACGGATCGTCGTGCTTATACTGGTCATGCGGATCATCGAGAATCTATGGGTGGTCGCCCCGATGGGCGCACACCGCGAGTTCTGGGATAAGCACACCGGCGGAATCTACTGGACCGATGCCGCTGCATGGCTGGGTGTCGGCGGAATCTGGATGTTTTTGTACCTGCGTCGCCTCGGTCAGGAAGTAATGCTCCCGAGCAACGCGTTTCACCAGCCCGCGGTTTTGAAATATACGGACAGCGCACATGGCACACACGCACACGCAATCTAATCCCGATGAGACCAAGCGGGAGTTCGAGCTGGCAGTCGCCAAAGGGTACGAACCCCACGATCTGAAGCTGCGCGGCGTCTTCTTGTTCGTCGCGTTCCTGACGTTGACACTGGTGATCGTGCTGTCGGCAATCTTCGCCATCATGATAGCCCTAGTCGATCACAGCCGCGGCGGCGATCCGGTCAGCTCGCCTGTTGCCGTCACACCCGCGCCGGTGTATGCCCCGCTACAGCCGTCGCCCGAGCACGATTGGCTCGACCAGGACGACATGCTGTTAATGCGGGCCAAGACTCAGAAAGCAATCAACTCGAGCGGAACGAGCTCGACCGGCCGGCGGTATATCGCAATCAACGACGCTATCAGGCAAGTGGTTGACACGAACATGTTGCCGATCAAGGCCGTTGTGGAACCGGTGTATCAAACCCCGAATCCGCCGGGCACGTTCGAAGGGTACACGCCGAATCTGGAAGCCGTTCAACCGGCGGGCTCGGCGAGTCCGAACGCCGAGGCACGCTCCGAGACTCGCTGAATTTGAAGTCGGTTTGCAAAACTGTTGACGAATTGATCATGAAGACATGGCGTTTAAAATCTTTCGCGGCTATCGCCGGCCTGGCGGTGGTGTTCTCGTCGGCGGCCCGCCCGACGATCGCCGCGCCGGAGATTAAGCCGGCTTATTTGAACGACGTCGGTTTGGAACAAAAGCTCGGCCGACAAATTCCGCTCGATTTAGTCTTTCACGACGAATCAGGGAAGCAGGTCACGCTCGGTCAATATTTCGACGGGATCAAGAAACCCGTCATCCTGACGCTCGTCTACTACAAATGCCCGCAACTCTGCACGCTGGTTTTGAACGATTTGAACCGCGGTATGAACGGGTTGAGCACGCTCAGCGCGGGCGATGATTATCAGGTCGTGACTGTGAGCTTCGACCCACGTGAGGGTCCGGAGGAAGCTGCGGATAAAAAAGAAACGTACATGCAGTCGTACCGCCGACCGCACGCCAGCGAAGGCTGGCACTTTCTGACCGGCGACCAAGCCTCGATCAAGAAGCTGACGGACGCGGTCGGTTTTTCCTACAAGTACGACCCCAAGTTCGGCCAGTTCCTTCACCCGAGTGGACTTATGGTCGCAACGCCGAAGGGCCAGCTGTCCCGTTATTTTTTCGGGATCGACTATGATTTGAAGGATTTGCGGCTTGCTCTGGAAGAAGCGTCGAGCAACAAGATCGGTTCGTTGACTGATCGGGTCTTGTTGTATTGTTTTCAGTACGACTTGGCGTCGGGCAAGTACTCGCTCCGGGTGACCCGGATCATGCAGATCGGCGGCGTCCTCACGATGGGCGCGCTCGGGGCATTCTGGATGGCGATGCATAAACGGGAGAATTCCGGCCAGGGATTCGAGGTTTCGAAAGACAATAACGAGCCAGTCTAACTGGGCGACGGCAAGCCAGTACGACTGGCAGGTGTAATCGAATGGGAAAGTTCCAACTGTTTCCGGACCAGGCTTCCACGATCGCTCCACACGTGGACGCGCTCTTTTTCTACCTCTGCGCCGTTACGGTCTTTTTCACGACGGTGATCGCGGTACTGGTGGTCGCGTTCGCCATCAAGTTCCGTCGGCAGCACGAAGACGAGCGGCCGGCCGAAACTAAGACCCATAAGGCGCTCGAAATCGCATGGATCGTGATCCCGTTCGTGTTGGTCATGGTCATGTTCGGCTGGGGCGCCGTCGTCTACATCGAATACGACCGCGTCCCCGGCAACGCGATGGAGATCAATGTCGTCGGCAAGCAGTGGATGTGGAAGATCGAGCACCCGCAAGGCCAGCGTGAAATCAACGAACTCCACGTGCCGCTCGGTCAGCCGGTCAAGCTGATCATGACCTCGCAGGACGTGATCCACGATTTCGCGATCCCCGCGTTTCGTGTGCGGCGGGACGTCGTGCCGGGCCGATATTCGACCGAATGGTTCGAGGCCACCAAAGAAGGTTCGCAGTGGATTTTCTGCGATCAGTATTGTGGTACTCAGCACTCTAGAATGGTTGGTAAAGTCGTCGTGATGAAGCCTGCCGACTACGAGGCTTGGCTTTCGGGCCAGGTACGTGGTCTGACACCCGTTCAAGCGGGGCAGGATTTATTTAAGCAATACAGCTGTGTAAATTGCCACAGCCAACAGGCGCCGACGCTTGCAAATGTCTATGGCAGCAAGGTTAAGGTTTGGCAGGACGGAAAGCTGATCGAGGTCACCGCCGACGAGGATTACATCCGGGACTCGATCGTCTACCCGAACCATCAGATCGTCGAAGGCTACAAGCCGCTGATGCCGAGCTTTAAAGATCGGCTCAGTGAAGAGCAGCTTCTGCAACTGGTCGCGTATATTCGTTCGCTCGGCCAGCAGGGCGGGGCGGCCGACCAGCTGAAGATGAATAACAGCTATGTGCCGGCCGGCCCGGTAGATCGCGCGTTCCCGGGTATGGCTAAGTAAACCGGCGGAAGGCCTGTGTTCCGCGGACCGGTCCAGGAACGATTGAGGATAAGAAAAAGCCGTCGTCTGTAAGGTGTGAAATGACAACCGTCCCGTATATCCCCAACTTCGAAACTCGCGAGACCTACTTGAACTCCAAGTACTCCGTCTGGTCCTGGTTACTTACCAAGGATCACAAACGAATCGCGATCCTTTATATCCTGTCGATCACTTTCTTTTTCCTAATCGGCGGGGCGGCCGCGACCGTCATGCGCGTCGAGCTGATGAACCCGCACGGGTATCTGCTCTCAGACGACGTTTACAACAAGATGTTCACCACGCACGGCGTGATGATGGTCTTCTTCTTTCTGATCCCGTCGATCCCGGCCACGCTGGGCAACTTTCTGGTGCCCCTGATGATCGGCGCCAAGGATTTGGCTTTCCCGAAAGTCAATCTGCTCAGCTGGTACCTTTACATCGTTGGCGGCCTTCTTGCATTCGTTGCTCTGGTTGTCGGAGGTGTCGACACCGGTTGGACGTTCTACACGCCTTACTCGACGAGTTTTGCCGACGGGTGGGTGACGCTGACGCTGGTCGGAATTTTCATCAACGGCTTCTCGTCGATCCTGACCGGCCTGAACTTCATCGTTACGATTCATAAGATGCGGGCACCGGGATTAACCTGGTTCCGCCTGCCGCTGTTCATCTGGGCGATGTACGCCACGAGCGTCATCTTCATCCTCGGCACCCCGGTGGTGGCGATCACGCTTACGCTCGCCATCTTCGAGCGGGTTTTCAGCATCGGCATCTTCAACCCGCAGATCGGCGGCGACCCGATCCTGTTTCAGCACATGTTCTGGTTCTACAGTCACCCGGCTGTTTACATCATGATCCTCCCGTCCATGGGCGTTGTCAGCGAAGTCATCGCCTGCTTCAGCCGGAAGAAAATCTTCGGTTATGAAATGGTCGCCTTTTCGAGTCTGGCCATCGCGATCATCGGATTCCTGGTCTGGGGTCACCACATGTACCTGACGGGTCAATCGACCTACACGGGTATGATCTTTTCCGTGCTAAGCTTCCTGGTCGGTATCCCGTCGGCGATCAAGGTCTTCAATTGGACCGCGACGATGTACAAGGGCTCGATCGACCTGAAGACCCCGATGCTCTATGCGATCGGCTTCATCGGCCTGTTCACCCTCGGTGGTCTGACCGGCCTGTTCTTGGCCACCATGGGCATGGACATCCATCTGCACGATACTTACTTCATTATCGCGCACTTCCATTACATCATGGTTGGTGGCGCGGTCATGGGATATATGGCCGGCATCCACTTCTGGTGGCCGAAAATGACCGGCAAGATGTACAACGAATGGATGGGCCGGTTTAGCGCGTTCGCCATCTTCATGGGCTTCAACCTGACCTTCTTCCCGCAGTTTATTCTCGGCTATCTGGGCATGCCCCGTCGGTATCACACGTATCCCGATGAATTTCAGATGCTCAATGTGTTAAGCACCGCAGGCGCATCGGTCATGGCAGTCGGGTATATCATGCCTTTGTGCTATCTGACTTATTCATTGGTATACGGGAAAGACGCGGGACGAAACCCGTTCCACGCCACGGGGCTGGAATGGCAGACGGAGTCGCCGCCGATTACTGAGAACTTCCTCGAAGTCCCGATCGTGACACAAGAGGCGTACGCGTACGCCGAAATGGAGCCGCAAGGTGTCGGAACTGTATGACTCTGAGATCCTGACCTCCGGCAAAGGCGCGCACGGCGACGACGAGGGTGCCCTCTCTAAAGGGACAAACCCCCACGCGCCGATGCTCGGCACCGTGCAGATGCACGGCGACCACGACGGGCACGGACACGGTGGCCTAGTGGTTCACCATTTCATGGACCTGCAACAGCAGCAGGAGTCGGCCACCCTCGGGATGTGGACGTTCCTTGCCACTGAGGTCATGTTCATCGGTGCGATCTTCGTCGCCTATTTCAGCTACCGGATGCGGGCCGAGTACCTTCCCGCTTTCCGTGATTCGAGCCACAACCTCCTGATGTCGCTCGGCTTGCTTAACACCGCAGTCCTTCTGACCAGCAGCTTGACCGTAGTTCTGGCCATCCGCGCCGCACAGATGGGGAAGGTCAAAGCGACTTTCTGGTGGATCATCTGGACGATGGTGTTCGGGGCGATCTTCTTCGGCGTTAAGGTCGTCGAGTACCGCACCGATTACGTCGAGCACCTCTGGCCGTCGTGGCCGAACTGGACCGAGGAACGCGAGAAGGCCGGCCTTCCGTTCTTCCTGCCTGAAAAAGGCGGATTTGAAAAGCCGGGGCCGAACTCGACGCCCGACGACGTGATTAAGTTCAATGAAGACTTGAATCATTCGAAGCTGTTCTACCGCTTTTACTATTCGCTGACGGGGTTGCACGCCTTTCACATGCTGGTCGGGCTCGGCATCTTCGTCTACTTGGCGGTGAAAGCGCGGCGCGGGGATTACACCCCGCAATCGCACCAGCAGCTGGAAATCTGCGGCCTTTACTGGCATTTCGTCGACTTGGTCTGGATCTTCCTGTTCCCGCTGCTGTATCTCGTTCGCTAAGTCTGTTTGAATCGAAGTTAAAAGGATTTAAATGTCGTCCAGTCACTCACCCGCTCTTGCATATGAGACGCCGTCCGGTACCGGACATGGCTCAGGGCACGACGCCGGCGCTCACGCCGACCCGTTGATGTCGTACATTGCCGTCTTCGTGGCTCTCCTCGTGCTGCTCGCAATGACGGTCGGTGCCTACTATCTGCCGTTCGAAAAATGGTTCGGCGACAACTGGGGCTTTCTCAACACGATGGTCGCCTTGATCATCGCCTCGGTTAAAGCGTCGCTGGTCATGCTGGTGTTCATGCACCTTCGTCACGGCACCAGGCTTACATGGGTCATTGCCGTGTCAGGCTTCATGTGGCTTTGCATCATGGTGACTTTCACTTTCAGTGACTACTTGACCCGTAATTCGATCAGCAAAGAACCAGTCCGACAACCGAATAACTCGATCACGCACCCGGCCCAGCGAGATTTGTTTGTGACGCCGTCACCCGACTGAGTGATGTCAAATAGAATGCGAGAAGCCCGCGGCGTGCCGCGGGCTTTTTTTTTCGCCCGCGCCTGGCGATCTTTAGTAACCTGAAGGTGCACCGGGATTGATTTCATATAAGTAAATGCTGCCGCCTAGAACCGCGATCGGCTTGCGTCGCCGCCACTCGGCGTAAAATTCCAGCAATGCCGGATCGACCAGAATGCCTTGGAGATTCGTCGCACTGATCGCAACCACCGACTTCTCGTACGGGCTAGGAAACGAAGGCTTCGGGTCGTAGTGGTACCCGCCGGGCAGGGGCACGTACCGAATGTGGTAAAATGCGGGGTCGGCATACCCGAAATAGCTCAGATACAGCCGGGTGCCGGGGTGCCCGTCCTGCCAATGCTTCAACAGCGGCAGGTCCTGTCCCCAGTCCAGATTAGAATCTCCCAGTAGCTCTATTCCGCCGGACGTGTGATTTGCGACGACATTGAAATACGGGATGTAGTTTGGGTAGTTCGCGAACGTTTCCAAGCACACCCAGAGCAGAAACACGCCCGCCGAGACTCGCACTTTTTTCACACTCCACGCCGAGCTGACAGCCCACCCGATCGCGACGAATGCCAGTGGGTACAGCCCTAGAACATGGCGGATGCCGATGTTCAGATGCGAAAAAATCGCCGAAACCAGAAACACCGCGAACGGGATCGCAAGGCAGGTCACGGCCCATTGCATTGCATGGATCGAGGTGATGGCCGCCATCGCTCGGTCGATTCGGGCTGTCGTTCCACTGCTTCCGGCCCGAACCGTCGAGGCCTTGCCAGTCAGTTTCGCCGAACGCCGAGTAAAGACAGATCGCAACGCAATTGCCCCGGAGAGCATTGTCGCAAGCAAGGTCGCCAGCGGCGTTTTGACCAGCATCGCGAACGGGAAATACCACCACCATCCTACGACGGACAGTTCGCCGCAAAGGTAACTGGAACGAATCAGCGCCGCATCATAAGTGAACAGGAACCCTGCCAGATAAGCCTGCGGGAACAACCCGCATCGGTTCGCGAACATCACAACGGTGACCGTTGGAACCTCGGGCACAGAATCGAACGCGCCAGGAGGTGGATGCCCGTCGAACTCGGCCGCCCGGTGGTTCATGTTGCCGTGCTCGGCCAGTTCGCCCATGTTGAGATAGACGTTCTGCTCTGGCGTCGGGCGGAATCGGAAGCCGTACACCGCCCAGATGCCGAGATAGCTGAGCACGACACAGACCCCGACCACGCCAACGGCGCCCGCGAGCCGATGCGATCTCGTGACCAGCGTCCGCGACCCTATTCTCCAAGGCTCCCGTGACAACGCGCGAACCCCCAGGGCGATCGGCACGACCAGCACCGCAATCAACCCTGAGAATTTAATCGTCAGCGTGAACACACAGGCGATCGCGACCATCAGCACTGTCGCGATCGTCAGCCTCAGCCCCGCACGCCACAGCGTCCAGGCCAGCAGTAACAGTGAAAACGCGAAGGCGACGTCGTTTTTCATCAACGCCGAGTGCGCGAGGAAATTCGGATCGAACGCGAACAAAGCCGTCGCCACCACCGCGGCAACGCCGCCGCCCAGCTTCCATGACCAGTAGGCGATGAGTCCCCCGGCTGCTACTGCTACGATCAGCATCATTGCTCGGCAACGATTGATGAATCCGACCGGGTCATTCCCCTGTGTTCGGTAAAGCGTCGTCACCCCCCAATACCACTGATTGATCAGTCGGCCGGGCATGTCCCGCCAGGTCGAGCCGTCGAAGTCGGCAGTCAACGCGTCATGGCCGTTTAGTAGCGATGCCCAGTATTGCCACAGCGGTGGATCCTCGTTGTCGAACCGGAAATCATGTCGGTTCCACTGCAACCAAGACGACAACGCGTGGTACGGCTCGTCGTACGTCGGGCTTTTGGTCTGAATGGCGAACCAAGCGGTAGCCGCAAAGCCAAGCAGCAGCATCGAGCAGATCAGAAAGATCGTCCGCCGACCGGCGGGGGGCGCGTTCATGTTTCTAAAGATGCGAGCCTGTCGAGTTAAATGCAATCCTGTGCCGTTCATCGTTTCTTCAGATAGGGCTCAGTACGATGTTAAAAACCAACCGGAAACCGCTTCATGAAATTCAAAACAATCGTCCGCGGCGTGGTCGCATTTGCTGTCTGCTACCCGGCTCATGCCCGGGCGGATAAGCCCGCAGAAGATCTGGTCAATCTCGTCAAAAACGCCGACTTTCGGCAGCATCCGGGTAATCACCCGGACGGGTATCAAGTCAGCGGGTCAGCCGCGTTCGGGAATCTCAGCGACGCCCGAAACACCGCTGGCTGGGGCGTCGCCTTGAAGTCCGGCGGGGTTGAAGGCGAAGTGTCACAGGTGATTGACGGCGTAAACCCTTCCGACGGTCGATGGTTCCGCTTCACCTTTCGCGGATTACCGGAGCGGAACTTCGCCGTTACCGACGACGAGTTGTCGATGAAACTCGAGTTCTTCGGCTCCGACGGTGTGACCGCTTACGACGCCAAATCCCGCAAAATCTTTCCGTTGATCGAACAGGCCCGGAAGGATCTCGACGTCAACGGCGTCCGGAACGTAGGCGGCGCCGAAGTCTGGCGGACCTACCAGCTCGATTTCGTGATTCCGTTTCCGCAGGTTCGCCGATTAAAACTGTCGGCCGGTTTCAAACACGGGGTTGCCGTTTCGGCCCGCGATTCTGACTTTCTCGTCACCGATTTTTCCCTCGTTCGCATTCCCGATCCGGTCGGAGCCGACGCGACCACCCGGCCGACGTCGGCCGTAATTCCTGTGCATGCCCGCTTGGTTCCGCTCGGCGGACGGTGGTTCTACGCCGCCACTTCAGCCGCGGGCACTCCGCCGGCCATTTTCGATAACACCAACACCGACCGGTTGCTCTATCACGACGCAGGATACTCGGCCCCGTTCGCCGGAAACTGCACGGCCTGGCTACACAAAGGAAACCAGGACATCGGCGGAAACGTCGCCACCGCCGAGCGATTCGTCGCCGACAACGTGACGATTCATTTCGAATCGAAATCACTCGTCATGCGCACGCACGGGCTGCCGAACCACCCGACCGGGCTCTTCCCCGGTTTGAACCCGAGCCGTATCCAAGAACAGAGCAACACGTTTTACCTACCGCTGGAACCGTCGAGCAACCCGCGGCACGTCGTGACGACGGCCGACAACTCGAACCACGCGTTGCCGATGGGCCCCATCGGTGTGGCGATCAATGGCGTCGTCTTTTTCAATCCGTTCGACGCCAACAGCGAAGACGCCGCGAACCTGATGGACCGGTGCTGCGGGCACCCCAATCCGTTCGGACAATACCACTATCACAAGTACCCGATCTGCGTGAACTCGCCGTGGGCCGACGAGGGAGCCGAGCATTCGCCGCTGATCGGTTTCGCGTTCGACGGCTTTCCCGTCTACGGTCCTTACGAATCCAAAGACGTGATGGCGAAAGACCTCGTCGGCGACAAAGCTCTCAACGATTTCAACATGCATTACGACGCCGACCGTGGGTGGCATTACCACGTGACACCGGGCAAATTTCCCTACATTATCGGCGGGTACTGGGGGACCGAGGATAGCCACGACGTCCAGCGCGGTCCCCGCGGCGGCCGCGGAATGCGGGGCGGACCGGGCGGCGGGGGACCACCGGGAGGCGGGGCTCCAGGCGGAAGGAATAATGAAGGTGGCGGAAATCGGGGCCGGTTCGGCCCACCGCCGGACGCGCCCTGAACCCGGCACGCCTGGGTTAGCCTTGGTGAGCGAGACCTCTTCAGCCTGCGTCACCCGCCTTGAGCAGCGACGAAAGGTCGAGCGGACGCGTATACATCTTCAGTGTGCCGCCGGCGTCTCGTGGCCAGCTCTCACGCGGACGGTCCCAGTATAGCTCGAGGCCATTGTCGTCCGGGTCGCGAAGATACAACGCCTCACTGACCCCGTGGTCGCTCGCCCCTTCGAGCGAAATCTTTGCCTTGATCAATCGGGCCAACGCCACGCCCAGTGCGGGCCGCGTCGGGTATAGCAACGCCACGTGGTACAACCCAGTCGAACCGCGAGGCGGAGGCGCGCCGCCGGCGCTTTCCCAAGTATTCAACCCGATGTGATGGTGATAACCGCCCGCAGACAAAAACGCGGCTTCGCGACCGAGCCTCAGCGTGATCTCGAGCCCCAGCACACCATTGTAAAAGCCTAGTGACCGTTCCAGGTCAGCGACTTTCAGGTGAACGTGCCCGACGCGAACGCCGGCATCAATAACAGGTCCATCGGGAGTCATATAAAATCCGAATTGCGGGCCCGAGTCTTCATGAAATCTTAAGACTCATCGTGCGGTCTTGATATTCTAGCAGGCACGCCATTAAGCCGGCGGTAGATTCTGATACCGGATTCGCAATTGCCCGCGCGAAGCTGGCCGCCCACGTTCCCGCAATTGCGGCCGATCAGGCGACAATAAAAACAGACCAGGACGCACTCGTAAGCGACGTCGAGGCCGAGTCGGCCGTCGCCGGATTCGGTCGAATTAACTTATTCGCACGAAGAGTGCCCGACATTCGTTCGGGCTCTCTTCGCTCCATACCGCACACCGCCGCAGCATCAGTTCAAGACTGACCTTGCAAATTTGTTAGCACACGCTTACAAATATGACATGATCCTTGAACGACACCGCTGCCTGCAGCTGCTGACAATGGGCCTGTTACTGCCGCTGTCCGCCGGGTGCTTGGAAGCTCCGGCCACTCAGCAGGAGAGGATGACGGGCGTGGATCACGTCGGGCCGAATGACAGTGAGAAGCCGTTGCGGGTGGGGCAGGCGAGCCGCGAAATGGTGATCGCCCAACTCGGCCCGCCGACGAAGCTCAGTCGGGGCCGGTCTTGCATCGGCTACGAATTCGACGCAGTGGTCGGACATAAAGGCTACGTGACGATCGGCGGGCCGTGCGGCATGTGCGGGGAATATCCCTGGAAAATGCTCGCCAAAGAAACGTTGTGGCTCGCGTTCGATCAAGCGGGCGTCCTTAAATCGTATAACAGCTCGCGGGACAAGCCGGTAGTCGCCTGGGATCAGTTCGTCGCCTCAACGGGGAATTAAGTTTCGTTTCCACGCTCAAGCGTTACCATCGCTCGTGGCGGCGAGTACGAAGATCATGGACCAGGCGTCCACAGCACAGTTAGGCTCTTCCGAATGCGTGCACCGCTGCCGATTTTAATGCAATCACGCGCCGGCTTGCCGGGCGCGTTCATCAACGGCCTCTTTGCGATGTTGCTCTGCTCGGCCGGGTGTGAAAAATCAAAGCTGCCCGAAGCGGTCTGGCTTGATACCGGCACCGGGCCAGAGCAGGTGGTCTACCCCCGCGGAATTGCGTATTCGGAAAAAGATGACACGTTTTTTATCGTCGACCGGATGGCGCGGATCCAGCACCTGGATCACAACGGAAAATTTCTGAACGACTGGGCCATGCCTCAGCGGCAGAGCGGTAAGCCTGTCGGGCTGACGGTCGGGCCCGACGGAAATGTGTACGTGCCGGACACGCATTATTACCGGGTGATCGTCTACACGCCGGCCGGCAAGGAGCTGTTTCGCTTCGGCGGGCCGGGGCACAAAGACGGCCAGTTTATCTATCCGACCGACATCGAGTTCGACGACAAGGGACACATGTTCGTTGCCGAGTACGGGGATAACGACCGCATTCAGGTGTTCGATCTGAAAGGAAAATTTCTCTACAAGTTCGGCAGCTTCGGGCAGGGCGACGGGCAGTTTATTCGGCCGCAGGACATGGTCGTGGACCGCGATACGATCTACGTCACCGACGCGTGTAATCACCGGATCTGCGTGTTCAAAACCGACGGGCGGTGGGTTCGCAACATGGGCTCTTGCGGGTCAGCCTCGGGACAATTCCGATTTCCCTACGGCATGGACATGGACCGGGTCGGCCATCTGGTCGTCTGCGAGTTCGGCAATAATCGCGTACAGCTGATCGACAAGGAAACGGGCAAAGGGCTGAAGACGTGGGGCAACGCCGGCCGCGACCCGGGGCAGTTCGCCTATCCGTGGGGCGTGGTCGTCGACAAACGCGACCGAGTGATTGCGGTCGATGCGGGGAACAACCGGCTTCAGGTGTTCGAGTTCTGAAGCTCGGCTTTCGCGACGCGCCGCCTTCGCAGTGCGAGTGAGCAAACGCCGAGCAGGCAGACGCTCGCCGGTTCGGGTACCGCACTCGTGCCAGCGACCTGCGCGGTGCTGCCGGCGATCAACGTCAGCGGATTCGACCCGAGTGAACTGCCCTGAGTGTTGAACGCGTTGTCAATCAAAGTGTAATCGGATCCGTCGACGTGGCCGTCGTAGTTGTAGTCACCGTTGATCCACCCAGTCATCGGGGTGGCAGTCGACTGGCTGCCAAAGGCGGCATCAATTTTAGTGTAATCAGATCCGTCGACCGCGCCGTCCAGATTGGCGTCACCGAAGTACGTGTACTTTGCCAATACGTCGGCCGTGCCGGGGTTGGCCCCGTCGAATAATCCGCTCGTGGTACCTGCCCCGTAAATCGCGTGACCGGACCCGTCGTCGTTCATGATGACGCCGATCGCAGTCAGGTGCGAGGTGTTCTGCTGGGCCGCGGAACTGACAACGCCTTGACCGTTTTCCGCGCCGTTTGCGAATCCGGCTTTGACTTCGTTTGTGACATCCGACAGCGACCCGTTCTTGATCACCAGATCGTTCGAAGTCACGTCCAACTGTCCTTGGGGCGCGACCGGTGTACCGCCGAAGACGAGCGTATTCAGGACCAGCACCGTGACGTCGGTCGGACTGTCCGCCGGCGCGATGGTGGTAGTCTTGCCGGCTCCCAGGGTCACGGTGGGGAATGCGATCACGTGAAACCCGGAGCCCGCAGGCGCCGGGGGGAAGTTAACGGTTCCGTTATTCGTGACTGGAATTCCGTTCAACGTGCCGATCACGTTCAGAGTCGCCCCGGTGGAAACGGTGATACCCGACAGACCGGGCAGCGAAGCAGTCGAACCAACGGTCAAAGACCCCGCCAGCACTTGCAGGTTGCCCGTAATGCCCTGTGATCCGTTCAATATTAACGTGCCCGGACCTGCTTTCTTCAGAGTACCATTCGTGATATTCGCGGAAATCGTCAGCGTCGCGTTGGGGTCCAGGATATTAAAATTTCCGAGTTGCGATAGTAAATCAATTCGGCCCGGTAATTGGCCGGCACCCACCGCCGTAGTCGAAATGCTGGCAAGGTCGGTCGCCGGGTTCTGCGGCACGCCTGGAAACGGCCAGATCACGGTTCGGTCACCTAGGGTCGCGGGAGTGGTCCCGGCCGCGAGCGAAAGCGTACCGCCCGAAATCAGCAACTGACCGGTCGCCGACAGTGGAATCGATCCACCCTCCCCGACGCTCACCGTTCCGCCGAGCTGATTGAAAAGAGGAGTTGTTCCGCCCAGCGTCAGCGTCTGACCCGCGGCCACATTGAGGTTGCCGCTGTTAGTGATGCCGGTGCTCAGGTTCAAGCTGGTATTCACATTGAAGGTCGCGCCGGCGGCGTTGGCGACCGAGCTGGCGTTGAGGACGGGTGCGGCGGAGGGGACGCCGGCGGCCGAGACGGCGAAGGCGGCGTTGTTGATAAAGCCGCTGGAGACGTTGAACCTGACGCTGCCGCCGGCCGGGGCGGTCAGGGCGATGGTGCCGTTGTTGGTCAGGGTGTTGAAGGTCGCGACCGTGCCGGTGCCGGAGGCGGGCTGGGCGTTGAGGGTGACGCCGGCCGGAACTGCGAAGGCCGGGGAGGCGAGGTTGAGTGTCTGAAACCCGCCGGCGGTGAAGTCGAAGGTGCCGGTGGAGACCGAAGTGCCCAGCGACAATCCCGAGGAGCCGGCCAGGACGACCGGGTTGCCGGTGATGCTCCCGCCGGCGTAGTTGAAGGTGCCGCCGGAAAGCGACAGCCCGCCGTTGATCGCCAGCGTGCCGCCGGACTGGTTGAACAGCGGGGACGAGGATGTGAAGGAGACGGCCTTGCCGACGGCGACGGTCATCGAGCCGTTGTTGGTGACCCCGGAAGTGCCGAAGACGAAGTCGGTGTTGATGTCGAAGGTCGCGCCGGCGGCGTTGGCGACCGAGCTGGCGTTGAGGACGGGTGCGGCGGAGGGGACGCCGGCGGCCGAGACGGCGAAGGCGGCGTTGTTGATAAAGCCGCTGGAGACGTTGAACCTGACGCTGCCGCCGGCCGGGGCGGTCAGGGCGATGGTGCCGTTGTTGGTCAGGGTGTTGAAGGTCGCGACCGTGCCGGTGCCGGAGGCGGGCTGGGCGTTGAGGGTGACGCCGGCCGGAACTGCGAAGGCCGGGGAGGCGAGGTTGAGTGTCTGAAACCCGCCGGCGGTGAAGTCGAAGGTGCCGGTGGAGACCGAAGTGCCCAGCGACAATCCCGAGGAGCCGGCCAGGACGACCGGGTTGCCGGTGATGCTCCCGCCGGCGTAGTTGAAGGTGCCGCCGGAAAGCGACAGCCCGCCGTTGATCGCCAGCGTGCCGCCGGACTGGTTGAACAGCGGGGACGAGGATGTGAAGGAGACGGCCTTGCCGACGGCGACGGTCATCGAGCCGTTGTTGGTGACCCCGGAAGTGCCGAAGACGAAGTCGGTGTTGATGTCGAAGGTCGCGCCGGCGGCGTTGGCGACCGAGCTGGCGTTGAGGACGGGTGCGGCGGAGGGGACGCCGGCGGCCGAGACGGCGAAGGCGGCGTTGTTGATAAAGCCGCTGGAGACGTTGAACCTGACGCTGCCGCCGGCCGGGGCGGTCAGGGCGATGGTGCCGTTGTTGGTCAGGGTGTTGAAGGTCGCGACCGTGCCGGTGCCGGAGGCGGGCTGGGCGTTGAGGGTGACGCCGGCCGGAACTGCGAAGGCCGGGGAGGCGAGGTTGAGTGTCTGAAACCCGCCGGCGGTGAAGTCGAAGGTGCCGGTGGAGACCGAAGTGCCCAGCGACAATCCCGAGGAGCCGGCCAGGACGACCGGGTTGCCGGTGATGCTCCCGCCGGCGTAGTTGAAGGTGCCGCCGGAAAGCGACAGCCCGCCGTTGATCGCCAGCGTGCCGCCGGACTGGTTGAACAGCGGGGACGAGGATGTGAAGGAGACGGCCTTGCCGACGGCGACGGTCATCGAGCCGTTGTTGGTGACCCCGGAAGTGCCGAAGACGAAGTCGGTGTTGATGTCGAAGGTCGCGCCGGCGGCGTTGGCGACCGAGCTGGCGTTGAGGACGGGTGCGGCGGAGGGGACGCCGGCGGCCGAGACGGCGAAGGCGGCGTTGTTGATAAAGCCGCTGGAGACGTTGAACCTGACGCTGCCGCCGGCCGGGGCGGTCAGGGCGATGGTGCCGTTGTTGGTCAGGGTGTTGAAGGTCGCGACCGTGCCGGTGCCGGAGGCGGGCTGGGCGTTGAGGGTGACGCCGGCCGGAACTGCGAAGGCCGGGGAGGCGAGGTTGAGTGTCTGAAACCCGCCGGCGGTGAAGTCGAAGGTGCCGGTGGAGACCGAAGTGCCCAGCGACAATCCCGAGGAGCCGGCCAGGACGACCGGGTTGCCGGTGATGCTCCCGCCGGCGTAGTTGAAGGTGCCGCCGGAGAGCGACAGCCCGCCGTTGATCGCCAGCGTGCCGCCGGACTGGTTGAACAGCGGGTTACCTGTAAAGCTTATATTGTTTCCTAGTGCGATCTTGAACGACCCATTGTTGTTAACAGTAGTGGCTGCGAACGTCACGGTGCTGTTCAAGTCGACTTCGGCTCCCGACGTGACTCCCAAGCTATTGCCACTGAAGGCGTTTGCCGAGGCGAGGATCAGCGTGCCACTCGAGACGTTGGTGGCTCCGCTGTAGGAGTTGCTGCCGGACAAGGTAATGGTGCCCCCGACAGACCCGGCAATCGTGATCCCGGAGGTGCCGGTGATGGGCGCCGCGATTGTGGGCTGTGCTCCATTGGCTGAGAGACTCGGTGTCAGTCCGAACAGGCTGATGGTGGACGCGCCGTTAAGGAGATAGTTGCCACTGCCGGCGGGGTTGAAGGTCAGTCCAGCGGCACTGACCGGACTGGTGACGGTGACCGTCCCGGCGGCGCCGTGAGCGTGACCGAAGGCGGCAGTACCGGTGTTAGGCCACAAGCTGTCGGTAGCTCCGTTGGACCAATAGGCGAACGTCGACGGCGTCCAGTTTCCGCTGCCGTCGGTCGGATTCGTAGGCGTCAATCCGCCGCTGTCCCAGGTTAAAGATTGCGCCGAAGCTGCACTGGCTCCGATGAGCGATGCAACGATCAATGCACCGGCGGCCCGGATACGACGGCGACGGTTGCGCACAATTAGATCGGGTCGTTGGCTCATCTATTTCCCTTGCTTTGACGTGCTCGCCCGGGACGTCGCAATAGATAACGTAAATCTGCCGCGGCAAAATTAAATCAGGCACCCCGGCAGAGCAAGGAAAAATATAAAATTGGTTGGGGTTTATGGCGACGTGCGACGCCATCGCCTGGTGGCGATCGGCCGAGTCTCAGACGGCAAACACGCGCCGGGATCAGACTTCCATAATCTCTTTGCGTTTGTGCTCGATCACTTCTTCGATCTTGGTTTCGTACTGCTTGGTCAGTTCCTGGACCTGTTCTTTGCCGCTCTCGGCTTGGTCTTCGGTCAGGATGCTGCCTTTCTCCTCGGTCTCGATCAGCTTGTTGGCGTCGCGGCGGGCGTTGCGGAGCGCGATCTTGGCCGCCTCGGCGTGAGTCTTGCAACTGGCGACCATCTTCACGCGGACTTCCTGACTCATCGCGGGAAGAATCAGTCGAAGGGTCTTGCCGTCGCTTCGCGGGGTGGCTTGGATCTTACTTTCGCTGAACGCCTTCTCGATCATCTTCAGGTCGCCCGGGCTGAACGGCTTAATCAGCAACTGCGTGGCCTCGGGGACGGAGATCATTGCGATCGATTTAAGATCGGTGAGCGAGCCGTAATATTCGATTTTAAGATGTTCGACCAGGGCCGGGGAGGCCCGCCCGGTGCGGATGCCGCGGAGCTCGTGCTTCAGATGCTCCACGGCCTTTTCCATATTTTCTTCACAATCGAGCATGATGTCATCGAGCGGCATTGGTGCCTCCGTTTAGCGTCAAAAATTTGATCCAGCGTCTGAGACGCACAGACGTGAAACGGGAGCTTGATTTCTAAGAACACCGCCCGGCTTTTCACTCTGCTGTCGCGTTTGAAAAATTATCTCGGGTTGATCTTGGTTCCTACTTTTTCACCGCGTACTACGCGGGCGATGTTGCCGGGGGTTTTCAGGTTGAACACCACCAGCGGGATCTTCCGTTCCATCGCCAGGGTGATGGCGGTCAGGTCCATCACACGCAGCTTCTGGGCCAGCACGTGTTCGTAGGAAATGTCGTGGTAGAGGACGGCGGACGGATCTTTTTTCGGGTCGGCCGAATAAATGCCGTCCACTTTCGTGGCCTTCAGCAGCACGTCGGCCCCGATCTCGGTTGCCCGCAGGGCGGCGCAGGTGTCGGTGGTGAAAAACGGGTTACCGGTGCCGGCGGCAAGGATGACGGCCCGGCCTTTTTCCAGATGCCGGACCGCCCGGCGACGAATGAACGGTTCGCAGACGCTCTGAATATTCAGCGCCGACATCACCCGGGTGGGTTGCCCGAACCGCTCCATGGTTTCCTGCAAAGCGACGGCATTCAGCACCGTGGCGAGCATGCCCATGTAATCCGCCGTCGCGCGGGGGATTTGACCGTCTTCGGCGAAAGTGGCGCCGCGAATGAAATTTCCCCCGCCGACGACGACTGCCAGCTGAACGCCACTCTGGACCACGCCGATGCATTCCCGGGCGATGCCCTCCAGTTCAGTCGCTTCGATGCCGAAGCCTTCCTCGGGGCAAAACCCCTCGCCACTGATTTTTAAGAGAATTCGGTTGTAAACGGGGGTGCCAACACCGGATGGCTTCTGCGAGATCGTTTGAGACATGCGGGACATTATACATTTTATCGGCGACTTGTCAGGACACCCGCTTGCGACCGGTTCGCCTGCGTCGGTAAACTGTCACCGATGCGGAAACAGCTCGGCCCCCGGTTCGGATCATTGATGTTGTGGTGCGCCGCTGGATGTCTGGGCGGTCTGGTGTCCGGTTTCATGGCCGGGTGCGAAAACACGCTCGAAACCGGCTACGTCTATCACCCGCTGAATTCTAACGACGTCGAACGCCGGGCATACTATGCCCCGGCGTTTTCTCCCGAATCGCATGTCCCCAAGCGCGAAACAGGCAGTGGTTTTAATCTCGGACAGTGACCGGTTGCCGGCGTGCAAGACGCTGCCATTTTGCTCGAATTCCCGGTTCTTAGTGACTACAATCTTTTAACCGGACGCCGGTGCGGAGTCGCATCGTTTTCCGGGCCCTCGAACCAACTGTCCTTATGTTATCTGCGATCGACTCAACCGCGTTCGTCGCTGATGTTCGTCCACTTCTGGAACGAAACGATCTTCAGGGTCTCTCCGAGTTGCTAAGAAGCCGATGGACAGTGAAGGTCATCTCCGATTTTTTACACCGCCCGGACGTCGATGCCCGCAAACTCGCCCTGTTGTGTCTGACGCTGGTCGGGACTGCCGAGACGATTCCAGAAATTTGCACGCAGCTTACCGACAATGAACCCGCGGTGAATCAGATGGCCGAGCACGCCCTGTGGTCGATCTGGTTCCGGGGCGGGTCGCCGGAAGCCAATGCCCATTTGTGTCGTGGCGCGAAGCAGTTGTCCTGCAAAGATTTTGATGCTGCGGTGTCGCATTTCGACCGGGCTATCGAACTCTCGCCCAATTTCGCCGAGCCGTATAATCAGCGGGCGATCGCGCGGTTCATGCAGGATCAGTATGAACTTTCGATCGGCGATTGTCGTCGGACGATTCGATTGATGCCGTGCCATTTCGGCGCCCTGGCGGGGATGGGGCACTGCTTCCTGCATCTGGGGCTGCTCGATCATGCTTTGCGGGCGTACGACCGGGCCATCGCGATCAACCCGCACATGCAGCAGGTGGTGGAAGCGGCGGCCGAGATTCGTAAGCAGCGTGGTGTTTGAGATCGTGACAACGATCCTCCCGCTCGAGCCAAATACATGCCCGGATCCGAATTCAGCAAATTCCTGCACGGCTTGCACCGGCGAATGCTGATTGTCAGCGCGTTGGACCGCCTCTGTCTGTTCCTGTTGTTGGTTTCCGTCGCCGGCGTTCTGCTCTTCGCTTCGGCAGTGTTCGGGTTTCTTCATTTTCAAACGGTGCTGATTTCGATGGTGCCGACCGCCTTGGCGATCTTGGTCGTGCTTGCGTGTCGAGTATGGCCGAGCGTAGCTACAGCAGCAGCCGTCGCAGATCACCAACTTCACTTGCACGATCTTCTAACAACTGCGTTATATCTTCGACCGGTGCCGTTCGACGATCTGTCTACGACGGTCCTGACGATGGCTGATGCCCGATGTCGCGTTCTTTCTCCTTCGCGAATCGTCGTTCGCGGGTTCAATGGCAGGATCTGGATCGGTACTGCTTTAGCCTGCATTTCAGCAATCACCTTAGCCTGTATTGCAAAGCGTCCTGGCTTAGCCGCGCCGGCGGGCCTTCCGTCTGGCAGCTTAGTTGAGGCGATCGACACGCCAGTCATCGTCATGCCAAAGCCCGGGACCAGGCCCCGCTTAGCAAAGGGGCCAGAAGGCGAGAACGAATCGAAGTTGGCGATACCGACCGATTCGGCGGTGAATATAAAATCACCCGGCTCGCAAGGGTCTTCCGATCGACCGGCGTCGGCAACTTCTGACGCGGGGGGCGGCGGTATTGCCGCGTCGGAATCGAAGTCCGGTGGGCTCACCTCAGCGGTCGAGCAGCCGTCGGATCGTAACGATGGATCAAACGCGAGGGACGTTTCCGGCGGGGGCGGTGAATCACAAGTTATCACCGATCGGACGTCCGCAGCCGGGGGTCTTCATGTGAAACCCAGGCGTGAATCACAGCCCATGTTGAATGCGCTTCTCGAGCAGCCCCCGGGCGTTCATTCCGGCGAAATGGCCCGTCACCAACCGGTGCCTGCGGCGTACCGGGACTTGGCCCGGGCATACTTTCGAAAACCGTAAGGAAAGCCGAGTTTTCAATCACTTTTAAAATGTTTGAAACGCCCCGCTGTCTCGGACGCGTCGCATATTGTATTTCATGACGGCAACGATGACCCGCCCGACTCAAAACGCGACGAAGCTCGGCAGCGTCAGCTTTCTTAACGCCAAGCCTTTGATCTATGGTTTGGACGAGGCAGACGACATCGCACTGACGCTCGATGTGCCTGCAAAATTGATCGACGGCTTACGCGATCGGCGTTTCGATGTCGCGTTGCTTCCGATTATCGACTTTCAGCGACTCGCGGGCCTTCGGATCCTCACCAGTGGCGGCATCGGGTGCGACGGGCAGACGTTGACTGTTCGCATCTTCAGCAAAGTCCCCGTAAAAAAAATTCGAAACCTCGCCTGTGACATACACAGCCATTCTTCGGTGGCGCTTGCGCGAGTGATTTTGTCAGAGGGTTACGGGCTTCGCCCCGACTTTGTCGATCTCGACCACGCCAGGCCAGGCCGAGCCGCCGATGTCGAAGCCTGCCTGTTGATCGGCGACAAGGTGGTTTGTGAAGAGCCGATCGGTTTTCCGCACCAGATCGATTTAGGTGAAGAGTGGAAAAAGATCACCGGTCTGCCGTTCGTCTTCGCGGCTTGGGTCGCGCACGCGGACGTCGAACTGGGGGACCTGCCAGACCGCCTCGTGCTCGCCAAGCAGCAGGGTCTGGCACACGTCGACGAGATCGTGCAGCGGTACGCGATCCCGCGGGGTTGGCCGGCGGGTCTCGCCCACCAATACATGACCGCCTATCTGAATTACGACATCGGTCCGCGTCAGCTGGACGCGATCCGACTATTTCACCGGCTGGCGGCCAAGGTCGGGATGATCGAGCAGGTTTGGGATCTGCGAGTCGATTGATGCAACAGCGATTGACGCGGCACGTCTGGTTCTCCGGCCAGTCTTCCGTAAACTCTTCACGAAGCGATTGCGTCGGTTCTGGCCGTCCGGTAGGTTCGCCCGCGTCGCGATTCTTTCGAATCATTAGACAGGAAGTAACGCCGTGACGTCCAGCATCGCCGAGCCCACAGCACATCCAGCACCTCCGATTCAAGTCGACTATCACGACGGCTCCGACCGAACACGGTTGGATGCGGCAATCGACCGTGGTCGGTCGGCTTTGATCGCCAAGCAGTCCCCCGGCGGGTGGTGGGTCGGCGAGTTACAAGGCGACAGCATTCTCGAATCAGAATATCTGCTGCTGAAGTGGATCCTCGGACAGGAAGCCGACGCCGAGCTGCCGAAGGTCGCCAATTACCTCAGGCGGTTGCAGAACGAAGACGGCGGATGGGGCCTTTTCCCGGGCAGCCCGCCCGATATTTCAGGGACCGTCAAAGCGTATTTCGCCTTGAAACTGACGGGCGACGATCCGGCGGCACCGCACATGACCGCTGCCCGCGAATTGATTCTCAAGCTCGGTGGCGCTGAAAAGGTAAACACCTTCAGCCGATTTTATTTCGCCTGCCTGGGGCAAATCAGTTTCGACAGCTGCCCCAGCATTCCGCCGGAAGTCGTCTTCCTGCCCAAGTGGTTTTATTTCAATTTATACAATGTTTCGGCCTGGACCCGCACGATGATCCTGCCACTGGGAATCGTGACGACGTTGAAACCGGTCCGGCAACTGCCCGAGCACCTCGGCATCCGGGAGTTGTACATCGACCACGCGGTAGGCAACTCGCTCGGCACGCCGGCACCGGGCTTCCCGCGGACGTGGCGGGATTTCTTTCTTCGACTGGATCAGTTGCTGAAGCGGTATGAAGAGTCACCGTTCCAGATGCTCCGCGACAAGGCGATGACCGCCGCCGCGGCTTGGATCCTGGAGCGGATGGAAAACGCCGAGGGACTCGGCGCGATCTTCCCGCCGATGGTCTACATGCTCATCGTCTTCAAAGCGCTCGGGTATTCCGATACCGACCCGGTCGTCGTCAAAGCGCACAAAGACCTCAAAGATTTCTACATCGAAGAAGGGGACACGATCCGCATTCAGCCCTGTGTATCCCCGGTCTGGGACACCGGCATCGCGCTTCACGGGCTGGCCGAAACCGGGCTTTCGCCCGACGACGCTGCCGCTCGCCGGGGTACTGATTGGCTGCTGGAAAAGGAAGTGCGGTTTGCCTCGGACTGGCAGAAAAAGGTTCGCAAGGTCGAACCGTCGGGCTGGTTTTTTGAATTCTCAAACCCGCATTATCCCGACACCGACGATTCGGCGATGGCGGTGATGTCGTTGAAACGTCTTGGTGGAAACAAAGCAAATGACGCCGTGCGGCGTGGCGTAGCCTGGCTGTTGGCTTTCCAGAACAGTGACGGCGGGTGGGCCGCATTCGATAAAACCGAGAGCCGTCCGATTTTGGAATTCATTCCATTCGCCGACCACAACGCGATGCAGGACCCGAGTTGCCCGGACATCGCCGGTCGGGTTCTGGAATCACTCGGGCATAATGGCCTGACGGTTGCCGAACCCGACATTCAAAAGGCTGTCGACTTTATCCGCAACCAGCAGGACGCGAGCGGCGCCTGGTGGGGGCGTTGGGGTGTGAATTTTATTTACGGCACTTGGCAGGTGCTGACAGGGATCAACAGCGTCGGTCAGGACATGTCGGCTGAATTCGTTCAACGCGCTGCCGGCTGGCTGCGCAGCGTTCAAAAGCCCGACGGCAGCTGGGGTGAAACCTGCGCCAGCTACGACGACGCAAGTCTTAAAGGGACCGGTGAAAGCACGGCAAGTCAGACGGCATGGGGCATCATGGGCCTGATGGCCGCCGTCGGACCGAACGACCCGGCCGTGCGACGAGGGATCGATTGGCTCGTGAATCATCAGGCCGACGACGGCGCGTGGGACGAAGCCCCATTTACGGGCACGGGCTTTCCGAAGGTGTTTTATTTGAAGTACCACTTGTACCGTCACTACTTCCCGCTAATGGCTTTAGGACGGTTTCGACGGCTCGGCGGGACCGGATCCGTTTGAGCGGTCGGACGAGTGATCTTTCATTCTCTTAAGGTCTTCGGCCGTATCCAGATCAAATTCTGCTTCCGGCACGGGCAACCGGGTGATCTCGGGCTGGTGACGGTTGATGATCGACCTGCCGCCCGCGGCATCGGGCAGTGCGAGTAACTCTGGAAAAATCGCCTCGGAAAAAACGGCCGGCGTGCCAAGTGTCCCGGCATACTCTGCTGCGGTTACTGACTTTGCGGACGCGGATTGCGTCGACACGAGAAGATCTAAAACGGCTGCGGTGATTTTCGGTTGGTCGCACAACGCCAGCAAAATGGCGTCCAGATCGGGCTCTTTGTTCAGAAGCGCTGCAACGCCGCAGCGGATTGAGGAACCCATCCCGGTTTCCCAGTGTTCGTTGACGATCACGACGACCGGCATGCCGTCAATTGCAGGCCGGATTTGTTCGGCACGAGACCCGAGCACGACGACGACGGGATTACAGACCGACGCGACGGCTTCGCCGGTGATTCGGCTCAGCAGGCTGGTACCGTTCAACTCCACGAGCTGTTTTGCAAAGCCGAGCCGGGTCGACCCGCCCGCGGCAAGGATCACGATCCCGCAACGGAGCATTCGGTTTCCCTCGCAGATTGCCGGCCATGACCAGGGGTTCGGGGCGACCGGCCCCGAATGACAGCGGTGATTTCAGCCACGATCGACAACGCGACTTCTTCAGGATTTGCAGCGCCAATGTCGAGCCCGACCGGAGCATGTAGCAGCGGCGGGGGGGTTCGAAGCCGAGACAGTAACTCGTTCGTTCGATGCTTGGCACCGAGCAAACCCAGAAATGCGAGCGACTCGCTCGCGAGCCAGTCCATCAACTGGCGGTCGTGCCCAAAATTGTGAGTCATGACCACTGCCGCGGTGAAGTCGCCGATCGATACTTTGCCGGGCACTTCATCGATTCCGCAGCGGACAAACGCGTCGACGGACCACTGTTGATTCAGATTGAGCATCGTCGAGCGAACGTCGACGACCGTAACCCGCCAACCCATGGACTTGCCCAACCCCGCGAGCGGAACCGCGTCATTGCCGGCCCCGAAGATCAACAGATGCAGCGGCGGACGTATGTGCTCGACAAAGAGTTCGACGGTTCCGTCGGGCGTACGCTCAGACCGAATCGCGGTGTTACCGGGCGTAATTGCGTCAGGATCGCATTCGCGATGCGACCCGAGTTTTGGATGATTCCGGGGCGCGACCACGGTCGAAATCGCGCCTGACGATTGGGTCGAGAACGCCTTCAGCATCGACAGCAGTTTCAAACCCGCGTCGTTGCCGAGCGGTTCCACCAGCACGTCGATCGTGCCCCCGCAGCCAAGGCTGTATCCCGCGCCGGTGTCAAAATCAGGCGTCGTGTCGTAACGGACAACGATCGCCTTCCCGCTGGCCATGACTGCGCCGGCCCGCTGTACCACGTCTCTTTCCAGGCACCCGCCGCTCACCCCTCCGACGATTCTTCCGTCGGCCGAGATCAACATTCGTGCACCGGGACGCCGGTACGAGGAACCCTCGACCCGTACCACGGTCGCCAACGCGGCTGCGACATCGGGACCGAACTGTTCGACGGCGCTCAAGATGTCAGATAGTTCTTTCATTCTCACTGCAAGCCAGAGACTTTGACGTGCGAACGCCTGCGAACGCGCAACAGTACCGCCCGCGTCTATTGGCCCGCAAGCGTGCTACAGCATTGTATCCAATGTGATGGGCAGGTCGCGGACTCTTTTTCCGGTCGCATGGAACACGGCATTTGCGACCGCCGCCGCCGCGCCGGTGACGCCGAGTTCGCCGAGCCCTTTCACACCGAGTTCGTTCACGTGTGAATCCACTTCCTCGACGAAGTACGCTTCGATCGCCGGGATGTCTGCATTGATCGGCACCAGATAATCCGCCAGATTGTCGTTCACGATCCGCCCACTCGGGGCGTCGTACGACGTCTGCTCGTGAAGCGCCATGCCGATTCCCATGACGATCCCGCCGATCATCTGGCTCCGGGCAGTCTTAGCATTGAGAATTTTGCCGCCGGCAAATGCACCTACGAATCGGCTCACGCGAATTTCGCCGAGCCGTTCGTCGACACGTACCTCGGCGAACTGCGCCCCCCCAGGCGTGCTTGGCATATTTTTCGGAATCCTCGCTCGGCTTTGCGTCACCGGACGCTTCGATGGGCCGACCGCCGTTCCGACGAAAAATATCCGCGATCGATTCTCCTACGGACCCGTCGGTCTTCGACACAAGTCGGTCGCCGTTGATCTCGAGGTCGCCCGGTTGTTTTCCTGCCAGCGGGCTCTTCGAATCCTGAGTCGCCAACCGGGCGAGCTTCGCGACCGCGTTTTTCGAAGCGGATGCTACTGCGTTACCAACACTCGCCGCGCTCTGCGAACCGCCGGCAACGGGTGCTTTTGGGAGCAGGGTGTCGCCGAGTTCGAACTTCACTTTTTCGACCGCAATACCCAGCGTCTGCGCCGCCACCTGGGTCATGATCGTGTACTGCCCCGTGCCCAGATCGTGCGTGGCAGCGGTGACCACGGCTCGACCGTCCGGGAACAACCGTACCGACGCCGACGACGGGGCCTGGTTGGTCGGATAGGTCGCCGAAGCCATACCCCAGCCGACCAAAATCCTGCCGTCCCGGGACGATCGCGGCGTCATGTTCCGCTTCGACCAGCCGAACTTCTCAGCTCCCAGCTGGTAACACTCGCGGAGTGCTTTGCTCGACCAGGGCTTATTCTCGTGCTCGTGACCGCGACCGCGTGGGCGAGGTTCGGGGTCGGGTGCTCTGCCGCGTACGTTGCTGCGCCGGTTACCTTCAACCGGCCATCGACGCGGTCCAGCGGTTTTCCGATGACGTCTGTCGGTTTCGTGGTTGGTGTTGTTGCCATGAGTGGGGTCTCAAATAAATTCAGCAGTCTTATTCAGGTTAAGGCGACAGCCATCTCTAAAGCGCGCACGACGGTTCGCTTGCTCAGTTCAATTTTGAACGCATTGAACTCGCGAGGGACGGCAGGTTTAAACTCTGCCTCCGCAGCAGCCAGAAATACCTCAGCCGTTGCTTTTTGGCCGGTCAGCGCTTTCTCAACAGCGAACGCGCGCCAAGGTTTGGTGCCGACGCCCCCCAGCGCGACCCGCGCCTGGCGAAGAATTCCGTCTTGCACCTCTACTGCTACGGCGGCCGAGCTGATCGCGAACTCATATTCGGCCCGGTCGCGGACCTCCAGGTAGAGCGATCGGCCGAAAAAGGGGACTGCCGGCAACTCGACTGATGTAATCAGTTCACCAGGGTTCAAAGTCGTTTCCTTGGCCGGGTCCTGTCCGTACGGCACATAAAAATCGCCGAACGGAACGGCGCGTTCGCCCGCAGACCCGGTCACGTGAATGGTGGCATCCAGCGCTGCCATCGCGACACACATGTCCGACGGGTGGGTCGCGATGCATTGTTCGCTGGTGCCGAGGATCGCACGCATGCGGTTGTACCCGTGCAGCGCCGCACACCCGGAGCCCGGCTCGCGCTTGTTGCACGCATACGACGGGTCCCGGAAATAAGTGCAACGGGTCCGCTGCAGCAGGTTGCCCCCGGTGGTCGCCATGTTGCGCAACTGCGGGCTCGCGCCGGACAAGATCGCCTGGGACAGTGCCGGGTAATTTTTCAGGATCAGTGGGTGGTAGGCGAATTCGGTGTTGCGGACCATCGCGCCGATGCGAACGCCGCCCGCGGGCGTCGCTTCGACCTTGTCCAACGGCAGGCCGTTAATATCGATCAACCGGGAAGGCTGCTCGACATCGAGCTTCATCAAGTCGATCAGTGTCGTCCCACCGCCGCCGCACCGGCTAGCAGGTCTCGACGCGTCGGCTCGCCGGGCATGTTCTTGTTCAAATCCGTTTCAGTTTTCATTGTCAGGCCTCCTTGGGCGACTGCTTGTCTCGACATTCAACGTGAGGCATGTCTCGGCTGACAACTCAGGAATTTCGCGTCGAACACACCTCCATAAGAACGCGACAGCGTTGCCGTGAGCTCTTACAGCCTCAATCGCTGACCTTTATCGGAGGTGAGGCGGGAACGGCGTGCCGCTGCGAAAGTCCCGCCTCGATCGAGCCGAATAGCCCCGTATGCAGTGCATTCAATGCGATCACGTTTTTTCCGGTGGTCCTTCGCGAGCCAATTTTTCACTACGGCGTCCCCATCGTTTGGTCCGCCGGTACAGATCCAACGCCTTCGCGAGCATCGAGACGGTGATGCTGGTTCCTTTGCTGCTTTTTTTCGGTATGGGGATGGCCGAATTCGGACAGTATTTCTATATCAAAAACGCGTTCGAGAAGGCGGCATACGACGCCGCCCGAGTGGCCATCACGCCGTCGGCCCTGCAGGGCGACCCGGCCGCGACCGCGACTCGCACCCTCGGCTATGCGAATGTCACGTTCAACTCGAGCTGGATGACGATTATGGACGTGACGGGCGCGCCGTATCTCGTTTCCGACGTATCAGCCGTGTCTGCCGGTCACGCGCTCATGGTCACGATCGGAACCACTTACGACCAGATCCCGATCGTCTACCGCCCCCTGTACAAAATGACAGGGCAGGGAATCAAAAACGGAAAACAGGTGACGAGCTTCTGCACGATGGTCAAAGAGTAAACGCTAGGCTCTGCCGAGATCGATCAATGCCCGGGCGTCTTTTACGAGACGCCCGGGCTTTTTTTGCGTTGGCCGAACTGTCGTCCCGGCCTCGGTCCGGCAAACTCGCTTTCTTCAACCCGATCAGGCTTTTCAAATCTCGTGAATTTCAAATATTGTTGTCACGTATGCGCGGCGAATTACCTCGTCGCTCGGTCTGGAACTGAGGATCAGCGATGCAAAATGGCGTGCCCGGGGACTACTTCGCGCGAGTGGCAATTGATCTCGGGGCCGAGAGCTGCCGCGTCTCGCTGCTTCGTTGGAGCGGAACGAAACCGTCCATCGAAATCGTCCATCGGTTTGCGAACGGGGCGATCGACAGAAACGGATCGCTCCGCTGGAACCTGCAGAGCATCTGTGAAAACTTAAATGCCGGGTTGTTGAAGTGCGCCGAGGTCGCCCGGGAAGGGATCGGCTCGATCGCGGTCGACGGATGGAGCGTCGATTATGCCCGCCTGAACGGCGCGAACCAAGCCGTCGACGAGGCTTTCTGCTACCGCGACCCACGTACGATATCTGCCGAGCCGACCGTACGCCGACAGCTCGAGAATGCGGGGATCGATCGCGAACGCCAGTACGCACTGACCGGGGTCGAGCAGCTGCGGATCAACACCGTGTATCAACTGTCCGCGGACCCGGCCACTGTCGCGGACGCCCCCTGGGTCATGCTCCCTGAATACATCCTGCTCTGGCTCGGGGGTGAACGCGTCGCCGAGTGGACCAACGCAACGCATACCGGCTTGGTAGACCCGACGTCGGGAAACTGGAGCTGGCCGGTGGTCGACGCGGTGGGACTTTCACGAAATGCGTTTCCGCGGCTAGTACCTCCGGGCACGACGGTGGGTCGTGTGACCGGCGAGCTGGCCCGGCTCCCGGCATTCCGCGACACCATTCTGATCGCCGGCGTGACGCACGATACGGCCGCCGCCATCGCGGGCATCCCGGCCGACGGTGACGACTGGGGATACATCAGTTCGGGGACGTGGTCGCTCGTCGGGACATTGCTCGATAGACCCTGCCTCACACCCGAAGCGCGGGCGGCTAACTTCACAAATCTCGGCGCGGTCGGTAACCGCTTCATGTTTCACAAGCTCGTCAACGGGATGTGGCTGCTCCGACAATCCATGGAAACCTGGGCCGGGCAGGGTGCAACGTGGACGGTGCCGCAGCTTGTTGAAGCCGCGGAGACGGCCGTCGCGCCGCCCGGTTTGATCGACGTCGCAGACCCTGACCTCCTGTTGCCCGGAGACGTTCCCGCTCGGATCAACGCACAACGGCTGCGATCCGGCCTGAACGCTCTTGCGACTGGCCCGTCGTCGGCGCCCGTTATCGCGCGACTTATCTTTGAAAGTCTCGCCGATAAATACGCCCAGACGCTCCGAGACATCACCCGCGTCAGTGGAAAGTCGATCCGCCGGCTGTACGTCGTCGGAGGCGGCAGCCAGAACAAGTTGCTTAACCAATTGACCGAAAAGGCGACGGGCGTCGGCGTCCTCTGCGGCGCAGTCGAAAGCTCGACGATCGGGAATTTCGCCGTGCAACTCGCGGTCGCCGAAGGTGAAGTTGATACGCTGACCGGTGTCAGCCGCGACGCGGTCGCCCGCTGGGCTTCGTCGCTGCAGCGCTAACGACGTGACGTTTGAATCGCCTGCTCAATCAATCCGAGCAACGCCGTCTCATCCGCGGTGGACATTAAAATTGACAGATCGACAACGCCGAGCGGCGGGGATAGATCGGCTCGTGCGAGCGTCCGCAGTTTCACCCAATCCTTTTGGGTCGTCAGCAGCCAAGTCGCCCCTGTCTTTGCGGCCTCGTCACGAACCTGCTGCAGGTCTCGAGACGTGTAGGGGTGGTGATCGACGAACCATCGGCTTCCGACCACGTCGAACCCGGCACTCGCAAGTTGTGACGCAAAAGACTCGGGTTCGCCGATCCCGGCCAACAGGAAAACTTTCTTACCGGTCAGGTTTTCGAGCGGAACGTGTCGGTCGGTGCGGGGCTCCCAGACGCCCGTCTGCACGTGATCCGACCGGAACAACGGCGTTGCGGTGTTGAACTTGCGAACCGTTTTTTCAATCGATGAATTCGATTGCTCCGAGCAGTGAGTCAACAAAAATGCCGAGGCCCGCGAGAGGCCCGACATTGGCTCTCGCAGCAAGCCCCGGGGAAGCACGTGGTCGTAACCGAAGGGCTGTGCGGCATTGACTAATACCAAGTCGAAGTCGCGTCGCGCCCGGCGATGCTGAAACGCGTCGTCGAGAATGAAAACAGTGATCGACGGGTCTAAGCGTAGAGCGCTCGCCGCTGCTTCAACCCGTGACGGGTTCGCGTGAACTGGGATCGGCCGCAGGCCGGGGGTGTTCAACGCGGCGTCGAGCAGTTGCTGCTCGTCACTGGACCCCGGTCGAGTCGCACCATACCCGCGAAGCAGAATCGCCGGCCGATGACCGCGCTCGCGAAGCCGGTCCGCAAGCCAGACCACGACTGGTGTTTTGCCCGTCCCCCCGGTCGTAATGTTGCCGACACTGACAGTAGGCCGACCGAGATCGTGGACTCTTTTCAGACCACGGTCGAATGCGGAATTTCGAAGTCGCATGGCCGTCGCATAAAACGGTTCCACCACGGACGTGGCAACCCGGGTGATGCGGCCGAGCAACGACCGGTCCCGTCCGTCGATCACGCGAAGCCCGAACTCGTGAAATCTTTTTGCCATGCTGGTCGAGCCCGAGCGATGCGATACTTCGCTCACACGAGCGAGCGGGGCGCGAGGAACCGGTCGAGCGCCGGGGTCAACAAACCGACAGCCAGCAGCGCGATATAGCTTCCGAGCGCGACCGAAACATACAACTGAATGACGGCAGTCAGGCCTCCGATGAGCACCGCGTACGCGGTTCGTGCGGGTTTGACCATCGGCCGCACGGTCGGCGAGCCGGCCAGGAAAAACGCCGTGAACAGAAGCGGGGAACCCAGCACCTGGTAGTTGGCGAACGTGACGCCGGATGCCCAGCCGACACCGGGCACGTGACCCGGAAGCCATCTCCAACCGGGTTCGGACGTGAGCGCGGGCAATGGCAGGACGAGCCATGCGAGCCATGCCGTTGCCGTAATCAGAAGCGGGATGCGAAAATCCAGAAGACCGCGATACAGCAGGAACAACCCTCCGACGATGACAAAGATCGCGCTGGTCGCGCCGATGGGGCCGGGGCAGGCGCCCAGCACGAGATCTTCCAGTGGGGGCAGCCTGTCCCTTAGCAGCGTCTCGAGCGTACCCCGACCGGTCGACACCGACGACCGAATTTTTGTGAAGTTCATCAGCGCTACCGCGGGGGCGTTTGCGGAAATGGCGCCCGCGGAGTCCAACGGTCGCCGCCCCCACGCGATCTGAATCGCCTGCGGGTCCTGCGCCGGAACGGCTGCGACTATGTCGCCGGTGAGCAGATGATTCCGCTGCAGCACTGCGCGGCTTTTGAGCATCGGGCCGTACAACAACGCCATCACCAGAAAGACAACCACCGCAGGGTGCAGCCGACCGGGGCAAAAGTTGCCGATCCCCCAGGAAAAGATGACCAGCAGTAACGCGGCGGCCGGGATAATGGGCCACGACTGCGCGTGATTATGCACCGCCGGGGCGGCGAGGTCGGCGGGCAGCATCAGGCCGAGCACCAACGCGAGCCAGAGCAGCTGCGCGGGCCTGAGGGGGTGACCCCGTTCTCCGATGCGGCGCCAAATCGCGCCGGCGGCCGCGGTCGAAGTAAGAATGACCAGCAGCGTCACGCCCGCACGCCAGCCGAAAACCAGAAGTCCCGCGACGACCGGGAAGATCGCGCCGAACACGGCCGTGCTGTGGTACCGGGCCACACTGAACCCGGTGTGACCGATGACCGAACCGATCGCCGACCGCCGTGGCGCTTTGATCCTTACGGACTGTCCGGGGGAGAGCGGTGTCGACACTTCGGGAATGGCAATCGGGCGGCGTCGTCTCATGTTCCCCCGTCGGGCGTCCCGCGGCCGCGCGGGTCGGCATTTTCCGAGTTAGTTCGGGGCTCGGCGATTCTCCTCAGACCGCGGATCGCCGAAAGCAGCGGGAGTCGAGTCGGGCAGACGTACGAGCAGATCCCGCATTCAATACAGGCGTCCAGCCCGTAACGCCGGGCCCCGGGCCGGTCTTTGGCCTGTGCCATGTCGAGCAGGCCGGCCGGATGAATGCGTGTCGGGCACGCCTCGACGCACCACCCGCAGCGGATGCACGGGTCGGGGTTTGCATCCAGATGGCTCGCGGTGGAATGCACGATCAGTTCACCGGTGCCGACCACGGCATCTTCATCCAGCCAGAGGTCGCGGAGAAAGTCGCCCGCGCGAAATCGGTGGTTGTGTCGGTCGATCCCCAGAAACCGGCAGATGTCCCCGATCTTCGCGCCGATCGGCAGCGTCAGCAGATGCGTTTCCCTCGAGAAATGATCCCGCAACGCGAACGGCGTGCTCTTGTGCGGTTTCTCGGTCAGCACGAATCTTCCGATCGCCGCCGCCGCGGGGGCGTCGAGCAGCAGCACGCGCTTCTCGGTCGGCAGTTGCCCCGGTCGTAATCGCAGCTCGAGCAAAGTGAAAAGCATCAACGTCGGGTCGGCCTGGGGGTAGTCGCTCCGCACCGGGACGAGCCTGACACCAGACGCTTTAATCCGTGGTTTTATACCGGTAAACCACCCGACGGATTTCGCCGGATCGGCCGCGATCCAAGTCCGGGTTGCCCCGCTCATGTTTGCCAGCAGATCCAAACCCGTGGACATTTCTTCAGTGAACGACTCGGCCACCGCGACGTTGAACTCGACGCTGGGGTCGGTGTCCACGACCGAGCAGAGGATGGTGTCGATTCCCTTGCCCGCCGCTTGTTCTAATTGTTTAAACAGGTCCGGACTAGTGACGCGGTGGGCGTTCACACCGGCGCGCCGCAGGCGGGGAATCCAGTCCTCGAATTTAGCATTGGCGAGTACAGGGGGCGTTGCAATGCGGGCCGCTTCGTCAGACGCGGAGGCGGACGCCGGCATCGCACGAAACTTGGTCGAGTCGGGCGAGCGGTAACTGACAGGATCGGGTGCGACCATTCACGTTCTTTCCGGGGCTATCCTGCCGCGGAGTATAACGCATTGACGACTTCCTGAAACCGGGACAGTCCAACGCCACAAGATCGGGAGACTTGGTCTACCGCGCCTATGTATCTCTCTCGTGAAATTGTGCGTTCCAGTAGATCGTTCGACTGCGACCGGAACGGCCAGACTGAAAAGACGCCGGCTTTCGAATTTGCTCACGCGGTGCTGAGTGGAATTTGATTCTCGCGGCAGATTTGTTTGAGCGCCTCGGTCGCGGTCGTAAATAATTCCGGCCCGCTGAACCCGCTGAGTTGGCCCTGCGCGGCAAGGTGAGGTTCTAGACTGAGCAGCCCGCGGTAACCGCTTTGATACGCGTCTTTGAGGATCTCGGCCAGGTGCCCGATGCCATGCCCCGCGGGCACCACACTGCCGTCGGCCTTGGCGTCCTTGATATGGATGTGGGCTGTGAACGGCTTGAGCGCGGGCCAGTTGGTCAGCGGGTTCTCGCCGATCTGCACAAAGTTCGCGAAGTCGAAAGCCGTCCTCAGTTTCGGCGAATTAATAGACGTCATCAGATCGACGCAGTTGGCGACCCCTTCACCGAAGATCTGCCGTTCGTTTTCGTGCACCAAAATCACGTTGATATTTTTGACGTAATCCACTTTCGCCGCGAACCGTCGCAGCACTTCGTCGCGGTGATCTTGGATTCGGCCCCCGTCGGGAGGGTAGTAGCTGAAGACGCGGATCAGCGGCGAGCCGAAAAAGTGGGCAGACTCCACGGCAATCTTGAACCGGTCGAAGTGCGGCTCCCACGGCTGGTCGATTTTGACTTTACCGATCGGGGATCCAATACAACCGACCGACATGCCTTGGTCTTCGAGCCCGGTGCGTATTCGCTCCATGAGTGCCGGGTCGAAATCGAGCACATTTTTCCCGGCCACGCCCCGCAGTTCGAACCGCATAATGCCCAGGCGTTGGCAGACCGCGATCTGTTCGTCCAACTCGGGTGATATTTCGTCGGCAAATCCGGCCAGTTCGAGCATTGTTGACTCCTCAAGCGTGAATGGTGGGCAGGGGATGGACCGGCGTCAAGAAGTGCCGGCGATGGCAATCGCTGGCCGGTCCGTGGCCGCGTCGGGTGTCAGGACTTCGAACAAGCTCACGGCGGTTCAATCAATAATGACGCCCGCCGTTCGTTCACATCAGGGAAAGAAGCGTTACCATCCACGCCGCGCAAGCAAATGACGACGCAGTTGAGAGATGTTCTGATGCAACAAACCGCGACACGTTTCGCCCGGCGAATCATTCTTGCCCACGGGCTGGTGCTCGTCGTGGCATTGGTGGTGGTCGCGTTGGCGGTCCGGCAGATTTATTCGACCGCGCGGGAACAGGTCGTGCAGCAGGCTGAAGACCGGCAGCAGCTGCTGGCGAATCAAACCGCGACCGCAATTCAGAATTACTACAAGTCGATTCAGGACGATCTGGACCTCATTTATCGCGCCGAGCAGGAGCAGGCGAGCGTTGCCGGCAGCACCACGTCACCGACCAGCCAGCCAGTGCTGAGCCTTCAGGAAAAGCGAACCGACGACAGCGTTGTTAAAAACCAACCGTTCATCCGGCGGGTGATCTGGAAGCAGTTGCAGTCGCGGGTGTCGCTGATGTTCAGCTACGAGCGGGGAATTCCCCGGAGGTTCGAAATCAGACCTGGCCAGCCGAGGCCGGATGCACGTACCAATGCCAGGCCCGAGGGCCGTCCGGATACCAAGCTCGATTTTCGAGCGGGTGCGCGACCTGAGCTACGGTTCCCACGGCCGGACTTCAGAAGCGACCGAAGCAGCGACAACCGGCCGGAGCCCGGGCCCGAGGCAGGGAAGCCGGACACCGGCACCGCGGTAACGCCAGCCAAACCGGGAATGCACGCTTATGTCGTGGGCTCGAGTGATCCCACGTTGAAGATCGACGAGATCGTCAGCCGGTCCCAGGACTGGCTGAGCAACGTGACGGGGCCGTCTTCTATCAGTGAATTTCAGCTGTACAACGGCAGGGGGTTCAACGTCATCGGCGTGCCGATGCACGGCGACACGCTCGCGGCGGTGGTCCCGATCGCGGGTGTTGAGAAGCAGTACCTCGGGCACCTGAACGACGACCCGGACGTGGCGACCGGGGCGTGGCTGATCGACGACCAATCGACCGCAATGGCCGCGTCGCAAGCGAAATTCGTCGGGAGCAGCATCAACGCGATCTCCGACCCCCAGGTGCGGGAGATGGCGAACGATTTTATCGCCCGCCACGGGATCGGCACGCAGGTCATCCCCCGGTCGTTCAAGTTCGGAACATACGCGTTCGGACCGACGATGATCTCGGCCGCCCCGGTTTCGGTCGCCAACACGACCTGGGAACTGTTCATCGCGACGCCGATGTCGGACGTCGACGGGTTCGTCGCCAAGCTGCTGCACGGGTCGGTCTTCTGGTCCGCGATCGTAATCGTGGCCGTGACTGGAATCCTGACCTCCACCGCGATTCAGATGATCCGCAGCCGAATGCGGATGGAGCGTCAGCGGCACGACGCGCTGACCCGGGAACTCTCGCAGGCGCGTGACATACAGCTGGCATGGCTGCCCGATAAACACCTGTTGAGTTCCGCGGTCAACGTGGCGGCAGTGAACAGCCCCGCGAGTCACATCAGCGGTGATTTTTACAACTGGTTCGAGCTGCCCGATGGCCGGCTCGTCGTCGTCATTGGCGACGTGACCGGGCATGGCATGTCGGCCGCGTTCCTAATGGCTACCACTCAACTGCTGGTGCGGAACACCATGACCCGGGTGAGTGACCCCGGCCAATGCCTGGAAGAGGTCAACCGCCAACTCTGCGTGCAGGTGTTCAACGGACAGTTCGTGACGATGCTGATCATGATCGTCGACTTCAATGCCGGGCAGTTGCACCTGGCGACGGCAGGGCACCCGTCACCCTTGGTGTCGGACGGCGAGTCGTTCTGCCCGCTCAAGGTGGAGCCGCAACTGGTGCTCGGCGTGGACCGCGACGCCCTGTACCCGACCGAGACGTTCGCGCTCGGACCGACCGCAAGCCTGCTGCTGTATACCGACGGCGTCGTCGAATGCCCGGACCACTGCGACAGCCGGTTCGGTAACGACCGATTGCGACGGTCGCTGTACGGCCGCTACGACAGGGCGCAGGACATGCTCGATCGGGTGATCTCGGCGGTCGACGAGTTTCGCGGCAAGCGTGTGCTGGACGACGACCTGACGATCGTCGCGGTGCAGCTGCAACCCGCCGGTTCGGCGCGTGACCTTCTCGCCGTTGCCCAAATCTGATCTGGAGCGTCGGGACCATGGATGCGTTTGCGTATGGACTTATCACCGGGGTGCTGGGGAGCGGTGTCGCTGCGGCTGCCGTCGGCGCGCTGGCGTACCGGCGGTTCGTCAGGCTCGAACGCCGGACCCGCGAAGCCGAGCGGCTCGCTGAGCTGGGGACGCTGACCGGCGGGCTAGCGCACGAGATCAAGAACCCGTTGTCGACGGTTCAGCTAAACCTGCAGCTGCTGTCGGAAGATCTCGACCCGCGTGAGTCGCGGGTCGTGCACCGCTTGCAGGTGGTGCAGCGGGAGACCGGCCGGCTGCGGGAGATTGTCGACGACTTTTTAAGATATGCCGGCAAGATGGAAGTCGATAAGAAACCGACCGAGATCAACGAGCTGCTGGACGAGCTGGTCGATTTTTTTACGCCGCAGGCCCAGTTGCAACGGGTGCAACTTCGGCTAAAGCCGCACACCGTGCCGCTGGTGATCCCGGTCGACGCGAAACTGATCAAGCAGGCGGTGCTTAACCTGATGATCAACGCCACCCAGGCCATGCCGGGCGGCGGCGAATTGATCCTGTCGGCGTCGCAGGCCGATGGATTTGCGAGAATCGATGTAATTGACACCGGCCCCGGCATCGAAGCCGAGGCGATGAAAAACATCTTCAACGCGTACTACTCGACGAAAAAGGGCGGGACTGGCCTGGGCCTGGCAATCGGGCAACGCATCGCCCGCGAGCACGGCGGGTCGTTGAAAGTCCAGAGTGAAATCGGCAAAGGCTCGGACTTCTACCTGCTCTTGCCGGTCGTCTGAATAAAATTGCTTTATCGTTTGTCGTCGGATCCCCGACGCGCTAGTTCCGACGCAACGCCGAGATCGTGAAGAGAGTTATCCCGGCGGTCGAAGCGATAAAAATGCCGGTCGGGCTGCCGTGCGGCGAAATGTTGAATCAGCCGCAGATCACGCGAGGCCCCGAGATCCTGCACGCGAATGACCGGTGATTCCTCGGGCGAGGCAAAGTCGAGGTTGTAAACGGGTTCGTCGTGGACGTCACAACCGGGCTCGAACCGGAAAAAGACGACTGCCGGCGCGCGAACCTGCGTCGACAGCGTCGTGCAGGCCCGCGCCGTGGGCCGGTCCACGGCATCGTCTTTTATGCCGCTGAATTCAGGAAATGCCGACACCGTCATGCCGAGCAGTAAGGGCAGAATAAACGGTCGCACGCGTGGAAATGTTCGTCGCAGCTCGACCGCTGCCAACAGGATCAGGGTGATGATCGCGGGCGCGAACGGGACCGGGTAATTGGGATGAAAAATCGTGTAGAGGGAATAGAGGCCGAGAAAAATTAAGGCCGGGGTAACCAGCAAAAACGCGTACCAGCCGGCCCGGAAAGCGGCGACCAACCCGAGCGGAAGAAGGATCGCGAGCAGCGGATGTGGCACCGTCACTTCGACCGTCATCGGCAGGCGAATTTGAATCCAGTCTCGAACGAAAGTGTCGGGTGTGTGATGCCGGACAAAAGGGGCGATATAGGATTGATACAGAATCTGCTTCTGCGGCAACGATGACTGAGGCTTGAGCTTCGGGTCGTATTTTTCGACCCCGAACACGACCTGCGGATAATCCTGCTGACAGTAATAGTTGAACGGCGCGGTCAGAAACCGACCCGTCACGCCGTGATCAAATGCGAGTTGCACGGCGAGAAACGGACTCGAGGCCGCGGCAGCTAAAACCAAAGATCGTGCGCCAACCTTCAGATTTTTCCGGGGCATTTCCGCTGCCCACGCGACGGCGACCGGCAAGCCGAAGCAAAGACAGTCGATCGGTCTGGTTATCGCCAATAGACCGATCGCGGCACCGGAAAACAAAGCGAGGCTCGCAGAATGAGATTTGCGCCATTGTAACGTTGCGAGCGTGAGCGCTAGTCCGAGAACGAGCGTCGGTAGTTCGGACATTGCAAGGAATGCGTGTTGTCGAAAGGTCGTCAACGAGACCAGCATGATCACGCCGAGGATTGATTCGTAGATTCCAAAGTGACGGCGAAGCAGGCTGAAGAACAAGCCGACAATTGTCCCGGTCAATGCGAGCGGAGTAACCCAGCTCGCCAGGCCGGCAGCGACACCCGGCGCGTAAAAGATCGCGGTGCCGGGCCAGCTGAGCGAGGCGTAGACGGGCTTAACAAGCACATAGATGCTTTCAAAAAAGTCTGGCATCGGCGGGGGCGTTATCCATAGCCGGCCGGTCGTCAGCATTCTTGCCTGAAGCAGATACATGAACTCGTCGTGGTATCGCGGAAACAGATCGCGGCGTTGTACGTATGCCGTCCAAAGCAGGTACAGCACTGTTACAACGGATAGGCCGACCGCGACGCCCGTTACGGATGTGGCCCGCGAGGCGAGACGGGAGACGACACCGCGGCTTAACCGGAGGTGCGAGACCAACAGGAACGTAGGCACGATTAACCACCCGGCCGGCCAGCCGTAGTGAGCTTCCTCGCACCAGAACCAGAATAGGACGCCGATGACGAGCGACGAAATAAATTTCAAATGCACGGCACGATCGGAGTCGGGAATTTTTAAAGTGGGCCTTGAACCGGCCGGCAAGTCATCTGTCACGCCGATCATCCTAACGAGCACCGTTCTGAATTTCAGCGAGCAAGGCTCGGCCGAAGATGTTGCAAATCGTCTGCAAGATAATACGTTTTTCACTACTACTGTGCGCTCGACGATATCTAGTCGCCCCGTTTAGCGGCTGCCCCGACGGGGCGCTTTCGGCCCGAGATCACGTCGACTCGTGCCCCTGCGGTGCGACTGCTAAACGGGCATCGTGCGCTTTCCACGAGTGTGCGCTCGGCGATCCTGTCCAAATCTCTTCCCGAGCGAGACCCTGATCGGCTTGGCGCGCACGAATGAATTGGGATCCGCATTAGATGGGTGTCAGGTGCAGCCCACCGCGTGCTCAGTTACCGGCATGAAATTGCGATCCCGCGCAGGAGAGCAGAAGCAGCGATGCCGTGAGCGTCAGACCGATGCGGGCGACGTTGCGGTAAAAGCCGGCCCTGCGGCCGAAAAAACTTGGTATTTAAAAAATCAGTGAAAACAGCGACGGCGCATTCATAACAAGTCGGCCGATGACACAGGACCGATGCTCGGACGGGTCGTAACCACCGCCAAAAAGCGTTACCGCCGATCGTGCAGGTCCGCACATTCACGGAATCTGCAATAACGCAAAGGCGAGGCAGAGAAAAGCAGCTCATGCCGCCTAATAGGCGATCATCGGCGGAGTTGCTCGCGCACTTGCGTAGTCAATGGGGACGAGAGAGGCGCGATCGTCGGGTTGGTCCTGCGGGGCCGGCATCACTTGGCGACGAGCTGATCCCGGTAGAAATCGATCATCTTCTTCAAGCCTTCGGGTCGCGAGACGGTCGGGGTCCAGCCGAGGATCTGCTTGGCCCGGGAGATGTCGGGGCACCGCACGCGCGGGTCGTCCGGCGGCATTGGGTGGTGAGTGATCGCGCTTCTGCTTTCGGGGATGAGCGCGAGAATGTCCTTGGCGATCTGCAGGATCGTCACTTCTTCAGGATTTCCGAGATTGATCGGCTCGATGAAGTCGTTTTCCATCACCGCGTTGATCCCCCGGACCAGATCGGTCACGTAACAGAGTGACCGCGTCTGCTTGCCTTCGCCGAACACCGTGAGCGGTTCGTTGTTCAAGGCCTGGCGAATGAAGCTGATGACGACCCGCCCGTCGTAAGGGTCCATCCGCGGGCCGTAGGTGTTGAAGATGCGGATGATCCGCGTGTCGGCCCCGCGCTCGCGATGGTAAGCCATCGTGCAGGCTTCGCTAAACCGCTTGGGTTCATCGTACATGCTGCGAAGGCCGATCGGGTTGACGTTGCCCCAGTAGTCTTCGCGTTGCGGGTTGACCGCCGGGTCGCCGTAGGCTTCGCTGGTGCTTGCCATCAGGAACCGTGCCTTTTTCTCCAGCGACAGTTCGAGCAGGTTCCAAGTCCCCTGGCTGTTCACCTTCACGGTCGCGATCTGGTGTTTGACGTACCCGATCGGACTTGCGGGGCTGGCCATGTGATAAATGCGGTCAACGGGACCGTCGACCTTGACCGGATCAATTACGTCTGCCGTAACAAACTTGTAGTTTTTATGGTCTTTGAAATGCGCGATATTCTGCTGCTTGCCGGTGATGAAATTATCCAGACCGACGATCTCGTGACCCTGCGACAGCAGTAAATCGGTCAAATGCGAAGCGAGAAAACCGGCAGCACCACTGATCAACACACGCATGAAGAAATCCTTTTGACGCGTAAAAAGCCCGACTGTCTGCTTTATCGGAGATAACGGGCCGGTTCGTAAGTCCGTGTTTTAGACCAACCAACACCCGGAACGGCTGAGCGCCGAGTGATTTATCGGTCCCGGCCGGACGCGACCGCAGCCCGGGCCTTTCGGGCACGGTGCAGGATCCTAGCAAGATCAATGCGCGTTACGATTGAACTTTGCGCAGAAGCATTTTAAATTTGCGTCATTATGAAAAAGCGGGTCGGGGTCGGAGATAAGTCGCGGTCACGCACGGGCCCGATCCGGATTTCGATCATGGTAAACCCTGCCGAGGGGTACGCCCGGGGCGTGCTCCGGGGCATTATGCCGTTCGCGTTTTCGCGGGGATGGGAATGCAATATCTTCGGTTTGGGCGCCGAGGCACCCTTGGAACCGCCCGGACCCGTTGCTGGAATCATCGCGCAAGTTGATTCCGCATCAACTCTAGTGCAAGTTCGAGAGGCAGACGTCCCGGTGGTGAACGTCTCGTCGTCGATTCTGGTAGAAGGCATCGCTTCCGTCGTCTGCGACGACTGGGCAGTAGGCAGGCTCGGGGCCGACCACTTCTTACGACGGGGCTTCAGGCAATTCATTTTCTACTCTCCGCTCGACCGTCATTTTGCGAAAATGCGACAACGCGGATTTGAAAGCAGGATCGAAGCAGCGGGATTCATCACGACTGCTGCGAGCGATCGTTCGACGCTCACCCGGCTTCTTTTTGACCTTCCCAAGCCTTTGGCGGTGATGTGTGCGAATGACAAAGCCGCGTTGGTCGTCCTCGAACAGGCCCGCCTGGATCGACACAGGGTTCCCGACGAAGTGGCAGTGCTCGGCGTCGACAATGACGATTTGATGCAGAGCCTCGCATCTCCCCCTTTATCAAGCGTGTCTACAGCAACGGAGCGGATCGGTTTCGAGGCGGCGGCGGTTCTGGAGCGGTTAGTGCAGAACGACCCAACGGCCGCCAGATCGCAGGTCCGCGTGGCACCGGCAGGAATCGTGACCCGTCAATCGACAGACATCACCGCCGTTGCCGACCGCGACGTTGCCGAGGCCCTCCGATTTATTCGCGAACGCGCCACGGGTCCGATTGATGTCGGACACGTGCTCAGGATCGTCACCGTGTCACGCCGACAACTGGAGCGGCGATTCAAATCGGCGCTGGGTCGGACAGTTCTCGACGAAATTCGACGGTGCCGGATCGAACGGGCCAGGCACCTGCTTCAGGAATCGGACCTGACCCTCCCCCAGATCGCCACGGCGAGCGGTTTCTCGTCCGCGAGCTATTTGACGGTCGTTTTCGGGAACGCGGTCGGCGACACTCCCGGCAATTTTCGTAAAAAACTGCGAAAATCTGCCCAATAGCCATCCCTATGGCGTAACCTCTCACTTCAATTCCGCTGCCAAAAAGGCGATGCCCGCGGCCCCGGCAAGGTCAGTGTCATATGTCGAACTCGTGTCGTCGCTTCGGACTCGATTCCGGTTTTCATCGAATTGATCCGGCGGAGGGTCCTTTTATCGAGACGCCCCGGGTCGTATCATCACGGCGCAGACCGCGTCGTCCTGCGACCGGTGTTCGAATCCGAGTGTAATAAGCGAGGACATGTCCAAGATTCACCCTACCGCGATCGTCGACTGCGAAGCCAGGCTCGCCGACGACGTTAGCATCGGTGCCTATAGCATCATCAAGGGCGCTGTCACCATCGCTTCGGGGACGATCGTCCACGAAAATTGTCATGTGCACGGCCGGACCGAAATCGGCCGCGACTGCCGGATCGGCCCCAACTCTTTCGTGGGGCTTCCCCCGCAGCATATGCGGGCCGACCCTGATGTGGGTCAGCTGGTCATCGGGGATCGGGTGATCATTCGCGAAACTGCGAGCGTTCACCGCTCGACGGTCGCGGGGATCGAGCACGCGACGCGGCTCGGTGACGACTGCTTTATCATGGTCGGTTCCCACGTCGGGCACGACTGCGTGCTCGGTCACTCGGTGATCATGGCCAACGGCGCGGCGCTGGGCGGGCATTGCGTTATTGGCAACCAGGCCTACATCGGCGGGGCGGCGGCCGTGCACCAATTTGTACGGATCGGCCGGCTCGCGCTGATCGGCGCGAACGAGACCGTCACACAGGAAGTCCCGCCGTTTGCCGCCGTTCGTTTCGCAGGACTGAAGGGGTACAACGCGGTCGGTTGCCGACGTGCCGGGATCAGCCGCGGCTCGCTCCACGCGATCCGCGCCGCTTATCGCTGCCTGCACAGTCACCGCCTCACCGCTAACGCGCTGACCGAGATTCGCGAAACGGTTTCTAACGTTCCCGAAATTCAGGAACTGCTCGGATTCATCCTCACCACCACCCGCGGTATTGTCCCGCCCACCTCCCGCCGTGTCCCCAGCTACGAGCAAGTCGCCGACTGAACCACGCCGGGGCGGGGATGGCCTTCTCAGTTCGCTACCGTTTAAATCGGTCGGCTCACTATTGTCGGTGGAAATGAAGCGATCTCGCAGGAGGTGCCTCCGTTCGCCGCCGTCAGGTACGGGGGACTCAAGGGATACAACGCCGTCGGATGCCATCGCGCCGGGATCGATCGGAAATCCACTCGCGCCATCCGAGCCGCGTACCGCTGCATATACCATCACCGCTTGATCTCGACGGCCGTCGACCAGATTCGTTCCACGGTGCCGCTCGTCCCCGAGATTCAAGGACTACTAGAATTTTTGGCAGCGACCATGCGAGGTGTCCTCCCGTCGGTCGGGGGTCGGCGTCAGATCTTCGAGACCGACGGGGAGCTCACCGACGGTCTGGACGGAACTCATAAAGATAAATCGTCCCAGCCAGCACTGAAAGCGGCGCGGTTTCTCGAAACTTCCGATAGAAATTAGCCTCGTCGGGTTTCACATAAAGCCCCTGCAGGTGGGTGGCGCTGAGCGCTATCACGCCCGGTTCGATCGGCGTGTCTGAGTAAAAATCGCCGTCCGGTCGGAGAAACAACGGCCGCGTTTTCAGTTTATAAAAACCCGGCTCGATCGAGTCATACAGCCTGGCGTAAAGCGTCACGTTCGGGTTTCGCCGCTGCCAACCGGCGAGCGTTTTTACGTCCTGCCCCCAGTCGAGATTCGAATCACCAAGGTGTGCGATACCGCCGCGTGGACCCCCGACACCGGCATTGAAAAACGCGACGTAGTCGGGCCAGGCGGACAGTGTTTCCGCTGTCAGCCCGACCGCCATCGCGCCGAGCACGATCCCGGTCACCCGTGGCCGGCGACGCCACGCGACCGCGGCAGCGCATCCCACGGCAACATAGACGAACGGAAATAACGGCAGGGCGTTCCGAAGCCCGATGTTCAAGTGCGCCGTCAATGCGGCAACGCAGAACACAAAAAACGGCACCGCCAGGCAAGTGATCGACCAGCTGTCAAACGCGAGTGCCATTGCGTCGCGAGACTTCGGTAAACGCCTCCGCTGATGCAATAATTCCGGCCCGAGCACGAACAACGCAAGACCGCATGCGGCCAGCGCGGCGATGGGCATTTTGTATAAAGCGGCGAGCGGAAAGTACTCCCATTTCCCGTCGCCGTAGAGCGTCCCGTTCAGAAAGGCCGGCCACAACTGCACGCAGGTGTGCTGGTAGAGCAATCCCGCGAGCATCGCCTGCGGGAAAAGATGAACGCCGTCGGCCCACGCAACGAACCGATCGACTGAACCGGGCGGGTGCACTTGAACTTCCGCGGGCGACGGAATGCGGTTCAGATCGACCGTCGTCTCGACACGCCGCGACCGGTCGTAAATCGCATGCATATTCATATGAACAGAAGCCGCCGGCGCGACCCGGTACCGAAATCCGTACGACGCCCAGGTGACCGCAAAACAGCAGATCGCGGCAAAAACCCCGGTGCACACGCCCGCCACGACTCGTTGTAACGACGAATGGAGATTCCATTTCAGAAACGGCCAGGGCGACCGTGATACCGCGCGGGCGAGAAGTAACACGCAAAGCAACGGCCCCGCGATCACCCCGGAAAATTTGGTGCCGACGACCGCCGAGCACAGAAGACCGACCGCCACGAGTCGTGCCGGGGTTGCCCGTTGGCCCAGACGCCAGGACGCGAACGCCAGGGAAAACAACGCCAGCGAGAACGCGACGTCGCTTTTTACCAGCGGTGCATGACCTAAAAAGTTCGGGTCGAAACAAAACAGCGTCAATGCGACGATCGCCGCGACAGACCCGGCCAGCTTGTAGGTCCAGAACGCAATCATCGCCCCGAGCCCGAGCCCCAACAGCAGCATCATCGCACGCGCCCGGTTGATGAAGGCCGCGCCGTCGACCCCGGGAGTGCCGAACAGCGTCCGGCTCGACCACGCCACCTCGGCGGCCGGGTCCCAGGTGGAGTCCTGCCACAGGGGCTTTTCGTATCGGGGTTTCGGGTCGGAGAACAAGTTCCCGAGCGACGCCCATAGTTGCCACAAGGGCGGGCTGACGGTTTCGATTCGGTAGTCGCCGTGCCGCAGTTCCTCCCATCCACTCATGGCCTGCGTCGGCTCGTCGATTGTCGCGTTCTTCGTCAGCACCGCCGAGTAGGAAACGACCGCAAAGAACGTGAGTAACAGGCCGCAGATGAAAAGTGTCGCCCGCCTCCGTGTGACCGAAGTTGCCGCCGACGGAGCGGGTGTGATTTGTGCCGAATCCATCTGCCGGGATAATACCGGTAACGATGCCTCGTTCATCCCTGCCCCGACTTTTAGGTTGCACACTGGTTCTGACAGTCGTGATCTTTGCTGTTTTCGCGCAGTCGTTGCAACACCAATTCGTCGACTGGGACGACCGCAATGAAATATTCGGGAACGAACATTTCAATCCGGTGACCGTTCAAAGCCTCGCCTGGAACTGGTCACACACGCAGCTGACGCTGTATATGCCGGTCACGTACATGGTCTGGGGCGCGGTCGCTGCGGTGGCCCCCCGTGATTCTAGCGGCGTTCTGGATCCGGCCGCATTTCATCTGCTCAGCGTCGTGCTGCACCTGATCTGCTCGGTCTTGGTCTTTTTGCTCCTTCGACAGCTCTGGCGTTATGACTTGCCCGCGCTAGCCGGCGCACTCGTGTTCGCCACGCACCCGCTTCAGGTCGAGGCGGTCGCCTGGGCGTCCGGGATGTACACGCTGTTGAGCACCGCACTCTGTCTAACGGCTTTGATCGCCTACGTCGCACATGTGAACCGCACCCCCGCGCCAGGCGTCGCCCGCCGCATGCCGTGGCTTTATCTGGTCGCGACGCTGCTTTACGTCATCGCGCTATTGTGTAAGGCCGCGTCGGTGTCGCTGCCGGTGGTCACTGCCGTCGTCGATTTTGTCATCCTCGGTCGACCGCTTGCCAAGGTCGTGCGTTCACTGCTGCCGTGGTTGATCCTGGCGATCCCCGTCGTGTTGCTCGCCAAGTCGTTTCAGGATCTGACGAACGTTCCGGCACCGGCAGCTTGGTTACGGCCGCTGGTCGCGGTCGACGCACTGGGATTTTATGTCACAAAGCTCGCCTTCCCCTCGGGTTTGATTCCCGACTACGGCCGCACGCCGGATTGGGTATTAACTCACTGGCGATCGCTCTGCGGCACCGCCGGCATTGCTGTCTTCGTCCTATGCGTCGCGTACGTCGCCCGCTTTCGAATGAAATCGGTTACCGCGGGGGTCGGCGTCCTCGCCGCCGGTCTGTTTCCTTACCTCGGATTAACGACGTTTGATTTCCAGTACGTCTCCACGGTCGCCGATCGCTACGCCTACTTCGGCATGGTCGGGGTGGCGATCCTTGTCTGCGGGGCAGCAACGCACGACCGTCGCGCGGCTTTCGTGGCGCTCTCGCTCAGCGTCGTGTTCGCCGTCGCCAGCGAGAAACAATCTCGGTGGTGGTCGGACACCGATATGCTTTTCAACCATACGTTGGCCGTCAATCCGAGAAGCCTGATCTCCCATAACGTGCTCGGTTACCAAGCCGCTCACTCGGGCAGGCCCGTCGAAGCCGAGCAGTGGTACCAGGGTGCACTCGCGATCTGGCCCGCCGACGCGACGATCTGGTTTAATCTCGGCAATCTTCACGTCGACCAGAACCCGGCCCGGGCCGCAGCGGAGTACCGGCAGGCGGTGAACTATCTGCCCGCGAATCCCTCTTTTCACAAGAACCTCGCCGCCGCACTCGCGCGGTCGGGTGACCCGGCCGGCGCGGTCGAACAATACAGGGCTGCGATCCGGCTCGACCCGTCGGACGTCGGGACGCATTACGGACTCGCGTCGCTCCTCGAAGGCTTCGGTGACACGTCGGGTGCGCGGTCCGAATACCACGCGGTCCTTCGTTTGAACCCCGACCATTCCGGCGCGAAGGCCAGCCTGAGACGCCTGGCCAGCCCCGCTTGAGCATTGGGATTCTGCCGCCATTTGCTACACTCGCACGCCACGGAGCGAATCGTATGAAAAAGCCGGTTTTGGCGGTCGTCAGTGTGTTGGGCAAGGACCAGAAGGGTGTGGTCGCGCAGTTCGCCACTTACCTGGCCGAGCGCGGAATCAATATCGAAGACATTGAACAGCGCGTCGTTCGCGGCTTGTTCGTAATGGACATGCTGATCGATCTGGCCGAACTCAGCATGGACCTCTCCGGGCTGATCACCGGCCTGCTCGAGCTGGGCCGCAAGATTGACATGGAAGTGAAGGTCCACCTCCACAGCGAAGAGCGGAAAAAAAAGGTCGCGATCCTGGTCAGCAAGGAACCCAGGTGTCTGGAACATTTGATCGGCGACTTCGGTGCAGGCCGGTTGCACGGTGAGGTCGTCGGCGTGTTCGCAAATCATCCCGACCTCGAGCCTTTGGCGGCCAAGGCGGGGTATCCGTTCTTCTGGCAGTCCGCTGATAACCTCGAGCAGCACTTCGACTGGCTCGCGGAGAACCTGAAAAAGCAGGCCGTCGACCTGGTCGTGCTTGCCCGGTACATGCGGATCCTGCCGGACCGGATCGTGGCTGCGTTCCGCCACCGCGTGATCAACATTCATCCTTCGCTGCTGCCCTACTTTCCGGGCGCGGCTCCGTACAAGCAGGCCTACGAGAGCGGTGTCCGCGTGCACGGCTGCACCGCGCACTTCGTCACCGAGCAACTCGACGAAGGCCCTGTCATCATGCAGGACGTGTTTCACATCAACGTCGGCGGCGACTCGCTCGAGGACGTGAAACTCAACGGATTGGAACTCGAAGGCAAGGTCCTCAGCAAAGCAGTCGAGTTGTTCCTGGACGAGGAACTGCTCGTCGTCGACGGCAAAGTGATCTTTAAACCCGGCCTGAGCCGATTTCTCAAAGTCGGGCCCGCGAGGGATCGATAGACTCTGCTGCCGACGGCATCATGACCCGACCCGCCGCGTTCATCTTCGACATAGACCCTGAATACCGGCAGTTATTCGGCGAAATTGGAATGCGCGCCGTCGACGTGTTTGTAGACCCGCGCGTTCGCGTCTGGCGGTCCCTGCCCGACCGGGAAAACGCGACGCTGGATCACGTTCGCCCGACGGGGGAGAAGGTTCGTTTTCACGTCAAGCGTTACCCCGCACACGCCGGCGCGACCGCCGACCGCGAAATCGCCGGCCACCGGCTGCTGGTGAACGCAGGCATCCCTGTCGCCCCGATTGCTGCGCACGGGCGTCTGCCTGATGGCCGGACTTTTATCATTCTGCCCGACCTGACGGGGTATCAACCGGCCGACAAACTCGTCGAGCGGGGCACCGATTTCGAGCAGATCCTTCCGGCCACCGCGGCACTCGCCGCTCGGTTGCACAACGCCCGGCTGCACCATCGCGACCTGTATCTCTGCCACTTCATGATCCGCGACACGCCGGCCGGCTTCGACGCGAAGCTCATCGACATGGCACGCGTGGCCGAGATGAACAACCCGCTCACCCGCGGCCGCTGGGTCGTCAAAGACCTGGCTCAGTTCTGGTACAGCACGACGAAGCTGCCGGTGACCGACGAACAGCGCGACCGCTGGCTATCGCAATACGCTGCGCAACGCGGCATCCCGATCGACCGACTGCCGACGCAAGTGCGTAGAAAGTCGGATGCAATCGCCGGACATGACGCGGTGCTCAATCAGACACAACCAAGCCGAAATATCTCGCTGCCGAACGACTGAACGACATCGCGCCTAGGGCACGACCAAACCGTAAAAGGGCCGATTTCAGCAGAAGGTCGCGATCACGTTCCGCGAGTGTGAACGCCGACTTTGCCCGGCACCGGTGCCGGCGGGTCCGTGCTGAACGGTATCGCGTCGTTCAACCGGCGAAGAATGTCGGCCCGGATCCGCGGGTCCAGCATGGCCCAGTCGTGGGACGGGAAAAACATGGGGCAGCTGACCCACCAGGCTGTCTGGCCCGGGACGGCGGCGAAGTTCTCGCCGACGTCCTTGTCGCCGAGGCAGACATACGAATAAACAGGATACAAATCCGTCATCACCTGCGACCGGTCGACGCCGCGCAGGAAGGCAGACCCCGGCCGCATGTTTTGCTGCAGCGGTTCGAGCAGCGAAGGAGCGTGCTCGGTGACAACCGCGCCGCTCAAGGGGCTACTGATCGTGAACAACCTCGCGATTCGCAATCGTCGGATCGGTTCATCACCCCGTGCTGATTGGGCCGCATACCGGGCGGCGAGCCCGCCCATCGAGAAACCGATGACGTCGACCTCGGTCGTCGTCGCCGGGTCGGTCGAAGGAAAAGCGGTCTGCACCGCGTCGATGATTCGTCGTCGAAAATCTTTGAAATCGGTATCGAAAACAAGCGGTACCGCGATGACGCGGGCGTCGCCGGTGTAAGAACGAAAGCTCCAGTCGAGCATGTTCGACGCGAACCCCGGGTCGACAAAACCGCCCACAATCACCAAAGGTCGTCGGAGGTTTTGCGGGCTCAAGGCCGCCCGGTCCAAGCTCATTCGTGCGTCATCGGCGGTCACCGCAAACGACGGGTTTACCGGTCCCGACGAGACGCACCCGCAAAGAAAAGTCAGGGCTGTCAGAATTGAAACGATTCGCACGGCAGACTCCTCACGCATTCCGCTTTACCGTGCCCAGCGGCAGTACGGTCCGTCCATACAGTTCGTTGAGCACCTGCGCGAGACCGGTATAAAACGCGGACAGTCCACAGAAGATGCCCTCGAACCCCGTTGCATGTTTGAACCCCGGGCCGGCGTTGTAAAGATCACCGGCGGCGAGCATGAAAAACAGGACGGTAAGGCTGCCGAACACGACCTGCAGCGCGACGCTGAGCCGGAATGTGCCGATCAACAATCCGGCGGTGAACAGTCCCCAGGTCGCAAGGTAAACGGCCATGGCCGTGTCGTCGGCCTTGAGCACCCAGTTGGTCCTGGGCAGCAGGATCAACAGCACCAGTGAAAGCCAGAAGAACCCGTAAGAGACGAACGCGGTCAGACCGAAGGTGTTGCTCTTTTTGAATTCCAGAACGCCGGCGATCACCTGCGCGACCCCGCCGTAGCAGAGCCCCATCGCGAGGATCATCGAGTTCATGTCAAAGAAACCGGCGTTGTGCACGTTCAGCAGGATGGTCGTCATGCCGAAGCCGAAAAGACCGAGCGGTGCGGGGTTGGCCGACTCTTGCCGGTGGGCCAGGGGAGCGGGGGTATTCATTGATTTCCTCGTGTGCCTGTGACGTAGATGGGTCGCCTTGGTCGAAGGTGTAGCCCTGATGCCGCACCCTGTCAAAACCGTGCCGAATCAATGCCAATCGAAGCACGCGGGAATCGATTGGAATTCCCGAATAGAGCGCCAAAGATGGGACTATGGACATTTTCTGGTCGACCGTTTATCCGATGGACGTCTACGCAGACTACAACATGCTCTACAAGGAGCCGGTCCCGCTTCTGCTGGATCTCGTCAAGGAGCGGGGGCCGGAAAACCCGCACGATTTTTTCGCCTGCCCGGCATTTCACCGGCACTCGCAGAACATGTTCATCGTCCGGAGCACGCTGGACGTGCACGTCGGCATCCGCCCTGAAGGCTTTACGGCGCTGGACGAACATTCCAAATTGACCGGCCAGTTGTTCTCTTATCTGCACTCGACGCGGAAGACCTATCGCTCGATCCTGTTCGACCATCGCATGCTGTTTTTCAGCGAAAAATCCGTGCAGCTATCCACTTACCCTGCGTATATGCACCGCACTGAAGTGCAGTCAAAGCTTTGCTACGTGCCGGCCGCGTACGACATTTCCAAGTGGCTGCGCCCTTTACAGGGTACGTACGAAGTGCCGGAAGCAGAACAATCGATTCGGATCAACGAAGACGACCCGCTCTATTACGTGAAGTTTGATACGACCGAAAAAGTTCGACTCCGCCGGTTTCAGGTCGTTCCGGAACTGCTGGCGGTCACGCACGGGTGCGTACATTACAAATTATTCCGTCCCAAATCGTCGCTCGACAAGGTGTATGCCGCGTTCACCCAGGCAAAGCTGCAGAAGCGGGTGCTGAAGCTGATCAAAGAGAACTTGCTGGATTGATCCGGAAGGAAACTGGCGATTAGGGCTGTCGCAGCCTTACACGCGCAAACGAAAAAGGCCGTCGCGTTGGCGACGGCCTCTTATCTTTAGAGTTTTAACACGCCGATCAAACCGTCGAGCGGCGTCGTTTCATCAGCGAAACCGCGGATAAGACCACCATGACAGTCATCGAACCCGGTTCTGGAACGAAGCTGAGGTCCGGGTCGACCCGGATGTTGCTGGCTTGTTCGTAATCGTAACCCAGGCCGATCAACTGCGCTTCACTGTCGAGCCGCGATATGAACTGAAGGCCCATCGGGGTGCCGTCGGTCGTGTAGCCGTCCGGCACGCTGAGCGCGGGCAGGCCGAGGATGTTCCCTTCGAAACGATCGATCAGCGACGCGCCCCCGGCCACTGCATACGGGTCCGTCGGGTACGTCGAAGTTCGCAGAGCCGATGCGATGTAAGGCATGACCGAGCCGTACGTCGGGGCCGTGAACGCGTCGATGTGCGTGACCGAAATCGTCGAATCGAACGACTGCGGGTTATCCATGAACGCGTTGAACTGGTCTTGCCGAAGACTCGTGAAAGCCTGCAGCGCAGTCTGCGCGTCGGGGTTGTCGAGAACGCCGTCGTTGTTGGCGTCGCCGAAACCTTTCGCGTTACCAGCGTTGTAGATTGCGGCAAGGGCGGAGATGTTCGTGTACGCACTATTTAGTGTGCTGAATTTAGACCCCGAGCCGGCATTCTTTCCTGCAAGCAGGGCGGCGGCGAAGTCATTCAGGTTGTGGATGACCGGGTCGTTTTCGCTTTCGATTTCCTTCTCGTAGTAATATGCGGCGGCGTAGCTCGACCACGTGCTGCTGGGCGTGGTCCCGCCGGGGGTCGTCGTCGGGTAGGCGTACGGGAAACCAGTTGTCGTCGCGCCGGTGCTCTTGCCGATCGTGGTGTAGTACGTGACGGTCGCCGGCAGGTTGACGTAAACAATCGTCGCGCCCTCGGCCCGCATGACATTCAAAGCGGACTGAAAGGCAGTCTGCACCGGAGCGGCGATGTTGCCATCGTACGCCGTGCCGACCCCGACAACGTCATTCTCGACGGCGATCACTTTCCCCTGAAGCGCGTGCGGATTCAAAAACGCGGTGTAGTCGGTCGGGCGTGTGCCGGTGACGGCCGTCACACCTTTGCTGGTGGAATCCGTCCCTTCACCGAGCCCGGTCCCGATCGACCCGGGTTGTGCACCGGTGGTCGGGTAGTACGGAGTTCCCGCGAACAGATTCGTCGAACTCGGTTTTACCAACGCATTCATGGCGTACGCGATGTCGGTGACGGTCTTGGCAATCGGACCGACGACGTCGCGAGACGGCGTGAGCGGCCAAGTCCCGCTCGGGTCGATCAGCCCGGCACTTGTCTTCAGACCGACGTCGGAGTTCGCATTCGACGGAATACGGATCGAACCGCCGGTCTCACCGCCCATACCGAGCATCGCGAACTGGCTGGCGATGCCCGCGCCGATACCAGAGCTCGACCCGCCGGGCGTTCGATTCGGATTGTAAGGATTCAGCACCACTCCACCGGCGTTGTCGATCCCGTCGAACGAATACGCCATCGTGCTGAGGTTTGCCTTCCCAATGATGATGCCGCCCGCCTCGCGGATCTTGGCAATCGAGAAAGCATCCATCGTTGGATTGTCCGTGGTCGACCCGGCTGTCCCGGAACCGTTCAACACACTGACACCATTTGTCGTGGTTAATCCTGCAACATCATATGAATTCTTGACAATAATCGGCACGCCCAGCAACGGATATTGCGCGCTAGTGGCTCCGGAATTGATTAGTCGTTGAACGGCTGCGGCATCGGCGAGAACGGTTGGGTTCACCTGCGCGATCGCGTTAATACCAGTGCCACCAGCTCCCAGCGAGCCCTGGTAGCCGCCGTGCTTATTATAGGTTGCGATCCGAGCCAGGTACTGATTCACTACATCCGTAGTGGTAGTAAGACCACCGGTATATGCGGATTCGAGCTGCGCGATATTCTTGTCGTATACGCTCCAATCGGCGTGGACTACGCCACTGAAAAGAGAAATAACTGCCGCCCCGGCGGCCAGCTTCGTCACAATTCGTCCGTCACTTTTTACAGAACCCATCAACATCTTTCTTTGCCACACGAAGTGAGGAATCGTCCCGGCAATAACTTCTTACGCGGTTGGCGTCGCATGCCCTCACTGCGGATCACTAAAGCAATATGAAGGCCGTCATCATTTTGGAACAAGATCGGGCGCACGGCGTCTAAGAGAAACGTCCAATATCTAGCGGTAAAAGCGAACGAATGGGTTCATTAATTTCGTCGCTTGAACGATTAGAGTCTCTGGATCACGAAAGAAAATAAGGTTTACCTGTTATGCAGCCGGCTTCAGAACTGCCACGTAATCTCGCAGTGTTGCGGCAAGGATCTAACAATGTTGATCAATTGCGCAAAAAGGCAGTCGAGTTAAATTCGGGCGAAACAACGCCTATTGTACAAGTGACGAATGCTTAGAAGTGTGTAATTCGCAATAAAGCTGCGCATTTGCAAAGGAAATCGTGAGTTTTCTTTAATCTGGTCTTGCGGTGCTCGAATACTGCGCAGTTCCAGTTCGAGCACTGCTGATCGCAGACAGGGATCAATTTATGGGCCGAAAATTGTTGCCATTGTTTCTAATCGCGTCCGTTATTTTTTCGGGAGGCACAATGCCGGCGGCTGCTGCGTCTGACTCGAATGATCCAAAGACAGTGTTGCTTTCCGAAGTTGCCGCCGCACGGGCGGGCGACCGGGAGAAAATCAGTGCGCTTCGCGTGGACGACGGCGTTACTCAGAACTCTAAGCTTATGCTCGTGGCAGACATCGCGATCGCTCAAGGCAAGTTCGACCAGGCGTTGGGCGATCATTTCGGGATAGAGGCCGCTGGCAGGGAAATGAAACGCTGGCCGCAACGTGATGTTGCGTTGATTCGATCTTCCAAGGTCACGATTCGTGGAGAGACGGCCGACGTGGTCTTTGACGACTCAGGACACACGAAGATCGTCCTGACCCTTCAAGACGGGCACTGGAGATTGCCCGTCTCGGCAATCACGCGCGTCGTGGAAAATGCCGCTCCTCACGAAGTCGGCGGGCGATATGTCAACGTCGCGCACGCATGGACCGAGGTCGCGGATCAGATCAAATTAGGGCAGTATCCGACCGCCGAAGCCGCTGCCCAGGCCGCCGAAGATCGAGTGAACGATGCCGTCGAGGGGAAAGACGCGCAATGAGCCGGGTGGCAGCAGCACGGCTGCAAAATCGACCACGGTCGGTGGCATGCGCGCAGAATTGTTGCCGGTGGTCTGCTCACTTTTATATAGGGTGCGAATCCGGCCAGTGATGCGACTCTGAGTTGGCCGCAATTCGACATTACAGTGGGTTTGGTACGAACGGCCCGCCGCGGCATCGCTTGAGATAGTTCAACGCGTGCACCTGCCCGGTCATCTCTAAATCGTCGCGATAGACCGGATCGTGCCAGCCTTCGATATCAATGCTGCCGGTCCATTTTCCCATCCGCAGGACGGAAATCACGTCGGTCCAGTTGGTATCGCCGAACCCGGGATGTCTGTGCCAGACGTACGGCTTGCCCCCGCGAATGCCGAATTCGCGGATCACGTCCCAGGCAACAGTCGCGTCTTTGCCGTGCAGGTGAAACACCCGCGGCAGCCATTTGCGCAGCTGGGCAACGGGGTCGACGAATGATCCGAGATGATGGCACGGCTCCCATTCGAGGCCGATCGCGGGGCTCGGCACTTCGTTGAACAGGATTTCCCACGCCGACGACGCGTGGGCGATGTTCCATGCCACGCGGTCCCAGGTCCCGCCCATGTCGCAGTGCTCGAACGCGATCCGCACGCCCGCGTCTTCGGCCCGCTTGGCCAGGTCGGTCCAGAGTTTTTTGAACGCCGGTAACGACTCTGTTACTGCTTTGCCGTCGATCGCGCCGGTGAACCCGGTGACCATGTCACAGCCGAAGTGCTTAGCGGCGTCTATACACCGGGCAAAATCTTTCGCGGTCTGTTCGTTCTGGATCGGGTTGCCGAACATCGCCAGCGAACTGACGATCGCTTTGTCGCCGATCGTCTCGCGGATTTCACCGGCGGTTCGTCGCAGGTCGATCTCGGGCAGCCTTTCCCAGGCGAACATCTGAAAACTTTCGAACCCGTGAGGCAGAATCTGGCGAATGTAGTTCGCGCCCTTGTCCATAGGCGCTACCGTGCCGAGTCGGATGTCGGAGTGATTCATAAAGCTGACTATACTGCGATCCAATCACTATTCACGGTGGAACGTCGCGAGCATCCCGACCGTCGCGGCGGCCATCACCAGCGTCGCGAGCCAACCCATGTATTTTAACCGGCGAGACAGGTGGACGAATCCGCCCATCACTTGCGGGTTCTGGTGCATCAGCATGACGACCACCATAACGGGCACCGCAACAACGCCGTTTAGAACGGCCGACCAGTAAAGGGATTTGATCGGGGACAAGTGCGTTATTTTCTGAACGGATTGAAAGTTCATTGCCAAGCCGAGCAGTGTTGCAGTCGTTAAAACGGTGTAGAACCCCTTCGCGGCCAGAGGCTTTCGGTCAAGGCCGGTCGGCCACTGCATTGCTTCACCGACCGCATATGCCGCCGACCCAGCCAGGACCGGTACCGCCAGAAGCCCCGTCCCGATGATGCCGATCGAAAATACGACGAAAGTAAACCGGCCCGCGAGCGGGCGAAGCGCCTCGGCGGCTTGCGCGGACGTTTGAATGTCGGTAATCTTGTTCACGTGGAGGGTGACGGCGGCCGCGAGAATGATGAAGAACGCGACCAGATTTGAGATCGACATGCCGGAGTACGTGTCGAAGCGGATCCGCCGCAGTTCGGCCCGGGCGTGCTTCGGCTGTTTGAGCAGGCACGCCTCGCCGAGAGACGCTTGGATTTCCTCGCACTCCATCGACGCCTGCCAGAAAAACAGATACGGGCTGATGGTCGTTCCGAGCACGCCGATGAAGGTCGCCCAATACGCCCCGTTCCGCTCGAACGACGGGATGACCAGGCCGCGGATAGCAGCAACCCACGGGACGTGGACGAGAAAAACGGTCGCGACATAGCTGAACAGCGCGAGAGTCAGCCATTTCAGAAATCTGGAATAGGTCGAATAACAGGAGAACGTTTCGAGCCCGACGCAGAGCAAGGCGAACCCGACGCAGAACCACCGGGCGGGCCCGCCGACGAGCAGGGCGGTCGCATCGCCCATCGCGCCGAGATCAGCACCGAGATTTACGGTGTTGGTCAGGACGAGAAGGAACACGACGGGGTAGAGAAGCCAGCGTGGATAATGAACCCTTATATTGCCGGCGATTCCCCGACCGGTGACACGACCAATCCGCGCGGAGATCTCCTGAATGGCAGCCATCAATGGCAGCGAAAACAGCGTCGTCCAAAGCAGGCCAAAACCGAAGACGGCCCCGGCCTGGGAATAGGTCGCTATACCGCTGGGATCATCGTCGGACGCGCCGGTGATCAGCCCCGGACCCAGCCGTTTGAAAAAAGAGGCAACGGAAAACCGCGCCGCGGGCTTGTCGACCGGCCCCTGATTGTTGCTGACGAATGCTCGGCTCAAGATCTCCCGGGGTGAATGCTCAGGCTCATTGGTCTTCCACGTCGAGCCCGACGTCCAGCGCGGGCGCCGAGTGCGTGAGCGCGCCAACGGCGATTCGGTCGATTCCGGTTGCGGCAATCTGCCGGACGGTTTCGAGGGTCACACCTCCGCTGGCTTCGAGGTCGACAAGGCCTTTTCCGCCCGCCGAATTTCGCATCTCAACGGCCTGCTCCATCTTCGGGCAATCCATGTTATCCAGCAGAATCACGTGGATGTTATCGACCTTGAGCACTTCCTTGAGCTGCTCCAGATTATCGACTTCGACCTCGATAAAGCGGTCGGCGTCCTCGGCGCGGCTGACTGCAATAGTCTGAGATAAAAAAGACGCGAGCTCCCGTAACGGGACCGCCTCGATGTGATTGTCCTTGACCAGAAGTCCGTCGTAGAGCCCCATGCGGTGGTTCATCCCGCCTCCGCAGCGCACGGCGTACTTGTCCAGCAACCGGTGCCCGGGAATGGTCTTCCGCGTGTCGTAGAGTTTAGCCGACGTGCCGGCGACTCTTCGCACGAATCGCTGGGTCTGCGTTGCGACGCCGCCCAGGTGCTGCAGAAAATTCAGGATTACCCGCTCGGCCGCGAGCAGCGATCGCATCGGGCCGCGCACGCGCAGCAGTGGCGTAGTGCGGGCGTCGCTGAATCGGGCTTCGATCAGCTCCATGTGGAATCCCGGGATCTGCTCGACCCGCAGTCGCTCGTCGTAGGCCCGGCAGATCATTTCCACGATCGGTAGCCCGCAGGCGATCCCGGTTTCTTTTTGCAGCAGCGTCCCGACACCGATCTTGCCTTCGGGAATCAAAAGCCGGCTCGTCACGTCGTCGCCGCCGACGTCTTCCCGCTTCGCGAGTTGAATGATCTCCCGTAGATCGTCCTGTGTTGGAAATGGATACATCAATGTTTTCCGTTAGACCCAGTTTCATTGTATCCCGAACAGGCGTGTCGGCCACCGATCAATTCGCTGCCGGCGTCGGGGGAGGCGCGTGCCGGGGCAAGTACTACCGCAGAGGGAAAGTTGTGAATCGCTGGGTCGTCGACGGCGTCACGGTTCTCGGCGGCAATTGTGCCGTGTCGAGATATGCTTGATAGGCGGCAAGACATTTGGCAACCCTGACCGGGTCGCTCGGAAGTTCCACGTACGCGACGGCAGGACGCACGATCCCTCCGAAACGCAGATCAACATAAACCTTGTTCGCACCCGATCCGTACAACCCTTCGATGAGAATGTCCGCGTCGGAGGTATTGCCGTACCGCATCGCCTTCCATTCGCGCCCTTCGCGAACTTCGAAGCCCTTCGCGGCCGCGTTTGTGACCTGTCGATCGGTCATTCCCGACGAAGCTTGAAGACGCGATCGTCCCGGGCCCGCCCCGGAGACGGCAAACGAGTTCACCACGGGCCGCCGAGAGTTGATGAACGAAGAGAGCAGGCTGATGACGAAAATAAGCAGTAGAAAATGCGTGATCCACACGAGAATGCCGACCAGCAACCCGGCGCGTCGAAAGGGATCTCTGGACGAACCGAAAAGGCCGAACCCCAAACCAGCGGTGACGGCGGCGGCCCAGCCGAAGCACGTCAGCAGGTGAGCAGGGTCCCAGCGGAACCCGCCAAAAGTGGTGACTGTCATGATCACAGCGTCGGTAGCGATCAACACCGCGAGCAACTTCAGGCTCGCAATGAAAAATGCCCCGAGTGTCAATCTCAATCGTCGCGCGGCGATCAGCCCGTATCCGATGAAAGCCAGCATCGGAGGAAGCGCGGTAACGGAAATCAGAATCCAGGCGCGCATAAGGCAAATTGCCGGGCTGGCGTTGTGAGTGCTCGCCACTGCGAAAGAGAACCCAAAGACACCAGCCAGCAAAACCGCACACGGGACCACAACGTCGCGGCCTAGACCAACTGGCGTTAACTCCTGATCTGCGGGCTGCGAAATCGCTTGATAATCCAAAGGAGCTTCTGCGAACGCCGCGACAGGTATCGGCAGGGGCGGTGCTGAGATTTCACGATCAAACTCGGCATCGTCGATCTCGATCGCTTTTGCTTCCGGAACCTCCACCGGTTCGCCGCAGCGGCACCTCATGCGTTTTCCGGCGAGTTCGGCCCGCCAACGAAAACTTCTACCACACCCCGTGCAGGCGAACCGCTCTTCTGCTGACATCCCCAACCTCCCTTGCAAGCGGCCGACATCGCGTCGGTTAAACTCAAGGTTTTGTTCGCCGGCAACAATCCGCGATTCGGAACGCCGCCCAATATACGTTCTTGAGTCAGTTGCGATAATCCCGCAACAATGCCGGGGCAACGACAGCATCCGAGGTTGCTGTCACTCCACTGCGGCTGAAACTGCAGTACACTCTACTTGGCCACTTTCCGTTTCCCGGCCCCGCGGCCCTTGCTCTTGGGTTGCCAGATTTTGTGCTGTTCGGCGGCGGGATCCAGCAGCATTTGATCGCCGCTTTTGATCGTGGGTGCGCCTTTCATTTCATTGATCTTGTCACGCAGTTGAGCCGCGCGCTCGAATTCCAGGTTCGTCGCGGCCGTGATCATTTCCTCTTCCAGCAACTTGATGATCTCGGTCTGGTCCAGTTCCTGTTCGTTTTCTTTAACCGCGGCAGCGACGGTGCGGCGGGCCTTCACTTCGCTTTCGATGCTCGACCGGATCGACTTGATCACGGTCGCCGGCGTGATGCCGTGATCGGCGTTGTACTTCATCTGGATCTCGCGGCGACGCAGCGTCTCGTCCATCGCCATCTGCATGGCCGGGGTGATGTTGTCGGCGTACAGGATCACCTTGCTGTTCTGATTCCGCGCGGCTCGACCGATCGTCTGGATCAATGACGTCTCGCTCCGCAGAAACCCGGCCTTGTCGGCATCGAGAATGCAAACCAGCGACACCTCCGGCAGGTCGAGTCCTTCGCGGAGCAGGTTAATGCCGATCAAGACATCAAAATCTCCCTGCCGAAGTTCCTTCAGGATTTCGACCCGCTCGAGCGTCTGAATTTCACTGTGTAGATAGCGTGCCTTGAATCCCGCTTCTTGAATGTAAGCTGCCAAGTCTTCCGCCAACCGTTTGGTCAGCGCGGTGACCAGCACGCGGGCGCCGGCTTCGACCCGCTCTTTCACCTGAGACAAAAGATGCGGTACCTGCCCCTGGGCCGGAACGACGATAATTTCAGGATCGATCAACCCGGTGGGGCGAATAACTTGTTCGACGACTTCACCGCCGCATTGTTCCAGTTCGATCGGGCCCGGCGTCGCCGACACGTAGACGCATTGCGGGATCAGCTGTTCGAATTCCTCGTATTTCAACGGCCGATTGTCCATCGCGCTGGGGAGCCGAAACCCGTGGTCGACGAGCACCGTCTTGCGCGCTTTGTCGCCGTTGAACATCGCCTTGATCTGCGGCAATGTCACGTGCGACTCGTCGATCACGAGCAGGTAATCTTTCGGAAAATAATCGATCAGCGTGTAAGGCTTGTCACCCGGTTGCCGGCCGTCCAGGTGCCGGCTGTAGTTTTCAATGCCCGAGCAATATCCCACTTCGAGCATCATCTCCAGATCATATTTCGTGCGGGCCAGCAACCGCTGCGCTTCGAGCAATTTTCCCTGCCCGCGGAGGTGCATGACCTGCATGTCGAGTTCTTCGCGGATGTTTTTGACTGCATCATGCACGCGGTCTTCCGGCATCACGTAGTGGACGGCCGGGTAGATGAAGATCGAATCTTCGCTGGCGAGGATTTCACCGGTCAGCGGGTTCATCGCGTCGATATTGGTGATCCGCTCGCCGTCGAACACGATTCGATATGCGAATTCTTCATACGACGGGTGCAGTTCGACGACGTCTCCCCGGACGCGGAACGTCGCGCGTTTGAAGTCGATATCGTTTCGGCTGTACTGCAAATCGATCAGCTTGCGGAGCATGTCGTCGCGATCGGTCTCGACGTCTTTTCGGATGGGCAGCACGCTGTTGCGGTACTCGCTCGGCGAGCCGAGCCCGAAGATGCACGACACGGAAGCCACCAAAAGCACGTCCCGCCGGCTCACCAGGTTGCTGGTCGCCGACAGCCGTAAGCGGTCCAGATCGTCGTTTCGGCTCGCGTCTTTTTCGATGTAAATGTCCCGTTGCGGGATGTACGCCTCGGGCTGGTAATAATCGTAATAGCTGACGAAGTATCCGACGGCATTGTTCGGAAACAGCTCTTTGAATTCCTCGTAAAGCTGTGCCGCGAGCGTCTTGTTATGGCTGATGACCAGGGTGGGGCGGTTCAGCTTCGCGATCGTGTGCGCCATCGTGAACGTTTTGCCCGACCCGGTGACGCCCAGAAGGGTTTGAAATTTTTTCCCGTCGTAGATGCCCGCGACGAGTTTCTCGATCGCCGCCGGTTGATCGCCCTGCGGTTTGAAGGGACTGACGACTTGAAAATTGGGCATGCACGTTCTCCGAAAGGGGACTCGGAAAGTATATGCCGAAATACCTCGATTCTGCCGGAACAAAATCCGGGGAGACCGGCCGTTCCACTGCCGGCGGCGGCACGGCCGGGAACAGCATCCGGCAAACTATTTTGATTAATCCCGGAGCTCGATGCCCGCGGCTTGGATCGCCTGGCGGACTTGGCGGATGTGTTCCGCGTCCCGGGTCTCGACGACACACACCGCGGCGACAACGGCCACGTCGGCGGGGCCGAAATGGCGGTCGTGCTCCACCTGCTTGATGCTCGCGCCGGTGTCGGCGATGACCCCCAGCAGTTTTGCCAACGACCCGGGCCGGTCGCTGATGCACGCGGTGATTCGGCACAACCGCCCCTCGGTCGCCAGCCCGCGTTCGATGACCCGGCTGATCACCGTCACGTCGATGTTCCCGCCGCACAAACACAGGACGACTTTCTTACCCGCCAGTTGGGCCAGCGACCCGCTGGTCATCGCCGCCAACGGGACCGCGCCGGCGCCTTCGACCACTGTCTTTTCCAACTCCAGCAGCCGAAGCACCGCCTGCGCGATCTGCGCCTCGTCCACCAGCACGGTCTGATCGACGACCTTTCTTGCGATGTCAAAACAAAGCGTCCCGAGCTCGGCGACCGCGAGCCCGTCGGCGAGCGTGGGCCGGGTCTGAATCCGGGTCACCTTGCCCGCCTTAAGAGATTCGACCAGCGACGGGGCGTTCACCGGTTCGACACCAATGATTTGCACGGAAGGCTTGGCCGCCTTCACCGCCGCCCCGATTCCGGCGATCAGCCCGCCACCGCCCACGGGCACCACGATCGCGTCGACGTCCGGAACGTCTTCCAGGATCTCAAGCCCCATCGTGCCCGCGCCGTTAATGATCGCGGCGTCGTCGAACCCGGAGATGAACGGCGTCCCCTCGGCGTCCGAGCGTTCCCGCGCGAGTCGACGCGCGTCGTCGTACGATTCGCCGTGCAGCACGACGTTGGCCCCGAACGACCGGCAATTGCTGACCTTAATCAGCGGCGCCCCTCTGGGCATGATGACCGTGACTGGAATGCTCAGCAGTTGCCCGTGATAGGCCAGTCCCAATGCGTGATTTCCCGCCGACGCGGCAATCACACCCCGGGTTTTCTCGGCCGCGGTCAGGTGCATCAGCTTGTTCCGCGCGCCGCGTTCCTTGAAGCTGCCGGTCATCTGCAGGTGATCCAGCTTGCAATAGATTTCGGCACCGCAAAGCTTGCTGAGGCTCAATGAATACGGACAGGGGCTGTGATAAATCGAGTCGGCGATGCGGGCCCGGGCGGCACGGATTTCTGCGAGCGTCACATTCATAACAGTTGCCCCGGATTAGATCGCCGGATTGGATGAGATGATCGTCGGCCGAATCACGCCGCCGGGGTCGGTGCCGATTCGTTGGTCAATTCGTCGGGAGTGAGTTCTGCGTCGACGATCGACCAGTTGCGGGCGGACCAATACCCCATCAGTACGCCCGCGATTCCTACGCCGGCGTAATCCAGGGGCACCGGTCGGGCCAGTGTCGCGAACATCCCGTGCAAATCCCCGGACGCAGACGCGGCCGAGCCCGCGAAGGCCAACCCGTACCCGATCACCGCAACAATTGCAGGCCCGGGCAGATACCAGATCACCTCGGCAACATTGGTGAACTTGTACGCTGCCAGCGCGCCAAGGAACCCGGCAACCCCGACACCGGCCAACGCCTGTGCCTTGGTATCCGACTGCACGAGGATCATCTCGACGATTGCCATGACCAGCACTTGGATGCCGGTCGTCGTGAGCCGATCCTGCAAGGTCGGATTTACTAATTCGTTTGACCCCAGGGTCGACGCCTCAACCGGAGCGTCCGTGCCCAGCATTGCCAGTACGAAACGAAGTCCGACCCACCCGGCCACCACGGCTGCCGACAGGCACACGACTTCGATCGCGAGCGCAACAAATACAGTGGGCCCGGCCGAATACTGGAGCACGGGGCGGATCGTCCCGGCTCGGATGGAGATGCCCGCCAAGCCGACACAGCAGCAAAAAAGTGCCGCTTCGTCTTGAATCAAAGCGGCAGCAATCGCGCCTACGATTAGCGATAAGGCAATTGCAAAAATGACAAAAACGAGGACCAATACCGCAGACGGGCCGGCCAACAGACTGCCGGTGAATCCCGGGGCGGATGGAAAATCGACGATCCCCGCGAGCCCGCGATAAACGGCGTAACACAGCAGCGAAACCACGAGCATGACGATCCGGTCTGCGTACGTGAACGCGGAGACCGAATTGACTGCCAGCGTCGTCGAGGAACTGCTGCGGGGTAATCGTGTTTCGGTCATCGCGTGCTCGCTTTGCCGCCCGCATTCGGGCAACCTGTACAGTCATGGTCCGGTCGAATGCGACATCGAGTCGAGAACCGGCCCAGCGAGTGTAGTCGTAACGCCTGGGAACTTCGAGAGCCGCCCGGGCACCGGACCGCCGTGCAGCAAACGCACGGGATCAATCTTTGATTGTCGGTTATGGAAGCACTATTTCCGCAATTTCCCCCGGCACTCCCCGCCTTCACCGCCGAACCGGCGAAAGGGCCGTTCGCGGTGGTCGCGCTGGAGCAGGGGATCGATCACGTGTTGGATTACTCGATCCCTTCGCGATTGGTGTCGCAGTTACAAATCGGGCAGCGCGTTCGGGTCCCGCTGGGACGAAACAACAAGCCGGCCACGGGCTACGTCGTTGGCATCCGGGCCGAGACGACCTACCCGAAAATTAAACCCGTCCGGGATTTAATCGACGAGCGCGTGCTGGTCTCGCCGCAGTTGATGACGCTCGCGCGATGGATGAGCCGGTACTACGTGTCGCCGCTGGGGACGGTGCTCGAATCGATCATTCCGTCGGCCGTTAAAAAGCAGGTCGGCATCGGGTATTCGTCGATCGTGCGTGTGGCCGTCGACCTCGAGGCGTTGCAGTCGTTTTACGAAAAAACGAAAGCGTCAAAACGTCGGGCGTTGTTGTCGCGGTTGTTGCAACTTCAGCCGGATGAAGGAATCGATTTGGTCCGGTTGTCCGGTGAAGCCGGCGTAACACCGGCAACGGCGCGGAAGTTGTCCAAGCTGGGGATCATTAAAATCACGCAGCAGGCGGATCTGGTCGGGCTGACCGAGGAGACCCGGCCGGCCGGTGACGCCGCCGAGGCCGATCGCACGTTGAACGCCGAACAGCAGGGTGTTTTCGATGACATCCGCCCGCGGCTGGAGTCGGGGACATTCTCGGTCAATCTGCTGCACGGCGTCACCGGCAGTGGCAAGACCGAGGTGTACCTGCAGTGCATTCGGCAAGTAGTGGATTCGGGCCGGCAGGCGATCGTGTTGGTGCCGGAGATCGCGTTGACCCCGCAGACGGTTCGGCGGTTTCTCGCGCGGTTTCAGCGGGTCGCGATCCTGCACAGCGGATTGACCGCCACTGAACGCCACCGGTACTGGCAGCGGATCGCGCAGGGGCAGGCCGACGTAATCGTCGGCGCGCGCTCGGCGGTGTTCGCCCCGGTGCCCAAGCTGGGCATCATCGTCGTCGATGAAGAACACGAACCGAGCTACAAGCAGGACACCGCCCCGCGGTACCAGGGCCGCGACGTGGCTGTGAAACGAGCGCAGCTCGAGGACGTGCCGGTCCTGCTGGGGAGCGCGACGCCGTCACTGGAAAGTTGGTACAGGACGTCGGTCGCCCGAGACCAATTCTCGGCCGCAAGTAAGGCGTCGACAGACGACGGCCGGCCGCACGTAGAGTCCGGGCAGTACCACCTGCTCTCGCTGCCGACCCGCGTTCGTGGGTTGCAGATGCCGCACGTCGAGTTGCTCGACATGCGGCAGGAGAACCGGTTCCGCAAAGGCGTTCACCTGTTGTCGCAACGCCTCGAACATCTGCTGCGGACTACGGTCGAGGCGGGCCACCAGGCGATCCTGCTGTTGAACCGCCGCGGGTACTCTAATTTTGTGTACTGCGCCAGTTGCGGGGAAGCACTTCAATGCAAATTCTGCGACGCGACGATGACCTACCACCGGATGGCCGGGGCGAACGTGAAAACCGCCCGGCTGGAAGCAGGCGTGCATACCGGGCAACTCAACTGTCACTACTGCCTCGCGTCCAACCCCCTGCCGGATAAATGCCAGACCTGCGGAAAAAAGCTCAGCCTGTTCGGCCTGGGTACACAGCGGGTGGAGGAAGAGCTGTCGAAGAAATTTCCTGAATTAAGATTCGCCCGGGTCGACAGCGACACGATGCGAAGCGCGAAAGACTACGAAGCGCTGCTGGGCCGTTTCGCCCGGGGTGAAGTGCAGGTGATGCTCGGCACGCAGATGATCGCCAAAGGGCTCGATTACCCGAACGTGACACTGGTCGGTGTGATCAGCGGCGACACGGCGCTGGCGTTGCCCGACTTTCGAGCCGGCGAGCGGACGTTCCAGTTGATTACGCAGGTCGCGGGTCGAGCCGGGCGGGGTGACGCGCCGGGCCGGGTGGTGCTCCAGACGTTTATGCCCGACGACCCGACGATTCGTTTCGCGCTGAAGCAGGACTACGTCGGGTTCGCGACGGCAGAATTGAAGATGCGCAAAGAGGTCGGACTGCCGCCGTTTTCGCGAATGGTGCGAATCATCTTGCGAGATCAGGAGCCGGAAAAGTTGCACACACTGAGCGGGAATCTCGCCGCGGCGGTGAGCACGGCGATCGCGACTCTGGAAAGCGCGGTCCAGATGAAAGGACCGATGCCGTGCCCGATCAGTCGGATCGCGGGGTATTACCGTAACCAGATCGTGCTGATCAGCCCCCGGGCCGAGCCGTTGCAGAAACTGCTCGGTGAGGTCCGGCGAATGAAAGCGCTCGCCAAGAGCGACCGCGTCGCGGTCGACGTCGACCCGACGTCGTTGCTTTAAACTTTGTCATCGGCACGTCCGAACTCAAGGCTTGCCGGGATCGACTACCCTGCCGACGACCGATCAGTATCATGAGGTGATGAACCCAACGGAGGATCGCACTGAAGGTTCGGTCCGGGCGCTGCCCAGCCCGTGGACCGCTAAGCAGAAAGCGATCCGCGTTCTCTGGGCGTTCACGCAGGCGACCGTGTTCCGGTTTTCGCCGCACAGTTTTTATTGCTGGCGCGCCTGGCTCCTGCGTCTTTTCGGCGCAAGGATCGCGCGTGACGTTCGTGTTCGCGCGTCCGCGCGAATTACCATTCCGTGGAACCTTGAAATCGACGAGGACAGCAGTGTCGGCGATTACGCAATCCTGTATTGCCTCGGCAAGGTCAAACTGGGTCGGTCGGTCACGATCAGTCAATACGCGCACCTGTGTGCCGGCACGCACGACGCGCGGGATCGACAGATGGCCCTGGTTCGAGAGCCGATCACGCTCGGGGACGACGTCTGGATCGCCGCCGATGCGTTCGTCGGGCCGGGCGTGACGATCGGACGGCGGTCGCTGGTCGGGGCTCGGGCGAGTGTGTTCAAAGACGTGCCCGAAGGGGTCGTCGTCGGCGGCAACCCGGCGAAGTTCATTAAGCCCCGGGAGTGGGTCAAGCCGGTCGGTGGGCCATCATAAGCATTGATTTCCAGAGCCAAGGCAGGCGGCCCGCTCCCCGAAATCGCAGGTCGACGAATCCGGCCTCGGTCATCAATTCTCCGAGCGTGTTCCGCGACCAGAATTTGATATGTCCGCCGTCCCAGAGTGGGTTCACGTGTGTATCAAACTTCCCGGTTGCGGCGACGACAACATTTTTTAGGTAGCCGTTGTATGGCGTCGAGCAGATCACTCGACCGCCGGGCCTCAATGCGGCGAAACACCCGGCCATATATGAACGCGGAGAGTAAATGTGTTCAACCACCTCGGTACTGATCACCAGATCGAAGGGCTCTTCCTGCAACGTGGTAAGCACTTTGTCGTCAGCGAGTCCGACCTCGAATCGGCCTTCTGGAAACGCTTTTCGGGCGAATTCTATTCCCGAGACGCTGGAATCAATCCCCACTGCCACGCATCCGCAGCGGATCATTTCGGCTGCGATATGCCCATTTCCACATCCAATATCCAGCACCCTAAGTCCTTTAACGGGCATCGCGAGATCAAGAAGTGGCTTCAACAGGTAAGGCGTCGAACTCGCTGCTAAAGCATTTTCGTACCTGTAATCAACGGTATCACCCATGCCAAGGGAATATCAGATCGCCGAGGCAAATGCACGTTTACGTTACGGCAGCAGCCGTTTGGTAACCTCGGACCGAAGAGGATGCGTTTACTTGGTCCGGGCCTGAAATGGCGGGCGGGCCTTCACAGCTTTCAGTCTACTGTGAACGCCGGAAAACTCGTCGAGCCTAAGCCGAGAAGCTGCTTGACCCCGAAACAGGTTGAATGGTGGCTCTGGTCAAAAACTCGACAATTCAGAGTCAGCCTCGCTACAGACGACGTGGGGAGCATGATCACCCAACGCGCACCGGGGGTTGAGTCGACGCCGGCGCCGTTGGCGGAGCCGGTTGAATCATCAGAACATTCTGGGCGAAAACGCGGAGGACTTCGGCTACGGAAACCGCGGCCGCGATCGCGCCGCCCGGGCGGTGCGGTGCCGCGCCGTCGAACAATTCCCCGAGCTGCCCGGTTCCGGTTTCGACGAGATATCTTAAACATCCGGCGAGCACGTCCCGGGCTTCCCGCCGGGCACCTTCGCCTTTGCCGTGCACAGTCAGGTATGCGTCCACATAAGGTCCCAGCAACCAGGGAAACACCGAACCCTGATGATGAGCGCGGTCCCTTTGAACGACGTCGCCGGAATAGTGCGGCGCGTAGTTCCGGTCCGACGGCGACAACGTTCGAAGCCCCACGGGCGTCAGCAATTCTGTCCGTACCTTTTCAAGAACGGCTTCGAACCGATGCGTTGCCAGGACCTTGTAATCGAGTGACAGGGCGAGCAGCTGGTTCGGCCGGACGGCGGGGTCGGCGCCCAGGTCGTCGATCACGTCGTAGCAGCACCCGGTGGCGGCGTTCCAGAATCGGCGGTTGAAGGACGACTGCATCGTCGCCGCTTGCGCGGCCAACTCCTGCCCCTGGGCGGCCTTCCCGAGCCGACGCGCTAATTCCGCGGCAACGCGCAGCGCGTTGTACCAAAGTGCATTGATCTCGACGGCCTTTCCACCGCGGGGCGTCACAACCCAGCCGTCTGCCTGGGCGTCCATCCAGGTGGTCGGCACGCCCGGCTGGTTGGTCAGCAGCAGACCGTCCACATCGGTCCGGATGCCCAGCGCGGTCCCTTCGTGATACCAACGGATCACCTGCATGACCGCGTCGAAAAACGATTGGGTGACCGTGTCGATATCGCCGGTGTATTTGAAATAGTGGTAAACCGCGTTGATGAACCACAAAGACGTGTCGACGCCGTGGTAAAGCGGCGGACCACCCGACTCGGACAACGACGACGGAAGAACGCCCTTGACCAGCAGTTCGGTCATTCGAAGGAGGAAGTTTTTTCCCTGCTCGAACTTGCCGGGCAACAGGAACAGTCCGCAGAAGCCGATCAGCGCTAGTCGGGGAGACGGCGGCGACCACGGGTACTGTGTTGCGACAAAATTACCAACGCTGCCGTCCGGTGAGGGCACGTCGAGCACGAACTGGTCGGCTGCGTGAAGCAGTGACGTAAGCGTTAACCGGTCGGACGGGTCGAGCAAATCCAGCGGCAGGCGAGACGGTTTCGCGGCAGACCGGTCTAGTTGCAGTGCCGCTTTCGCGAGTAGCATCTCAAGATCCAGCACGTCGGCGGAGCAGGCGAAGTTGACCGTCTGTCCCGGCTTCAGCGACCAGCGGACCATGCCGGGGTTCCACAGATCTTCCAACCCGGAATACCCGCGTTCCTGTTCGCGGCGATAGATCGTATTCAGGTACCAGTGGGCGTCGGCTTCGAAGACGCCGTCGTGGGCGAAGAAGACTTCCGGGGTGCGACCGGTGGGTGGGATGCGGTGGTGGCCCGGGATCGTGTCCTCGACCCGCAGGTCTCCATTCCATTGGTAAGTCAGGTCGTGAATTCCCCGAAGGGCGAACATCGGCCGGGCCTGAAACTCGATAGAAGTCGTACCCGTTCCGCCGAGCAGCGTGTAGCTGATAAGCACCGTGTTCTGCCCTTCGATCAGTCGAAGGCTTTTTTCGATCGTCCACCCAATGCCTTGATAGGCCCAGCGGGGGAACGGATCGGAACTGAATGCCCGCAGCGATTGGTCGCCACGAGGGTAGATCGAGTTGGGGTATTCGTTGCAGGAAAGCGAGCAGGACCAGCCGTCGCAGACGACGGTCTCTTCCACGCGGGAAAGCAAGACCATCCGCCGAACCGGCGCAGACATCGCCGCCACAAGAAGACCGTGATATTTGCGAGTGTTCAGCCCCGGGACGGTCGAGCAGGCGAATCCACCGAGATGATTGACCGCGAGCCATTCTCGAGCCAGCTGAGAATCGAGCTCCCCCGAGGTTCGGTTTTCGGACGAAAAGTCGGCAAAATCCTGCATGGGTTCCTCCTCGTATCAATCGGCGAGGGGTCTAATACATTCTTGACCGCCGATAGACTAACACGAGTCAACGGCTTACGTCAGACTATAGAAAAGATGCCGACAGACGCGAACGGGAAATTCAGCCGACCCGAGAAGCGAGCTTCCTGAACAAAGGGGCATACGAAGTCGCGGCACCGCCTGCCGCTCATTTTTGTGATTGTCATCTGCCGGGAAGTCGCGACGATGTTCGCCCCGTGAACGCCGGACCAAAGCTGCGATGATCGAATGAACACTGACCCGACCCTTTCTCCGAGCGAATTACCCGACGTGGAGCGTCCCGCGTCGAGCGCCCCGACCGAGCAGCAACTGCAGGCCGAAACGCCCGGCGGAAGCGACACCGCGGGGCACGACCCGTATGCAGCCCTGCGGAGCAGTGACTTCCGGCGGTACGTTACCGGGTCGTCGCTGATGTCGTTAGGTCAGCAGATGCAGGCCGCGGCCGTGGGGTGGGAGGTCACCCTTCGATATCCGGCCCATAAAGCGATGGCCTTGAGCGTCGTGGGCCTCGTCGGCGCGTTGCCGGTGATTCTGCTCGCGCTCCCCGCAGGGCATTTCGCCGACCGGATCGACCGACGCAAACTCACGATGGCAACCATTCTGCTGATCGCCGTCTGTTCGATCGGCTTGGCGGTGGTCTCGTTTCTTCAAGGCTCGCCAATATTGATGTACCTGCTGCTGCTGATGGCTTCGACTGCCGCGGCGGCGGGGGGGCCCGCGCGCTCGGCGATGCTCCCGCAGATCATCCCGATCGAACTGTTTAATAACGCCGCGACATGGAGCAGCAGCGTGTTCCAGATCGCCGCCATGGCGGGACCGGCGCTGGGCGGGGGCATCATTGCCGTCGGGGCAATCGCCTTAGGTCACGCGACGATCCCCACGTTACCGTTCGTCTATTTGTTGGATGCCGCATTCAGCCTGACGTTCGTGTTGCTGCTCGCCACGGTCACGATTCGACCGTCTGAAGGACACCGCGAACCGGCGAGTCTGAAAACGCTGCTCGCGGGCATTCGATTCGTCCGCATCAACCAAATCATCCTGGCTACGATCACACTCGACCTGTTCGCGGTGTTGCTCGGCGGGGCGACCTACCTGCTGCCGATCTTCGCCACCGACGTGCTGCACGTGGGAGCCGTGGGGTTCGGCTGGCTGCGGGCAGCGCCGGCGATCGGCGCGTTCGTGACGGCGCTCACGCTCGCGCATCTACCCCCGATGAAACAGGCCGGTCGCAATCTGTTGCTCGCGGTCGCAGGGTTCGGCGGGGCGACTATTGTTTTTGGTCTGTCTAAATCCTTACCGCTTTCGCTCGCGATGCTGCTGCTGACCGGCGCGTTCGACAACATCAGTGTCGTCGTCCGCCATACCTTGGAACAGGTGCTGACCCCCGACGACATGCGGGGCCGCGTTTCTGCCGTTACTAACGTGTTCATCGGCGCGTCCAACGAGCTGGGCGGATTCGAATCCGGTCTCACGGCACAGATTTTCGGGCCCATTAGTTCAGTAGTCGCCGGCGGTATCGGTACGATTCTGGTCGTAGTCCTCTCGGCGGCGATGTGGCCCCAACTGCGGAAGTTCGGATCGATGAAGGACGCCAGGCCGATCGAGGACGTCGCCCCCGGGCTGGCAGTGGCCGAGAACTGACTTCTGCCTTATTTTTATTTGTCTTGTTTAGATAAAACTGAACGCCGCGATTGGCTACACTTAAAGCAGAAGCAACACCAACAGGATTCAGCAGATGTCGCCTCGTCGTTTGTACATGGATAACGCCGCCACGAGTTTTCCAAAGCCGTTGACGGTGACCGAAGCGATGATTCATTACGCGACCGAACTGGGCGCCAGCGCCGGCCGCGGGGCGTACGCCGAGGCTACCGAGACCGGTGCGTTGATCGTCGACTGCCGGCGACGGTTGAATCGTTTGTTTAATGGCGAGCATCCCGATCACGTCATCTTCACGCTCAACTGCTCCGACGCGCTGAATCTGGCCATCAAGGGCTTGATCCCATTGACCGGCCCCTCACACGCGGTCTGCACGCACATCGACCATAACTCGATCCTTCGACCGTTGAACACGCTGCAGGACCAGGGACGAATCGACCAGACCCGCGTGCCGGTCGACACCAAGACCGGGCTCGTCGACCCCGAGGCGATTCGCAAAGCCATTCGCCGGGATACGAAGCTGATCGCGATCACGCACGTAAGCAACGTCACCGGTACAGTGCAGCCGATCCGAGAGATCGGGCGGATCGCGCGGGAACACTGCGTGCCGTTCGTCGTGGATGCCGCTCAGAGCGCCGGGCACGTGCCGATCGACGTGCAGGCCGATAACATCGATCTGCTGGCCGCGCCGGGACACAAGGCCCTGCTCGGGCCATTGGGGACCGGTTTTTTATACATCCGGCCGGGTTTGGAAAAGCTGCTGCGGACCCTCCGCGAAGGCGGGACCGGCAGCGTCAGCGAAATCGACCGCCAGCCCGATTTCCTCCCCGACAAATACGAGCCGGGCAGCCACAACGCGATCGGCATTATCGGCTTGGCGGCGGGCGTGAAATACGTCGTCGATCAGACCGTCGAGAAGCTCGCCGCCCATGACCTGGACTTGGTCCGCACGTTCCTCGAAGGCGTCAGCAATATCGAAGGACTGACCTACTTCGGCCCGCAGGGCGTGCGGAACCGCGTCGGCGTCTTTACCGTCCGCATCGACGGCTTCGACCCGCACGAATTGTCAAGCATTCTGGAAAGCCAATTCGGCATTCTCACCCGCAGCGGCATCCACTGCGCCCCCCTCGCCCATGCCGCCATCGGCACGCTGAACACCGGCGGCGCCACCCGCTTCAGCTTCGGCCCGTTCCTGAGTAAGCAGGATGTGAAGTACGCATGTGATGCGCTGGGCGAAATCGCGATGAATCGGATGGCCGCGTTTAGAATCTGAGCTCCGTTGGGCATGAAAAATTTCAAATCAACGTTCCTATCGTAAGTATGTTTCCGACCGATCAAACTCGCATAAATTCACTATCTGCTCTCTATTGCACGTGGTATAACTTCCCCCATGAGCGCCGCCGAAATTATTGCCGAGTTGCCTCGTTTAAGCTCAGATGATCTCGCGCGAGTGGAGGCCAAGGTCAGGGAATTAACTGAGCCGGCTCGTGAAGTTTCTAAAACAAGCCTTGCCGCGAATCACCCCGCATTGGGAATGTGGAAAGATCGTATCGATCTGCCCAGCGACTCTGTTGACGCATCAAATCTTCTACGCGAACGTATGATGCTCCGTAATGACACAGAGACCGGAACGACGCATCAATGAGGGCGGGGATTTTCGATAGCTCCGTGCTGATCGATTGCTTGAGGGGCCGGGATAACGCAGTCAAATTTCTCGCCGAGCAGTCAACGGCCACCCGCCCCAGCACCCACCTGCTCGTCGCCGCCGAGTTGCTCACGGGGGCCCGTGACAAAGGCGAGCAACGGTTGATCGACTCATTTTTGGACAACTTCGATCTCGCCCTACCCATCGAAGCCGATGGTTTATCCGCTCTCAATCTGTACCGCCAGTTCCGTCTTTCGCACGGGGTAGATTGGCCCGACTGTCAGATCGCAGCAACTGCCTTGCGCTTGGGCGTGGACGTATTCACTCAAAACGTAAAACACTTCACCGCGTTCCCCGGCCTTAGCGTCGTCAATCTCTATTAAAAGATGCTGACCATTCTGTTTGTGCTGATTAAGGTCTTGCCGGCCGGGCTACATCGCTTTACTGATTTAGCCATCGGACGGCCTTAAAGAAGAACTTGCATTTAAAAGTGGCCGAGACGAGGGGCTCGGCTGTAGTCTGTGACTACCGACTTGCGTGACCGAGATTCAGCCTACGGAGCAAACATGCGTTTAAAGGACAAAGTAGCACTCATCACCGGCGCCAACAGCGGGATTGGCAAGGCGATCGCCGAGCGGTTCGCGGCCGAGGGGGCGCACGTGGCGGTGAACTATTTACCGGGCGGGCACCGCGCCGAGGACGCCGACGCGGAACTGAAGACGTTCGGGACTACCGGCGTTGCGGTGGCGGGGGACGTCAGCAAGCGGGTGGACGTCGAGAAGATGTTCGCCGACACGGTCGCGGCGTTCGGGCGGATCGACATCGTCGTGGCCAACGCGGGGATCGAAACCAAAAAGCCGTTCGTTGACGTGACCGACGACGAATGGAACCGGATCATCAACGTGAACCTGTTCGGCTCGTTCCTGGTCAGTCAGACGGCGGCAAAACAGATGATCAAGCAGGGGGACGGCGGGCGGATCATCTTCATGTCGTCGATTCACGAAGACGTGCCGTTCCCGCAGTTCGCCTCGTACTGCGCGAGCAAGGGCGGCATCCGCATGCTCATGCGAAACCTGGCGGTGGAACTCGCGCCTTACAAAATCACGGCCAACAATGTCGCGCCCGGCGCGGTGGCAACGCCGATCAATCAGGCGACGCTGGACGACCCGGTCGCGAGTAAACTGGCGATCGAACCAATCCCGCTCGGCCGATTCGGAAAGCCCGAAGAGATGGCCAGCCTCGTGACGTTCCTGGCCAGCGACGAGTCCAGCTACTGCACCGGCGCGACGTTCGTCGCCGACGGCGGGCTGACGCAGAATGTAACCAAGTACTGAATTCGCGGGCCGATTCGATATGACCATCAAGCACAAAGCGTCTGTCGCGCGCTGGATCTTTTTTGCTGCCGCGATTTACGGCATCCCCGTGCTGGCGAGTTTCTTTTTCGTCACGCCGAAATTCCTCGCATCGGCCCCGCGTGAACAGCCCGAACTGTTTTACGGATTTGCCGGCGTGACGCTTGCGTGGCAATTCGTGTTTGTGTTGATCGGCATCGACCCGCGGCGATATCGACCGATCATGCCGATTGCGGCGGTGTTCGAAAAGTTTCTGTTCGTCGCCTATCTCTCTTACCTGCTGGTCCAACTCCGGGCGTCCACCGATTGGGTCGCACCGGCGTCAGTCGATTTTCTGCTGGGGTGTCTGTTCCTCGTATCGTTTTTTCTCACCCGTGATTGATCGCGTCAGCGGCCGCGTCACTCCTCACGCATTTACATTTTGGTCCGTCACGGGAAGGCTTCCCATCAGCTGTTCGAGGATGACGATCATGCGGTTGAACTCGATCGGGTCGAACGGTCGGGCCGAGAAATCGAGTGAGACGTACGGCCCGTGAATCAGCAGGCCGATATCGGCCGGCAGCAGTCCTCGAGCCGGGCAGGCCGCCATCGCGCGGGCGGCTCTGGGTTCGCTCGCGAAGACGACGAATCTTTCGGGGGGCAACAGCGACGGAAATCCGTCGAGCGCGAACAGATCCAGCAGAGAACTCTCGGCTGCCACGGGGCGCAGCGCCGTCGGTTTCCACGCCAGATCCAACTGACGAACGATCACGTGCCATTCATTCCGCCGGGTGACAGGCCGGGCGGCGGTGGTGAGCTTCAGGATCACCACCGGCCCGCGCACCAGCGACAGTTCGACCTGCGGGTCTTCGGAGCTCAGGCTTTGCAGCGATGCTGGTAAGATCGCATGGGGCGGCAGCGACATTTTGAACCGTTGTTCCCGGGCCCAGTCGAGCATGGAAGCGCGGGACCGGTCGGCCGTCCATTGCCGGGTGAGTTCGAAGAAAACCCAAAGGCTGGCCGCGAGGATCAGCAGCAGGCAGACCAGCACTTCGATAGAGAACGTGTGAACCATGGTCGAGCGTATCCGTACCCGCGGGGAGCCGGAATTGCGAGTGTCACCACCGCTCGCGCACGCCCGATAACGCGGCGATTTCCGCTTAACTGCCGGGCTTTCGCGGGGGCATAATCCGCGCCCCGGTTGGGCTTCATGAACCGGCTGGTGCCTGCCGATGATCGCAGGGCAATGAGGCGAACCGGGCACAAGACGACTCTCGCATCCGACAACGGCTCGGGCGATCCGTTCGAACGCGTCGTCGACCGGATGAAACTGCAGTATTCGATCCGAATTAAAAAATGGCGAAGGAACATGAGCGGCTGCGCCTGGCGGGTGTACCACGCCAACGGCAAAGCCGTGAACTGGGTGGAATCCCCACTGCCGAGGACGCCGATCAGCCTCGCGATTTTTCTCCACGAGGTCGGTCACCACGTGATCGGGTTTGATCGGTACAAAAAGCGGTGCGAGGAAGAATATCACGTCTGGGTCTGGGCCCTGGAACAGATGAAGGCGCTGGGGATCGAACCGGACGAAAAAGTGAACCGAAGATTTCAACTGTCGATGGAGTACGCGGTCAACAAGGCCGTCCGGCGGGGGATCAAGAGCCTGCCCGAGCCATTAGCGCAGTTCCTCCCGCAAGCCGCTTGAACAGAACGGACGCGTGCCCCGGTCGTTGACTAAAACCCTTCACAGGACGAGCCTGCGAACCGTGGGACAGGATCACCCGTGAACGTCGGGCCAACCGCCGGCCGAAAAAGCGAATCGCCCGGATTGAATGTGTAACTAATTCGATTCATCGTCGTCTTTAGAGTAAATCCATGTCGGCGACCGCTGTGTCGCCTGATGACCAGCACAACCAAGGCGGCCCAGACTGCTGCCATAACACTGAGTGACGCTTTGAAGCCGAGGGCGGAGACAGCCAGCGAACTGAATCGGAACCGGACGGGAAGCCGGCTGCCGGTCGAGAGGTTGGAAGGCCGCTGTTATTTCACGACCGGAACGGCGTCGATCACCTTCGCGGACCACGTCGATTTTGCCGCGGGCACCTCGCCGATCGCGATGGTGACGGCCGATTTCAACGGCGACGGCAAACCCGATCTCGCCGTCGCGGATCACACCGCCAATGCCGTCCGTCTTTATTTTTCTTCCGGCGCGGCCGCGTTCTCGCCGGGCCCGGTGCTGCAGCTGGCGTCGGCCCCGGTGGCGCTGCTCGTGGGTGATTTTAACGGCGATAAGGTGACCGACGTGGCGGCGCTGCAGGCGTCGACGACCGCGAACTCGCCCGTCGTGGTGACGGTGTTCCTTGCCACGGGAAACAATACTTTCTCGGCCGGGATCTCGACGACGGTAACGCCGTCCGCGCCGGCTAACGATCCGGTCGCGTTCACCGCGGCTGATCTGGACGGCGACAAGAAGCTCGACTTGGCCGTCACCGATTACGACAACACCACGGTCAACATTTTGAACGGTGACGGCACCGGCAAATTCGCCTCGCCGGTGGTCTACACCGGGAACTCGAATCCCACGTCGATCGCTGCGGGCAAATTCACGGGTCAAAAACTACCAGATCTGGTCATCACGACTTCGACGGCTGATTCTCTGACGGCCATCCGAACCAAGAGCCTTTCGCTGCTGAACAACGACGGGACGGGGCAGTTTTTCATCGGACAGAACCTGCCGTTGGGCACGTCCGACCGGGGGAACGCGATTGCCGTCGCCGACGTGACCGGCGCGGGGTCGCCTGATGTCGTGGTCGGTAGTTCTGATTCGACCGCCACGATTTTGCTGAACACCGGCGGTGAGTTCGAGATCTCGGCCGCGCCCCCGCTGCCCGCCGGCGCGGCGGCGATCGCGGTCGGTGATTTCAATCGCGACGGCACGCCCGATCTCGTCTCGGCCAACGGCGGGCTCTCGGTCCAGAGCAGTGCGAATTCGATCAGCATCATCCCCGGCACCGGCGACGGAAACTACGCCGCGGGCACGGCGTTCGCCACGGGCGCGCAGCCTTCTGCCGTCGTGGTCGCTGATTTCAACGGCGACGCGAAACCGGACGTCGCAACAGCGAACCTTTCCCGCGGGAACCGTCAGCGTGCTGTTGAACACGACGACGATCACGCAGATCGCGACCCAGGTGAAGGTGACGACCTCGGCGTCGTCGGCGCCCGCGGAGTCGCCGGTCGACCTGACCGCCACCATCACCCCCGCCAGCGTGAGTCCGCTAGCGGGCGAAACTACCCCCACGGGCACGGTCGATTTTTACGACGGGTCCACTTACCTCGGCGCGAGCACGGTCACTCCCGGCGACGACACTGCAATCTTTACCGAAACCAGGCCTGACGGCAGGGGCGCACAAGATCACGGCGGTCTACCGCGGCGACACCGCCTACGCGACAAGCATGTCCGCCCCGATCACCGAAACGATCACGCCTACCGCCACGCAGGGCCCCGATCTGGTCGGTGAAATCGTCTCCAGCTCATTCCCCGCGACCGTGGTCCCCGGCGAGACCGGCACGATAAAGATTCGTCTGACCAACCAGGGCAACGCGGCGGCGATCGGTTCGATCACAAATGGTCTGTACCTTTCCCTGGATGCGTCCCTCGATACCAGCGACGTCGCGGTCACGCTCAAAGGCGGCCTGTCCAGGGCGCGGGTGAAATTAAACCCGGCACAGTCGGTCCTGCTGACCGGAACCTTCGCGATCCCGGCCGACCTGTCGGTCGGCACCTATTACCCGCTCGTCTGGCTCGATCAGACCGCTTCGCTGGTCGAATCCACTTCGACCAACAACGTGGTGACGCCCGGCAGCAGCTACGACGTGGCCGACGCATTCGGCACCGTGGCCGGACGGAGCGGTGTTACGCTGCAATTGAAAGACGGCCAGGGAACCCCCGGCGTCTTCCGCCTGACGGGGCCGGGTTCCGGTTCGGTGAGTGTCGGGGACAACGGACTGGACGTTTCTTTGACCGGCACCACAACGGCGAGCGTCCTGAGCATCACTGGCAAAGGTACCTATCACGTTCACGACATCAGTGCAGGGACCACGGTCGGAGCGATCCGTGCGCCGGGGGTGGCCGTCGATGATTCGCTGGACCTGGTCGGCGGTGCAGGTTCGGTACAGGTGAGTGGCATCAGTGGTGGGGGGCAGATTTTCCTCGGCAGCGGGCCGACCAGCACGCTATCCCTGGGATCCGTTTCCAACACCAGCCTGACGGCAGCATCGGGGATTCGTTCGCTTGCGGTGACTGAATGGTCGAACGGATCGAGAACTGCGATCACAGCCCCGTGGATCGGCACATTGTCCAGCAAAGGTGATTTCACGCCGTCATTAAACCTGAGCGGGGCCGACGCTCCTGCGGGCACTGCATTGCAATCGGCCGGCGTGAACGGCGCGCTGGGCGCGGTTGTGTGGTCGGTAGTCGGGGCAGTGACCCGGCTGCGGGCGGGGTCGGTCCCGGGCGGCTGGAGCGGCAACGTGTCGGGCTCGGTCAAAAGCCTGACCGTCGGGGGCAGCTTTGCGGGTCGATTCGCGGCGGCGTCGTTTTCGTCGGTCGCGATTGCCGGCGATGTCACTGCCGCGGACATACTCGCCGGCGCGAATTTCGGGCCCGACGGACGACTGGGTTTTGGCGACGACACCTTTGCCGGCGGTACGATCGGATCGCTGCGGGTGAACGGTTCGATCACCGGGTCGGTCATCGCCGCGGGGCTGATCCCGGGGAAGGTAAGCCTGCTCGGGACCGGCGCGAGCTTGGCCAGTGACAGCAGCATTCACAGCGTCTCGATCAATGGGAATACCGACAGTTCGGGGCGAATTCTTGCCGCACTTCTTCCCAGACGGGGACGCGTCAACGGCCAATCGATCGACCCGTCGACCGACCCACGGTTCGAACTCGGCGGCTGAACGCTGTTATCCGCGTCATTTCGGAAAACATCAGAGTATCTGTTTCCCTGCTATCGCTCGCGAATCACGAACGGCGCCGCGAGCACGACCGGCCTTTGCTGGAGCAGTTGCAGGATCTGCAATTGCTGGGCGACCATGGCGCGGGGTCTCGGCCGGCATCGCCTGAAGGACGGCGAGTCCGTCCATTGAAATCTTTGTTATCACAGGCGACTCTGCCGACGTGCCGGGGGTGCCGTTGATTATGTCGGCGAGTGTGCGAGCCGCGGGGACCACCCGGACGTCGTACTTCTCGGGTTTCAAGTGTGCCTGATTCGCGGCATACACAATTGCCGTGTCTAGACCACCGATCTCGTCGACCATCCCCAGGTCTTTTGCCTGTGACGCCACGAAGACCCGGCCCTGCGCGACGTCTTCGATTTTTTTGATTTTGCCCTGCCGGGTCGTCATCACCCGGGCGGTGAACTGGTCGTACGTCTGCGTCATCCACCCACGCACTTTGCCGCGTTGTTCGTCGGTGAATTTGGTATCGGAACCGAACATGTCGGCATTGCGGCCGCGGACGAAATTTTCGGTCGTGATGCCGAGCTTATCGAACAGGTCTTTGGTGACGAACTTGCCCCCGACGACGCCGATCGAACCGACGATCGCGGCCGGGTCGGCAAAGATGTGCTCTCCCGCCGACGCCAGATAATATCCACCGCTCGCGGCCATGTTCCACGACACTGATGATGACGGGCTTATTCTTCACGACGCGCCGGACGGCCTGCCACATCACCTCGCTAGCGAGCGCGCTCCCGCCGGGCGAGTTGATCCGGATCACGACCGCTTTTACCGAATCGTCGCGACCCACTTGCCGCATCGCCTCGCGGATCGAATCCGACCCGATTGAAGCCCCACCCAGCAGCCCGATCCCACCAGGTCCGTCGACGATTACGCCGTCGGCATACACCAGTGCGACGGCCGGTTTGCTCGAAGCTGCCGGTTTTTTCGACAGCATCGAGAGCAGCGCGAATGGACTGGAAAAATCGAGCGAGTCTTTCGGAGCTGCGTCGTAGTCCGGGATCAGGTCGACTTTGCCTTCCCCGATCTGGTCGGCCATCAGGTCGCGGAGCCCGTCCATGTCGACCAGATGATCGACCAGCCCGCGATCCTTTGCCGCCTGCGCCGACAAAACCGATTCGTCGACGATGGCTTTCACCTGATCGATTGATAGCTTGCGGTTTTGGCTGATCCCCTGAACGACCTGGTCGTAAAGGCCGTCCATTAATTTGTTCAATTCGCCAGTGAACTCTCTGCTGGCCTCGGTGCGGGTGAACTGCTCGTCGGCACCTTTGTAGACTCCGACCTGCACGTAATCGGCCTGCACGCCGAGCTTGTCGAAAAGGCCTTTGAGGTACATGGTCTGAATCCCCACGCCGGGGATCATGATCTCGCCGCCGAGAAGGAGACAGACGTCGGTCGCGCCGGTGGCGATCGTGTATGAATCGGTGTCGTATCCGTCTGCATAGACGAACACACGCTTTTTGGCGTGTTTGATCTCCAACAACGCGTCGCGAATTTCTTGCGACATCGCCAGGTTCGTCTTCGGGTCGCCGAGCGTTACCAGCACCGCGCGGACGTCTTTGTCGTCACGGGCGTGGTGCAACCGGCCGAGCAGCGATTGAAGCGTGATCGCGCCGGGATTTCCGCCGAGCAGCGAGAAATCGGCAGGCTTTTCGACGACGGAGGTATTTAAGTCGAAGAACGCGACCTTCGGCGGGTGCAGCTGTTCATTGTTCAGCTGCCGAATACGAGCGGCAAGGTTGTGGACCGCCGCGTCCACGGGTTGAGAGGCCGGCTGGGTGACGACAGGTTTAGTGGCCTGAGCGTCGGCGAGCGTCGCGGTCCAAAGGCATAACAGTAACGAGGAGACAAAAACACGAGCGGAAAGACGCGGAAACAGCATCTGCAAACTCCGGCAAGAATCTTGTGCAAACCCGCGATACCGTGACGGCAGCCCCACACCACCGACCCTTTAAGAAGCGGCGCAGACGATGGAGACGCCGTGCATCTTAGCGACGACCGCCGCCGTGGGCACCCCCACCAAACCCGCCGCCCCGTGAAGTTCCGCCGAACCCACCGCCACGGGTGCTTCCGCCACCGCCACCGCCACCGCCGGCACGGGAACCGCCGTTAATGTTTAACCCGCCGCCGGAGCGCGTCCCGGAAAACCCACCGCGGTATACCGGGTTATGGAAAGACGGGTTCGGGTGCAGCCCGTGAGTGAAGCCGCCGGAGTAATTGTTGAAGCCGCCGTTGTGATACCCGCCGTAATTAAATCTGCCGCGATCGAAGCCGTAGTGGTTGAATCCGGAGTGATAATAAAAAGGCGCATAGACGCCGACGCCCCCGAAGAAACCGAATCCGAAAGGTGAGTAAAAATCTGTGCCGACGTAGGTAGGGTAAAACGATTCCGGGTAATAGTACGGGGCAACGGTCGTAGTCTCGTAATAGTTATTGATCGTGTCCGGTTGGGCGTAAGACACGACAACGGGCGGTTGCCGGGGTTGCTGCTGAGAACCCGAAGCGTCCGGGTTCTGCGGGTCATCTGACCGGGCGACGGGGACCGGCAGCGCGGGTAAAGGCAGCAGGCGGCGGAGCTGCTCGCCAACTGCGTCCTCGATCTTGAACAAGTCCTTGTGCGGGCCGGTCGAGGAAAAACTCCCCACACTGTTCCCATTGCCGACGTCAATCAGGTGGCCGTTCACACGAATCTGATCGTCTACGATCTGGTAGCTGCCCGTCACAACGAGGTTCGCGCCGTTTTGCTTCGCGGCTTCAACCAGGTCAGCGCCGACCTCGGGCATTTTCGGCGTCATCAACAGGAGCGCGCCGGTGCTCTGGACTTCGGTCTGCAGATTCTCCTGAATGCCCCGGCCGATCCAATTGTCTTTACCGGGATCACCCACGGCTGCAAAGGCGAAGACTTGAACCTTTGGTCGATTTGAAGTGGCAGCTTGCACGGCCGCCGGTTGTGTAGCTGGTGGAGACACCGCCGCCGGATCAATCTGAGCAGTCACGAGCGTCGCCGACAGTAAAATAGGTGCAACTGCGGCGACCAATACGCGGGTCGAAAATTTCATAAGAACTCCGATTAGTTGACAGCAAATCGTAGGACGTGCGGTTCGAACAGGCGACCGGTCAGGGCGACCGATTTGACAAGTTCAAACAGATGTTTAAAACGGTCACTTGAATGAAACCGATGCCGGTAATTCCGATGAACGACGCCGAGCGGCAGACTCGGCTGCGGCTTTTGAATGCCGCCGGCTCGATCTTCGCCGAAAAAGGTTTTCGCACCGCGACCGTTCGAGAAATTTGCACTGCCGCGGGCGCGAACGTCGCCGCGGTGAACTATCACTTCGGTGACAAGCGGAAGCTTTACTCGGAGGTGTTACGTTTCTCGCACGCGTGCGCGATGCAGAAGCACCCGCCGGAAGTAAACGGCGGAGCGACGCCCGAACTGCGGCTGCGAATGTTCATCCAGTCGTTCCTCCGCCGCGTCTTCGACGGCGGGCAGCCTGCCTTGCACGAAAAGCTGATGTCCCGCGAAATGATCGAGCCCACCGGTGCCCTCGACGAGTTGGTCAGAGAAGAGATCAAGCCCCGGTACCGTCAGCTGGCTGAGACGATCCGGGCCATCATGGGATTTGAAACAGACGATGCCGTGGTTTTCCACTGTGCCCAGAGCGTGGTGTCCCAGTGTGTGTTTTATCACCACGCCCGACCCGTCCTGCAGCGATTGAACCCGGCGTTAGTTTTCGATCGCGCGACGGTCGAAGCGCGGGCCGAGTTCATTTTTAAATTTTCGCTGGCCGCCATGCGGGCGATGGCCGCGACATCGGGGTCGGACAAAATTGTCACGAAGCTTCTCGGCAACGCCGTGTCGAAATCGAAATCGAAGAAACGCGAGCCGGCACGCTAACGGCCTCCCGGCCCACGGAAAAACTATGAACTACGTCGCAATCAAAATGCTCGTCGGGGATACGGCCAAATATCTCGGCATCATCATGGGGCTGACCTTCGCCTCGCTGCTGATCACGCAGCAGCTGGCGATTTTCTGCGGACTGATGGCCCGGTCGTACGGCGCGATCACCGACATGGGATACCCCGACATCTGGGTGATGGATCCGAAGGTGCAGTTCATTGACGACGTGAAACCGCTGCAGGACACGGAACTCGATCGTGTGCGCGGCGTGGCCGGCGTGGAATGGGCGACCCCGCTGTATAAAGGCATGATCAAGGCCCGTTTGAGCAACGGGAATTTTCAGACCTGCAACGTCTGGGGTTTGGACGACGCGAGTCTTGTCGGCGGGCCGCCGATCATGGTCAAGGGGCAACTCGCCGACCTTCGCCGCAGCGAAGGCGTGATCGTCGACGAGGTCGGCGCGGGCGACAAGCTGGCCCATCTTGCCCCCGACGGCATAACCAAGATCCCGCTGGAAGTCGGTGACGAGATGGAATTGAACGACCACCGCGCGCTGGTGGTCGGCATCTGCCGGAATACCCGCACCTGGCAAAGCCAGCCGGTGGTGTATACGACTTACAGCCGGGCGACCACGTTCGCGCCGCAGGAACGAAAGCTGTTGTCTTTCGTGCTCGTGAAAGGCCGGCCGGGGCAGGACCTGAACGGGCTCTGTGACCGCATTACCCGCCAGACCGGGCTGTCGGCCTTCACCCGCGACGCGTTCGTCGACAAGACTTACAACTACTTCATGAAAGCCACGGGTATTCCGATCAACTTCGGCATCTCGGTGGCGCTGGGTTTCATTGTCGGAACCGCGATCGCCGGGCAGACCTTTTACAGCTTTACGCTGGACAACATCCGGCACTTCGGTGCGCTAAAGGCAATGGGCGCGGGCAACGCGATGCTCCTGCGAATGATCCTGATCCAGGCGGTGCTGACCGGCCTGGTGGGGTACGGCCTCGGGGTGGGGCTGGCAACGATGTTCGGGCTGCTGACCCGCAAGACCGAGCTCGCGTTCAAGCTCCCCGGCGTGCTGCTGGGCGTGACCGCGCTGGCGGTCCTGCTGATCTGCGTGATGAGCGCGCTGCTCAGCGTGATCAAGGTCATGCGGCTCGAGCCGGCCATCGTGTTCAAAGGATGATCAACGACAATAAATCTTACGGTGTTGACAAACTTAACGGTGTTAACTAACGTTCGAGTGTCGAAATGAAAGGCGTTGTCTTTGGGTAGTCGCGAACGACGAGACCGGGAGCGATCGGGCGTCCGAATGCGGATCATGGACGCGGCACGCCGGCTGTTCGCCGCCGAGGGGTATCACTCGGTGTCGATGCGGCGGATCGCCGACGCTATCGAATATTCGCCGACCGCCATCTACCTGCATTTTAAAGACAAGCAGTCTTTGATCCGCGAGTTGTGCAGTGAAGACTTCGGCAAGCTTGCCGAGTCCATGGTTCACTTGGCCGGCGAGCGGGATCCGATCGAGCGGATCCGCAAAACCGGGCACCTGTACATCCGGTTCGCGGTCGAGCACCCGAACCATTACCGACTGATGTTCATGACGCCGATCGACGACCCCGAACTTTCGGCGAAGGACCCGCAGGCGGGCTCCACACCGGACGCGTACGCCTTTCTGCTTCACTCGGTGGAAGAAGCGTTGTCGGCACGCCGGTTCGCGCCGAAGCTGAAAGATCCGAGGTTGCTGACACAGACATTCTGGGCCGCCGTGCACGGCGTCGCGTCCCTTGAAATTGCGATGGGCAAGGACCCCTGCATCGACTGGGCCGACCTCGACGCCCGCGCGTCGGCTGCTATTGAAGCGACGATTCGCGGGATGGACCGACCCCGCTGGGCGCTGGGGTCCCGCGATAAAAAGAAAGCGGCTCGGTCATGAATTATATCGCACTGAAGATGCTCTTCGGTGACAAGCTGAAATATCTCAGCCTGATCGCCGGCCTCGCGTTCGCCTCGCTGCTGATCGTCCAGCAGGCGTCGATCTTCACCGGATTTTCCCTGCAGATGGGGGCCTGGGTCCGCGACACGTCGGTCGCCACACTCTGGGTCATGGACGACCAGATGAATTTCGCCGACGACTTCAAGCCGGTGCCGGAAGACCGCCTGCAGCGGATCCGCGGCATTGACGGCGTCGAATGGGCCGTCCCGATGTTCAAGTCTTACCTGCCGGTTCAATTGTCCGACGGGACGACCGTGCAGTGCCGGGTGGTGGGTCTGGACGACGCGACACTCCTCGGCGGCCCGCCACGCATGGTCGAGGGGCAACTCAGCAACCTACGCCAGGACAGGGGAATCTTGATCAACATTGATCAGGCGGGAGATTCGCTTAAAGCTGCACGATCCGACTCCCACGCGCTGCGAGTCGGGGACAGGCTGGCGATCAATGACAACGAAGCGATTGTCGTCGGCACGTACTCGGCGACGAAAGAGTTTTTCTGGGAACCGGTCCTCTACACGACCTACTCACGGGCGCTGAGCTGGGCACCCCGCCAGCGCAAGCTGCTCACCTACGTCCTGACGAAAGTGAAACCCGGTTCGGACCCGCTGGAAGTCGCCGCGATGATCCACCGCACCACGGGGCTCGCGGCTTACACGAATCGCGAACTCGACCAGAAAACGACCCGCGACCTGCTCGGTCGGACCGGAATTCTGATTAACTTCGGCATCACGATCGCGCTCGGGTTCATCATCGGGGTGCTGATCTCCGGGCAGACGTTTTATATGTTCGTCATTGACAATCTTAAGTATTTCGCGGCTCTCAAGGCCATGGGCGCGAGCAACCGGGTCGTCATCGGTATGGTCTTTTTGCAGACCTTCGTTGCGGGCCTGATCGGCTATGGCGTCGGCCTGGGCGGTGCTTGTGTCACCGGCGTCATCTTTTCTCGCATCGGGCTGGCGTTCCAGATGCCCTGGCAGATTCCGGCTGTGAGTGTGCTGGCGATCCTGGTCTGCTGTCTGTTCGCCGCGACGCTCAGCCTCGTCCGCGTGCTGCAATTAGAGCCGGCTGTGGTGTTCAAGAGTTGACCGTCAGTTTTAACCAAGCCTGTCGCGATCGACGGACCGAAACGCGAACTGCGGAGGTGTGAAATGAAACGTTTTTCACTAGTACTGTGTGCTCGGCGAGATCTATTAGCCCCGTTTAGCGGCCGCCCCGACGTGGCGCTTTCGGCCCGAGATAACGCCGACTCGTGCCCCTGCGGGGCGACCGCTAAACGGGTATCGCGCGCTTTCCACGAATCATGTGCGCTGGGCGATCTCGTCGAAATCTCTTCCCGAGCGAGACCATGATCGGCTTGGCGTGCACGAATAAATTGGGACCCGTATGACTTTAATGTTAAATGCAGTTCCTGCGGTGCCAGTCGCCGCCGGCGAGTTGGCCGTCAAATGCCGTGGCGTCGTCAAGACCTATAACGCCGCGGGAAACACGGTCACGGCCCTGCGCGGTATTGATCTGGACGTGAAGACCGGCGAACTGATGATGCTGGTCGGTCCCAGCGGGTGCGGAAAGACCACGTTAATCAGCGTGATTGCCGGCATTCTCGACCAGGACCAGGGCGAGTGCGAGGTCTTCGGACAGGATTTTAGAGCGATGGGGGACCAGCTCCGGACGGCCTGGCGGGGGCGCAATATCGGCTTCGTCTTTCAAGCGTTTAATTTGTTACCGACCCTGACCGCGGCCGAGAACGTCTCGGTGCCGATGCTGATCAACGGACACTCGCGCAAGCAAGCCATGGAGCGGGCGGAAGAGGCGCTCCGCCGGGTCAACCTGGGTGACCGAATGAAGTCGCTGCCCAAGCAAATGTCCGGCGGTCAACAGCAACGGGTGGCTATCGCCCGGGCACTGGTGCACAGCCCGAAGCTGATCGTCTGTGACGAACCGACGAGCGCGCTCGACCACCAGACCGGGCACACGGTGATGGAGTTGCTGCGTGAAGTGGCGGTCGGTGCCGGCCGGGCCCTGGTGATCGTGACCCACGACGCGCGGATCTTCGAGTTCGCCGACAGTATCGCGAAGATGGACGACGGCCGCGTGGTCGAAGTCGGCGGGCGTTCGGCGGCGGTCGCGGGCACGACCGACCACTGAGTTTGCAAATAAAGATTGGCGTACCGGGATCGCGTCCCGCGGTCCCGTGAGAACGTCCGAGGAAAACATGTTCACAAAAATAATTCTTCCCGCGATTGCCGTGATCGGCGTGGTGTTCGCCGTCATTTTCGTACACGCCGGGAACAAGGCGGTCCCCGCAACCATGCCGGTCGCACAACCCGCGCAGGCGCCGTACGCCAGCTACGTCGCGGGCGCGGGCATCGTCGAAGCCAGTACGGAGAACATCGACATCGGCACGCCCGTGGCGGGGGTGGTCACCAAGCTCGATCACTGGATCGGCGACCACGTTAGAGCCGGGGACGTTCTGTTCCGGATCGATTCCCGGGACCAGGAGGCGGAGCTGAAAGTCCGCCAGGCGGCATTGAAGTCGGCCGAAGCGAACGTGCTGGCCCAGGAGGCCGCCGTTGCCGACGCCGAAAATCAGTGGCAGAAGGTGAAAGAGCTCGGCCCCCGCGCGATGAGTCAGGAGGATCTGGACAAGCGAAAATACGCCGCCCAGCAGGCCGAAGCCAAGCTCACGCAGGCGAGGGCGGAAGTGGTTTCGTCGTCGGCGTCGATCGACTCGACTCAGACCGAACTGGACCGCAGAATCGTCCGCGCGACTGTCGACGGGACGGTCATGCAGTGCAAAATCCACGTCGGCGAGTTCGCCCCCGCGGGAGTTTCCGCGGCCGACGCGCCCTTGATGAAGCTGGGAAATACCGACACCCTGCACGTGCGGGTGGACGTGGACGAGAACGACGCCTGGCGGGTCGAGACGACCAAGTCGGCGGTGGCTTACATCCGCGGGAACCGCGATCTGTCGACGCCATTGAAGTTCGTCCGGGTGGAACCGTATGTGATCCCGAAGCGGTCTCTGACCGGTGACAGTTCAGAGCGTGTCGACACCCGCGTCCTGCAGGTGCTATACAGTTTTGACCCCGCCGCGATCAGAAATGTTTACGTCGGCCAGCAAATGGATGTATTTATAGAAGCGCCGCCGATCGGGAAGTGACCGGGCCTATACTGACCTGCCGAATGGCAGAGGCCGTATTCGACGCGGGCTGCGATGCTACGCTGAAGACGACGCGGGATTACACGAAGGAGTTTGCTAGTGAGCCTTGTTCAGACCAAACGGAAGTCCGGTGCCGCCCGCGAGATGGTGTTGTTGCTAGCGGTTTTGACCGGCGGATGCATGGTCGGCGTGGATTACAAGACCCCGGAGACCAAGTCACCGGCGAAGTTCGGAGAATCCCATTCCGGCCCGACGACCAAGGCCGTCGAGCCCATCGACCTGACGGTCTGGTGGAAGACGTTTAAAGACCCGAAGCTGGATTCGTTGATCGACCGCGCGGTAAAAAACAATAACACGCTTCTGCAGGCCGAGGCGCGGGTCCGTCAGGCCCGGGCCCAGCTGGGCGTCGAGTGGGGGAATGAATTCCCGACCCTGAGCCTGAGCGGCAGCGCGACCCGCACGCAGACGAGCAAGACCGCATTCGGCACCGGTACGAGCGTCGGAGGCGTCACCGGCACCACGGGTGGCACGACCGGCGGAACTACAGGTGGAACTACGGGTGGGACCACCGGTGGGTCGACGAACACCAACACGATCACGAATTTGAATTCCAACCGCCGGCAGGAGTTGTACCGGGCCGGGTTCGACGCCGGCTGGGAGATCGACGTGTTCGGCGGAAATCGCCGGGCGATCGAGGCCGCCGAAGACGATCTGGAAGCACAGGTCAACGCGCGTCGCAACGCGTTGGTCACGCTGGTTTCGGAAGTCGCGAATGATTACGTCCTGCTCCGGGCCTATCAGGCCGAGCTGAAACTGACTCAGAGTAATCTGTTGAGTGAACAGGACACGCTGAAGCTGACCCAGTCCCGATTCAACGCCGGTCTGGTCAGTGATCTGGACGTGGCGCAGGCCGAAGCGTCGGTGGCGACCACGGCGGCGCAGATTCCGACGCAGCAGATCCTGATCAAGCAGGAAATTCATGCCATCAGCATCCTGCTCGGCGAGCAGCCGATGGCGCTCGCGCCCGAGCTGGAAACCGCGGTGGCGATTATGCCGACCCCGCCGGAGATTCCGGTCGGCGTGCCGTCGGAGTTGCTGCGGCGTCGCCCCGACGTTCGCCAAGCCGAACGGCTGCTCGCCGAGCAGACTGCGTTGATCGGCGTCGCCGTCGCGAACCTGTTCCCGAAGTTTTCCCTCACCGGATCGGTCGGGCAGGAGAGCGCCCGCCTCGGCTTGAGCGCCAGGAGCAGCAGCACCATTTGGTCGTTCGGCCCGACCGTCAGCTGGCAGATTTTGGACTGGAACCAGCTGCGGAGCCAGATTCGCGTCGCCAACGCAGTACAGGCCCAGGCGTTGTTCGCTTATCAGCAAACTGTCCTGCAAAGCTTCGGCGACGTCGAAGACGCACTGGTCGCATACGCACAGGACCAGGTGCGAACCAAGACGCTGATCGAAGAAGTGAACGCCTATCAGCGAGCAGTCGATTTGTCCCGGCAACTTTACCAGCGTGGTTTGGGCGACTTCCTGAACGTGCTGGTGGCCGAGCGTAGTCTGTACACGGCGCAAAGCGATCTGACGTCGAGCCAATCGAATGTCGGAACGGACTTGGTCCGTCTATATAAAGCACTGGGCGGCGGGTGGGACGAGCAGAACGAAGAGATGTTTCAGAAGAACGAGAACCCGACGATCCCCGTTGTCATGAAATAATAACCGGCTTCTTCAACTCACGCGGCACGCATCGACGACGGCCCGGCACTGTTTCAGCAGTGGTTCGACGGCATTCAGGTCGAGCACAGTGGCGGCGTCGCTTTTGGCGCTCTTCGGGTCGGGATGACACTCAAGGAATAGCCCATCGACGCCGGCGGCGACCGCCGCACGCGCGAGCAGCGGTGAGTACTGGGGCGTGCCGCCGCTGGTGTTGCCCAGCCCGGCCGGTTGCTGAGTGCTGTGGGTAATGTCAAACACGACCGGCTTGCCGAGTGCCTTCATGATGGCCAGGCCGGTGAAATCGTTCACCAGCCGGTTGTAACCAAAAAATGTTCCCCGCTCGGTGAGCAGGATGTCGTCGTTGCCGGTCGACTTGACCTTTTCAATCGCAAGCCCCATTTCCTGGGGTGACATGAACTGGCCTTTTTTGACGTTGATTGTCCGCCCGGTCCGCCCGCAGGCCAGCAGCAAATCCGTCTGCCGGGCGAGGAATGCCGGGACCTGAAGGATATCGACCACTTTCGCTGCCTCGGCGGCCTGCTCGGGTTCGTGAATGTCTGTCAAAACAGGCACACCGATTTCCTTCTGCACACGGTCGAGCGTTGCCAAGCCTTTCTCCATACCCGGACCCCGAAAGCTCGAGTTGCTGCTGCGGTTTGCCTTGTCGAAGCTGGCTTTGAACACATAAACGATGTCGAGAGCGTCGCAGACTGATTTCAGATGCGCGGCAATATCCAGGCACATTTCAGGTGTCTCGATCACGCAGGGGCCGGCAATCAGAAATAACCCGGACCGGGTCAGGTTCAGAGAATTCATGCCGCCGTTTGTCGCGTCAGCACGGCAATTTGTAAATGCCAGCCGGCGACGATGCGGGCGATAGGCTGCGAGCAGCCACGCCGGGTCTGTGGTACCCTCGCGTCGTGTTCAACAAGCGGAGCCGGGGAATCACCGGCGTCATCGTCGTCGCGTTTGTACTTCGCCTCGGCTGGGCTCTGCTCCAGCCACGCACGCCTGAGGCGCTTGCACGGTTGCCGGATCAAGAGGAATACCTGTCGCTCGGTCAGAACTTGTTGCATCACGGCGAACTGAACTTCATCGACGCCCGGTTCAATCAGACGATCTGGGCTTACCGCATGCCCGGCTATCCCGCCCTGATCGCCGCCTGCGGCGGATCTCTGCTCGCTGTGCGTCTTGTACAAGCAGTGCTCGATACCAGTTCCGTAATCGCGGTCTACCTGATCTGCACCACTCTATCAGAGCGGTACAAGAACAAAATCCCCGAAACTGAGAACGCCGAAATTGAAAACGGTGTCGGACACCGTTTTCGGCATCTGCCGAGAGACACTACACTTAAAGCCACCGCCTTAAAAAACGGTGTCGGACACCGTTTCTCGGATTGCTGGGCGCTCTGCACGGCGGGGGTGTTGGCGATGAATCCGTTCTATATCTATTTTACAGGCCTGATACTCAGTGAAACCTGCTTTAGCTGTTCGATGGTTTGGAGTTTACTTTTCTTCGTCCGGCAGAGAATTTTTACCGGAAGTCTGATCCTTATTGCGGGGACGTATTTTCGGCCAGCGGGCGTCTTTTTGCTGCCCCCGCTGGCCATAATCGCTGTCTCGAACCTGTCCCCACGCGCAACGTATCAGTTGACGCACGCTTTCACCCGGGCGTGTGCTTTTGCCGTTATAGCCGGACTTCTAGCTGTTGTTACGCTCTTTCCCTGGGCATATCGAAACCACCAACGCCTCGGGACATGGTTCTGGCTGACCTCGAACAGCGGTATCACGTTGTACGACGGTTTCCACGACGGGGCGAGCGGGGCCAGCGATCAACTATTTTTAGCCGATTTACCGAAGGTACGGTCGATGAGCGAAGTGGAGCGGTCGCGGTATCTAACAGAGGCGGCTAGTACTTGGGCGTCTCGAAACCTGGCTCGGCTGCCGAGCCTTAGCATGTCAAAATTGCGGAGAAGTTGGAGCCCGGTCCCTTTAAGCAGTGAGTTTGGTCGGCCGTTTTACCGGGCGGTCAGCGGTCTTTATGCAGTCCCGTTCGATCTGCTGGTCATTGTCGGGCTGTTCTCTTCGGTAGTGTCGCGGCGCGTGAAGCTGCTTCTGGTCATGCCGGCAATTTCGCTCTCGCTGATACAGATTCTGTCTGTGGGATCGATTCGGTACCGTGTCCCGGCAGAAGCGCCGCTGGCAGTGATCGCGGGGCTCGGGTGCGTGACCGTTCACGCATTGTTACTCAGCCGTCGGAAAACCGCCGCGGTGGTCTCCTGAAACGTCATTTTTTTCGCGTTGATATAACGGCCGAGTATGGCAGTCGTCGTCACAACCCCGCACCGCCCGTTCGACCGGCTCTGGCAACCAGGGCACCCGTTTCGCCCCCGGCGAAGTAAAGGCCGCCGTTGGACGATGGCGCTGCTGCTGATCTTCATGTCCGGCGTCATCAGCTCGTATTGGTACCTGACTGACCCGCAACGCATTAAGTCGATGTCGCAGGCCTATCTCTCAGAACTGATCGGCGGGCCGGTCGAGATCGGGTCGGCATCGCTGACGTTATTCGAAGGGTTAAAGCTGTCCCATGTGGTTGTCAAAGTCGACGACAAGACCGGGCCGGACAACGTGCTGCTGGTCACCGACGCGATTGAGATCCAGTACAACCCGTCTTCGCTGCTGCGGGGGAAACTTCAGGCGACCCGCATTATCGCCACCAGTGCGCGGGTCAAACTGATCGAAGACGTAGAGACCGGTCGGTGGAACTATCAGCGGCTGAAGCCGGGCAAGAATCATCCGGCGGTCACCCGGCCGTCGGATAACGCGGGGCTGCCGCCGTTGCCCGAAGTCCGGCTTCGCGACGCGAAGGTCGAATACGGGGAATTGCGCAACGGCGAATCGAACCCGCGCGGCGCGATGGCGATCGAAGGCCGGGCGTTCCCGTCCAAGGACGGCGAGCGATTCCTGTTTGAAGTGCAGAGTCGAGGCGTGATCGAAGGTATCGGGCCGGTGGCGACCGGGCAGATCCTTCTGAAAAATGGCGAAGTTTCTGCGACGCTCAGCCGGTTCAAGTTCGGTCGCGACATCGAGGCCATGCTGCCACGCGAGGTCCGCGAGTTCTGGCTCGCTCACAAATTGGAGGGCGGGCTGGACATCCCCGACTTTGACTACACGCCCGGGACGCGCGGCCGCCATGCCACATTTCGACTGCGGACTCAGTTGCGGCACGTAAAAATGATCGTCCGCGCGGGCGAACTGGAAACGCCGGATCTCGACCTAAAGCCGGCCGACGAAGGGCTTCTTGCGCGGGCCGCGGCCATCGGTGCGCAGCTTTGCACGCGGTTACGGCAGTGGCGCGTGCTGCCCGAACAGCCTCCGATGCTCGTCGACGACGTCAGTGGTGATTTTCTATTCGACGAAAGCGGGATTCAGTTCGACCGCGTCTTCGGGTCGGTCGGAAAGATGACCGTCGAAATCAACGGCGCGATCGGCGGGTATTCATCAGAAGCGCCGGTCAAATTGCGAATCGAATCCCCGCGGGGTGGGGTGATTCGTCTTCCGCCGAACCCTGATTTTCTCGCCTCGCTCCCGCCCGCCGCCCGTAAGGCTTATTTCATGCTTCGCCCGCAGGGGACCGGCACCTTGTGGATCGAAGTCGCCCGCGACCAGCCGGGCACACCCCCGCGTGTAAACGGCGAACTGAATATCCTGGAAGGGGGTTTGAACTGCGTTTTCTTTCCTTATCCCGCGCGTGCTTCGTCCGGTCAGGTCACGTTCGGTCCTGACAAGGATCGCCCGTTCGAGCGGATCGAACTTCGGAATATCCACGCCCACGGCGTCGTCGGGGGGCCGAACGAGCACAGCGACATTCTGCTCAACGGCTGGGTCGCAGACGACGCCGATGCCGGTTGTCATCTGCACTTCAGTTCAGATTCGGTCTCGTCTGAACCAGAATTGTTCATAGCATTGCCGCCCCCCGTGCGAAAGGTCATGAAGATCTTCCACGGGCCCGGAACGGAAAAGAATCTTCAGGGACGCGGGGCGTTCGTCTGCGACGTGCTCGTCCCGGCGGGGAAGGGCAAAGTTCATCCGATCGTCACTGTCGATCTGAATCTCGTTGACGGGGCGGGCAGCTTGGCGGTCTTTCCGTACCCGTTAGAAAAACTGCACGGCATCGTCAATATCGGGGATGGGTCGGTCGCGGTACACGATTTGAAATTGACGCACGGCAAGTCGACGGTGACCGTCAGTGGCCGAGTCACTTGGCCGGCAGATGCGCCCGACGATGTGACGGTGATCGCCACACCCGATATTCAGCTGGCCGCCCGGGACGTGCCGATCGACGACGAACTATTGAAAGTATTGCCGGCCGACGCGAGCCGGTGGATACGCTCGGCCGGCCTGCAGGGGGTGATCGACGTCGACGGACCGATCGTGTTGCAGCCCACGCCGGCCGACCCGGGCGCGATTGGCTTTGATCTGGGGATCTCGCTGCGGGACGCCAAAGCGAAGCCTGGGAACGGCGACTTCGCGATTTCCGACCTGACCGGGAAGCTCGTCGTCCACTCGGACAAAGTCGACGTCACCGAACTTCACGGCCGACGCGACTCGGCAGACCTGAAAGGTTCCGGAGTTGTCAATTGGTCCACCGGTCGACCGCAGATCACAATGAATGCCGCGGCGACGAATCTTCCGCTGGACGCGCCGCTGCAGAAGCTGATGTCCGCCCCGGGTCGACATGCCTTAGCGGCGATTGACCCGACGGGGACGATCGACGCCGAGCTGTTTTTCGCAGGGCTGGTCCGCCCGGGCTCGCAGACCAGTGCCGCGCCCACCGTCGAACCCGGGGATTTCAAACTGACTGTTCACCCTCGAGTGCTGTCTCTCAAGGCCAAGGCGATGCCGTATCAGCTCGACCGGTGTACCGGGTCGGTGAGCATTGATCCGAGTCACATCACGATCAATGATTTCAGCGGGCATCACGGCAAAGCGACTGTGGTGATCAGTGGCAGGGGCCTCACCGCGCAGCCTGGCGATTGGGATTTCGTGATGAAGCTGCGCGACGCCAGGACGGACGCCGATCTTCGCAAAGCGCTCCCGCCCGCACTGCGAAAAATGATGTCCGATTTGAAGTTCGACGGCGAGGTCGATCTGGACCTGCAGTCGTTGAAATACCGGGGCGATCGCCGAAAAGACGCTGAGCCGGACGTCGATCTGAACGGGGTCGTCCACGCCCGCGGGGCGACGCTCGACGCGGGCATGACGCTGACGAACCTGTCGGGAGATCTCGGATTCAATGCCGCGGTTCGCCGCGGAAAGACGGCGGCGTTCCACGGCGACATCGCGTTGGACTCGGTCGCGTTCGCGGACCGGCCGGTCACCGGGTTCAAAGCCGTGCTGGATCTTCCGGCCGGGTCGGACACGCTGGACGTGGGCAAAATTCAGGGCCAGATCGCCGGCGGTGACGTCGCCGGTGACGTGAAGGTCCGCCTGCCCGACCAGGGAGCGTCGAGTTACTCAATGGATTTTGTGATCAAGAACGCCGACGTCCGCGAAATCGCAAAACAGGTCGCCCCGAACGGTCAGGAGATCCGCGGGCAGGTATCGGCGAGCCTCGCGTTGCAGGGCGAATGGTCAGACCCCGCGACCCGCCGGGGCCGCGGTGACGTGCTCGTCTCGGGCAAAGAGATGTACCAGATCCCGTTGATGCTGGGGCTCATGGAGGTGACGAACCTGTCGTTGCCGACCACGAGCCCTTTCAACGAAGGAACAGCCCGGTACCTGGTCGAAGGACAGCGGGTCACATTCGAGCAGGTGCAGATGCGGAGCAGCCGGCTGGTCATGAGCGGGAACGGCTACCTGGATTTTGACACGAAAAAAGTCCGGATGAATTTTACGACCGAGAATCCCAGGCTGCCGAACCTGCCGATCATTCACGACCTGCTCGCCGGGGCGAAACAGGAACTGCTGCAGATCCAGGTCCGCGGCACCGTGCAACACCCGACCGTCTCGGCGGCTTCGCTACACACGTTTACCACGACCGTGGACGAAGTGCTGAGCGGGGATCAGCGACAGTAGGCGGCAAGGTCGATCGGCCGACTGCATCAACGACGTGTCGGCTCGGCATTCACGGCTTTGAGAATATCGTTCGCGACAAACTTGGCAGGCACCGCATTCGGCTGAACTTGTTTGAGTATCCCGGCACGGATTAGCTTTTCTACACTCCGTTGTGCCGCCGCGTAGGTCACCCCCATTGTCGCTGCCGCAGTCGAAATGTTCATGACCGGTTGAATGAATAGCGCGTCGACCAGCTTGATCAGTAGGGCGGAATTTCGCGCTTCCTGAAGGCGTTGATGATATGTCGCCCGGAGCGTGACTAGTTCGTCCAACTTCTTCAACGATTCGACAGTGGCGAACCGGAGCCCTTCGACAAAAAAGCTGATCCATCCGAGCCAATCGCCGTGCGTGCTGACTCGAAGCAGGCCGTCGTAATACTGCTGTCGATTTTGCTCGAAGTAGAGACTCGCATTCAGCAATGGAACGGTCAACATTTGGTGCTGACATAGACCCAGCAGAATGAGGATGCGGCCCAGCCGGCCGTTTCCGTCTTCGAACGGGTGGATCGTTTCAAACTGATAATGAATTAATGCCAGTCTCACCGCGACGGGCAAATCATCCGGCCCGATAAGGTAAGCCGAAAACTGATCCATCAATTCATTCAATTGATGGGCGGGTGCCGGCACAAAACGCGCGCTGTCAAAATCGCGAGAACTTCCGATGTAAACTTGGACGTCCCGGAACCTGCCTCTCGACTCGTGACCGCGGACGTTCTCCAAAAGGATGCTATGCATCTGACGGATCAGTTGCAGCGTGACCGGGCGTCCGTTGTCAAAGACGGCCTCGATTCCAGAATTGATGGCTCTTTCGGCGTTCAGCGTCTCACGAACCGGACCGGCAATTTCACCTCGAACCGTGCCCGTGTCCGCAACGGCTACATCCTCGTACCGCGCATAGGTATTCTCAATGTAACTGGATAGCTGTGCTTCGCGGCGAACGAACGAACGCACAAGAATCTTTCGATCTGGAAGACCCTTGGCAGTCCCGTCAAGTCGGCCTAGCGCATTGGAAACAAAATCTATCTGGCGGACCTGAGCCGTGGACAGCGTCAACGACGGCGGCAGAGGCATCGGCGAAAACGTCAGAGCGCCTTGAAGATTTCGCCCCAACGTTCCGGCCCTCGCGGATGTAAAATCTGATTCCTTCATCGTTTATGTTTTATGTTCGATACAAGTATAAGCAGTCGGGAATATCTTATACGATAACGCCAAAAAGTATAATCAATTTAAAAAGATGATACTTTCGTATCATCAACTCAAACGGTCGAAAATGAGTTGGTATGCGCAATCATCGATCACAAGGCACACCAAATGAAAACGGGCCGGCATCTCAAGAATGCTGGCCCGTCTAGTTATCGGATCGTGATAACCAATCAGTACCGATAATGCTCGGGCTTGTACGGCCCGTTGACCGGGACGCCGATGTAATCGGCTTGTTCCTTGCTCAGCTTCGTCAGCTTGACGCCGAGCTTATCCAGGTGCAGGCGGGCGACTTTCTCGTCGAGGATCTTCGGCAGCACGTAAACCCTCCTGTCGTACTGCGAATTGTTGGTCGCCAGTTCGATCTGGGCGATCGTCTGGTTCGTGAAGCTCGCGCTCATCACGAAGCTCGGGTGGCCCGTGGCGCAGCCCAGGTTCAGCAGACGGCCCTCGGCCAGGATCAGCACGCTGTGCCCGTCGGCGAACGTCCACATGTCGTACTGCGGTTTGATGTTCGTCTTCTTAATGCCCGGCAATTTCTTCAGACTGGCCATGTCGATTTCGTTGTCGAAGTGACCGATGTTCCCGACGATGGCTTTGTCCTTCATCTTGGCCATGTGCTCTGCGGTGATGATGCTGTAGTTGCCGGTCGTGGTGACGAAAATGTCGGCATACGGCAGCGTCTCTTCGAGGGTCAGGATCTGGTACCCTTCCATCGCCGCCTGGAGCGCACAGATCGGATCGATTTCGGTCACGATCACGCGGGCACCCTGGCCCTTCAGTGACTGGCAGCAGCCTTTGCCCACGTCGCCGTAACCGCAGACGACGGCGACCTTGCCGCTGATCATCACGTCGGTCGCGCGGAACAGCCCGTCCACCAGCGAATGCCGGCAACCGTACAGGTTGTCGAACTTGCTCTTGGTGACGCTGTCGTTCACGTTGATGGCGGGGAACAACAGCTTCCCGGCCTTCTGCATTTCGTACAGGCGGTGCACCCCGGTGGTGGTCTCTTCGCTGACGCCCTGAACTTCCCTGGCGACCTTGGTCCAGCGGTCGGGGGTTTCCTTCAGCGTCTTGGCCAGCAACTGCAGGATGACTTTGTACTCTTCGTTTTCGGTCGTCTCGGGGCCCGGGACTTTGCCGGCCGCTTCGAACTCGACGCCTTTGTGGATCAGCAGCGTGACGTCACCGCCGTCGTCGACGATCTGGTCCGGTCCCGACCCTTCACCGAAATCGATCGCGCGCTCGGTGCACCACCAATATTCTTCCAGCGTTTCACCTTTCCAGGCGAAGACCGGCACCCCGGCGGGGGCATTCTCGGTTCCCTTGGGGCCGACCGCGATCGCGGCAGCGGCATGATCCTGCGTGCTGAAGATGTTGCACGAACACCACCGCACGTCCGCGCCCAGCGCGGTCAGCGTTTCGATCAGGACGGCCGTCTGGATCGTCATGTGCAACGAACCGACGATCTTCAAACCCGTCAACGGCTGCTGCGAGGCGTATTCCTCGCGAACGGCCATCAGGCCCGGCATTTCCTGCTCGGCGAGCAGGATTTCCTTCCGGCCCCACTCGGCCAGCGTCAGGTCACGGACCTTGAATTCGAGTTTCTTTGTCGTCTTTACCTTGGTCGGTTCGGTCATGATCGCGGTCATTAGAATCTCCTGCGGTGAGGGGCCGACCCGCGGCCCGCTTTGTTTCGTACTGCACGGTCCAAATCAGCATCGGCGGCGGAACATCCATCCGCTCATCCGGATGCATTGTTGAATGACATCGGGAGCCTGTCAAGGATTTTTGCAGAAACTTCGCCGTCTGATAATCGATTTGAAAGTTCTGCTCGCGCCCAACTCTTGTTCAACCTCCGCCAGGATTGCTGATTAGGTAAGCGCGAGCCCGGCCAGCACCGCCTGAAGCACGTCGCCGGTCTCTTCCCACCGGCGGACCGCGGAGAACTGTTTGAGCTGGCGACGGACCATCCGTTCGACACGGTTGTAAGCCTGTTTGATCAATTCGGACCGCGCGGTCTGGTCACCGCTGTTGAGCCGGGCGATCAGCGATCCTAACACGCGGGTTTGGGTCGATCTTTTCCGGCACCGACGGCATCTTCTCTCTTCGGCATCTGGATCTGTCCGAGCAAGACGTCTGACACGGATCCCAATTTATTCGTGCGCGTCAAGCCGATCATGGTCTCGCTCGGGAAGAGATTCCGGCGGGATCGCCCAGCGCACGTTATTCGTAAGATGATAGCCGATAACCGTTTAGCGGTCGTCTCGCAGGGGCACGAGTCGACGTGATCACCGGCGGGAAGCGCCCCGTGGGGGCAACCGCCAAACGGGGGCGACTAGATATCGCCGAGCGCGCAGTATTATTCAAAAAGTCTAACCGCCTTCGGTCGAAGCGGTCGATTAAGCGGCAACCGGGGCGGGCTTCCCGGTCGCGCCGACGTGAAGCGTCACGGTGACCGATCCGGTATCGACCGGATATCCGAACCGCCGCATCAGGCCGGCAACCGGCGTACAGCACCGCTTTACGAGGTCCGAGTCGAGGTGATTTTTCCAGTCGCCCGTCTGGCCGTTGCGGTAGAACGAATTCGGATCGGTTTCACCGCGACGGCGTCCGCCGGACAGCAGTTCGAAGCTGCCCGCCTCCCGGCAGGCGACAATCGTTTCTTCCGACGCGTCCACTTCCAGATGCGTCAGACACCGCCGGATGGTCTGCTCCGGGTCCGCGTGCAGGTCTTCATAACGGACATTTAGAAATGTCTCGCTGCCGAGCGTCTTCTCGGCCTCGAGCGCCGCCTCGACGCTCCCGCGCCAGCTGCGGTTGATGAACGCGTCGACGTATTCTTCCTTCGATTGTTTCGTGTCTTTCCCGAGGTGAAACAGCGCGCTCGTCGCCACGTCGCGCGGGTCTCGAACGATGTTGATGAACCGACATCCCGGGTACATCGCATTCAGGATCGGCGTGTTGAACACGTGTTGCGGCGTCTTGTCGGCGATCACCTGCACCCGGTGCGGGGACTTGCCGCTGGCCGTCAGGTAGCGATGCAGGACATTGTCCGACGCGCTCCGCATCATCATGGCAAAGTCGTCGCCGGTGATCATTCCCAGGGGTGAACCGGTCACGATCTGCTGGTCCTGGTTGAATTGATTCGCCGCCTGTTCCAGCAGTGAAAACAACCGCCACGCGAACCGGCCCTCGCCGTCGGCGACCACCTGCGGGTGGCCGTTCAGCAGCTTGACCAACCACGTCGTGCCCGACTTCGCGCAGCCGGTGATGAACAGTTTGCGGTACCGCCGAAGCTGGCGGAGCGAATCGATCCAGGCGTCCATTCGGGATTCAATATTCTGCACTACTGTCATCTCAGAAAAAGTTCGAGCGGGACCGATTGCACAGCATGCGTTATCGGACCGAACGTTCCCGAAGGGTGAATTTCTGCAGATCGCTGCGATGCCGCGATTCGGACGGACGAGTGAGGCCCCGGTGTTACGCCCGCTGCCCGGCGGACACGAACAAGGCCGGGCCTTTGACGTTTTGCTCCGGCGGGAGCGAGCGGGTCGTGATGTTTTTGAACCCCGCCTCGGTCATCATGCGTTCGACTGATTTGGGTTCGAGCCCGCGGGTGATCTGCCCGGTCTGGCGGCGGAACTCCTCGCGGTCGTGCGGGAGCAGGTCGACGATAACACCGCGACCACCGGGTTTCAGAATCCTCGCGACTTCGGCAAGCACCGCCTGCGGTTCGGTCACGTACGCCAGGGCGAGCACGAGCAACGCGGCGTCGCAGGCGACGGGTTCGATCGGAATCGCCGCGAGATCGCCTTTCCGCAAATCGACATTCCCACAACCGGCGGTCCGCTTCCTGGCCGCCTTCAGCATCGCGGCCGAGCCGTCGACACCGATGACCTGTTTGACGTACGGCGCGAGCTCGGCGGTGAGGTTCCCGGTCCCGCAGCCCAGGTCGGCGACGACGTAACCGGCGGGCAGCAGCGCGAGCATGGCGGCGGTCGAGAACCGCTCGCCGTACAGTTCCCGCCGCAACCGGTCCCATTCCGACGCCGCGCCGGCGAAGAACGTCTCGCTGTCGATTTCACGCTCGCGAAGCAATCGGTCGAGCCGGAGCTGGTCCTGTTTAACGGTCGCCCAGTGCTCGATCTGCTCGCGGGCGACCACCCACAACCGCCGGGCCGCGGGGTCGAGTTCCTCGAGAATGGTCCGGTACTGGTGTGTCGTTCCCTGCCGACGCCCGCGGACCCATTTCTGGTCGCCCAGCACTTTCAGATGCCGGCTTACGGTCGACTGCGGCAACTGCAGCACGTCACACAACTCGACGACCCCCAGTTCGTTGCGTTCCAACAATCGCAATAGACGCAGCCGGGTCCCGTCGGCGAGTGAGCCGATCCAGGCGAGCAGGCGTTCGGGTTGGGGTGATTCGAGCATCCGTGTATCCGGATGGAATCTTGTGGTCGGACGCCGGGATGTCAAGTCGAATCGACGGTTGGGATATCGTGTGAACGAATGGCAGAGCAATCGCTCGATCGCTACGCGTGCTTTTTCTCCGCCTTTAGGTATGCCTCGTCGAGCAGTCGTTTGACGGTCTCGGATGTCTGCCGGCTGGGATTGAGCACGCAGGTCCAGTACATGTTCCCGTAAACCGGGTGGGGCATGATTTTATCCGGGGCAGTGAAATCGTACTGCGTTTCATCGGCTGTCTTCGGCCGAAACAGCGATTGAAACGTTGCCTTGCCGACCCAGACATTAAATCTGAAAACGCCCGGCCGATTTAAATCCGAAGCCGTGTCGTGTTCGTCGGTCGTCACCAGCGTCGCGATCGGAAACATGTGGCCCGACCCGTCGAAGAAAAATGACGTGCCGTTGGCTTCGACGCGTTGTACGGCCGGAAAGGTTGAACTGATGTAATCGATGATTTCGGCTTCGGTCATGGCAAGGAGATTTTTGAATGCGCTTCGCTAACTTGCTTGCTTGCGGGCGTCGCGCTTGGTCGGCTTCGCGGGCTTCACCGGTTTGGCCGCCGGGGGTTTGAACTCGGCCGTCGCGGTGTCCAGCAGCTCTCTGGCCTGCGCGCGTGTGGTGTCGGTGATGCGGTGCCCGCCGATCATTTCTGACAGTTCTTCCAACCGCTCGGGGCCTTCCATCTGCCGGACTTTGCTTTCGGTCAGACCGCTGGTGACTTCCTTGCGCACCGTGAAATGCCGGTCGGCGTAGCTGGCGATCTGCGGCAGGTGCGTGATGCAAAGCACCTGGTGGTGCGTCGCGAGGCTGCGAAGCTTATTTCCGATGATCGACCCGAGCCGTCCACCGACGTTGGCGTCGATCTCGTCGAAGACCAGCACACTCACGCGGTCGCTCTGGGCGAGGATTCCCTTGAGCGCGAGCATGATTCGCGACAGTTCACCCCCGCTGGCGATCTTGCGAAGCGGCTGCGCGAGCTGGCCGGGGTTGGTCTGGGCGATGAACTCGACCTGGTCGAACCCGGTCGCGGTGGCGGGGAGCTGCCCGGCCATAGCCGGCGCGGTCGCGACCGTGATGTTGAACTTCGCCTTTTCCATGCCCAGTTCGGCCAGCGAGCCTTCGATCATGGGGGCGATCTTTTTCGCCACCGCCTGCCGTTTGACCGACAGTTCTTCACCCAGCTGCTTCAGTTCCTTCCGCAGCGGTTCAATCTTTTTCTGCAGAGCGGTCAGATCTTCGGTCGTTCGCTCGAGGTCTTCGATCTGCGATTGAATTTGCACGCGGTGTTGGATCGTGAATTCAATCGGGTCGCCGTATTTGTTCAACACGCGGTTGATCGTGTTGAGCCGTTCGTTCACCTCGGCCAGCTCGCCAGGGTCGAGGTCCAGCTTGTCGAGGTATCGGCCGATGTCGAACGCGGCTTCTTCAAGGTTCAACGTTGATTCGCGGACCTGGTTCGCGACCGGAGCCAATTGCTTATCGAGCGCCGCGAGCTCGGTCAGCGTGGCAACGACGGTCTTGAGCTGTTCCAGAAGACTGCCGTCGGCTTCGTATAGCGACGTGTGCGCGGCGCCCGCGTCTTTCTTTAGCTTTTCGAGATTGATCAGTACCGAAGCCCGGGATTTCAGCTCGGCATACTCGGCCGGGTCCAATTCGGCGGCGTCGATCTCCGCAGCCTGAAACTTGTATAAATCCAATTGCTGTCTGCGCAGCTGGCCGTTGGTGGTCAGCTCGTCGAGCCGTTGTTTCGTCGATTGCAACTGGTCGAACACGGCCCGGTATTTCTCGCGAAGACTCCAGAGATCACCGAACTGGTCGAGCACGTCCAGCTGGTTGGCCGGCTTCAGCAAATACTGATGATCGTGCTGCCCGTGCACGTCGACCAGATGCTCGGACACCTGCTTGAGCATGCCCAGCGTGATCGGCTGGCCGTTGATCGAGACCGAGCTTCGACCGCTGGCGTAGAGCTTCCGCGTGAGCAGGATTTCCCCGCCGTCGGCGGTCACGGCCACGTCGGTGACGGTTTCGATTTGCTTCAACGTGACCGGGTCACGAACCTCGAACACGCCGCTCACCCGGCCCTCTTCGGCCCCGGGCCGAAGCATCTCGCCGGGGGCCCGGAGTCCCAGCAATACTTCGAGTGCGCCGATGACCAGACTTTTCCCGGCACCGGTCGCGCCGGTGAAGCAGTTCAGTCCCGCCGCCAACTCGATGCGGGCGTTGGAAATCACGGCCAGGTTTGAAATGTGAAGTTCGCGGAGCATGCGGTGTACGTCAAAGCCGTCCGGACGAAAACAAACGCGGTCGGAAGTATCGGGGCGATGCGGATCTTCAGCTGACTTTCGACCCCGGCGAGATCGGTTCACTGGGCCCCATGACGATGACCTTCTCGGTCGCCGCGTCGTGCGCGGCCAGCAGCATGCCGTGGCTTTGTTCGCCGAACATCTCCCGGGGCGCGAGGTTGGCGACGACGATGATCTGTTTGCCGATCAGTTGCTCCGGCGTGTAATGCGCCCGCACGCCGGCGCAGATCTGCCGCCGCTCACCGCCGGCGAGTTCTACCTGCAGGACGAGCAGCTTTTTAGATTTTTCGATCGGCCGGCATTCGAGCACGGTCGCCACTCGGAGATCGACCTTGGCAAAATCGTCGTAGTTGATCGTTGTTGTCGCAGTTTCCATGTCGCACTTTCGCTCGGGAAAGGTGAATTCAGTCAAGGTTCGTAGTTTATGCGTGCGGCCCTTCGCCGCCAAGCCGCGTTATTATCAGACATCCGCACCGAACCCAACCGCTGGTCCTCGATTTGCTCAACTTCCTCCGCGTAGGAAGAGACCTGTTACTAACTCGTAGGAGATTGTTATGCGTTACGGAATGATTGCAGTGTTGGGCGCGGCTTTGATGGCTCCGGTGATTGGTGGCTGCACCACGCAGCACGATCAGTCGACCTCGACCAACCCGCTGACCGGCACGAAAACGACCAAGGACACCACCACGACCCAGAACCCGATCACGGGCGATTCGTCGACGACCGAACATCAATCGAGCCACAATCCGATCACGGGCGGCACGTCGAACACGACCGAGACCCACTGATCGCTTTGATGCACTCGCTGCATCAGGCCTTTTGTTATTTTTAAAGATGCCGCGGCGACTTCGGTTGCCGCGGCGTTTTTTATGGAACGATTGGGCCGAAGGACAAGGCAACTAGACTTGCGATCCAAGGCCGCTTCGCAAAGGTCATTTGTCAGCACCGAGGCCGAACTGTCGGTGGACGCGTTTTTCGAGCGGGGCGAAGACCAATCGATCTGCGAACATGCCGATGAGTACCATGACGATCATGATGCCGATGACCTGCGCGGGCCCGCCGATGTTTCGGCCGTCGTCTAAAAGGACACCGAGCCCCTTGGGGTTCAGTGCGGCGCCGAAAACCAGTTCGCCGCCCATCAGTGAACGCCAGGCGAACGAGAATCCCTGCCGCAGGCCGCTCGCCATGGCGGGCAGGGACGCCGGGAGCAGCACGTAGGGGTAGAGTTTCCAGCCGTTCGCGCCGAGCATGAGCCCCGCGCGTTGATACAAAGGGGGGATCGTGCGGAGGCCGTCGCGGACCGAGATCGCGATCGCGAACGTGCTGCCCATCACGAGCACGAATTGAATCCCGTATTCGCTGTATCCGAAAAAGATAATTGCCAGCGGCACCCAGCAGACGCTGGGCAATGTTTGTAGTCCGAGCGCGAAGGGGCCCAGAAATCCGTCGACGGGTTTGAGCCGCCACATGACGCCACCGAGTGCGATACCCAGCAGGATGCTGGCGAAAAAACCGGCGAGCAGGCGGAGCCCGCTGGCGACGTTGGCGACTACCAGAGGGCTGTGGAAAAAACCGCCGGGCCCGACCGCCGGTTGTCCGGCAAGCCAGGGCCAGCCGTGTTTGACCGGCGACCCGAAGTCGGTGTTGAGGTCGAGCAATCCGAGCAGTGAATCGACGATGTGGCTCGGGGCGGGGAAGACCCAGAACCGCCAGTGGAAAATCCTATATGCCGCTTCCCACGTCGCCAGAATCGCGATCCAGATCAGGAGTCGGCTCAGGCTTCCAAAAATCGCCTTGTAAGTCGGGGTTCGCCATGGCGGCGTTGACACGGTTGACCTCTTGCTCAATTTCCGTCCGAACCAGAGAGACCAACTCGGTCACCTGCTTGCTGTCGAAATCCCGCGGGTGCTGCAGCGGGATCATAATCTGCCGGCGGACCCGGCCCGGGTGCGCGTGGAGCACGATGATCCGGTCGGCCAATCGCACCGCCTCACCGACCGAGTGCGTGACGAACAAAATTGTTTTCCGCGTCCGGCACCACAGGTCCTGCAGCTGTTCGTGCAGCAGCGTCCGCGTCTGGGCATCCAGTGCCGCGAACGGCTCGTCCATCAGCAGCACGGCCGGGTCCATCACCAGGGCCCGGGCGATCGCCACGCGTTGCCGCATCCCGCCGGACAGTTCGTGGATCAGCTTCCCGGTGCTGTTGGCCAGGTGGACCAGTTTCAGTGCGTCCGCCGCGCGGTCCTGCCGCTCACGTTTGGGCACGCCCGCCATCTTCAATCCGAATTCGACATTGGCAAGGGCGGACAGCCATGGAAAAAGCCCGTGTTCCTGGAAGACCATCGCGCGGTCGGGGCCGGGCCCGGTGATCGGCTTGCCGTCCAGCAGCGCAGACCCCTGGTCGGGTTTGAGCATTCCCGCGGCAATATTGAGCAGTGTGCTTTTCCCGCACCCGCTGGGACCGACCACGACCAGGAATTCGCCCGGCTGGGCAGAGATGCTGGCGCCGCGCAACGCCGGGATGTTCGATCCGTCGAAATTCTTGTCGATGTCCCGGAGCACCAGGTGGCCGGTGACGACCGAAGCCGGCCCGTTGCCGGCGGGCGTCGTTGGTGCGGCGTTGAGTGTTGCTGTCATGGCGACCTGGGTGAAGTCCGGATGACTCGGCCGGGCTGACGAATTACATCTGCACCGCGACCGCCCGACGGACGAGTCGGCTTACTGCCGGCTCGCGTCGTCGGATTCGATTGCCGGGCGCCGAATCTTACGGAAGCTTCTTCAAAACACTCAGATCAATCAACCCCGACAGGTCGGGTTTTGATTTGGCGAATCCGAGCTCCAGCGACCACTGCGCGTTGGCGTCGAACGTCTCTGGTGATGGGTCTTCAGTAAATTTGACGTGTGACACCGCATCGGCGGTAACGCCGGCGGGAAGCGCTTTCCCGTTCAACGTTTTCAGGGCGGACTCCAGTTGCGAAACATACTTCGCCGGCTCGCTCGCAAGGCGGGTGGTCCACGTGTGGTTGACGCCCAGCAGTTTCTGCACGACGTCGGGATGCGCTTTCAAAAAGTCCGGCGTCGTCACGATCACAGTCAGGGAAAAGTCCTTGGCCGGCCAGAGGTCTTTCTCCTCGGCGACCGAAACTGCGCCGGCGTTGGCGATCAGAAGCGATCCCCACGGTTCGGGCACCCAGGCGGCGTCGATTTTGCCGGCCGACATCAGGCTCGCCTGGTCGGCATTCGCGATCGCCAGGACGTTGTCCAGGTTGTCCTGGTGCAACGTCGACTGCAGGTAATGCCGGGCGGCGATGTCCTGCGTATTGCCGTGCTGAGGAGTCGCGAGTTTTTTGCCGTTCAGGTCGGCAAGGGTGTGGATGCCCGATTCTTTCCGGGCGACGATCAGGACGCCGTTGTCGGCCGCGCCGGAGATGACTCGAATCCCGTCGCCGTGACTGCGGGCGTAGGCATTGATGGCGGGGCCCGGGCCGACGTATCCCACGTCGATCTGCCCTGAGAACAAAGCCTCGACGAGGCTCGGACCGGCGTTAAATGGCCGGGCCGAAAACTTCACCGGTGCGACCGCCGTCGCGAAGTCACCGGAGGTGACCCCGAGCACGGCCTGCGCGTGCGTGACGTTGGGGAAGTAACCGAGCCGCACTTCGGCCGGCGGGGTGTAGGTCGCGGCGGGGGCGACAGCGCCGGTGTTCGATTCGCGTTTGCAAGCGAACACTAAGCTGAGCAGCCCGTACAATAAGAATTGGTAATTGACACGATTCATGCCGGGAACCGTAACCGAAAGGTCTATTGTCTGCAAATTTGGTAGGGGTTGTTGGCGATCGGGATTGTCTCTCAATTTTCTGACTTCGGTCGGCCCCGCACTTGCTACGTAAGTCGACGTATAGAATGGAGCAACATGGATACGGTAAAAGACGGATCGCGTCAGGAAACCATGATTCGACAACAGGTCGTCGAACGTGGAATCGATAACGAAAGAGTAATCGCGGCCTTGCGTGAAACCCCGCGTGACCGGTTTTTTCCGTCGGGATCCAAGGACGAAGCATTCGCCGACCGCGCGTCGCCGATCGGTTACGGTCAATCAATCAGCCAGCCCTACATCGTCGCTCTGATGACGCACCGTCTGGACGTTCGGCCCACTGCCAACGTGCTCGAAATTGGCACCGGCAGCGGGTACCAGACGGCGATTCTTTCCCGGCTCGGTAACCAGATTTTCACGATCGAGCGGATCAAACCGCTGCTCGATAACGCCTGGGAAAAGCTGATGGATATGAACATTCGCAACGTCCACTTCCGGCACGGTGACGGGACAGCCGGATGGCCGGACGCCGCGCCGTTCGACCGCATCCTGATCGGCGCGGGTGCGCCGGCGATCCCGGAAAAACTGCTGAGGGAACAGCTCAAAGACGGCGGGATCGCGGTGTTACCCGTCGGCCCGCACGACCAGCAGATGCTGGTTGAGATTACCCGGCACGGGAATCAACTAATGTCCAAAAACATCTGCCCCTGCAGATTCGTGAAGCTGATCGGCGAATTGGGGTGGGACGAGGTTCAGGAAGGCTGATCGCCACTCATTCTAGTTGGGTAGACACAGTATGCCCGTCGCTCGACGGGGGGTTCTACAAGCTTACGGTCAGCAAAAAACGTTCGACGTTCTCGGCAGCATTTCCGACGCCGGATTTACTCTGCAAGTCGAGTTCCGCCAGAAGATCGATCGCCCGTGCGACACCGGCTTCGCCCATGAGCAGGGCGGTGTCCATGAAGGGCTGCTGCATCTCTCGCGGCCAGATCCGAAGTGCGGAAGTGATCGCGCCGGCGTTCATGCCAGATTTTCTCATCGCCAGCGCCTTGCGGACGTTGGTCAACCAGATCGCAAGCCAGGTAACGGCCCGGAACTCGGTCGAGCTGTCGCTTTGAAGCAGTCGACGCCAGCGCTGCACGGCGTCGGCGGGGCGACCGGCCGCGAGAGCGTTGACCATCTCGGACAACTGCTGCTCCCGTTGAAACGCCACGCCGGCGACGACGTCCTGGGTTCGAACTTTTCCGTCGACGGCGGACAAGGCGAGCTTGGCGATTTCGTTGTCGAGCCGGGCGAGATTATCACCGACGAAGTCGGCCAGCAGTCGAGCGACTTCGGGGGGGACGACCAACTTGTGCGCGGTTTTAGCGCGGTCAATGATCCATCGCGACAGGTCTTTGGGGGGTTCGCATTTTTCGATCACCCCGGTCTTGGCGATGGCTTTGTAGATCCGCTGATTGGCCGGCAGCGATGCGAGCCGGAGCACGAGTGTCGCGCTGTCCGATGGATGCAGCACGTATTCTTCGAGTTGTTCACGGAAGCGGGTGAGAAACGCGTCGGCGTTCTGGACGGCGACCACTTTTCCGCTGCCGAACATCGCGAAGCACCGCACCTCGTCGAGCACTTCTGCCAGTGCGGCTCGTTCGCCGTCGAGGTCGATCCGCTGCGCGTCCTTCCCCGCCGATCGGACGATCTCGGCCAAGTGCTGCAGCTGTAGAAAACTGTCGGTGCCGACCAGCGCGTAGACGGGCTTCAGAGCGGACATGGAATGGTTCTAAGCCGCTGCCGCCGACGGGTCAAACTGATCAACATTGTGAAAGGGCGGAACGCAGACGAATCGGCACGCCGGTGTAAGTGCGAAACTATACGCGACAATCGCCGCATTATTTCGAATTTTGCTATCTGCACCCGCGGCAGAGAACTGCACGACCATCATCTTTCGTTGTGAAGAACTTCGGTTACACTTTTTCACGGGAGCCGTCCGATAACAGTGGTGAACCGGGCATCGGGAGAGACCTTTATGTCCAATCCATTCGCGGCATTTTGTGACGATTTCTACGTGAACATGCGGCTCGGCTCACAGCTGGCGCTGCCACACCAGCGGGAAACCCTGCTGCACTTTTTCGAACGGATCCAGAAAGAATACCCCGGCATGGGGCGTTTCCGTAAGACCGAAGCGGGGGAGTATAACCTGGAAGAGGATCGCTCGTCGCACTCGTACCGGTGGGCGAGCCTCGAGCCGAAACGGCTCGCCAGCGGGCACGTCAATCCGACCTCGATCACCGAGTCGCTGAAGTTGCATTCACTCATGCTTCAACTCGCCCCTTATCACCTGGGGATCAGCCCGATCGAAGTCGATTACCTGGACCTGTTGTTCGGATTCGATCTGTCGTTCAGCGGCAACCACGACGAGATCATTGCCGACAGCTTGTACGCGCAATCGCCGTTGGCGTGCCTGACCGATGAGATGGGCGCGAAGGCCGTTGATTTTCAGCCGAGCGTGACAGTCGCGCTCAGCGACGACTGCCGGTTGCAGGCTCGCATCGACGTCGTCACCCGGACCAACAGCTACCAGGTCCGCACGGGTGATTACAACGACGACGTGATCAGCGTCTATCTGATTCTCCGCCGGTACTGGGGCGACCGCCCCAAGGAACCGATGCACGAAATGCTCCCACAGATGGCCGACCGGTGTGAGCAACTGTGCACGCAGTACATCATCCCTCGGGTGCTGAAACCGATCTCATCGGCCATCGCGTCCCGGTCGTAAAACTGAGCATCCGTATCACGTCCGACCGACGCGAATCGACCGCCTGACAGACCCGGGCGGCTTTAAGACGCTTCGGCGTCGCTACGGCAAAAAATTCATCGGGGTGTTTGAGCCATGTCAGATGTGAATAACTTTGCGTCGCAGACCCGGCAGCGGTTGACCGCAATGCTGGCAATGCTCGAAAAAGACAAAATTTCCCTCTCGACGGCCGACCCGGACGTCGCGCGATCGGGCTTGGAAGTGTACCAGCAGTTCATTGACGAGGTCCGACGCGGGTTGGACAATGTCGAGCAACTGTCCGAAACGACGGGCCACTGATTGTTGCAGTGCCCGTCGACGCGGGTGTCCATGAGAATCGACTATGACTGAGCAGAATAACCCGACGGACGACGCGCCGGCGTTGCCCGCCTGGACCCCGGCCGACGGACCCATCGTCGCCAAGGCCTACCGAAACTACCGACTGACCCGTTACGCGCTGGTCGTATTTCTGTTCGGTTACGGGCTGTACTCAATTCGCGACGGCTTCTTCGTCTATCCCCGCGAGAACGCCGACGCCCGGGCGAAAGGTTACGAGATTCCACCCCACCCCGGGCTGGACGTGCCGTTCAACAAAACCTTCGGCGTGCTGCTGCCCCCTTTGTCGATAGCGCTTCTCGCCTGGGCGCTTTACAACTCACGCGGCGAGTTCCGTTTCGACGGCGAAACGCTGTCCGCACCGGGCCACCCGCCGGTCCCAATCACGGCCGTTACCAGCATCGACCGGACTTTATGGGAACGCAAAAGTATCGCGTACATCAACTACAAACTCCCGGCCGGGACGGCGGGGCGTATCAAGATCGACCATTCGACCTACGACCCGATCGACAAGCTTTTCAAACAGGTGGAGATCGCCGTCGAAGGCACCGACGGCCTCGCGTTCGTCACCCCTCCCGGTGAAACGCCGACGGCCTGAGTCGCCTGGCGGCGTTGTTCGAGGACAACAGCTGAGCCGCGAACGCTCGGCGAAAAAGCATCAAGCCCATTGAAAATCTGCGTCTCAAAAGTGGCACGGGCGTCTTGCCCGTGTATTCGACCGCAGCGGTCTTCACAGCTTCGAAGCACCCAGAATTCTATAAAACGGTGTCGAATTTTATAAAACGGTGTCGGACACCGTTTTGCAATTTTTGGATGACGTTATTTCTCTTGTGACTGCACCGGCTTTGAAAGCCGCCGGCTCATTGAATCTGCTACTTTATACAGGCAATAGGTTTAGATGCACTTGCTCTACGCGAAAGAGGCTGAAGGTATTTTCAATTCACTAAAACGGTGTCCGACACCGTTTTGGCATTGTTGCACGCGGAGATCAAAAACGGTGTCCGACACCGTTTTTGCTTCGTTGAGCCGCCAACGTTCGGCGAAAAAGTATCAGGCCCGTTGAAAATCTGCGTCTCAAAAGTGTCACGGGCGTCTCGCCCGTGTATTCGAGCGCAGCAATCTTCATCACTTCCAAGTACACGGGCGGGACGCCCGTGCCATGGCGGACGCCGGCGGACTGTCTTGCAAACTCTCTACGGTGAATCGGTTTGAGCTTTTTTGGGACGACAAAAAAAGCCCGGGCGTCAATGCCCGGGCTTCATTGTTTATACCTGCAAGGACCAATCGCCTGCGGCGACCGGATCAAAGTTGATCAGGCGCCTTTGATCACTTCCATGATCGCTTGGGTCTTGATGACCATCAGGTTGTCGTCCGAAAGGTGGAAACTCTGAACGAGCAGCTCGTGACTGCGGCGTTCGATGTCGAGGACGCTGAGCGACCCGCCGACTTCGCCGTTGCCCGGCACGTCGGCCATCATCAGTTCGCGTTTGACGGCATAGCTGGCGATCTCGTGCTTCGTCGCATCGTACAACGTCTGGGTCAGCTGCTCCTCCTGAGTGCTGATCATATACTTGACGTTCGTACCGACGGCAGTCTCATGATACTTCTCGCCACGACACGGGATCGACTGCATCAACCCACGGTCGGGCAGCTGATTCGGACCGGTGACGATCACCTCAGCCAAGGTCGTCTTACCAGCGGTGAAGCTGATCACGTGCCCGCCTTCGACGAGCCAGATGTCGGCTTCATAAGCCCGACGGCTGACCTGCTCGGTAGCGTAGATCTTGAAAAGTTCGGGATGAAGGGTCCGCTGATACAACAGAAGAGTCAGACCACCAGAACGGCGTTGTTTGGTTCGATTGCTCATAACGCGTCCATGCACTTTCTTAGGAGAGCGACGCCCTCCAAAAACATTGTGACAGAAGGTACAAAGTCGTGAGAACTAAATAGGCGACCCGAACCACGACTGGTCGGGGCAAACCGAAGCAGATTCGTCCGTAAATCCGCTCAGCGATCATAGTTATCGTCGTCCGCCCGATGCGTTCGACTCACGATGATCGGATTATATTAGTCTGTCGCGCAGACTGATAGAAAATAATTCAAACTACGCCGGATTGACCAACCGGAGCAGCACGATGGTAACATCGTAAGTGATATGAGATCCAGCAGTTAGACCAAACCCCCGCCACAGAAAAATCAGACCGAAATAAATTCCCGCCAAGGCGCGAAAGATAAAACTTGGCCATTGAAACGTTTCATTGTGCCAATAGTGGTAGTACGAAAACGTCACTGCGGACACAACCACCATTAGTGGTAAGGCCCGGGCGGGCTTAACCTTCAGCAGATCGATCAGGAAGAAGCTCATTAGACTGAACATGGCCAGTCGAAAGACGAGTTCTTCGTAAATCCCGGCCCCGATGGAAAGGACGAGCCATTCCCGCCAGTTGCCATTTTGGCCGTACATCAAAAGGCAGTGTTCGAACAGATACCCGAGCCCGACCAGCGGGACCGCGTACATCGCGCACTCCAGCAGCATTCCGATCAGCACGCCGAGCTTCGCCGACCAGATATCGCGGTGGGCGACGTGACAACCGAGCAGGATCGAAACGACCGCGGCCGCGGGCAGATACTTGCCACTGGCACCGAAGGCCGCAAAGAACCGCTGAATCATGTTAAACGCAGTGATTCGAACTTCGGCATGGCTGACCGGATCGATCGCGTACCACCGCGTCCCGATCTCGTAGACAATAATTAATGGAGCGAGAAAGATCAGGCTGGTCAGCGGCATCGCCGAGTGCGCGAAGTACCCGCCTTCGGTGCGATCCGCCGCGGCCTGTTCGTGCTTTGTCGGTGTCGACCTGGATTGTGAGATCCCCTGTCTCGGGATCGCGACCCGGCTCACTTCCCACCGCCGGTCGGAATTCCCGCACTGGCCATCGCGCCGCCGATTGTTGTCGGCGCGTTACCAATTTCCCGGCTGTTCCGGCACCGCTGGGTGATCCGAACCGCCTTATTCCCCCGCACTTGTCCGACCTGGGCCTGGAATTTATTTTTGCCTTCGATCAACACCAGCACGTCCTTGGATTCCTGTTTGTCGGTCGTGATCAGATCGCCGACCTGCAATGACAGCAAGTCCCGCATCGTGATCGTCGTCTGCGCCAGATACGCCCGGACCTCGACCGACGCATTCGCGACATTGGTCGTGATCTTGCGAAGGTGCTCGTTGCCGTCGTCCTTTTTCTGGTAGCTGAACCAGTTCTGGGCCGCCAACTTGCTCATGATCGGTTCGATCACGTTGTAAGGAATACAAAGACTCATCGTCCCGGCCCGGTTCCCCATTTTCAGTTCGAATCCGACGACGACGACCGTTTCGTTCGGCGGGACGATCTGCACCAGCTGCGGGTTGCTCTCGAAATCGTTGACGCTGAACGTCAACGGCGTCAGGTTGCTCCACGCCTCGGACAGATGCTGCGTCGCCCGGTCGGTGATCCGCTGAACCAGCCGTTGTTCGATCTGCGTTAAGGGCCGTTGCGGGATGAACAGGTCCGAACTGCTCCCACCCAGAAGCCGGTCAATGATCGGATAGATAATCAGCGGGCTGATTTCCAGACACAGCTGACCGTCCAACTGCTCGGCTTTCAGTAGATTGAAACAGGTCGGGTTGGGCAGCGAATGTGTGAATTCGCTGTACGTCAGCTGCTCGATATGAGCGACCGAAACTTCGATGATCGTCCGCAGGTACCCCGAAAGGGCGGCCCCGAAGTTTCGACCGAATCCCTCGTGCAACCCTTCCAGGGCCCGCATCTGGTCTTTGGAAACCCGCTCGGGCCGCTTGAAATCATAGGTTTGGACATCGAGTGGCTCAGTGCCCACGCTCTTGGCGGTGCTGAACACCTGCCGCATCGGTTGCTCGGCCGCGACCTGCCCGCTGTCCACCGCGGCGAGCAGCGCGTCTACCTCGGATTGTTCAAGTACGTCTGCCACAGGCCCGGCCTCCTTGCCGATACGAATCATTATCGGACGTGACCGCTGTTTTTCTATAGCGGTTCGCTCGAATCCGAACGCCCGACAAATTCCCTGCCCCGGAGATATATTGATCTCACGGTGCTCTTCGGGGCTCGCAACCTAAAGCGTATGGCGGTCGATCACGCGTCCCGATAGCATCTCGCACAGTGCCTAGACCGATCGATACGCGGCTTGCAATAGCCGCAAACCCCCGACTTATAACTGCAAATTCGATGAACACAGTCACGCCGACAGCGCCCAGACGACCCCGGCTGAATGCCCTGACCGGAATCCGGTTTTTCGCCGCCCTGCACGTGATGATTTACCACGGGTTCCGCGCCAACTTCTATCAGCTCGCCGACACGATCGAATCGCATTTCAAAAAGACCGGGACGACGGGGTACCTGTTTTCGCATCTGCTCGGCGGGTCGATCCGCCGGGTGGTCTTCGCCGGGCCTACCAGTGTCGGGCTCTTCTTCATCCTGAGCGGTTTCATCCTCGCCTACACGTATCTCGACCGCGAAGGCAGGATGACCGAGTCGACAAGCCTGTTTTATATCAAGCGATTCGCCCGGATCTATCCGACCTATCTGCTCGGCGTGTTGCTCGCCGCCCCGTTCGAAATACTGCGGTATAAATCCGGCGTGCTCGGCCCTCACTCGGGCACATTCCCTGCGCAATGGGGCACGTTCACCTGGACCGGTCTTCTCAGCATCACACTCCTGCAGGCGTGGGTGCCCTCGGTGGCGACGACGTGGAACGCGCCGGGCTGGAGTCTCAGCGTCGAAGCGTTGTTCTATGTCAGTTTCCCGCTGCTCGCGGGCTGGTTCATTCGACGCTCGACGACGACCAGCGCGATTTTCATCGCCGTGCTGTCCGTGCTCTGCATCTTCCTGCTCGGCCTGGCCCACGCGACGCTCGCCAGCGGCGCGGTCATTTCGACCTGGGATGAAGCGGCGGTGGATCCGTATTTCGCCTTCCTCCCCGTGCTTCGGCTCCCCGAATTTATTCTCGGCGTCGCGGTGGGGCGGTGGTTCTTCATCCGACACGCGCCCGGTGACAGCACCAACGACCGCCCGCTCTTTCACTGGATGGCGCCCCTCGCGGCGCTGGCCGTGCCGGGCGTGCTCGCCGTCGCGTATTCCGACTGGGCACGCGTCGTGATTCGGCCCACGATTCTCGCGGTCCTTTTCGCCTGCCTGGTGGTCGGTCTTGCCGTCAACGCCGCCGGTCGACCGGGGCTGTTCACTCGGTTTCTGAGCCTTTCTCCGCTCATCCTGCTCGGCGAGGCCAGCTATGCGATCTACATTATTCACGTCCCCATGATTCGGTATGTAGACCGGTTGCCTCATGAGATGTGGAATAAAATTGCCCGGGCCCTGCACCTTCCGTCGGGGGGAACCGCGCAAGCGATCGCTTACCTGTTCGCCACGGTCGGGACGGCGGTCGCGATTTTCCTGTTCCTCGAAACCCCCTCACGCCGCTGGCTTCGCGCCCGGCTCAAGGCCGTCTTCATCAGGCCCGAACCGGATCTACAGACGTCGTCAAAAATGAGCGTGAGGATGTAGCCCGGCGCGTATCCCGGGCCCGGCGGTCGAATTGTCGTCAGCGATATCGGTCCGGCTTCAACATCGCGATGTCGATCGACGGTCGTTCGTCCGACAGAACATCAGCCATCAGCTTGCCCGTGATCGGTCCGAGGCTTAACCCCATCATCGAATGGCCCGTCGCCGCCGAAAGGTTCGCGTACCGTTCGAACCGGCCCAGGTAGGGCAACCCGTCCGGCGAACACGGGCGAAGCCCGACCCACGGCTCGATCCCCTTAAAATCGTCGACGGAAAATGCCGGGTAATATTTCGGCACCGACTCAATGATCCCGCGGACCCGTTGCGGACTGATTTTTTCGTTTAAGCCCGCGATCTCCATCGTGCCTCCGAACCGCAGCGTGTCCCCCATGGGCGTCACCGCCACGCGTGCCTCGGTGAAGATCGAACAGATACGGGGAAGCTGCCGCGGCTTCTGCACCGTCAGGCTGTAACCCTTGCCGGCTTGCATCGGAAGACGAAGCTTCAAATCCCGCAGGCTCTGCGCCGACCACGACCCGCCGCAGAGCACGTATTCGTCCGCAGTCAGATCCCCGGCCGTGGTTTGCACGGCCGTGACCTTTCCGTTTTCAGAACGCCAGCCAGTGACCTCCGTGTTCCACTGGAATCGTACCGACCGTTTCTGCAACTCTCGCGACAGAGACTGCATGAATTTCGACGGGGACAGCTGGCAATCCTTCGGAAAATAAACCGAACCGGCCACGTCGACCGTCACGTCCGGGTCGAGCTTCGCCGTGCCCGCCGCGTCCAGCGCCTCGGCCGGCACACCCAGCGCGTTGGCCCGGTCGGCCGCATGCGATTCCTCGTCCAGCGTCCGCTGCGTTTTGCACAGCATCAACAGCCCGCGTTTTTCCAGAAGGAAGTCGTTCCCGAGCACGTCCGCCAGCTGCTCGTAACACGCCCGGCTCGCCAGGTTCATGTCCCGCAGCAGCGGGGACGACCGCTCTACGTGCTGCTTGGTTGCCGCTTTGTTAAACTGCAGCCCCCACCTGATCAGATCGGGGCTCAACCGCGGCTTGACATAAAACGGACTCCGCGGGTTCCACATCCACTTCAACCCCATCGCCACCATGCCCGGCGCCGCTAACGGCACGAAATGACTCGGCACGATCATGCCCGCGTTGCCGAACGAACACCCGCCGTGGTCCGCGCTCCCCCGTTCAACAACGGTCACCGAATGCCCCCGCATCGAGGCATAGTAAGCCGTGCAAAGCCCGATCACACCGCCGCCGATGATGAGAACAGTTTTAGACATTTAGTGCTGAAATTCTGCCAATTTTCGGATTCGAATATGCATCCGTCATCTTACTCGAGCTATTGCCAGTGGAAGCGAACGACAAAGGCTGCCCGCTTTCGATTCCGTTGCACGTACGCCACGGCGAATGGGTCATGGATTGGCGGAAGCAACAGCCGTCGGTCTTGCGGACGATGCTCGTCGAGCGAAATCTACATTACGAGTTGGTGGCGACGATCCGGGCGTTTGATTCAGCCAACGTTGTCGCTTGAGCAAGCACCGTAATTACCTGCTGACGGCCGACGGACGGGAACTGATTCAGAAAGTACTCGACGTTATACCCACCTTCCAGGTGATCAAATAAGGATCGGACCGGCACGCGGGTACCGGCGAAGCAGGGTGTCCCGTGCATCACTTCCCGATCAATCGTAACTGGGTGTTCGGTCATGCAGGAATTATATCCCAGGACGCATTGGGCGGCACAGGCTACGCACGGATCCCGTCACAGAACGGGTCGTTTACGTCCAGAATCAGACTCGCTTCGGCCGTAATCCAAGCCCGGCCGGTGATCGTAGGGCGGACGCGGTCGCCGTCACGCTGGTATGTACCGGTGAAGCTCGTGCCGAGGATGCCTTCCTGCACCCACGTCTCGCCTACGCCGAGTTTTCCGTCGGCAGCCAGGCAGGCGAGCTTCGCGCTCGTGCCGGTCCCGCAGGGGCATCGGTCGTAGGCCTTCCCGGGACAGAGCACGAAGTTTCGCGCGTTCGCCGAAGGATCGACGGCCGGCCCGAAAAGCTCGACGTGATCGACCTCCGGATATCCACCGGCATTGATCGCCTGCCGAACTTTCCAGGTGTAATGGGTCAACGCCTCGACGTTGCTCGACTCCAGTCGTTGGCCGTGATCGGAGACCAGGAAAAACCAGTTCCCGCCGTAGGCGACGTCGCCCGTGACTGAGCCGATCCCGGGCACGTCGACGGTCACGGCTTTCGCTTTTCGATAAGCCGGAACGTTCGCAACCGACACCCGGCCGTCCTCGTGCAGCGTCGCCGTCACGACCCCGACCGGAGTTTCGATGCGGTGTTCCCCCGGCGAGATTTTCCCGAGATGAGACAAGGTCGCGACGATGCCGATCGTCCCGTGCCCGCACATGCCCAGCACGCCGACGTTGTTAAAAAAGATCACACCGATCGAGCACGACGGGTCGGCCGGTTCGACCAATAGCGCCCCGACCATCACGTCCGACCCCCGCGGCTCGTTCACCACCGCCGACCGGAACTGGTCGTACAGCCCATGAAATTCCTTCGCCTGATCCGCCACGCTGCCGGCCATCAACGGCCCCCCGGCGATCACCGTCCGCGTCGGTTCCCCGGCGGTGTGCGAATCGACGACCTGAATCTTGCGGACTTTTATACGCATAGAGTTGACGTCATACCGTCTAACCGATGGATCGTCACATTCTTCTCGCCGCGGTCGACAGCAAATTGCCACTTCCTCACCGTTCTAGACCGCATTATTATCTCCTAATGCGAACGAATTTAATCTACGCGCTTTTGGTGCTGACGCTGTACAGCTCGTCTGCGCTCGGTGTTAAAGCGCCGGAAATTAAATCCGGGTCGGTGCAGGCTGTTATGCGTGATTTTTCTCACGCCGTGCGGGACCAAGACGGAAAAAAATTGGCAACCCTCATGTTCGCTGACGCTCCGACGGTCCCACATGACATCGATCTGTACGTTCAATCAACGCTCGCAATGGGCCGTTTCGAAAAGGCGGTGGTTAAAGAGTTTGGTCAACCTCCCGAGGGGCAGCTGAACTTCTTGCCATCCGACGAGCAGATCGCGCAGACGATCGCGGCAGACGCTTCACCCAACCCGGATCATCAACGAATGAGGGTCGACGGCCTCAACTACTTTTCGGGCTACGAGTTTGAGAAAAATGACGGCCGATGGAAGGTTTCGCTCGGCACCATTTTCGTCGGGCATGAGCAGCCCGTAGAGGTTACGGAAAAACAAATGCAGTCTAGGCCGGCAGCTGTTGAGAAAGTGGTGAAGAGTATTAAGGAGAAAAAAATCACATCTTTAGATGACGCTTGTCGGGCTCTGGACATGTCCAACGTGTTCGCGACCGTGACCGGCCCAATTGCGATCGAAGCCAACGGAGGAGATCCTGCACAGGCAACTGTGCCCTTGCGACCCGAGTTAGTCCCAAGCAAGGTAGGCACTGTAAAAGCTACGGCAAAGGATTTCTATGCCGCCATCAACGCCCAGGATGAGAGGCAGGTTCTAGCTCTGATCCGCGTCGACGATGGTGCCAACGCATCGGATGCAAAGCTGTTCGCCGGGCAACTATTAGCGTTAACCCGTCTTCAAAAGGCAGCGATCGATAAATTTGGACTTCCAAATGCCTTGGGAAAAGAAAAGATGCCTTCGGCCGAGGCGATCGACGCGGCAATGGTCCTTGATTTGACAATCGATTCAAAAATCCCCTTGGCGATGGTAACGCAATCCCCGCATCCATGGGATTACCTCTGGATTCAGGTCGACGGCCAATGGAAACTTTCCATGTCGTTTGTCATACGACAGTTCGGAAGCAACGAACGATTTGAGAAATACGCGAAGGCGTCTAGAGCCGGAGCCGAAAAGGCAGTAGTTGCCGTGAAAGACGGCAAGTACGTGTCATTTGACGAAGCGATGCAGTCCGCACGGCCAGATCCCAGTAGTTTAATTCCGTCCGAGCGCAAATGAGTGCGTCGAGTGCAAACGACTTTGCCTGACGTCAAAAGCCGGCCGGTTCGAACCAAAGTGGCCCAACTTTCACGCCCGACCCCCGCGGCTCGTTCACGACCGCCGACCGGAACTGGTCGTACAGCCCGTGAAATTCCTTCGCCTGATCCGCCACGCTGCCGGCCATCAACGGCCCTCCGGCGATCACCGTCCGCGTCGGTTCCCCGGCGGTGTGCGAATCGACGACCTGTAGTTTACGAACGGGATGTTTCATTTGATGCTTGCGAGCGTTGTGCTTCTGACGAAGTCGCCGATGCCTTTGAACCCCCGACTCCGTGCCGTCTCGTCGAGCAGCATTTTTTCTTCGACAGTCAGTCGAATGTTGATCTGCTCCGACCGTTTTTGATCCGATGCTGGGGCGGGCGGTTTCTCGCCGATCTCGAGCAGATGTGCGACCGCAGTCGTCAGACTCTCGAGCGTGGCCCCGACGCAGGCGTCCGCAGTCTTTCCGTCATTCATCACATAAGGCATTTCTAATCCACGGCCGAAGTACTCCCCGTTTTCGGTGTGAATATGATTTGATACTGCGACGCGAGCAAAGCGGCCCGCTTCAAAAGCTTCGAATCAAACGGCCGATCAATCACCTTAAAAGAGCTTTTCATTTTGGTCTGCGCACACGGTGTTGGTATCTCACAATGATCGCAAATGTGTTTAGCCGCTGCTCCGAAGAGCCGCTCTTGGCTTTGCGAACACCGACCGTGTCCCTTCGGGGCGACCGCTAAACGAGATTCAAAATTCGGCTTCCGCATCGTCGCCGTTGTTTACTGCTGCTTTCACCCTGTCTCTGCCAAAACCGGTTACAAACTCGGCCGGGTCTTGATCCCTTCATGAATGATCCCCAGCACCTTCTCCCGTTCCGCGCCGGTTAATGCCAATCTCGGCGCGCGGACGTATTCCTTGCCCAGCCCGCATTCCTGAACCGCCAGCTTGATGTACTGGACGAATTTCGTGCTGACGTCCAGATGCAGCAGGGGTGTGAACCACCGGTAGATCTCAAGGGCCTTGGCCCATTCGCCGCGGCGGGTCAGGTCCCAGAGGTGCTGGTTTTCTTTCGGGAACGCGATCCCGCTGCCTGCGACCCAGCCGTCGAGGCCGAGCACCGCGCTTTCCAGCATCAGGTTATCCACGCCGGTGAAGATCGCGTACCGCCCGCCGATGGTGTTGTGCAGGTCGGTGATCCGCCGGGTGTCGCCGGCACTTTCTTTGAGCGCCACGAAATTTTTCACGTCGGCCATCTCGGCGAACATCCGCGGGGTGATGTCGTTGCCGTAACTGATCGGGTTGTTGTAAATCATGATCGGCAACCGGGTGGCTGCCGCGACGCCCCGGAAATGCGTCATCGTCTCGGTCGGGTCGCCTTTGTAGAGCATGGACGGCATCACCATGAGCCCGTCGGCGCCCAGGGCCTCGCAGTCCATCGCGTACTTCCGCGCCGCCGCAGTCGTCTCGGCGACCCCGCTGAGCACCGGGATCCGGCCTTTGACTTTTTTCACCGTCGCGTCGACGACCTGCCGCTTTTCCTCAGGCGTCAGCGTCTGATTCTCCCCCAGTGAACCCAGGATGATAATACCCGAGATACCCGAAGCGATCAGCCCTTCCACGTGCTCACCGGTCGCGTTCAGGTTCACAGACTGGTCCTGATTCAGCTGGGTCGTGACGGCGGGGAAGACGCCTTTCCAATATGGCTTCATAGTGTTCCTGAAGGATTCAAAAAAAGTAACGGTACGCGACCGGCTGACCACCGGTGAAAGAAAGGCATCGGTCCGGCAGCTTGAGGACTGTCGCACCTTTCTCACAGTCGCTCGGATGATTACCGATTTTCAACCCGCAGGCCAGTCGCCCGCAGGCGAGGTCGCTTCCGCCGATGCCGTGTCGGACGTCCTAGCGCGTGAAACGTCGCACGGCCCACAGCGCCGGGAACAGCGACAAAACCAATACGACGAACCAAGTCGGAATCACGATCCCCCAGCCGAAGCTCGCCGTATGCACGTTGTCGGGAAGGAGCGAGTCGACGGTGAAGCGAGAAAACTTTCCCTGCGGGGCATCGCCTTCGAAAAACGGGTGGTAGTGCATCGAAACCAGATATTCGACGACGTCCCGCCGAAACCCGACCGGCGGGTATTCGAGTCGTTGGAAAGCGAAGCGGATCCGGTCCGAAAACGTCTGCGCGCCTTCGGGCCGGTACGCGGGCGATCCGGGGTGGCCGTCGTCCTGGAAGAAGAAGGTCAGTCCGTCGGTCGGCGCGGTCAGTTCCAATTCATACCGCCCGCGATTGACCGAGACGCAGTCCATCCCGGTATAGCTCCGGTACCACAAAACGGCGGCGGAGACGGCGAGCAGCAACGAGACGGCCGCCGTCAGATCGAATACCCGTGCCAGCACACGCGGCCACGCCGAGAGGCTCGACTTCGACGGATCATCGCACGAAGGACCTGACATCGAATCAGACTCTCGCCAGCACGGACGCCATGTCGACCGTTCGCCCCTCGCGGCGGGACAACTCCGCGGCGAACGTGGCGGCGTGGGTTTTCAGCGACTCTTCGGTCCCGGTCAAAATCTTCGACGGGTCGTTCGTCTGGATCGCGGCGATGAAGGTGTCCATCACGCGGTCGTCACCGCCGCCGTGCCCGCCGGTTTCTTCGGGGACTTCGATAATCTCTTCTTTCACCGGTTCCCAGAACGTTCGCAGGCGGATCCGTCGGTCGTCGATGTGCGTATGGATTTCTCCGCGGGTGCCGTGCACGCGAAGTTGCCGGCCGCCCTTGGCGAACGCCGTCATGGTGAACGTGCCGGTCGCGCCGCTGGCGAATTCGAAGTTGACCACCTGGTGGTCGACCGCATCGTTGTCGCAGTCAAAAACGCAGACGCCGAAGTTCGTGGTCTTTACGAACTCGACGCGTTGCTCGTGGGTCTTCTGATTCAGGCCGATGAACCCGCCCCAGCTGCCGTCGACATACATTTTCAGCGACGAATACGGGCAGTTAGCCTCGACCGAGCAACCGTCGGTGCACCGGTGCGGGGCACCAGCCGGTTGGTTGGCCTTGGTGAAATGTGACAGGCGGCCGAACGAGCTGACCTTCGTGCAATCGCTGCCGACCAGATAGCACAGAATGTCGACGTCGTGGCAGCTCTTGCCCATCAGCATGAAGGTGCTGCGGGCTTCGACGCCCCAGTTGCCCCGGACGAAACTGTGAGCTTGGTGGACCGGGTCGACCGCTTCGAGCTGGTCGATGCTGACCACGTCACCGATCGCGCCGCTGGTGATTAGCCGTTTAACCTCGCGATACACGGCCTGGTACCGGAGCGAGTGACAGACCGTGGCGATCCGGTCGTTGCGGCGTCGTGCGTCGTCGATCGCGACACAGTCGGCGAGCGTGACCGCCATCGGTTTTTCCTGCATCAGGTGGTACCCGCGGTTGAGCGCCGCCAGAGCCGTGGGGGCGTGCATCCGGTCCATCGTGCAGTTGAGCACCGCGTCGGCCAGCTTCGGCCGGGCGACCAATTGCTCCCAGGACGGGAACCGAAGCTCGGCCGGGATGCCGTGGCGATCCCCGATCAGATCCCGCCGATCGGCGTTCGGGTCCGCCAGCGCGACCAGCGTCGCCGACTGCGGATGCCGGTGGATCCAGTCGGACACGCCCCGGCCCCGTGATCCGCAGCCGAAGAGCGCGAAAGTAACAGGCCGATAGGGGATCGCGGAGGTCGGATTTGTCATTCGGCGGTAATGATAATCAGCGGGTACGGGGCCGACCAGACGTCGGCTTTTTGCGGGACCGCAATCCAACTTGGTTCGGACTCGCTAGTTGCTTTTTCAACCGCAGTCGAACGCGGCGCAGTCCAAAATGAGTGTTTCCAAACAAAAGTTGATTTCCTACAAAAACTGTAGTGATAGTTGACAATCCAGAAATGTGGTGATATTTTGTCCGTCATGAACCTGCGTATCGCGCATCCTCACGATCAACACCACGCCGACGCCCAGGCGGCCTGGGGCTGTTGCCGCTGAACTGCAGCGTAAGTCCACTCTGATTTCTGACAGGCTTTTTCTTTTCGAGATTTACCACCCATGCGACACCGCAAGTCCGCTTTCACGCTCGTCGAACTTTTAGTTGTTATTGGCATTATCGCGCTATTGATTTCGATTCTACTGCCTTCTTTAAACCGGGCGCGTGAGGCCGCTAACACGATCAAGTGCTCGTCCAACCTGCACGCGATCGGGCAGGGCATCGCGATTTATATCTCGGACAATCACGGGATGATTCCCGCGTCGAACTGGTATTACGGCCTGCAGATTAACAACGGCATCCAGACGCCCGCCAAGCCGGTCTACGGTTACGTGCACTGGAGCAGCCTGATTTTCGCCGGCTTGAAGCACCTGGGTAACGTGCCCGATCTGTCGGCGGTCGATCCGATTTATCTGAGCACGTCCGGCTGGAGCATTTTCCAGTGCCCGTCGCTGGAAAAAGGCGGGCTTCCCCCGGCGAACACGTTCGCGGGCAACAACGACGGCTTGCCGAACGAAACCCCCGGCGTCGTCGACCTGCAGGCGCCAAGGCTCGCCTACATGCTCAACGAACAGCTGACGCCCCGGAGCCGGCTCGTGCAGGGATTCTCCGGCGCGAACACACCTTACCACTGGGTGCAATCGGGTTCGGTGCGGAACAGCGCCGACGTGATCCTGGCCACCGAGATGTGGGGCAGCCAGTCGATCGTGTCGACGGCGAGCCAGAACAGCGGCGGGACGGTCAGCAACAGCCGCCGGCCGGTCAGTGCGATCAGCGCGTCGCAGTCGGGCATCAGCGGTGGGGCGGACAAGGCGTATACCACGTTCAACCCCGGCGCGTTCGTTTTCGCCAAGCCTGCCAATCTCACCCCGGACCCGACGACTGCATTCGCCAGCCTGGGCACCGCGCCCGCCGTCGACTGCTCGCTGGATTTCGTCGGTCGTAATCACGGCGCGAAGAAGACCGGCACGGTTGCCGGTGACACCCGCAGCGGCTGGGACCTTCGTAAGAGCAACTTTCTCTTTCTCGACAGCCACGTCGAAACCAAGCACGTGGCCGAGACGATTGCCGCAAGGAACCAGTGGGGTTCGCAGTTCTACAGCCTGACCCCATAACTCGAACGGCCGATGACGCCGACCCGATCTTGATCGAGAAAAAGCCCCTCGGATAACCCCGAGGGGCTTTTTCGATTTCGCGACGGAACAATCCGCATCATCCCTAAAGGCGGTACGGTTCCGCGCCGATTATTTTAACATGACCAGACTGCAACCCGATCGGACTGCCGCCGACAGCTTCCTGAAGATGGCCGGTTTCTGGTTCGACAACGCGTTCGAATACAAGAACGTGGCCAAGTGGTGCAGGCTGTCCGAGAAGCAGGGCCGATTGATTCTCGACCAGCTGATCCAGCAGGGTCGCGTGAAGGTCAAACCAGACGGCACCACCGTGCTCGCCACGCGAGCACGTCCGAGACTTCGTCAGGCCGCCTGACCGAGATCCACTCGCGCAGCGCTATCGTCATGACCCGATCGTCACGTTGCTGAAAGTGGCCATGCTGGTCTTGGTCGCGTCGTGTGACGTAACCGCCAGCCCCGCCAGCGCCGACGTTCCCATCACTGGTTTTTGAGCCGTCCCGATCTGCGTCCACGCCGTTCCGTTGGTGCTGTAGAAGCCGGTGAACGAACTGCCCGATCGCGTCAGTTTCACGTATCTCGGCAGCGTCTGGACGACAGACGTGGTGCTGCCGCACACACCGCCGGCGATGTTGCGCCACTGCAGACAGAGCTTGTTGCCCGGCATGACGAACAGGTCGACGAACGGCGCGTCTTCGTCGGTGGTGGCGCGGATCATGATGCCCGCTTTGGCCGACGCGTCGGTGTTGGTCTGGCTCAACACGTCGGCAACGATGCTGCCATTCCCGCCGAGCGTCCGGTAGGCGAAATTAAACTGGTCGGACGTGTTCCAGATGTCCTTACCGCTACCGGCCACGGTCCACGTGCCGGCGGTCACGGTCGCCGACCCGGTAAGGTCGGGGGAACCGATGTCCGAATCCGACCAACCGGCCGGGGGTGTGGTGGCGTTCAAACCGGCGAAATCGTTGTGCCCGGACGAATTCACCGCCTCGATGTGGTACTCGTAGAAATTGCCCGGCGTGACAGTCGTGTCCTGCCAGGCGTAGACGCTCGGCGCGGTGCGTGACGTGGGCGGCAGGTCGGCGATCACCGCGAAATCGCCCAGGTTGGTCGACCGCAGAATCTGGTACTCGTTGGCCGAGTGCCCCGCGTTGTCCTGCCAGCTGAAATCAATTTCGTTACTGCTGACCAGCGTGATCTTCTGATCGGTCGGTTTCTCCGGCGCGACCGGGATGGTCACGCTCGCGACGTTAGAAGTCGCTGAAGGGCCGGCCGAGTTGAACGCCCGGATGCGGTAATAATACGTGCTGCCCGGGAGGATGCCCGCGGCCGAGTCGACCGCCGACGCCGGGTCGGCCGGCAGCGTTTCGGTGATCAGGTTCTGCGTGAACCCCGCATCCGTCGCGCGGTCCAGCAGGTAGCCCGTCTGGTTCGTGGCTGTGTTTGTCCAGACCAGGTTGACCGACGTGGCGGTGTCCGGCGTCGCGCCCAGGCCGAGCGGCGCGTTAGGCGATGTCGAAGCGCTCGGCGAGTAGGTGAACCCGAGAATGCTCTGTGTCGCGGTCCCACCGCCGGTCGCGGCGGTGAAACCGACATAGCCGGCACTCCCGCCCAGGATCGCGGGGATGTTCACCGTGTACGTTTCGGTCACCGACTTGGCCGTCTTCAGGTCGGTCAAGATTTCGCTCAACGTTTTGCCGTCGTACGCGAGGCTCATCTGGAACGGATCGCCGCTATGAAAGTTGATTCCCGCTGCGGTCAGGTCGATGGAATTGGTCTTCGCGGGATACGCGCCGTTCAGGTAAAGGCCCGTCGAGTTCGACCCTTCACCGCTGTTGCCGAACAGGTCGACCTTGATCGAAACGCTGTGCTGAATGCCGCTGGTGCTGGACGCGGTCGACGGGCCGAACCCGAGCGACCCGCCGACCCCGCCGATGGCGGTCGGCGCGCTGTTTTGCATCGTGAACGTGAACCCGTCGGCACTGTTGGCATTCGCGCTGGTCTGAAACTTGAATTGGGTGGTAAAGCTGTTGACGCCGACCAGGGTCTTGTAGAAAGCGCTCGACGCTTCGTCGGTTTTGTTGTCGGTCAGAACCAGCGACGCCCCGGTGACCGCGGCATGACCGTTGAGTTGAAGCGTCGTCGCGCCGGCGAATCCGCCGGCAAAGTCGATCCCCGCCGACTGGTTCGACGTCGTTGCCGTGGCGATGTTTGAAAACGCGGACGACCCGAACGAATTCGCGCCCGCAATTCGAAACGAATATTTCGTCAACGATTGCAATCCGCCGATCGCGATCGACGTCGCCCCGGCGGGGGCGGTCGCCACCTGGGTGTACGCGCCTCCGTTCACTGATTCCTGGATGGAATAAACGCCGGCCGTGCTGGGCGAAACTGACTTGTCGGTCCAAGTCAGATTGATCGACGACCCCGACAGCGCGGTCGCGGCGAGCGCCGGCGCGGTCGGGACTGTGGCTGCCAATTTGCTTAAGCCGTACACGTCCAGGCTGTCGCTGGTGCCGACGAAGATCTGACCGTTTGCGACGGTCGGTTCGGCGAACTTGACCAGCGCGCCGCTCAGCTTGTCGGCCGGCACCTGGTTGCTGTTCCACAGCTCGGTCGACAGGCTCGTCGCGTCGTAGGCGTGCACTTCCTGTGAGCTCCCGTCGACCATCCAGACGATCCCGTCGCTAGTCCCCTGCGACGACACGGTCGTCCCGCCGGGCAGGAAACCTAGGTAGCTCTTGGCCGTCTGCGACGCGGGAACCAGCTGCCCGGTCGAACTCAGCGTGAACGCCTTGGCATCGTGCAGATAGCCCGCGACGAGAAACAACTTCCCGTTGTAAAACGTCGGTGTGCTTAACGTCCCATTGATGGATTTCACCGGCGTCAGCTGCCCGCTGGCGTTGAGGACCGAATTGAGCGCCTTGGTGTCCCCGGCCGGGTTAAAGTGCCCGAGGTTACGCCGGTCCAGCACGTAAACCCGGCCGTCTTTTCCACCGGCGATTAACAAGTCCGGGTGCCCCGGAATCCCGGCCGACGACGGCAGCAGCAAAGGCCCGCCCGACCCGAAGTCCGAATCGACCGAGTCCATCTGCACCAGATTATAAGGCGTGAAATAATCGACAGCCCTGATCCCCCAGCCGTTCGTGCCCTGCTTGGTCTGCGTGGTCGTTGAGTCCAGCTGCGCCTTGACCAGCGCTTCGTTGTAGTTGTTGTTGACGGGGAACCCGCTGGCGTCGAGCGTCGGCGCGCCGCCGTTGCCGTTACCGGTCATGAAATAAAACGCACTGTTGTCCGGCTCGAACGCGAGCGCGCCACCGCCTTCCCAGATCCCCGCCTCGGCATTGTTGGGGGAAGTGCAGAAGACCCCGTTGAGCTTGAATCCGGTGGTCGCCAGCGCGGTCACCTCCAGCGTGGCGATCCACCCATGGTACGGCCCGTTGTCGCCGTGCGAGGCCCAGGAAATGTACACCCGCCCGCCGACCAGGCTGAGCGCGGTCCGCTGCGCTTCGCGCAGGGCATTGAATTGCACGACCTGCTTGCCGGTGCCGTTGTAAGGATCGGTCACGTGTCCCTGCCCGACACCGTAGGCGTAGATCTGAGTTTGATTGGTGTTCGCGCCGGTGGTCGTGCCGAGCAGGTAAGGCGCGGTGAAGTCGGTGCCGTCGGTGAGCTTGATCGCGTGCAACCGCTGGACGTAATAGTTCACCCCGGCGACGGTTTCCTCGGTCTTGGTAACCACGTAAAGCACGCCGGTCACGCGGTCGATCACGGGCGTACCGGTGATACCGATCTGCGGGTTCAGGTCCTGGGTTTTTACGTCCACGCTGCTGACGGTCGTGACCGCCGTCGCGCCCAGGGTGTTGTTTATGTTCCCACCGGTGTTGGCGGTGGTGATAAAGCTGCGCTTCCAGAGCACCTGCCCGCCTCTGACCCCGGTGCTGATCGCGTACAGCGAATCGTTTTCGGTGGCGACATACACCACGTCGTGCGTCCCAATAGAACCGGCCGTGGTGTTCACCCCGGCCTTGATCGCCACGCCCGCGACCACCAACGGCTCGGCATACACCTGTCCGTCCAGCGGCACGCTGTACGATTTCCCGAATGTCGTTGTGTTGACGTTCTTCGGCGTGAGCTGTGTTTCGCTGGCGTTGACCCCGCTGCTGCTGCTGTCATATCTGTACGTGGTCACGCTCGTCGACAGCATCACCCGCGTTTCCAAGCCTTCAACAACGCTCGGTCGACCGCCAGCCGAATTGACAATCGCGCGGCGGATTTTGCTTTTCTGATGCAGTGTTAATGTCGAGAGTTGCAACTAAGGCTCCGCGGGAAAAAACTGTTCCGAGATCATCTCCCTGGCTCCGCGAATGCGAAGTCGACTCATTCGATTTAGGGCGGGATGAGGAAGGTTGCCGACAACTTAGCCAAAAAATGCCGGCCGCTCCAGAAAAAAATGCGGGATTTCGGTCGTAAATCCGCCAAAATCGCGATCTTGCGGCCGTCTTCAAATGACCGCCGGATAGTTGGCAAATCGCGGGAAGCTTAGCGTCTGGTCCGCCCATTAGATTGTTCCAGAACCCAGCGCATCATTCGGCAGCGAGCGCTACAGTAGATGACTGGATCGAGCGTAATTTCGTGATCGGCCTGGCCCACTCATCGAGTTTTTTCGAGTTTCACAATGCATGCCAGGACATTTGGCGTCGCGTTTGCGTCTTGTCGATCAGTACTGAGATTTAGTTAATAGGAGTTACAAGATGACCATGTCCGATACGACAGTCGAAAGAAACACCGACAGACAGTCTTCCGCAAACCAAGGAGTTCTCCACCAGGGCCCGACAAACGTAGCTGGTGTCGAGCGAGCGTTGTCCATCGCGATTGGCTCGCTCGTAGTTGCGAAAGGCATCAGCCGCTTCGGACTTACCGGGCTGATCCTTGGTGGCATCGGTGCGGCGCTTCTTAATCGCGGGCTCAGCGGGCACTGCTCGCTGTATCAGAAAATGGGCGTGAACACGGCCGAGGGTGAGAGCCATTGATCTTGACTACAGACCGCCCTCGGGAAGACGTTTTGGCGGGGGCGGTTTTCATTCGAAAAACTTTAACGGAGACGGGTCACAACCGGCTGACCAGTAGTTCTCTTTGAAAGATCATTTCTTTCGGCAGATCTCCAGCCAGCTTTAAAAACAGTTCCTCCTGGCTGACCAGTTCGTTCCGCACGTCGTTCGGTTCGACGTGCTGGATCGCTTCGAAGTCCACGCCGGTCAGTCCGTCCAGATCGATATCCGTCGCCCGCGGCATCCACCCGAGCAGCGTTTCCCTCGCGTACGCCTGCCCGTGGCAGCGTTCGATGATCCACTTCAGCACGCGCATGTTTTCCCCGAACCCCGGCCACATGAAATGGCCAGCAGCATCTTTTCTGAACCAGTTGACGTGGAAGATTCGCGGGCAGTCGGTCATCCGCTTTCGCATGCGAAACCAGTGCACGAGGTAGTCGCGGATGTTGTAGCCAATGAACGGCAGCATCGCCATCGGGTCCCGGCGGACGACCCCGACCTGTCCGGTCGCCGCCGCGGTGGTCTCGCTGCCGATGGTCGCGCCGAGATACACGCCGTGGACCCAGTTGAAGGCTTGGTAGACCAGCGGGACGTTCTTGCTCCGCCGGCCGCCGAAGATGATGGCGCTGACCAGCACGCCTTGCGGGTCGTTCGCCGACGGGTCGATGGCAGGGTTGTTCATCATCGGCGCGGTGAACCGGCTGTTGGGGTGCGCCGCCTTGCGTCCGCAATCCGGCGTCCACGGCTGGCCCGTCCAGTCGGTCGCCCGGGCGGGAGGGGCGGTTGTCTTGCCTTCCCACCAGACGTCGCCGTCGTCGAGCAGTGCGACGTTGGTGAAGATCGTGTCGTGCGACATGCACGCCATCGCGTTGGGATTCGATTCTTCATTGGTGCCGGGGACGACGCCGAAGTACCCGGCTTCCGGGTTGATCGCGCGGAGTTTTCCGTCGCCGTCGACCCACATCCAGACGATGTCATCGCCGACGGTCGTGACGGCCCACCCCTGATCACTGAACTTTTTCGGCGGAATCAGCATCGCAAAATTGGTCTTCCCGCACGCGCTGGGGAATGCCGCCGCGACGTACGTCTTTCCGCCAGCGGGATTCCGCGCGCCCATCAGCAGCATGTGCTCGGCCATCCAGCCCTGCTGTTGACCGAGGAAGCTCGCGATCCGCAATGCCAAGCATTTCTTGCCCAGCAGCGCGTTGCCCCCGTACCCGGACCCGAAGCTCCAGATCGTGTTGTCCAAAGGAAAATGACAGACGTACCGTCGGTCCGGGTTGACGTCCCCGAGGCTGTGCAGGCACCGCGTGAACTCCGGATGGTCCGGGTCGGTCCCCATGACCGGCCAGGCGAGATCGCCCATCCGGGTCATGATCCCCATGCTCACCGCGACGTACAGTGAATCGGTCAGCTGCACACCGGCCTTGGCCAGCTTGCTGCCGATCGGCCCCATCACGAACGGCACGACGTACATCGTCCGCCCCCGCATGCACCCGCGGTACAGCGCTTTCATCTTCGCGTAAGCGGCTTTGGTTTCGAGCCAATTATTCGTCGGCCCGACCATGTCGGGGCCGGGCGTGCAGATGAACGTCAGGTGCTCGCTGCGGGCCACGTCATTAGGGTTGCTGCGGTGCAAAAAACAGTTCGGCCGCTTCTGCGGATTCAGCGGAATGAAAATCCCGTCGGCGACACCCTGCGCGAACAGCGCCTGCCGCTCTTCCGACGACCCGTCACACCAGACGACGCGGTCCGGTTCGCAGAGCTCGACCGATTCGTCGACCCAGTCTTTCACGACCGCACCCGCCGCCGCGGGGGGGTCGGAACGGAATCGAAATTGTTTAACTTGGGATTCGGCCGTCGTCGTCTGCATCGCGAGTCTCCGGGTTCGACGCGCAGAGGCTAACCCGGACGGCCCATGGCCTCAACGCGTTCGCCGGCAGTCGCCGCAGCCACCGCCGAATTCACGGCACCGTCGACACCGCCGCGTCGTCGAGCCAGGCTTTGCCCGCGCCCTCGACCAGCAGAAGCACGCCGGCGTGTGCCGCGTCGGTCGGCAGCACGACGTCTTTCGTTGCCGGCGTCCAGTCCGTCTCGTTCTGGACGTACTTCACCTGCTCGAACGCGACCGGGTGCCAGTTCTGGTCGTAACTCTGGACGGCGAAATTCACTTTCACGTCGCCGGTCGATTTGACGTTCCCGCTGACGCGCACCGTCTGCCCGCCGGTGACGTCGAACGTCTGCGACGCCTGTCCCGTCGAGCGATTGCCGACCGTCGTCACGCTCAGGGATGCCGGGGCGGACTTATAAATTTCCGTGTCGCGCGACACAGTCACGTCCCCCCATTTACCGTCCCACGCTGTGGGGAGGCCGTCGCCCTGTGTCATATCCCCGTTACGAAGTTTGACCGGCCGGGGTTTGCCCTCGGTCGCGTCGACGGCGGCAAACTTCCGGTCGACTTCCGATGTGACATACGAGACCCCGGCGGTCGGTTTGTAATCCGTCGACCACTGTGCCCGGAAAAATCCCCGGCCGAACGAGCCGAAGATCAGCGTCCGGGAATCGAACGGGTCGAACGCGATCGCGCCGCCGCGGGTCATCGGCAGCCCGCTGTTTTGCTGTTCCCAAGTCCTCCCGGCGTCGCCGCTGATCCAGACGCCGGTCGCCCGCTGCACCGACGTGTACGGCATCATGTTGGTCGCGACCGCAAGCCGGTCGGGGTTCTTCGCATCGATCGCCATGTCCATGATCTGCGCGTCGTCACGCAAGCGTTCCCATCGATCGACGGTCGGCGTATACCGCCAGAGCCCGCCGCGGCTGCCCTCGTACGAGCAAACGTACAATCGGCCCTGCGAATCAAAATGCAACCGACCGCCCGGGCGCGGGCCGCCTTTGAAGGTGACGTGCTCGCCGTCATCAAGAAGATAAAGATTCCGGTCGGAAGAGACCCAAAGTCTGTCGGGGTTGCTGGGATCCCCGGCAATGAAATGCGGCGTCGACGGCGTACGGAGCACCGTCCAGTTGTCCCCGCCGTCGGTGCTTCGGTAGAGATGGCCTTCGACCACCGCCCAGACGTGCGCGGCGTTTTCTGGATTCACATAGATGCCTTCGGAACCGCGGCCGCCTCCCATTCGGGCTTCTGGCAGACCCTGTTTCTTCCCCTGCAGCACTTGCCAAGTTTTACCGCCGTCGCTGCTTCGACCGATCCCGTAAAAACCGTACTGCCCGCTCGTGGTAAAAATATGACCGTCTTTGCTGAAGCCGCAATCGAACCCGCCGAACCACGGGCCCGGGTCGGTCAGCGGGTATCTCCAGGTTTTTAAATGATCATCGCTCAGCCAGCACCGGGCGGCGTCCATTGCCATCGCAATGCTCTGCCCGGCCCGGTAGGGATTGAAGCCGAAATGTTCGGTGCAAAGCCCGGAATACCCCCGGCCACGCCAGCCCCCGTCGCCGGTTTTTTCGCTCGTGAAGTCGTCGAACGAACGGCCCCCGTCGTGGGTGCCGAGAATGAATTCCGTGTTGAAGAAATACGCGGTTCCCGCGTCGCGGGGGTCGCAAACCGACCCGGTCATGGCGAGCCCGGCGAAGTATGCGGTGCGCGGCACGAACGCGGCCGTTTCGGGCTGGCCCGTCTGCCCGAGGTTCTGCTTGCTCGCGACCGCATGCCAGTCGCCGCCGGCGTTGTCACTTTTGTAAATAATCCCGGCATTCCAGGCGGTGTCGCTCACGTAAAGTACGTTCGGGTCGACCGGCGAAACCGACAGCCCTTCGAATCTGGACACCTGGTTCTCCTGGTTGCCGTTGACCAGCTTGAACCCGGCCGATGAGTCGACCCAGGTCAGTCCGCCGTCTGTGCTTTTGAACACGCCGCCCGGTACCCGGGAAGCCTGATTTGATCCCGGCTGAATTTGTCGGCGGTCGGAGATACAGCCCCACATCGTCTTCGGGTCGACCGGCGAAAAGGCGACGCGCCGGACCGTCACGCCATCAGGTAAACCCACGCCACGCCTTACCTTCCAGGACCGACCACCGTCTTCGCTGACCACCAGCCCCGCGTCGTCGGCGACGCCGTAGATCACGTCCGGCTGACCGGCCGCGTACTCGGCGAGCCAGAGGTTGACGCCTTTCGCATTCGGCGCATCGTCCGAGCCTTGTGCGGTGACGGTCGTCAACCGCATCCAGTGCTCACCCGCGTCGGTGCTCTCCCAGATCACGCCATACAAGGGATGTGGGCCGCAGTCCCAGTGCCGGCTCGACCCGCCGATCGCCAGCAGTCGCTTGTGCGAGTTGTCCCGCGGGTCGAACAGAATCTTCTCGACCGGTGTCCGATACCCGACCGGTTCCATCGGCGGAAACCCGACGCGTTTCTCGGCCCAGGTCTGCCCGCCGTCGTGGCTCACGTACGGCCCGGCCATCGTGCCGAGCCAGACCGTGCCCGCGTCGGTCGGGTGCCAGGTGAAGCTGCCGTCTTCGAAGCAGGAAAACCCGGTGCACGCCTGCCAGCTCTTTCCACGGTCCGAGGAACGTCCGACGCCCAGCATGTCGCCGGCGATCAGCAACCGCTGGCTGTCGTGCGGAAAGACCGATAGTGCCACGATCGTTCCACCGCTGCCGGGCTCACCGAGTGGAACCCACTGGAAAGGTGAGCCGGCGGTCGTCGCGGCGAAGAAAAACAGCGTCGCGAGAAAGAAACGCGTAGGTAAGAACTGTTGCATAGTGACGACTCGGTGAAGGAGCAGATGTCGGAAGCTGCTAGCTTTACCACGTCCGTCGTGCGAGGTTGAATGCTCTTCCATTTTGATGGGAACAACGCGATTCGGACGCGCCCCCGTGTCGATCGTTTACGAAGGATCACAAGCTATGACTATTACCGCGACACCAGCCGAGGCGAACGCAGCGATCGAATCGGGCCGTCCGGTAGACCTAATCGACGTCCGCACGCCCGGCGAATTCGAGCACGAGCACGCCAGAGATGCGCGGTCAATTCCGCTGGACAATCTAAACACTGCTTCGATCGCCTCTGCACGAAAAGGTTCGACGGAGCCGGTCTATGTCATATGCCAATCAGGTGCCCGCGCGGCGAAGGCGCGCGAGCGACTTTCGGCGGCCGGGGTGGGGCCGGTGTTCTGCGTCGAGGGAGGCACCGCCGCGTGGGTTCGCGCAGGTTTGCCCGTCGACCGCGGCGGGTCGAAAACGATTTCGATCGAAAGGCAGGTCCGCATCGGCGCGGGCTCTTTCATGCTTCTGGGCATCGCGCTCGCGTGGGCCGTTCACCCGGCATTGATCGCAATTTCTGTCGTCGTCGGCGCGGGTCTGGTGTTCGCCGGCGTCACCGACACCTGCGGCATGGGCATGCTGCTGGGGAAGATGCCCTGGAATCGCCGGGAATCGCCGCGGGCAGATTTGAAATCTTAAATCCGCCGCTCGAAGATGCGCGCATGCAATATCGCCTTGCCGCGTGGTTGGTCTCCGTTCTCATGAGCTGCGGGTGCAGCTACGTAAACGTCCCGTTGAACGACGGGACAATTCTGCCGGAAAACCGGGCGCGGAATCACACGCGGTCCGAAACGTTCACCGACGTCGCGCCGCCGCAATCGACGCAACTGCCCGGCGCGGTCTCCGACCGGCAGATCGGGCCGACCAAACACGTGGCTAATCCGTTGACGCCCGACCTGTTCGACAAGGACGGATATTTCGTCGGGCTCGCGCTCAGCGGTGGGGGGTCGCGGGCATCGAATTTCTCGGCCGCGTGCATGTTCGAACTCGAACGCATCGGCCTGCTGCAGAAGGTCGACTACATCTCATCCGTCAGCGGCGGGTCACTGGTCGCGGCGTATTACTGTCTCAACCACGCCGACTGGAACCCCAAATCAGTCCAGCTGAAGATGACTCACCCGTTCGCGACCGACATGCTGCTGCAGCAGCTTTCGCCGCTGGTGATGCTCGGGGAAATGTTGACCGACCTTGACCGCAGCGATCTGCTGGCCAAAACGCTCCGCGAAAATTTGTACACCAATCACGGCAAACAGCAGACGTACGCCGACCTGCTCCCGGACCGGCCCCGGTTGCTGATCAACTCGACTGACTTACAGTCCGGCAGGCGGTTCGTCTTCTGTAACAACACCTTCGACCGGATGAATACGGATCTGTCGAAGTACCCGATCGCTTACGCGGTGGCCGCCAGTTCATCGGTCCCGGTGGTGCTCCACCAGGTGACGCTCCGTGATTTCTCGACCGAGTTTAAACAGTACCGGCACCTGATCGACGGCGGGGTGACCGACAACCTCGGCATCGAGACGCTGGTGGAAACGTTCCGCGCCCAGGAAGAAGCCGCCGCCGCCGCTCATCTGCCCGACCCGTACCCGAACGGCGCGGTGTTCGTGGTGGTGGACGCCCGGGTCGAATACGACCAGGACATTTCCTCGCGGTCGGACACCAGCTTCGTCGAGTCGCTGACGTCGGCCGCCGGGCTCACGAGCCACGCCATGCTGAACCGCGCCAGTGCGGCAACGCTGGACGACGTGGTGCTGAAAAACGCCCCCGGGAAGGCGACCGCCAGGGAGATCCGTGCCGCGATCGACGAACTGAACCAGAGCGGGTATGTCGATTTCAAAAACATCGGCGGGCACCGGCTCCGGGTCGCGCACATCGCGCTGACGCAACTGCAGGGACTCGCGCAATTGCCGTTCCACAGCTTTCAGGAATCGGTCAACAGCACCAGCACGTACTTCAACATCGAACCGCAGAAGGCGGCCCAGCTGTACACCGCCGCCGATTTGCTGATGCGCGACCGGTTCGAAGCAAAATTCCGCGGGATTCTGGACGAGATGAGCGCCCCGGCAACGCAGCCAACGACCAAGTCGGCAACCTCGAAGCCCACCACGGACCCGTCGGAATAGCAAGTTGTCAAAGGAATGAACCACTGTTTCTAAAGACGCCGGTTCTGAGGTACGCCGTAGGTCCGGGCTCCCCGCCGTTCCACCCGGCTCTTCGGGTTACCTCCGTCCAGGGTGATCAAGCATTCTGACCATAAACCGGGGACGCGATTATCTTGATTGATCGCCCGACGCAGGCGGGGGAGACTTGCCGGTTCTCACTGTTATAAGTAGACGCCGCACTTGCATGCATCCCACCTCATACGGTTTACTATGCGCTCGCGGCCCGTGGTAGAACGTGCGCGTTGATGTCCGGCGGCACGGCCGGAACGAAGAAAAACCCCTGGGAGTTCCTAATGCGTTTAAGTCGATCGGTGGTCCTGTCACAATCCATTGCCGCGGCGTTTCTCATCGTCGGGTGCCAGCCACAAGCCAAACCTCCGGTCGCCCCGCCCCCGCCCGCCATTTCCAGCGCCGACCAGGCGGCCCAGGTGCAGGTCGACATCAAGGCGTTCGCCCCCGACGCGCACATCGCCCGCGTGCAGCAGGTGAGCAAGGACGACCAGCTCGCCGCCGTCCTCGGGTTGACCGACAAGGAAGCGAAAGTCGGCGACGTGGTCAGCGTGCTCGACGCGTCGCAGAAAGTGATCGCCAACGGCACCGTCGACTCGATCTACAAAGCCCCCGGCGGTGAACAGAGCGTGGTGATCAAGTACGACATTGCCGCCGACGGCGGTCGCGCCCCCATGCCCGGTGATCTGGTCGTAACCCAACTGCCGACGCACTAAATCCGACACGCCCGCTGGGGTGCTTGCCAGATGTAGGCGCGGCACCGGTTATGGCGCATCGAGCCTGCCTCGGTGGCCGCGGGGCGATGGTTTCATTCACTTTCGTTTCGATCTGTATTCTGTCATTCGGCAAGGGGCAGGCGTTGAGCGAACCCAGGTTAATCCTCGCCAGCGCGAGTCCGCGGCGGCGGGAGCTGCTTTTTGCCGCGGGGTATGATTTCGAAGTGCACCCGGCCGACATCGACGAGTCCGATTATCCGCCGCAGACTTTGCCAGGTGATCTGGCGCAGTTGTTGGCGACGCTGAAAGCTCGGGCGCTTTCGCCGCGATTTCTTGACGACGTGATCCTTGCCGCCGACACGGTGGTCGCGTTCGGCGACCGGCCGCTGGGGAAGCCCGAGTCCGAAGCGGACGCGGCGCAAATGATTCGGTTGTTGGCCGGCACCACGCACGTGGTCGTCACCGGCGTTTCAGTTGTACGACCGGCGACGCAGTTCGCGCGGTCGACCCGGGTGATGTCCGCCGTGCACATGCGCGACCTCAGCGACCGCGAGATCGAAGCGTATGTGAAGACCGGTGACTGGCACGGCAAGGCCGGCGGGTACGGGATCCAGGACGACCGCGACGATCCGTTCGTAACACGGATGACCGGAAGTCATACGAACATCGTCGGGCTGCCGATGGAGATGACGAGCAAGCTGCTCGCCGAGGCCGGCATTGTCCCGGCCCGGGCACCGATGCCGTGATCGCGCGGGTGAACACCCGTTGCCTGGCCTACGGTTAACCCCGGCCATTTTGCTCTGGTGCGGAAAAGACCGACCGGTCACAATTCAGCGATGCCGGTGACTGCCGAGATTCTCGCTTTGTTGGTCGGAGTCGCTGGCTGGTACTACCTGTTTTATTCTCAGGCGGCGCGGCACCTGGACCAGATCGAAGACTCGGCCGCGAACCACACCCGGGCTCGGCTGCGACGGGTCAACAGCGTCGTCCTGCTGATTCTGGCGGCGGACTTTTATGCCGGGTTCGCCGCGGTCGACTCTAAGACGCACCCGCTGATTTATCTGGCGGTCTGGCTCGGCGTCGGGTTGCTCGTGATCGTGTCGGTGGTGCTCGCGGTGGTCGACCTCAGGCTTACCGCGGTGCTGCGAAAGAAACTTTGAATCGGAATCGCACATGATGACGAAGGTTCTGGGTCCGGTCGCAATTCTCGCCCTGCTGATGCTCGCGTCTGTGACGATGCTCGGCTGCGACACGTCGGCGTCGACCAAGCCCGCGAGCACCCGTCCGTCGGGGGCTAAAACTGTCTCGATGGCTCTCGGGAAAAAGACGTATTCGCTGGAGGTCGCCGCCGACGACATGTCGCGGGAACTGGGGCTCATGAACCGCGACCACATGCCCGCCGATCAGGGGATGATTTTCGTGTTCCCCGACTCGGCCGACCGCAATTTCTGGATGAAAAACACGCTGATCCCGCTGGACATTGTTTTCATTGATGCCGGTGGAAAGGTCGTTTCGACGCATACGATGAAACCGTTGGACGAGACGACGACGCCCAGCGACGGCGAGGCGAAATACGCGGTCGAGCTGAATGCCGGCGAAGTTGCCGCCGACGGCATTAAGAAAGGGGAGCCGGTCACCATTCCCGCCGACGCCGAGACGGCCGTGAAGTAGCCGACGCAACTGCATCGAAATTCTGGTGGCGCGCTATTTGGAACTCGGGGAGCCGGGGCGTCCCCGCCCCGGACCGGGGCGAGGACGCCCCGGCTCTCCGGAAATCTACCCGCTCATTATCGGAACTTCGCATCACCCGATTCGACCGGCACTCCTGCCCGGACCCATTCGGTCGCTAAAATCCGTAAAGTCGTATGCGGGTCGGACCGAATCCCATGGGTAGCAAGACGTCGCGGCGGACCGTGGCAGCTTGCTTCATTTATGGGACTTTACGCATGAACGCAGCCCCTTCCGCCAAGCCCATGCTGCGACTGGTCCGCGACGACGACCCGGTCCCCGAATCGACGCTGACCCAGAGCACCGACGTCCCGTGGTTGCAGAGCGAGATCACCGAGCTTCGGCTCGAGGTGAACCAGCTCCGCCGCAAGGGCGAGAAACTGAATTTCCATCTGTCCCGGCTCGACGAGGAACTCAAACTCGCGGCCCGGTTGCAGCAGGATTTCCTGCCCAAGGCGCTACCGCAACTGGGCCGGGTTCATTTCCACACCCTGTTCCGACCCGCGGGGCACGTCAGTGGTGATTTTTACGACGTGATCCGGCTGGACGAAAACCACATCGGTTTTTACATCGCCGACGCCGTCGGGCACGGCGTGCCCGCGGCACTGCTGACGATGTTCATCAAACACGCGCTGGCGACCAAGCAGATCGGCGTGGGCGGGTATCGACTGCTCACGGCGGCCGAAACGATGGGCCGGCTCAACGAGACGCTGATCGAACAGGGACTCTCCGCCGCCACGTTCGCCACCGCGTTGTACGGCACGATTAATATCCAGACCCGACAGGTGACGTTCTCCCGCGCAGGTCACCCCCACCCGCTGGTGATCCGCGCCAACGGCGAAACCGAAATCATCGAATGCGACGGCGGACTGCTCGGCGTCTTCCCGGGCGAGCAGTTCCAGCAACGCACCATCGACCTGAACACCGGCGACCGCCTGCTGCTGGTCACCGACGGCGTCGAGGTCGCGTTCGGCGGCGACATTGCCAGCAGTCAGCAACGCTGGTTCGACGAACTCGCCAAACGCAAAGACACCCCGGCCGAACAGTTCCTCGGCGAATTCGCCAGCCTGATCGACACCGCCGAAGGCGAATTCGCGTTGCGGGACGATCTAACCATGATGATGTTGGAAATCCGGTGACCATTTTTTCTAGCAATGATGTAACAAACAACGCGTTTTTATGTCGGGTTATGTTAGGTTATGACGGGTTCTATCACGCAATGCGCCAAAAAAATGGGCTTTGAATTTTCGCGGCTAATGCCGACGAACTTATCGACCGGGCTAAGACAGCCCGAATCGCTTTCGCAATCCCCATTCGATCGTAAGGCAGCCGACGACCAGCGAAAAAAGATACGGCCCGTCCCAGAGTCGCAGTTCGATCGGGCGGGTAGGGTCGGCGGGCATGTCGTTGAGGCGTCCGGGCAGTTGGTCGATCTGGTCTAGCCGAAGAAATTTCCCGCCGGTCGACTCGGCGAGCCGTCGCATCCAACCGTCATCGCCCGACAGGTCGGTCATCTCGTCCTCGGACGACGTCCGCACGTGAAGAGTCGTAAAAGGCTTCCCCTGCCCGGCGTCGGCCTGCACGTCGTAGTCACCTTCCGTCAAATCTGAAACGACGGCCTCGAACAGCCCAGCCCCTTTCGGGCCGGTGGACGACAGCGTTATTTCCCGCACTGTTTTTCCGTCGCTGACGAACCGCACTTTAACAGTCGCCGGGTCGGGGCCGGCGGAGGTCAGCCGGACACGAACGCGCACGGGCCGGCCCGGTTCGACGGACGCCGGGTCGCAATCCAACTGCACGCCCGCGTTCCGGGATTCGTACGGTTCCCCGCCGGCGTAGCGGAACAGTTGTCTCCAGAATCGCTCGGGATATTCGGCATTGGTCTCGCGCCATTGCCAGGTCTCGCGCGCTCCGAAACAGAAGACTCGGCCGTGACCTTGTCGTGATTCGGTGAGCAGCGGTGTGCCGGATTCGGATTCGACCAGCAGCGGGCGGACGCCCTGTTTCAGTGGGGTGATCGGCACGTACCGCCAGATGGGGGCGAGCGATTGCCACAGCGAATCGGCCGGGTCGGCGAAGTCCAGGCCGTGGAACCCCGGGGCCGCCGTCACCCGGAGCCCGGGCCGGATGCCGGGCCAGATTCGCCAATCGGTGGCGCCGGCGCGGGCGAACGGCAACAGCCTGGCGAGCGTCGGGTTTTTGGCATCGAACGATCCGCCGTCACCGGGGACGAGAATGACGCTGCCGCCTTGGTCGGTGACCAGCTTCGACACCGCGTCCCATTGGTCCGGGCCGAACCCGCTGGCCCGGGTGCCGGTCAGCAGCAGCACGTCGAACCGGGCGATTTGGGCCGGCGACCAATCGATTTTTCCGCTGTTCCCGACGGCGAGTTCGACCGGACTCGCCCAGCGGGCCTGCGCCAGCGACCGACGCGCGATCTCCGGGTCCTGACCGGGCACGCCGGCGATTCCGATCCGCAGCGGGTGGTCGAAGATTTTGATCCATCGATCGACGCGGTTGTTCTCGACCGAGATTTCACCGGGCAAACCGCCGGCTTCGATCCACAGGCGTTGCGGCCCGCCCTGGTCGAAGGTCAGCCGAAACTCGACCACGACGGGTCGGTCGTCGGGGAACGTGACCCGTTGCGTGAACCGGTCGTTCCCCCGCAGCAGGGCGACCTCGGTCGACGAGCCGTTGAACCCGACCGCGCGGACGACGGCCCGCACGACGACGGGTTCCCCGACGAAAGCGGTCGCCGGGACGGTCGCGTCGGTGATCGAAACGTCTTTGAAACTTAGGCGCGCCGCGGTCGAGACGCAGAAAATCGGAACGGCCGCGGTATTGATTCCGTTGGTGGGGTCGGCGTTGATTTGCCGGCCGTCGGAGAAGAGAACGACCGCCCGCGCGGGCGTGTCGGCCCCGCGGGCGAGCGCGGCCCGGATGCCCGATAAAAGATCGGTGCGGTTGCCGTCGGGTTCAAGGGTCGACGGTCGATCGGGCCCGCCTAAGTCGTCGATAATAATCGGCGTCACACGGTCCCCGACCCCGAAGGCTTTCAACGGGATCCGTGGGTCGAGGCGGTGCACCAGCCCCGCGGCGGGGTCGGTAACGACGGCCTCGGCCAGCGCCAGCCGGGACATCGACTGCAGCGGCGCGCACGCGTCCTGCACTTCGGGCTGGTTCTGAAACAGCTCGGCGTCTTCGGCCGTCCGGGCCTGCTCGGCCTGGAAGACCGCGGTCCGCGCCCGCTCGGTGAGAGGGTCCAGCCAACTTTCGGCGTCGACCCCGGCAGGGGCTCCGCTGAGGTACGCGAGCGTGCGCTGCAGCGCAGCAGCGCGGGGGAGCCTGGCGGCGTGCTCGCCGGCGTCGCGGGCGAGGGACGTGACGTCCCGGGTGTTCTGTTCCAGCCGTGCGACCGCCGCTTCGACCGCGTTGCCGGACAGCTTCGCGTAATCGCGTTCGGCCCGGGCCCGGACCACGTTTTCGACCGCCGACGAAAGTTGCTCGCAGTCACGCTGGAGGTTCTGGTAGTCGGGGTTGCGGACTCCCGCGGGCAGCCGGCCCAGCGCGGCCGCGACGGCGACCCACTGCCCCAGCGGCCGGTTCACGTCCACCACACCCGTGCTGCGGGAATGATCGATCAGCACCAGCACCGGCCCCCGCTCGGCCTGCTGTCGGGGCCGGCTGATCACCGGTCGCAGGATCGAGACGATGATCGCCGACACTGCGATCAACCGAAGTGAAGGCATCAACCACCGGGCGGGTCGGGGGACCTGCCGCAACTGCGGGGGGTAAAGCCACACCACCGAAGCGCCGGCAACAACGAGCAGGACCAGCACCCACGGCATCGCTTGCGAATATTGCCAGTAGATCGCTGAAACCATTGGGTTGGCGGCTCGTCATGTCGGCAAGCCGAAAGGCGACGGATCGCGCCCGTGGTCACTTGCCCCGGCTGGCGTCGTCCGGAACAACGTTCGACGGCGGTGTCACCAGCGTGTTGCGGTCGCAGGTCAGTTTGCCGTCGGTCAGTTTCAATTCGCTGATGTGAAGCAAACTGCGACCGGCCTTTTTCTTTTCCAGAGCGCTGGGGTCAGCGGCTTTGAACGGGTGATTGAAATAGAAGATGAACGCCCGGCCGTCGATGACCGCGACGCTCGGATGCTTGCCGCTGTTTTTGTCCAACGGTTTCTGCCCTGAACCGGCCAGCAGCGGGCCGGTGAACGTCCAGGTCTTCAGGTCGTCGGACCGGTACTGATCGAGCCGCGGCCCGGTGTCGGTGATCAGCCAGTAATGGTCCTTCCACCTGAACGCGAACGGGGCTTCCTGGTATGAAGCGCCGTTCACCTTCTGATTATTAGGATCCCCGGGGGCCTGCCCGTGCAGGGTCCAGGTGGTGAGGTCCGGGCTGGTCGCCCAGAAGATCGTGCCGGGGGCCGATCCCCGGGCGGGGATGTCGCGGTACCACATCCACCATTGTCCGTCGGCGTCTAAAAGGCCGGCGTCGATGGTCTGCGGACCCGTCGTGATGTCGTCGACTTTGGTCCAGCCGTTCAGAAGATCGTCCGGCTTGGCGACGTAGTGCCGGATCGTGCTGCCGCCCTCGCCCCAGTAACCGGCGGCGCCGCGCTTGAACGTGACGAACATGTGGTAGTTGCCCGAGTGGTCACGGACCAGCCCCGGCGCCCAGAGGGTCGTCGCGCCGTCTTTGTCACCGCCGACGCCGTCGAATTTGCAGTACCCGACGAACCGCCAGGAGATCAGGTCTTTCGACGCGCAGACGCCGATCGGGCACCCCCCGCAGCCGGGGTTTTGCTCGGCCATGATTCGCCGGGCGGTGTAGAAGATCCACCACTCTTTGGCGTCGGCGTTGTAGATCGCCTCGGGGTCCGCCGCGGATTCGTAATTGGGATCGCTGAACATCGGGCTTGGAATTTTGCCCGGTTCCGCCGCGACCTGCCCGGCCTCGGTTGAGATTGCATCGGCGGCGAACCCGCTCGGGGACCAGAAGACGGAGAAAAACGCAGCCAAAATCGCACGCCGAGCAATTAATGAATGATGTTTCATTTTTTTTACACGCGGTGAGGCCGCATTTTTTTGAGTCGGAAACGGTTTATCGGAGGACGGGTCGCGCATCGCTGCGCGCGTGTCGTCGCATGTTTCGCCGTCGCTCTTCGGCGAGGCGTTTTTCGTTGTACAGGAGCGTGATAACGTATTCATAGGTCGTCATCACCCGCGCCAACCGCCAACCGGCTGCGCCATCGAGAAATCCCGCTTTCCAGATGTACATGTACACGAACCGCCAGACAGGCCGCATCGGGAGTCGTGGCCAGACCAGGCGTCGAAGGTATTGCCGGTATTTCAGCAAATTGTTGAACAGGGCACCCGCGTGCGCTTCCCGGCTGCCGCCGAAATTATACTTGAGCCATTCATTGGCCTCGAGGTCGGCGTACTTCAGGTGCTTGGCAATGAACTGCCACACCGACTCGTTGCGAATGTGCAGCATTTCTTCGTGCAGAGTTCCCGTGGGACCGGCGCAGAGCATGTGTTCGTGGACGCTTCTCTCCTCATACCGCGCCCTGCCCCGGCGGAACAACCGAAGGTTCCATGACGGGTAATACCCGCCGTGCCGGATTTCCCGGCCCATGAACAGCATGAGGCGATTCACCAGATACCCGTCGGCGGCCCCGGGGTCATCGACGGTTTTGAGAATTTCCGTCCGGAGCGGACCGGTTACACGCTCGTCGGCGTCGAGAATGAAGATCCAATCGGCGGTGAACGGAAGATTATCAAGGCCCCAGTTTTTCTGGGCACCGAAGTGAACGAACTTGTGCTCGATCACGGTTGCCCCGGCGGCGCGGGCCAGTTCCTGGGTGCCGTCAGTGCTCAACGAATCGAGCACAAAGACCTCGCCTACCGTGAGCGCATTTTTTACCGCGTCGGCGATGTGCGCCGCCTCGTTCAGGGTCGGAATTAACACGTTGACACTTGCCATGCTTATGCAGATGCCGAGCCAGAGACGGTCTGGAAAGAAGCGGTAAGGAGTTTATCAGCTAACTCAGAGGTCTTCCGCGACCAATCGAGCTCGTGCTCGGCGATTTTAAGCCCGATCCAGTATTCATATGTGGCAATCATCGAGCAATAATAAAAGCCCGGAGTCGCGTCGAGCCATCCCGCCCGCATGACGTACAGATAGACGAACTTGATGGCGTCCCGGCAGGGGAAAAAATAGGTCAGGCTCTTAAGCGCCCGACGTCTCTTTAAACTGTCTCGCGACCAGAGTTCGCTATAATTTAGCTTGGAGTTCCTGACCGCGATCGCTTCTCGCGCCTCTCGCGAACTGTAATCGTTATGCTTGGCGAACCAGTCGGCCATACCCTTTGAAAAGTTGTAGTGCAGGTACGGGTTGACCAACGAGCCGACCTCACCGCTCGGGTCCTCGCGCTGGCCGTGCCCGAAGTCGACAAACCGGCATCGACCATGGCGGAAAAGCCTGACCTGGTACGCGGGATAACCTCCGCTATGCCGCAACCACTTGTCCATAAAGATCAACTTGCTGGGCACCAGAAAAGCCACGTACCGTGACCGCGACCCGTCGGGGCCGAGCTCCTTCAGCATTTCCTGCAACATCCCGGAGGTGAATCGCTCATCGGCGTCCAGATGAAAATGCCATCGGTGTTTGCATTTAATATGGTCGATCGCCCAGTTGCGCTGGGCCGCGAAGCTAGTGAAAGGGTTGACGTGCACCGCGATCCCGCGGGCCTCGGCAATCTCGCGTGTACGGTCGGTGCTGCCGCTGTCCAGCACGTGCACGTCGTCACACCACGCGCAGCTGTCCAGGCATGCGGCGATATTTTTTTCCTCATTCATCGTCAGTATCACGACCGACACCGGCAAAAATCCAAGCCGGACGAGAAGAGGGCGGCCAGAATCGTTTGGGGTCGACGATGAAGGTGCGTCATCAGGCCTGAAAGGCATAGTTGCGTCCAAATGATAGCTCAACCGGCATGGAACTCTAATCGATCGCCAAGCTCACTGTAAAACGATTCGAACGAGCATTGTGTGTTGAATTGGCTCGCCGGGCCGCGACGAGCACCGGCAGGGGGGTCAGATTTCAACTGATTTCAAAACGCTATTTAGGGCTATCGCAATTTGGTGCGACCGAATTCCGCGACCTCGAATTACCGTCGGCAACGCAGATCACGCCGCAGACGGCTTAGACGAAGCGGTCGTGCAGTCTTTTGCACACACCGCCGCCCCTGAGTCGGCGAGATTGTTAAGGACACGCAGATCACCGCCGCCAGCTTCAACGTTCATGCGAAGCACTTGTCACAAACTCGCATTCTTCGAAAACACGAAGCTTCGCGGCCGAATTGAGCGCACTCTAATCAGAAGCATTATCACGACGCGAACAGGCACCGTGCAGCACATGTGATGGTCCTGCGGGCAGGGCTCGCGGAGCGACTTGGATCACCAGCGCCTGCCAGCATTGGTGATCGGCTATTTTCCGCTTACCTCAACCCCGGTAAACCGCGGGTCGGTTGCGGTCGTGACGAGCACGCCGGCTACGGGGACGCGGGCCGGCAGGGCGGCGGCGGCGACACGGCTGTCGCTGCTCAGGGTGCCGCCGAAGTTGATGACACGGATCGAACCGCCGGGAAGGGCGGTGATCGTGTCGTTCGAGGAAACGTCTCCGATCAGTTGTACGCCGCCGGCGAAGACGGAACTGGAGGCATTGCCGCGGACCACCAGCGAGCGGATCGAGCCGGCAACGAAGGTGTCGTCACCACCACCGAAAACGCCGTCGGCGCCGAAGTTGGTGCCGGCCAAAATGTGAGCGGCGTTGGCCGTGCCTCCGATCAAGATGTTACCGATCCCGGTCGCCGCCAGATCACCGGCGAAACCGCCCTGGACGGTCAGCGTTTTGAGCGCACCGGCGATGTTGCAACTGAAGCCTGCCGGGACACCGCCGCTGATGGCGATGGTGCCCGCGCCACCGCCCACGGCCCAGTGGACGTTTTCGACGTTACCGCCGATCGACGCCCGGCCGAGCGCGACCCCTCCCGGAGCGCCTGCCCCGCCGAGCGTCACGGCCGGGCCGAACTCGCCGGCGACTCGGAGGCTGCCCACCCACGGCGCGGTCAGGATGCCGGACTGGACCCCCTGATACGTCCACGCGGTCGCCTGCAGTGATTTGATTCCTGCCGTCGACACTACGTTCGCGTCCGACATCGCGCCGAGGATCAGCGAGACCGGGTTGGTCCCGTCGATCTGCACGGTACCCGCGGTCGAGGCGATCTGAATGCCTTTGATCGACCCGGCAATGTGCATCGTGCCGACGAGGTGCAATCTGGAACTGGTGACGAATCCGAGCGCGTTGTCGGTCTCGAAGCTGGTGACAAAATCGGAGTTGGACCCGCCGCGGACGTCGTCGCGGAACCCGCTGCTCAACGTCGTGTTGGTGAACTGCAGCGCCGACTGGCCGTTACCGGCGTCGGTGAAGAGCCCGGTGCCCGGGCCCGAAATTGCATAGGTGATAGACGTTCCGTCGGCAAGGGTGCGCGTCAGCTTCACGCCGTGACGCGAGCCGACCGTCCCGAACAAGTCGATGAGCTGGCCTGGAACCTCGGCGGCAGCGACGGTGGTACTCAGATCACTGCTGGTAATCGTGCCCGGGACCAGCTTGGCCAGCAACTGGTACCCGCCCGGCGCGGCATTCGCGGGGACGACGAACCGGGCGGTCAATGTTTTGGACTTTCCTGCCGCGAGGTTGAGCACGGCCCGCGCGAGCGTCGGCGCGGTCAACGCAGCGTCGGAACTGTCCAGCGTTCCGTCTGACGACAGATACAACTGCACGCCCGCGGTGCCGCGGTGTGCGATCGTGTCGGGGTTGCTGATGATGATCTTGGCAGTGCCCGCGTCGCCGGGGATATAAATGTTGGGCAAGTTGACCGAGGTTAAATCCACTGTGAGCCCGGACGTGGTGGGTACCGAGGCAGCGGGTGTCAGTTCGAACGCATGAACCGACCCGTCGCCCGCGGTTCCCTCGCCGACGATCGTGCCGGTGCTGTTCACGCCCCACGCCTTGGTCATCGACAGCGAGAAGCCCGGGTCGATCTGCGAGTTCAGATCGCTGAACGTGCCGCCGTTGTAGGCATAGGCGTGATACACGCTGGCATTGCCGGGGAGATTTGCTTCGCCGACGACGGTGCCGGAATTGTTGGCCGCGTAGGCGAAAATGTCGGTCCCGCCGAGGTTCCCGAGCTTGGTGCGTTTGCCGTTGGTGTACGAGAAGATGTTGAACTGGCCGCTTGCCAATGCGGAGTCGCCGTAGGCGGTGCCCGAGTCGGTGCCGCCGTTGTAGAAGAAGCTTTCCTTGCCGCCGAGCGTTCCGGCATCGGTCATCGCGTGCGTGGCGTTGCTGAGGACGAACGCGTGATTGTCCTGACCGCTCGCCTGCAGCGAGTAACCGAAGATGTCACCGCCGGCATTGATGCCGCGGGCGACGCTGGTTGTACCGCCGAGCGTGCCCAGGTCGGTGATCGCGCCGTTGATCCACGAGACGGCGTGGTAATCCCCGCCGGTGGTCTGGGCGTCGCCGACGATTTCACCGGACGCGTTGACGCCCCAAGCCACGCTCCCCCCGCCGCCCAGCGTGCCGAGGTCGACCATGCTGCCGCCCGGCGTGTACACGAACGCGTGCGAACTGCCGTTCGCCAAGTCGGACGCGCCGACGACGACGCCCGAATCGTTGATGCCGTTGGCGACGCTGGTGGTCCCGCCGAGCGTGCCGAGATCCTGCAGCACGCCACCGGTCAGCAGAAATGCGTGACCGGCCCCGCCCGACGTCGCCGACTGACCGACCACCTGGCCGTTCGCGTTGACCGCATACGCCTGGGTCGTGGTCCCGCCCAGCGAGCCGATATCGATCGCGGTATACGCCGCCGTCATCAGGCGGCGGTTTTCGAGTTTTTCAATACGGGTCGTTGCGTCGCTCGGCCGTTTGCGGGAAAGATTCATAAAGGATGTCCTTGAAAGAGGTGAAGTGTCGGGGCAAATTTTCACAACGAAAAGATAGTTGTCAATTCTTTCGTTCGCGAATGAATGAGTCTTGATTTCGTTGCTGTAGGCGGCGCGCCGGCCTTCGCCCGCGCGTGGGGTGCCCGGGGACGTCAGTTCCCAGTGCGTCGGCTTAGCGACCGATTGTTCTTTGACCGCGGGTAGCCGGCCGGTATGATGCTTTTCCCCTTCCGGAGGAGGCGTTTTTCGGAGCCGAAGCGAATGGCCAAAGTTGAACTGGAAAAAGTCAGCAAGATTTACGCGGGCGGTGTCAAAGCCGTGAACGCAATCGATCTGTCGATCCGCGACCAGGAATTCGTCGTGCTGGTCGGCCCGTCGGGGTGCGGCAAGAGCACGACGCTCCGCATGGTCGCCGGGCTCGAAGAGATCTCCGAAGGGGCGATCCGCATCGGCGACCGCATCGTCAACGACGTGGCCCCCAAGGACCGCGACATCGCGATGGTGTTTCAGAACTACGCGCTCTACCCGCACATGTCGGTCTACAAGAACATGGCGTTCGGCCTGAAGCTGCGGAAGATGCCCAAGCCGCAGATCCACGAGCGGGTCATGCAGGCGGCAAAGATCCTGGACATCGAACACCTGCTCGAGCGGAAGCCCAAGGCGTTGTCCGGCGGGCAGCGCCAGCGGGTGGCGGTTGGAAGGGCGATCGTGCGTGAACCGGCGGCGTTTTTGTTCGACGAACCGCTGTCGAATCTGGACGCCAAGCTCCGCGTGACCACCCGGGCCGAGCTTAAACGGCTGCACCAGCGATTAAAAACCACGACGATTTACGTCACCCACGACCAGGAAGAAGCGATGACACTGGGGGACCGGATCGTGGTCATGAAAGACGGGCTGATTCAGCAGGCGGACACGCCGTTGAATACGTACAATCACCCGGCAAACCGCTTCGTTGCCGGGTTTATCGGGATGCCCCCGATGAACTTTTTTGACGGGGCGATCAAGCTCGTGAACGGGCAGATGGTGTTCGAAGAGGGGAAGCTGAAAAACGTCAAAGAGGTCGCCGGGCACGACGTGGACGAGCCGGTGGTCGCGATCGGCGAGTTGACCTTGCCGGGCAATGGGTTTACTCTATTGCTGACCGACCGGTTGAAGCAGATGCTGGCCGGCAAAGTCGGAAGCCATGTGGTGCTGGGGATTCGTCCCGAACATTTGCACGTGCGTCCGACCGAGGGATCCACCAACGAATTGGTGCCGATCCAGGTCAAGTTGAACGTGGTTGAGCCTTTGGGCAATGACATGGACGTGTACATGAGCACGACATTGCACGATCACGTGGTAGGCAGAATGGAGGCTGAAGGCGGTCTCCAGATGGGTACGACGGCGACGGTGTATGCCGACGTCCGCAAGGCCCACTTTTTCGAGCCCGGTGTTACCGGGTTGAACCTGAGTCTCCCAGCCACCGGCGTCAAACCCGGGCTGACAGAAGAGTTCACCCATGCTGTCGCATAAGCACGGGTTTATCTTCGCCAGCGGGACTGTCGTCCCTGGAACCGGAATGAAAATTCCGGCCGAAGCAGTTGTTTCGGATGGGTTGAAAACGGCCCTCGCCCTGAAACGGAGGATTTTGCTCCGCGGGTGAGGTCGTCGCCGTTTACAATCAGGTTCTTCGAAGACGTGGGCTGCCAAGAATTGGTAGCCTTTTTTGTTGGACTGATGAACGAAGGATAGTGATTGGTGATTGTTGCGTGACGCGGTCCGAGATCTGAGATTCTCCGAAGCTCGTCACGCAGCAATCACCAATCACTATCTTCTGATACTGCGGAAAAATTTAAGACTAACTGAATAGCGAGGATTCACAGATGCCAAACCCAGACCTGATGCGAATCGTTGACGGGATCGCCCGCGACAAGAATATCGAAAAAGAACAGATCTACACCGACATCGAACAGGCGGTCGCGTCGGGGTTGCGGAAGCATTTTAACACCGAAGACACCAGTGAGTTTCAGGTAAACCTCGACCGCGTCAGTGGCGATTTGTCCGCGAGCCGGAATGGCACCGCGTTGGACATCAAGATGGTCGGCCGGATCGGGGCCCAGACCGTCAAGCAGGTCATGATCCAGCTGATCCGCCAGGACGAACGCGGCAGCATCTACGAAGAATACAAAGACCGGGTCGGCACCATCGTCACCGGCGCGATCGCCCGGTTCGAAGGCGGCAGCATGATCGTCACCCTGGGTCGCAACGAAGGCATCATGCCCCGCAGCGAACAGATCCCGGGCGAAAACCATGAAGTCGCAGAGCGGATTCAGGCGTTAATTCTGGAAGTGCGCGACACGCCCTCGGCGGTCAAGATCATCCTGAGCCGCAGCCACCCGGAGCTGATTCGCCGGTTGTTCGAACGCGAAGTGCCCGAAGTCGGTGAACGTACGATCGAGATCAAAGCGCTCGCCCGCGAGCCGGGGCACCGCACGAAGATCGCGGTCTCGTCTATTGACAGCAAGGTCGACGCGGTCGGCGCGTGCGTCGGCGTCCGGGGCAGCCGAATTAAAAACATTGTCGACGAACTCGGCGGTGAAAAGATCGACATCGTCCGCTGGAACGAATCGTCACAGATCCTGATCAGCAACGCGCTCAAGCCGGCCGAGGTGGCCGAAGTGTCGCTCTGCTTCGAGCTCGGTCGCGCGACCGTGATCGTCAACGACGACCAGCTTTCGCTGGCGATCGGCAAGCGGGGCCAGAACGTTCGGCTCGCCGCCCGGTTGACCGGTTGGGACGTCGACATCCTGACCCCGCCGGAGTTCCAGGCCGGGGTTCAGCGTGTGGACCAGACCCTTAAAGGGCTGGGTATGACGCAAGAGCAGGTCGACAAGGCGATCGCGCTGGGGCTGATCGACGTCCGGGACATCGAAGAAGTCGGTGACGGCCCGCTGATGGAAGAGCTCGGGCTCGACGCCGAGACCGCCGAGAAGGTGGTCGCCAAGTGCTCGGCCGAGGCTAAGATCGTCGCCGTCGAGCAGGAGGCCAAGAAGTCCGCCGACGCCAAGAAAAAGGCCGCCGACAAGGCCGCGTTCGAGGGTGGTCCGCGGGCGAGTGCTTCGGCACTGGCCAACCCGCTGCTGCCGGCCGCGCCGGCGGTCGAAGACGTGGTGGAGGCCGAACCGCTCAGCGACCGCGTCCCGGGCGGGATGGAATCGGCCGAAGGCGGTTCACCGGAGACGACGGTCCACGACGAGAAATCGTTCGCCGACAGCGACGAGCTTTCGCCGGAGGAACAGGCCGTTCACGGGATGGCCGCGTCGACCGCGTCGGTCGCGCTGCACGACGAAGACGCCGACGGAGCGGCAGCCCTGGCAGAAGGTCGTGTCACGGCCCCAGTGATCAAGGAAGAGAACGAATAACCAAGGCAGAACCCCGGAGGGCTCGACGGACCGACCGCGAGCTTGGCAAACCACCGGTATCTGCCGTCCGCGCGATCCACGAGACGGGTCGGGCGTATTATTGATCGACGTCCCCGTGCGGCAGGCTGGTAGCCCGCGGCGTTGGGACAGAAACCGTTGGAGATCGTTTTGAGCAAAGGCATTCGCGTCAATCAACTCGCCAAAGAACTGGGTGTGGAAAGCAAGTCCATCCTCACAAAGTGCCGTGAGGAAGGCCTCGGGGAAAAAGTCCCCAACCACATGAGCGTGCTCAGCGTAGGGCTGGCAGAGACGGTGCGCGAATGGTTCAGCAACAGCGGGGGCGGTGTCTCGACCGCCGTCGAGACCGCGGCCCCGGTCGACGTGCTGACCAAGCCCAAGACCCAGCGGAAGACGCTCAAGAAGTCCGTCGAGATGGGCGAGGAACCGAAAGACACCCGGACCGCCACCGAATCGAAAGAGCCGGCCGCGCCGGTCGCCGATTCGGACGACGGCGTCGAAGTGAACGTGCCTGCCGAAACCGCGCAGATCGTCGCCGAGACCCCGGTGGAAGAAACGGCCGCGATGCCCGCGGCTGTGACTGAAATTCCGGACCCGGCCGTGACGATCCCCGCGCCCGCGACCGTGGTCGCCCCCGCCCCGGCAATCGTCGAGGCGCCCAAGCCGATCGCACCCGTCGCGCCGCCGTCGATCGCCGCGACCGCCCCGGTCGCGACACCGCCCCCGGTGGCCGCGCCACACACGACGCCGCACGCCGCCCCGCACGGTCTACACGGCGACAACCGCCCGCTCCGCCCGACGGTCAGTCTGGTCAACCGCGCGGTGCCGCCGCAGCACGTGCCCGAGCGAAAGCCGGTCGTCGTCGCCCCGCGATTGATGATCCCCAAACCAGCGGTCATCCAGGGTCCGACCGTCGTCCGCGAGGAAGCCCCCGAACACGTCGCGCCGCTGCGGCCCCGTGGCCCCCGCCCGCTCGGCGGTCAGGCCGACGGCCCCAGTTTCGTGCAGGCCCGCGCCAAGGGTGGTGGTGGCGTCATCCGCGTCGAAGAGGACGAAGAAGAGGCAAAGAAGAAGGCAGCCGCGGCCAAGAAGGGCAGCCTGTCCACCCGCCGCAAGGGTCTGGACGGACGCCGCGGCGAAGCGACCGAAAAACTTCGCGAGTTCACCGAAGCCGATCTCATCGCCCGCCGCGACGCGCTCAACGCCGCCACGGTCAGCCGGGCCGCCGTCGACCGCCATCTCAAGCAGGTGTCGGGTCGCGGTCAGCACGTGGTCTCCAAGACCACGGTCCAGAAAGGTGAGCCGGTCGAGATCGAAGAACCGATCACCGTCCGGACGCTATCGACCGTGCTCGGGATCAAGACCAACGATTTGATCTCCAAGCTGATGCGGGCCGGCAAGATGTTCACGATCAACCAGACGATGGACCCCGAGACGGCCGAAGGGCTCGCCCTGGAGTTCGGTCTGGAGCTCCAAATCGTTCAGCAGGCGACGATGGAAGAGTTGCTGATGGACGAGTTCGAGGCCCGCGAAGTCGAGCCGGAGAACATGCACCTGCGTCCGCCGGTGGTGACGATTCTGGGTCACGTCGATCACGGCAAGACGTCGCTGCTGGACAAAATCCGCAACGCCAATGTCGCCGCCGGCGAAGCCGGTGGGATCACGCAGCACACCGCCGCGTGGATGGTCACCGTCGGTGAAGGCGATCTCGCCCGCCGGGTCACGTTCATCGACACGCCTGGTCACCAGGCGTTCACGAGCATGCGTGCCCGCGGCGCGAACATGACGGATGTGGTCGTCCTCGTGGTTTCCGCCGCCGAAGGCGTTCAGCCCCAGACGATCGAGTCGATCAATCACGCCAAAGCGGCCGGCGTGCCGATCGTGGTCGCGATGAACAAAATCGACCGCCCGGATTCCAACCCGGACATGGTGCTCGGCCAGCTCGCCGCCCAGGGGTTGAACCCCGTCGAATGGGGCGGCGACACCGAAATCGTCCGCACCAGCGCCGTCACCGGGCAGGGCATCAAAGAACTAATCGAAATGCTGGCCTACCAGGCCGACTTGCTCGACCTGAAAGCCGACCCCACCGCCCCGGCGCGGGGCTCGGTGATCGAATCGAACATGGTCGCCGGTCTGGGTTCGGTGGCTACGGTGCTGATTCAGAACGGTACGCTTCGGCCGGGCGATATCGTCCTGTCGGGCCCGGGGTATGGCCGCGTGCGCAGCCTGCTGAACGACCGCGGGGAATCGATCTCCGAGGCCGGTCCGTCGCAGCCGGTGATCGTCAGCGGTTTGAGCATGTTGCCCGATGCGGGTGACAAGCTGTTCCAGCTCGAAGACATGGAACGAGCCCGATCGATCGCCGAGGAACGGTCGACCAACAAGCGTCAGACGCACCTGTCGAGTGCGACCCGCGTCACGCTCGACAATTTGTTCGCCACGATGCGTGAAGGCGACGTCAAGACGATCAACCTCATCATCAAGGGTGACGTGCAGGGTTCGGTCGAGACGCTGGCCAAGACGGTCACGGATCAGAACACCGAAGAGGTCAAGGTCCGCGTCATCCACAGTGCCGTAGGCGGGATCAACGAAAGCGACGTCGAGTTGGCCGACGCGTCCGACGCGGTCATCATCGGGTTCCACGTGGTCCCGGACGCCGCCGCCCGTGCGATGGCCGAGCAACGCCGGGTCGAGATTCGTCTGTACGACGTGATCTACCAGATCTTCGACGATCTGAAGAAGGCGTTGTCGGGCATGCTCGAACCGGAAATCCGCGAGAAGCTGCACGGCCACGTGGAGATCCGCCAGGTGTTCAAGTTCAGCAAGGTCGGCAGCATCGCCGGTTGCTTCGTCACCGACGGGCACATTCAGCGTGGCAGCAAGATCCGCCTGACCCGCGGCGGCATCGTCATCACCGAAGACCTGAGCATCGAAACGCTCAAACGTGTGAAAGACGACGTCAAGGAAGTCAAAGCCGGGCTGGAATGTGGTATCAAGCTGGCCGGCTACGACGACATCAAAGTCGGCGATATCCTGGAAGGCTATATCAAGGAAACGATTCAGCGGACGCTGTAGCGGAGAAAAGTTGGTAGTTGCGAGTTGGAAGTTGTTAGTTGAGAAATAAAGCTGTTTTTCTTCACTACCAACTACCAACTAACAACTACCAACTTCCCCCAACCATGTCACGACGAACTGAAATGATCGGCAGCACCATCCAGAAAGAACTGGCGGTGATGATCCTGCGCGACCTGCAGGACCCCCGGCTTACCGGGATGCCGAGCATTACGCGCGTCAAGGTCAGCCCCGATCTGACGACCGCCGACGTGTACATGACCATCATGGGAACGCCCGGCCAGCAGGAAGCGGCGCTCAATGCACTCAAGCATTCGGCGGGGCTGATGCGGGCGAAGCTGACCCGGCAGATGACGCTCAGGCAATCGCCGTTTCTGAAATTTCACATCGACGAAGATCTGAAAAAGGAACTCGCCGTGCTGGACCTGATCCGCAAGGCGAAACAGGAAGAAGACGAACTCGCCCGCCAGCGTGCGGGCATCACAGAAGACCCCGGACAGGAAGAACTGTCACCCCCCGAGGAAATCGTCTAGCGGCTTGCCCGCTTCAGCGGTACCCGACTCGGCCTAATTGAGAATCAAAGCTCGAATGAAAAACGCGACCAAACACGCCGACGAACTCAAATCTCTGATCAAAAAATTGATGAAAGAGGAGAAGCCGCCCGAGAAGGCCGAGCACGACCCGCTGCACGCGCTGGTCCGCGGGGCGATGAGCTTCGACGTCAGTGACAACAAGGCCGCCGACGCCATGAAAGCGATCGACCGCGAGTTCGTCGACCTCAACGAGCTCCGCGTCGCGACCGACCTCGAGATCCAGGAAATGCTCGGCCAGCGATACCCGCAGATCGAAAAGCGCGTCGCCATGATCACCCAGGCGCTGAACAACATCTTCGAGCGCGAACACACGTTAAGCCTCGACCGCCTGAAGACCCTCGGCAAAAAAGAAGCCCGGCAATTCCTCCGCGAACTGCCCGAGATTCACCCGTTCGTCGAGTCGTACGTCATGCTGTTCGCCTTCGACGGCGCGTGCATCCCCACCGACGACGAACTGCTGTCGTTCCTGATCGAAGACGGAATCGTGGAAGAGGGGACGACACTGGAAGACGCCCAGAAGTTCCTCGAGCACAGCGTCAAAGCCGAGGACTGCTACGACGCGTACACCTGCCTTCGGCGGGCGTCGGCGTCTTCGAAAAAACGCAAGTGATCAAGCGGTGATGATCGCCACGACCCCGTCGTCCTTGGCGGGGTATAGAGGCGGGCGTCATTTGCTGTTCGGAAACAACAGCTGCTGCGGTTCTTCGGCGACCAAGGCCGGCTTGATCAGCTCCGGAGAGTCCTCCCGCGGGCTGTTTACCGCCGCCGAGACGGTAATCGAATCCATCTGCTCCGTCGGGTAAGGTGCCAAGCACGCGCTCGCCTGTTCCGCCGACAGTTCGTCGTTGCCCAGCCACTGCCGGTACGCCTCCACGGGAACGATGGCCGGCATGCGGTCGTGCACCTCGTGCAACAGCGCGTTCGGCGTCGTGGTGATGATCGTGCAGGTCTTCAGCTGCTTTCCCGCCGGGTCGTGCCATTGATCCCAGAGGCCGGCGAACGCGAACGGCCGGCGGTCTTTCATCCTGAACAAACGCGGGCTCTTCACAGTCTTTTTTCCGACGGTCGACTTCTTCCATTCGTAAAAACCGTCTGCCGGGATCAGGCACCGCTGCCGTTTCAGCAATCGGGCGAACGCGGGCTTCTGCGACAGCGTTTCCGCCCTGGCGTTGATCATGCGGTTGCCTATGGCGGCGTCCTTCGCCCACGCCGGGACCAGCCCCCAGCGCAACCATTCGATATGGGGTTGATCTTGCTGATCATCGACGACCGCGGCCACGTCCTGCGAAGGCGCGACGTTATACCGCGCGTCCGGCGTTTCTTCGGGCCCGGTGATCCACGGAAAATAATAGAGAAAGTCGGCGAGCTTGATCAGCGTATATCGACCGCACATGGTTAATCATCTTAGATCGCCGACCCGACTTTCGACACCGTGCAGGACGCCTGCCGGGAATCCGGCGTGGGAGTTAGGGAACGGGTGGATTCTCGGCCAACGGACCTGTCGCCGCCGTCGGCACGTCAAGGATCGCCTCGGCCTGGGTCTGGCCAGCCGGACGCGGCGCGTCGGGAGTCACCGGCAGCCCCCGCAACCGCGCGGACAACCGCCGGGGCCAATCGTTCCGCATACAGGGCTTTTCGATCAGCAGAAAGAACGCCGCTGAAACCGCGAGCACCGGGATACCCCAAAGCACGAAATACACGAGCGTGTTGACCGCGATGCTGCTTGAAACGAGCGGGGAATAGTTCGCTAGAATTCGAATCAACGGGAAGTGCAGAAGATAGATGCTGTAACACATCCCGCCGACGGTCACGACGAAAGGTGAGGCAAGAAATCTCCGGGTCAGGCGACTTCGAAATGAGGCCCAGCAGAGGAAAAACAGTAGAAAGCTGAAGCTGAAATTCGGGAGGAATCGTCGGCCGTTCCAACCGTGTTCGATCAGTTGGAACCAGACCAGCAACAGCGTCCAGCCCGGGATCGCGATCAGGTCGAACCGCAGTCTGCCACGCGGCTGCTGATCCCAGTCGATTAAGTAAATATCGGCTAGCAGAAACCCCATCATGAACATCGGCAGATACAACAGGATCGTGATCATCGGCCAAACGTCGAAATGATTGAAGACGTTCAGAATCTGCGACGTCGCGATCGCGGCCGCGATCATCACCCCGCGGCGGATGAGGCGATCTTTAATCACAAAAACCAGCGCGAGCACCGGCGCGATGAAGTAAAACTGAACCTCGACCTCCAACGACCACGCGACCGGGTTGATCGTGCTCATGTACGTCGACGGGCCGTCGTAGATCAAATTGTGCAGATACGCACCGCTGGCAATCAGATGCGGCAACTGCGACCGCCAGGATTCGTGCCAGTACAACACCAGCACGGCGAACCAGAGGACCAGCGTGATCAGATAGGGGGGTTCGAGCCGGGTGATGCGGCGTTTGTAGTACGCCCGCAGTGAAACCGGTGCCGAACCGAACAGGTGTTGGGCGGCAAAAGGGAGCGCGAGAATGAACCCGCTGATGAGAAAGAACAGTTCGACGCCGCACCGGGAATCGCGAATCAACACCATCACCTGGTCGAGCGGTGGGGCCTGCCCTGGTTGGTATCGCGACAGCACGGATTGGTAAACATGCTGAACGAATACCAGAAAGATCGCGATGAACCGTAAGCCGTCGACCTCGGGAATCCGGCGACCCGAAGTCGTCACCCGCGTTAATTTGTCGACTAGATTGTGATAGCGTCCGGGAGCGGGAGTCATGCTAGCGGCTCTTTGTTTGGCAGCATCTTCATGCAAATGGATGGCTTATGCTCGACCACCGCTCGCCCGGGCGGGAAAGCCACTGTAAACCAGCCGGGAAGGCCGGGCAATAAACACCCGACGCCGAGCCGGCCGTATGCGAGCTGTCGACGGCGCAGCGTTGTGCATTTTCAGTATTCGGTGGTGTGGAATTGCTTATCGCCGTAGAATTCACGCAACTGATTTGGGTCGGCTGCGTCTGACGGGATAGACGTCCACCACGCGGGGACAGAACAGGACACGCCATGAGCCGGTTGGACAGACACATTACGCTGGTGCAGAGCAAATTGACGCTCGAAAAATTTCTGCTCGCGCTGGGGTACAGCGTCGCGGCATTTTTTGCCGCGCTGACGATCGCCGTGCTGGTCGACCGCTTCATGTGGATTTCGACGCCACGCGTGGCCGTCTGGTCCGCGCTCGGTGTGGCGGCGGCCGCGGCATTCGTGGTTGCCTTGCTTCGCAAGCCGACCGCGCATCAGGCGGCAATTTTTATTGACGACAAGCTCGGGTTGAACGAGAAATTCAGCACCGCGCTGTACGCCCGGCAGCAGGGAAGCTTGAACGACCCGTTCGCCGCCGCCGCCGTGAAAGACGCCGAGCGGACGGCCGACAATGTCAGCCTGCATAAGCGGTTTCCGATCGCGTTCCCGCGGTCGGGCTATTTCGCAATGATTGCCGCTGTTGTGGTTCTCCTTGCCTGGTGGTTGCTCCCGCGCGTGGATCTGTTCGGCCGGCAGGCGACGATCGCGTCGGCCAAGAAGCAGACGGTGGAGCAAGTCGCGGCCCGGCAACAGGCCGAGAAAGTGATGGCCTCGGTCAGCAGTCTCCCCAAGGCCATGCAGGCGCAACAAAAAGTTGAAGTCGCCAAGCGGGACTTGAAACGCGCGCTCGACCAGAACGCTTCGGACGTGACCGAACTGAAACTGACTGCCCAGAAAGCGCAGGAAGAAGCCGAGCAGGCCAAGCAGGAAGAGATGAAAGCCAACCAGGCTTTTGCGCAGGACCTGACCGACAAGGCTGTGTTCAACTCGTTGAATCCGTCGGCCGACGACAACACGCCGGTCGCCGACGCCAGCCGTGAGATGGCGGCTGGGAATTTCGCCAAGGCCGCCGAGGCGTTGAAGTCGATCCCCGACAAGTTCGACAAGATGAACGCCGACGAACAGAAGAAGACCGCCGACGCGATGGGGAAGATGGCCGAGCAGTTGGGCAAGATCGCCAGCGACCCAGCGGCAATGCAGAAACTTCAGCAGCAACTGCAGCAGCAGGGCGCGTCCGCCGCCCAGGCACAGCAGATCGCCAAGACCGCCCAGCAGGCCGCGCAGGGAAACCCGGCTGCCCAGCAACAGCTTCAGAAGATGCAGCAACAATTGCAGCAGCAGATGAACAACGGGAAGGGCCCGACCGCCCAGCAGCAGTCGGCGATCGCCAAGGCGATGCAGCAGATGCAATCGGTGGCCGGCAGTCAGTCGAGCGCCCAGCAGATGGCCAATGCCGCGCAACAGATGGCGCAGGGGATGCAGCAGGCACAGGCCGCGGCTCAACAATCGGCCGGTGGACAAAAAACCGGCCGACAGCAGGCCTCGGCGAAACAGGGTGCGCAGCAGGCGGGTGGTCAAGCACAGGCCGGGGGTCAGCAGGCGAACGCGAAAGCGGGCGGGCAAAAGCCCGGCGGGCAGCAGCCGTCCGGGCAACAGGGCGGTCAACAGCAGGGGGGGCAACAGCAAGCCGCGGGCGGGCAACAGCCCGGCGGCAAACAGCCGGGTGGTAATCAACCGGGCGGCACTCAGGCCAATAACGGCCAAGGGCAGGGCCAAGGCCCCGGTCAGGGCCAGCAGCAGATGAAGCAGGCCAGCCAGCAGATGACCGATGCGCTGGACAAGATGGATGCAACCAAAAAGGACGCCCAGCAGCAGGTCGCCGAAGGTGACAAACGCGATGGTGACGCCGGTAATGGTCAGGCCGACGGCGCCGACAAGACTGCCGACGGCGGGACCGGCGACGGGAAGCAGGGTGACCCGGGAAATAAAAAGGGCAACGGCATGGGCGGGCCCGGCATTGGTCAGGGCGGGGTGGGAAAGAAGCAACTCGCCCAGTTCACCGTGAAGCAGGAGAAGGACCCGAGTCAGTACATCGCCAGCGGAAAGATTCTCGCCAAGACGTTCGTGAAAGCGGATCGTGAAATCGGCAAGTCGACCATCGAGCTAAGCCAGGCGGGCAAGGCCGCGGTGAAGGAATCCACCGACGACGTGGACGGCGAGAACGACGTGCCGAAGGACGCGCAGAAGATGGTCAAGGACTACTTCAAGACGATGGAAACCACGCCGCAGTAAACCACCGCGGCTGATGGCGTCTGGTTAAAGAATCCAGCCGAAGACGAGAATCAAAAACGTCAGCACCAGCCCGACGATCATCCACGTCGGCAATCTAAGTGGGGCGTCTTCTTCACTGATATAGCTCCCGCAATGGGTGCAGATCTCGGCGTCTTCGTACACAATGGCTTTGCAGTACGGGCAGGGCATGGTCGGTTCGCCGTCGTCACTGCCGTCGTCCATGTCAGACCGGTCGGGCAGTTCGCGGTCGCTGAACGCGCCGTGATCGTCGGGCGGATTCGATCCGTGATCAGTCATAAATCTCCAAACTCCGTCTCGTCGCTACACCCCTCGGGCCGCTTGCCTTATTGTCTGCCGCATGACTGACGTCGACAAGCTATCGGAGATCGACCCGCCCGAACCACGGTGGCCTGCCGCGCTCGCCGCGGGGGTCATCACCCTGCTTTATTTCGCGTTGCCGAACGAGGTCTCCGTGGGGCCGCGTTGGCTCGCGCCGGCGGTGACGCTCGTGCTCATCGTCGCCACGACATTCACCCACACCCGCGGGTTGCGCGCGGCCAACCACGTGCTGGGCCTTCTCACGACACTAGTGCTCACCGTCTTCATGATCTGGTCGCTGGTGCTGGTCGTGGGTGCGCTGCCCAAGGGGAAGGAAACGGCCGTGCTGATGCTGCGATCGGCGGCGTCGCTGTGGGTCAGTAACGTTTTCATCTTTTCGCTCTGGTACTGGCGGTTGGACGCCGGCGGACCCAACGGACGTGACCACCGCGAAGGTCATCCCGCCGGGGCGTTCTTGTTCCCGCAGATGACCGAAGAGGGCCGAAACGGCGCGCCTAAAAGCGATCTGGTCTGGTCCCCGCAGTTCATCGATTATCTGTTCCTGGCATTCAACACCAGCACGGCGTTTTCCCCGACCGACGTCCCGGTCCTGAGCCGGTGGGCCAAGGGGATGACGATGATCCAGTCGAGCATCTCGCTCGCGGTGATCGCGCTGCTGGCCGGGCGCGCCGTGAATATCCTCTGAGCGGTTCGCGGCCGCGTTCGTTGTTGGTCGTCGACCACTGACAAGCAATGCCCGACCGACTAAACTCGTGAAGTGAAACGAAAGTCCCGTCGCGGGTTTATTCTCTTTTTCGGCAGCCGGCAGCTTACCTCCAACGACGGGACCGCCGTCGCGCTCGACACCCGCTGCCCGCGGTGCGGGAACCCCGGCACGTTGATCGGGAAGTTCGTCCGGTCCTGGTTCACGCTGTTTTTTATCCCGCTGTTTCCGATCGGCGCCAAGCAGCGGTTCACGCAGTGCAAGCAATGCGGGGCGTCGTTCGCGATGCCCCCCGAGCAGTTCGCCGGCGCGGCAGCCCGCGCCGACGCCAAGCAGATTCAGCGGGGCATCACCATGTACAACAGCCTCCGCGCGTCGCCGGCCAATTCGATCACATTGAACGACCTGATGCAGCTGTACGCCACGATCGGTGAATTCGGACAGGCGATCTCGGCGGCGTCGGATTTCCCGCTCGCGCTTAACAGCAGCGAGCAATGCATGACCACGCTGGGCCGAGTCTATTTGTCGAACAACGATTTCAAAGACGCGATCGTCTGGTTCGACTCGGCTCTGGACCGAAACCCGGATCTGGCCGAGGCGCACTATTACAAGGCGGTCGCGCACCTGAACGGCGCTCCGAAGAATCCAGAAGCCGCGGCGATCGAGGCCCGCGCCGCCCGCAAGGCCGACTACCCCGGCGCGGACGAACTGCTGCGCGAAGCGGAAGACCTCGCCCGGACGATGGCCGACGCGGGGTCGTGACTGATCGCAACTATCCCCCGACTTCATGAAGCTCAGTCAGAGGCGGAATCCTGGGTCGCACCCAGACGCCGTACCCGACCGCGACCCACGTCACCAATGCCGAAACAAGCGAGGGGTTAAGGCCTTCAGTCGAGACCCGGTCCGCGCGCTGCGTCCCGAAGCTTAGTCCGGCGAGCAGTCGCTTTTGGTAGTCATCAGAGTCGCCGAGCAGGGCGAACGCCCCGGTGGACGAACCGAGAAACACCAGCGCCGTCATTGCGATTAACCAACCGATCGTCGAGCGTCGATAGCTCAGCCACCCGCCGACGATGAGCAAACTTCCGAGCAGTAGCATGCCGACGGCCGCGACCGGCCCGGTGAGCAGGGTGTTGAACAGTGGGAACACGGAGCGCAGCGACCCGAAGAGTTGACCGAACCCGAGTACGACGCAGCCGACGAACCAGCCGAGCACGGGGATCGGAACGCGGTCGGTCCACCGCGGGCGCGGGTCGGTCATTTCGAGTGACAGGCGAACAGTTTGCTGCCGAAAGAAGTTCAGCATGAAGGCCGGCAGCACGATCATCATGCCGAGCATGCCACCAACGCCGATCACCGCCCCGACCGTGCCGGCCCACGCGGGCGGGGTTGACACGCTCGGCATCGGGGCTGTGGTCGCCGGCGCGGTGGTCGCGGTCTTCCATACCGGATGTACGTTCAACACGTTCACGAATCGGTAGATCGTGGGGCCGATGGACAGGACCGCGAACAATATCGTGATCACACAACCGACGATGACGAGCGGGCGCACCCATCGCTTTCCCTGGCAGCAGCCGATGCCGAGCCAGATGAAGGCCACGTACATGGCGACGGCCGGGAGCAATGACGCGGCGGCTTGCAGGGCGGCGTCGGGGCTTGCGCTGTTTCCGCGGTTCGCGACATTCGCAACGACCAGGAACCCGACTCCGAAGACGCCGCCGCAGGTCAGAAACGCGCCGGCCACGATCAGCACCACACCCCAGATGATCAACCCGGCACGGTGGGGCACGGACTCGGGAGGCGCGCCGTAGTACGAAAGTTGGCTCATGCGTGCAGCGTAGCGGGCGCGGGGGAAATACGAAATCCGAAACCAGAAATCCGAAAAAATGCGGAGAAGAAGACTGCGGGTCCTGTTTTCTTTCGGATTTCTGGTTTTGGATTTCGAGCTTCTCTCTCCGTTCTCGTTTCACCGGTGAAGTTGTACAGTGACCGCACGACATGGGTTCCAAACGACAGAAGCCGCGCGAGAACGATCTGGCCGAGCGGTACCGCGCCGGTGATTTCGACAAAGAGCAATTGTTCGAGTTCGACGAAGAGCAAGAGCAGCGGTTTTCCCCGAGGAACAAGAACGCGGTGCAGAACAAGATCGAGCAGACCGCGGTGCTGCGTGCGGCGCTTGTGGCGGCGGCCGAGGCGGCGAGCCCCGGCGCGGTCGAGGCGTTGCCGATCGGGCAGGTCACGCTGGTCTATTCGCTGTTCTGTGAAGTCGAGTTCGACGACAAAAGCTACCTGTGCGTGACGCGAAAAACGCTCACCAAGCTGAGCGACACGCAGATCGTGGTCGGCGATTACGTGCGGTTCCGCGACACGAAGATGACCGACGAGAACGGCAAACCGCAGGGCGTGATCGAAGAGGCGATGCCGCGGAAAACGGTGCTCACCCGGACCGACAGTTTTAAGCTTACAGAGCAGCACCCGATCGTCGCCAACGCCCAGCAGATGTTGATCGTCGCCAGCGTGAAAGAGCCTGCCGTGAAGTGGGGGCTGGTCGACCGGATGATCGTCGCCGCCCGCAGCGGCGGGTTGATGCCGATCGTCTGTTTAAACAAGATCGACCTGGCGTTGCTGGAAGATCCCGAGACGGAGATGACCGCCGACGCCGACGACGAAACGGTCGACCCGCGTGAGGCGTTGCAGCATTATCTGTCGGTCGGCGTGCAGGTGCTGGAGACGAGCGTCGACAAAGCGATCGGGTTGGCCGAGCTGAAGGAAATGCTTGCCAACAAGGTGACGGTGCTGGCGGGCCACAGCGGGGTGGGCAAGTCCAGTTTGATCGGGGCGATCGAGCCGACGATCGACATCCGCATCGGCGCGATCAGCGGTTTCACCGGCAAGGGCCGGCACACCACCACCAGTGCCCGGCGATATTTGCTGGAGGCCGGCGGGGCCGTCATCGACACGCCGGGCGTGAAGATGTTCGGGCTGTGGGGTGTAAGCAAAGAAAGCCTGATCGAGTTCTTCCCCGATGTCGAAGGCAAGACCGCGCCGCCGTGGCGTGTGGCGAGTTACGAGCGGATTCTGGGCACGCTGTGAATCAAAACTTTTAGCGGCTGCCCCGCAGGGCAGCGGTCTGCGTCGTACGACAAAAAAGGTGCCCCTTCGGCGCGACGGCTAAACTTGTGGCGGGTTTGGCAGGGATTTCTTGAGCGCTTCGATTTCGTCCTGAAGCTTACGCAGCTGCACGCGGAGTTCCGGCAGGTGCCGAAGGGCGGCCTGCTCGCGTAGGCTTTGGCGGTGGGGCAGCGCGGGCATGCCGCTGACGATTGCCTTGGCGGGGACGTCACCGGCGATCGCGCTGCGGGCGGCGGCGACCGCGCCGTCGCCGATCGTGATGTGGTCTCGCACGGCGGTCTGCCCGCCGAGGATCACACCGGTCCCGAGCCGGGTCGACCCGGCAATCCCGGTCTGACCGACGATGATGCTGTGCGGGCCGATCTGCACGTTGTGCGCGATCTGCACCAGGTTATCGATCTTGGTCCCCCGGCCGATGCGGGTCGCGCCGAACTTGGCGCGGTCGATACAGACGCAGGACCCGATCTCGACGTCGTCCTCGATCACGACCGAACCAATCTGCGGAATCTTCGCGTGCTGTTTACCGTCCCAGCGGTACCCGAACCCGTCTGTGCCGACGACGCTGCCGGCGTGGATCGCGACGCGGTTGCCGATGCTCACGCGCTCGCGGATGACAACGTTGGGGTAAATGTCGCAATCGTCACCGATCGTGACGTCGTCACCGATCACCACCCCGGCGTGGAGCGCGACGCGGTTGCCGAGCGTCGAACCGTGTCCGATGACGACGTTGGGACCCAGGGCACAGTCGACGCCCAGCTTTGCGGACGGGGACACTTTCACCGACGGATCGGTCCCCGGGCGGGGTCGTTGGATCGGCGGGGCGAACAGTGTGAGCACCTCGGCGACGGCTTTGTCGACTTCGTCGACGACAAAAATCGTCCGGTTCGATGCCGGCAGATTGACCTTTTTCTGGGCGATGACGGCGATCGCCTGCGTGCGGGCGAACTGCTTCAGGTATGCGTCGGAGGTGATCATCGACAGGTCGCCGGGCCCGGCGTCGACCAGGGCAGCGAGCCCGTTGATGACGGCGGCACCAGTCGGCGGGACCGGGAGTTTCAACAGTCGGGCGACGTCTGCGAGGGTGATGCTCGACATGTCGAATTCGGTAGGGGTGACTGGAAAACGAAGAAGCGCCGGCGCGATCGCGCCGGCGCTTCTGACGGGTAAACTCGAAATTACTTGGCCGGCGCGGGGGCGGGTGCCGCGGCGTGCCCGGCGTCGACGGAGGCGATCACCTTGGCGGTGATGTTGGCCTTGTCGCCGGCGAACAGCACGTTGCGGTTAAAGACCAGGTTCGCGACGGTCTCCTGGTTGGCGATGTCACCGGCGTTGGCGGGGACGTCGGTGTCGTTGTTCACCAGCACCAGGTCGTAACCTTCCCTCTTGGCCATGTCGGCGACGGTGGCCTGGATGGCGTTGAACGCGTGGATGATCTGGTGGTTCTGCTCGCGGACCATCTTGACCTGCTGCAGCGTCTCGAGCCGCTTAAAGTCCAGCTGCATGTCGTCGAGCTTTGCCATCATCTCGTCGTGCTGCGACGACTCGACTTTCACCTGCGTGATCTGGTGCTGAAAGTCGTCGATCTGAGCCTTGTGCGAGGTCTGCATGCGGGACAGGTCCTCGTTCATGCCCTGCAGCTTTTTCTGCAGATCACCGGTCTCGGCGAGCTTCTGGTAAACCTCGCGGAGGTTGACCACGGCGATTTTAGCGGGGCCCGCGGCCTGCGCGTGGGCGACGGAGCTCGGCACGGTGACCGCGGCCAGACTGAGCATCATTCCGAACAAAGCGATTCGACGTTTCATAACTCGTTCCTTTTCCAGGGCGAAGCATTTTTCCTCGCCGAACAGTAACCACGGCTCGCACGGAACTTCCGGCAACCGCCCGGTCCCGACTGATCAGATACCGACACCGAAGCTGAAAATAGACTTGATGTCGTTGTTTCCTTTTAGCACCGGGAACGCGATATCGAATGCGAGCGGTCTGCTGAACCCCAGCTGTGGGATCGTCACGCGAACGCCGGCACCGACGCTGTCCCGGATTGTATGGATTCGGATGCCCGGCTCAACCGTCCCGAAGTCGGTGAACACGACACCACGGATATTGTCACCAAAGATCGGATAATTCAGCCCGATGCTTCCGACCAAATTAAGGTTTCCACCGATCGGGTCCAGATCGCGGCCGGCGCGGGGCCCGACGCCGCGGTATTCGAAGCCCCGCATGCTGCCCTGCCCGCCGCCGTAAAACCGGTTGAAAAACGGCGCATCGTTCAGGATATACCCGGCGTCCAGGTGGACATTGAACACCGTCCGGCGGTCGAGCAAATCGGTGTACAGGGTCTGATAACCGTCGAAGGTCGCGCCGAACTGGTGGTAGTGATATTGCCCGCCGAGCGCGCCGAAGAGCTCGTAGGAGAACCGCAGGTTGCTGCCGCGGTAGGTCAGCGGGCCGTGGTTGGTCGTGTCGCGCCGCAGGGCAAGACCGATGTCGGTGACGGTGTTGTGACCGGCATGAATTAGCACGTCGGGGGCGCGGCGGCTGCGGATGTGGGTCAGCACCTGCCCGCTCCCGCCGATGCGGGGCTCGTGCGTGACCGGGTCGATCACGTCGACCCGCTTGGTGACCGGGTAATAGTCGTCGATGGTCCCGATCTTCACGTCTTCGGCGGCGAGCGTCAGGGCGGCCGACCAGTCGTAGTTGATCTGCTTGCCGAACGTGAACGAACCCCCGCCGCGGGTTTCGGTCCAGTACTCGCGCTGGGTCTGCTGGAAGTGCGCCTCGTCGCTGTTGCTGTACGGCAGGTCGAGCAGGTACGGCTCGGTGAATCTGACCGACGCGCTGGTCTGGTCCAAACCGGGCGAAAAGCTGATCGACAGGTCCTGGCCCGCGCCAGTGAACGCGCGGTCGTTCAGGAAATCGTCGAACCGGGTGGGGACGTTGGTGATGTCGAAGTTCCGCTGCTCGAACGTGGCATTACCGGCCAGCCCCAGGTTGCTGTTGACCGACCCGCCGAACTGGATGATCGCGGTCTTCTGTTCTTTGACTTCGACCAACACGTCGCGGGTGTCAGGCGCGTTCCCGATCGGCGTGATGGACACCGTGTTCGGGTCGCCTGATTGCGGGGAGAACGACGCGACGCCGTGAAGTCGGTCCACCGCGTCTTCGAGTTCGCCGCTGTTGTATTTGTCACCCGGGCTCACGTGCAGCTCGCGGAGCACCACCTTCTGCTGCGTGGCGTCGTTCCCCTTGACGATGATCCTGCCCACACGGAACGGCTTGCCTTCGCTGATTTCGTATACCAGTTCGACGGTGCCCGGCTCGTCGTGGTACACGACGTGCGCCACCCACGGGTACTGCGGTTTACCCACCCGGAGGTAATTCGGGTCCGGTGAACTCGGGTCGTAAACATAGCCCAGCGGGCTGTAGGCTCGGACGACTTCCTTGACGTCGCGCTGCAGCAGTTCGTTGTCGAAGTACCGGCCCTCGACCAGATGCAGATTTTTCCGCAGTACGAATTCGGGCACGTTCTTGTTGCCGACGAACGAAATCTTGTCGACTTTGAACCGGACGCCTTCGTCGATCAGGAAGTTGATTTGCAGCTCGGTCTGGTCCGGCGAGAAGATCAGCTTCCGCCCGACCGCGACGTTGAAGAACCCTTCGGATTGATAGAAGTGCCGCAGCGATGCCACGTCTTCATCAACCTGCTCGGGGTCATAAGTTCCAGAATTAAAAATCCACAAGCTGCGGCGGCTCTTCACCTGATCAATCAACTTGCCGAAAAAACCGGTTGTATAGCTTTTAGCACCTATGAACTCGATGTTTCGGATCGTCACCGGCTGGGCTTCGACGACGTGAAAGGTGAGGTTCCCCGTGCGGGTCAGCTCGGCGTTGTCCACCTCGACGTGGGCGCTGGGGTAGTTCTTGGTCTTATAAAGATTCACGATCGCCCGCTTGGCAAGCGAGATGCGGAACTGCTCGATCGCCTCCCCGGTTTTAATGGCGACCGCCCTGCGGAGCTCGTCGGAATCGACCGACTTGTTGCCGGAGAAAATGACGCTGTGGATCAGCTTTTCCTCGGTCACCTCGAACACGACGATCACACCGGTCGTCGTGGGTTCTACACGACCTTCGACGTTGCTGAACCGCTTCAATGTGAAGATGCGCTGGTAATCTTCTTCGACCGTGGCCTGGTCGAATTTGTCACCAATATGGGTGCGGACCAGATTCAGCACTTCCTGACTGGAGACCTGCGAGTTGCCGGTGACGCGGACTTCTTCGACTTTTTTGCCCAGGAGTTCGGGCGAGACGAAAGAATCGGCGGGGGGAGACTGGCGGGCGTCCGGGGCGGTCTGACCGGTCGGAAGCGATTGACCGTACAGGGCATCGACGCGCAGTGCCCCGACACCGGCGACGGGCAACAGCCAGCCGATCAGCAACCGCGAGCCGATCTGAGACTGCCGTCCCGCCAAACCCTGTCCGTCCAGCCCACGCCCGCAGGCGTTCAATGAGTAAAATCACCGCGAAAAAGCCTCGAGAACCGATCCAGAGCCGCGGTTGCAAAGTCGACCGGCGAGTGTAACGGGGCAATGGGGGATGTCAAAAACCCGATCTCGGGACACAAACCCGCGAGCGCGGCCGGCGGATTTGAAGCAACCTTGCGCTCGATTATGCAGGAACCGTGCAATCTTTGCGGTATATTGAAATCGCTGATTTCTATTTATTCTATCCGGACTTGCGGAGTGTAGACCTCTTTCACAGGCTCGGCGGTCGTCATGGCGCTTAAGTCAAAATTCCTGCTCTGGACGGCCACGCTGCTGGTGTGCGTTGTGGTGCTGGGATCGGTTTCGATCTGGAACCTGGTTATCTTCCGGCGCGAGGCGGTCGCCGCGACGGCCGAATACGACGCCATGGACCGCGCCGAGGCGGCCGTCGTCCAGGTCGGCTGGCTTCATGACGTGCTGGTCGGGGCGGACGCGGCCACTTACCGCGACTTGAAATTTTTCGATCCGATCCAGAAGCAGGTCTTGGAGATTGTCCGTGAACTGGAGATCGGAGCCCGGGTCCAGGACGATGCGGGCAAACCCGAACTGACGCAGGGCATAGCGGCCGCGGCGCACCTTCGACGGGCGGTCGACCGGTCGACCGCGCAGGTCGGGGCGACACATGTGGTTGCCGCGGCTGCAGAAGCGGCGTCGGAACTGGACTCGGTCAGGCAGTCGTTGTCGTCGGTCGCCAGGCGGGTGCCCGAATCGGTCCGCCGACAGATCGCCGGGTCGGCCGACCGTCTGCTCGTACGGATCGAATGGACCGTGTTGTGGCTTCTCATCGTATTAATCATCTCCGCCGTCATTCACGTGTCCGAATACCGGGCGCTGGTGCGCCCGTTGATGGTGCTGCGTGACGACCTGAAACGCAGCGCGAGCCGGGAGTTCCGGGAGGAAATCGCGTCCACCGGGGACCAGGAATTCAAAGACGTCGCGAGCCTGTTCAACGGACTGGCCCGGGAACTGGCCGAGCTTTACCAGTCGTTGGAGGCCAAGGTCATCGCCCGCAGCCGGGAACTGGTGCGGTCGGAACGGCTGGCCAGTGTAGGGTTTCTGGCAGCGGGGGTGGCGCATGAAATCAATAATCCGTTAACAGTAATCTCCGGTTACGCCGAGCTCGCCGCCAAGGCGATCGCCCGCGTGATGAACGGGGCCTCTCACGACGGTGACCCGGGGAACGAGGAAGCCGAGGCCGAGGCCCTGTCGTCGGCCATCGACGCGCAGAACATCGTTCGCGACGAGGCGTTTCGGTGCAAGGAAATCACCAGCCGGCTGCTCTCGCTGGCCCGCGGGGGTGGGGACGGCCGGGAGATGCTGCGGATGGACGACATGGCCCGACAGGTGGCGGTGCTGATCAAGGGACTGAAGAAATATTCCGACCGTCGCGTGATCGTCCAGTTCGGACCGGCCGACCGGCTCGAAGTTTCGGCGAACCCGACCGAGATGAAACAAGTACTGTTGAATCTGACGGTGAACGCACTGGAAGCGGTCGCGCCGCAGCGGGGCGAAGTTCGTATTTCCGGACGCCGGTCCGGGGAATGGGTCGAAGTCGCCGTCGAAGATAATGGAAAAGGCATGACGCCTTCGACACTGCAAAATGTATTCGAACCGTTTTTCACCGCCAAGCGCGGCGCGGGTGACCCCGGCACGGGGTTGGGTCTGTCGATCACGCACGCGATTATCGAAAACCACGGCGGGCGGATCACCGCCGCGAGCGACGGTCCCGGGCACGGCAGCCGCTTTACCGTCCGGCTGCCGGCATTGCAGGCCGTCGCGCTCAGGAATTTGCTCGTGCCCGCGGCGGCGGGTTAAGGATCGATCATGGCTGTCTCTGTTTCGCCTGCTTCAATTTCGTCGGGAAACCAGGTGCTGGTCGTCGAGGACGACCCGCGCGTGCGAAACATGCTCATGCAGGCGTTAAAAGAAATGGGGTTCGCCGCGACGTTCTCCGCCAGCGCCGAAGCCGCCGGTCGGACGCTTGCCGACAACACGTATGACACTCTGATCCTGGATTTGAATCTTCCTGGCATGAACGGAATCGAATTTTTGGAAACCTTGCGTCGCCAGGGAAATCAGGTCCCGGTGATCATCCTGACGGGGTTCGGCGACCTCAACGCCGCGAAAAAAGCAATCCATCTGGACGTGGTCGAATTCCTGACAAAACCGTGTACGCTTGGCACATTGGAAACGGCGATGTCCCGGGCAAGGGCGCGGCGTAAAAGTCAGATCGTGACCGAAGCGGCGGCGTCGGACGATCCCGAGCTTCGCATCGAACCCGCGCCACCGAAAAGGCCGGTGTTCACGCAAAGCGTTCCGACGGACGCTAATTCAGAAAAAAACCCCGACGGGTCGATCGAGGAACTGGAACGACGACATATTCTGACCCTACTGGAGAAACACGGCGGGAATCGAACGACCGCCGCCGCCGAACTCGGGATCAGTTTGCGAAAACTTTACTACCGGCTCGGTGAATACCAGCGGAAGGGTTTTCTCCAGTGAATGCCCGGTGTCGAGCTCGTTAAAATACGGGGCAGTTCAGGAGGCTCAGGTTGAAGCGGATAGCTCAAGGTTTTACGTTGGTCGAACTCCTGGTCGTGATCGGGATCATCGCGGTTCTGGTCGGGATTCTGCTGCCGTCGTTGACCGCCGCCCGCGAACAGGCGATCCGGGTCAAGTGCGCGAACAATCTGCACCAGATTCAACTCGCGCTGATTTTTTACAGCAATACCGAACACGATCACAGCTTCCCCCGCACGTTTTACAAGCAGAAACAGAAACAGCTTCAGCTGGACAACGCAGGTTTCATGGTCGCCGAAACGTTCGGCAACAAAGGATACGTGGGCGACAATAACGTTCCCGCGTCTTTCTTTCTGCTGATGAAGACGTCCGGGCTCCCGCCTTCAATGTTCATCTGTCCCGCGACCAACGCCACGCCGTGGGACCCGAAGGTCAGCGTGAACCTTTCGAGCAACTGGGAATCAATCCCGGACAACTGCACCTATTCACTCGCGACGCCGTTCCCCAGCGACACCGTTGCCGGCGCGGAGTTCGACTGGCGGAACGCCTACCGATCCGAGTTCGCCATGGTGGCCGATATTAACCCCGGCACCCGCGGGGGCGGTTCCCCTCCCAACAACGTGACCGGCCCCGCCCACAACGCGTCGTTCAAGCTCATGCGCGCCGCCAACTCGAATAATCACAAAAACCGCGGGCAGAACGTCGCCTACGGTGACGGTCACGTGCAGTTCCAAATCACTCCATACTGCGGCGAGATCCACCCCGGCGGAACCCGGGACAACATCTACACCGCCGGCACCGGCGACGGCGGGATCTGCAGCGAACTCGCCACGCCCGTCGACAAGCACGATTCGGTGCTGATGCCCACCGACGACCCGGGTGGGAAATAGAATCCTCCGTCGCCGTATGTGTCTTCACTCAAAGCACCCCTTAAAACGACGTCCGAGCCGCACCAAGCTTTCGCGACCCCGCAAACTTTTCTTCCCGCCCCGACTGATCCGCATGGCGCGACGCAGGAAGCGCATTAACCTCGCAACGCCGACCGTGCTGCTGCCATGCCCGTAATTTCCGCTTCCCGAAAATCTATTCAAGCCTTTTGCTGGATGAGACAGCAGCGCAAGTGCGTTGCACATTTTGCACGCAAAAGGAAATCGGCACTTCCACCTACGCTTCCTTCATCACAGGCATTTCGCCTGCCCGAGCCAAGGAGAATGGTATGTTTCAGAAGCTGCTTCGAAAGATCGAAACCCGTCGTCAGATGCCCCTGCGCCGCGAGAAAATCACTCGAGCGATTCAGGTCGGCCTCGAGCCCCTCGAAGGTCGGACCCTGATGAGTTTCTCGCCGGCGGTCATCTACCCCGCGGCAACCGCGCCGGTCGCGATGACCTCCGGTGATTTCAATCACGACGGGCAAGCCGACGTCGTCACCAGCAACGGACTGACCGGATCGGCGACCGTCTTGCTCGGGAACGGCGACGGTACCTTCGGCGCGGCCCACAGCTCGCCGATCGGGTCCACCCCCGGTTCGTCTTACACCGGGTCACAGGCCGGCACGCTCACGACCGGAGATTTCAACGGCGACGGTAACCTCGACGTCGCGGTCATCACCTCGACGAACGCCGCGGTCCTCATGGGGAACGGCGACGGCACGTTCGGCGCCGCAACCCTCACGCCGCTCGGCTCGAGTCCTTCGCGGCTTAGCTCGGCCGACGTGAACGGCGACGGTAAGGACGACCTGGTCACCGCGAATACCGCCGGTTATGTATCGGTGTCGATCAGCAACGGCAACGGGACTTTCGCGAGGACCGATTACGCCGCGAACACTTCCCCGCAGGACGTTAAAACCGTCGACCTGAACCACGACGGCAAGCCCGACCTGGTCGTCGCCAACGCGCTCAGCGCGGGGACCGTGTCGGTTCTCATGGGCAACGGTGACGGCACCTACCAGGCTTCGAAAAGCTATCCCGCCTTCTCGGCCCCGTACCGGATCACGGTCGCCGACTTCAACGGAGACGGCAACGAAGACGTCGCGGTCGCCAACTCCTACACGTCCAGCTGCGTCACCATCCTATATGGCAACGGGGACGGCACGCTCGGCACCTATCACAGCTACGACACCGGCTCCCAGCCCTGGGAACTTCGCGCCGGGGACGTCGACGGCGACGGAAAACCCGACCTGATCTCGTCCAACGGCTCAACTTACCAGATCGAATTGAACAACGGCGACGGCACGATGTCCCCGACCACCAACGTCGCCGGTGGCGGGTTGATCTTCGCGGCCGACGATTTCAATCACGACGGGACGATCGACGTCGCCGGCGCTTCGGCCGGCAACGTCGGGGTTCTGATCAACAACGCCGCGGCAACAACGAACGTCTCGACCGCCGTCGCATTCAAGGTCTCGGCCCCGTCGACCACGGCCGCCGGCGCACAGATCCCGCTGACGATCACCGCCGTCGACGTGAACGGGAACACGGTCGGCGATTTCCAGGGCACCGTGCACGTGACCGGCACGGATACTCGCTTCGCCGCTCAGACGTACACGTTCCTCGCTACCGACGCCGGCACCCGCACGCTTACCGTCGGCACCGCGATGTTCAAAGTCGGTAGCCAGACGATCACCGTGAACGGTCCTTCACTGCTGACCGGCAGCGCCGCCGTGACCGTGGTCGCCGGCGCGCCCGCTCGATTTATCGTCGCTGCCCCGGCATCGACAACGGCCGGTTCGCCTTCGACATTGACTGTCACCGCTCAGGACAACTACGGGAACCTCGCCTCGGGCTACACCGGCACGGTCCACCTCACGAGCAGTGACACGCAGGCCGTCCTTCCAGCCGACTACACCTTCACTGCCGACGAAAATGGATCGCACACCTTCACCGCGACCTTGAAAACCGCCGGCCTCACCACCGTCGCCGCGACCGACACACTTACCGCGACCACGCTCGGTCGGTCTAACGGGATCGTCGTAACGCCGTCGGTCGCCGTCTCGCTCGGCCTCGTCGGTGGCGGGGGGCACATCGGGTCGGCCAAGGCCGTCACCGTCAAAGCCTTCGACGTCTTCGGGAACGTCGCAACGGGTTACAACGGCGTCGTACACCTCTCGGCGTCGGATGCGAAAATGGTCCTCCCGGCCGATGGCGCGTTGGTGAATGGCGTCGGCACCTTCAACGTCATCCCCATGACCCTCGGCGCTCAGACGATCACCGCCACCGACCTCTCGATCGGAATCACCGGGACCGAAACCGTCCTCGGTACCCCGGGTGATGCGTCACGATTCGTAGTCTCGAAGCTGACCGGCGGTGTCGCCGGTAGCACTCAGGCCATGACCATCACTGCGTACGATGCGTTCGGCAACCTTGCAGTTGATTACAGTGGTACGCTGGTCGTCAGCAGCACCGACACCAACGCGACCCTGCCGAATTTTTACACCTTCACCGCCGCCGATACCGGTTCGCACACGTTCACAGTCGTGATGCGAACCGCGGGCACGCAGTCGGTGACCATGAGTGACTGGGCGAACCCGGGAATCTCTTCCACGCAGACGGGCATCGTGGTCACGCCCGCCGCCGCCTCGACGATCCTGGTCCCCGCGCTTCACAGCACCGTCGCCGGCGTCGCTCAGAGCATCACCATCACCGCCCGCGACGTGTACGGGAACATCGCCGCCGGGTACGCCGGGACGCTTTCGTTCTCAAGCAGCGACACGCTCGCTGCCTTGCCGGCCAACTACAAGTTCACCGCCACCGACGCAGGGTCACACACGTTTTCGATCGCGCTCAAATCGTCCGGCGGGCAGACGTTCGCCGTCAACGACACGGTCGCGGCCGCGATGTCATTCTCGCAGCGCGACCTTCTGGTCACTGCCGCGGCAATGACCGGCTTTTCATTTAAAGCCCCGACCAACGCCACGGCCGGAACCGCCTTCGCGGTCACCGTCTCGGCCGTCGACACGTTCGGAAATACCATCTCCGGATACGTCGGTAAGGTTCACTTCACCGGCCCGTCCGGAAGCGGCAACGTCCTGCCGATCGACTACACGTTCACCGCGGCCGACGCCGGCAGTCACGTCTTTTCGATCACACTGTCGTCCACCGGCACGCAATCCCTTTACGTCGCCGACAGCGCAACGGCATCGCTGAAAGGCTCGGTGCAGGTCAGCGTCAAAGCCGCAACCAGCACCGGCGGCGGCACCACGATCGGCGGCGGAACAGGCGGCACCGGCGGGGGCGGTAAGAAAGTCGTCTAAGTAGTCCGATCGGATTCAGACCAGAATAAACGATAGACGCGGGCCAGAACCTGTTCCGGCCCGCGTCGTTATTCGCCCACACCCATAAGCAATCCCACGCCGAGCGGAGTAAAGATCCGTTTCATCGGCCACGCGGGGTTTGACGCTCCCAAACGCAGGTGATAATGTGACACTCCCGCTGGAGAGTTGGCAGAGCGGCTGAATGCGCCGGTTTCGAAAACCGGTCGGCCCGAAAGGGTCGCGGGGGTTCAAATCCCTCACTCTCCGCTTTCCGTTATTTTAAGCCCTTCAACAAGTGCGTTGAAGGGCTTTCTCGTTGCTATACAAAGACTTGTGCCTTTCAGGACCACGTTCAAACAGACCATTTCGATGATTTGACGCTTGGCGGCGTAATCCGGCTTAACCCACTTCTGGGGCGGCGATTGTGAAAATTCAAACACTTTCAGCGCAACGTCGGCTTTCTCGGCCACGCTGCGGTCGGTGACTTCCAACTGAAGTTTGAGGTAGGCCAAACGGTCGCGGATTTCGGTGTTCTTGGTTGCGAATGCCGACTCGTCCAAGTTCCCGGACAGATGCAGATTGAGCAACCGCTCCTGCTGGCGGCGAGTTTCGTCCAGTTGGTTTTGAAGGTCAGTGCATCGCGCCCGCGATTGTTCATGCTGACTTGTAGACATCGCCATCAATGTGGTCCGAAACCAATCCTGCACGGGCTGGGGCTGACGGATACTGTCGAACAGCGCCAGCACTTCCTGATCGATTTGTTCCTCACGAAGCCGAATTCGTGGATGGTCCTTCGCGGCGTACGCCTAAGCCACCACCGATGCCGGCGGAAACCAGAAGTTTTTCGCGGGGCTGATGCGGCAAACGGTGTCGCGGTGCAACATCACCTGCGTGGCGGCCGACGTGGGATACGATTCCGAAGCCAATCACGAGCTGGCGCGAGACCGGATGGGGGTCCGTTCGTTCGTCCCGGCCAACGCCGGACGCCGGTCGCAAAACAAGCCTTCGGGCCGGCACCGGCGGAACATGAAGAACCGGTTCAACCGCAGCGCCGACAATCTCATATCCAGAACGTCTTACCGGAGCGTGCTCCCAGTCGAGTTCCAGTCGAGCAGCCTACTGGCGTTGCTGCTGCGAATCCGACTGTTAGAACCGAACGCATGGCATCCTCCGTGAAATATCGCGGCAGACATCTTCAGGCGCGAGCCCCGCCGACAATGGCGGGTAAATTTAGAGTCTCTGAACAGAAGTAGGATGATTTGAGGGTTGAAATCAGGGTGACGGATGAAAGATTGTTACGTTTGAGAAGATCGTTGTCGCCAGTTTGCTTTTTGAACTGCTGCTGACGACAAGCCCTATTTGTGTCGAGGGGGGAAGGGAAGTTGTGCAGTTGCCGACTAGGGTCCAATGGACGCCATCATTGCTATAATAGCCAGTGTCCACATCGGCAGTTCGCGTGAGCTTAAACCATAGCGGTGTAAACTGGCCAGGCACCGCCGCTATTACTTTCGCGGTGGCCCCCGTGGATTCCCGACAGATCATCTGGATGCCAACACCGTTGGTCATGTGAAGGTCAACAAATGCCGAATCTGCATCGTTTGACGTTCGGAACATCAATCCCGATTTGGCAAAGCTTGGCATCGATCGATCAACGAAACTGGCGACCTGCAGCAGCTGCGCTTCAAGAGTGCAGTTTCCGTTGATGGCCTTGCAGGCGAAATTGCATTGATCCGATTCGTTGAAGATATCAACGCCACTGCCCGAGACCTTCCAGATGGACCCGTCACTGGAACATTCGCCTTTGAGGGAATCGGAACCGATGTTGATCGCAGCCAAATTCATCGGTTCGGATTTTGTTGCCACTGGGTTCGGTGCCGGTCGATTGGTGGCGATGGCTTCTATTTCAGAAGGTCGAACAAAGTCCAACGGACGAGGAAGATCATGGGAAAACTGGCCAGACCCGGCGTTGACGAGAATTGCCTGATTCTCATTGAGCGTTTGTGATATCGGTCCGGCGGAGGGAGAACTGACATCAGCACGAACGCGTCCTTCCAGCACTTCCAGGTGCGTGGCTTTGCCGACGACGACTTCAATGGCAAATTCGGTTCCTAAATCCGTCGCCCTCATGTCAGGTGTCGTAATTGAAAGTTTTGCAGCGCCCGAACCCACCCGGGCGCATATTTTGCCTTGAGCCAAATTCAATTCGGTGGCTGAGATGATTTCGAACTTAACGGGGGCCTGCAGAACTACTGAAGTCTGATTGGGCAGGCCCAGGCGAATGGTCCCCGCAATGAGTGTGTGAGTGCCACTGCCGATCGGAGAGCCCGCTTGCAAATCTATATCTTCAGCGGCTGCCCATTTTGCATCGAGCGACAATTCGACCACGCAATGGCTGGATCGACCGATGATCAGAGTCCAGATCAATCCTAAACCGGCGAGAGCTAACAAAACTGAAGCTACCCTTCGCCACGGTTTGAAAATTCGTTTCGTTGGCCGGATGGGCTGTTCGAAGTCGTTTTTAGTTTCGTCAGGCAAATCGTGCGTGGCGGCCACTTCGCGTATGGCCGGCAGAATGATCACATCGTTCAAATCTGTCGAAGCGTTGCGATTGGACAGCTCTGCTTCCGATTCGGCACCTACTTCTCCGAGCTCGCGGGCCTCTTTCACCGCCGCGGCGTGTGCGACACACAGCCACATAAAAGCTGTTCGCTTCTGCTCGCTCGTGCGTAACGCTTCGTTGAATCCGACGATTTCATCTGCCGACAGTTGATTTTCCAAATACAGACTGGCCAACCGGCAGAATGCATGATCGTCGAAAAAACCGTTTTTGCTAAGGTCTGCCATCAGCTTTTCACCGGCGTCTTGAGCTTCTCGGAAATGCATTGAGCCAGTGACGCATAGATTCTACTGAAGGTCGTGTAGAGGCTGTTGGTTGATCGGTCCATTTCTTTTGCGAGCTGATTGTAATCGAGATTCGCAATAAATCGTTTTTCCAGCAGCGCCCGATGAACCGAAGACAGCGCCGACATACAGCCCGAGAGCGCCTCGGCGAGCCGGGATTCGTCGATCGCATCGTTTTGCTGCCAGCATCGGTCCATTAAATTAGCAACATCCTCGTCCAGCGTCTGGTGAGCTTCGTGACGCTTGCGATTGCTGTTTAGCGCGTGAAATCGGGCCGTGGTGCGCATCCATTTTTTAAGATGAAGTTCATCGGTGATCTCTTCGCGTTTCTGCAAAGCAAGCACGCAAATTTCCTGGAAAATGTCTTCTGCAACGTCCTGACGCCGCACGAACGACTTGATGTATCCCATTACTTTTGTCTGCTCGCATAGAAGTCCGCGGACCAAAGTCTGCTCATCGATCATAACAATCGCCCGTCGTCGACCATTTAAGAGAATATAACTTTGTGTCACGGGTCACACCAAATCTTACGACAATTTCAAAAACCGACCGCTTTCTTCAATGCGGTGAGTCTTTGAACTGAATCGCATGAGAGAATATTACAGCGTTAAAGCTGTCGAGTCTTAGAGTTTCTAAATATAGCCGAGTTTGTCCGCGGGGTTCATGCCTGAACATGCCTGCCGTGATAGGTTACGGAGGCTGCCATGGCTAAGGCGTTGGTCACCGACGAGTTCTGGGAAGTCATCATTCCGCTGTTGCCCCGGCACGAGGCCGGTGCGGCCGACCGCGGGCGCCGAACCGGGTCTGCCTAACGGGCATTTCGTTCCTGCTCAAGACCTTGTTGCCCTGGGAGGCTTTCTGCAAGAGATGGGGTGCAGTGCTATGACGCTGTGGAACCGCTTCAACCAATGGAAGCGGGCCGGCCTGTGGCAGGAACTGCACGCGGTGCTGTTGGACAAGCTGTGGGCCGCCGGCAGGCTGGCGATGAATTCGGTCGTTGACTCGTCTTCGGTCCGTGCGATGGACGGGAAATCTTCTATCACAAAAAAAGATTTTTGTGAGGATTTTAACCTTCCGAAACATATCTGCGTAGGCACCATCGTCCGACCGTAAAAGAATTGAGCTTGAAATCCATGCAATATCAGTGGTGGCGAAAGGTCGGTAAGCTGCTGGGCCCAAGGACTTAAGATCGGTCGTCAAATTTAAACATTTCAGTACGCTGTTTTGCGGCGATCGGGTGATTGCCGTAAGGGTTTCATCACGCGTTGGCCAGCGGTGATTTCGCCGTTGAGCGATTTTCTGTGGAGGAAGAATTATGCGTCGACTTACATCTGCAAAATGCCTCATCGCTGCCTGTTCAGCAGTATTTCTAGGCTCAGCTAACGCCCGAGCGGCCGTCATCATTGCCACCGCCAGCAGCACAACATCCCATGCCGCGTTTGATGGTTCGATCTCTGCTACCGACGGCATCGAAAACGGATCAGCCTATGTCGCCAGCACCACTTTCACCGCGCCCAGTGTGGGCACCACCGGTGCGCGTATGACCGACGGTGTTGGTTCTCCGCTAGATCCCGACAATGGCAGCGGTGTCGCCAATGACCTCTACTATGACGGAACTGCCAACTTCGGCCCCAATCCAAATCAATTGTTGAACAATCCAACTGCGGTTTTCAACCTCAACCTCGGTGCCGGTGGGAGCGCGACCGGTTACGACCTTTCCAGCATCAACAGCTTTTACGGCTGGGTCGATCACCGATCATTTTCCGATCAAAGCTACACCGTTTCAGTTTCCTACGTCAGCAACCCGAGCTCGTTTAATAATCTGTATACGGTTCTGTACGCACCGTTTGACCCGGCCAACGATGCTTCAAGTAACCAACGCGGCGCAACCGAGGTTTCCCTCGCCGACAGTTCCGGCGGCGCGATCACCAACGGCCTGGTGTCTGCTACGGGCATCGCCGGATTGAAATTTACCTTCACCGCTTACAACAACGGAACCGTCAACCAGGCCGGACAGCTCATCCGCGAAGTTGATGCGACGGTCACGCCCACCGCGGTTCCCGAGCCGACCTCTTTAGGCTTAATCGGAGCTTTATCGGCTCTGAGCCTTGGACGCGGACGCCGAACTTCGAACCGATAATTGCTCATTGCCTGTTGGTCAGAGGCAATTTGTTCAGTCCCCCTCGGTGCAACGCCAAGGGGGAACGCTTCTTAATCTAAATGGGAGAACAAACATGTTTCGGTTTAACCTCGGCCGCTCCTTCTCGAAAATTTTATTGGCAATCGCTGCTGTTGGAATTTCTTCATCAGCCTCGCAAGCTGCCACGCCCAAGCTCATGCTCCTCGGTGACTCCCTCACCCACGGCAATGGAGGCTATGTCGGTTTCCGCTACCCGCTCTATTACGACCTTCAGGCCGGCGGATTGGCCTTCGACTACGTCGGCACGCGCACCGACACTGGCCAGGGTGCGACACCGATTCCTTCGCTTTACCCCAACTATTTCAATGCTGCGTTGTTCGATAACCAAAGCGAAGGACACTGGGGTTATACAACCGATCAGATCATCAACGATGGCGCTGGTTTTACCATCGCCGCTTCCGCCAGTACCTATGTGCCGGACGTTGTCAGCGTCATGCTCGGCACAAATGACCTGAGCAACCACGGGGGTGGATCGGCACACGCCATCACTAATCTAGGCACCATCGTAAACTCCCTGCGCGCTGCCAATCCAAATGTAAAAATACTGGTCTCGCAGCTTACCCCACTGCTTCCCGGCGCTTATGACAATCAGTTCGCGGCGATCCCCGGTTTCAATTCCGCCGTCGCCGGGTTTGTCACCAGCAAAAACACTATCGCCTCACCCGTTTCGCTCGTCGACCAGTTCACCGGATTTGATCCCAGAGGCCTCCTGCAAGGCGACGGCATTCATCCAAATCAGTACGGTGAACAGCTTATGGCCGACCGTTATTACCGCGCGCTGCAACCTATTCTCGCTCCCGGTCAGCCCGTGAAATCACCCGCCATTCATCTGGCCAATCCCGACTTTGACGACACCGCAATTTCCGACAATGTTGTTTCGACCACCCCCCGCTCGCAGGGCTGGACATTCAACACCACCTCATCAAGCGATGGCGGAATCTTCAACCCCAACTCCGCGACTTACCCAGCCGCCGGTGGATCCGCCTCCGCACTCGGTGCCAGCGGCTCCAATGTCGCATATGTGTACAACGGTCAAAACGCGGCCTCAGCCGGTCGATCTTCCATCTCCGAAAATTTCGGCGCGACGCTTCAACCTGCCACCAACTACACACTCACAGTAGCCGTTGGTAATCGATTGACGGCGAATCCCTTCGGCACTTCTTACGGCGGATATGAAATCGACCTGCTCGCCGGTGGAACAGTCATCGCCAGCCAGCTCAACACGATCACGCCAACCGCGGGAACCTTCGCCGACGCTTCATTCACCCTCTTCTCCGATTCGGTATCGTCGGCTTTATTAAATCAGGAGCTCAGCGTTCGCCTCAGCGAAACAAGCAATGCCCAGTTTGCCTCCACCGATTTTGACAATATTCGTCTGACCAGCGCCGCCGTCCCCGAGCCGGCATCTACATCGCTGCTGTTTCTTGTTGCCACCGCCACACTCCGCCGACGCCGGTGCAGTCGCTAAAAGTAGGGTGATTGCATCTGGATCGATGTAATCGGGGTAGGGGATGCCGATAGAGGTCGGCCTTACGTGGTGTGGATGTTCGACGACGCAAATTCTGGTCGTACCCAGGTCTATCACACGACCAATGGCCAGTACGTCGGCTTACTGGACGCGTGTCCGGAATCGGGCAACATCGAAGGCATTTTGGACATTCGCTACCGCGTTAAGTCCGTCAAACTTCCCTCGGGCGAATACCTTGTCTTCGGCGAAGACGACTGACAGGCGAAGTTGCTGATGGACCGATGGACGTCGGGCAAGAACTAGTTGATTCGGCGAAGGTGAGCCCGGGCATTTCCGTCTTTCAAAGAGCGTCAAACCTTCGGCGTTCGCCGGCGTTTTTTAGGACACCAGCACGGCCCGGAACCGGGCCTTACCTTTGCGCACGTGGTCGAGCGCCCGGTCGGCGTCGGCCATGGGAAAGGTCTCAACCACGGGCCGTACACCCTTCCGGGAGGCGAACGAGAGCATTTTCTCGGTTTCGACGATCGATCCGGGCATGCCTCCGACGACTTGTTTTTCGCCGGCGGTCAAGCCCAGCGGACTGACGGCGATTGGCCCGTCGCCGATCCCGACGACGCAGAGCGTTCCCCCGGGCCGAAGGGCGACAATGTACTGGTCCCACGGCAGGTCCGCCGAGACGGTGTTCAAGATGAAGTCAAACGACCCGGCCGCGCTTTTAAGTTCATCTGTTTCCCGTGTTGCAATGACGTGACTAGCCCCAAACGCGCGAGATTGTTCGTCTTTCTCATGCGATGATGAAATCGCCGTCACCTCGCACCCCCACCGGCTCAGAAACTGAACGGCCAAGTGACCGAGGCCACCGATGCCTACGACGGCTACCCGGTGGCTAGCCGAAATGCCGTAGCGGAGGATGGGGGTGAACACTGTGGCTCCCGCGCCCAAGAGCGGGCCTGCGTGCTCGCTGGCAATGTCGGCCGGAATGGAAAACACCCACTGCCAGTGTGACGCCCTGACATGGTTCGCAAACCCACCCCGGTAGCTGCCCATGGCCGTATAGACGACCTTCGGGCAGAGGTGGTGCCTGCCGGCGAGGCAAAATTCACACTGCATGCACGACCCACATATTCCACCGATCCCGACCCGCTGCCCTACCGCTAGGCCGCTGCCGACGGCCGAACCGACGGCCGTCACCACCCCTACGTTCTCTCGTCCGGGCACGAACGGATACTCGGTCGTGCTCCAACAGTCGTCGACGAGTGCCACGTCCGTCTGGCAGATGCCAACGTGGGTGACGGCGATGTCTACTGCGAATGGCGGTAACTCCCCTAATTCGTAATCCCAGGACGACAAAGGGGATCGAGGGTTTTTCGCCGCATGTGTGTGCACGATCATGATCAAACCTTCTATTCACGTCGGGTTGAGAATGCCCAGGGGGTCTGAATGCGAGGGCATAACCACGTGCCAGCCATTCTTGACTCTAAGGAGTTAATTGTTTCGAGCGCAAAAAACGAATTGCAGCTTTCGGGCGAGTAGGACGGTGGTGGCTCGGCATTAGTCAGGTGCCAGCCAATCGATCGGATCAACCGCGAGCATCTTAGTTACGACGATCAGTGCCGTTTTTCGCCTTTCTTTAAGTGTGTCGCGAGCGCGTCGACGAAAACGCGGACTTTGGCTGAAAGACTCCGATGACTCGGATAAAGCGCATGGGCATCAACTGCTTCGCCTTCGCACTGCCGTAAAACGCGGACGAGCGATCCTTCCGCGAGTGCTTGTGCTGCTAAGTAGTCGGGGAGTCGCCCGATGCCTGCCCCACCCACTATCATCGACTGGGCCGCCGCCGGTTCCGACACGACAGTCCTGGGCGTGAATTCAAATTCCTCTTCTTCTCCCGCAGCGTTTTGGAACGACCACTTGAATCGCCGGTCGACGTTACCGACCAACCAGTGGCTGGCGAGGTCGTTGAGCGTCTGCGGAGTTCCATGAGCAGATAGATAAGCGGGACTGGCGCAGAGCAGCAGCTTGATGCCTGCCAGCTTGCGCGCGATGAATTGGGAATCCTGTAGGGTGCCGACGCGGATTGCGACATCCGCGTCCTTGGCAAAGATCTCTGAGGGTCGGCTTTCAACGAAAAGCGAGACCCGGACGTCAGGGTACCGCGCGAGGAACGCCGGGAGCATCGGAGTCAGTAGTCCGACAGTAAAGGTAAATGGTGCGTTGACGCGCAACGTGCCTTTAGGAACGCCGATCATCCCGCTCATGGCATTCTCGGCCTCGCTCACATCATCGAGAATTCTGCGGGCGTGGCGGAGCATCAGATTGCCTGCGTCCGTCAGCCTCATCCGACGCGTGGATCGCTCGATCAATGACGAACCGGCCGCTCCTTCCAGGCGGAGCAGAGACCGGCTTACGGACGACTTGGGCATGCCAAGGGCTCGTGCAGCGCTGGAGAGGCTGCCAAGATCGGCAATTCTCACGAAAATATGCAGTTCCTCCGTCGCGAACATCTCGTGCTGATTGTTCCAGATCTGGAACATGATGTCCATAAAAATGCTCTAGTCCGACCGTTTTGCAACGAATAACGTGTCGGCATGGAAAATAAAAAGGAGATATCCATGACACACACAGTACTTCTCGCCGGTGCGACCGGCATGCTTGGTAGCCAGATCGCACGGCAACTGCTCGCCTTGCCCACGCCTCCACACCTGCGGTTGTTGGTCCGAGACCGTAATTCAGATCGCGCAAAGGTTCTGGCACCGTTTTTGGAGCAGGGTGCGGAGACCGTTGACGGCGACTTGTCGAACCGCGACTCGCTCGATCGCGCCACTCACAATGTGGACGTGATCATTTCGGCCGTGCAAGGCGGACCAGACGTGATCGTGGATGGCCAAGTGGCCTTGGCAGAAGCTGGAAAGCGAAATGGCGTACGTCGTATCTTGCCTTCGGACTTCGCCTTGGACCTTTTCAAAGCGACGCCCGGAGAACACATGATGTTCGACCTTCGAGCAAAGGCGGACGCTCAAATCGCGGAAATCGGTTTGGAGCAGGTGAACGTGCTTCAAGGTGCATTCATGGGAGTGTTCCTGCCTGGGATGGGTGCGGTCAACCTTGAAGCCGGCACGATCAGCTTCTTCGGCGACGGTGAACGACTCATCGAGGTGACCAGCGTCGAGGATACGGCGAGGATGGTGGCCCACGTTGCGCTGGACCGCGACGTGCCGCCGGGGAAGTTCGGTTTCGCGGGTGACCGCCTTTCGTTCCGGGAAGCCGGCCGGGTGATCGAGGCAAAAACGGGTCGTCCAATTAAGCCGGTTTCGCTCGGCTCGGAAGCCGATTTGCGAGCGGCAATCGCGGCAGCAGACCCGGGGAAGAAAGTGATGCTGGCGTACCTGCTCTACATGACCAACGGCCAGACCACTATCGACAACCTCCAGAACGACCGTTATCCCGGCACGCGGCTGGAACGCTTCGCCGATTACATCTCGCACGCGCTACCCGCGACGTCTCGGTCCTGAATTCCACTTAACACGCCCCGACGGGCGTAGAACACTGGAGAGTTTAACATGGCAAAAGTACCCAAGCTTGAGCCGATTCCCGGCTCGAAGGCGTTCATCCATACCGCCGACGAAGCGCCGGCCTATTGGATGCAAAACTTCCTTTGGATCATGCTCGCAGACCGTGAAGACACCGGCGGGCGGTGGTCGATGATGGAGCAACTGATGCCGAAAGGCGTCGGCCCGCCGCCGCACCGGCATCTCTGGTCGGACGAAACGTTCTACATTCTCGACGGCACGATCACCTTCCTCATCGGCGACGAGGTCAAGACGGCCAGCAAAGGGGCTTTCATCAATGTCCCCCGTCATGGTTTTCGCGTCGACAGTGACACCGCCCGCATCCTGAACGGATATACGCCGGCAAGTTGGGAGGCGATCGTCGCCGAAAACGGCAAGCGTACGGCCGATCGCACGCTTCCGACGCCCGGCCCGGTGGGTGGGGCAGGGACCATGCCGGAAGAACTGGTCATTCGGTATGGGCTGATCTGGCTCAATGAGCCGGACCCGCTAGAACCGCGAGGTCACCGGTCTTGAACCAATCAGGCAATAAGCTTTTTAGTCAATTCTTGCCGGATTGACATCGGCACCATCGGGCGGAAACGGCCGTCCGACGGTGAGGGCCAATCGGGCCGCTTACGTTTAAATGCCCTCGTCGACGACACCAACCTTTATAATAGGTTGCGAGTCCATCGGTTTCGCTGCCGTCCATGTCTATTGAGCGGATCGGCCGGCTGATGCGTTACCCCAAGTGAGGAAGTTCTCTATGTTTGAGCAACCCTTGATTGCTGTGGCCGGGGCCGGTGGCGACCTCGGCAATCTCGTCCTTTCGATGGTCGATGCCTTCGAGTTGGCGGGTCAAACGTCCGAGCCGGTCGCGCAGTCCCGTATTTTTCGCTCGGTAAGCCTGCTCGTCAAGCGTGCCCGATAACATGGCATTGAGTAATCGGTCCTGCTGACAACGGACGTTATCGAGTTGTCCTTCGATCTCGCGGGCGACGATCGCCTAAGTTGCCGAGCCCGGTCACCACGCGTTGACGAAAAACCATCGGATGACTGCCCGTGTGCCGCCGCCGGGCTGATGCTTTTCTCTCGCTTTAGCTACATTGCTCCGATCAGCTTCCGGAGATTTCACATGCAGTTGAAAATACTCGCGGTCTCGCTTTGCTTCTGGGCGATCGTGCCGGCGTTCGCGGTCGCCGCCGATGACGTCGTGATCGCCGACTTTGAACAGCCGGCCTACGTCGACTGGACGTTGACCGGTGACGCCTTCGCCGGCGGTCCCGTCGCGCGGGCGTTTGCCGATCAGCAGTCCGTCGAAGGCTACCAGGGCCACGGATTCGTAAACTCCTACCGCGACGGCGACCGATCGACCGGCACGCTCACCTCGCCGTTGTTTATCATCGACCGGCCATACATCAGCTTCCTGATCGGCGGTGGAAACCATCCCGGCAAAACGTGCATCAACCTGAGCATCGACGGCAAAGTCGTCGAGACCGCGACCGGCACCGACGATGAAACGCTCGCCGGGTTCAGCTGGGACGTCACCGCCTACGCCGGGCAAAAGGCTGCGATCCAGATCGTCGACCAGGAGACGGGCCGGTGGGGGCACATCAACGTCGATCAGATCATCCGAACCGACCACCCGCAGGTGTTGCCCGCGGGCAACGCTCCGTTGTATTCAGAACCCCTCAGGCCCCAGTTTCATTTTTCGTCGGCCACCAATTGGCTCAACGACCCGAACGGTCTCGTTTTTTACGCCGGCGAATATCACCTGTTTTTCCAGCGTAACCCGGCCGGCAATCAGTGGGGGAACATGACCTGGGGCCATGCCATAAGCCCCGACCTGGTCCACTGGACGCAGCTGCCCGACGCGCTGACGCCGGACACGCTGGGGACTATGTTCTCCGGGTCGGCCGTCGTCGACTGGAACAACTCGGCCGGGTTCGCGAACGGCACGGAAAAACCGCTGGTCGCGATGTACACCGCCGCGGGGGGCACCAGCCCCGAGTCCAAGGGAAAACTGTTCTCGCAGTGCATCGCCTACAGCAACGACAAAGGCCGCACGTGGACCAAGTACGACCGCAACCCGGTCATCCCACACGTCGCCGGTGAGAACCGCGACCCCAAAGTGATCTGGCACGAGCCGACCAAACGCTGGATCGTCGCGCTCTACACGGACCATAGCGATTTCTCACTCTACGCGTCGGCCGACCTGAAAAGCTGGACGCACCTACAGGACCTGACCGTCGACGGCTGCAGCGAATGCCCCGACTTCTTCCCGATGCCGGTCGACGGAAATGCCGGCAACGTCAAATGGGTCTTCACCTCGGCCAACGGGAAATACGTCGTCGGTTCCTTCGACGGCCAGCACTTCACCGCCGAGCAGGATCTCCGGCAGGTCGATTTCGGGCAAAACTTTTACGCCATGCAAACCTTCAGCGACATCCCCGCCAACGACGGCCGGCGGATCCAGATCGCGTGGATGCGGGACGGTAAGTACCCCCGCATGCCGTTCAACGGCCAGATGAGCTTCCCCGCCGAACTGACCCTGCGAACAACCCCCGACGGCCCCCGGATTTTCCGCAACCCCGTCCGCGAAATGGAAACCTTGCAGGGTAACGCGACCAAATTGGAGGACCAAAGTCTCAAAGACGGGCAAGACTTGACGCCCGACATCACCGGCAACACCTTTCACCTCGTAGCCGACCTCGAGCCCGGCACCGCCACGCGCGTCGGCCTGAGGATCTTCGGTCAGACGATTAGCTACTCGCCCGCCGACCACGTCCTTTCCGCCCTCGGAGAAACAAAGGTCGAGCTGACCGGTGGACATTTAAAATTGGAGGTGCTGGTAGACCGCACAACGATCGAAACCTTCGCCAACCACGGCCGAACCACCTTCACCAGCTGCTATCTCCCAAAACCCGGCACCAAACCCCTGACAGTCTTCGCCGAAGGCGCAACCGCCCGAATCACGGCGATGTCGATCTTCTCATTAAAGTCGGCATGGCCGGCACCCGTCGACAAACTCGAGCCCCGCTGAAAAGGGCCGCGTCAGGGTCGACATCAGCCAGCACCCCCGCTGAACAGCGCTCTGGTCGCGGATGATCAGATGATTGACGGTCAGGCCAAGAATGCCGCTTTCAGTGCCGCCCCGCTGGCTGTCGCCGGCCGACCTACCAAAGACGACGAAATGCAGCGACGTAATTGAAAGCCGTCCCGGTTAGAGTTCCTCGACCGTTTTAATTACCCTCTTACCATCTGTAATTTATTGTAGACCAAGCCAGCAAACCTAAAATAATGCCGGTAATCAATACAACGATCCAACCACATACTGATTTGAAATTACTCAAAAGTAAACCTAGCAACGCAAAGCACATGGAAGCGATAAATCCAACTGCGGCTAGGATTAAGACAAACCCGCCCAACGCATTACCAATTGCAGTAACAATTGCAGTAAATGGCCCAGCACCGAACCAATTGAGAGTAAAATCCGTCGTGTACAGTAAGACGAGGAGCATCAGGGAAATACGACCTAGCCAAATTCCCACCATTTGGCGACCCGGTACCTGCCGCTCCGATCCCGAATAATTTATGATCACCTTGGCCATTCAATCTCCCGCTGTACCGACGAAACGAATTGGATCATTCGTAATTTTTTTAAATTTGCCGGGGTTCTTTTCGTAAATATACGCTTAACAACGATCACCGAATTTAGCTTATTAGAACTGAGCCCTTTTTGGATGCCCTAATCATGAATCTGTCGCGGGGGGAACGCGGCGCGTAATGCGTTGAGCACCGCCAGAACGTCAATGATTTCCTGTGCGATCGCGCCACTCACGGGCGCGAGGTGACCAGTAGCAGCAAAGATCATCCCAACGACGCTCAGCGACATGCCACCCACGGCACTTTGGAGTGCAATCACCCGCATTCTTCGGCTGATGTGAATGAACTCGTCCACTTTCTCGAGCGAACTGTCCATAATCACGACGCCCGCAGCTTCGGAGGTGACGTCGCTGTTCTGGCCGATGGCGATGCCAACGGTCGCGGCCATCATTGCCGGCGCATCGTTGATACCATCACCGACGTACAGTGTTTTTGCGGCGGCAGTTTCGCTGCGGACGATGGCGAGTTTTTCTTCCGGACTTTTCTGGGCGAAAATGTCGCTGATGCCCACTTGGTCGGCGAGGTATCGCACTTCTGATTCTCGGTCGCCGGACACAATCATAACCTTTGAAATTCGATGTCTCGGGCCGAGGTGTTGGATAAACGATTTGCTTTCGGCTCTCGGCGCGTCGCGAAAGCGGAAGGCCGCGGCGTATTGCTGATCGATCACCACCACACATCCAAGGCCACTCGCGACTGGCGGTATCTGGTCGGACCCGGCGAAGTTTATCGCGGCCAACTTATTCCGACTCGTCACCAGCAATTGATGGCCATTCACGGTGCCTCGGAGACCCTGCCCGGGCTGCTCGCCGACTTCGGTAGCTTCGGGAAGTCGAACACCCAATGTGTTGGCGGCGGCAATGATCGCACTGGCCAGCGGGTGCTTGGAATACCGTTCCAGGCTGGCTACGAGCGTCAGCACTTCATTTCGCTCGAACGCGGGGGCAGTGATTTGATCAGTCAGTTTAGGTTCGCCGTAGGTAAGCGTGCCGGTCTTATCAAAAATCGCCGTGCGGCATTCGGCAATTTGTTCGAGCACGACCGGACTTTTTACGATGATCGCCCGCCGGGCGCATAGCGAAATTGAACCGATGATGGCGATGGGGATCGCGAGCAGCAGCGGGCAAGGCGTTGCGATCACCAGCACGGCTAAGAAACGAAGCGCTTCTCCGCTGAACGCCCAGGCCGTAATAGCAATTGCCAGTGCGACGGGCGTGTAGATCGCACCGAGTTGGTCTCCGAGCCGGCGCAACTTCGGACGCCTGGATTCCGATTCCCGCATGACCTCCATAATTTTGGCGTAGCGTGAATCCGCGGCGCGCTGGGTGGTTCGAATGGTCAGCACCGATTCGCCGTTGATGGCGCCGGAGATGACAGCGGAGCCGGATGTTTTAGTGATCTTGAATGGTTCGCCGGTGAGATACGATTCGTCCATGACGCCGTGCCCGTCGATGACGACGCCGTCCACGGGGCATATTTCGTGGGGATAAATAACTAGCGAGTCGTTTACCTCGACGACGCTTAGCGCGACGTCTGATATCTCGGCAAGGCGTTTGCGGTGAGCGACGGAAGGCATTCGTTTGGCGAGAACCGCGAGCACCGAGGACGCGCTTCGTAACGCATAGCTTTCCAACGCCTCACCGCCCGAGAGCATGAGGACGATAATAGAGCCGGCGAGGTATTGACCCAACAGCACCGAAGTAATGATCGAAACCCCTCCCAGCAGATCCGAACCGAACTCTCGCTTCAGCAGTTTGCCGAGCAGGTCGCAGACGAGCGGAATGCCGCCGAGCACCAACGTGACGTATAACGGGATGTTATAGCTCAGCGGTGTTGTCAGAAATGCGAATCTCAGAACTAGATGCGCTACGATCGCCACCACGCTCAGCCCGGCGATAATTGTCGTCTTGCGACGCCAGAGAACGGCGAACGACGCTGAAAGTGGATTTGCCACAGAAACCTCTGCGGAGCTCAATGATTCGTCTGCTCGCACCTTATTCACCGGCGAAGAGTCCGAAACGGTTCGCATACATGATCACGTGTTTGCCTTTCTGACAACCTCGACGGAGCAATGAGCGGCTGCGGCAATGCCGGCCGAAACGGAACCGAGCAAAAATCGCTCGACACCGCTGTGCCCTTTGGCCCCGACGAAAATGCAGTCCGCATTCCAGTGATGGGCTTCGTCCATCAGCACCTGTTTGGGTCGCCTTCGCGGACCAGTGGGAAGGCAATTAATTTTGCGGCGCGCAGTTGTCCTGCAATTGATTCAACGCAAGTCTCTGCCCAGATTCGACCGTCGTGCTGCTCGTTGTGACCCCAGACCCATGTGCCGCTTCCCGGATTGGTGAAGATCGACCAGAACTTCAGATCCAGAGCTGCCATCACTTTTATTTCCGTACCTTTTGGCCAAAAGCGTGCAGCGATGACACTGACAGCCAAAGCTGAATGAACGGAGCCGTCGACCCCTAAGACAATTCGTACCGGAGAATCGGAGTCAGCGGGTGGTTGTCCTGTAATTTTGCTTCGGGCGCGGGAAATGCGTACGGAACATGGCGAATGTCGTAAGACGTTCTGAGACACGCTCCCGAGAACGAACCGCGCCGTTGCCGATCGTCCGTCTGCGCTGACGACTACCAAATCGGATGCGAACTGGGGCGGTTCTAGCAACGCCAATGAAGGCGAGCCGGTGTGTGCGGCGTGGGTTACTTTCCAAGAGCCGAAATTTGATTGAACGAGCGCGGCACCCTCGACGGCGAACCGGCGGGCGTCGGCGAGGGCTTCAGCGGCTAGACTCTGACCGCGCCGGAGCATCGCGCTTTTCTTCCAATCGGGATCGTCGGCCGGCCGTTCGTATGCAGAATCCGGAAGCGCGGGCCACACGTCTGCAAGCGAGACGACGTGCGCCTCGGAATCCGACGGCAAACCGGCACTGTGTAGACCAATGATTGCCCGCTGTGCTCCAGCCGACCCGTCGTAGTTAATTACCACTCGCATAAAAGCTCCGTTAAGACTTCGCAGCCTTACGCCCCTCAGTTTCCGTCGTTAGTTGTAGACCGTTCTCAGCGTTAATGACACAGACTGACGGGCACCAATCGATTTTAATAACGACGGCATTCGGTGAGGTGTATTGTCATCGGCTTCGAATTCGACCTTGGGAGATTCAAGTGAGTCGCTTTTGACAACTGCAGAGTGTTTCGATTTTAGGTTCGCAAGCTGGTCGAAACGATGACGCAGATTGTGGTCAACGATGTCCCGTTGGTCGACAACGAATAGGCCGTGGTGAGGCCTGAGATTTGTAGCTCTGGTCGTTCGCCGGATTCATCTCACGAAGGCTTATAAACGTTGCGCAACCACGGGGGAATGACTTCATTGCTGGACCACAAAGTCAATCGTTCGGCATCGAAAAAACCCGTTCCAATCGCCTCTGGGTCTGAAATCAATTTAATTCGTTGGCGTTCAGCCTAAGATCCGGATCAACCGAAGTTGTCGCCATAAACAATGTACAATGTTCGGGTTATCCACCCATCCTAGTTCGATCTGCGACAATCGCGGCTGAATTTCGAGTTTCGGGCAAGGTGGGTAATCTTACACAGGGTTGTGGGGTTTAATCCCGCATAGATTCGGGCTCTAAGCCGTGGGAGCGACAGAAGGCTTCGTAAGCCAGGGGGGAGATTTCGCTGGGTTTAATTTCGCTGCGGCCGCCCCAGAAGACGTTGGTGTAGCTGAGCGGGATGCCGACGCGTTCGAGGTGTTCGTCGATCGCTTTTTTGTGGGCCAGGACCAGTTGTTTGTCGGTGCCGTGGGCGACGCCCATGACGTTGACATTGCCGAACTCGGGACCGCCTTCGCGCCAGTAGGCGTGGGTCATGACGTGGAACCGGCCGACCTCGCGGCCGGCGTCGATCTCCCGGCCGGGGGGGACCGCCCAGTGGAACAGGGCGTTGAACTTGGTCACGCGTTCGCCGGTGCTCGACGGCTTTACGTGTTCCAGAAAAGTCGAGAACCGGCCGATGACCTTGCGGGCATTCAAGCTGCCGGCGACTTCCAGGAAGGTGGACAACGGCACCCCGGCCGCGGTGGCCCGGGGTTCCCAGAGATTGTCCCGCAGCAGCTCGTCGGGTTCGAACTCGCGTTTGAGTTCGGTCAGCACCCGCCAGTCGAGTTCTGACAGTTCGACGATTTCGGTATCGGTGACTTGCGCGAGCTCGTCGCTTTTGCTGCCCGGTTCCATGCCGCGTCGCCGAACATGCCCGACGCCGAGCGCGAACAATCGCTTGGCGGGCATCAGGCGGTAAGAGATTGCGCCGGTTTTACCGAGCAGAAAATCAGCATGCTTTGCGAGCGAATATCCCTGCGGGACTTTTAGTGTGGTCCACAGCCGGTACTTGGTTGCCGACGCGCCGGCATCGGTGGAGCGGACGACGACGTGTCCGCTGAACGGGTCGTTCTGAAACATCCAGTCGAAGCCAGTGGTCAGCTTATCTTCAGGGATCTGCCAGGCGACCAGCGACCCGCGGGCCAGGTTTGTAGCCATCAGGGTCTGTCGAACCCGGCGGATGGTCCCGGCCCGGACCATGGCGGCGATCCGCTCGCGGACGGTGATCAGGTCGACGCCGCTTAATCGGCTGATCTCGCCGATCGGGTCGGCCAGAAAACCCTGAATCTTGTCTTCGGACACGGCCAGGATGCGGGCGTTGATCGAATCACTGATCTCAACCGGAAGCGGGGGCGCGTGGGTCATTGTTGACCCATTCTATCCCTTCACGCTGGTATGTGAAATCGAATGAGAAGCAGAACTCTTCACGGCGCAGTGCTGAACGCATTTGAGTCAATGTCAGTGTTCGAAGATGGCCTCTATCGGACTTGAACCGATACTCCTTTTGGGAAATGGATTTTGAATCCATCGCGTCTGCCAATTCCGCCAAGAGGCCGCGGGTGAGCGTCGAGGATTATTGCGGGATTTTCGGTTTGTTCAAGGGGCGGCGGAAAATCGTGGCGGTTGCGGCCGATTCCCGGCGACCCGACGACGCGGCGGGCAAATCTTGCCGCGGGCTAGCCGGGCGGATCGGTTGAAGCTACTGTCGTTGGCATGGTTGTCCTCATCGATAATTACGACTCGTTCACCTACAACCTGGTGCAGGTGCTCGGCGAGGTTTCGCCGAACCTGGCGTTGAAGGTTTTTCGGAACGACAAGATCACGGTCGACGAGGTGGAGTCGTTGCGGCCGACGCACATCGTGATTTCGCCCGGGCCGTGTACGCCGCGGGAGGGGGGCGTCTCGAACGACCTGATCAAGTTTTTCGGACCGAAGATTCCGTTGCTGGGCGTGTGCCTCGGGCACCAGTGTATCGGGTTCACCGCCGGGGCGGTCGTCGAGCGGGCCGAGCGGTTGATGCACGGCAAGACCGACCAGATTCGCCACGACGGCCGGACGATCTACGAGGGGATGCCCAATCCGTTCACGGCCACGCGATACCATAGCTTGATCATTCGCAACGGAACTTTGCCGGCCGAATACGAGATCAGCGCCTGGACCGACCACGACGAGATCATGGGCGTGCGGCACAAGACGTGGCCGCTCGAAGGCGTTCAGTACCATCCGGAAAGTTTCCTGACCGAACAAGGTGCGAAGCTGCTGGGCAACTTTCTCAAGAAGTGATTTCGCGGCGACGCCTTGCACCCTCGAACCGCTACGGTTTTGTCCTCATCACTGACCGGCCGGCTGGGTGGTGACCGTGGCTGCCTGTGTCGGGGACGCCTGCGTGGTGCTCGGCCGCGTAGCCGCCGCCTTTTTCGCTTTCTCGGTATCGACTTTAATGGCTTCGGCTACCCCGGTGTTCTTCGGGTCCAGTTGAAGCGCGAGCTGGTAATACTGAACGGCTTTATCCCACTCGTACTGCTGCTCTTTTATCTTCGCGATGGCAATCATGATCTCGGGGCTCGACTGGTTGGCCTTGTCGGCCGCGATGGCCCGGGCGTAGTTCGTCAAAGACTCGGTGAACAGCCCGGCTTTGGCCTGCTCCTTGGCGAACGTGAGAATCGCGACCGTGTCGAGCGGGTTCCGTTCCAGTGACAGCTGCTCTTCGACCAACGCCCGTTTATTATTTCCGAGTTCGCCGTACGCCTCGCCAAGCAGGCGGTGCACCATTGCCGAGTCTTCGACGGTGAGCATCGACGTTTCGAGCCGAAGGGCGGCGTTCAACTGGGGGATCGCTTCCTTCCACATTCGAATCGCGCAAAACGCCGAGCCGTATTGAAGGTGACTGAGGAAGTCGTACGGCTGCAGTTCGGACGCCTTTTGAAAATGTTCCAGCGACGCTTTGATCTCACCCTGGGCCACGAGCGCGTTGGCCCAGACGCGGTGAGCCGCCGCGTTGCGCGGGTCGGCGGTGACGGCATCTTTGGCCCGGGCGATGCATTCGAGCAGGCCGGCGTTGACCGAATCGGTTTCGCCCTGGGAAGCATTTTCGATCGCGCGAAGCCTCAAAGCTTCGGCCAGTTCGGACAATGCGAACGACGACTGCGGATTTTTGTCGGCCGCGTCCTGCCAGAAGGCGACCGGGCTTTCGAACACGTGCGCCCGGCTCCAGGTGACCGCGCCGAGCACGACCAGCAGGGCCGTCGAAACGGTCACCGCCACGCGGGCGAACCGGGCCGGTTGGACCGCTTGTTTGAACAGTTCGAGGACCAGAATCGTCACCAGCGCGATGACGGGAACGCCGGCAAGGTACGACGTGGCATCGGCAAAGTCGGCGAGGCGGGCCGATTCGAACCAGTTCAACGAGCAGAGCTGAAGCAGTCCGTAGATTAGGCTGCCCGCGAACAGCCCACGGCCCCAGCGGTCTTTCTGAATCCAGAAAAGACCGGTGACACCTGCCCAGCACGCGACCGCGAATGCGCCGAGCCACCACTGCTCGGGATACCACTGGTTGTGAAACACTTTCAGCGAGAGGGGCGCGATCACTCGCAAGCAGGAAAAGAATCCGCTGCCGACCGCCGCCAACTGCGCCTCGGCCCCGCGGTGCCAGAGCGAGTGGGCGCCGTCGACCTTTAGATCTCCGGTCGACAGCCAGACCGCGACGGCAACGGCGAGCAACGGCAACAGGAGCAGATAATCCCAGGAAGTCATGCGACGCCGCCACCACAGCGCGAGCAGCAAGGCCGCGGGGAGGGGTGCTGTCGCGGGGTGCGCCAGCAGTGCGAGCACGTACGCGGCCGCGGCACCGGTGTAGAGCCCCCAGACCAGTAGCGGGTCGAGGCCCGGCCCGCCCGACGCGCGGTCCGCATCGTCCAGTTCACGGTGCTTGACGTACGTCAGATAGAGGTATGCCGAGGCGAAGAAAAACAGTCCGCCGAGCACCCAACCCTGGTCGGCGATCCACGAGACGGGTTCTGTGTTTAGCGGATGGAGCGTGAAGATGGCCGCGACGACCCAGGCGCCGGGGAGCTTCAATTCCCTCAGGGCAAGCCAGAGCAGCACGGCCGCCCCTGCGTGGAAGATCAGATTCGCCAGGTGAAACGCCAACGGCGTCGGTGGGGGGAGCGCGGAAGCGAGCGCGGCGACAGGCCCGGTTCCCAGCTCGGCATGCCCGCCGAGCCGATACTCGAGCCAATACGCGGTCGCCGTCACCGGCTGGTACAGCTCGAACGGATAAGCCGCCGGTTGTTGCCAGCGAAAAAGCCACGCCGGCCCGAGCGCGTTGGGAATGCGGACCCAGAAATTGTCGGTCACGGCATGGTCGTCTCGGAACAAAAACCGTCCACCGGTCGCCGGCCAATACGCCACCATCGCCAGCAGCACAAGAACACCGGCCCACAGCCCGAGGTCTTTGATCTCGCCGGATTCGTCGGGCAGTTTCAGTTCCAGCTGGTCGGACGCCGCCGTGGTCTGCGGCACGGACCCGGGAACGTCGATTTCATTATTTTTGTGTACGTCGCTCATGTTCAGACCTCCGCCACGACCATTAACGGGTCAGATCGGGCAACCGGCCACGATAAGCGAATTGGAACAACGACACCAACGCACCGCCGGCGGCCCACACCGCTTTGCAGAGACGGCTGCGTGAAGCCCGCTCGGTCGCCGGTTCTCGGAACGCCGGGCGAGGGCTAGAGTACGGGCCGCGTTTCAACATCGAACGATATCCGAGTAAGGCAATCTTGGACGTTAGGCAGTCGGGTGTAAAACGGTGGATGTAACCTTTTCAGCTTTCACCTTTTCAGCTTTCTGGGAACACACCGTCCGCGATGAAACCGACCGTAATCGCCATCTGGATTACATTCATTACAATGCTGTCAAACATGGATACGTCGATTGCCCGCACGCCTGGCGGCACAGCACATTCCATCAGTTCGTTAGCCAGCATAGATACGAGCACGATTGGTGCTGCCAGTGCGATCACCGGGTTGCACCAGCGATGAATTTCGACGATATCGCGAAGTCGGCGGGCGAATGAGAAATGGTGGGCGGGTACGCCCACCCTACCCGGCTACCCGGCTTATCCATTCGGAGAGATAGTATGATCCTGTACACGCTGATCAATATTAAGCAAGCATGTCACATGGCGAAGGTGTCAGAGTTCGATGCATCTGCGGCGATCGTGCATTGCGAAATCAACGTTTTCGTCTGGAAGAAGGAGCGTTTTATAACAGCGAAGTCGATGGAACTGTTTACCGCGGCCTGTCAGAACCAGAAACGCCTTTCCAGATTAGCTCGTTCTCGCGAAAAAGCTCTTAAGGCAAAGAAAATCAAGCTTTTGCCTCCAATTCCAATTCAAGGTGGTGGGCCAGAACCATCCGCGTTAAAAAGAAGCGTATTTATCGCCAACACAGGCCATAGCCGCAAACAAGGTAGTAACCGCGGTCCTTGGTAAAATAATGAAAAGATTTGAATAACCGGGAAGTGTTCGTTGCCAGTGAGTCGCGCCGCTTCAACTGATTGCCTTTGGCAACCACATGCTTCATTACCCCTCATCGCTTGCCAGCTTCGTAGGACGGGCGTCAGCCTTGTAGGGTGGGCGTACTCGCCCACCGCCGCACTGGGCGCGAACGAATGGGATGGTGGGCGAGTACGCCCATCCTACGTCACTGAATTACCTTGCCGCGTCGCGTCGTCGTCGGTAGAATCTGAAAAGTAAGTAGGGTGGGCGTACCCGCCCACCGCTCTGTTGCACGCCAAAACCCGCTGATCTAAAATAATCCCATGCCCAACTATCGGCGGGCGATGCAGCCCGGTGGCACTTTCTTCCTCACCCTCGTCACAGAGCGGCGGGTCAAGATCTTCAACAGCGATTCCGTCCGCACACTGCTTCGCCGAGCCATCGAGCATTGCCGCCAAGTGCACCCGTTCGTGCTGCATGCGATCGTGCTTCTGCACGATCATCTGCATCTGCTGATCACGCTGCCCGATGGCGACGCCGATTTCTCCCGCCGAATCACCTCCATCAAATCCACCTTCACGCGATCGTTCCTCGCCGCCGGTGGCAGCGAGCAATCGCGTTCCCGCTCGCGGTATCGCCAGCGGTCGCGCGGCATCTGGCAGCGGCGTTTCTGGGAGCACACCATCCGCGATGAAACCGACCGTAACCGACATTTGGATTACATTCATTACAACGCCGTCAAGCATGGATACGTCGATTGCCCGCACGCCTGGCCACACAGCACATTCCATCAGTTCGTCAACCAGCGCCGGTACGAGCCAGATTGGTGCTGCCAATGCGATGGCCGGGTTGCTTCGGAAATGAATTTCGACGACATCGCGAAGTCGGCTGGCGAATGACAAACGGTGGGCGGGTACGCCCACCCTACATGGCTGCCAATGCGATAGCCGGGTTGCACCGGCGATGGATTTCGACGAAATTGCGACGGTTCGCGGGCAAGTGGCAAATCGTGGGCGCATACAAAACCCCACATAGCCTGTGCTTGGGCTTTGCGAATAATTAGGTTAGGCGTAGGAAAGGAATGAAAGATGGCGAAGCGAATTTGTTTGTTTAATCATAAGGGAGGAGTCAGCAAAACCACTACTGCATTCAACTTGGGCTGGATGATCGCATCAAAAAAGAAACGCGTTATACTCGTTGACTGTGATCCACAATGCAATTTGACCGGGATGGTCTTGGGTTTCAAGGGTGCAGGAGATTTGGAGAAACTCTACAAATTGCCCGCGAACAACAACATCAAAGATGGGTTGGCGCCGGCTTTCGAGTCGAGACCGGTACCCATCACGGCATGCGACTGTGTGCAAGTCACCGGCCAGCCCAATATGTTTTTGCTACCGGGGCACATTGGCCTTGCAGAGTACGAGGTGACCCTTGGAATCGCGCAAGAACTATCTGGGTCTTTGCCGACCTTACAGAATTTGCCTGGTGCCTTGAGCGTGCTTCTAAACAAAACAGCGGACAAATAGCAGGCGGAGTTTGTTATTGTGGACATGAGCCCTAGTCTTGGTCCAATTAATCAAAACATACTCGCAACGAGCGATTTCTTTCTTGTTCCGATGAATCCGGATTATTTTTCGGTGATGGCAATTGACTCACTTTCGTCTGTTTTACCCAAATGGACAGCATGGGCCGAGAAGGCTGCGTCGCTACCTGTTCTAACAGGTGCGAGCTACCCATTCCCTAAGATAAAGCCGAAGTTTCTCGGTACTGTCGTTCAGAAGTATCGGCCGCGCGGTGGCGGAGACCCTGCTGCGGCGTTCCAAGGATGGATCACTCAGATCGAATCTGGCGTGAAAAATAAGCTTGCTCCATCGCTGAAATCAGCCGGCCTTATGTTACCGCAGGCGAGGTACGAGTCTGCTAATATGGGAGCTGCATACTGCCTTTTACAAATGGCTGATTTTAACGGTCTCATCGCGCAATCACAGAAACATCAAGTCCCGGTGTTCAAACTGAACGATAAGCAACTCGCTCAGACTGGAATCGTCTTGGAAAGAACGAAAACGTCTATGCACAAATTTCGTGATCTCTATGACGCCGCAGCTGATCGCGTCATCTCGCTGACCGCATGAACAACGCGATCATTCAATTCCGCGAAAACATCCGTCACGTTAGAAACCTCCGAGGTATTTACATCGCAGTAAGGGGACTGACAACGGGGGTGTTGGACCTTAGCGACATCTTGCGCGCGCAGATCGTAATGGCCGTCAGCGCAATGGATACCTACATACATGCAGTAGCGCGCATCGGAATGGTCGAAATCTACGCTGGTGCCCGCCCGTCAACCGATGGTTACCAACGATTCACAGTATCACTTGACTGTGCGGTTCAATTGGCTAGTGGCAACGCGGGCGCGCTTGATGCTGAGATCAGACGACTGCACAGCTTCCAGACTTTTCAAGACCCTAAAAAGATCGCCGATGCGGTGCGGCTGGTCTCAGCGATTGAATTGTGGAACGCAGTTGCCACCGTATTGGCAGAGCCGGCGGCGGATGTGAAAGAATCGATTTCTTTGATCGTACAGAGGCGCAACAAAATTGCACATGAGGCAGACACTGACCCTGTCTATGGTGGGCGCTGGCCCATAAGCGAGGCGATAGTTGATAACGCCATTGACCGAATAGACCGAGTATGTGAGATTGTTCAAACACTTCTTTGAAGGGAACCAAAGGGGCCGCGAATTAATGATTGCGCTGGGGAAATTCAACGGGGTCGGGAGGAAATGCAACGGGGTCGGGAGTCTTTGACAAGCCCAAGCGGGGCATCCCGTACGGGGATTCAAGATGGCAGAAGCGAACGGCCGTGAAACTGCAATCGGAGTCATCGCTCTGCCCTTTGAATTTCCGGCAAAAGGCCGTGAGGGCTGCGGCGATTGCCGCCGGGATTATCGACGCAGCAGCGATTCGATCGTGCGAAGGATGAATTTGATCGGCAGTTTTCCGCCGGCCTTTTTGCCGCCCGAGCCGGTGGTCCTCGTCGGGCGTCCGCCGTCGGTGCCCTTGCCCGTGGAGCCTGTGCCTGTCGTGCCTGTTCCTGTGTTGCCGGCGCCCCCGGTGCTGGTGCCGCCTGTGCCAGTGCCGCCAGTCGATCCGGTACCGCTCGTGCTGGTGCTGCCCACCTGATCGGCGAAGTTGATTGAGGTCAGCGCTTGGCCGTCGGTCAATGTTACGACGGCAGGCCCGGCGATCTGATATCCGGTCGGAGGTTGCTCGACGACGGTGTACCGGCCGGGCGTGAGGCCGGTGAACGAGTAAGCGCCCGTCGCGTCGGTGACGGTGGTGGGGTCGCCGGTCGCGAAAACGCCGGTGCCGGCGACGTCCAGGAAGACGGTTACGCCGATAAGGGGTGTTTCGCGCGCGTCGAAGATGCCGTTGGCGTTGGCGTCGTTGAAGACGGTGCCGGTGATTGAAGCCGTCCCGGGTGAGGTCGAAACTCCGCCGGGGAGATTGACGTTGAAGGTGGCTATCGGTCCGTACGCGACGGAGTTCCCGAGGCGGTCATTGATCGCCCCGGCTGCCAGGGAGATGGTGTATGCGCCATTGGCGTCGGAGGTCCAGACGCCGTTTGGCGCGGGGATGGTGTAGGTCGCGACGAGGCTCGGTTGCCCGTTGGCCGCGGTGCCGGCGGTGGTGCCGACGAGCGTTGCGTAGCTGCTGTAACCGGCCGGGCTTGTCACGAGCAGTTCATTGCTGTTCAGGCTCGACGCGTCGATGCCCGAGGCGTCGGAGTAGGTCACCGAGAATTGGTAGCTCCCGGGAGTTGCTGTGGTGTCGGTCAGGTCCGGCGCCTGGGCGGTTGCGGTGGGTGGTGTGAAGTCGGCCGCGAAGGTGCCGACGACTCCGTCCGCAGCCGCGTTGGCCGTTTTGTCAAAGACCTGGTTGGGCAACAGCGTGATGGAGTAAGTGCCGTCCTGACCCGCCGCCCACTCGCCGCCGGGCGCGGCGATCTGGTACGTCGCGATGGTGGTCTGGTAACCCCCGATGCCGGTCGTGGGCGCGGCAGCGGTCAGCAGCGTCGCGGGGGCGCTGAACCCGTTCGGGCCGGTCACCAGCAGATCGTTGGAGCCGAGCGATGTTGCGTTGAGGAAGAAATCGTCGGTGAACCGGACTGCGAACGTATACGTGGTCGAGCCGATTGCCCCGGCGTTCAGGTTCGAGGTCGTCGCCGTTGCGACCGGGGCGGTCGTGTCCACCGTGAACCCGCGATTGACGTAATCGATCACCGCCTGTGCCATGTATTGCGGTTGGTAGTTCGTGTACGACATCGACCGCGCCTGGACGAGAAAATCCTGCCAGGTGCCCGGCCCGCCCAGTGTCGCGTCGTAGGTCGCCACCGACCGGTTGGGGTCCGCGTACGGGAGGGACGGCAGGACTTTTCCGGTCTGGTCGACCTGCGTCAGCCATTGGCCGACCGAGACGTTGTTGCTTTCCTGAAGGAACCACGCCGACTGCGACAGCGCCGGGTCGTAGTATCGATTTCCCGCCCAGTTCTCGACCGACGGCAGATACGCGTTGTCGTGCTTCACCAGTCGGTTGGTGCTGTTCAGAAAATCGTTGTTCTGCACCTTCAGGTTGTTCAGCGCGTAAAGCCCGGTGCCGCCGCCGACGAACTGCCCGCTGGTGGTGATGCCCTGGTACCAGCCGTTGACGATGTTGTTCTGCACCGTCACGTCGTTTTCACCGACGGCATATTGCGGGTTATAGGTGGCAGTTGCCATTGTCAGCTGGATGGCGGCTTTGGCGAATTGCGTGTCCTGGGTGAAAATGTTATTTGCAACTAGAAGCCCCGCGCCGGGCTTGGTGTTTCCGATCTCGAAGCCTTCACCGAACGCGGTGCCGTTGGACGATTTGTCGCCGACGATGGCGTTACCGATGAGTGATCCGGTGACGCCACCGACGGTGCTGTCTGCGCCGTTGGCGTTGCCGAACGACACCGCGACGGCGTTGTTCACGAACAGGTTGTTGTTAATGGTCCCCCCGGCGCGGGCCATGATGCCGGAATAAGACGCCTCGGCGATCACGCAGCTTTCGACGTCGACCCCGGAACAGGTCGACGCGAAATACATGTTGTGGTTGTACCCTGCGTCCACGGCTCCGGGGATTTGTGTGTTCCAGCCGTTGTGGTCGAAGACGCACTGCAGCACCGAGATGTTGCTCAGGCTGTAACAGTACATGCCCTGCGAATGCGAGGTGGTCGACCACGAGTCGGCAGACAGCGACCGGCGGATGACGAAGTTGGACGTAATCCCGTTGACCGATTCGATGTCCAGATTGTTGCGGTAGAACCGGAACGAGCAGTTCTCGACCAGGACGTTGCCACCGGGGGCGTACCACTGAAACCCGGTGGTCCCGCCGGCCGACGAAGTGTTGAACGTCGGCGAAGCCGGGTCGCGATTTTGTTCGTAGAACTGAACGCCGATCAGGTCGACGTAGTTCACGCTGACCGCGGCGTTGGCGACGACGTTGAACCCCGCGCTGGCGGTCCCGCTATTCACCTGCGGGCGGGCCCCTGTGCCGTACGAACCGATGAGGACAGGTTCCTGGGCGCTGCGTCCCGAGGCGGACCAGTTCAGGAACGATCCGTTAAAGACGTCGCCTGCCTTGAGCAGCAGCCAATCGGGCTCGCCGGTGTGGACCAGCGACTGCGCTTTTGTCAGGGTTTTGACCGGACTAAGTGCCGACAGCCCGCTGTTCAGGTCGCTGCCGGTCGACGAGCTGACGAAGATCGTCCGCGTGTCGCTGCTGGGGGTCACGACGGTCCAGCCGTTGGCGTCCTGTGAGACCGACAGGAACACGCGCGCTTCGAGGAGTTCGGTCTCGAGCCGGGCGGGGCGGACAAGGGCTGATTTTTTCGCGGGCCGTTTGGTAAGCAACAGAATGTTCTCGATTCAGCGCGGGGTGAAAATAAAGGCAATTGTCCGAGGATTCACGGGTCGGTGACTGCCCAACCTATCTAACAGAGGAAGACGCTAAGTCAATCAAAACAATCGCCCGCGCGTTCGACCGGGGCGTCGACGGTACTGATTCGCACGCAGGGGTAAAAAACGTCTCTGTCATTTGAACTCTTCGCACGTGACGAATCGGCAGGATCAATTATCATCTACGCCAGATGGTGCCACTTGGTTTGATCGCGGGTGAAGGTGTATTTCCACTGCTGGTCGCCCGCGGGGCGAAAGCGGCGGGGCGTAAGGTGATTTGCGTCGGGCTTTCGGGGAATGCGTCGCCGGAGTTGAAGACCGAATGCGATCAGTTCAGCTGGGCGGGCGTTTCGCGGCTGGGCAGTTGGATTCGGCCGCTGCGGGCCGCCGGGTGTACCGAGGCGATCATGGTGGGGCGGGTCCAGAAGGCGGCGATGTACACGCCTTTTGTCATGCTGCGGTATATTCCCGACCTGCGGACCGCCAAGTTGTGGTTCACAAAATTGCGTAACGACAAGCGGCCCAACGCCGTCCTTCATGCGATCATCGACGAATTGAAGACTTCGGGAATTAACTTGATCGATTCGACTTCCTACTGCACGGACCAACTCGCCGAAGAAGGCGTCATGACCCACCGCCAGCCCAGCGACTCGCAATGGCGGGACATTCGCTTCGGCTGGGAAATCTGCAAGCAGATCAGCCGGATGGACATCGGTCAGTCGATCGGCGTGATCGACCGGGACGTGATCGCGGTCGAAGCGCTCGAGGGGACCAACGTCATGATCGACCGGGCGGGGCAGCTTTGTAAGAGCGGGGGGTGGACGTTGATCAAGGTCGCCAACAAGGACCAGGACATGCGGGCCGACGTCCCCAGCGTGGGCACGACGACGATCGAAAAGCTCGCCACCGCCGGCGCATCCTGCCTGGTGCTGGAAGCGGGCAAGACGATCATGCTGGAAAAGCAGAAGGTGCTGGACCTGGCCGACAAGCACAGAATTGTGATCGTTGGTTATGCGGGCGAATGCAAGTGATATAGGTCTGATTCCTGCATAGACTCTGTCTGCACTATGCAGATCCACGTCAAACTATTCGCCATTCTGCGGGACCGCGCCGGCGTTGCCGAGATTTCGTTAAACCTGCCCGATCACGGCACCGTTGAATCGGCCATCGCGGAACTCGCGCGGTCGGTCCCCGCGATCGCCGAATTCCTGCCCGGTGTCGCCCCGGCGGTCAATCGTGAATACACGGCCAGAACAATCACGCTTCGGGACGGCGACGAACTGGCGCTGATTCCGCCGGTCAGTGGCGGTTAATCATGTCGGGTCTTGATTTTCAGACCGCTCAGGGCATCGGCAGGTCGTTGAAGTTCACCGGCACGGTGACCGGGCGGAGCCGGGTGGGGATGTTCCAGGTGAGTCGCCGAGCGTCACCCGTTTTGCCGGTCACCTGCCTGTTCAACAGCTGCGAGCTGTAGATATTCTTCGAGAAAAGCGCCTGCCCTTTGAACGTCGAGCTATTGGAAAGCTCCGTCGGCTGAAAGAAGAACGGCGTCAGCGCGTGCCCGTCGGCGTCTTCCAACGTGATGTCGTTCACCCGGCTCTGCATCGCCTGCCATTGCTCGTCGGCCATCCCGTCGCGGGTGCATTCGATCACGACGGTGTACAGTTCCGGGTTGTTGTGCTGGGTCGCGATTTTAATCTGACACCGGCCGACCGGGTTGCTCTGCGTCATCTTCCCCATCAGGTCGTCGACGACGAATTGCTGGACCCCCTCGGCGAGCGTAACGACCACGTTCCCCCGTAGTACGGCAATTCTCTTGCCCGGGTGATCGGGGTACGTCAACCGGGTTCCCACCGTGCGGGGTGTCTGGCGGGGCGACCTCGCAGGACCGCCGAGCACCATGCCGATTCCCATCGCCGCGGCGGGGACGACGATCGGCGGGGCGGTCGGCAACAGCGAGTTGCCCGCGTCGTCTGCCGCCTCTTTCAAGTCGAATTCGGAAATCTGTGTCACCGCCAGCTTCGGCTCGGGGTACACGATAAATCGAATGTTAAATTGGTCGTCGACGACCTGAGGGCCCATCAGTTCGATCGAGCGCATGCGGCTGATCCCGGCCACACCGACCCAGTAAGGGCCGACGATCTGGTGCGGACATTCCAGAAACCAGTTCCGCGGGATCGGCGCCAGCCGCAGCGTGTTTTTAGTCGGCGTGTCCAGTCCCGGGCAGGTGTTCATCTGCCGGCAGACGTCGGCCATGACGTCCCAGAACGGCTTTTGATCGGCGTCGAGGTTGATGAGTTTTCGCATCGGTCCCCCGGCGGGCATGCCGATCACCGTACCGGTGAACTGGGCATGTGCCTGCCCGGCGATTGCGGCGAGCGCGTCCTGCCCGACCGCATCTTTCAGGTGGAGCGTGATCAGCGACGCGTCGAACAGTTCGTGGGCGTTGATCTGTGACAATGCCGCCGCGGCCCGCGAGCGAATCTCCAGATCGTCGTCGTGGTCGGCGGCTTTTTTCAGGGATGTTACCGCCGCGGCACCGAGGCCGACGAGCTGTTTCTGCGCGGCGTCCCGGTCGTTTGAATCTTCACTGCCGAGCTGCCGAATCAGTTGGTCGACGTGGGTCGTCGGTTGAGTCGTTGACGAAGCGGTTGAAAGTGCGGGGCGAGTCTGGCCAAGAGTCTGCGACCCGGTGGTGGCGAAAAACACAGTCGCCGCGGTGACCGCCAGCACCACTGCCCGATGTCGTTTCATTCCGCACCAGAAAATCGAACAGCCGGCTCACTGCCGGTTCAACGTCTCGCGCCGAACGATCAAGGCATCCGCAGGTAGAACCGCTGGATGTTGACGTCGAAAAGCTCGCCGTCGTCTCGCTTCATCTTGTACGTCCCCTCCATCGTCCCCCAGACAGTCTTGAGCGGGCAGAAGCTTTGATACCGGAAGTCCTCGCCCGGTTCGAGACGCGGAGTCTTCCCAATAACGCCCGGGCCGTTGATCTCTTCGCGGCGGCCGTTGCCGTCGATGACCACCCAGTGCCGACTGATCAGTTGCGCCGGAACGTCTCCTTCGTTCTTGATCACGATCGTGTATTTGAACACGTGGTTACGGGCGGACGTGTCGGAGTCCTCGGCGGAAAACGACGCCGTCGCGCCGACTCGGATGCCGTGTGTCGTCGTGTCGGAGATCACTGGAGTGGGCATAGATTTCCTCTAGGACAAGTCTCGTACGCCGTGATTCTACCGCAATGACGACCGCGGATCGATAGCGACACATTGTAGTATCAAAAGAAAAGCCGCGGATTTATGTCGCAATCTTCTGCATAAACGGAGGCTTGTCCGATTCGTAAATTCGCGCGAACGCTCGTGCCGGGGACGCAGCCGATGGGCGCGGAAATGATTTCGCCCCCGCTCGATCCGCCCGGCCTGATCCATTATCCTCCCGGAATGCCCGAGAAAATCATCCGCGATCCGGTACACGATGTGATCGCGTTCCGGCTCGAAAGATCGGTGGACGCGCTGCTGTACCGATTGATCAACGCCGCCGAGTTCCAGCGTCTGCGCCGAATCAGGCAGCTCGGGATGGCCAACTTCGCGTACCCCGGCGCCGACCATTCCCGGTACAGCCACAGCCTGGGGGTGATGGAGACCGCGCGGAAGATTCTCGACCAGCTGCGCCGGTCATTCCCGATCACCGACGAGCAGGAGACCGTCTGCCTTGCCGCCGCGCTGCTGCACGATCTGGGGCACGGGCCGTTCAGTCACGTCTTCGAACGGGTCAGCGGGATTCACCATGAACGGCTGAGCCACCGCGTGATCATGGACCCGGGGAGTGAAGTCCACCGCATTCTGTTCGGTCACGACAAGCTGATGCCCGAACGCGTACTCGGCCTGCTGCAGGGCAAACCGACGCAGACTTTTCTAGGCGATATCCTTTCGAGCCAGCTGGACGCCGACCGGTTGGATTATCTGCTCCGCGACAACCACATGACCGGCAGCCGGTACGGGGATTACGACCTGACCTGGCTCGTGCACGCGTTCACGATCGACACGACGACCAACCGGCTGGCGGTCACGCACAAGGGCGTCAGCGCCGTCGAGGCGTACCTTCAGTCGCGGTACCACATGTACCGCAACGTCTATTTTCACAAGGTCGTACGAAGTGCCGAGGGCATGGTGAAGCTCGCGCTGCAGCGCGCCAAACGCCTGGCCGTGCAGGACAGGCTCGAAGGGCTCCCCCGCGAGAGCCCGGTCTACAAGGCGCTGCTCGGCCAACGGTTCACGATGGACGAATTTCGCGAGCTGGACGACATTTCGGTCTGGCATTGTTTCAAGGTCTGGGCCGGGGGGCCCGACGCGACGCTAGCCGGGCTGTGCCGGGGGTTGCTGTTTCGGAAATTGTACAAAACGGTGGACGTCACCAATCGGCTGGACGGCGACGGGGCGAAAAAAGCGCTCGCGATCGCGTCCGCCAGAATCGAAGCCGCCGGGGGTAACGCGACGTACGATTTGTTTTACGACGAGCCGTCCGACACCCCGTACGAGGCGTACGGCCCGGACACTGAAGACGGGGAAAACGAGGTGATGGTGGTCGAGAACGACGGCGGTGTGACCCGGTTCGGCCAGATTTCGCCGCTGACGCAATCACTAAATAAACAATTGATGTTCCGCAGGTTCCACGTCAAACCCGAATGGCGGGACCTGGTCGCAGACGCGGTCGGACAATCGACCCGCTGAAGACAGTCAAGCTGTTCCCCGACCCGGTTTGATCGCCGTGCCGGCTACCGCGGAATCGACCACGTCATCGAAAACGAATCAGCCGAGCAGTGATTCATTTCAGCGGCCGGGCCGTCTAAACATGACTAATGCCCCGCGCCCGCCCCGACCTGATTTGCGATGATCACCCGTCAGACAGAAAAAACGGTGTCGGACACCGTTTAATCACTCGTCACCTAAGATCATCACACGCGGCGTTTTATAAAAACGGTGTCCGACACCGTTTTATTCTTGCGGCCTTAAAAACGGTGTCCGACACCGTTTTTTGGGCCTACCAGTTCAATCGCTGGGCCGTCTACCAGGGAATCGGCGATATCATCGAAAGTGAATCCGTGAAGAAGGGGTAAATGTCGACGCCCCGGACTGTCTAAAGATGAACAGAGCCCCGCTTCCGCCCGAACTCGATTTTATTTTGATAACCCGGCGTGTCAGATTCGTTTAGCACGCATTTCGACCACGCCGACCTCACAGTCGCGCCCTTACTAATATACAGGGTCATTAAAGACATCAGACGTTCACCGCGGTCGGCTGCGACTTTACTGCGCCGGCGCGACGTCCGCTCGGCCCAAACCGATTCGATGTGACCTCCGCGTCGCCGAGTCAGACGCGGACCCCGCGGTGCCCTGCGGACCGCCAAAGATCGTCGCAAAAAAGTGTGTCGGCGCGTCAGGCGCCGAGCCGGCGTTTGGCCAGTTCCGGCGTGAAGACCACGTCGTTCATCGGGCGGCCCTGTTCCTGCAGATAGGTCATCAACATCGCCACGTAACTCGCCCGCACCAGCGGCCGGTCCGAAAGATGCAGCGTGTCGCGGACCTTCAGGACGATTTCATCCTTCGGGCCTTCGATCTCGACGAACGTGCCCAGGTGCGGGACCTCGTCAAGGTCGACCTCGCAGTTGTCCAGCATCCAAGTGTCCCGGCGTTTTTCGAACGACAACACTTTAGTGTATCCCAGCCGTTCGATGAGCAGACATGCGGTCTCGTAATTGCCGACGACCAGCTCGGTCTCTTCCCGGCTCTTCAGTTGTCCGTGCTGCCGGGGTCCTTTGAAGGTGATCTTGCAGGACTTGTCGCTGGATTCCAGCTCGTGGTTCAGCCGAACGCGAAGCCCTTCGTCCGCGGCCAGCAGCGATCGATCTTCGGTGTCGAAAAACGTGTTACGCTCCAGAAATTCACCAACCAGCTTCGCGCCCGCTGCGATCAAACGGTCACGCACGACGGACAAGCTCGCCACTTTCATCTTCGCTTCGATTTCGACAGCCATGCTCGATTTATAGGGCTGGCGACGGAGAATGCAATCCGAGTCGGGTGCACGACGTTTTCAAGTTCGGGTTCATGGCTTTTTCAAAGCGGCCGCTCGTTTCACCAGTTCAAGGAACTGCGCTCGGTAACCGCCCACGTCTTCGCCGCGGGATCCCGCAGCCCAGGTTTGCACCTGATCGAAGCTGGCCGATCCACGATATGGCGAATCGCGGAGGATCATGCCGAACGCCGCGACGGCCGACGCGAATCGAAAATCGCTCGTCGTGTCATTCAGCGTTTCGGGATGATCCTGTACCGGTACTTCGATCTTCCGGCTGTCACCGCCCTCTGGCGGTTGGTATCGAACGTTAACCGTCATCAACTCATCGCCAGCCGGGTTCGCTGGGGGCGCCGGCGGCGTGGATTGATACTTCAGTTGTACGGGCTGCACCGAGACCAATGCAGCGGGAATGATTTCGTAAAGCGCTGTAACCGCATGACCCGCGCCCATTTCACCGGCGGTCTTTTCGTCGTCGTTGAAATCTTCCTTCGGCATCGCGCGGTGCTCGTACCCGATCAGCCGATACGACTCCACCGTGGCGGGGTTGAACTCGATCTGCAGTTTCACGTCTTTGGCGACCGTGACCAGCGTCGCATCGACCTGCCGGCCGAGCACTTTGTCGGCTTCGTTCAGCGAATCGAGATAGGCGTAATTTCCCTTGCCCCGACTCGCGAGTTTCTCCATCGTCGAGTCTTTGACGTTCCCCATGCCCAGCCCGAGCACGGTGAGATAAACATCGGACTGTGATTTGTCTTCGATGAGTCTCACGAGGTCGTCAGGGTTGGTGACACCGACATTGAAGTCGCCGTCGGTCGCGAGGACCACGCGGTTGACGCCACTCTTAAGGAAGTGTTCCGCGGCCGTGCGGTAGGCCATCTGGATGCCATCACCGCCGTTGGTCCCGCCGTCGGCGTTTAAGGCGTCGATCGCTGAAACAATGCGGTCGCGACCGGTCACTCTTTTCTTCGGTAACTCGGCAACGGCCTTGTCGAAGTCGTCGGTGACCTCTTTCCGATTGACCGGTTCCCCGTTCTTTAAAGAGATCCGCGGCTCGTAGACTTCCTTCCACATTTTCGCGATGGCGGTCTGGTTCGCTATCTCTTCCTCGGGAGTTGCGGCCAACGCCTCGTCGCTGCAGGGGGTCGAGGGCAGCGCGGCCGTTGCGCTACCCGCATAGGTCACGATGGCCACATGATCGGTGTCCGACAGTCGGCCGACTAACTTCTTCAACGCCGATTTCAGCAGCGGCAGCTTGTTGGCGTCCGCCATCGATCCGGAGACGTCGATCAGGAACACCAGGTTGCTCGGCGGTCGATCGTGGGCGGCAACCGATTTTGCTTTCAGCGCTACTCGCGCCAAGCGATGCGCCGGTGCCCAGGGGCACTCCGCTACCTCTACGCTGACCGCGATGGGTGCGGCGTCGGCGGATTTCGGGCCCGGGTACGTGTAGGGGAAATAGTTAATCAACTCTTCAACCCGCACCGCGTCCGCCGGCGGCAGTTGTCCCTGCGACAGATACCGCCGGACGTTCGCATAAGACGCCGTATCGACATCGACCGCGAACGTCGAAAGCGGATTTTGCCGGGACGTTAAAAACGGGTTGTCGACGATCCGGTTATAGGCTTCGCCCGCGATCGACGGAGGGACCAGTGAATAAGTCGGCCCGACCGAAATCGAAACCGCACCGTTTTCGCACTTGTACCCCACCTGCGTGTCCGCGTGCTGTTTGTCGGCGGACTTGAGGATCAACGTCAACGCGTCATCAAACCTGACGTCCGTGAGTTTTACCGTAATCGGCGTTTCCTTGCGGACGCCCGCCTTATTCAACGCATCCCAATCAACGACGATGTTCGCGCCCGATACGACCCGCAGGAAATCAACGACACCTGAAAGTGGATTCCCGTTGAAACGCAACTCCGGAAGACGCCGGTCGAGTTGGAGTCGCAGTGGCTCTTGCGACTCGTCCTGCCCAGCGGATGTCTCTCGATCGCGAATGGAACTGAGCGTCGGCCAGTCGCCGGAATACCGGATGATATCTTCGTAAGGAATGGTTCGTTCGGCTGGTTTTGCAGCAATCGAACCCCGGACAGCTGCGGTGCCAAACTCGTCGCTCCCGTTCAAATTCGCCGTCTTCTCATTGCCGAATCGCGCGTGTAATTGAGAAGATAAACCTTGTGTCTTCTGGTCCGAGAGAAAAACCTTGTCTGCTAGAAAAGGCTCGACGCCTTGAGCATAAGCGTTATGAGGATCCAGCCGCTTAATATTTTCAACCACAGTCAAAGACTCTTTGAATTTGCCGTCTTCGGCGTGGTGGCGAGCATCGTCAATTAGGCCGCTGATCGTGTGTTCACGATCCCTGAGATATTGCTCTTCGTGAGGCGGCGTAAAACTAGATATGTTGACGGCGAGCGCCCTCTTTTGCGATTGGTCTCCCGATTGCGTTTTTACTATCGTCAGCGGGGCACTAGATTCAGGCAAAGCCGAGATCGCATGACTACTTGCGGTCGCGGCAGGGATTTGCCGGTCGATGTATCTTGGATTGTTAAACACCGGCGGCGCGACCGCGAGCTGCGGGGGTGACTCATGAGATGCCTGCAGATACCTCGCCAGACCCGCCGCGACGGCGGTCGCGGCGGCTAAGCCGATCACGACTTTCGCCCAGGGGCCACGAGCTCGAATCGGCATCGAGGGCGGTCCTCCCAACTGCACCGCCCGCGGGACCACGGGTGTCGCCGCCAGCTCCGCGGCTAATTCACTAGTCACTCTCGCCGCGGTCGCGCGAACGTCGTCCACCAACTGCCGGGCGTCGGCACGATCCCGCAGATAAGCTTCGACTTCGGCCACGCCGTCGGCCGGCAGTTCCCCCAGGGCATATGCGGTCAATGTGACTTCATCAAAATTGGTCGACATGGTTCGTCTCCGTCTCGTTGCGTTCGTGGTGCCGGGTCGGGAATGCTGAAGATCCGGTGGATCCGGCCCGCCCGGGCTCCTGCTTAAAGCAAGAGTTACAACTCGCCTTTTTCACGCAGCTTTTCGCGGATCGTCTTCAGCCCGGTGCTGATCAGGAAACCGACATTGGACTCGCTGAGTGTGGTCACTTCGGCGATTTGCTGGTAGCTCAGGGAGTGCTGAAATTTCAACCTCAGCACCTCCTGCTGATGCGGCGGAAGGCTGGCCATGAGGCGAATGACCTGCGACGTCGAATCGGTTTGCTCGGCCACTCGTGCTGGGTCGGCCCCCGAATCGGCGGCGCGGTCGATCGTTGCTTCCATCGCCAGCGTCATCCGCTTCTCCTTCCGTTTCACGTCCATCGCCCGTGACCGGCAGACCGTATAAAGCCACGGCAACAATGAACCGTTCAAGGCCGCGGGGGACTGACCGCATAGCTTCAGAAACGTTTCCTGAACGACATCGGCGGCCTGGTCGGCATTACCGAGCAACCGCCGGGCATAGAGCGTCAATGGCCGCTCGTAGCGGTCCATCGCGGATCTAATCCAGGGCGGTTCGGGAATCATCGTGCGTCCGGTAGGTATGACGCTCGGCGGGGGACATGTCTTAGAAGAAAATCGAAATAATGCGCGTGACCGTTCAATCCGATCAACAACATTCCCGCCCTGCGATCGAAGACCCAATCACCTTACCCGCGGTAGCGCATTCGGGGGCGGGATCGGAACTCGGCGAAGTTAAGCAGCTGTGGATTTTTGATCAGCGCCCAGCCGGCTGCAGCACCACCGAGGTGGGCTGCTTCGCCGCCGGCGTTGGGGCCGTGGGGGGTGATTACTGTGAACACGGCGTAGCCCAGCATCAACCACACCAGCGTTCGCAATTTCACGGGGATGAGAAACTGCAGCATGACGGTGGTGTCCGGCGCGACGAACGCCGCGGCGATCAGCACGCCGAAGATTCCGGCCGACGCACCGACCATTGGTTCGGTCCCGGTGGCGACCAGGATGTGCAGCGCCCACATCACGATGTACATCAACGGCCCCGCGACGCCGCAGAGCAGATAGAACAGGATGTACCGCCGAGACCCGAGCACCTGCTCGACCATCGGGCCGAAGAAAAACAGCGCGAGCATGTTGTACAGAATGTGATTCAGGTCGTGGTGCAGGAATTGAAAGGTGACGAACCGCCAGACTTGAAGGTTAAAGATGGCCTGGGCGACGGAGAAGTATCCCAGTTCGAACAGGGGCCGATGGACCGCCCGGGTGACGCCGAACTCGTCGGCGGTGACGACCGCGAAAACGTTGTTCAGCACGAACACGGCGACGTTGATGATGATTAACCAGGTGTTGACCGACCAGACGCGCATGCCGGAAAAGACGCTGCGGGACGGGGGTTGGCGGTAGTAATCGCGGTCGTAGATGCCCATTATGCGGTGAGTTTAGGGCACGGCCACCTTCTTGTCTCGACCGGGTCGCGGTGCACGCGGAGGCTCGGTCACTTCTGCCCGAGCGACGAACTATTGGGCGTTCCATGCACCCGAACAACCCCTTGGCCCGCAGCATCGTCGGGCCCGCCATGCCGCCGCCCAAAGAATTCCGGCCGAGTCTAACGCTTATCAACGCGGCCGAACGGCTGTGGAGCGACGTGAATTAGATTGATAAGCAGGTGAACAGGTTCATAACGGTGCGGCCAGCTTTATTTTGTCGGCGCGGGCCGCACTGGCGAACCTGCCGACTGTCGAAGAGTTGGAGAACCTGCGGGCGCTGCTGCTGGCATAGATTGAAGGGGCACGGAAAGAGGTCTGACGCGTTTAGCCTTTTTCCTTTATGCATTTACCGAACAGATTGCTTATCGGGCGTAAATCCGTGTAAAAAACCATTGGTAATTTTGCAACCATCTGCTACCATCTGTTGACAAGTGTCAACTCGCTCATAGGATTCTGCCGATGTCTAGACCAAGGCATCCGAAGCCACCAATCGAGAAGGCAATACAGTATGCCGAACAGCTCGGTTGGCGGGTCGAACTGTCGAATGGTCATGCGTGGGGCCGATTATTCTGCCCGTTTAGCAGTCGGTCGGGATGCATCACGAGCGTTTGGTCGACACCAAAGTCGGTCGAGAATCACGCGAGGCATCTCAGGAAAGTGATAGATAGTTGTCCCCACCGCGAGGGACAGGAGCAAGGTGAACCATGATCAAAGATGCAAACAACTGCGAACGCGAACACGACTTCGCGCTGATCATCGGTAACGTCCCGGAACTGACCACGGAAGTCGAAGATTCATTGTTCGAAGCCGGGTGCGACGACGCGACCCTCAGCATCCGCTACGGGCTTCTCTACATGGAGTTCAGTCGAACGGCACCGTCGTTGCAGGACGCCATCCTGAGCGCGATTCTGAATGTTCGGAATTCGAACACCGGTGCGTCCGTCATTCGCGTCGACGAATGCAATTTGGTCACACAGGCCGAGATTGCACGCCGAATTAATAGAAGCCGGCAACTGGTCCATCAGTACATGACCGGCGAGCGCGGGCCGGGTGGCTTCCCCCCGCCCGAATGCCACCTGAAACAAGGTGCGCCACTATGGGCCTGGTGCGCGGTCAGCTATTGGCTGTCCCAGAATAGCATCGTTCGCCCGGAAGAAAGCTGGAACGCCGAAGTTGCCGCCGCCATCAACAACTGGCTCGAAGCGGACCGGTTTCGTGACCGGCACCCAGATCTACTCACACGAATTGAGCACGAGCTTGCCCCGTCTTGACCCCCGCCCGGTGTTGGGGCAGGATTCGGGGCATGAAGCACGTCCTGCGCTCTGTTGTGCTCTTTGGTCTGTTAGCTGCATCGGTCCAAGCCGATCAAATCACCGACCAAGCGGCGAAAGACTGGGCTGACAAACAGAAGCAAACGCGGCTTGAACTCATCAAGGCGAAAGAACGCGAGATTGCCGAGATTCGCGCCAGCATTTCCAAACTGTCCAAGGAAAAACTAGCCGACGTGAAACAGGACATGCAGGATGAGCAGCGGGCTAGCGAAGCCGCAGAGCATCATGCGCGAGACCGAGACACCGTCAGCATCCATCAGGCTGGGGAGACGCAGCCGCGGGAACAGGCGGGCGAGAAGATTGCCGCTTCAGACCCGAAACCCCCGCAAAGGGCGGTCGGCCCCAACACAGTCGTTGCGTCCGGCATGAGCGAGGCAGACGTCGACCAAATCGAAGCGGATCGCGGCTGGATCAAGAAGAACCTCGGCAGCGAGGGGGACGTCGAGCAGTTCGAGTATCTTTCCGGCCAAGTCTGGTCGTCCGGTTATCAGGACAAGGACGTATGCTGGTTCAAGGACGGCAAGGTCGTGAAGGTCCGTCTGTTTCAAAGGTTCGACCAAATGACGCTTCCTTCGAAGCATTGAGCGGTCTTCAATATTCTCGATCCTCGGGGTCGGACTAGGGACAATTGATATCATAACCCCGATCCGCCCCCGCCGGCCCGCATGGTCTGAGTCAGACCATCAATCGCCTTGAACGTGCCCGCAAAGTCGCCGTTCTCGACGGCGCGTTGCTGCATTTCCTCCCAATAGCTTTGGTTGTTGATACCGAACGCGGTCTGCTTGACATTGCTCTGCTTAATCGCTTCCATCTCGGCCGTGCCGGGCGGCGGCTTCGGCTTGTGAATCTCTGAGAATGTCGACCGTTTCCGCGACCGAACTGTTCACGCGGAACCAGAGCACGGTCCATTTCCCGTCGGTCGACGGCCGGTAAAACGAGAACCGCAGCAGCACCGGCTGGTCTTCGTAATTGGCCAGCACGTCGAGCTTCTGAAAGTTCGGAGTGAACCTCTGCGTGGCTGCGATGTCATAGCCGTGATACTGTCCCTGCTCGGTACGCAGACTAATCAGCTGGTTGCGGACGCCTTCTTTGAAGTCGGGGTGATTTTTGAACCCGTCCATCATCGTGACCGCGTCGTCCACCCGGCCCTGACCGATGAGCCCCATGACGCGGTCGACGATTTCGGCCGGCTTCGAACCCGGGGCGGCTGCGTCCTGTGCGGTCACGCGGTAGGCGACGGCGGAGAGAATACCAATGACTGCTAAAACGCTGATGGCGATCCGACGCATGAGCTCTCCTTTACTTCCCGCACGGACACCGAACGCGCGGGCTTACGCTTGAGACTTATTGGATGCCGGGCACATAGGTTTTGAAATCCGCTTCGGGGACCGAAACCACCTCGAGTGACATGGCCGCGCCCGGCGGGGTGTACGGCATCATGATGCACCACCGTTTACCGTGGTGGGCCGGGGTCGGGTCCCAGACGACGATCCGCTTGCTCCGGCCGGCCGACATCAACCCGTGCTGGTCGTACTGATATGGCTGCCCGCTCGCGGTGCAGACCAGCTGAATCGGAGTCAACAAATCGCCGAACGGTTTAAGCTCGGCCAGCTCCAGCGGCATCTGCTTGTTCAGCATGTAATACTGTACCAGCGCTTCGACGACATGATCGAGCCGAATGACGCACGGGTCGCCGGCGACCGATTCTTCATCGGTCGGCGCACGGTCCGGTGGCAGCGCGACCCCGGGGTCGGTGACCGGTTGCTTGGACACCGACACGGTCTGGCAACCGGCCAGCAGCAGCCAGATTACTGTCGCGAGTGTTGGACCGACGATTTTGCTCATGGCATTCTCGGTTCGGGTTCCCACGCGCCGCGGTCGTGTTCCGGTTTCGGGATCGGTAGCGCCGGTTGGGTCGACGACCCGCCGAGTTGCATCCCGGTGATGTGTTCCTGGAACGTGCCCGGCTGTACCGCGCCGGGCGTCAGGTGCACGCCCGACATCTCGTCGACCGACATCGCCCGCAGATGGTCCGGGGCCTGCGCGACGTGCGGCGTTAAGAAAATCAGTAGCTCGGTCTTGGTCTTGGTCACCTCGTCACGCTGGAACAGCAGCCCCAGGTAAGGGATGTCTCCAAGGATGGGCACCTTGGTCACGGTCTGGCGTTTCTGGTCCTGCATCAACCCGCCGATGACGATCGTCTCGCCGTCGCGAATGGCGACCCGGCTCGAGGCGGACCGCTGGTTGAACACCGGCGAATTGACACCCGCCTGAATCGGAATCGACTGGTTGCTCTGACTCGATATCTGCGGGTTCACGTCCATGACCACCAGCCCGTCGGGATTAATGTGCGGCGTCACGTCCAGAATGATACCAATGTCCTGGTATTGGATCGTGTTGACCAATCCGCCCAGCGCGTCCTGCCGGGTGTTGGTGATGAACGGCACTTCTTGACCCACGAGAATATTCGCTTCCTGGTTGTCGCTGGTCAGAATGTACGGACGGGAGAGCACGTCGAGCTTGCCCGCCACCGCCAACGCATGGAACGTCGTCGCGATCTGTGACTCGGCCAGGTTTACCACCAGCCCGCCGTTGGTCGCGCCGGACACGATATTGCCCACGCCCGACGCAGCGGTCAGACCCCGGCTCAGGTTAAGGATCGAGAAGTCCACACCCAGATCGTCGGACCGGTCGTGCGTCACCTCGGCGATCAGCACCTTGATCAGCACCTGCGGGACCGGGCGGTCCAGCTCGATGATGATCTTGCGGACGTCGTCTTCATATTTGGTCGCGCTCAGTACGAGCAACGAGTTGGTGTCGGAGTCGGCAACGACCTGCACCTGCCCGACGAGGCCGGCGGCCGCGCCGTTGCTGACGTTCGCGGTGTTCTGGCCGTTGCGGTTGTTCTGATTATTGTTTCCGTTCCGGTTGTTGCCGTTGTTGTTTCCACCGAATCCGCCACCACCACCGCCGAACCCACCACCGCCTCCACCACCGAAACCGCCGCTGGTATTTCCCCCGAACCCGCTGCGGTTCCCACCGCCACCGCCGCTGTTGCCGAACCCGCTGCTGTTTCGATTGCCGGTGTTGCTGTTGTAGCTCGATCGGTTGTTGTTCGACCCGCTCGTGGTTGTCGAACCGAATAACGAGTTCAGCGTGTTGGCCATGTCCACGGCCTGACCGTTCTTCACGCGGTATGTGAAGAACTTCTGGTCCTCGGCCGGGTTGGCGTCGATCTTGGAAAGCACCTGACTTTTGATCGTCGCCAGCGTTTCTTTCGGACCGGTGACCACGATCGTGTTGGTCCGCGTGTCTGCCGACGCGACGACCTGACCGGTCTTACCTTTTTCATTGTCCTCGGCAGCGCCCTGACCACCACCGAACCCGCCACCGCCACCGCCTCGCCCGCCGCCGAACCCGCCCCGACCGCCGAAAAACGGAAACTGCGGTTGGCCCTGCTGCCCGCCGTCGGCGGGTTTGAAAATGTCGGTGATCAGCTTCGCCGTCGCGGTCGCGTCGGCGTACTTCAGTTGCTGCACGATGATGTCGTTCTCGGTCGACTCGCGCTTGTCCAGGTTGTAAACGATCTGCACCACCCGGCGGATGTTGGCCGACGTGTCAGTGATGATGATCGAGTTGCTGCTCGCGTTGGCCGACAGGTCCGCGTCGGTCCCGACCAACGGCTGCAGGTCGGTCTTCAGCTTGATCGCGTCCAGACTCTTCACCGGGATCACTTGCGTCACCAGGTCGTCGGTGAGCGGGACGCCTTCAGGGTCCGCGCCGAACCGCACCGGGATGCTTCCTTTTTTAGCTTTCTCGCGCGAGGTGATTTTCAAAATCCGGCCCATCTGAATGGCCGTGTAACCATTGCCTTTCAGCAACGTGTTCAGCAGAGTGACCGCTTCTTCCGGGCTGACCGGCTGGTCGCTCCAGACGGTGACCCGTCCTTCGATCGGCGCGTCTTTCACCACTTCAAAACCGGCCGCTTCGGACAAGTGCTGCAGCACCGCGTCCACCGGCGCGTCCTTGAACCGCATTGTGATCTGGGTCGTCGGCGGTTTGATCCGCGGGCGTGTCGTGACCGGACCGGTCGCCGGCGCGGATAGCATGACCGGCATCGTAGACGGCGGAGCCGTCGTGCCCGGGCGGACCGTTACTGGAACGGCAGGTGGGACCGTCGGCGTCGCCGGGGTCACCAAGGGCTGCGTCACCGGCGCGGCGGGCGGTTGCGCCGGGAACTGTTGGGCGACCATGGTCCGCGGGTCGATCGCCATCGCGACCGCCGATCCGAGGAGAATTACCGCCCGGGTCATCCTGCGTCGCGTCATCTTCTGTCTTGTCACTGAAAACTCCCAGTCAATTTCGATCCCCGAGCCGTTCGTCTGTCTGTTGCAGTCCGACGCGCGTGCCCCGGGCGCGCCGGCGCGGTCTACTTGCCGCCCAGTTCCTGTTGTCGTTTGGCCTTCATGCGGGCCAGAATGTCTTCGGCCGACGCGTTGCCCTGCATACTGCGAGGTGCCGAGGTGCCCGCCGGCGACACTGGTGTCGAAACCCCGGTGGCGACCGGGTTGGTCGTCGGTACGGCCGCGGTGTCGGTGAAGGTCGCGTCGACGGCGTCGAGGTTCTGCCCGATCGCGACGTGTTTGGACACGCCGTGCGCTTCGTAAATAAGGTCGCTGAAGGTGATTTCCGAGACCTTCCCGCCGGCGATCGCGTCGCCCGGGCGGACCATGTTCACCTTGTGCGTGTAAAGGTCTTCGATCAATGCGTCGGCTTCTTCGTCGACGATGGTGACGCCGTTGAACACCAGCGAAGACTCCGGCCGGTCCACCAGCGGGCCCGTGCGCGCGGACCTGCCGGACGACGGCCCGTCGTTGGTCGTGACCGTCTGATTGCCTTTAATGAAAATGCTCCGGGTCCGCAGCGGCGCGATCTGGTCCATGACCGACCTGGTCGGCGACGGAACATTATCGGCGGCTCGCCGATCGTTCCGCTGCCCTCGTCGGTCCGTCGATCGGACGGCGGTGTTGGCCGGTTGCGTCGTCGACGGGGCGGGGTCGGCGGCCCTGGTCGAACCGGCGAGGACGAAAACCCCTCCGAACACACCGACCAGCCACGCACAACTTTTCCGGTCGGAAAAACTCTGTCTACCAAGACCCGTCGTATTCATTGCACACCTCCGGTAGTCCCGGTCGCGCCGGCGGGCGTCTGGGTGTTGGCCCGCAGGCAGAGCGTCGAGACGCTCAGTTGCAGCAGCAGGTCGTCGGTACCTTCCTTCTGCGGCGTAATCTGCACGTCATTCACACGCACCGGAATGGTCGCGTTTTCGAACTTGAGCAGCAGGTTGGCGATCGCCCAGGTGGAACCGCTTTCGGTAAGGTGATAACTCAGCACGCTGAACTGGTCGGCCTCGCTGGTCCGTTCCGGCTTGAACGCCGTCTCGGTCACGCCCGACGCGGTTTCCCAGTCGATGATCGCGTGCTGCAGTTGGCTTGCCGCGTCCGACGCGTTGGACTTCAACCCGCCCTTGGTGATCTCGGTCCAGACCGTTTTCAATTTCTTCCGCCGCTCGAAAAGCATGTTGATGTCGTTCTGCTGGTTTACTGCCGACAGGGTCTGCTTATCGATCTCGTCGACCCGGTCGAAGTAAGGCGACAGCACCGATTCATAGACGATGACCAACAGGACCACTGCCCCCAGTCCGATCGCTATATTTTTCTCACGTTTTGATAACGTCACGATTTAATTCCTCAATGGCCGTCATGGCTTCGCACTTTGAATGATTAGAGTTATTTCTGAGGGATGTAGGTGAAGGTGATGGAGAAGACCACTTCACGCCCGCGCCCGGCGTACTGCCGGCCGGCGTCTTCTACGTCGGTGAAAAGCTTCGGTGTTGCCTTCAATTGGTCCAGTACCTTCTGCACGTGCGCCTGGTCGGTCGTCTTTCCTTCGAGCCGACAGGCGAGGGTATGAACGGTCGGCGGTTTGACCGGCGCCGAAGTGCCGGCATTGGTCGCGACCGGCACCGTTTCACGAAGGTTCAGGCTCATTGCATAGGTCTGCCCGTCCTGCGGAATCGCCGCCGACAGGTCACGGAAACAGACGTCGTACCGCGGGATCCCCAGGTGCCACGCCTGGGCGAATGACACGGTCGTGACGAAAGCCTCGGCTTGTTTTTTCTCGCCGGCGACGCTGTTGATCTGCGTGTTCACCTTGTCCAGCTTCGCCTGCCGGGCCCGCAGGTCGGTGTAGCCGTAAAAGACCGCGCCGATCAATGCGATCGTCGCCAGCGTGGTCAGGATGACCCAATGCGGGACCGCCCGCTTTGCCACGGGAGCCAGGCGTGAATGCAGGAAGTCGACGGCGTACCGGTCGGGGCTCAGCCCTGTTAACGCCAGCGCGACCGCGGCGGCATATTTTCGACCGTCACCGTTCGACGCCGACCCGGTCGTATCGACACCCAGGATCGGCAGGTCACCGGTGCGGACGGGCATGCCAAGGTTCTCGGAGAGCGTCGCCGAGTCAAACGCGGACCCACCGGCAGCGTCCCACAGCACCAGCTCGCGGGGCGTTCCGTTTTGACCCGCGCCGGTGGCGACGGGCATCCCGGAGATGGCCCGCCGCAGTTCGCCGACGAACGGACGATCGGGCCCCGGCCCGCGGAGGTGGCGGATCGCATTGGAGACCAACCCGGATTGTGCCGTCAGCTCGGCGCCCGCGGGGCTGACCGCCAACACCAGAGGGTTAACCGAGCCGGCGGCCCGGCCGGTCGCGGACCCCAACGCGACCGCGGACGGCGTTACGGCGACCGCGGTCAGGCGGGCCGCATCGCACATGGCCACGGCGGCATCGATGTATTTTCTCGACGTGGCGACCAGCAGCACGCAACGGGGTTGCCCGTCGGTGGTGTCGGCGGCGTAGTCGTAGACGAGGTCTTTGAGCTCGGACGAAAATTCCCCCTCGGCCTGCAACCGCAAAAGATCGGCCAGCGTGCCCGGGTCGGCGGGGGGGACGTCTTTGGATTTGACGACCAACCACCGCGCGGGAAGTCCCACGACCGCCGATTTGGCGGAAAACTTCTGCTCGCGCAGAAACTCTCCGAGCGCGGCACCGAGCGGGCCGGCATCCTGAGCCGAGACGCCGTCGGGGTAGACCATCTCCGCGAGCCGTTTGACCTCGGGTCGATCCCCGGCAACGACCTCGGCGACCATCATCGACCGCTCGCCGATCGACAGCCCCAGCACTTTGTTCAGACGCGACGGTTTCAAAAAGCTCCCAAATCTCAAAATCAGAGCGACCCTCACGGTCACATTCAGTCAGTCCACGGCATTCGAGAGGCACGACCTTGAGAACCGAGAATCGGTCCCCCGCGACCGGCCGGCAAAGTCGCGCCCGGTGGTCAATGTATCAAGCCTCCACCGGTCTGTTGATTGGACGTGCCGGAAAACGTTCCCGGCACCCCTTTGCCCGCGCGGAGCGACGTCCGAACTTCGTTCGTCAAAGGCCAGCCGAGGCTGGTGATGTCTTTTCGGTAGACAATTTTGGCCGGCTGTTGACGGGCGTCGACGACGACGCGGACCCGTTTGAACGCCCGGCCGTCACCGCTGACGGCCACGATATCGGCGGAATATTGGTACGAAACGCCCGTGATGTCCCGGGCGATCGTCTGTGCTTTCGCCTGCCCCAGTGCGGTGCTGACCCACGTCGTCGAGCCGACGGTGGTCGACGACGCCCGCGCGGAAATTAAAGTCGCCGCATCGGCCTGGGTCAGCCCGGGAAGACACGCCAGCACTTGCGCCGGCGCGGTGTTGACGTTGATCAGCCCGACCGTTTTCGGGGCCGGGCCGTTCCCTCGACCGGGGGTGGTGCCGCCGGTGCTGGTGGTCGTCGGCTGGGCGGTCGTGCTGTAGACGGTGACGTAATTGAAGATACCCCGGCTGTCGCTGGTAGTGCCGTTGGTGCTTGCCGCCCCGTTGGCCAGAACGCGTTCGGTTTCTTCGATCACGCCGTCGCGATTCAGGTCGTAGCCGTAAAGGATTTTCGGAAGCTGGGGAGGGTTTTGCGTCTCCGCCAGAAGAAGGTTTTCGACCGTTTCATAAGGCACCGTGCCCGAGTCACCGACCGAGGTGGGCCAGGTGGCAATCGCATTCGCCGCGTCCTGCGTCATGTTCGGCAGGACCATCAGCTGCTCGGCGGTGACGCCGTTCAGGTTCAGTTTCGCGGCTTCGTCGACGATTCCAAAGGCGTACGTCTGGTCCTGCAAAGGGTCCGGATGGAGCACCCAGAAGAACCCACCGCCGACTTGCAGCGCTTCGGCGGGAATGGTGGTGACGTCCACGCCGGTGGTCGAAGTGCTACCCGCCGCCGAGCCGCCGTTGTTATTGCTACCGCCCGAGCTGGCCGGCAGGGGGCTGGTATTCGCTTCGACCTGTGCCAGCACCCATTGCTCGGCGCCTTGCTCGACGGCGTCCGCCTGCGCCGCCGACAGCCGATTCCCCGACGTCGCCGCTTCGACCCGCATCTGCTGGACGAACATCAGCAGCAACGCGCTGAGGATGACAGTCACGGCCAGTGCAATGATAAAGATCGCGCCGCGACGCGGAGTAGTCCGAGAACATCGAGCCGTCCCTAGACGCCGAGTCTGAGGTACGCCGAAGACTCGGGTGCTCCGCGGCAGGTTGTGTAACAGTGCGCTCACGGGGCACCCCCGCTATTCACGGCGCTGTCGAACGCGGCCGTCGAGCAGGCGATCGGAATGACGCGGACGTATTTGAACGACCGTGATCCGTCTCTGTTGATAGTGTTCCCGTTGGGGCGGTCGAGCGAAACCGTCACCTCGACGGCGGCGGGCAGCGTGTTGTCCTCGGCGGTCGAATCCCAGGTCGTGTCCCACTGGGTGCCGTCGTAATAGCGGAGCGAGAACCCGGTGACGCCGCGGCAAAGAACTTCGACGTCGGGGTTGGGCGACGGCTGGGTGACCAGGTCGCGGGTGATCTTGCGGACCAGCACGTGATCGCTGCCGTTGGGCGTGGTGATGACGGTCAGTTCGTCGAGCTTGATCTCGCCGTTGTTGGTCGCGTCCTGCGGGGCGTCGGCAGTGGTGTAGAACAGCAGGTCGTCGGCGGGGTTGCCGCGGTTGTCCGTGCCCTGCGTGCCGGTGAACGGACCGACGAGTGTGCCGGTCGACGGGCCCGGGGCGAGCGCGTCCGACAGGTCGGCACGGATCCAGTCGATCGCGAGCTCGGCCGTCCGCGACGGCTCGGTGGCAAGATCGGCGCTGGCCTTGGCGCGGAACGAGATCCGCAGCATCGAATACAACGCCGGCAGCAGCATCGCGATGATCATCATCGAGAAGATCAGCTCGAGCAGCGTGAAACCGCCGCGGCGTCGGTGCCGAGAATGTGACCGAGGCTGATTCATCACGAGGTCGATTGCGGTCTGACGTAAACGAGAGTTGAAACGGTGACCGATTGCTGCTGATTTCTGGCCGTCCAGAACACCTGAATATCCAGCTGCTGCATGCCGACTCCCTGGGTGTCGTCGGCCCAGTTCGAGACGGCGCCTTTCCAGGTGTACTCGGGCCAGTCGGTGCCGAAGTCACCGGCCATGGTGCCGCCTTGCCATTGCCCGTTAACGACCAGCTCGGCGAGCTTCGACTGGGCCAGCCCCGCGGCCTCCGTGCGATGCCGGGCGGTGCCGGCGGTCAGCGTTGCCAGTTCGATCCCGCGGCCAACTACGGGCAGGATGATGGCCATCAACAGCACCGTTGCCAGCACTTCTACTAGCGTGAACCCCCGACGATTCGTCCGATTCGCAAGGGTTGATGCGGTGCGGCGGCGGGGCTTAGCGTCGCCTGATTTTTGCCCGGAAGCGGGAAAGCTCATTGCAGCTCCCCCGGCTTCAGCACGTGCAGGGGTTCGGTCGCGGACGCGTTCCCGAGGTCGATGCGTTTGCCGTTCTGGTCGGTCAGCGTGATGTAGGCCGGGTCGACGCGACCGCTGCATTGGAATTCGATATAGGTTCCATTCGTGTGCGGGATCTGAACCTGGCTGTTCTGCTGGGCGATCGGTTGGCCATAAGGCGGCGTTACGACCGCGGTCGTCTGCTGGACGTCCGTCGCAACGATCAGTTGCGTGTTCGGCTGCGGGGTGACGTCGACGTTCAGTTGCACGCCCGTGGGCAGCGACACCGGATTTCCGAAATCGTTCAACGGCACGATGAATGTGCCCTTGTCCTGCACGGTCAACCAGATCCGCGGGGGCTGTTTTTCGAAGTTCAGGCGATAGACCCGACCTTCGCAAACCGCTTGCGTGCGGGCGTAGTTCGAAAGATTCAGGATCGACGTGGCGGCGTTGTCGGTCGTTCGGCCGATCGTGAACGCGCGCAGCGACGGGACCAGAACCGCCGCGGCGATGGCAATGATCACCATCACGAGGATCAGCTCGATGAGCGTGAAGGCAGGATGTCGGGTTCGTCGGGCCATTGAAAGTCAGTGGTCGGGCGTCGTGCCGGTCTTACGCCGGCTGTCGATGCGTTTTCATTAGTCGACGTCGTCGGTGCCGCCTTCGTGACCATCCGCGCCGCCGGACAGCAGGTCATAATCGTGACCGTTGTTCCCGGGGCAGCGATAGATGTACGGGTGTCCCCAGGGATCGTTAGGGACCTTCTCGAGGTACGGTTTTTTCCAGTTCGGGAACTCCCCCGACGGCTTGTCGACCAGCGCCTGAAGCGTCTGCTCGGTGGTCGGGAAGCTCTGGTTGTCGATCTCGAACGCGGCAAGCTGAAGCTTGATGGCGGCGATGTCCGACTTGGCGGCGGTCTGCTTCGCCTGTTCACCGCGACCCACGAACTTGGGAACGACCACCGCGGCAAGAATGGCAAGGATCACCATCACCAGCAGCAGTTCGATCAGAGTGAAACCAGCGGGGTGGTGTCGACGACGATTGAAATTCGAACGGTTCATAATTCTCTCAAGATTGAAGGCACAATTGACTCGCGCCTGATTAGTTGCGCACGCCGGTCGTTTTCTTCCGACCCGCAGCTATTTCACAATGTCCTGTAGATCGAGGATGGGCAGCAGCATGCCGACGACGACGGTGCCGATCACTGCCGCCATGACGAACAGCATCATCGGCTCGCCGACTGCGACCAGCATCCGCAGCTGGCGGTCGAGATCGGCTTCGTAAGTGGTCGCGATTCGCAGCAGTTCTTTGTCGAGCCGGCCGGTCTCTTCCGCGACGGCGATCATTTCGATGACGGTGCCCGGGAAAAGCTTCGGGCTGCTGGCCAGGCTTGTCGACAGCGCGACGCCGCGCTGGACCTGCTCGATCGCATGACTGACCGTGTCGGCCAAGGTCTGATTCCCGATCGCCTCGCGGGCCGTGCGGAGCGACGAGACCAGTGACACCCCGGCCCCGACCAGGGTTCCGAGCATTCGGGTGAATCGGACGAGCGCGAAATGGGCGACGACCTGCCCCAGCAGCGGGGTCCCGAGCATCAGCACTTCCATCCGCCGGCGACCCGCTTTGGTCTGGATCGCCTGCCGAAGGAAGACGACGCCGGCCGCGATAATGCCCGCAACTACCAACCCCCATTTTGACCCGACCACGTGGCTGACGGCAATGATGACCTTGGTCAACGCCGGCAAGTCGGCACCAAACCCGGCAAAAATGCCGGTAAATCGCGGGATAAAAAAGGTCAGCAAAAAGATCAGCACGCCAACGGCGAGCAACGCGAGCACGATCGGGTAGACCATCGCGGCTTTCACTTTGCCGAGCAGGTCCTGCTCGCGAATGCGAAAATCAGAAATTTGCGTGAGCACGACATCGAGAAACCCGCCGGACTCACCGGCCCGGACCATGGCTACATAAACGGTCGAAAAGTTCTTCGGGTACTTGGCGATCGCGTCGCCCAGCGAGGTGCCGCCTACGACGTCGTCGTGCAGAGCCGACCACAATTTTTTCGCCGCGGCATTGGACGATTCGCGCCGGAGCAGCGCCATCGCCCGGCTGAGCGGCACACCGCCGGCGAGCAGATTGGCCAGCTCGCGGGTGAACGCCTCGACGGCCTTTTGAGACACGCGACCGACAGGCCCGTCGGTCGTCGCTTTCTTCACCGGTCCGTTGGCAGACTCGTTCAGCCGGACGGGGGAAAGCCCGTCGCGGGTCATCTGGGCAATGGCCGCCGCGCGGGACTCGGCTGCGAGCGTGCCGCTGGTCGTGCGACCGTCTTTGGACAAAGCTGTGTAGGCGAATGCAGGCATGGGGCTTAAATCCGAAATCCGAAATTCGAAATCCGAATGAAATCCGAAATCCGAAATCCGAATGACAAAACAAAAGCAGTGGCGGTCGGACCGATCTGACCGACGACGGGACAACTCGAATGAAGACCTGTCCTCGAAGGGATATGTATTTCGTTTTTTATCATTGGGTCATTTGTCATTGATTCGTCATTCGAATTTCGTCATTCGAAATTTTTACAGTCCCGCCATCAACTCCGCCGAGCCGACCGCGATGTCCTCGTCCTTGGTCATCCGCAGCACTTCTTCGGGCGTGGTTTTCCCTTCGCCGATCAACCGCCAGCCGTCTTCACGCAAGCTGTTCATCCCTTGTTTGATGGCGACCTTGCGGATGTCGCGGGAACTGGAATGTGCAAGGATCAACGAACGAATCTCGTCGGTGACCGGCATCATTTCGAAGACGCCTTGCCGGCCGCGGAACCCGGTGCCCTGGCAGTTGCGACAGCCCCGGCCGCGGTACAAGACGTCGGGCACGGCTTTGCCGTATTGCTGCCTTAGCTTGTCGACTTCGGATTGCGGTGATTCTTCCTTGCAGTGCTTGCAGATCAACCGCACGAGTCGCTGGGCGGCCACCATTTCCAGCGACGAACTGACTAAATACGGCTCGACGCCCATGTCGACCAGTCGCGTGCACGCGCCGGGCGCGTCGTTGGTGTGCAGCGTGCTGAAAACCAGGTGACCCGTGAGCGACGCCTGCACGGCGATCTCGGCCGTTTCCTTGTCTCGAATTTCGCCGATCAGACAGACGTCCGGATCGTGTCGCAGGATCGCCCGGAGGCCCGACGAAAACGTCAGCCCCGACTTGTTGTTGACCTGAATCTGGTTGATCCCGCGGAGCTGATATTCGACCGGGTCTTCGATCGTGATGATCTTCAGATCGGTCTGGTTGATCTTCGACAAGGCCGAATACAGCGTCGTGGTTTTGCCCGACCCGGTGGGGCCGGTGACCAGGATGATGCCGTGCGGCAGGTCGAGGATCTGGTCCCAGATCAGGCTTTCGCGCTTGGCCATGCCGAGCGCTTCCAGGCCGTACCCGGCATCACCGCGGTCCAGAATTCGGAGCACGACCGCTTCGCCGTGGATCATCGGAATGACGCTGACGCGAAGGTCGATTTCCCGGCCGGCCACTTTCAAACGGATTCGGCCGTCCTGCGGGACACGCTTCTCGGCAATATCGAGGTGGCTGAGGATCTTCAGACGCGAAACGATCGCCCCCTGATATTTGCGGACCGACGGCGGGATGTTCGCTTCGACCAGCACGCCGTCGACTCGGTACCGAACTCGCAGAATGTCCTCGAACGGCTCGACGTGCACGTCGGTCGCCCGCGACTCCAGCGCCTCGGCCAGCACCTGGTTCACGAACTTGATGATGGACGCGTCCTGGGCCGCATTGGAAAGGTCCAGATCGTCGTCGTGTGATTCGTCGATGACGGTGACGCCGTTGTCGTCGTCACTGACCCCCATCGACTGCAGGGTGTCGGCACCGACGCCGAGGTATTTTTTCGCGAACCGGTCGACCTCGGCCGCGGGGGCGATCGCGGGATGAATTTCGAGCCCCGTCGCCAGCCGGAGCACGTCAAGCCCGTGGTGGTCGAACACCCGCGAGGTGACGACGGTTAACTCACCCGGCCCGTGGCCGTTGAAGTTGGCGAGCGGCATCAGGCGGTGGTCGACGAGAATCCGCGCGGGCAGCTTGCCCAGCATTTCCTTCGACGGCGCGTATTTTTCGCCGTCCACTTCCAGGTCGACGTAAGGCACGTCGAAGTACCCGGCGAGGAAACGCAGGACCTTTTCCTCGGCAACACCCTTAGCACCGCGAAGGGCGTCGTCGAGCGATGCCCCGGACGCCGTCGCCGAGGTCACGCTCGCGGCGGTGTCGGCGTCGATCAGACCTTCCTGGAGGAGCTTGTTAACGATGGGGTCCATTTTTTCCGATGCAAAACTACGGGACGGTCGACCACTATACTGTTCCCCAAAAAAACGGGGCAAAAATTGACGCCCGGAGCGCGGGAGAGTTGAAGTGGAGGAGCCAAGCGTGATTTCGCTTCGCTGCCGACACTCCGAAACTCCCACACTCCGCGGTGTTCTTCGTGGCCTGCTTGCGGAACAGGATCAGTCGAGCATACCCCACTCGACCATGACCGCTTCCTGACGCTGCGTGAGCACACCCTTTAGGTCTTCCTGGGCCTTAACCAGTTCGGCCTTCGCGGCGACTTTGGCGGCGCGGAGTGCTTCGAGCTTGGACTTGATGTCCTCGGGCTTTGCCTCTTTGTCGTCCAGCGTCTTGCGGAGGTCAGCCGTGGCGGTCTGCGTGGCCGACTGGTTGCCCTGGTCCTGGTTCTGACCCCGGCGACCGCGGCCGAACATGCCGCCCATCGCGTCGCGCTGCAGCTGCTGAACTTTTTCAATCTTCGGCTGCAGGGCCGTGTACTCGTCGTCGGTCGTGCCCAGCGCCTGCTTCAGACGGTCTTCCATCTGCTGACGCCACTGCTGCGGGTTGCCCCCGCGACCACCGCCACCACCACCGTTGCCACCACCGCCACCCTGGTTCTGGGCGAACGTGGGGACGGCGGACGCGAACATCATCATCGCACCGACAGTTGCGATCCGGAATTTCGACGACATAACTAGTCTCCTTTCGAGACGGGCAAAGTGAACCGGGCTTTCAGCCCCGGCTCGAGTCCACCACCCCGTGGCGGACCGTGTGTATTGATAATTAGAACGGCCTTGTATCACTCCCGTGCGGCTGGGTAGACCCGCCGCCACGCTGGTGCCCCGGTCCGCCGGGCGGGCCGTGGTGGTCCCGCATGTCCCTGGACATCGCTTCCCATTTCGCCTGCTGGTCCGGTGACAACAACGCCCGACTTCGGTCGTTGGCGTCGTGAAACAGCTTGTCCCGGTTCTTGTCCAACTCCGCGCGACGTTCGTGGTAGTCGGCAAATATTTTGTCGTACGCCGTCGACTGTTCCGGCGTCAGCAGTCCGCGGATGGCCACGTCGCGGTCGTGGTCCAGCCCGTGCCGGCGGTCTCCCATCTTGTCCACCTGCTGGCGGACCTCCGACCAGATGCCGTCCATCTTCGACTTCTGATCAGGGGACAACCCGAGCGTGTCAGAGAACCAGCCCTTGCCGTGGTCCGCCCCACGCGACGCGGTCACCGGCAGGTGGGCCGACAACCGGCCGACCACCAGCCCCGCGCTCAGCACGAGCACCGACGCGGTCGATAATAAGATCGTGCTTCGTCGCATAATTATTGTCCGAACTCGCTGGTGCCCTTGGCGTCGGCCAGATACCAGGCGGCGGCGGGGGTTGGTGTTTCCTGAACCACGGAATTTCCGGAAGCGGCGGCGTTCACCCAGGGGGGCACCACCGCTGCTGATGTGGTCGAAGGGTCGGCCAGTTGCGAAAGCCAGATCGAACCCGCGAGCAGGATCGCTGCCGCAAGCCCGCTGATTTCCCACGCGTAACGAACCAGCCCGCGCTCGACGACGTCGTCCAACTTGTCGTGCAACCGTTTCCAGGCGATTTGCGACAAGCCCATCGGCGCCGAACCGGCAAACAGCCCGCTCATTTTCCGAAAGTCGGCCAGCCAGAGCGAACAGGGCTCGCAATCGACCAGATGTTGTTCGACGACCGCCCGCGTTTCGACGGCGAGCTCGCCGTCGTGGTAGGCAGACAGTGTTTGTTCTGTCGGGTGGTCTGTGGGGCAGTTTTCGTTCATCACAGTCATCCTGCCGGTCGGGGAGAAACCGATCGACGTCTGTCGCCACTCCGGTCAATCCTCTGCATATTCGTTCAGTCGCCTTCGCAACTCCGCACGGGCCCGGAACAATCTCGACTCGACCGTGCCTCGCGGGACACCCAGCGCCTCGGCCGCTTCTTCGTAAGACATCCCGTCGATCTCCCGCAGCACCAGCACCTCCCGGTGCTCCGCCGTCAGCTTTTGCAGGCACGCCTGCAGATCGATCTTCGCGTCGACGGCTCCGGTAGGCCCGGCGGCCGATGATTCGTATTCGTTTACCAAAGCGGCGTCCCGCTTACCGTGCCGGTCCCGCCAGAACTTCGCCGCCTGCGTCATCAGGATTCGTGTGAGCCACGATTTGACCGACGACCGGCCTTCGAATTTTGCCGCGCCACGAAACGCGCCGGTTAACGTTTCCTGGACCACGTCTTCGGCGTCGCTGGCGTTTCCGACCAGCGAATGAGCGAGCCGATAAAGCCGATCCGCATGAGCATCCACCAACTGACGAAAAGCGCGACCATCGCCACCGGCTACCCGCCGCAACAGCTCGGCATCTGTCACTTCCGGACCATTCGATCGAGAGCTTTGAAGTTCACCGCTCATTCGTTGCGCAGATCTTCCGTTTTCTTCCAAAAAAAGTCACAGCCGAAAGATTTGTCCACCCGCCGATCATCAGTCCCCCCCCCACGAACGCATCAGGGATAGTTGCACTGGCTGCAAATCAGTAAGGCTATACTCTATAAATACTTAGAAAAACGGTGTCGGACACCGTTTTTCTTTGTCGCTGACATTGGTGAGGAGTTACGAGATGAGAGGACGGTTTCGGGACCCGAACAAAATATTCACCGAAGGTGACTGTGACGTACTGTACTAAGCTTGAGAGCGATTTTGTAAACGTTGAACTATACGAAATTTACAAAAACGGTGTCGGACACCCTTTTTCCCGCGGTCGCGAGTTTGGCGGTGGCGGTCTCGATGTCCTACACCACTTTTGCGGTTTGAGAGTGTGCCTTTACCGTCCCAGGGCGAGCGAAGCCTCAGGCGCTTGTGCGTCGATGGGAGACTTAATGAAGACGTGCAGGAAGCCGTGACCGGGTTAGTGCGATCTGGACTTTGCGAGCTTTTTTTTCGGCCTGCCGGGCGGCCGCAGGGTTTGTCCGAGTCCGAGCTTCCTTGCGATCGTTCCGACCCAGTCCGGCGACCCGAGCGGTCGGCTTCGCCTTAGACTCGTCAGGATCATCTCGCTGTCGTTTTCGTTCTGCCGCTCGTTCAGAAGGCCGATCCAATCGGTCGGTCGATCTACCGGCCAATCGGTGAGCACCGACGCTGCCGTCTCCCGAGAGCGCATGCGGAGCCACGCGCTCGACCATTGCCAGTCTTCGGACTTGCGGACGAGATTCGCCCGCTTGGCGTTCCGCTCGACGTACCTGCAGAGGGTCAGAAAGTGATTGTCATCCTGCACAGGAAACGATTTGAAGCGACCTTGGTAGACCGCTCCACTGCCGACGCTGTTTTTCGCGCTACGCCAACGCTGGGTATGGGTCAGCGTCAGCCACCGCATGAACCGGGAAAGATCCCCGTCTTTCTCGGGCATGAGCACCAGGTGCCAATGATTCGGCATCACGCAATAGCTCAACACTTGCACCGGATACCGCGATGCTGCGTCCACGAGAACGCTCACAAAAGCTTGGTAATCCCCGTCGGTGGAAAAAATCCGCTTCTTCGAGTGCGAGCGATTCAAGACGTGATAAATCACCCCGCCCGCGGCGTTTCGTGGAACTCTCGGCATTCAAAAAAATTAACCCGATAGCTCGACAATGTCAAAAACGGTGTCCGACACCGTTTCGCAAATCTGGACACGAAATCGGTGCGTGAATCGGGAAACGGTGTCCGACACCGTTTTTCTCGACACGAGACCTTAAGGTGCATTTTTGAATAAAATTCAGCCAAAAATTCAAAAAAATTCTCCGATCGCGTCGGCTGTCCGGGGCAAATAAGAAAAAACGGTGTCCGACACCGTTTTTGAGTTTTTACTCGGGCGATGGTCCGTTGGGTGCGGGGTTGTTTTGCGGCCGGGGCGTTTGCGTCTACGCTGTGCGCGGTTCATTCACGAGTGCAAATGATGGGTCCGATGACCGATTCCCTGCTGCGTTCTTTCGAGCAATACGACGAGCCGACACTCCACCGGGCCATTGAAACCGCGAAAGATCCGGCGGTCGCCGAGGTGCTCGTTGGCGTTCTCGGGCAGATGATCGCCGCCGATTCCGCCATCGACCCGATGGACCGGCTCGCCACGGCGTCGCTGGCGGTAGTGCTGGGGGAAGCCGGGGCGGCCGGGCTCGGGCCGGTCCTGCTGAACCGGCTCGCGACGGCTGATTCGCTGCAGTTCATCGATGAAGTATTCGAGTACGTCCTTCGGCGGCGGGGCGAGCCGATGATCCGCGAAGCGATGCAGTTGCTGCCCACGGTCGCGAAGCCGGCCGGGCGTGCGGCGCTTTACTGGGTGATCGACTGGGCCCATTCGCTTTCGAAGGAGTTTCAACTCGAAGTTGCCGAATACTGCGTCGCCCGCATGTCGGCCGAGCTAACCCTGCCGCCGGATCGGAACGGCAAGGCGAGTTGGTTTTCGTGCTGCCGGGTGTTGATCACACTGGACGACGACCGGGTCGAAGGGATCATCCGGCAGGGAATGACCGACCCCGGGCGGCGTAAGCAGCGGGAGGCGTGGGAGCGGCTGGAAACGTCGCGGAACGATTACTTCGGTAAGCCGATGAAGGTCACCGAAGCCTTCGACCCCCGGCTCGATTGGCCCGTGCAGGTCCCGAAGTGGGCCGCCGAGTACCAGGCGATCGCGCCCGGTGCGACGGACGGTGACCCGGAATTAGACGAGATGCTGCAACTGGTCGATACACTGACGGACGACCGATCGGCGCGTTCGTCGCAGTCGACGCGGCCCGGAGCACCGTCGCCGAAGCCGCCCGGCGACGGGCCGGTGGTCAGTCGAAACGGGCCGTGTCCGTGCGGCTCGGGCAAGAAGTACAAGAAGTGCTGCGGCGTCACTTAGATTTCAATTGCAGTGAACGAAACACCCGGGCATTTGTTTCATCGCCGATTTCCGGTATGTAAACGCTCGTAGATCGAACTCTGGACCGAGGAAAGCATGAACCGAATCGCAACATTGGCCGGTGTACTGAATTTTTCGACGCTGTTGATCGTCTGCGGTTGCGGGGGCAGCGAGACTTATAAAGATCAGCCGGCGACCGAAAACACGCCCGCGGGTAAGGTTCTGGTCAACGACATGTCGAGCCTGAATGGCACCCCGCCCGCGCCCGGTAAGCCCAGCCCCGGCGGCTCGCCGACGTATGGCACACAAAGCGGCATGGGCTTGGCGACCGGTGATTCGCTGCACGCCAGCGGTCAGGGCAGCGGAATGATGGGCTTCAACGGCACCGGTGCCAAGGGCACTAACGGTACCATCAGCGACACCCACGACGCCGGCGAACCCGACAAGAACGTCAAGGATCCGGTCCTGCCAGCCCAGTGATAATGCCGGTCCGGCCGCCGTCGATTTAAGTCGATTTAAGTTAAAACACACAAAACGTGTTAGATGTCACTCCGCCATGGTCCAATACCGCGGGCGGCGGTTCGTGCATCGCCGGGATGAACATCGCTGCCCCCTGGTCACACTGCATCACCCTTCTTAATTGGCAATGCTCGGCTCCGAACGGATGCCGGCTTCCCTGTTTTCAAGCCCGGTAGCCACTGCGTCCGATAAGCAAATCATCGCCGGCGATGGTCGTCCGGCCGAGATCGATTTTGCCCGGCGGGTTTCCCGTGGTTCGGGCGGACGCAAAAGGAGTTTGCAATGGTCGCTAAGAAATTCAAAAATCTGTTACTGGTCGGTGGGCTGACGTTGTCACTGGTCGCGGCGGTTCCCGCGGTCAGCCGGGCGAGCCACTACACGGGCAAGACCCCGGCGAGCATCGCCGGGTCGTCGATGAACGTGGAAGTGCCGGTCACGCCCGTCTCGGTCAAGAAGACCGTAAAAAAGCACGCCAAGTACAAGGCCGTGAAGGTGTCGACCAAGCATCACCGCGCGGCGAAGAAAAAAGTCCACACGACGATCGTGTACAAGTCGCATCATCACAAGCTCGCCAGGAAGACCGCTAAGCCGTCGGCCTGAGCGAATGATTATTTCCGTTCGACCGTCTCGCCTGAGAGGATGCCGTTGGAGCGGGCGTCGTCCCGCGGTCGGGGCGGTCGGGCGGTTCGCGGTGTTGGAGTTACAGCAGCGGCGTCAAGTGTTGCAATCCACGGCAGTGCCCGATAAACACTCGCAATGCCAAGGCTGAAAGCCCCGCAACGTCGTGAGCAGCTGATCGCCGTTGCCACCAAGCAGTTCGCCAAATTCGGGTACGACGCGACCACGACCGACACGATTGCCAAGTCGGCGGGCGTCACCGAACCCATTCTGTATCGTCATTTCGGGTCTAAACAGGAACTGTTCATCGCGATCACGCGAGAGGTCAGCGAGCAGACGCTCCGGCACTGGCGGGACCTGATAGGTCCGATCGACGACCCCGCACAACAGCTGCGCGAGATCGCCCGGCAGTTTCCCACGCATTTAAAAGAAATGGGCGACACCTACCGGGTGCTGCACAACGCGCTGACCACGAGCCGGGATCGCAAGGTGCTGGCCGTGCTCCGCGAGCATTATCACCAGATGGAAGCGTTCTTCTGCACGGTCATCGAGACCGGCATCGAGCGGGGCGATTTCCGGCCGAGCAACCCGAAGACCGCCTGCTGGAACCTGATCAACACCGGCCTCGGGTACGCGCTGGTGACGTTGAACCTGTCGCCGTTTGAAACGTTCGACGTCGAGGACGCGATCGAGTTTCTGCTCCGCGGGCTGAAACCTTAAACTCGACCGACTCGCGTCGTTGTTCCGGGCGCGAACGTGCGGGGCGAACGGGCCGGCCCCGAAAGCCGGGCGTTCTGTGTCATCATTGATTCAATTCGGACGAGCAATGCGCATCAGCTACAAGGTCACCTGGCTCGCGATCGGGACGGCGGTGCTGGCGACGACGATCCTGGGGTGTATCAGCTACGCCCAGGCCCGACGCGAATACCTGCAGGGCGTCGACCGCCAGCTCGCCGCCGCCGCCGCGGCGTTGCCCAGCGAGGTCGGTGAAGGCTACCTCGACCGCGCCCTGGCCGGCGTGCCTATTCCGGCCGCGGAGTATGACCAGAAGGTGCTGTCGCTCAGCGACCTCGCGGACCAGTCGAAAGTGTACTACCTGTACGTTTTCGCCCGGCAAGGCGACAAGATCATCAACATCGCGACCAGCGCAAGCGCCACCGAGCGGGCCGGTCACACCTGGCCGGCCCTCGGAAAGCCTTACGCCGAGCCGTCCCCGAGCCTGATCGCGACCCTCGATGACGGTCAAATCCGTTTCGACGAATACGCGGACGAATTCGGAGAATTCAGATCAACTTTTGTCCGTCACACCGGATCGAACGGCCGTGTTTATCTAGTCGGCGTGGACGTTTCCCGGCAGGGGATCAGGACCGCGCTCCGCGGTTTGATCATTCAACACGCGGCCGCCGGGCTGGTGGTCGCGCTGCTCGCCGGGGGTCTGGGCTCGGTGATCGCGAACCGCATCGTCAGGCCGTTCGTGAAGGTCACGCACGAGGTGGACGCCTGGGCCGCACGTGATTTTGTGAAAGACGACGAAATCCGTGCGCACCTGTCGAAGATCGCCGCACGCAACCACGACGAGGCCGGCGACCTGGCCGAGAAATTCGTCGACATGCAGGACAAGCTGCAGGAATTCCTGGTCAAGCTGACGAGCGAGACGGCCGCCCGGCACGTGATGGAGCACCAGCTCGAGATCGCGCATCACATTCAGGAAAGCCTGCTCCCGCAGACCCCGCCGAAGGTGGACCACTTCGACATCTACGGCTGGTCCAAGCCCGCGGACCAGACCGGCGGGGATTACTTCGACTGGATCGACCTGCCCAACGGCAACCTGATGCTGACGATCGGCGACGTGATGGGGCACGGCATCGGCCCGGCGCTGGTGACGGCCGCATCACGGGCGTACGCCCGCGCGACGCTGAACGCCGACCAGACCTTGAACGAAATGGTCGGCCGGTTGAACAATTTGTTGCACACCGACCTGCAGGGTGAGCGGTTCGTCACGATGATCGCCTGCATGCTCGAACCGCGGGACCGGCGGATGAAACTGCTCGCCGCCGGGCACGGGCCGGTCATGAAGTACTCGAAACAGAAAGACGAGATCGAAGTCACCAGCGACCCGCAGGGCGCACCGCTGGGCATGTTCGACGGCATCGAATACGACCGCCCGATGGAGATTCAGTTCGAGCCCGGCGACATCCTTGTCCTGGTTTCCGACGGCTTCTTCGACTGGATGAACGACAAGGGCGAAACGTTCGGCACCGACCGCCTGCTGGCGTCGGTCTTGGCCAGCTGTCGGACGGCCCCGCATGAAATCATCCACAAGCTGCGCGACGACATCGCGAAGTTTAATTGCGGCAACAATCAGGCGGATGACACGACCGCGCTGGTGATTCGATGTCTGGATTAACGTCGGCCCAATCGTTCGTAGCACGCTGATCGAATCAGGAACAATCGGCTTTGAAGCATGGTGGTCTGCGAAGCTGCCTACTGCTGCTTCTTCTGCTGCACCTGCAGCGCGTCGGCGGCGCCGATCTCGGGGAAGCTTTTCAGGTCGGTCCAGAACGTGCCCGGGCCGGCAAAGATCAGTCGAAGGTCTTTCGGGTCGAATCCTTTGGAGAACGTGTACAGGTTGTACGCCTGCGGGGAGCCGAACGCGTCGACCATGAGCTTGGCACCCTGGGCCTCGGCGTCGCTTTTCATCTGGTCGACTTTGGCGCTGGCTTTACCCAGAATCTGCGTGCTCTGCGCTTTCAACCGCGCGACGTCGAGATTGATCGAAGCGATCTGCAAATCACGGTCGGCGTCGATCTCGGCGGCTTTTTTCTGCCCGTCGGCCAGGATGTTCGCCACCTTCACGTTGGTATCCGACGCGACGGTTTCGCGGGCGACGTCGACCAGCTTCATCGCCTGTTCGAGATTCGCATTTTCCATCGCGGTTGCGGTCTTCTGCTGGTTGGTGATGTTTCGTTCGACTTCGATGTTCGCCTGCTGAAGGGTCGCGAGCAGGCCGTTGGTCGCGTCCCGGCCGGTCGTGTCTTTAATTGCAATATTACGCACCAGCGCCAGCAACACGTGTACGTTTCGAGTTCGTACCTGCTGTTCGAGTGACGACGACAGGTCGTCCTGGAACCGCGACCTTGTGGTCCCCTGGATTAGTTCCTGGGCTTTGTATTTGCCGCCTTCGTTCTGGCACGCCGCCTTCATGGCCGGTTCGATGACGTTTTGTTCGACGTTTTCGGTGGTCCCGATGTTGGCGACGATATTCGGCACGTCGGTCGGGGAGCGGCCCCACACGAGCGTAAAGTCTGCTTCGACCTGATACCCGTCGTTGGTGTAGAACCGGACGGCCTTGTCGTTCCGATGGTCCAGTGTGATCTGGTCGTAACCGACCGACGCGATCGTCACTTTGACCATGCGCGGGTTCAGATAATAAATGCCCGGCTGCAGTACGTCGGAGCAGATGCCCCGCTCGGTGGAGCTGTGTACGAGCCGGCTGACCGCCTGGGTGCGGCCGGACGGGTCTACCGGCGCGGTGGTGGTTTCCTTGATCGACGTCAGCGTCGCGGCGGTGGCGGGCCCGACGTCGGTGCCGGTCAATTGCGTCTGCACACCGACGAAGCCCGGCGGGACGACCACGGCCGGCACGAGCGTGACTTCCTCCTTGTACGGGTTGATTTTGTAGGTGCCGGGCGTCAGCACTTCGCGTTGAATCCCGCGGAACCCGGGACCGACCACTTCCTCGCCGGCGGGGGGTTCCTTTCCTTCTTTCATCGAGACCAGACCGACCATCGGCGCGGTGCCGGGATCGATAAGCCCGCCTTCGGAGTTCCATTTCCAGGCCGACGGATCACCGGACGGGATCTTCACCAGGTCGACCATGCGGTAGTCGTATTCGATCGGGTCCAGGAAATAACGGCCCGGTCCCATGACCTGTTCGCGGACGCCTTTGAACCCGGTCTGGTTTTCCGGAACGACGACACGGTCGGCCGGCAGGGGGTCGCCGAATTTATTGATCACCACCAACGCGTGATCGCTGTCGACGTAGATTCGAAACGCGGTCCACTTAACCGCGAGCCAGCCGGCGTACAGCACCGCAACCCCGGCGACGACGAGCGTGATCAGATTCTTAATGCGTTTCATGGCGAAACCTTTCGGGGACGTTTCTGCTTAGAGTTTGATCGTTCGATGGCCTCTTCGTTCAGGGCTGCGCGCGGGTGATCTTGGTCTTGTCCGCGCCGGCCGGGACCGGCGAGGTCAATTGCCTGAGCAGGTCGGCGAACGGTCCGTCGGTGTTGGCCAGGATGCTTTTCAGCGAAGGCGCCATCTTTTGATAGAACAGGTTCTGGGCGTAGGTGTTGCCGTCGCCGTAGGCGAGAACCTGTTGTCGGAGCGGTTCGGCGATCGCCTGTTGCTGAAGGAGCACGACGTTGGCCGCGGCTTCACCGGTGGCGAGTTGGGCGTCGCCTTCCTTCTGAGCCGCTTCCAGCCGAAGCTTTGCGACCGCCAACTGCTGCTGCGCGAGCGTGATCGCGACGTCACGCTGCTGCTCGGATTTTTTGGTGATCGTCACCACCTGCTTGTTGGCCTCACCGATCTGCTGGTTCTGCTCGGCCATCGCTTCCTGGGTGGCCAGTTCGGCCTGACTCTTGGCGACCTGAATTTTCTGCTCGAGCGTTTTGATCTGCTGCTTGGCGATTTCCCGCTCGTTGATCGGGTTCTTGATGTCGTCCGGCGGCACGATGTCGCGGACCAGCGCCTGCAGGATTTCGATCCCCTGCCCTTTGCAGGCCTCGCGGAGCTTGACTTCGAATTCCTGTTGGAACTTGAGCTTGGTGTCCCCGCTGATGAAGTCGCGGGCGCTGTATTCGCTGCCTAAAACGCGGCAGAAACTGCGGGCGTAGGGAAGAATCACTTTCTCTTCCATGTACGGAAGCAGGTCGCCGCCTTCGGCGTACTGGGTGTAAATCAACGGCAGCTTGTCCGGGATGACCGACCACTCGACGAACCCTTCCATCTTGATGTTGAAGCTGTCCGAAGAAGGGAACTGGATCGCCTCGGTGCCGGCCATCTCGAACCGTTGCGACCGAATCGACACCGGGGTGATTCGCTTTTCGAACGGATTGATATATCGAAACCCTTCGGGTTCGGTCCGGCGTTGCACGCCTTGCTCGCCCTCGTTGACGAGATAATCGTTGGTGTTCTTCGCCGGCTTTGCCGCCATGGCGGTGATCACCCCGCGGTACCCGGGATTCACCTGCACCGGGTCGACCAGCTTCACTTCGTAAGCGTACGGGTTGGCGTACTGATAATATTTGCCCGGCGTCAGCGTCCCGGGCAGCGGGCCCCGCTGGTCGCGGGCGGGGTCGGCGAGCACCTGCCCGGCGTCGGGCTTGTTGCCGAATTTTTTCACCACCACACCCAGCTTGTTGGCCGGAACGTCGGCGTTGCCGATGTCGATCACCTCGCGCTCGTAGTCGAACGGGCTGAACGCGAAATAAACGCCGGTGGGATACACCTGTTCGAGAATGCCGTTGGTGTCGCCGTACTGCTTCTGCCACTGCAGATACGCCGGGTCGGTGTCGGCGGGCGGACGCGGGATGATGATCTGGTCCGCGGGAAGACTTTTCGAGCCGTCTTTCCGCGTGAGAACCATGACCTCGCCCGGGCCGACGACTTTGACCCGGTACAGCCAGAAATAGAGTCCGTAGACCACGCCGATCACGAGCACGAGCCCGATGATCCGGGTGACCAGATCGAATCGCGATCGACCACCCGGCATCCGCGGATTGTTCGTTTGTCTTTCCGTCATTCCAAGCTCCTAGCCCAGTTTTCGCCCACATTGCCGGCAAAATCGAGCCACCGGCCGATTCCCCGCACCGCAGGACGTGCAGCGCAATTCACCCAACGCTGATCGTGGTTTGCGCCAGCGTGAGTAACCGATAGCGGCTAAAAAACCCGCCCCGGCGATCAGCAGAAACGGTAGCCCTGCGTCAATATCCATTCGTCATCTGCCCACACGCGTCCCGCAACGAAACATAAGCATCGCAGTTACCTGGGGCGGTGTCGATTATAAGTCGAACTGAAGTTTGCAACGGTCGATCCACATTGCAATTGTCCGAATTGACCACTAACGAGGCGCGACGAGCGACGGGCAGGATGTACGGGCATCGATCGGCTACTATCTATCATGCACATGCGACCCCTGATTCTTGCATGCACGCTCGCCGTTTTGTGCCCTGTGAAGCTCGCGTTCCCGCAGACTACTGCGCCGGCGACGCCAGAACAGATCTTGCGCTCGGCAAGAGACTCTGAGAAAGATGGGATCGTCAAACAATTGGCGCAATGCCCGGCGATCCCGCCGGCGCAGTTGAGCAGCGTCTTGCAGCTCGGTCTTCGCAAGGGGCACCTCACTCTGACCACGCGATTGCCCGCCACGCGCGGTCAAAGTCGGGTCGAGATCATCGATCTGCCCGGCATCTGTTCGCTGAACCTGAGACAGGTTGGAAACGAGCCGGCTGGGAAAGGGGCGTACGAGCCCGACCTTTTCCTGTTAGAGCGATACCGATTCGACGAGCTCGACTCGACCGTGTCGGCATTGACGGTCGAAGCATTGCCCACTTCCGTGCAGCTCTCATGGTCCAGCGAGACTTTGACCGGCATCACGCAGGTCATGTTGATCGACCAGGTTTCACCGACCGGTCCTGCCGACGACCGCGCACCGGCGAACGTGATCTTCAAAGTCTCGACGCATAACAACTCCGGCGAAGGGGCCGAGGACGCGGTCGAGCTGAAGTCTTCTGATTTCGTGACACTGCGCAGGGAACACCCCGCCGAGGTGCAACGATACCTGGGGCCGATCATTCGCGAACTGCATTCGGACGACGAGATATTGCCATCGGACACCGTGCTCGCCTGGCAGATTTTTTCCGGCGACGCGGTCGTCACGGACGAACTGGAACGAAAAACGCGGGCGGGCGTGAAGCAGCTCGACGCGGATGATTTTGCCGAGCGGGACGCGGCAACGGCGGCGTTGAAAAAGATGGGGCCGGTCGTAGCAGTCGCGTTGCAGCGAATCGACCGGGCGACTCTGTCGCCGCAGCAGAGCAATATTGTCGACGGACTGGTGAAATCGTTTCACCCGGTGACCGACGAGACGGCCAGAAAGCTGGGCGGGGATCCGGCATTCCTGCTTTCCTGCCTTGCCGACGACGACCCGTTCGTGTCGCAGGCGGCGTTAACGCGGCTGCGGAAAGTCACGGGCCGGGCGGTGCCGTTCGACCTGACCGCGACGCGGAGCGTGCGTCGCGACGCGATCGAAATCCTGCGCCGCCGATTGGATCAGATCTCTGAACGAGTTCGTCCGGATACGCAGAAGTGATCGGCACCGCGTGAAGCTGTACTGAGAAACAGAAAATCAGTTCGAGGCAATTACATTTCAGCACCGATTATGGCACGACCAATTTTGCCGCGATGGTGGCGGGGCGTATCCGCGCGATCGCGCCGGCGTTGAACTCGAGGAAATCGGACTCGACGCCGTCGCTGAAGATCACACCGTCACCGGTCATGTCGGACTCGATCACGATCTCGGTGCCGGGGTCGAGCATTCCGGCCACGATGTTTGCCGAGGACGCTTTGCTCACGAACGGCTCCCGGACGACGTAAACCAGTCGGGGGTCTTCCCAGGCCAGCTTCGCCGGTTTGACCGGGGCGGGTAGCCCGAGCATTGCCGTGATCCCGGCCGACATGTTGAACACGCTCGACAGCCAGCCGGTGGACCCGGCACCGGTGCAGACGAGCATGCCGCTGGAGCTTTGTGATTCGGACCGACCGTTAATTGTGATTCGGTACCGGGCCGACACGTGGCTCCTGCAACCGATGAATAATTCGTTGAACGCGAGCAGCTTCTGCCCGTCGTCCATCGACGCCTGGGCCAGCGTGACGGTGCGTGTTTTTGCCTTGCCCTTAAGCACTGCTCGCACGGCCGCCCGGGCCTGGTCGGTGCGGAAAGGAAGCAGGATGCCGTCGATTCGATCGGGGTCGGGGTTGACGGCCACGATGGGCAACCCGGCGGCGTATTTTGCCGTATTCGCGACTAGCCCGTCCTGCCCGACCGTGACGACGATGTCCCGGGGGCCGAACAAAAAGTTCGGCAAAAAATCCCGGTCGACGGTCTGCACCGGCAGGTCAAAGTCATCGAAATCGAGCCCGCCCCGGAGTTCCTTCACCGAAGAATCGTACACGTTGGCGGCGCGATCGATTTCGCGGAATGCCGCCCCGGCCAATTCCTCCAAGGCCGCGCCCGACGCGCCGCCGCGCACCAGTTCCCGCTTTTTTGCCGAGACGAGCTGAAACTTCGCCTGCGAGGGGGTCCCGAGTTTTCGCTGCAGCGCCGCCAGTTGGGTCGGCCGGGTGACGACGACGATTTTCTGGTCCGCGCGAACTCCCATGGGATTACTAAAAGGATCGTCCCACGGCGAACATAGTTCAAGCCTGCGGTCGGATTTGAAACAGCGCAGCTCGGACTTGGCGTCTACACTCGATTCATGTACTACGAATTGAGCGACCATTTTATCGTGAAGTCCGACCTCGACCGGACGTGGGACTTTTTCAGCAAGGCCGAGAACCTGCCGCGGATCACGCCGACGTGGATGAAGTTCAAGATCGTCACGCCCGGCCCGATCGATATCAAACAGGATTCGATCCTGGATTACGAAATACGCTGGATGGGGATTCCGTTGCGGTGGCGAACCCGAATCCTCGACTGGTCACCGCCCAGGCAGTTCATCGACCTGCAGTTGAGAGGGCCGTACTCGCTATGGCACCACCAGCACACGTTCACGGCGACCGATGAAGGCACCGTCTGCACGGACCGGGTGACCTACCGCGTGCCGGTGCCGGTCGTCGGGCGGGTGATGAATTCGCTGATGGTGAAGCGGCAGCTCATCAGCATCTTCGAATTCCGTCGAAAAGTGATCGCAGAAGAACTCGGCCTGATTCGCCTGGTACAGGACAAAGTGATGGTGAAGAAGATCGGATAGCCGTCGCATTAGATGCGGGCGGCGATCGTGCTGGTACGGCCGTCCAGACTCTTAAGACACGCTGGTCAGTTCGATCAAAAATTGCTATCTGAAAGCGACGGATCTTCGACGGTCGCCGACGGCGGTGGGCGCGTCAGGACGTGCTTGGACAGCTCGAGTCGGGTGATGACCTGGTCCATCTCGGCCGGACGCTTCTGGGCCTTGGTGGCGATACATTCCATCACCAGGTTTGATAGCGGGCTCGGCACGCGGGGATTCAGGTCCTGCGGGGTGTCGATTCGAGTGTCGAGCAGAAAGCTGTTCTCGCCTTTTTTATTGACGGTGTAGGCGGTCGGAATGTGCTTGCCGGTCAACGCCCAGTATAGGGTCGCGCCGAGATTGAAGACATCGGTCTGAACACTGATCGGCCGGCGTGTCACCTGCTCGGGAGCGATGAAGTCTGGCGTACCCTGGATTCGCTCCTTGACGGTTCCGATTTTGGCACTCTGACCAAAATCGATCACCTTAACAATCCCGCCATCATTGCGCAGGATATTGTTCGGCTTGATATCGCAGTGAACGTACCCCATCACGTGCATTGCTTTCAGAGCCTGCGAGGCCTGGAGGAACGCGTCCACGATGTCGATGATCGACGGCGGGAGATGCACGTCGAGCGCTTTGCCGTTGAACAGTTCCATGACCAGGAAGGCCTCGTTGACCTTCAGCAGCATGCTTTTGATGATTTTTAGTTCGTACGAACGACGAAGGTTCGGATGGTTGAACTGCCGGCTGATGGCGAACTCATTCTCCATCTGCTCGATGAAGCGGATGTCCTTCGTGTCTTCGCGAATGACATGCTTTAGCGCGAACATTTGGCGCGTGACTGGGTCCATCACCGAGTAGATGGTGCTCCGAGCCCCCTCGCCGAGCCGATCTATGACCTCATAATTGAGGAGTTTCTGAGCCATGAATTTACAACGATAGGCATCACTGTCCAGTTTGCAACTGATTTCAGTCGAGGCCGTTAGCAAAACAAGTCGGACAAGTGATGCGGGAATTTGCGAGCGATTGCGCGCCGCCGGCGGGCGGTTGAGCGACCGGGCCTGCTCGATTCACACCTGCGGGCTTACATCTCCTACAGGACCAGGAACGACCCACGAACGATTCGTGCCCGGTCAATTTCGACCGGCGGACAATAGAAGATTTATGCCGGGATAGCAAGTAAATCCCGAGGTTTCCGGTAAACGATCGCGGCCGCGCATACTTCCAGGATTGCGATGCTTTTACTGCTTAAAAATGAGGATTTGACGCTAAGTCGGCTGCTTGCGCTGGAGGATTTGACACCGCATTAAGGCAGGATTTGGGCCTTGAATGCCGCTACGGGAAATGCATGACCGATTCCTGCCGCGTGACCGGGGGAGTCGAAGAATCGCACGCTCGAAGCCGGGATGTTCAACCGCGATTGGAGCGTTCCGACGAGTTGGTCGAGCCGGCGTTGCTGGGTCGGCGTCGGCAGGGACTGGTCGAAATCACCGACCACGCAGATGCAGACGCAGTCAGGATCCACGCGGGCCACGCCGTCGGGCGGTGTCGCGATCGACTCCTGGTGGTTCCAGCATTGGGTCATCTCGATCTCGCCGTCGACGCAACCGTCGCCGTTGCCGATCACAAAATGATCGGTAAGCCCCGACTGCTGCGCCAAACTCACCGCGTCGCCCGACAGAGTCCGGCTGTGATGAACATAGATGTATCGCCAGCGCGACGCGGCCGTCGGCACCTGCGTTTGGAAGACCCCGTCGATCGAGTCCGGCGTGTCGGGACTGTTGAACGCATAAAGGCTGTGCCACAATGTCCCCGCGAGCGGCGGAGGAGCGAGGATCGCCAGCAGGATGATGGTGAACGTGACCGTTCCGACCAGGCTGACGAATACCGCAACAGCCCGACTTTTCCCGGGAGCGGGAACAGCAGTTTTAGATTTTGTTGTTTTTTTTGCCACGTCCGTGTGTCACCAGAAGGGCCAATCCTTGGCCGGGTACGATGATACGATGCAATATCCCGTTGTCCAATAGGATCGGCAGCTCGCGCCAATCGGCTGCAGAAATGAGATCGGCTTCGGTCTCGGCCCGGCGGCTGACTGACCATTCTGCCCGATGGTGCGGCGTTATCGCAGAAGCGTCGCCGACCGTTCCGGGCCGACGCTGACCATGTCGATCGGCGCCCCGCACAACTGCTCGATCCGCTTCACGTAGGTCTGGGCCTCCCTTGGCAACTGGTCGAAGCTGCGGCAGGTGCTGATGTCGGCGCGCCAGCCCGGGAGCGTCTCGTACACCGGTTCGACTTCGGCAAGCGTGTCCATGTCCGCGCGAAACGCCGGCAGGCGACTCCCGCGGTGCAAATAACCGGTGCAGATTTGCAGGTGATCCAGGCCAGACAGCACGTCCAGCAGCGTCAGCGCGATCGACGTGACGCCGTTCAGATCGACCGAATATTTCACGGCCGGGGCGTCGAACCAGCCGCACCGGCGGGGGCGCCGGGTGGTGGTGCCGTACTCATTGCCACGCTCGCGGATGTATTCGCCGATGTTGTTGACCTGCTCGGTCGGGAACGGCCCGCCACCGACGCGGGTGCTGTACGCCTTCACGATGCCGATGAAATTCTTTACCGTCTGTGGCGGCACCCCGGCGCCGGTGTAGATGCCCAGCGCCGAACAGTTGCTGCTGGTCACGTACGGATAAGTGCCGTGGTCGACGTCGAGCAGGACCGCGTGCGCTCCTTCGAAGACGATCTTCTTGCCCGCCTTGAATGCTTCGATGACCAGATGGCTGGTGTCGTCGATGAACGGCTGCATCCGCCGGCCGAAGTCGCGGTACTGCTCGAAAATCTCCCCGCCCTTGAGCGGCGCGATGTCATAAAGCGCTTTGAACAGCTTGTTCCGGTCGACCAGGATCCGTTCGATTTTTTCGCGTAGCTTCACTTCGTGTTGAAGGTCCGCCACGCGGACGGCGGTCGTCCGGTGCATTTTGTCGGCATAGCAGGGGCCGATGCCCCGCTTGGTCGTTCCGATACCGCCGTCACCCGCCGCGGCTTCCCGCGCCGCGTCCTCGGCCTTGTGCCAGGGCATCACCACGTGCGTCTTGTAGCTGATCCTCAGGTTCGCCGGCGTGATCGACAATCCCCGTCCCAGGAACTCGTCCATCTCGGCGAACAACGCCTCGGGGTCCAGAACGACGCCGTTGCCGATCACGTTCATGATCTGCGGACGAAAGATCCCGACCGGCAGCAGGTGCGTCGAATATTTTTCGCTGCCGATCCGCACCGTGTGCCCGGCGTTGGCGCCGCCGCAATAGCGGACCACGACATCTGCTTTTTCGGCGATGAAATCGACGATTTTGCCTTTGCCCTCGTCGCCCCATTGGAGTCCAAGGACACAGGTATTACCTTCCAGAAACGATCGCACGGTAAGCAGCCTTTCGGGTGGAAATCGAATCGGAACGTTAAGAGTTTGGCGGGGGGGGTGTCAAGCTGGTCCGGTTCGTTCCGGATTTTTCCAGCTTCGTAAGGATCTGATTCCAAATCTCCTCAAGCCCTAATTTCCTTGCCCATTCTGTAACGTAACCGACGTCCACCTTGTCCGGACTGATCCTGAGCGTTCCAGCTATGTCGCGCAGATGCTTTTCGGATCCACCTTCACGGTAAAAATCCAACTTCTTCAAAATGAGATCTTCCGCCGACACGAACCAGATTTTGCGGGAGGCCTCGACTTCTATCTCGGCGCGCCGCGTGAGCTGGTTCGGCCAATCATTGCCTCGCTCGGGGACGATGAGATCGACTTTCTGCGACGAATCTTCGTGGATGATCTTGAACTGCCCGCCATGCTCGACGGCGTGCCTCGCACCTACGTCGCTGACGTAAAATGTTCCTTCCGGGAAATCCGCCAGAAGTTGGTCGAGCAATTTCAACGAATGTAATTCGATGACTACATCAACGTCGTTCGTAAAACGGTTTTCGCCGTAAATACTGCTCGCGTGTGACCCGGTCACGGCATAGGGAATCGCATGCCGATCCAGTGAATCCACTATGAAATTCATCAAATCACGTTGTTCCAAGCAGCCGCCGTCTGGTCTCGGCACGCAGTCGCACTTCGTTCCACTCCGGATTCTGCGATCGCAGCACGTGTTTCAAGCGTTCACTCGCGAATCGCCACATCTCAAAAGAAGCCGCAAGACGCTCGGCCGGTGTCTTGCGGCGCAGCACTGCCACCATGTCGTCGTCGGGAACTTCCATGTGGAAGCTGCGCTTCTGCATCCCCGGACGATATCAGATTACATCATCGTTTGCCGCTCACCGCCGCGGCGGGGGGCCGACGAGGTACAGCTTGTTCCCACCGCCAACGATCGCCCGGCCATCGGGCAGCATCCTGCCCATGCGTCCGAGCGGAGCAATCTTTCGTCCCGAGCGGCGGACGACAGCATCCTTACGGGCGATGCGAACCAGCTATGACGTCCGACCGCTCCCTTAGAAGTGGTTCGGCGGTCCAATCACCCCTTCGGGCGTGGTTTCTTTTTGTGATTCGTGACCGGTCGGCTGGTCGCCGATGGGCGTCTGTCGGCCGTCGCGGCGGCGGCGACTTCGTCGGCGGTCGCCAGGTGCAGGGTCGGGAACCAGAACTGCATCACGCCGAGGTACACTTCGTCTTCCACTGCGATCGGGGTCAGTCGAACCCGCAGCATCTCCTTCGGCCCCTCGAGGGCTTCCCCGCCCACGGACCACTCCGACCCGGTGTCGGAATCGGTCCACGCGACCGACTTGTGTTTCGGGTCGGTCGTCGGGTGAAACCGCGGCACCAGATCCAGCGGCAGTTGCCGGTCGTACGCCCGAACGATCCCGTTCATCCGCACCAGCAGGATCGAGGTTTGCCCGGACACCAGATTCAGCGGTCGGTCGGTGACCAGTTCGCTCGGCACTGCGATCGGCTGGGTCGAAGCGACGAGACAGACGCGTCGGTGGCCCGGGATCAGACCACCACTGCCGGGCGTGGCATAGGTCGGATCGACGGGTTGATTCGGGGAGCTTCGCCATTCGTTGCCCGTCGGGTTCATCACCAGCGTGCTCGGGTGGCCGGCCCGCCAATCCGCCCAGGTCGTCTTCGTCGCCGTCAGGTGGTGCAGAAATCCTGTCGGAAGCGATCCATCGGGCAGTCTGCCGGTGATGCCGTTGATGAACTGCCCGAGCCGGGTGTTGAACACGATCAGCGCGTTCGACGGCGAAGAAACGATGTCCAGATCGCGGGCCCGCAGGTCCCGGGACGCGGTGTAAACCAACGCCCGGTTAGCCAGCGGGGACCAGAGCAGCACCATGCCGCCGGTTCGGTCCGACTGAACGACTACGGGCGAGTGGTACAGCGTCGAATACGAAAAGGCGTAGTCGACGTTGTCTCGCGTAATGCCGACGACCGCGTCGGACGGGGACAGGAACGTCGCCTGCTCGGCGGGGACCATGGTCGGATCGTCGACCGAATGGAATTTTGTAGAAGGTCCGGTGACAAAACGGTGGGAAAACAACGCGAGAACTGGCAGCAAACCGAGCAACCACCACGCGCGCCGCCGGGCGGAGACGACGAGCATGACGAGCACGACGCAGAGCAATACGGCCGTGACGGCGAGCGGCCATTGCAGTCGTCGTGACCAGAGCAGCAGGTCCAGGCCGTGCGAGCCGAACGAACCCAATGCGGGTTCGGTCCCGTATGCGACCACGCCCGCGGCGGCGATCGCGAGCGCCACGATCATTAGCGGTAAAAGCACGAACCCGCCTTTGCGTGTAGCGGTAACTGAGGCGATCCGGCATTGGGCATGGCCGGATTATCGGGGGTGTGCAAATGAAGAGCAATCTACTTCATGGCGTATACGCCACGGCTTACCGAATGGAACTGCTTTTCTTTGATCAAAGTCTGATTCACGATCGCGCGGAAATTATCGCTGGTGCTCTGGTATCCGGTCGCGAGCACACCGGCGAGAATGTCGCCGACTTTCATCCCGGGCTTTCCTTTCAAGACTGATTCGAGCGCGGCGACCAGACTGACGCTGTTGCGAATCCGCCCGCCGGGCGTCTGATTCGCGCTCGCGGGACTGACGCCCCCCAGTGCGGTTATCTCCTGATCGATCGCGTCGAGCTTTTTCTGAACTTCGAGTCGCTTTTTCTGCAGCTTTGCGATCGCAGACTTTTTTGCTCCCAGCAGGCGTTCCAATTCGATAATCGACAGACTGTCCCGAACTCGAACCATCGTGCCATTCCCTTCCGACTGTGCGAATGAAACTGAATACGAACCGCGAACAATAGCGTTCAGTAACAAGCGGAGCAACAAAACTTAACCGCTCGGTTCGCGGATTTTCGATATACTCCGGACTTCTTGCGATGCTCACACGGCTTGCCCCATCTCCCACAGGCGCACTCCATCTCGGAAATGCCCGTACATTTTTAGTCAACTGGTTGCTCGCCCGGCAAGCCGGCGGTGGCATCCTGTTGCGGATCGAAGATCTGGACGGCCCGAGAATAAAACCTGCCGCGGCGGGGCAGGCGATGGACGACTTGCAATGGCTCGGGCTCGACTGGGATTTCGGCCCGGTCTATCAGTCACATCGGCAGAGCATTTATCAGGACGCGGTGTCGAGACTGCTCGGCCGAAACCTGGCGTATCCCTGTGTCTGCACCCGTAAAGAGGTCGATGCTGCCGTGAGTGCACCGCATGCCGAGGACGGCTCGACGATCTATCCGGGAACCTGTCGCGGCAGATTCAGATCGATCGCCGAGGCGACCGCCTTCACCGGCCGGCCGCCGGCGATTCGGTTCGCAGTTTCGGAATCGTCCGTCGTCGAATGGACCGACCAATTCGCGGGCGCGCAGCGGTTCGAAGTATCCCGCCAATTGGGAGATTTCGTCATCGCCAAAGCGGACCGCACCCCGGCGTATCAGCTGTCTGTCGTTGTCGACGACGCCGAAGCAGGAGTCACCCTCGTCGTGCGGGGGGACGACCTGCTCGATTCCACACCCCGGCAGATGCTTCTGTACGAAGCACTGGGGTTGGTGTCACGGATTCCGGCGTACTGCCACCTGCCTTTAGTGGTCGGCACCGACGGCCGCCGATTGGCGAAGCGGCACGGCGACACCCGGTTAAGTTTCTTCCGAGAACGAGGCGTCCCACCGGCCCGAGTGCTTGCGCTGCTGTCGCGATGGTGCGGAATCGACCCCGGCGGTGATACAATCACCGCGGCGGAACTTTTGAACCGGTTCGACTTAAGCCGACTGCCCGCCGGGCGTATTGTGTTCGGCCCCGCAGACGAAGCCCGGCTGCTGTCGTCCACTTGAACGCGAAGAAAATCAAACGGAGAAAATCATGCGCGCCGGAATCGCTTTACTTTCAATCCTGATCGCCGTCGGTGTGATCATGTACATTTCATTCGGCGGGAAAAATGGAGGCTACGAAGGGCAAGTGCTTAATCAGGGCCGCGCCGCCCGGCGGGAGACGAATCAGCTCGCCGGGCACGACCATCCCGAACAGTCGATCGTGCTCGACGACGACATGGTCGGTAACGAGCTGCGCGGCCTGAAAGTCACCGGCGTGACCGCGGGCGGGGTGATGGAATCCGTATACGGCGTAAAAGTTGGTGACGAAATTATCGAAGCCAATCAACTGCAGCTCCGCGGCTCCGACAGCGGTACCGCCAAGGCGATGGTCATCGAAGGCTACGGCCGAAATCAGGACCTGATCGTTCGTCGCAGCGACCAGGATATGACGCTGAAGCCGAAGAACACGCCGCTTTCGAAACTGAATCCGAGCCTGTTGCCCAAGTCGATCCCGACGCATTGAGCCAATTTTTGGAACTATCAGATTCCCGCACCGGCCAGACCCATAATCCGAAATTCGTTACCGGTACTCGACGGATTGTGCTGGGCAAGCAGTTTTATCCTGACTTGGTGAATGCCGGGTTTAAGCTTACGTGCAAGCTCAGTCGTCTGGCGGAATCCGCCCCAGGTTTGTTCGAACCAGCTGTCGAGATTTTGCGCGGGGCCGCCGTCGACGCTGGCTTCTGCGGTGCCGAAGGGGCCGTTGCAGCGGTAGTACATCAGGTCGATCAGGCTCCCGTCGATGTCGAATCTGATCACGCTGCCCGGCGTCTCGCTTGTCCACGAATTGGTCTTCGAGTCGTACGCCCAGCCATTGTTGGCAACAGGTTGAAGCTGGTTGCCGTCGAGCAACTTCACGCGCGAGAACAGATCAGTGAATCGAGCCGGGGGTAGCGGGGGAATCGCCGGCAACTGCTCGTCGGCCGGCGTGTGGTCGAGCGTATCCTGCAAAAGCGAAGTGATGAATGCCGCGACCGCGGCGTGACCAAGGTTATTCGGGTGCACCGTGTCGGCGAAGACGGCTTCGAGTTTCAGCCGCCCGGCGGTGATCTCGGGCCAGAGTGCGTCACGGTAGCTGATCATCGGCAGCTGGTATTGACGACCGACTTCCGCTTCGCCCGCCTGCGCGTTGGTGCCGGTGTGGTGCATCATGAACAGCTGCACGATCGCGGGGCTATCGGGGTCGGCGGCCAGCTGCCGGATGACGCCTTCATAGGTGTCAGTGGTCGCCTGCTCGTCGCGGTCGTTCACGCCGAACTCGACGATGATGAAATCCGGATGATAAGACAGAAGATCGCGCTGCACGCGAAGGCAACCGAAGTTCGACCCGGTGTTTTCGACGCCCGCATTGACCAGCGTGACCCGCGATCGGGGGAACTGCCCGCGCCACCAGTCGGTGACCAGATTCGCGAAACAATGCGTCGGGTCGGTCGCCTTTTCGCCGAGCGCGATCGAACCACCAATGACGCCGATCGTGACCGGCTCACCCCGTCGAGCCTTGGCCAGGGCGCGTTGCAGGCGGGCGGGGTTGCCGTCGCTGACGCGCGAGCGAGCCATCGCCTGCGGCGGAAACAAGGCCACGGGAACAACGCGACGCTTGCAGGATATCAAGCACAGAGTGACGATCAGACATAGAAGGCATTGACGCGCGACCCGCACCTGAAACTGATTCGGCATGCGTACGCTCCCAGTGTTCAGCGTGGGACCACACCCAGGTTTCGATCGCGACAGAGTTCGCCTGAAGGGTTTAACGCGTCGACTGCTGTCAAATTCTGCTCGCCGAGAGTGACCTCAATCGCCTTCATGTTGTCGTCGAGCTGATCGAGCGTGCGTGGGCCGATGATCGGGCAGGTGACGCCGGGGACCTGCAACGCCCAGGCGAGGGCGAACTGGCTGCTGGTGATTCCCAGGCCGTCGGCGAGCTTGTCGACGCCTTCCATGAGCGGCCACTGGCTGGCGGGAAAATCGGTCTTGTTCTGGGAGGCGTACCAGGTGCCCTGCGGGACCTTTCGGCCCCCGCGGGTATAGGTGCCGGCGAGCCGGCCGCGCGCCAACGGGGCCCAGCAGATCGTCGCGATCTCGTACTTCCGGCAGAATGGCAGCACTTCGGCTTCGATCCGCCGGTCGATGATATTCAGTTGCGGTTGCTCGATGTCGAACCGCGCGGTGCCGAGCTCCTTCGCGATGAAGTGCGCCTCGGCCAACTGCCAGCCGGCGAAGACGCTGCTCGCGAGGTAGAGCACCTTGCCCGCTCGCACGAGATCATCCAGCGCCCGCAACGTCTGATCGATCGGCGTGTCGGCGTCGGGCCGATGGATGTGATAAATATCGATCCGCTCGGTCTTCAATCGCTTCAACGACTGCTCGACTTCGCGGACGATGTGCCAGCGGCTGTTGCCGGCGTCATTGATCTGCGGCGACCGCCGACCGTGCACTTTCGTCGACAGCACGATCCGATCACGGTTGCCCGTTTCCTTCATCCAGTTGCCGATGACCTCTTCGGATTTGCCGTCGTTATAGACATTGGCAGTGTCAACGAAGTTCCCGCCGAGTTCGAGGTATTGATCGAGGATCTTGGTCGATTCGGCAACATCAGACCGCACGCCGAAGTTCATCGTGCCGAGACAGAGCGGAGAGACCTTAACGCCGGTACGACCGAGGATTCTGTAAGTCATGGTGGGGCTCGTTGTAGCTGTACGGCGTGATGCATCACGCCGGCTGGTGGTCTTCCGTTGTGAAACACGTGCTACGAGACGCAGGTAACACGGACTCAGCGAAGATGTTGCAGATCGTCAATGTCCTTCGGGCGGGCGCTCGCAAGCTTGTTGGTTTTTAAATCTTCAAGAGAAATCAATGAAACTTCGACGCCGTCTAAAGTTGCCGTTACCCGATTGACGTAACACGCCACAAAATCAACCCCGCTGGGGTTTGTAAGAATTTCAATCATCACGGGCTTGCGGCCGAACCGAAACATCTTGCCATGCTCTAAGAATAAAGCGGGCGGCACCGCGTCGGCTGAGAATGCGAACTGTTGTAGCGCGGCACTGAGCTTTGCTGCGTTTTCTGGATCTACCGCGATCCACACATCGAGATCACCTGTCGTTCGGTTGTAGCCATAATAATTTACGGCGTACCCTCCGAGTAATAGATACTTAACTCCATTCGAGTTCAACAACTTCAAGAACTCTTTGAAATCTGGGAAGAGGCTTACCATTGCCGTATCCAAAGGCCACCTGTCGGCTAAGTTCCAGAGCTTGCATCCGCTCCTCGGGCGTTTTAGACAGCCAGTATTCTCGATCAAGCCGATCGGCTTCTTCGAAGCTGTCGACTACAACCATGACCGATTTATCCAAGCGAGGCCAGGTCGATGGTGAGATTTGCTCTTCCATAAAGGGTCGATTGTACCAAAAAAGGGCTGCCCGCTGAAGCGGGCAGCCCGGTGGGTTGCTTTGTTGTTCGAACTGCGGATCAGGCGACTTTGGTCTTGCTGTAGTACTTGGGCATCGGCTTGCCGAGCTTTTCCCACTGCTTGTTAATCACGTCGGCTTTGCCGGCGCTGTTGAGCACGTGGAGCTTTCGCTGGACCATGCTGGTGATCGCCTCGCGGGCGGGGCCGAGATAGTTACGCGGGTCGAATTCGGCGGCTTTGGTGGCGAACACTTCGCGGATCTTGGCGGTCATGGCCAGGCGAAGGTCGGTGTCGATGTTGACCTTGCAGACGCCGTACTTGCTGACGGCCATGTGGATCTGGTCTTCCGGCACGCCCTTGGCATTCGGCATCGCGCCGCCGTACTTGTTGACTAGGTCGATAAATTCCTGCGGAACCGAGCTGCTGCCGTGCATGACCAGCGGAAGGCCGGGGCAGGTTTTCATGATCTGTTCGATTCGGTCGAACGCGAGCTTCGCTTCGTGTTTGAACTTGAAAGCGCCGTGGCTGGTCCCGATCGCGACCGCGAGGCTGTCGATCTGGGTCCGCTTGTAAAAGTCGGCCGCTTCGACCGGGTCGGTCAGGAACTTCTCGACGTTCTTTTCGTATTCCTCGGCGTCAAGGCCGACCACGTCTTCCTCGATCCCGCCGAGCATGCCGAGTTCGGCTTCGACGACCACGCCGGCGGCGTGGGCGATCTTTACCGCTTCGGCCGTCAGGTGGATGTTTTCTTCGATCGGGTGATGGCTGCCGTCGATCATGACCGACGTGTAACCGTCTTTGACACAGGTTGTGATCAGGTCGAGCGTGTCGCCGTGGTCACAGTGGACGGCGATCGGCAGGTCGGGGTATTCGGCAACGCCGGCGTCGATGATCGCCTTCAGGTAGCGGATGTTGGCGTATTTACGGGCACCTTTGCTGATCTGAAGAATACAGGGGCTTTTTTCCTTGGCACAGGCGTCGAGAATCGACTGGCACAGTTCCATGTTGTTGACGTTGAACGCGCCGATCGCGAATCCGCCGTCGTAGGCGAGGTCGAACATCGGCTTGGTGGTCATCAGCGGCATATCGAATCCTTTATTTGAAGAGTAAGCCGAAGTTTAGGGAATCGCGTTTTGGATTGCAATTTGCCCGAGGCCGCCTTTGAATGACAAGCTTCTATTCGTACACATCGCCGCGATTGGCGATGGTGATCACGAAGACTGTTATTTTGTCGTCGTCAATCGTGTAAACCACGCGGTGGCCGCCGGTGCGTTATCGATACGCACCAGCCAGACTGCCTTTTAGGGCCTTGATGTTATTGCCAGACCGGGGATTGATCTCGAGGGCTTCGAAGCATCTCGAGAGCTTTTTTGAAATGGCTTGTCACATTGCGAGACAAATCTCGCCGCCTCACGCGAAAGGACGAGCTTAAACATCCGCTCGTGCCTTCCGCCAGGGAACCGTGCGACCTGAGTTGATGTCTCTCATGCCGCGCTTGAATGATTTCTCGAATCCTGGGATGGCCAACAATTCCAGCGTCGCAGCATTCGCTTCACGATGCTTCACAAACGCCAGAAATTCTGCTGCGACAAGCAGTTGCGGCCCCGAAAGCTTGTCGATCAACGCCTTTGCTTCTTGTCTTAATTCAACGGTGCTCATGGTGCTTGCTCCGGCAAGGCGTACGCGTCGTCATTGTTGTTAGAAATGCGCTCCCGTAATTTCCAGCCTCAGCACCAGCAGTGCCGCCGACAGCTGCGGGTCGGCTTCCAGCAGGGTCTTATGGACCGGTTTGGTCGTCGGCCCGGCTCCCGAGGCAACCATGGGTTGCGTCGCCGGCTGAGTGCTCGGCTGCGTAGCCGGCTTCAACGACGCTGGGGTCGCCGCACCGGGGTTGATTTCGGTCTTCAACTTCGTGTCCGGATTAAGCGGCAGCACTTCATGGGCGGCCAACCCGGTCTCCATTTCCATCTTGGCTTCCTGAGCGCTGCGCATCTGCTCGGGTGTCATTTCGACCACCAGATCCGGGTCGACACCCCATTCGGTGCTGTTTTCCTCGCGGTGGATGCACCGGCCGCTGGGCAGGTAATAGTGGGCCGTGGTCAGCTTCAGGATCGCGTCGCCTTCGAGCGGGAAAATCTGCTGGACGCTGCCTTTGCCGAACGTCCGCTGCCCGACCAGGATCGCGCGGTGGTCGTCCTTCAGAGCGCCGGACACGATTTCGCTCGCGCTGGCGGAATACTGATTGACGAGCACCACCAAGGGCTTGGTGAACTCGGTTCCAGTGTCCTTGGCACGGGCGGACGTGGGCGGGTTGCGGGTCTCGCGGTCGGGGTGGGTGCTGACGATCGCGCCGTCTTTCAGGAATTTATCGCAGACGCCGATCGCTGCTTGTAACAGCCCGCCGGGGTTTCCCCGCAGGTCGACGATCACGCCATTGACGTCGTCGCCCATGTTGTCGATCGCGGCCTGCAGTTCCTTCACCGTGAAGCCCGAGAAACTTGTGATCCGCATGTAAGCGATCTTGTTCTCGGGGTCGATGTAATAGTTCCACTTTTCGGACCCGGTGTCGGTTTTCTCCCGGCTGTATCCCTCCACGCTTTCGACTTTGATCTTCGCGCGTTTGACCGTCAGTTCACGGGTGGTTCCGTCGGGACTGCGGATGCTGAGGGTGACCGTCGTGCCGGTCGGGCCGGTGATGTTGCGGACGGCTTCGTCGCTGGTAATACCCTTCGCGCTCTTGCCGCCGATGCGTGCGACGACGTCACCAGCCTTGATGCCGGCACGAATCGCCGGGCCGTCGGGCAGGGGACGGACGACCCGCAGGTCGCCGTTCTCTTCGGGTTGGATCTGGATGCCGATTCCGCTGAACTCGCCTTGCGTGGCCTTGGTGAACTCGGCCACGTCACCGGGCCAGATCATGCTGCTGAACGGGTCCAGGGTCGCCAGCGCGCCGTCGGCAAATTCAGTGATCAACATTTCCTGCGGCAACTGCACGGTCCGTGCGTTCGCGGCGAGCAGGCCTTCCTGCTCCTCTGACATCAGTTCGTTGACCAGATCCTCTTCGTTGTTCGCGGTCGCGTTGTTTGCCGCTGTTTTCCAACCGTCGATGTATTTCTGGAACTCCGCCCGCTTGCCGGCGTCGGCCAGCGACGGGAATGTTTTTTCAAGGCCCTTGGTGTTCAGCACCGCATCGACGCCTGCCAGGCCTCCCTGCATCAGGCCTTTGTAGGTGACGTCGCGGTAATAATCATTGAACGCCTGGTGGATCGAACTGACCAGCATGCTCATGCGAACGCCCTTGAGCGTGTCGTGCCAGTCGGTCTTGAAGTTTTCGTTCCGGGCCTGCTCGGCGGGTTTGGTCGCGGGCTGGGTGGCCGGGCTGACGATCGCCTCGACCTCGTCGCGCTCCTTGCTGACCGTTTCCTGAATCTGTTTCAGGTCTTCGTTGGCGTAGATTGCCATTAAACGGACTCGGCGAGTGACGAACTTCAGCTTCTCTTTCCACTCCCTCGACGCCGGCTCGACGGCCGCGAGGTCCGAATAGACCAGCATCGCCCGGTACCACTGGTCGGAAGTCTCGTACCCGGTCGCCCGCTTGGTGCCGTCGTCGATCAACGACCGAACCCAGACCAGCCCCGTAAAGGCCTTTTTGTCGTCGCTGAGCAACTGCGCCCTGTTGGCAAAATCCAGCGCGGCATCGGGGTGGCCTTTGGCCAGCACCTTCTGCACGTTCTCGACGGCCTTGTCGTAGGCCGAGTGCCGTTCACCGGCAAAAATCTTAATCTGGTCTTCGAACTTGTTGGTCCAGTCGTGCATCCGCGAAATGGTCGGGTCGGTCGACAGCTTCGCGGCCTTGTCCAGCAGGTCGTTTCCGGTATCGAACTTCCCCGCGCGCAACGCCTGGAACGCCTCGGTTTTCAGCTGTTCGACCTCGGCGACCTCGGTGCCCGGTTCGACCGCACGGACCGAATGAATGAGAAACGGGGAGACCCCCGCGATCGCCAAAGCCGCTACCGCCGTCCACCGGGTCAACTTCTGATTCATGGGCATTGCGTCCTTGGAATGCATTTGCACTGAAGTGCGTCCTGAAAACGATCGGGCGTTGCAACGGCCGTTTCGAAACCGAACAGCCATTTTTGCAACCTTGGAACAATACTCACGCCGGATAAACCGGTCAAACAGAACTCAATGGCGTAGAGAGTATCGACCGCCGCATGTAATATGCCCCGGGCGATGATAAGTTGCGGATTGCCGCGACCTTGACCGGATCATTTATTTGAAAGAACCAGGCCCGTTCCGCCGGTCGCTGCTGCGGACTTGGGAACCGATCGACCAGAGACCGCTATGCCCACGATTGTCAGCCAACTCGAAACCGCATTTAAGATAGCGATCACCACCGCACTGGGCGTGGACGCCGACCCCTTGTTGAACGTCTCGCAGAACGAAAAATTCGGAGATTATCAGTCCAACGCCGCGATGGGACTTGCCAAGCGTTACCCCGACGCCGGCAATCCCAGGCAGATCGCCGAAAAGGTAAAAGCCGCGCTCGAGCTTGGCGACGTCGCGACCGAAACCAGCATCGCGGGGCCGGGGTTCATCAACGTCCGGCTGAACCCCGTCTGGCTCGGTCGGCAGATCCTCTCGATGGTGAATGATGCCCGGTGCGGGGTGGACCTGGCCCTGAAACCGCTGCACGTCGTCGTCGACTATTCCGGACCAAATCTTGCCAAAGAGATGCACGTGGGGCATTTGCGTGGCACGATCATCGGGGACGCATTCGCCAGGGTTCTGGCGTTTCTCGGTCACACGGTCGTCCGACAGAATCACATCGGCGACTGGGGCCTGCAGATGGGCATGGTCACCTACGCGATGGAGCAGGAGGGGCTCGCATCGGCATCCATCAAACTGCCCGACCTGGAACGGATGTACAAGCGCATCAGTGCAGCGAGCAAGGACCCCGCGGTCCGCAAGCAGATGGCCGAGCGGACCCGCGAATTGCAGCAGACGCCCAAGGACCAATTGATCGCCTGGCGGCAGGTCCGCGACCTGACGCTGGCCAGCGCGCAGGACCTGTACCGGCAACTCAACGTCACCCTGACCGAGGCCGACGTCCGGGGTGAAAGTTCGTATTCCGAAGACTACGCGCCGATGGTTGAAATGCTGCGGGTACGGGGGCTCGCCAAAGAGACAGAAGGGGCGATCGGAATCTTCCCCCCGGGATTCGTCAATCGCGAAGGCGAACCCCGGCCGTTTATCATTCAAAGCAGGGACGGGTCTTATCAGTATCCGACGTTCGATCTGGCGGCGTTGACGTACCGCATTCAGGCGCTGCGCGCCGACCGAATCGTCTATACGCACGATTCCCGGCAAGCCGAGCACTTCGAAATGCTGTTCGCCACGGCTGGTCTTGTCGGTCTGCTCGACGACCGTAAGGTGCTGCTGGAGTTCGCGCCGTTCGGAAACGTCCTGGGCGAAGACGGAAAACCAAAAAAGAGCCGGGAGGCCGACAACGAAAAGCTGAAAGACCTGCTCGCCGAAGGCGAAGAGCGGGCCTATGCGGTCATTGCCGAGAAAAACCCCGACCTGTCCGAGTCGCAACGCCGGGACGTCGCCCGGGCGGTCGGCATCGGCGCGGTGAAGTATGCCGACCTGTCGAAGGACCGCACCAGCGATTACATCTTCGCGTGGGACAAAATGCTGTCTTTCGACGGGAACACCGGCCCGTATATGCAGTACCAGTACGCCCGGATTCAGTCGATCTTCCGCAAGGCGGTCGAGAAAGGCGTCGCGGTTGATCGTCCGTTTACCGCCGACGTTACGCTCGAGTCACCGTACGAACTCGCGCTGGCCAAACACATCTTGCGGTTCGGTGAAATTGTGGAATTGGTCGCCCGCGAACTGAAGCCGCATCACCTCTGCTCGTACCTGTACGAACTGGCGACGCGGTACAGCGGGTTTTTCGAGAACTGTCCGGTGTTGCAAGTCGAAGACCCGGTCCGATCCAGCAGGCTGACGCTATGCGAAGCGGCGGGGCGCACGCTGGCGCAAGGATTGGAACTGCTCGGGATCGACCATCCGGATCAGATGTGATCGATGGAAATTAACCTCTGGTCAACTGCTGTGACGCATTTGCGCGTGCAACGCAATGTCCACCTATTCCGGGGCGGAGAAAAATTCGACCGACCGGGCGCGATCGCCGTCGAAGCGGATCGCCATGGCGAGCCGGTCGTTACGGTCGACGGGGTAGTACCAGACGCCGCTCGCGCCCCCGGTGGCGGTGCGGGGCGGTCCCAGCATCGACCGGATTCGGGCCCGGTGTCGGCCGACGACGGACGTCCGGAGCGTCAACAGCGGGTGCCGGCGCTGTCTTTTCAAAAATCGGCTGGCTGCGGTTTGAAGGACGGGAATGCCACTGAACAGCAGCAGGGCGACTGCCGCCGGAGCGACGACGATCGCCCGAACCCATGCCGGGTCACCCCGATGGCCGTCAGCCCGTCGATGCGGTGAAACGTCTTGCATTCCGAACGTAAATGCTAACACACAAAAACCCAGATGAAAGCGGGAAGTTCCGTTTTTAAAATAAGGAGTTGCCCTCGCCTACCCGGACGGAAGCAGTTTTCGTCCGGCGAGCACCAAGCGATGACCGAAATGCCGGACCGGTCGCAGGTAACCGAGGCCGGCCTTGTCCCGAACCGTCAGCAGCTCGACCTCGTCGAACGCGCCCGACACGCTCACCCGGGCGTCGTGCCTGACCATCGGGTTGGAAAACAAGGTGAACAGGCTGATCCAGAAATACGCCCGTCGGGACCGCAATAAATCCGCGGCAATCACACCCGTTCGTGCGACGCGATCCATCTCCTGCAGGACGCGGACGGCCACGTGTTCGTCCAAATGGTGCAGGAACATGTTGGTCAGGACGAAATCAAAGCTGCCGGTCTCGAACGGCAGATTGGTCGCGTCGGCGCGGGCGAGACAAAAGTCCGGATGCCGGGCCATCCGCGAAGCAGCACGCAGTGTGTCTTCGTGCAGGTCGATCCCGACGACGTGGACTGAAATCTTTCGCCGCGAGGCCCACTCGAGAATGGCTACCGGGATGTCGCCCGACCCCGTAGCCACGTCCAGTATCGTCAGCCGGCGGTCGTGGTCCCAGTTTTTGGTGAATCGGTCGAGATGCGCAATCGTCGCCCGCGTGTACCGCAGCAAGACGTTGATCCGCCTGATGAATACCAGGCTGTCTTGAAGCAACGCGGGGTCCGCGTCGGGCGCGTCCATCCACTCCGCTTCCCGACGACGGACTGACAACGCTTTAAACATTCGAATCTGCCAGCGGTGGTTTCACAACCCGGGTCTCGGCGTGTTGCTGGCTGTCGGCACAGATTTGAACCTTTCGCAAAAGGCGGATCAATTCGTGCTGCTCGTCGCTGTTCAGGTCCGCGAGCATCTCGACTTGTCGTCGGTACATCCCTGGCAAAATTCGCTGTAAAAACTCGCTCCCCTTCGGGAGCAGGCTGATGACCACCGATCGACGGTCCTGTCCGTGGGGCTTGCGGGCGACGTAGCCGTCTTTTTCCAGACCGTCGAGAAGCGATGTGATCGTCTGCTTGGTGACCCCGGCATGCTCGGCAAGTTCTGACGGCGCTAGCGGTTGCTCGGGTTTGCGGTCGAGCACGACCAGCAGCATGAAACGTCCGCAGGTAATCCCCTCGATCGCCAGCCGCTGCTCGAGCGTGGTGCGTACGCATTCACCGACTTGCCTTAACATTATGTAAGCCTCGCATGCAACCGGGTCCATGTCCGGATACCGTCGGGCCTTGGCTTCGAGAACTTCGGGTCTGGGAATGGGAGTCATAAATCGTCAGAAAAATCTATCGCAATTGGCTGCCGAGTCATTCTATGATCGTACATTGTATCCCGGAGTTTCGCGGTAGAATATGTTCCCGGCCGGACGGTCAGCATGAGCACTTCGACTGACGCACACGCTCGATGGAGTACCCTGTTCCATCAATTGTTCGACCAAAGTGTCTCACAGGTCGCGTTAATCGACTTTCAAGGCGAAATTATCGCGGTCAATCATGCCTGGCAGGCGTTTGGGATGGCGAACGGGTTGCAGGGAGATTATCAGGTCGTCGGGAAAAATTACCTGAACATCTGCGCAGCCGCCGCCGCAACCGGGGACGCAACTGCCACCTGTGCGTATGTCGGTTTGCAGGAAGTGATTCTGACCAACCGGCCCAAATTCACATTTGTTTACCCCTGCCATTCTTCGACCAGTCGGTCGTGGTATCGAATGTGGGTCGAGCCGCAGAGTCCGCAGATGCCCGCCATCGTGGTTGCCCACAAGTTGATTCGTGAGAAGCCCGTCTCGGGTTTGTCCGTACGCGATTCCAGTCCGTTCAACTCGGAAGAGACGTCGACCCTGGATATGGCCTGCGGCGCAATGAAACGTCTCGCTCTAGAATCTCTATTCGCCCCGGGGCGCTGACAGAATGCCCTGGACAGAAGTCACCGAGTTCGATGCTGCGAGCGGTTGGACCGATTCGACGGCCGCTCACCAACTGACCCGAACGTATTGCCAGAAGCTCGAGGCCGGGGAGATTTTGTATTTCCCATCGCCGCCGTTCAATTTGCCGGACGTCGACCGGCAGTTTCTGCTCGGCCAGCATCAAAGCGGATTCCCCGCCCACAAGAACATCTCGTACCGCCCGGCCAGTGATGAACTGCGCGGCGTCGCGGCGCGGTCGGCGGACGAATCCGAACGCCTGCTCGAGATCATGCGGCGATACTCACACGCCGTGACCCAATTCGTCGACGCGTTCCTATCCCCGTACGCCGGTGCCCGGACGCTCGACTTCGCAAGCTGCCGGACGATCGAAGAACAAAACCGCGAGCTGTCGGTGCACAAGCGGAACGATCTGCTGCACATCGACGCGTTCCCCACCCGCCCGACCCGCGGCGGGCGGATCCTTCGAGTCTTTGTCAATTTCAACCCGACTCGAAACCGCGTCTGGGAAACGACCGACGGCTTCGCCGAGATTGCGAAAAAATACGCCCGCGCCGCGGGACTCGACCGAGCGACCGGTCACTCTGTCGGGCGCTCGCTGCTGAAAGCATTCAGCCCGGTGCTGAAAGCCGTCGGTATGAAGGCGACCGACCGATCGGCGTACGACCGGTTCATGCTCGACTTCCACGACTGGCTGAAAGAGAACGACGACTTCCAGAAAAACTACCCGAAGACTCGAACCGAGTTCCCGCCGAACAGCGTCTGGCTCGTCTACACCGACACGGTCCCACATGCCGTCGTCTCGGGACAGTTCGCGCTGGAGCAGACGTTCATCGTGCCAGTGCACGCGAACGTGCTTCCAGAAACCGCCCCAATCCGCGTGCTGGAAGCGATGACCGGCCGCGTCTTGTCCGGCTAGGTTTTAAAGCGTCCATCGCGCGGAGCGCATTAATCCGCTTTCTTAAGGAACGCGCAACGCCAATTCGAAAAGAGGAAACGGTGTCGGACACCGTTTAATAGACTATTTTTGTAAGTTCATCCCGATACGTTATTTATAAAAAAGGTGTCCGACACCGTTTTGTTTTGCGTGATCCGCGCCCTGCCGGGTCGAGGCTATAAAAGTTCAGGGTTTCATGCTATCCGCGTGGAAATTCATTCGAACCTGTATCAGAGCCTGCGGACGCCCGCGTGAGCAGCGTTACATTCCGCCGACAGATCCACAGCGGGACCAACGCGACGATTCCAAAGGAGCAATCCAGGCACGTCCAGCCGAAAGGAATCCCTCGTATCGGTCCGCAGATCAGCGCCAGAGGAAAAACCGCGACGCTCGCGAAAATGGCAAAGTCGATCACCCAGACATTCCGCACGGGGTCCCGCCAGGGCCCGACCATCAGCACGCCCAGGAGCAGGTGCGCGAACGCGAGCCAATCGGTTCCATAAGCGATGAACGGATATTTCGCGTTGGTCACTTCCAAGCCTTGGCGGACCGTCGCGATCCAATGCCTGACGCCGGCAAATTCCGTCGGTGAAGCCGCGGGAGGAATGTTCAACCAGTGCGCCAACAGCCGGATTTCGTGCTCTAACGGAAACGCAGTCACGCCGGACACCAGCAATCCGAAGATCACGATCCCGATGCAGACGCGCGTGGAAAAGAGCAACTTCACCGTTTGGTCGGCGGACGTCGGTGTCGGTGTGGTGGTCATGGTCATGGCCGGATCATATCGCGCCGCGCGATCGCTGCCGGTCGATGTGCCAACGTCGGCGTGAGTGTCGTAGCGCCGGGGACGGCCGTTCGGTCTAAGGGCCGGTCCAGAAGACTCCGCCGAGCGATTATCAGACATCGACGAATCTCGACCTTTGGCACCGCGATTGAAGGTCTATTCCCGCTGTAACATTTGTACCGCAGTCGTCTGTTTGAAAGGTGGAACCAATGAATCTGTCCCATTCGCTTTGCACCGAAAAATCCGTCGCCGCCGCTTACTCGCAAAAGCTCGCGGAACTGCCCGAGACGCACGTGCCGCTCCCGCCGATGCAACCAGTGAAGCCCGTGCGTGCCCCCCGGTCGGCCACTCGGACCTACACCCCCGGTGAGATGGCGACCGCGGCGGCTATGCTCGAAAAGCTGCACCGCCGCGACGACCTCGCCCGACTCGCAAGACGCGTCGAGCTCCCCGATCGTTACGACCGCGATAAAACCATCGACGTTGTTGTCGATCGCTTGCTGCAGCAACTGTGATTCGAAATCCGCTTGTTCCGCGTGCTGATTGCGTGGTATTTTCAACCTATGCGTATCAATATTTCGGAACCGCGGCGGAGAGCCAATCGAACCAAATGCGCTTTATCGGCAGTCGCCCTGGAACGACTCGAAGATCGAACGCTCTGGTCCGGCTCCCCGTCGCTGTCCTGGAAAACTCAGGCGTCCGACCCCGTCCCCCGCGCCGAAGGCGCGAGTTTCGTCGCCGACGGGAAACTCTTCTGCTTCGGCGGGTTCAGCGACGTCAACCTGACGATCAAAAATGAGATGGACGCCTACAACCCCGCGTCCAACAGCTGGACCCGCATGGCGGACTGCCCGGTCAAGGTGAACGACGCCCCGGTCACCCTCGACCCGGTCACCGATACCGCTTACACCGGCGGGTTCTTTCTGAACGACGGCTTTCACGCGAGCGGATTGGTCTACGCCTATCACGTCAAGACCAACACGTGGACACAAAGCCCGTCGCTCCCGGCTAACGTCGGTGCCGGGCAGATGGGGGTCGTCGGTCGCGATCTGCATTACTTCGGCGGCCGGGACAGCAACAACGTCGGGTCGGTCCTGCACTGGAAGCTGAACCTCGACGACCCCAACGCGAAGTGGGTGGCTGATCAATCCATGCCGTTCGCGGTCAATCACGACGCCGCCGTCGTGCTGAACAACAAGATTTACGCCATCGGCGGAATCATCAACAAACAGGAATTCGACGGAAACAAGAACTACGTGCAGGTGTTCAATCCCGCGACCGACAGCTGGAGCCTGGCCGGGTCGTTGCCGTACGGCATCGGTCACATCGCCTCGGCGGCAACCGTCGCCGAGGGAAAGATCGTCCTCGCCGGTGGGCAGTTGAACGCCAGCGGTCAGACCTTCAGCAAAGCCGTCTTACAGTACGACCCGGCCGCCGATAAATGGACCAATCTGAACGACCTGCCCGACTACCGCGCGTCCCCGTTTGTAGGTTACGCCAACGGCGAACTGATCGTCACCGGCGGGAACATGTACACCAAGCCGTACGTCGTGAGCGCGACCTGGACGGCGGCGTATGCCGCGTCGTCGCTGAAGCAGTTGACCGGCAAGACGATCGGCACGTCCGGAAGTTATCAAAATGCCGGCAACACGATCTCGAAGGTGACCGACGGAAACCTGAATACGTTTTTCGACAGCGCGACCGCCAGCGGCAGCTGGGTCGGGTTCGACCTGGGGTCGACAGTGTCAATCAGCCAGATCAGCGTCGCGCCGCGCAGCGGGTACGCCAGCCGAATGCTCGGCGGGCAAATCCAGGTCAGCACTACCGCCGACTTCAGCAGCGGCGTCACCACGCTGTATAAAATCACCGCAACCCCGCCGGCCGGCACGCTCACGACCGTGACGCTGACCGCGCCCGTTATGGCCCGATATATCCGTTACCTTTCGCCGGCGAATAGCTACGGGAATATCAGTGAGTTTCAAGTCTTCGGGTAAATCGGCTCGGTGATGTTTGTCGGTGGGTCGCGGATTGTTTAAGGTTCTTGTCTCATGTCATTGAAGTGGACCATCGTGATTGCTGTGTCCGCGTGGGTGCTGGTCATCACCAGCGCGCACGCTTTGTTGAACTGGCAAGTTCACCCGTTCTCGCACGCCACGCAGACGTCGGCGGTCGGTAAATACAAGCTCGGGTATCTCCCGGTCACGTGTCACCTGACCTGCCCGGTGACTGATTTCATCAATAAGCAGATGACCGGTGACGGGCTGTTCGACCCGGTGCGATTCAACGGCTGGGCCGAGCTGAAGGAAGCCCACCTGTCCGGTTACACGCCGGCGACGTTCATCCTCGCCCCGATGGCGATGGCGCTCCGCGAGCAAGGCATTCACATAAAGATCGTCTACCTCGGTCACCGTGACGGCACCGCCATGATGGTCCGCCGGGATTCGCAGATCTACCGCATCGAAGATTTGCGGGGAAAAAAGGTCGCCGTCCCGAATCGGTTTTCGAACCAGCGGTTGCTGATCTTTAAAGCCCTCCGCGAACACGGCATGAGCATCGACGACATCACGCTGCTGGAAATGCCCCCGCCGGACATGCCGGCTGCGCTGTCGGTCAAGGCCGTCGACGCCATCACCTCCGGTGAACCGTACATGGGGCAAACCGAGCTAGACGGCTACGGCCGGGTGCTGTATCTGACCAAAGACGTCTGGCCGAACTTCATCTCCTGTGTGCTGGCGGTGAACGAGGACATGATCAAGAACCAGCGCGACGTGGTCCAAAAGCTGGTGAACGGCATCGCCAAAAGCGGCAAGTGGATCGACCAGTCGATGGACCACCGGATGGAAGCGTCGGACTTCGTCGCCAAAAACTACTTCAACCAGAACCCGCGGTTGCTGCAGTTCGTGCTGAGCAAGCCGCCGGACCGCGTGAAATACACGGACCTGAACCTGCACAAAAAAGACTTCGAAGAAATTGAAAAGCTCGGCATGGAAGCGGGCATTCTGCACGGGACTGCGCATTTCGAAGACTACTGCGACCCGTCTTTCGCGAAAGACACCGACGACATCAAGCCCTGGAACTGGGAGGGAAAGAAATAGAGCCGTTGATTAGGCGCCGTTGGAACCGTCGTTCCCGCGGGTCGTTCTGCAGAGCCGCGTTACGAGCCAGAGCCCCACACAGACCGCCCCGGCGACGAGTAATTCGCGGACGTCCGGCGAGAAGATCAGCACGAACCCGCGGCCTTTGACCATGGCGGAAAAGCTCGACACGCAGAAGGGTGTCAGGAACAATCGAAACACCGGCCACCGTTCGAGCCGCACTCGCGCCGTGCCCGAGTAGCTGGCGTTGATCAAAAGCGCGATCCCGATAATAACACTGAGCCCCAGCGACGTGAGCCAGAGCCGGGGGCTCGGATCGAAGTAGCGGACGAGAACGACGGCGTACCAGATCAGGTAGAACCACAGGACCAGTCGCCCCGTGGACAGCGCGGCGAAGTATTGGCGGATGCGGGACGGCATTCTAAACTGTTATCGGCCGAGCAAATCGCCGGGCAAGTGAATTCTTACAATCATAGCGACTTCTCAACCATGGATACCTTTCAGCTCGATGAACAGACGCCGACCTCACCGCCAGCCGGTCGGGGGGGGCGCGTGCAGAAGATCGTGCTGCCGCTGTGCGTTTTCGCGTTGTTCCTGCTCGGGTGGGACCTGCTCGTGCGGTTCTCCGGGTCCGACCTGTTCCCCAAACCACACGAAGTGTTGCTCGGCATCTTCGAGCTGGCGCGCAAGGGTCTGCTGATAAAGTACATCGTCGCGTCGCTATTCCGCGTGACCGCCGGTTTCGTCGCCGCCGTGTTGGTCGGTGTGCCGGCGGGGCTCTTGCTCGGCTGGTTCGGCAAAGCCTTCGACGCGTTCAACCCGATGCTGCAGATCTTCCGCCCGATCTCCCCGATCGCTTGGATCCCGGTCGCCATCCTGTGGTTCGGGGTTTCGGACATGTCGCCGATCTTTCTGATCTTCCTCGCCAGCGTCTTCCCGATCACCGTCGCATCGATCGCCGCGGTGCAGAACATGCAGCAGGTTTACGTCCGCGCGGCCCGCAATTTCGGGCTCGGCCGCCGGCAGTTATTTCTTCGGGTCATTCTCCCGGCATCGCTGCCGCAGATCCTGACCGGCATACGCATCGCGCTCGGCGTCGCGTGGTTGGTCGTCGTCGCGGCCGAGATGATCGCGGTCAACTCCGGGCTCGGTTACCTCATCATCGACGCCCGCAACGCCGGCAAGCGTTACGACCTGGTCGTCGCCGGGATGGTGCTCATTGGTTTGATCGGGCTGATCCTCGACCTGCTCGTTCGCCAGTTGGAAAAGTTCGACGAGGTCCGCTGGGGATACGGGAGCCGATAATGACTCAGACCGCACAATCGCTCCCGAAAACGCCAGCGCCTGCAACGCCGATCGTGCTCGCACGAGACCTGTGGATGACTTTCCCCGGCAACCGCCGGGGCGAGCAGGTGCACGTGCTGGAGAAGATCAACATCTCGGTCTCGCCCGGCGAATTCGTCTGCATCGTCGGGCCGTCTGGTTGCGGAAAATCTACGCTGCTCAACATCGTCGGCGGGTTCCTCCAACCGACCCGCGGGCAGGTGCTCGTCGAAGGGCAGCCGGTCACCGGTCCCGACGCACGCCGGATTTTCGTGTTTCAAGAAAACGGCGTCTTCCCCTGGCTCACCGTCGAAGCCAACGTCGGGTTCGGCCTGTCCCGTCAAACCGCCGAGGCCCGCAATCGCATCGTCGCCCGCTACGTCGAGATGGTCGGGCTCACCGGGTTCGAGCACGCCTACCCGCGCGAACTGTCCGGCGGCATGCGGCAACGAGTCGAGATCGCCCGCGCTCTGGCCGCCAACCCGGACATCATCTACATGGACGAACCGTTCGGTGCCCTCGATTTTCTCACCCGCTTAAAGATGCGGTCGGACCTGATCCGCATCTGGCAGGCCGAGAAGAAAACCGTGCTGTTCGTGACGCACGATATCGAGGAAGCCGTGCAGCTCGCCGACCGCGTGCTGGTCATGAGCCGCCGCCCGGCGACGGTGCAGGAAGTGGTCGAGGTCAACCTGCCTCGTCCCCGTGACCTCGACGCCCCGGGGTATCTCGCGACGCGTGATCGGATCTTCCGCGCCATGGGAATGGACGCCCACACCGGCGGAGAGATCGGCAAACGGTAAGCGTGTCTGGCGTGGTTGTCGGCAGGTTTCTCACCGCAGAGTCGCAGAGCCGCAGAGAAAACGACGAACCGCAATCCACGGACGGCACTGACCAAAACGGATCGAAAACAAGGCCTGATTCTCATCCGTGCTCGTCTGAGTTATCCGTGGTCAAAATCTTCTCCGCGTCTCAGCGTCTCCGCGGTGAAAGAGATCGCCTGCAGGTGTCACAGGCACGACCTGTCGCAGCAGAGTCGATCGAATAACGCCTGAATTATTCGCCGAGTTTCAGTTCCCGATACAACTCGGTCAAAACGGCGCGGACCCGTTGATCGTGCGGCGCTTCGCCCGGTGTCCCGTTGAAGATGACCGCCACCGCGAGTCGGTGTGTCGGGTCGGCGAACGCGACGGATGACTGGTGCCCGCTGTGCCCGTAGGTCCGCCACGACGCGTGCGGGCCGTAGCCGTACCGGGCCGTGTCGACGCCGTACTGGTTGTTGTTCACGACGAACCCGAGCGCCCAGTCCATATTGTGCTTGAACGTGTGATCGAACAGGCCGACCCGGTGCCGGGCGGTCATCGCTTCGACGGTCTGCGGGGAGACCAGGCGGACGCCGTCGAGCGAGCCGCCGTTTAACAGCATCTGATAGAAACGCGCTAATTCGCGGGCAGGCCCGCGGCCGTTACCGCCCGGTTTGCAAAGCGAAGCCATCTCGGGCGTGTCCCAGGCGTGCGGGATCTTCGCCGCCGGGTCGGTGTTTTGCATGATCCCTACGCGGTCGCGGTACCGCGTGTAATCCTCGACCGTCATCCCGACCCAGCTGTCGCGCATTCCCAGCGGCAGAAAAATCTCGTCGCGGACGAACTGCTCGAACCGTCGGCCGTCGATTCGGCGAATCACTTCCCCGAGCATGAACCACGTCGACGCCAGGTGATAACCGGCCTTGTGGCCCGGAACCCAGCCGGGCTCGATCCGTGAACCGCAGATCCGGGCGATCGTTTTTTCCCAGGGGTCGCGGGTGAAATTGTTCGCCGCCCCGCGGATGCCGGCCGTGTGGGTCAGCATGTGCCGGATGGTGATCGGCTCTTTCCCGTGGACCGCGAACTCCGGCACGTACCGGCCGACTCGGTCGTCGAGGCCGAGCTGCCCGCGTTCCCACAACAACGCGACGGCAATCGCGGCGACCGGTTTGGTCGCCGACAGCCATAGCATCAGTGTGTCGGTGGTCATCGCCACGCCCGGCCGGCTTTCACCGACGGCGAAATCCGCAATGACCTTGCTGTGGTGTATCACGCACGCCTGTGCGCCGATGTGCAGCCCCGATGTGATTCCGGACACGATCGCGTCAAGAAACTGCGGCAGCTCGGCATGGGACATGCGGGTCATTTTGCATACGCCTCGGCTGCTCGTCGAGCGAAGTGATTTCGGCTCTAGACCACAATCGGGGCTGCGATGTACGGGAGTGCTCAAGGGACGAACCGGAAGCGGCCAGGCGTTAGCTTCGCGGGCGGTGGGTCCCTGGCCGGTGGGGGGATTACGTTGAACGATTTCAAATTGAAATACGCGATCATGCTTTTGGTGAAGATGACCGGCCCGGGCGTGACGGTTTCACCGGGGTACAACAGTTGGGCCGCCGACGGCAGCGGGGTGACCCGTGCGTCGCCGTGTGTTTCCTGCCGGAGGATCGCGTAGCGGTCTTGCACCGCGTCGTGCCAGGGGTAGACATTAAATCGGTAGTCGGTGATCGCGTCGCGGAAATGCCCCGTGAGCAGCAACGAGACGGCCAGCGCAATCTCGGTAATCCGTTGACCGGTGGTCGTGATCGCCGGCGAAATCGAACCGCCAAGGTATTGCGACCAGACGCAGACGATGACCAACCAACCGGCGACGAACACCAGGTAGTTCCCGGACAGCGTTCGCAGCGGCATGGCCGCCCCGAGTGCCCAGCTCGGCAGATAAAAACCGAAAGAGATCATGACCAACCAGACGACGGGGCCGACCCAGATGAGCTGCTTTTGCGCTCGGGACATCGGCCCGGTCCGGTGACGGGCGAGGATACAGCCGTAACAGAAAACCCAGACCGTGGCGGCGATCAGTTTCGGATCCTGCAGCCACCAGTGCGGGTAAAAGCGAAACTGGCTGAGCATGATGTGAAGGCCGAACTTCAGCTGCCGGCTGTGCGGTCCGCCGTCGGTGGCGAAACGATAGCTGTTCCCCGGCGCGGCAACGACGATGATCAGCCCGACGACCGCCCCGACGACCGCGAGCAGCCAGACGAACCGGTTGTACCTGCGATTCCAGAACGCCATGCCCGTGCCGGTGACGAGCGCCATCAGCAACATCGTCCCGAACAGTTCGTGGAAACTGACGATCAGAAAAGCGAACGGAGCGGCGACGAGACAGGCCAAGCGGGACGCGCGGGGCCGGTCGGTCGGGCCGGCGGTCGATGTCGGCTGGCACAGCATGATCAGCAATAGCGTTGCCAGCGCGACCACAAGCGCGTTCTCGACCGCGCCGGTGAACCAGTAGATCGCCTCGGCGGGCGAAGGAAGTCCAGCCCAGAGCAGCGCGACGATGACCAGCGACGTTGCCGCGACTGAGCGTCGTGAGCTGCCCCGCGCGAACGACCGCACGACTGCGAATGTTGCCAAGTACTCGACCAACGCGATGCCGGCGAGCAGCGTCCAATAATATTGAGTGATCTCGATCCGCGGCAGCACGTACGATTCGAGCCCGCAGCTGGCCCACCGGCCCTGCCATTTCATGTACGTGAAGCCAAAAACATATCCCCACCAGCCGAGCTCGCGGGGGCGGGTCGCCCGGACGAAGTCGTCGTTGGCGGGTAACGCAAAAACCATGAAAAAGACGGCCGCCAGAAGTACCAGGAGGACAGAAATCCCCAGCGTTGCCTTGCAAAAAAGCGAGATCGCTTTAAACGTCTTGCTCTGCGTCGCATCCCCCGCACCCGCCTCGGTTTCCGTCATCATCGACATCATTGCCCCCACTATCGGCATTCCGGCGGCGTCCCGCGAGCGGTCTGCGCCTGTTTCGGCTTTGACTTTAGCCGGACCTGACCTACTCTGATTTGTGATGAACCACGCAGCTTCACAACAGTGTATTAACCCCGATTGCGGGCAGTCCTTTTCGGTCGAAGAAATTCGGGTCACCTGCTCGACGTGCGGCAGCCTGCTCGACGTCAAGTACGACTGGTCGCGGTTGCCGGTCCCGAAAAACATGGGCTTCTTCGAACACCGCTGGGCGACCAAGGGGACCAGCACTGTTGGTTCGATCGACTTCTCCGGTGTCTGGAGATTCCGCGAACTCTTTCCGTTCTATCGCACCGAAGCCGACATCGTCACCATCGGTGAAGGCCGGACCACGCTACAGACCGCCGACCTGCTCGCCCGCGAAATGGGTATGAACAAGGGTCACCTGTTTCTGCAGTACGAGGGCCTGAACCCTTCGGGCAGCTTTAAAGACAACGGCATGACCGCCGCGTTCACGCACGCCCGCATGGTCGGCGCGAAAAAAGTCGCCTGCGCTTCCACCGGGAACACCTCGGCCAGCCTGGCGATGTTCGCGTCCATGGCTGAAGTCCAGGGCATCGTCTTCATCGGCAGCGGGAAAATCAGCTTCGGTAAGCTGTCGCAGGCGCTGGATTACGGCGCGCTCACGCTTCAAATACAAGGCGATTTCGACGCCTGCCTGCGCCGCATTCGGCAGATCGCGGTCGACCCGAAAATGGGCGTCTATCTGATGAACAGCGTGAACCCCTTCCGGCTCGAAGGCCAGAAGAGCATCATGTACCGCATCCTGGAAGCGCGCAACTGGGAAGCGCCCGACTGGATCATCGTGCCCGGCGGAAACCTCGGGAATTGCTCGGCGTTCGGCAAGGCATTCATCGAACTGAAAGAGCTCGGACTGATCGACAAAATCCCCCGGCTCGCAGTCATCAACGCCAGCGGCGCGAACACCTTGAACTATCTGTACAACGAACGCGGGTTACGTTGGAACAACGGCCGGTACGACGGCGACCTGATCGTCAAGCATTACGCGTCGCTCGACGAGGCGAACTATTACCCGCACACGGTCGCAAGCGCGATCGAAATCAGCCGGCCGGTCAATCTGCCCAAAGCGCTGCGGGCGCTGGATTTTATGAACGGCGTCGTCCGCGAAGTCAGCGACGAAGAGATTCTCGAGCACCGCGCGATGGTCGGCCGGTGGGGCTTCGGCTGTGAACCCGCCAGCGGCGCGAGCGTGGCGGGGCTGCGGAAACTGATGGACGAAAAAGTTATTTCCCCGTCCGACAGCGTCGTCTGCATCCTCACCGGTCACGAATTGAAAGACCCCAACGTCACGGTCAAGTATCACACCGGCATCGACATGAAGAGCGTGCAGGACCTGGCCCCGAGGACCGAGCCGCACGGCAAGCTAAGCAACCGCCCGGTGCAGGTTGCAGACGATCTGAACGCGATTATCAAAGCGCTCGGGGTCGACGTTCGAGCATTCGACATGTCTGCGACCGACCGGTCGGGCGTTCCGGTGGGAGAATATTGAGGCGGGAATAAGAAAAGGAAGCCTGATACAGTATTGAGCGCGTTCAATAGTTGGAGCAGACATGCATTCAGACTTTCAACTTCCTACCGCCATCACCGGCATCATCCATGGCAAGCAACTGCACCTCGACCGGGAAACCGGACTGCCGGACGGTCAAGTTGTGTCAGTGGTTGTGCGACCAGTTGAACCCGCAGCTGCACCCGGAGAGGGATTACGTCGAGCGTTCGGCGGTTGGTCTGATGACATTCAAGGCTTGGACGAATTTCTGACGGAAATGCGAAAGTCTCGTGACCTGAAAACCGACGGGACGATCCAAGAGTGAGCTTTCTAGTCGACTCTGATATCTGTTCGTTGTACCTGCGCGGAGACGGGCGTATACAAAATCGTTTTCTGCAATACACCGGCGGGCTGTATATCTCGGCAGTGACGCTTGCCGAGTTGTATACGTGGGTATACAAAGTGCCCACGCCGTCCAGGCGATTGATCGCGATGACTGACTTCTTATCCGAAGTGCGAGTGATCCCGTTAGATGAAAGCATCGCCGAAACATTCGGCCGGGTTCGTGCGGGCATGTTGAGCAGCGGTACCGTGGTCGCAACTTCGGACCTGTTGATAGCGTCAACCGCGCTGCATTTCGATCACACGGTCGTCACTCATAACACTCAGCACTTTGCAATGGTGCCCGACCTTCGGGTTCAAGATTGGCTGCTGCCTTAAACGCGGCAATTGAAAGTTACTATGACCAAACTCGCAATCACCGGCGCGTCGGGCCGAATGGGTGCCCGGCTTATCGCGGTGGCTAAGAAAGACAGTGACTTCGACCTGCTCGCGGCGATCGACCGCCCCGACAGCGAGGTCCTCGCCCGCGACGCCGGTGAGGTCGCGGGCATCGGCGCGATCGGCCTGCCGATCACGTTCGATCTGAAACCCACACCGGATGTGCTGATCGATTTCACCGCGCCGACAGCGACGCGGCACTGGTTGAAAACCTGCCGCGACCGCGGCATCGCGATGGTGATCGGCACCACCGGTCTGCAGGCAACCGACCACGCCGCCATCGATCAGGCCGCGGCGGACATCCCCATCGTCCAGGCGCCCAACATGAGCCTCGGCGTCAACCTGCTTTTCAAGATCGCCGGCGAGGTCGCGCGAATGCTGGGTGACCAATACGACATTGAGATCGTCGAAGGGCACCACCGCTACAAGAAAGATGCCCCGAGCGGGACCGCGATGGGACTCGCCGAGGCGATTTTGAAAGCCACCAACAAGACGAAGGATTCACTCGTCTACGACCGCCACGGCGACGACGTCGTCCGTACCCCCGGACAGATCGGCATGCACGCACTCCGCATCGGGGACGAAGTCGGCAAGCACACCGCCTATTTCGCCGCCCTCGGTGAACGGCTCGAACTGACCCACGTCGCGACCAACCGCGACACGTTCGTTCACGGCGCACTCCGCGCCGCAAAATGGCTCGCGAACCAGAAACCCGGCCGGTACACGCTGGCCGACGTTCTGGGCCTCTGATACGGATCCGAATTAATTTCCGCGCGTTCCTATGAAGCGCCACTCTTTACTAGCCCGGTCCCGGCAGGGCGGGGATCGACCGGTTAATCGCGCAACTTCCCGAGCGACGAATTAACCCGCCACCAAGAGCAACGCGATTGAAGCAAAAATGAACCACGGAGCACACGGAGCACACGGATAGGAGAACGCGATTTTTAATCCATGCCCCTGGTGTAATCCGGGTCCCAAATTCACTCGTGCGCGCCGGGCCGATCATGGTGTCGCTCGGCTAAAGAGTTCGATGAGATCGCCGAGCGAACACGATTATTGGAAAGCGTATGACGCACCAGATCCCGGTGGATGGAAAACCAGAACCGCCTCGAAAGGCTTTCGCACGATTCATGTGCTGCTGCCTGCGAACCCGCGGGGTGAACACCCGTCGGCCCGAACGGCGAACAACGCGGTGAACCGGTCGAACGCGGATCACCTGTTTATTCGGGACCAAAAAGCGGCGACCCGGTTTTTACACCGGGCCGCCGTGAGCAAGCTAACACGACCGTTAACGCCGCCGTCGGCGACCAAAAATTGCGAGTGCTCCCATACCAAAGATGCCGAGTGTCGCGGGCTCCGGAACGGCGCTGCTTCCGCTAGCGATTTGGGCGGTGCTCGCGGCGATCAAGCTCGCGGGGTGCGACCCCAGGCTGCCGCCCTGGGTATTGAACGCATTGTCGATCAAGGTGTAATCGCTGCCGTCGATATTCCCGTCGTAATTGAAATCGCCATTGGCCCAGCCGGTCGCGGCCGTGCCGAACGCACTGTCGATCTTGGTGTAGTCCGAACCATCGACTCCGCCGTCGAGGTTGGCATCGCCGAAGTAAGTATACTTCACAATCACGTCCGCGGCGTTGACCGAAACACCATCGAATGTGCTCCCGATCGAACTACCGTCGACGGCTGCAATCGTCGTCAAAACGTCGCCGACGACGGCTGAGCTCGAAATCCCGGATCCGAGTGACCCGACGACAGTCGAAAGGGTGCTGCCTTTAACGATTAATTCGTTTTTACCGAGGTCGATCGAGCCGGTCCCCGCGAGCGACAGCCCACCGACGACGAGGAGGGTCCGGTTTGCCTGAGCGGCAGCCGAATCGAGGGTAACGTGTCCCCCGGTGGCAACATTCAAGCCTGCCAAGCGGTCCACCTGCACGCCGGTCGACGAGGTCCCGGTGTACTGAAGAGTGCTTCCGGTGCCCACGGTGACGGCCACGCTCTTGGTGCTGTCAGTCGACGAGGTGAACGGGTCGATGGGGGAAACGACGTAAACGGACCCAGCCGAGATGTTGAACGCGGCGACGCCGGTGACATTCACCGTCCCACCGGTTCGGGCAAAGTTAATCGTGCCCGAGCCAGTCTTGTTGAGCGAGTAACTATACCAATTGGTGGTGCCGCTCCCGGTTAACGCGGCGTTGGCTGCGGTCAGGTCCGCGGCCCCGATGGTCGCGGCCCCGTCGACTTGTTGGATGAGGACCAGATTCGCTGCCTGGACCGTCCCGGTTATTGGTGCCTGTTGGGTGGCGGCCAGCACCTGAGCTGAGTTGGTGTAGCTCTGACCCGCGAATTTGTCGACCAGAACTGCGTCATTGAAATCCACTACGCCGTCGACGTTAACATCGGTCTTGTTGAAGGCGTTCGAACCCGTGGGGTCGTAAGTGAAGTAGGTCGTGCCCGCCGACGTATACAGCGAGAGAGAACCCGCCGGTGCCGAACCCGTCGTGGACATCACTGCCCGTGCGGATTGGCGTAAGAACCCGGACGCGTTGGACGCGACCGAAAATCCGCTGGAGGTGTTGTACGCCGCGTCGCCGGTGTTGGTCTGGGTGAAGTCCAGCGCGTCGTTCTTGCGGAGCACGCCGGTGTTGATGCCTGCCAGGCTACCGAGCGTCGTCGTGCTCGTGTCGGTCGACAGGGCCGTACCGATGGCCATGGCCAGCAGGTCTCGGCCGTCGAATCGGCCGTCACCGTTGTAATCACCCATAACGATCAGGTCGCCCTTGCTGACACCCGTTGCCGTGGTGATTGTGGTATTAAATACCTGGTTGTTTCCGCCTGACGGCCCACGCTGGCCGACGAATGACGACGTGCCGCCCAGTTTGCTGGAAAGCGACCCGCCGCTCAGGGCGACGCCGTTGTTGTCGAGTTGCGTGTCGGTTAAGGCGGTGGCGTCGTTGGCACTGCTTGTGGCGGCGGTGTTATCGAACGCGTCGACGCCGGCCCCGGAATTATACAGGGCCTTGGCGGCCGCCAGGCCGTACTGAAACGACTGGTAGTCGCGGACGTTGTTGCCGGCGAAGTTCCCGAACAGGTAGTTGCTGCTGGTGATTCCGATGTTGCCGTTGGTGAACGGGACATTAGGGGCCGCGGTGACGCCCGTGCCGGCCTGGCCGGCGCCGCGAGTCGCCTGCCCGTAGTAACCGTTATTGCCGGTCGGGTTGGTGATCGACGGCGTCGGCGCGGAGTTTTTCTTCGCCGTGGCGTTTGTGATGTACGAGTTGTACACGCTGTCACCGATGTACCCGTTCGGATTGGTGTTGATGTCGTAGTTGCTGTTCGGCGAGGTCGCCTGACCGTCGAACGACTTGGTCACCTTCATCAACTGCGGGAGGATGAAACCGACGTTGAACAGCTGGTCCCCGGGGTTGTTGACCGAGGTGAACCCGATCTGACCGCCGGCCACTTGAACCGAGTTGATAACGTTGTCGCGGAAGTTGGCGACGTCACCGCCGCTTACGGTGTAGCTGATTGACCCTGACGCGGCCGTGTCGGTGATGCCGACGCTGGCGATCGTGCCGTCGGGGTTATAGCTCACACCAGTGACGGTCGTTCCCGCGGCAACGCCGCCGGTGATCGTCTGTCCCTGAACATAGCCGCCTTGGGTCGGCGACGCGAAAGTGATCTGGCCGCCCGACACGGTCCCTGATTGTGTCGAACTCGTGTTAGCGGTGTCGCCTTTGATCCCGGTCTGCAGGTCCGTCGTGTTGGCCCACTGGGTGGCCGTCAGGCCCGCGAGTGCCGTCGGCGTCTGCTTGACCGTGACGTACTGCTCCTGCTGCCAGATCGTGTAGCTGCCGTCGGTGATGGTGGTTGCGGTCGGTGTGACGCCGTTGTACGACAGCACTCGGATCGGTGCGACGCTGCTGGTCGGACTGCCCGAGGCTTGGTTGAAAGCGGTCCCGGCTTGCGAAAGCGCGTCGGGCAAGCTCAGGGTTCCGACACCCATTCGGCTGTTCTGAATCGTCGCCCGGAGCACGCCGCCCGCCGTCTTGCCGGAAAAGCGTATCGCCGCATTCGGGATGCTCGTGCCGTCGGAAGCGGTCGTCACCGTGCGATTGATCTGCACCTGGGCGTCAGCGGCCGCGGCGACGGTCGTGACCAGCGTGTTACCGCTGTCGTTCAACCCGACCGCCCACGACGGATCAATGCCGGTGTTGGTCGCCGCCGCATTCCGGGTGCCGGAGTTGACGTCGCGGGTCGACATTTGGAACGTCGCTCCGTTTTTCAATCGGCCTGTGAGTTGCAGGAACTGCGCGTCCGCGGTGTTCACATTGGTCAGCCCCGTCCCGGGGTTGGCCGAGAACGTGGTCGCAGTGACGCCGACCGTGTTGGTCTGCAGATTCGCCAGACCGCCGGTGACCCACGGTGCGGTAGGGTGTGCGGTGTCGGCGATGTTCAGGTTCGAGGTGCTGACCAGTTGCTGACGCGACCCGGCGACGCCGAGCCCCGAGCTGTCCGAGGCGGTTACCGCCAGGGGGTTACCCTTGCCGTACCCGGCGGTGCCCGGCACCGCGAAGGCTGAGCTGGTTCCGTCGACCGAGAACGCCTGAATAGGCTTCACGTCGGAAATCGCCATCTGAACCGCGTTTTGTCCGGTCGGTGTGCCGGTCGCACCGTACGACCAGCCCTTTGAATTGTTGCCGCCGTCCGCCGCTACGGTGTTGCGGTTGATCCAGACCGGATTCGACACGGTCGGTGCGCGAGTCACCAAGGACGCCGGGGCACCGGTCGGGGCGCCGATCTGGTCGCTCACCAGTTCCAGAATCCCTTCGACCGAGCCCTGCTCGTGCCATTCGATCCGCAGGGCCGCGTCGTCGCGGACGCTCCCGCTATTGTCGCCGGTGTTGTCGGGATTGGTCGGCGCGAGCTGGTCGGCTTTGCCCGACGCCGACGCGTTGAATGTCCCGCTGCTGAGAAAGATGCTCGACCCGTTCGGCAGGAGGGTAATTCCGGGGGAGATCGTGTAATTCCGCATCGCGGTCGAGCCACTCAGCGAGATCGTCGCGTAGTTATTTATGTTGGTATTGCCGGGGACCGACGTGCCCGCCGGTTGCGGTGTAGTATTCGCTCGCACCTGCAGACCGGTCAGTGTCGCCGCCGCCGCGGCGGCCGATACCATCAAACGCCCGAGACTTTTGTCTTTGTTTCGCATTCTCCTGCTCTCTTTCTCTTGAGATCACCATTCCGATACGCCACATTTTCCGCTGTGGCTTGCCGTGACGCCGTCGAACGACGCGCCCCGGGCGCCTGCTGAGGCCCTGTCAACCCGAAGTCGTTTTCGCCCCGTCAGGATTTTCCGTTTACTGGTTCGAGACGTCCGAGTTGTTCGCGAAGCTGTAGAACGACATGCCCCATTGCCAAGGCGAGATCGTTTCGTAAATGCTTTTGGTCTCGACGTGCCCGTCGACGTACAGGAAGTTGGACTTTTTCATATTGCGACCGCGGGCGTCGGTCTTAGCGCCGCCGTGGTTTCGGCCCACCCAGTCCAACCGCGACTGGAACCCCATCGCCGGGGCCAGCGACGCTTTCGAGTCGGGGTTCGGATCCAGTTGATCGACCGTGACGCGTGAGATGGTGGGCCGGCCTCGGGGGTCGGGTGAGATTTGGTCAAGGTCCAGCGCGGCGTCGGTGCCCCCGCCGATCGGCTGGAACGCGTGCACGGGACGATGACTCTTACAGACGAAGCTGCCGCCCGACCCACGACCGGCGTCGGAGACGATCTTCCAGTTCTGATTGAATTCCGTCGCCAGAATCGTCTGTGACGACAATTGGATCGAACCGGCGCGGACGTACTGATACACGTGCGCCGCGCCTTGGAAGCCCGGGACGAATTTATTGCGCGGGCAGATCGCCTCGTTGGCTGTGTACGCAAGCCGGGGTGCTTGAAAGTCGACCGCGTTGCCGATGTCGTTGGTTTGGCCCCGGTCGAGATTGTTGGAGTTGGTATTCGCCGGCGCGAGCCCGCCGTTTTCGATCGTCGGGCACTGGAACATCGACCACCCGCCAGTGCTGCTGTAAAGCGACGAGTTTTTTGCCGACTGGTTTCCCGACCCCGGCACGCTGTCCAGGCCTCCTTTGTGACCGAAGATGAACGCGCTCCAGTGCACGTAACCGTCGACCGGCGTGTCCGGGGACTGCGTGCCGGCGCCGACGTTCACCTGCATGCCGGTGTAAATGTACGCGGCCGGGAAAGTCTGTTTATTTTCGGTGACGTACACCGTCATTCCCTGGCCGATCGCCCGCAGATTTGAAGCGCATTTGATCGTTTGCGCCGCGTCCCTCGCCTTCCCTAGAGCGGGCAGCAGGATACTGATTAGTAGTGCGATAATTCCAATAACGACCAGAAGTTCAACGAGTGTAAATGCCCGCGATTCGGTTTTGCGACTCATCCGGATGCTCCTGCTGCGACCCTGTACTTACCGCGGACGACGCCCTAAGCGTGTGACGTCCCCCCGGCGGATACTTTTGGAACGCGGGGAAGTATCTGCGCGAAAGTTCAGGTCATGTTTGCGTTTTCAGCAGTGTTGTAAAAAGATTTTGCTAAGATAAAAAATCGCGTGCGGCTCGCCGAATGCGAGCCCCCGTGCGGAATCCGCCTCGGACTGTGGCGTCGCCCGCGTAGTCGGCGCGCGGGCGAAGCCCTCGACGGGTGGGTTCAGGGGCGACCGAATTCCATTCCGCAATCCGCGGGCACCGTCGGTTGCAATTTCTATTTCCGCCGAGGCTTACGCCGCGGCGACGGTCCGCATGGGCTGCGCGATCCACTTGCGCATGCTTGCGACCTGACTTTCCCAGGCGGAACTGGCGCGGATTTTGAGAAATGCATTAAACATCGCGTCCAGCGTTTTGCTCAGGTCGCGGAGCAACGCGATGCGTTCCTCGAACTGCACCCGGGGTGTCTCGGCGTCTTCCACCTCGGGCAGTTTCGCCGTGCCGACGGCGAATGTTTCGGGATTCAGCGACAACGAAAAATCCAGCTTGTTGGCGTTCAGAAGCATGCCGGCCTTCCGGGGCACTTTCCCGCTGCGAAGGGCGTCCCGGGCCTCGGGCATTCGACCGGGGCCGTCACCGCGGAGCCCGTCCTTGCCGGTCTGGCCATAGGCGCAGTCCATGTCCAACTGACGGTCGATGAAAATCGTCGCGTCTTTCCCGTCTTCCAGTTTGATCTCGCCGTCGCGGCGTTCGGCTTCGTACCAAATCCACATCAGAAACTCGTTGCCGAGGAAATCCTTCGGCTCGGGCCCTTTGGCGACCCACGGGTATTCCGGGTACTGACCTTCGCCTTCGGGGCCCGGCACGAAACGGGTGGGGCGGAGGTCCTCGTAATCCCGGCGGTGCCCGCGCGGTTCCAGCGTCCGCAGCGCCAACGCCCCGGCCGACAACGGCAGCAGGTTCAGCCCGAACGTCCGCTCGAACAGCTCGGCCAGCATCTCCCATTTTTTACCCGACGCGGCCGCGTACACGGTCTGCGTCGGCAGGTCCCAAAGGATCGGCAGCACCTTGCTCCGACGGAACCGCCCGCCGCGCATCTCGTCTTCCACCTTCTGTTGAATCGTGTCTTTCGCGTCCTTCTTCTGTGACTTGCTGATAAAGCCCGACTTGTTTCCCTTGGCAAGCGCGTCTTCCTCCATCTGCTGGTAGGCCTTTTTCAGGTCTCCGGGCACTTTGTTGGTTTCGATCTTCAATCCGAAGAACAACGCCTCGGCGAACACGTTGCTTTCGAACCCGAAGTTGTCGTCGAGCACGTGCCGTCCGCCGGACCAGCCGTATTCGATCTCTTCAGGAACGCCCACTTCGGTGGGCCGCAACGCGTGTTCTGATAATTTGTCGAGCAATACCTGGTCGATCGACTTCGGCTGTTTTCCTATGACGGCGAATCGACGAAACGACACGGAACCGGATGCGAAACCCATAAAATAAAGTCCTGTTTTTGAGCCGTTTTTGAAGTTGGTCGAGCAGGGTCCAATGCTAAGACTTCGGGGCGGAAAAGCCAGCCGGGTAGGAGCACTGTAATCAGACCGACGCCCGAATTTTTTCAGAGAAACCCGCAACACGCGGATTTCCGGACCATGCGTCTTTCGTCATATCCGTAACAGACTGAACAGTTCGGTTAACCGGGCAGCGTCTTTCACCGATACGAAACTGACGATTCGCCGAAGAAGGGCCACGTGCGTCGTTGGCACACGGCCGATCCCGGGCGATCTGGAACAGGTTGCAGAATGATCAGGTGGTTTAACGGGCTCAAAGTCGCGCAGAAGCTCGCGCTGATCAGCGTCGTATTCATGATTCCCGACTCGGTCATGCTGTACCTGTTCATCACGAGCATTAACGAGAACATCCAGTTCGCCAAACTAGAACAGACGGGCAATGAGTACCAGCGGCCGCTGGAAAGGCTTCTGGACCTGATCCCGCAACACCGCATGCTCGCCCGCAGCACTGCCGGTGACGCCGCTGCCGACCTCCTGACGGCCAAGCAGCAGGAGATAGACAACGCCTTCGACGGCCTGCAGGCGGTCGACGCGCGGATCGGCCGTACCCTGGATTTCACGGCCGACGGGTTGGCAAAACACAATCGTCAGGGTTGCGATTATGCGGACGTCCGGCACGAATGGGACGCGATAAAGAAGCAATGCGGCAACGGCGGAGCTGATCTCGACCAGAACCACTTGAAACTGATCGCAGACGCGAGTTCGAAATTATGAAGTTGCACACCACGGCCGGTGCCCAGACGCTCGAGGCGGCCCTGCAGCACCACCCCGAGGCCAAATTCCTCCAGATGGCCCGCGACATAGCGATCAGCCATCACGAGCGGTGGGACGGCACGGGTTACCCGCACGGCCTGAAAGGCGATCAGATTCCGCTCTGCGGTCAGGTGGTCGCGCTGGCAGATGTGTACGACGCGTTGACGTCCAAGCGCGTTTATAAAGATGAATTTTCTCACGACATTGCCAAGGCGATCATCCTCAAAGAGCGGGGGTCGCATTTCGCCCCGCAGATGGTCGAGGCATTCCTCGCGACTGAAGCCGCGTTCATGAGGGTCCGGGCCCGGCATTCGGACGTGCAGACCCCCGTTCGCATTGCCGCTTGAATATGCCGGGCGGTTCCCGGCGGCAAAAAATCGGGTGGTCCGTTGCGACGGCAACGACATTCGCGCATGTTATCCACACCTATGATTTTTTTGACGCATCCGCGGCACCGTCGATTCCTTCATCTCGTGAGTTGCTCGGCTGCTCTGGCGGGGCTGGCAGTGGGATCAGCCATCGGGCAGACGGCGACTTCTGCCGCAGACCCCGCGTCGCTGGCGCGCGTGGAAGCCGCGACCGCACGCCTCGAAGCCGCCGCCGCACGGTTAGAAACCGCAAACGCCGCCGCGAAGGCGGTTGGCAACACTGAAACGGCGGCCCCATTTCCACCCGCCACGCCGACGGCCGTCATCAAGGTCAGCCGCGACGTCGGGCTCACGGTCGTTCGCGTGGACGTGGCACAGGAAGTTTTCGTCGGCGGCAAGCGGACGCTGCGTCGGGGGATCGGGTCGGGCGTCATCTTCGATCAAAAGGGTTACGTGCTGACCAACTTTCACGTCGCCGGCCGGGCCGCCGAGCTTTACGTGACTTTGTCGAGCAAAGAGCGCATCCCCGCCAAGCTGATCGGTGACGACCACTGGACCGACCTGGCCGTCATCCAGATGGACATGGACGAGATCAAGAAAAAGAACATCACGTTTACGTCGGCAACGCTCGGCAGCAGTAAGCAGCTATTGACCGGTCAGGACGTGATGGCGATCGGCACGCCGTTCGGCCTCAACCGTACGACCACGCTCGGCCAAATCTCCAACAACGAACGAACCTTCTATCCCGAGCGAATGACCATCGACATGACCAACGAGGAAAACCTCGAGACCGGCGAGTTCTCCAACTGGATCCAGATGGACACGCCGATCAATCCCGGCAACAGCGGCGGGCCGCTGGTCGACCTGAACGGTGAAGTGGTCGGGATCAACACGCGGGGGGGCGGGCAGAATCTGAACTTCGCGATCCCCATCGATACCGCCAAACCGGTGATCGCGGCGATCCTCGCCTCGGCCGAGCCGAACAAAAAAGGGAAAGTCGAACGCAGCGACCTGGGCATCGACCTTAAGCCGTTGCAAGACCTGGAAGCGTTCTACGACATCGACATTAACCACGGCGTGCTGGTGAACAGCGTCGACCGCAACGGGGCCGCTGCCAAGGCGGGACTGCAGTCACAGGACATTCTACTGTCGGTCAATGGCAACGCGACCAACTGCCGGTTCCCCGAGGAAGTGTCACCGGTACGAAAAATGATCGCCGGCCTTCCGATCGGGTCCGAAGTGGATCTGATGGTCAAGCGGGGAAAACAGAACCTGCACCTGTCGGCGAAAACACTCCGGCTGCAAAGCGTGTTCGGTGAACAGAAGGAGCTGAAAGTCTGGGGCATCAGCGTCCGTGAAGTGACCCGCGCGTATGCCAACGACAATCAGCTCGACGACGATACCGGCGTCGCGATCCAGACCTTGACCGGTGGTCACCCCGGCGCCGATGCCGAGCTCGCCCACGACGACGTCATCCGCGCCATCGACGGCCATTCGGTCACCGATATCGACGAGTTCATGCGGCTGTACAAGGACTCGGTCGCCACCCGCGAGACCGACATCCGCCTCGACATCCGACGCGACCGGTCGGACCTGACCAAAGGCTTGAAAGTGGTCTACGACGCCGCCGCCGAGAAGGACGAGAGAGCTGAAAAACTAGACAAGCCGACGACTCAGAATAAGAACTGAAAACGGCCGGCCGTTGTTGCCGATCACCGGCTCATCGTGCATTCCGAATCGATCCGCTCCCGAAACGTTCCCCGAAGCCAGATATTTGAAACAACCTTCACGGAGACCGCATGCCCCGTCGATCCGCCTTACTGTCCTTATCGCTCGCCGCCGCTCTCGCGGCAGCCGCCGTTCCGCTAATGCATCCGGCGCCCGCGGTCGCCGCTGCGACTGATGATTCGTTTGCCCAGCAACTTTACGCCCGCGTCACGCCGTCGCTGGTCGCGGTGAAATTCACTTACGTCGGTGAGACGCTGACGCACGATTTCACCACGCCCGGCATTGTGGTCAGTGACGACGGTCTGGTGATGGTTCCCTTGGCCGCGGTGCAGGAAGCGTTTCCCGACGAACAGATCAAAAAGTTCAAGATCATCATTCCCCGGCTGGACGCCGACAACGACGAAGTGGAAGCAGTATTTCAAGGCCGCGACGAACGGTCGGAGATGGCGTTCATCAAGGCCAAATCCGATTCGGAAAAATCGACCACACAGCCGACTACTGCCGCGACCCAGCCGGTCGTCGCGCGGAAGTGGACCCCGATCAAATTCGAGGACGCGCCGTCCAAGGTCGGCGACACCGTCTACAGCGTCGGCATGCTTAGCAAAAGCGGCGGGTTCAACACGTTTTTGAACCGTTCGCTGGTCAGTGCCAATTTGCGAGGCCCGGTCAAGCAGGTGATGGTCGCCGGTGGGGGGCTCGCGTCACCCGGCGCGCCGGTGTTCAACGCCGACGGCAAGGCGATCGGCGTCGTCAGCATTCAACCGCCTTCGGAGCTGTATCTCGACGACGAAGGCCGCGACCAGCGGTACCGCGTGCTCGCAGAGCTGGCCAACAACCGGTACTTCATTCCGACCAGAGAATTCCAAATCGGTCTGAGCAGCCCGCCGACCCCGGAGCACCCGGTGCCGCTCGCCTGGGTCGGCATGCCGGAACTCAGCGGGCTGACCAAAAACGACGCCGCGCTGTTCGGCCTGCAGAATCAAACCGCGATCCAGATCAACGACCTGATGCCCGACTCCCCGGCCGAAAAATCCGGTCTGAAGAAACGTGACGTGATCGTAAAGGTGAACGGCCAACCCCTCGAGCGCGGTGACCAGCCCGAGGAACTGCCGATGATCCTCGAACGCAAGCTGGTCAATTTCAAGCCCGGCGACGTCGTCACGTTCACCGTCACCACCGGCAAAGACAAGCCCGCCCACGACGTGAAGGTCACCCTCGGCGACTACCCCAAACGCGCCAACGCCGCCGCCCGCTACTGGAACGAAGAAATCGGTTTCGGCGTCCGCGAGATGGTCATGCTCGACCGTTACGGCCTGAAACTGAAAAAATCCGACAAGGACGGCGTGCTCGTTACGGTCCTGAAAGAAGGCAGCTCCGCCGCCAGCGCCGAGTTGCACCCCAACGACATGATCACCCAGGTCAACGGCCAACCCGTCACCGACTTGGCCACCTTCAAGTCGACCTACGAAGCCTTCCGCAAGGAACACGAACACCAGGCGATCGTGATGCTGGTGCACCGCGGCAACAGTGACCAGACCATTCGCATCGAACCCCCGCAGCAGTGAACGGGGCCGAAACCGGAAACCAAAAGTGCGGACGGCTTGAAATCAAACGCCCAGCCCATAAGATGGCCCGCCGCACTCGGGCGGATAGCTCAGCTGGTAGAGCAATGGACTGAAAATCCATGTGTCGCCGGTTCGATCCCGGCTCCGCCCAATCGAATGAAGGCCGTAGGCTCTGAAGAGCTTGCGGCCTTTTTCGTTGCTGCGCACCCCTAGAGCCTGTTCGGGCTTTCTGTGATGCGACATGTTCAGGAATGATGCATTTGGTTCGTCGGGTTCGACACTCGAACGGGCCTTAAGATTGTGCTCTCGGAGTTGCTAGTTTCAAATGCACCTCAAGATCATGGCGTGTCACTTCGTCCAACAAGGATCGATTTCTGGCAATTGCTTTTTTTAAACCGCGTGCCTGTTCGACACTCGGCTGCATTGTCAGCCGGCCGCAGTCAGCTCGCCAGTGACGCAGATGCTCCAAGGCTTCTGCTCGAATCTTTTCATCTGGATCGGCGACAGCATTAATCAGTAATATTGAGCTATCCCACCATTGAAGGTCTGCCATCAACGAAAGCGCTAACCCTCGTGCCGACGAAGAGGAGATCGCCTTTTGATAAACGTTCCATATCTCGTCGGCCTTGAGCAGATAGGCGCGTGAAGCAAGAACGTCTCGAGCAGCCTTACCTACTGCTGGCTGTGCGTCTAGCAGCGCAGCCAAGAGCTGCTGAGTAAATTTTTCTGGGTCCAGCCGCCCGATTGCGCGAACTGCTGCCCGTCGGACACGCGAATCGATATGTGTGAGGAAGCAGGAAAGCGTTTTGGCATGAGCCGTATTGCCGGTCTCACCTAAGCCCTCAATGGCTGCGCTGAGATCCAACCGGCTGGCATCAGCCAAATGCGTAGCGTAATACGTGCTGAACTCCGTCCAGCCGACCTTGGACAGGTAAAAGCGAGCGGTTTCTCGCATCGAGGAGTGCGAATCCAAGAGCGCAGCATGAAGGTAGGTTGCGGTGTCCGGGAGTCGCTCCGCGAATTCGCACAATGCTTCGCGTCGGACCGGCATAAAGCGATCTTTGCTGAGCCCCTCAAGTAAGGTGCGTAGCGATTCGTCCGCCGATTGCTTCCGCAAGACTCGCGCGGCCGACAAGCGAATCACGGTATCTTTGGTCGTCAGCGCATCCGTCAAAATCGAGATCAAATCAGATTGCGGGTGTTGGACCAGCAGCCAAAACGCTAAACGACTCACAGCGCGATGTCTGTCATTCAACGCGTGTCGAAGCGAAGTGCGAGCATCAGCACCTTGAAGCAATGCGATGATTGCCTCGACCACCGTTCCGTGATTAATTCTTCCTTTGTCTTTTAGTGAGAAAACCAATGGCAGACACCGAATAAAGTGTTCGGCGTATTCGGGTCGCAAGCGGTCAAGGATCGCACGTTCGGCTGCGTTTCGAATCGGTACGACCCAGTCATTCAACCGGATCAGCAGGAATGAAAGTTCCAGACCATCCGTTCTTTCCGCGAGTGCCTTAAGGGCGACTTCTCGAATGAAGCCGTTGCTGTGGAAAGAAAGCAGCCCTAAAGGCCCGAGCATGCCGCCCGAGAGCCGGATCACATCCGTTGGCTTGATCGGCGGGTACTGCCAATCCGAAAGTCGGCGGATCTCAGTATCCAGCCGGGCCAACGTTGAAACGTCGCTCGCTCGAATGATCTGCTCAATGGCTTCCGCGTCAACATCACCATCGACGGGCCTGTCGGACAGCAGACGACCTATCAAGGCAGGTAAGGACATCGAATTATTCGACTCGTCGATGACGCGAAGATGTGGAGTCGTTTCCTTTCGCGAGTTCGGCGGCTGCGGACCCGCCCACAGTCTGCAAAAGCGGTTGATCCATGCACGTGTTATACTAAGTAGCGATCCCATCCCACCACCATCACATCGCCAAGCCGCGTCGTAGCGACTGTTTCAGTCAACGAAGTTTATCACCGGCTTCGCGTTGTCAGATTTCTTAGCACATCAAAGACAGCGTCCGGATCGCGTTGGGCGAAATAGCTGAAGTGCAGGCGAAGGGTGCCGTTCTTGTCGACGTCCAGGTCGGCGAGCTTGGGCGAGATCTGGTGAATCAGTTTCGCCTGCGGCCACTGCTCGGCGACCACAGCTAGCGGATGGATCGAGCTGAGGGACCAGGTTGCTTTGCCGCCGGAGATCGTCGGCAAGCGTGCGGCGGCGATCACCTGCTTGATCTGTTCGTCGACGCCGGCGGCTTCGGGGAGGTCGATCTCGCGGGCGTGGGGGGCGTCGCCGTCGTCGCCGGCACAGACGCTGTCGCGGGTGAAATAAGCTTTCATGTCCGAACGATAGCGGGTTCGAAGTTGCCTCACAAAATAAGGCAGGCCGGGAAAATCGACTGCGTCGATCACCCGGCCCGCAAGGATTGCACGCAGTGCCATCACGGCCGTCGTACGGACGGCCGAGCAGAGTTACTGATGGTTCAAGCCGTCGTGGCTTCCACCACCGGAACCGCCACCGCCATTGGTGTTCCCGCCACCGCCGTTATCACCACTGCCGCCGCCGCCGGACTTGTCTTCGGCGTGGGCCGTCAGTTGAATGACGGTCGTCCCGTCGGTGGCGATCCGCAGTTCGATCTCGGCCGCCGCGGGCAGGTCGGTGAGTTTCGCCGGGCTGCCGTTCAGGTAGATCCCGGTCGTCGAGTTCACCGTGTACGTCGTGGTGACCGCATTCGCGTTGGTCACGGCAACCGTTCCCGCGGCGGCGTCGACGCTGGCGATCACTGCACGGGCTTCGGTCGGTTCGGTGTGACCGTCGCCTCCGCTGCCACCGCTTCCGCCACTACCACCACCGTTGCTGCCGCCGCCACTGCCTTGCTCGATGCTCAGGACCGTGCCGTCTAGAGATGAGAGCTTGAGTTCGACTCGCGAGGCGACGGCAATCGTCGACAGGGTGCCCGCCGCGCCGTTGAGTTCGATCGTGGCAGTTGTGTTTAAGTTGTACGTCGTCGGGGTACCCCCTTCGCCGGTGATGGTGATCGTGTTCGCGGCCGTGTCGACCGAGTCGACCGCGCCCTCGGCCAGGCGATTGATAGCCGTGATCGACGTCGCGGTCGTGGGGCTGGTCGTGCTGGTCTGCACATTCACCAGCGCGCCGGTCTTGACCGAGGAGATCGCGACCGTCGCGCCGTCGGCCGTGATCGTGGTTGACGAGGTGATCGTGAACGTGGTCTTGGTCACCGTCCTGTGTTCGCTGAAGACATTGACGGTGATGCTGTTGGCATCGACTGCTGTGACAAGACCGAACCCGCCTTTGTCGTGAGCGTTCTGGTTGCCGTGATTGCCCTGGCCGTTGTCGCCCTGCGTGACCGGGTTCCCGCTGACATCGACGACGATCCGGGTCGGCACGCTGTTGATCGTGACCAGGGTGCCGTAATACGTCTGGTTGTTGGACTGAAACGTGAGAATGTTTCCGATGGTCGCGCCCTGTGCGAGCGTGGTGAGCCCGGTCTGAACGGCAGTCGGAAGCGTCGAGAGCGCGACGCCGGCATTGGGGTTGAACTCGACGTGGTCACGGCCGGACCCGCCGTCGACGCGGTCGTCGCCGGTCCCGTTCATCAGTGTGTCGTTGCCCGACCCGCCGTGCAGCGTGTTGTTCCCGCCACCACCGGCGATCGAATCATTACCACCACCGCCGTCGCAGTCGGCATTACCTGCGCCGGCGACGATGTTGTCGTCACCGCCACCGCCGAGCAACGTATCGGTACCACCGCCGCCTTCGAGCGAGTCATTCCCGCCGCCGCCCTGGAGCGATTCACTGCCACCCCCGGCGAAGAGCGAATCGTCTCCACCACCGCCGTTGACAGTGGTCGGGGTAATGATCGTGGAGGCGATCTTGACGTCGTCGGCACCACCGCCGGAGTTAACCCGGATGCTCGTGACTTTCGACGAATCGAATTTGACGGTTTTGCCGGCGATCGTGCAGTCGATCATCGATTTATCGACCGCGTCCATCGACACGCTGATCGCGTCGTCGTGGCCCGACCCATTGAAGGTCAGCACGCCGTGCGAGTTCAGCGAGGCCGATAATAGCCGCCGCCCCTCGAGTGTTTCGATGACGCTGTTGACGGTCCGGGCGACGCGGGACTTATTCTGATTGAGTTTCGACATGACTTTTCCTCCGGGGCAAAGGCGACGAGTGTGCTACGAAAAACTACTTACCGGTTATCCATCGGCAATGGGACACTGGGATGCATCTAAAGATTTCCAGATTCGCAGAGATCTCGCGAACTTTTGGGTAGCCGTGACGGTTATGTCACGTGCGCACCCGACCGGCCGCGTTCTCTCGATCGGCAAAGCTTAACGGCCGAGGCAGCAGGAAAACCCGCGTGCAATTTTTGCATTACCAGTGGTTCGAGGTCAGATCCGAGCGACGGCGAGACATCACTCTGTAGAGAGCTTCAGTTCGCCCGGCTGATTCGGCTTCGTAAATGCCGGCCAACCCGCCGCAGGCCTGTCACCCCTTGGATGTTTTGTTACGATGCCGCTTCGTCGGAAGAGGACCAATTCTTTTTCTCAATTCGTTCGAACGGAGTTGCGACATGAGATCGACCGCGAAATGTTTGTGTCTGTTGGCCGTGGCGTCATTGGCGCTAGCGTTGCCCTTTGGAGCGTTCGCCCAGTCGGCGATTGAAACGTCGATGTCCATTCACCCGGGACGGGACGGTGTCCGGGTCAGTCCGACGCTGTACGGAATCTTTTTCGAAGAGATCAACCACGCCGGTGACGGCGGTCTCTATGCCGAGATGGTCCGAAATCGAACCTTCAAAGAGATGAACGTCGACGGCCCGGTCGGGTGGTCGGTCAAGGCCGACGGCTGCGACGCGAAGCTGACGTTGGACGATTCGGTCCCGCTGAACGCCGCGAATCCGAAAGCCGCGCGTCTCGACATCAAGTCGCGCAACGAGCCGATCGACCATCTGCCCGGTGTGTCGCTGACCAACGCCGGCTATTGGGGGATCGGCATCCGCAAAGGGGAAAAATACGACTTCAGCTTTTACGCCCGCGGCAGCGACGACTTTAAGGGACCGCTGACGGTCGAACTCGTCGGCCACGACGGAATGCCGCACGGCCAGCTGAAGATCGACGGTCCCACCGGGGAGTGGAAAAAATACACCGGAACCTTCTCCGTCGAAGCCGACGACCCTTCAGCGAAGCTGGTCATCAGCACGGGCTCGACGGGCTCGCTGTGGTTAAACGTCGTGTCCCTGTTCCCGCAGGACACGTATAAACACCGCCCGAACGGACTCCGCAAAGACCTGGCCGAGATGGTCGAGGCGATGCATCCGGCTTTTCTGCGTTTCCCCGGCGGCTGCTACGTCGAAGGCGGGGACTACACCGCTAACGCGTTTCGCTGGAAGAACACGATCGGCGACATCGCCGACCGCCCCGGGCACGCGAACGCGACCTGGGGGTACTGGTCCACCGACGGGCTGGGGTATCACGAATATCTGCAATTATGCGAGGACATTCATGCCGCGCCGCTGTACGTCTGCAACGTCGGCATGTCCCACCGCGAAATCGTTTCGCTGAATTTGATGCCCGACTTCGTACAGAACGCCGTCGACGCCATCGAGTACGCCAACGGCCCCGTCGACAGCAAGTGGGGCGCGCTCCGTGCTAAAAACGGTCACCCCGATTCGTTCCACATGAAGTATCTCGAAATCGGAAACGAGAACGGCGGGTGGACCCACCCGGCCACCGCGTACACGGCCCGGTATCAACTGGTGTACGACGCCGTGCACGCGAAATATCCGGAGATTCAGTGCATCTCCAACACCCGCATCGACGCCCCGGCGGACATCGTCGACGACCACGTCTATCAGAACCCGACCTGGTTCTGGAACCATATTCACCAGTACGACAAGACCCCGCGGGGGAAGAAGCCGGACGTTTACGTCGGTGAATACGCCGACACGATCGACTGCGGAATCGGCAACCTTCGCGCGGCGCTGGCCGAGGCGGCGTACATGACCGGCTTCGAACGCAACAGTGAAGTCGTCCGCATGTCGTCGTACGCGCCGATGTTCGTACAGACCAACGACCGCAAATGGAATCCGGACGCGATGGTGTTCGACAGCACCCGGGCGTACGGCACGCCGTCGTATTGGGTGCAGAAGATCTATGCCGACAACCGGCCCGACGAGGTGGTGCCGATGGACCTGCAACTCCCGCCGCCGAGTGACGACCTGATGCCCAAAGGCACGATCGGTCTGGGCACCTGGAACACGCAGGTCGAATATAAAGACGTGCTCGTCAGCGTCGGCGCCAAGAACGTTTATTCATCGGAACATCCAGAAGATCAAGCGAAATGGAAAAACTTCGCGGGCGATTGGAAAAACGAGAACGGCGTCATCGCGCAGACCGGAAACGGCACCGACCGGCGAACCGTTCTGAGCCTTCCCGCACTGGCAAACGCGACTGATTACACGGTCACACTTAAAGCAAGAAAAACCGGCGGCAACGAAGGGTTTCTAATTCTCTTCCACACGGTCGACGACCGGAACTTCAGTTGGTGGAACGTCGGCGGGTGGGGTAACACCGACGTCGTCCTCGAGAAATCTGTCGCCGGTACCAAGACCGAGGTCGGCCCGCGGATGTCGGGCCACGTTGAAACAGGCCGATGGTATGACCTGAAGCTGCAGATCGAGGGCACGCGCATCCGCTGCTACATGGACGGGAAGCTGATCGAAAACGTCAATGAAACGCCGGCCGTACGGTTCACCGCCGTCGCGGGCAAGACCGACGACCACATGATTATCGTGAAAGTGATTAACGGCACTAATAAAGACGAACCGACGGCGATCAAGCTCGACGGCAACATCGACCCGACCGGTGAGGCGATCACCATGCAGTCGGGCAACGACGCGGATGAAAACACATTTGATGCCCCGATGAAGATCGCGCCCAAGACAACGACCGTGGACAACGTGTCTGGCAACTTTAAATATACGTTCCCCGCCCGGTCGCTGACCGTTCTGCGACTGAAGCAGAAATAAGCACGACGTCGTAAAATAGATGCTTCACCGAGCGCAGACGACAGGGCGTGCGCGGTCGTCTGCGACTCTGGGTCGTGGCAGCACGATCTGAGAACAATTCGAATTTTGCTTTGCGGGAAGGCACGCTGGTTTCATAATCATCGGCCGTGCCAGACCGCGTTCTTATTTTCGCCAATCCGATCGCCGGGCGGGGGCGCGGGCGGATCGTGGCCAAGCGGTTGGAGCGAGAACTCTCGGCCGCTGGGTTCGATACGTGCGTCGTGCTCGCGCGACCTTCGGACCTGAATGCCGACGCGCTCGGCCCGGCATCGGCGGCGATCTCCATCGGGGGAGACGGCACTCTGCGCGGCGTCGTCAACCTGCTATTCGGCAACGGCCGGCACGGCCCCCCGATGCTCCCCGTTCCCATGGGGACTGCGAATCTAATGGGCCGGCACTTGGGGCTGCAGTGGTCCCCAATGCGAATGCCGGCCGAGGTCGTGCAGACGATCCGCCGGTCCAAAATTCTCAATCTCGACGCAGGCATCGCCAACGGGCAACTGTTCCTGCTGATGGCCGGTGTCGGGATCGACGCCCAGGTCGTTCACCTGCTCGACCGAATGCGTCGAGGTCCGATCGACATCACCAGCTATCTGCTGCCCGCCGCGATGACGGTCGCCGGCTACGTGTTCCCGCCGATCAGCGTTTCCGTCGACGGTCGCACGATTGCCGACAACATCCCCGCCCTCGCGATCGTCGGGAATGTCAGAGAATACGGCACCGGGTTTCCAATCCTGACCGAGGCTTCGCCCACCGACGGGCTGCTGGACGTCTGCGTCATGCCGTTCCGCGACTGGCGCGAACTGGCGCAGATTCTCATGCTGATGGCCACCGGCGAACACGCGCTGCACGAATCCGTCATCTACACCCGGGGCAAATCAATCCAGATCACGTCTCCAAAACCCGTGCCCGTCCAGGCCGATGGTGATTCCGCCGGTTTCACCCCGCTCACTATTTCAATCACGCCCGGACGGATCCCGTTCCTCGTGCCGGTTTGAGTTTTCTGTCGCCCGGCAGCGGCCATTCGGAACAGATTCCAACAGCATCCTGATGATGCCGGCTCAGCCCCACGCCGACGGGTCGTCAAAAACAATTTGCGACAAGTCCGCTTCCTCTATCAAGTAGGTTGCCTTGTTGGCACTCACGTTCGCCTCGACGGTCGATCGGTCCGACGTGTCACCGTTCTCCACGATCCAGTCGACGAGCGCCTGCCGTTGCTTTTCAGTCAGCCGGGCCGCGTAGATGTGCAGGACCAGCAGCTTGCCGTGCATACCGCCATCCAGTTCCTGTGGGACTGGCGATACAACCGGAAGCAGTTCGACGCCCAGAACCTGCCGGAAGTGCTCCGCATAGTCCCCCCGCAGTTGCAGGTATGTGTCCCGGTGAGACATGCGTCTTTCCTTTCACCAAGAAATCTTCTTCTCCGCGCGAAACCGCACCAACAAGCAGAAACCAAAACACCAACGACCCGCCGCGGTCATTCGCGGTCGCGTCGTAAACGAATACTGCAAACCACAGTACCGTACAGCATGCAACGACCCCAAACGCGAGCCGGCTCGATCGCACTGCTGCTCATGCTGAGCGTGGCCATCTGGATCATCGATGCCGCGCCCGCGGCAGCACAGTCGAGACCGACCGCGGGCGAAACCATCGGTGGCGGCACCGTGGACGACCCGGCCGTCGGTCCCGCGCCGTCGTTCGGCATCGGCGGGGCGGGCATGGTGATGGTCAAAAACTGGCACTTCGGGTCGGCCGGTACGATCAAAAACTATCGTGATCTGTCGGCGAATTTTTTCTACCACGACCAGTTCGGCACCATCGGTAACGGCACCAACTACGGTGCGCTCACGGTCGCGCACGACAAAGCGACCGCGCTCCCCGACCAGCCGATCGAAGGCGTCGACAGCCCGCCGGTACGGGAGTTCTTCACCGATTCAATGAAGACCTACGTCACCGGCCTCGACGGCGCGACGCTGTGCAAGCCCAAATCGCACAACGCCGGTTGCGGATCGTTCATGGCCAAGTGGAAGCTGCCCAAGGCCGGCCCGCTGCCCGCCCGCGATATCGTCTGGGAAACCCGCGTGCGGTACGTCACGCCGAAATATTTCTGGTTCGCGATCTGGACCGCCGGGAATAAATGGCAATACGACCACGGCGCCCAGGGCGCCGAGCACGACCTGGTCGAAAGCTTCGGGTACGACAACGGCGGTCCCCAGTTCACCAACTTCGACGGCCGGTTCTGGCACTCCAACACCGTCGCCACCCCCACCAAGGACACCGTCGAATACAAAGACTGGGGCAAAACCATGGCCGGCCAAGGCATCAAATCGTTCGACGGGACTCAGTACCACGTCTGGACCTGGCACTACAAAACCGACGGCTCATTCGCCATGTACGTCGACGGGACCAAAATCCAAAGCGGTTCGGACTACTACTGGACAGAAGGCGACAAAAAAACCGGCGAGCCGATCGACACGTTCTTCCTATACGACGGCGGCTGGGGACACACCCAAATCGCCAGCGTCAACCGCCCCCTCCCCGCGTCCGAGTTCACGGGCAAGTTTTACGAATGGAACTACAGCAGGGTATACCTCGGAACCGGCAGCAATAAGTAACCGAGCTTAGACGCAGCCGTCGCTGCTCAATTGACAAAAGCCGCCACGACGCGACAAGGCAATTCGGAGCCGTCCCGGTTAGAGTTCTCAAGCCCATCACGCGGAAGGCATTCGACGACATTGGCAAATGGCATGAAGAGGGAGACAAGAGTATAATTACCCGATAAAGCGGTTCATGAGAAGGTTGGGAGTGATGAGGTTATTACCGTGAGGGATAGGATCGCTGTTAGGTAAAGTTTTATGCCGATACGCTTTGATTACATGCGAGGGTCTAGAGATTCGGGTAATCGGTGGGAAAGTTGGTTGCCCCTGTTTGTCTTTTCATGCGCTCCTATAATTTTATTCATGCTCGCAGGCTTGTATTTTCTCGACCACTCTGCTACGGCTTTGGATAATTGGATGCACAGTCGCCCAAGAGACCCAGTCTCCCAATTTATTGTCAAGACATCCGACGGGGAGGCTATTTTGAACAGTGCCGAATCGATTGGTTGGGTTAACAACTGTCTCAACATCGACGCTGTTGACTGGCCTGGCGTGGACGCTTCGGAAATAACATACGATGGTGAACTCGTATGCAAATCAGGTGCTAGGATTCCTGCTACGTTTAGGCTCTCCGATAGAATGATTGGCATTCTGGCGAGCGAGGATGTGTCCGGGGCATCGAAAGAGGTTCGATTATTATTCAACAGCGAGACCCCGGAATCGTGCCGAAATATGATAAGGTTTCTCAGAGACGATCATACGCGAGGTACGCATTGGTTTTAACCTCCCTAGAATGTAGCGGTAGATCCAGACTAATCCGGTTCCGCGGCCTGGCCGCCGGCGGGCTGACCCGCCGGCTGTACGCCGAGCACGACGCGAACCTCAACGTGACCTCGATCACCGGCAGCACCGGGGCCGTGGCCGGAGCTTTCTAAACGGGACGGCTCTGAATTACATTTTTTCCGACGATTCGTTCCCTCGATTCGGCCAGGGCCTGCCGCGTTTCTTCGGCTCACGCCATCCGTTCACGCTCTTGATCCTTTCGACCCAGTCGCTGCCCCCATATGGCCGGCTTTCCTTGATGCACCGTGCCAATGCTGCCTCTTCTGCTGCGGTCTGGGGCTGGTCGACCCACGCGACCCAGTCCGTCGGCCGTGGGATCGGCAGGTCGGTCAGAGGAATCCGCTTTGTCGCCGATGTCCTGGACTGACCCACGCTGCCCCAGGGCCAATCAAGGCAACTTTTCACCAGGCCCGCCCGCACCGGATTGCGGTCGACGTACCGGCACACCGTGGCCAGATGGTCGTCGTCCTGCACGACAAAACTCTTGTACCGGCCTTGATACACATGGCCCGTACCGACCTGGTCCCGGTGGATCAACCACCGGCGGACGTGTGAAACCGTCAGCCGGAGCATGAACTTCGCAAGGTCACCATCTTCCCTCGGCCAAAGCACCAGGTGCCAGTGGTTGGACATGACGCAATAGCCTAGCAGGCGGATCGGAACCTTCTCGACCGCCTCGATCAGGCATTGCTGAAAAGCTTCGAAATCCCGCCTGCCGCGGAAAAGCGTCATCTTTCCGACGCCGCGGTTTAACACGTGGTAAATCTGACCCCCGGGGGCAATGCGAGCCATTCTTGGCATTCGCGAAGCATACCGAAGACCACACGACGCGGCAAGGTAATTCAGAGCCGTCCCGTTTATAGTTCCTCGCCGAACAGGGTGCGGAAAACCATGGCCCAGGCGCGCCGGCAGATTTTTCAGTCTCGCCCGGTTATCTTAGCGAGGCCGCTGGCAGAGAGGTTCTGCGGTTTCGCAGCCCGCGCGACTTATAAAATGGTAAAGACGATCAAACAACAAAACGGCCGACGATCACAAGGCCTTGGAAAGTATGAGAAAGGACGCGTCGAAAGGTTCCGATGACTTTGAAAGCTGTCTGACGGCTGCCGATCACCTGCCCTGTTGTAAACAAAGCTCAAAAATAGCGTTCAGATCGCATCTTAGTTTGATCTGCGACGGCTGAAGGCGTGCTTTTCGATTTCGGGCAACTTAGGTAATCTGAGCGTAAGGGGTGCCAATTCGATCGGCTATTCGCAGGACGCAGTTACTTCCAACGATTGTGACATCGGGCAGTCCGCGACTAACGCATCGTCAGCACTGCTTGGTCACCGACCCCGTAACTGGCATCTTTTGCGTTTTGCCCCCTCACCGGCTAATTTGCGGGGAATGCGCTGCCCGTTCTGCGATGCGGAGAAGGAAAGCCTGAAGGTGATCGACTCCCGTGCGTGCGACGGCGGGCGGGCGATTCGGCGGCGGCGCGAATGCCTGAAGTGCACCAAGCGATTCACCACTTACGAAAAAATCGAAGAGCCGGTCCGTGTGATGGTCGTGAAGAAGGACGGCCGGCGGTTGCCGTGGGACCGGAATAAGATCCTCCGCGGGCTCGAGCGGGCCTGCTTCAAGCGGCCGGTGCCCGAGTCCGAACTGGTACGGATCACCGAGGAAGTCGAAGAGGAGATCTTCCGCACCCACGACCGGGAAGTGCAGTCGAACCTGATCGGCCGAATGGTCACCGAACGGCTCCGGCGGGTGGATCAGGTGGCGTACGTGCGATTCGCCAGCGTTTACCGCCAGTTTAAAACGCTGGAAGAACTGGTCGACGAAGCCAAGGCGGTGCTCGACGCCCAGCGGTACGAGGACCCGACGCAGGGCCGGTTGTTCGTGGACGAAAGTGCGAAGCTGGCCGCGCTGCACGGGGACGGGAACGGTTCGCCGGCAGTGAAAAAACCGGGCCGGCCCAGACGAACCCCCGCGGCGGAAGACTGATTCGATCCCGATAGTTGAACTGCCAAGGCCGAAGCCCGGGAAGGGTTCGTCGGCGCGCCGAAACGCCTGCCGGTCGTTACCACCTGTAGTGATCGTTTGATTGTGCCCGCTTGATACGGAGACGACGATGACGTCATTAATGCGATCGGTGTTGGTTCGGACGGCCGTTCTCGGCACCGCGTGCGGCATGCTCGGCGGGTGCACCTCGCAACCGAAGAAGCCTACGGCAAACTATATCGTGCTCGCCCACCGCGACGTGCCGGACTATCTGAAGGGCACGGTCTATGAATACACCGATCTGGGCGGGACCGAACCGTTCCCGGTGTCCGGGTACGGGCTGGTCGCGCACCTGCACGGCACCGGCGGCAGCCACGCGCCGACGCCGGTCCGTACGTTCATGATCAAGGAACTCGGCAGGCACGAATTCGGCAGCCTGGGCAGCGGGCTTGGGTCGCCGGAACAGCTGCTGGCCAGCAAGGACGTGACGATCGTCCGCGTCGACGGATACCTGCCGCCGGGGGCCCGGTCGGGCAGTGATTGGTCGACGTGGTTCGATATCCGTGTGACTGCATTGCCGGAAAGTGAAGCCACGAGCCTGGCGCACGGCGTTCTGTATGAAACGGACCTCAAGGTGAACGGCGCGAACCCTGCCGACCCGGGGAACGGCATGGTCACCGTGAAGGCCCAGGCTGCGGGCGAGGTGTTCGTAAATCCGAAATACGTGCTGGACACCAGGACCGACACGCCGGCGGCGAGGCGGAGTCGTCGGTCGGGGGTCGTGCTGTCCGGCGGGCGGACGATGACCGATCAGCCGCTAACACTGCGGTTGCGTGCCCCGGAACGGCAGATGGCGCGGGCGATCGAACGGCGGATCGTCGACCGGTTCCAGGACGTCGTCGACGACGACCTGCGATCCGCGGCAGGCGACGACGCGGCGTCGTCGAAGAAGATCGCCAACGCCGAAGACGAAGCCGTCATCAACATTTATGTGCCCAAGGCTTACGACCGCAACTGGGAGCACTTCGCCGGGCTGGTGAAGTACCTGTATCTCAACGGCGGGGACACGCGGTTCGCGGCCGCGCAGGCGAAAATCCTGGCCGATGAGGCGTTGAAACCGGACGCGCCGTTGCAGGAGATTTCGTACTGCCTGGAAGGGCTGGGTAAGCCGGCGCTGTACGCGATCGACCCGTTGATGAGCAACAGCAAGCCGGACATCCGGTTCGCCGCCGCCCGCGCCGCGGCGTTCCTGAAAGACCCCGCCGCGGTGCCGATCTTACTGTCAATCGCCCAGACGCCCGGCGACCCGTTCCGGGTGAACGCCGTGCAGGTGTTGGGTGAACTGCCGGCGACGCCCCGCGTCGACCGGCTGTGCCGAACTTTATTGAATTCCGACGAAGCCTTCGTCCGGTTCGAAGCGTACAACGCGCTGACCCGTCACGGCGACGGGTCGGTCTACACCCGGTGGATCACCAACGGCAAACGCGAACGGTTCGCGTTGGATCTGGTGCCCAGCGACGCGCTCCCCACCGTCCGGGCCAGCCGGCAGGGCGTGCCGCGGATCGCCGTCTTCGGGAACGAACTTTCGCTCGAATTGCCTTTAATGTTCAGCTGTCTGGACGGCCGGTTGACCATCTCGACGGACGTCGACGGGAAAGTGGTCACGTTGTTCTATCGCGGCAGTGAGTTGCCGAAACCGGTGACGGTGCTGACCTCGGCACGATTGCCCGAGGTGGTCGCCGCGTTGGCGGGGGACGGGACCACCGGCGGGGCGAGCACGCTGCACCTGGGGTACGCCGATGTGGTCGCGGTGCTGCAGGCGCTGGTGGAGCAGCAGAAGATCGCCGGGACGGCCGGGGAACATCGAATGTTAGCTTCGTTCGTGCTACAAGATGCGACCGACGTGGAATCACCGATCGACGCCAGACCGTTGGTGCCAACGGGCAGCCGGCCCAACAGCGACCGGTCGAAACCGGTGGTCGCCCCGACGGGCGAGCGACCGCTGCTCCGACCGGGTCTGGAACCGGCCGCGGCTGCCGAACCGTCGGTACCCCCAATGTCACCCCCGTCGGACGATGTCTCCGGTACAAAAGCCGCTTCGGCGCGGCAATAAGCTCCCGTGACCGGCCCTTTCCCAGAGAATTTTCTGTCAAAACAGTGGTATCCGCCTAAATGCCGGTTAAATTCGTCTGATTCGCGGACGCAGGATGCGGCCGCGGGTTTCAACTTGTCACCAGAGCGGGTCACGGAGGACCGACCACGATGCGTCTAAGAAAACTCATCGTCCAGGGGTTCAAGAGCTTTGCCGATCGCACAGAGTTCGTGTTCGATTCCCCCATCACCGGCATCGTCGGCCCCAACGGCTGCGGCAAGTCCAACGTCGTCGACGCGTTCAAATGGGTCTTAGGCGAACAGTCCGCCAAGAGCCTGCGCGGCGACGCGATGATGGACGTGATCTTCAACGGCGCGGCCGGGCGAAAACCTTCGGGCATGGCCGAGGTCGTGCTGGTCTTCGAGAACCCGAAAAAAGACGACGGCACCCGCACGCTGGCGATGGACGTGGACGAAGTCGCGGTGGGCCGGCGGTTGTACCGCGACAGCACCAGCGAATATCACCTCAACAACGGTTCGTCCCGCTTAAAAGACATCCGGGAACTGTTCCTCGACACCGGCGTCGGCGCCGACGCGTACAGCGTGATCGAGCAGGGCAAAGTCTCGGCCATGCTCGAGGCCAACCCCGCCGAGCGGCGGATCATCTTCGAAGAAGCGGCCGGCATCAGTAAGTACAAGGTCAAGAAAAAAGAAGCCCAGCGGAAGCTGGAAAAAGTCGACCTGAATTTGCTCCGCGTGAACGACGTCGTGCAGGAAGTGGAGAAGCAGCTCCGCAGCGTAAAGCTGCAGGCCGGCAAGGCGCGGGTCTACCAGGAGCACACCGTTCGCCTGAGCGACCTGCGGATGGATTACGCGCTGCACGAGTACCACGTGTATTTTCACCAGTCGGTCGCGTTGACCTCGCAGATCGAAGACGCGCAGTTCCGGGTCGAAGACCTGGCGAAAGACCTGGCGGCCCGGCAAGCCGAGCTGGCCTCGAAGCGCGAGGAGTTCGACGCGGTTTCGCAATCGAAGCAGCGGTTCGAGTACGAACTGGTGCAGACCAATTCCGCGGTGCAGTCGGCCCAGCAGAAGCAGCACTACTGCGAACAGCAGCTGAAGCAGATCGAAGAACAGCTGCAGGGTTTCGACCGGGATAAAAAGTCACTCGAACAGAAGCTCGAAGAGACCACCGTTTCGCTCGCGGCCGAGACCGCTCGGCTCGCCACGCTGACCGCCGAGCTTCAGTCGCACCGCGCCCAGATCGACCAGCAGCAGCAGGCGTTCCGCGACGGGCAGTTGCAGCTGAACAATCTGAACCGCGAGGTCGAACAGAACAAGTCGGCCGTGCTGGATCTGATGCGCAAGCTCGCCCAGCTGAACAGCCGGCTCGGCGCGATCGAAATCGAACGGCGGAACATCGCATCGCAACAACAACGGCTCGGCGACCGTCGGGGTATCGTGACGGGCGAACTGGAAGTTCTCGCGACCCAGAAGCAGGAGCTGCAACTGAAGCTCGACGAGGCAATCGCCCGGATCGCCGATCAGCAGGCGAAGCTCGACGCCAAGAAGTTGGAGTCCGCGTCGCTCGGCAAGCAGCTCGCGACCGTCAGCCAGCACCTGGGGTCGGCCAAGGAACATCGGTCGGGATTGCTGTCACGGCAGAAATTATTGAAGGACCTCGAAGCCAGGCGTGAAGGCGTCAGCGAAGGCGTAAAATCGGTGCTCAGGCAACGCGAGACCAAGTTCTCGTTTATCCGAGGCTTGGTTGCCGACGTGCTGCGGGTCGACGTCGAGCACGCGCACGTGATCGAAGCGGCATTGGACGGCCGAGACCAATGGCTGGTGACCAACGACCCCGACGCCGCGTTGGCCGCCGACGAATCGCTGAACGATCTCGAAGGTCGGGTGAATGTGCTGTGCAAGCCCGGCGCGTCGCGGGTCACCGACCAGACACAAACGTGCGTCGCCGGCGAAACCGCCGCGGCGGCGTTTGCCGAGGTTTACAACTGGAACACGCACGCGCACCGTATTCGTATTGCCTCGGACCTCGTGCGGGTCGAACCGGGAGACTGCGTGCTCGCCGAGCACCTGCTCGGGAAAACGATCATCGTCGACGACCTGACGATCGCCGCCGACTTGCATCGCGTCGGCCCACGGGGGTACCGGTACGTCACGCACGCCGGTGAAGTGCTGGAAGCCGACGGCACGCTCCGCGCCGGGCCACTGACGGCGGCCATGGGATTGCTGTCACGACGGTCGGAACTACAGGCCGTGACACAGCAGATCGCCGAGGTCGACGACCGCATCGCCGCGCTGACCGGCCGACTCAGCGAAGGGAACACCAACGCCAAAGAGATCGAGGAGCAGCAGAACACGCTGCGGAACGCGGTCTACCAGGCCAACACGGCCAAGGTGGAGGTCACCAGCAAAATCGCCCAGACCAACGACAAGATCAATTCGCTGAACCGCGAGCAACCCGTGCTCGACCGCGAGCTCGCGGGGTTGCTCGACCATTTCGGCCGGCTGAAAATCGAAGAAGAAAAACTGACCGGGCAGAAGACTGGTTACGACACCGACCAGGCGAACCGGCAAAAGGCGATTGAAGAACTGACGGCAGCGCATCAAACCCTAACCGAACAGCTGCGCGAGTCGGGCGAGACCCTGACCCGCGCCCGGGTGCAACTGGGGCAGGTGCAGGAACAGCAGCTCGGTTGCCAGCAGGCGGTGCAGCGGCAGACTGTCGCCCGCGGTGAACTGGCGCAGCATCTGGACCGAGTCAGCAAGGCCGCCGAGTCGACCACCGGCCGCCGGGGCAGCATCGAGCACGAGCTCGCCGCCGCGAAACACGCCCAGTCGACGCAGTCGCAGCGGAAAGCCGAATTGGCCGGGGAAATTGAATCGCTCGTCGCCCGGGTCCGGGAGTCCGGGGAGGCCGTCCGCACGCTCAGTTCGGAACTCGAGACAAGCCGTAAAAGTCACTCGGCCGTCGAACAGGAACTGCACGGCTTGCAGGTGTCGGCCGGGCAATTGAAGGTCCGGTTGGAAACGATCATCGCCCGCGCGGCCGAGGAAATGCAGCTCGATCTACCGGAAAAGTACACCTCGCTGGGCGAAGAATATCAGCCGGCCGAGCTGGACTGGCCCGCGATCGCCGCCGAGATCAAGGAACTGCGCGACAAGATCCACCGCCTGGGCAGCGTCAATGTCGACGCCATCACCGAGATGGAAGAGCTGATCACCCGGCAAAGTTTCCTCGCCACGCAGATGGCTGATCTGATTGCGTCGAAGAAGCAGCTCGAGGAGCTGATCGAAACGATCAACATAGAGTCCGCCGCCCGGTTCGAGCAGACGTTCAATACCGTCCGCGAGCACTTCCAGGGCATGTTCCGCAAGCTGTTCGGCGGCGGTAAAGCCGACGTCTATCTGGAAACCGAACTGGACCAAAAAGCCGCCGATGGTATCGGCGGGGGCGGCTCCGGCGTCGGCGGCCCGCAGTCCACCGACGGTTCGCCTCCCGAGCCGGTCGTGACCAAAAAGAAATTCGACATCTTAGATGCCGGCATCGAAATCATCGCCCGCCCGCCCGGCAAGCAGCCGGCCACGATCAGCCAATTGTCCGGCGGTGAAAAAACGATGACCTGCATCGCGCTGCTGATGAGCATCTTCAAGAGCAAACCCAGCCCGTTCTGCATCCTCGACGAAGTCGACGCCGCCCTCGACGAAGCGAACAACCAGCGGTTCAACCTGATTATCCAGGAGTTCCTCGAGCAAAGTCAGTTCATCGTCATCACCCACAGCAAACGGACGATGCAGATCGCCGACGTGCTGTACGGCGTCACGATGCAGGAACAAGGCGTCAGCAAACGCGTAGCTGTCAAGTTCGACCAGGTCGATAGCCAGGGCCGAATCGCCGAGAACGCCGCCGCGTAAGGCGGAGCTTTCTTCGTTCTTTGACGAGCTTGCAGGAGATGGGACCTAGGGGAGGCGAGAGTTGCAATCTACCCTTGCGTCGTGGAGCGTCCTGACGCACGACATGCAGACAACGTGGAAGTGTGCAGTGATCGGGTCTTCATATGCGGGGCGTCAGAGCCGAAGCTGCCACTTCGCAGCATTTTCTCCGGCTCATTAAAACGCCCGCAGGTAATAAAAGCATTAGCTTGGTATAATCTTCGTCATGGTCGGCGAAAAATCTGTCTTGGATCGTGTGCTCGGTGCTGTCGTAGGCGAGATGCCGGCCGACTACGCGCAACGGGTCCTCGCTGTCGGTTTCACAGCCGACGAACACGCTCGCTACACCGAATTGTCTGAGAAATCCCAAATTGGTACGCTGACGGACCCCGAGCGCCTCGAACTCGATGAGTTACTGACCGCCAACGATCTGCTAACTATTCTGCACGCCAAAGCAAAGCTGTCGTTGAAACATTCCTCCGCTGCTTAAAATGAAGGAATTGCTCGAGCAAACGATCCGAAGCCTCGCAAACGGGCGGTGTGAATATTGCCAGATTCCCGAAACGCCGTTGGGTTTTCGTCACGTTCTCGATCATGTAATCGCTCGGCAATATGGCGGCGAGTACACGCTTGCCAATCTCGCGCTCGCGTGTGGTAAATGCAACCGATACAAAGGACCCAACCTCGCGGGGATCGATCCCAGAACCGGGATGATGACCCGATTATTTCACCCACGCAGCGATCGGTGGAGCGAGCACTTTGTTTATCAGTCCGGTACTCTCGTGGGCCTGACCGATGTCGGTCGGACGACAGTCGCATTACTCGCCATCAACTCGCCATTACGTATCGAATCGAGAATCATGCTGATGGCGAGCGGCGACTTTTGACTTGAGTCGTTCGCGAAACGTCTGTGCTGCGAATCGAGATCACGGCTTTATCGCTGTTGGAGTAATCTCGAAAATAAACTCCACCTCCAAGCTCGCGTCCATCGGCAGGGTGTTGACGCCGACGGCGGCGCGGACGTGTTTGCCGGCTTCACCGAAGAGTTCGAGCAGCAACTCGCTCGCGCCATTGGCGACCTGGGGTTGTGCGGTGAAGGCGTTGTCACTGCTGACGAAGACGCCGACGCGGACGACGCCGATGATGTTCTCGATCGTCCCTTGCGTCGACTGAATCGCGCCGAGCGCGTTGATCACGCATTGCCGGGCGGCGAGTTTCGCGTCGTCGATCGACGATCTTGACGGCACCTGCCCGCTGGCGGTCAGCTTCCCGTCTTTCATCGGTAACTGCCCGGCGACGTATATCAGATTGCCGACGCGCTTCGCCGGCACGTACGCGCCGAACGGCCCGGACACCGGCGGCAACGTGATCTTCAACTCGGCCAGTTTTTCCTGCAGACCCATGATGTTCCTCGGACGTGGTCGTCACAATATTTAAGCAATCGCCGCCTGGACGACCGAACCGGCGACGTCGGTCAATCTGAAATATCGGCCCTGGAACTTATACGTCATCCGCGTGTGGTCAACGCCCATCAGCGCGAGGATGGTCGCGTGCAAGTCGTGCACGTGCACCGGGTCCTTGGTGATGTTGTAGCAATAGTCGTCGGTCTCGCCGATCGAGATGCCCGGCTTGGACCCGCCGCCCGCCATCCAGATTGTGAAGCAGCGGGGGTGGTGGTCGCGGCCGTAATTCGTCGCCGACAGCGCGCCCTGGCTGTAGATGGTGCGACCGAATTCACCGCCCCAGACGACGAGCGTGTCGTCGAGCAACCCGCGCTGTTTCAGGTCTTTAATCAACGCCGCGCTGGGTTGATCCGTGTCCATGCACTGGCCCTTGATCTGGCCCGGCAGCGTTTCGTGGTGGTCCCATCCCTGATGAAACAGCTGCACGAACCGCACGTCGCGCTCGGCGAGCCGGCGGGCAAGCAGACAGTTGGCGGCGAACGATCCGGGCGTCCGCACGTCCGGGCCGTACATGTCGAGCACTTCCTTCGGCTCGTTGGAAATGTCCGCCAGGTCGGGCACCGACGCCTGCATGCGATACGCCAGTTCGTACTGCGAAATGCGGGTCGCGATTTCCGGGTCTCCCACCGCGTCGTGGTGAATGTTGTTCAACGCATTGACGTCGTCGACCATCCCCCGGCGGGTGGGGCGGTCGATGCCGTCGGGGTTGTTGAGATAATGCACCGGCTCGCCCGAGCCGTTGAAGCGCACGCCCTGGTGCTGCGTCGGCAGGAAGCCGGCACCCCAGTTGCGATCGGCGAGCGGTTGCGAATGTCCTTTGCCGGTTGAGATCAACACAACGTACGCGGGCAGATCTTTGTTCTCGCTGCCGAGCCCGTAGCTGAACCACGACCCGATCGCCGGGCGGCCGGCGATCTGCGACCCGGATTGAAGGAACGTGACGGCCGGGTCGTGGTTGATCGCCTCGGTGTACATCGATTTGATCACGCACAACTCGTCGGCGATCTGCGATGTGTACGGCAGCAGTTCGCTGAACCAGGTGCCGCTCTGGCCGTGCTGATTGAATTTAAAGATCGATGGCGCGACGGGAAATGTTTTCTGCGCAGAGGTCATGCCGGTGAGTCGCTGGCCCATGCGGATCGACCCCGGAAGGTCCTGCCCGCGGGCGTCTACGAGCCCGGGCTTGTAATCGAACAAATCCATCTGCGACGGACCGCCGCTATTGAACAGGTAGATGACCCGTTTGGCGCGGGGCGGGAAGTGCGGCAGTCCGGGAATACCCAGTGGCGTGACATCAGCCGAGCCACGCGGGAGAGGCGCGCCGTTCGCCAAGCCGGGGAGCGAATCACCCAGCAGTGAACCCAGCGCCGCGACCCCGATGCCCGCGGCCGCGCGGGTGAGAAACGTCCGCCGGTTCATCGCGTCCTGCTGCAGAAGAAGGCGGTCGATTTTTTTTGGATTCATTCTCGCCTCATTGCCGGGTCACTGTTTCGTCCAGATTGAGGATGGTGCTGGCGGTCAGGGTGTAAGCCGCGAGTTCGGCCGGATCCAGCGTCGTGTCCGGCGGGCTGTTACCGACGGTCAGTAATTTCGAAGCGGCATCGCGGCCGCTCTGGAAATGTGCGAGCCGGCGACGAAACCCGTCGAGTAAAATATTGGCCTCGGATTCGTTCGGGGATCGACACGTCACGCGTTTAAATGCGAATCTGATTCTCGATGCGGGGTCAGGCCCGCCGTCGCGCATCATGTGCTCGGCGAGCGCCCTGGCCGCTTCGAGGTAGGTTGCGTCGTTCATCAGGTCCAATGCCTGCAGCGGCGTGTCAGTACGCGACCTGCGGATTACGCAAAATTCGCGGCTCGGCTGGTCGAAAAGCGAAAGGTTTGCCGGGACAGCGGTCCGCTTCACGAACGTGTACATGCTGCGGCGATATAGCGCCGCGCCGGTGTCGACGGTGTATTTCGCGAGGTTCCCGTACAAATTCCCGGCCCACAGCCCGGTGGGTTGGTAGGGCTTCACGCTCGGACCGCCTGTTTGTTCGACGAGCAAGCCGCTGACGTACAGGGCCTGATCCCGGATCTGCTCGGCCGACAACCGAAAGCGCGGGCCGCGGTCGATCAATCGGTTCTCCGGATCTCGCTCGGCCATCTCGGGCGTCATGTCGGACCGCTGCTGGTACGCCGCCGACATCACGATCTGCTTCTGGAACGCCTTAAGATCCCAGTGCTGCCGAACCATCTCGGTCGCGAGCCAGTCCAGAAGTTCCGGGTCCGACGGCCACTCGGTCTGAGTGCCCATGTTCTCACTGGTCTTCACGAGCCCCACGCCGAAAAACTTCTCCCACAATCGATTCGCCTGCACCCGGGACGTCAGTGGATTTTGCGGATCGACGATCCACCGGGCGAGCCCGAGCCGGTTCGGCGGGGCGTCCTGTGGTAACGGCGGGAGCACCGCCGGCACTCCGGGTGAAACTTTGTCTCCGTGCTTGTCATACTCTCCGCGGACCAGCACGAACGTGTCGCGTGGCTTCGCGGCTTCCTCCATCACCATCGTGTCGGGGACTTCCGATTCGACCCGGTCCGACTCGCGTTTCAAGTCGGTGACCCTGCCGGCTGCCCCGGTCACCGACGGATCGGTCTCGGTCAGGAAAGCGGTCACTGCGCTGGCCTGCTCAAGGGTCCGCTGGGTCGTGGGTACGGCCAGGATTTTGGCCATCTCGCCGGCCCGCGCGACCGACGCTGCTTCGGCGGCGGTCAACGCGTGGTCGTAAAATCGAACGTCAGACACGTACCCGCCCATAGGGTCGGCGCCGTCGCGGCGGCCGATCAACAGCGGGCTTCCGGTGAGAATCGTGTCCGTCAGGTGATCATTTTTGATCGCAACTGCGGTCGCCCGTCCGTCGATGAAGATCCGGACGCCCGCGGCCTTGCTCGACCCGTCGTAGGTGACCATCACGTGGGACCACTTGTCGGCCACGAGCGGTACGGTGCTCTGCACTTTAAGCGCGTTCTGGTCCCAGTCGTGGATCAGGTGAACTGCCGGACGGTCGCCGTCCAGGTAGATGTCGAACCCGCGGAACGTTTTGTCGGCAGCGTTCATGCGGCTCAGAACGGACCCGCCCACGCCGTGCCGTCGGACCCACGCGCCGTACGAGAAGGGTTTGTCGCGCTCGAGTTTGATCGCGTCGCCGGCATCGATCGCGGCACCCGTGTATTCGAACTTCACCGCGGGTCGCGCGTCGATGGTGGTGAAGAGGATCGTCGGACCGTTCACGGGGCGGGCCATCGCGTCTGCGGCACCGGTCTTGAGCACTGTGGCCGAATTGTTCAACGGCAACCGGAGCGTCAGCCCGCCCGGCTCTCTGAGCCGCGCGTCGTCGGCGGCGATTGTACCGGTCTGCTCGCTGACCGATTTTGTTGCTCGCGCGAGCTCCGCCTGGGCCAATCGCAATTGCACCGCCAGCGTGTTCCGCTTCTGCACCTGGTCCGGTGAGGGGCATTTTAAAATCGGCGGAACATTGATCCCGCGGTCGGTCGTTGCGGTGTCGCCGACACCTTGCTCCTTGACGCTGTTGAAGTAGGCCGAGAAGGAATAGAACTCCTTCTGCGTGATCGGGTCGTATTTGTGGTCGTGGCACCGGCAGCACTCGAGCGTGAGCCCCATGAACACCGCCGACGTGGTCGAGACCCGGTCGATCACGCCTTCGACGCGCCACTCTTCGGGAATGATCCCGCCTTCGTCGTTGATCCGGTGATTGCGGTTAAAACCGGTGGCGATCCGCTGGTCGATCGTCGCGTTCGGAAGCAGATCGCCGGCCAGTTGCTCGATTGTGAACTGGTCGAACGGCATGTTCTGGTTGTAAGCGTTGATCACCCAGTCACGCCATTTCCACATGTGTCGTTCGGGATCGGACTGGTAGCCGTGCGAGTCGGCGTATCGTGCGTAGTCGAGCCACTGGGTGGCCATCTGCTCGCCATATCGCGGCGACGCCAGCAGGCGGTCGACGACGTGTTCGAAAGCGCTCGGGGAAGTGTCGGCCACAAATGCGTCGACTACGGCGGTGGTCGGCGGGATGCCGGTCAGGTCTAAAGACACCCGGCGAATGAGCGTCGGCCGGTCGGCGGTCGGCGACGGTTCGAGTCCCTGCGATTCGAGGTTCGCCAGCACGAAGCGGTCGATCTCGTTTTTTGCCCACGAGGTGTTTCGAACCTCGGGCAACGAGGGCCGTTGTGGTTTTGTAAACGCCCAGTGCTCCTGGTACTCCCCGCCCTGAATGAGCCACCGTCGGACCAGGTCTTTTTCCTTCGCGCTGAGTTCCCGGTGCGACGCGACCGGGGGCATTATCGTGACCGTGTCGGTGCTCAGGATTCGGCGCAGCGCTTCGCTGTGGTCGGGATCACCGGGGACGAACGCGCGACGGTCCGGGTGTTGTGGGCAGGGACCCATCGCCGAGGCGGGGCGGTCTAACCGAAGTCCTGCCTGACGCTTGTTGCCGTCGGGTCCGTGACAGGAAAAACAACGATCGGCCAGGATCGGGCGGATGTCGCGGTTGAAGATAATCCGGGTATCCGGAACCGGCAGCGGGCTCGCCGCGGCCGTCTGCAGTTGGTTGCCTTCCCGCGCGAACAACCAGACGAAACCGAGGGCCGCGATGACGACCATCGGGACAACCACCCCGCGAATATTCGGCCCGAGGCCGGATCGTTCTTCCATTAGGGCTGCTCTGAAAAATCGCCTCGCCTTGGCAATCGATTCACATGACACTTTACACGGATCGACGGCCTGTCCCTCTACCATCGTACCCGCGGTTGACATAGTCTGTTGTCCGCCGGGCGATTTCGAGACGAATTTAACTCCTATCTGCGAGGCCTCACGGTGACGCATAAAGTCACTACGATCTGCGACCCCGACGGGGTCGAGCTTTCCCGCCGGGCGTTCGTACGGGCGTCGATCGTGGTTGGGACTGCAATAGCGGGGTTCCCCGCGATCCTGCGTGCGCAAGACAAGGCCGGCACAAAACCAGTCGTTGTCGGAAGCGGTGCCCACACCTACGAGTGGCTCGATAATTGGGCCAAGCTCCCGGCCGGGAAGCAATTCGGCAATACGCACGCGGTTGTGGTGACGGCCGACAAACGCGTCTTCATTCACAACGCATCACCGACCGGCGACGCGACGTGTATCTTTGACCCCGACGGCAAATTCATCGGCAGTTGGGGCGCGCAGTTCGCCAAAGGCGCGCACGGGATGGATCTTCGATCAGAGGCCGGCACAGAATTCCTTTACCTCGCGCCGACCACCATGCACAAGGTCTTCAAAACTACCCTTGGTGGTGAAGTCGTCATGGAATTGGACTACCCGAAGCCGGCACGGGACGTGAAAAATGGACGCATGGTTCCGGACTACGACGGACCGGAACATTTCGTTCCGACGTTTATCGCCGTTCCCGCCAACGGTGATTTTTATGTCACCGACGGGTATGGCTCGAACTACGTGCACCGATACAACGCCAAAGGCGAATACCTTCAGTCCTGGGGCGGCACCGGCCAGGCGCCCGGGAAGCTCAACTGCCCGCACGGCATCTGGTGTGATACGCGTGAAGAAGAACCCACGCTGGTGGTCGCCGACCGCGCGAACGTCCGGCTGCAGTGGTTCACGCTCGACGGAAAATTGATCAAGATCGTCACCGAAGAGCTCCGGCACCCTTGTCACTTCGACCAACGCGAAGGCGATCTTCTGGTCCCCGATCTCAAAGGGCGCGTCACACTGCTGGATAAAGACAATCGGCTTATCGTGCATCTCGGAGACAACCCCGACGTTTCACAGCGCGGCAACAATGGTGTGAAACAGAGTGACACCAGGCCCGGCGTGTTCTGCACGCCGCACAGTGCCCGGTTCGATTCCGACGGGAACATCTACGTGGTCGAGTGGCTGCCTTACGGTCGGGTGACGAAGCTGAAAAAAATCGACGCGTAACCCGGGTCTGCAACTGATGCGACGGGAACAAAAGGACCGACGGTAAATCGCCGGCTCGATGACATGCCCTTCCGCTGGAACCTTCGCGAACAACTCTCGCTGATCCTGTTTTTTCTCAAATGGCTTTTGATCGCCGGCGTGGTCGGCGTGTTGGTCGGGCCGGCAGTGGCGGGGTTTCTGTGGCTTTTGCAGCGGGCGACGCAGGCGCACTGGGATCACCCCTGGCTGCTGTATCTGCTGCCGATCGCCGGCGGGTTGATCGGCCTGATGTACCACCGACTGGGCCGGGGTGCGGAAGCCGGAAACAATCTGATCGTCGAGCAGATCCATAAACCCGGCGGGGGGGTGCCGGCGCGGATGGCGCCGCTGGTATTGGTCGGCACGGTGGTCACCCATCTGTTCGGCGGGTCGGCGGGCCGGGAGGGGACGGCGGTGCAGATGGGCGGGAGCATTGCAGGCACGATCGGGCGCGCGCTGCGGATGAAGCCAGAGAGCACGCGGCTGCTGTTGATGTCGGGGATCGCAGCCGGCTTCGGCGCGGTCTTCGGCACACCGTTCGCCGGCGCGGTCTTCGCCATCGAGGTGCTGGCCATCGGGCGGATCAGTTACGAAGCGCTGATCCCGTGCTTGATCGCCGGCGTGATCGGCGACGGGGCGGCGGCCTACGCGATGGACCGGCTGGCGATCCACCACACCGGGTATCACATCCTCTCGGCCATACGATCGACACCGCAGATCGACGTGCTGATGTTGTCCAAGGTCGCGGCGGCATCGGTCGTGTTCGGGCTCGCCGGCGCGCTGTTCGCTGAACTCACACACGCGTGCCAGTGGGCATTCAAAAACCTGTCGTCGTCGCCCGTCTTAAGACCCGTCTACGGCGGGATGATGGTCATCGGCATGACGCTGCTGCTGCGCACCCGGGATTACCTGGGCATCGGCGTGACGCCTGACCCGCACTATCCGGCGGCGGTCTGCATTGTGAGTTGCTTCCATGCCGGTGGAGCATTACCGCTCAGTTGGTGGTGGAAGATTCTATTCACGGCCGTCACGCTCGGCGCGGGCTTCAAAGGCGGGGAAGTGACACCGCTGTTTTTCGTCGGCGCGGCGCTCGGTAACACGCTCGCGGGGTGGCTCGGCGCGCCGGTGGATTTGTTCGCCGGTCTGGGCTTCGTCGCGGTGTTCGCCGGGGCAACGAACACGCCGTTGGCGTGTACCATCATGGCGATCGAATTGTTCGGGCCGGGCAACGGGCAGCTTTTGTCGGCCGGGTTCGTGGTCTACGCCGCCGAGGCGTGCTGCCTTGCTTACCTGTTCAGCGGGCACACCGGCATCTATGGTTCGCAACGCGTCGGCATGCCGAAGCTGTTCGGACACGCTGCGGAAGGTGCGACGCTTCGCGACGTTCGGCACGGCTCTTGACCGTACAGTTTCGGAACGTGCTTCGAGATCGAATCAGATCGAGGACCCATGCTCAATCACCTGCGTCTGACTCGAACGGTAGTCCTGCTGGGCTACTACTTGCTCGGCGTATCGCACACGCTCGCGCAGTCCACGACCGCGGACGAGACGCGCCGTGAAGAAGAGCGGCTTTCTTTCCAGGCCGGCGGAAACTGGACCCCGCGAGTGCAGGTGAACTCCGACGTGGCGATCTGTTACGGAATCGACAAGACGCTCCCCGATCGAATGAAAACCTTTCGCGACCACGGGTACGTCGTGCAGCTGATGACCGGAGTCGCCTGGGGGCAGTACCAGGATTATCTATACGGACGGTTCGACGGGAAGAATCACGAAGACGAAGCGCAGGTCGACAGCAAGGGCAGGAAAGTGACCCACGGCAAGGACATGTATTACATGTCACCGGGGCCTTCGTACGGCGAGTTTCTGGCGGTTGGTGTCCGCCGCGCACTCGACGCCGGCGCCGAGGCGGTCTATCTCGAAGAGCCGGAGTTCTGGGCCAAAAGCGGTTGGAGCGAAGGTTTCAAGCGAGAGTGGAAAGCGTATTACGGTCAGGACTGGCAGGCCCCCGATTCGTCGGTGGAAGCGCAATACCGCGCGTCGAAGCTTAAATATTTTCTGTACCGTCGGGCGCTGGGGCAGGTGTTCGCGTCGGTGAAAAAATGGGGCGACGAGCGAGGCAAGAAAATTCCCTGCAACGTGCCGACGCATTCGCTTTTGAACTACGCCCACTGGGCGATCGTCAGCCCCGAATCGTCACTGCTGGACGTGGGGTGCGACGGGTACATCGCGCAGGTCTGGACCGGCACGAGCCGGACGCCGAATGTTTATCAGAACGTAAAAAAGGAGCGCACGTTCGAGACCGCGTTCCTGGAATACGGCGCGATGCAGAACCTGGTCCGGGCGAGCGGGCGACGGGTCTGGTATCTGAACGATCCGATCGAAGACAACCCGAACCACACTTGGGCCGACTATCGAGAGAATTGGCAGAACACGCTGACCGCGTCGCTGCTGCAGCCCGAGGTTTGGCGGTACGAGATCATGCCCTGGCCGCACCGGATCTTCATGCACGGCTATCCCGCGACAGCGCCGGTCACAAAAGAATCGGTCCGGGTCCCGATCCCCGCGCAATACGAGACCGAGTTGCAGTCGGTCATCACCGCATTGGGTGACATGAAGCAACCGCCGGAGTCGATCGTCTGGGAGCGGGCCGGCACGAAAGGAATCGGCGTGCTGGTTTCGGACACGATGATGTTCCAGCGGTCGGGGCCGCACTCGTCCGACGGTGACCTCGGGTCGTTTTACGGGCTGGCGATGCCGCTCGTGAAACACGGGCTGCCGATCGAACCGGTGCAGATCGAGGCGTGCACGCAGAAGGGTTTTCTCGACCGGTACAAGGTGCTGCTGCTTACCTACGAGGGACAGAAACCACCGACGCCCGGGTTTCACCAGGCGATCGTCGACTGGGTTAAAGCGGGCGGCGCTTTGATCTTTGTCGACGACGACCGGGACGCGTTCAATGCCGTGCACGAATGGTGGAACACCGCGCCGCTGAGCTACGCGACGCCGCGCGAACATTTGTTTAACGCGTTCGGATTTTCCGCCGGAACCACATTCCCGGTCTTAGTCGGCGGCGGGTCGGTCGATTACGACGCCGAGTCACCGGCGGGTCTGACGCACGACAAAGGCGGCGCAGATCATGTGCGGTCGCTGGTTCACGCGGCCTCTGCCCGCTGCGGATTGAAATGGGAAGAAAGCAATTCGATGGTGTTGCGTCGCGGGCCGTACGTCGTCGCGGCCGGGTTAGACGAATCGCTGACTGACTCCGAGCCATACACCCTTCACGGCACGCTGGTTCCTTTGTTCGACGAGAAACTGCCGATCGTCAGATCGTTTGTGATCTCATCGGGCACTCGACAACTGCTGCTGGATTTGTCGAAGTTGCCGAAAGGCAAGGTCGGCGTCGTCGCCGCCGCTTGCCGGGTGCGCGACGAAGTCGTCAGTGCAGAGTCGATCAGTTTCCGCGCCGAAGGCGTTCAGGGAAGCCGCGCCGTGGTACGCCTGGTGATGCCGGGCGCGCCGAAAGCCGTTCGTGTCGGTGGGGCTGTCTTGACCACGGACGCTTATGACTACGCGGACGGGTCGCTGCGAATGCAGTTCAGCAATGCTGCAGCCGGCGTGGACGTGTTGATCACCCGGTGACACCCGAACCGCGGCATTCGCGGCCCGGGTGCGATTGCCGCCGGGCGATTAGAGCGGGCACCAGATGCTGACGCTGCCGCCCTGACAGTTGAAGTCGGCTTCGCCGTTGGCGTCGGTCGTCACGGGTTCGTGGACCGCGCCGGTCAGGTCTCGAAACGTCCGCCCGACGTGGGGTGTTTTCATCCGCTTGTCGCCGGCTTCGCCATTGCTCATCACGACTGCCACGCCGTCGGGGTGCTCTTCGTTCCCGGTCCACAACCAGCCGACGCATTGCGGGTGGTCGAAGTACTCGTGCAGTTCGCCGTAGCAATGTTTCTGCCGGGCCTGAATGCAGTCGTCGATGATCTTGCGGTGGCTGGTCAGTTTGTTTTTGCCCTCTGCGTCGCCGGGGTTGCCGAAGTAATCACCGTAAAACAGGCACGGGTAGCCGTGCTCGCGGAGCAGGATCAGCGCGTACGCCAACGGTTTGAACCAGTCGTCTACCCATGATTCGAGCGACTGGCCCGGCTGGCTGTCGTGGTTGTCGACGAACGTGACTGCCATCAGCGGATTGTCTTTCACGAGTGTGTCGTCGAAAACTTTCGACAGGTCAAAATCGCGACCGCGTTTGGACGCTTCGCAGAGTTTGTAATGCAGCGGCACGTCGAACAGCCGCATGCTGCCCGCGGTGGCGTCGATGTATTTCTGGATCGCGGCCATGCTGCCCGACCAGTATTCTCCGACGGCAAACAACTCGCGTGGTTTGACATGCTCGCGGGTCTTCTCGAGATACTCCTTAAAGAAGCTAAGGGGGATGTGCTTCACGGCGTCGAGCCGAAAACCATTCACGCCCGTGGTTTCGATGAACCACTTTCCCCATTTCAAAGTCTCTTCCCGGACTTCCGGGTGGTACTGGTCGACGTCGGCGCCCATCAGGTAGTCGAAATTCCCGTGTTCGAAATCGACCTCACCGGAAAAGGTTTTTTCCTTCACCCGGTAGATTTTTCCCTTGGCGTCTTTGTTGTTGTCGTCGTACCCGAAGGCGACGAAATGCTCGTGATGCCATTGAAAGCCGGAGTATTTCCCGGCCCGGCCCGGAAACAAGTAGGCGGAATAGGCTTTGATTTTGTATGGCTCGCTGACCATCTGATTGCGGTCGTCGTTGTCGATCTCGACGATCTCGACCTCTTCCAGTTCGTCGCCGCCCATGCGGTGGTTCAGCACGATGTCTGCGTAGGCGTCCATCCCGGCGTCCTGGACGGCTTTCACTGCCGCGATGAATTCGTCCTTGGTCCCGTACTTCGTTCGGACCGAGCCTTTCTGATCGAACTCGCCCAGGTCGTACAAGTCGTAAGGCGCGTAACCCGTGTCGTTGCTCCCGCCCATTCCTTTGTAAGCTGGCGGCATCCACACCGCGGTGGTTCCGAGATTTTTAATTTCCAGTGCACGCTCGGCCAGTTCCCGCCACAGCGAACCGTCGTTTTTACAATTCCATTCGAAGTACTGAAACATTACGCCTTTGCCCATCGCCGATCGCTCCATTCAAAAGTTGGTATCCCCGCGGGGAAACGTAGCAATCTCGTGCGGAAAAGGCATCGGGCAATTTGGTTTCAGATTCCCGGCATGACGGTTCCGCCGCTGACGGGCAGATAGACACCGGTAATGAACCCGGCAAGATCTGATGCTAAGAACGCGACCGCATTCGCGACGTCCTGGTCGGTACCGCGACGGCGCAACGGCACCTTGCTCTCGTAATCGGGTTGAGCTTCGTCGGCGGTGCCGCGGTATTTGTCGCTGATCATCCACCCCGGCGCGACTTGATTGACGGTAATGCCCTGCGGCCCGACCTCACGCGCCAGCACCCGCAGCACGCCGTCCATTCCACGTTTACCTGCGTCGTAAGCCGACTGACCGGCGAACGTCTGCATCGCGCATTCGGTGTTGATCCCGATCACCCGTCCCCAGTTGCGCGCGGCCATTGCGGGCACGAACGCTTTGGCCATCAAGACATTCTGCAGTACGCACGAACGGAACTGGCTTTCGTAATCGGCGACCGGTTGTTCCATGACGTATTTCCATGGATGAATCTGAATGACGGCGTTGTTCACAATGATGTCGGCGTCGCCTAATGCGGTACGCACTGCCACCTGCATCGCCAACACGCTTGATTCGGAAGTGACGTCGGCCTGCACCGCGACCGCCCGCCGGCCCAGGCGAAGGACGTCGGCCACTACTGCCTCGGCTTTGTCGCGGTTGTTCAAATAATGAACGGCGATGTCCGCGCCGCATTCGGCCAGCGTCCGGGCCATCGCCCGGCCCAATTCACCCGATGCGCCGGTCACTACTGCAATTTTGTTGGAGAGGTCGACTTTCATCATACTTGAACCGTTTATTTCTGCGGCTCTGGTCGCGGATTCCAGTTCGGCGACACGTCCGCGTCGCGCTGGCCACTCGCCCAGGCGATCCCGCCGATCAGCAGGTTGGTGAACGTCGGATTTTTCCAGACGTCTTCACGGTGCCCCATCGAGCTGTAAAACACCCGGCCCTTGCCGTGACGCCTTGCCCAAGTGCCGGGGTAGGACGGCCGCTTGTACATCGCGCCGTGCATCCCCTCGGTTTTCTGCATCAGGATCACGTGCAGGTCCGCGGCGAAATGGTTCAGGGCGTACCATTCTTCTTTGAACGAAAAGTCTTTCCCGGGCGTACCCGGAAATTTCGCGTCGACGACTTCGCAGGTCGACTCCTGCTGCTCGCCGTGCGTGACGAACTCGCCGCCGAGTAACTGAATGTACGGGTCGATTTTGTCGCCGTGGCTGTGAAACGTATCGGACCCGCAGTGCAATCCCAGAAAACCTTTTCCGCCGGCAACGAAATCGATCAGCGCTTGTTTCCCCCCGGCGGGCATGGGCGGTTGTTTGTCGGTCCCGGGCTGGGTCAGGTCGCCGGTGGTCATGAAAATAACGGCGTCGAACGCGGCAAGCTTTTCGGCCGTGAAAAGACCGCCGTCTTTGCTCGCCGTCACGTCCAAGCCGTTGGTCTTGCCAAGGTCGATCAGGATCTGCTCGGCGTATGAAAGCCCATCGGTTCCACTACGCCTGATCACGCTGTGCTCGAAACCTGATGACTTGGTGAAGAAAAGGATTTTCTTCGTCGGCGCGTCCGCCGCACGTGCCGAGCCAGTCGTTTGTAAAAGCCCGGTCGCTGCGGCTGCAGCTATCAGGGCAGAGCTTTCCAGCATCTCGCGTCGTGTCGGCAAATTCATTCCGTGGCTCCTGTCCGTTGCTGCAGTTCACCAATTAGTTTCGCGACGAGACCTTCGATCTCCGTCAACGCCTCGTCCGGACCCGCCTGGTCCAGATCGTGGACGTGCCAGTACTTTACCCGGTCAGACCAGCCGGGGTGTCTTTCGGTGAGATACGGCCGGTGCTCGGCTTCTTTCAACGCGATGACGAGTGACGCATCGGCAAGATCCCGGCTGCTCACGCCAATTGGGTCGCGGACCGGTTCGGAGATGTTGATCTTTCGCGCGACCAGCGCTGCCCTGGTGTGCGCGGAGATAGGACCGATATTTTCAGTCCCGCGCTCGATCGCGAGGGCCCGTGAGGTCGCGGTCCAGTCCAGTTTCACGATTTTTGCCGTGACATTGAACAGCTCTTCGGCGAACCGGCTCCGATAATAGTTGCCAGTACATAGAAACAGCACGGTCTGGGGCATGGCGGTGTTCTACCCGCTCGAAGCTCGGCTTGTCGAGAAACAACCAACGCGGTGGGTCCGATTCGAAAAGCGGAAAATCTGCTGTATAATTTGAACACCATTTCTGTCTCAGAAAGTCGCGAGTGTGAGGAAACTATGCAGCAGCCGATTAAAAAAATTGTCGTCATGGGCTCGGGAAGCGCCGGCCTGATCATGGCGGCGGCATTGAAAAAGGTTCACCCTGACCTGCCGATCACGATCCTGCGATCCAAAGACATCCCGATCATTGGTGTCGGTGAAGGCTCGACGATCACGGTCACCGATTTCCTCCACGACTTTTTGCAGGTGCCGGCCGGTCCGTTCTTCAAGCTCGCCAACCCGACCTGGAAAATCGGAATCAGGTTCAACTGGGGCCCGCGGGGTACATTCTATTACCCGTTTCCCGCCAGTGCCGACCTTCGCATGCACGGCGTCGCGCGGCAGATCGGATTCTACGCCGACGGCGACAAGCTGAACTTCGCCGAGCCGTTTTCCGCCCTGATGGCCAACGACAAAGCGTTCGCCCGCACCCCCGGTGGTGGCCCCGACATGTCCGCCCGACAGTTCGCGTACCATTTTGAAAACGAACACCTCGTCGATTTTCTCGAACAGTTTGCGGCCCAACTCGGGGTCTCAACGATCGAGGACAAAGTCGTCAGCGTGCAGAGGGACGAACATCACGTGACCGGTCTGGTGCTGGAGTCTGGCCGGACCGAAAAAGCAGATCTGTTCATCGACTGCTCGGGTTTTGCCTCGGTGCTGCTGGGGAAAACGCTCGCCGAGCCTTTCGTCAGTTACAAGTCGACCCTGTTTTGCGACCGCGCGCTCGTAGGCGGGTGGGACCGGACCGATGAACCGATCAAGCCGTACACCACCTGCGACACGATGAATGCCGGCTGGGCCTGGCAGATCGAACACGAGAACAGGATCAACCGGGGCTACGTTTATTGCCCGTCTTTCATCTCCGACGACGAAGCGGAGAAAGAGTTTCGGAAGAAGAACCCGAAGATCGGTAAGACCCGGATCGTGAATTTCGTCTCAGGTCGATACGCCCGGACCTGGGTCGGGAACGTGGTCGGCGTGGGCAATTCGGCCGCGTTCGTAGAGCCGCTCGAGGCGACCGCCATCGGCGCGATCTGCATGCAGGCCCGCCTGTTGGCCGAGACGCTGTACGAATCGAACCGGAAAATTCTGCCGACGCACGTAAAGCTGTACAATAACCAAGTCGCGCGCAGCAATGACAGCATCCGCAAGTTTCTCGCCGTTCACTACAAGTTCAATACGATGCTGGACACGCCCTTCTGGCGCGAATGCCGTGAAAAGATCGACCTCGCCGGCGCCGAACCGCTGATCGAGCATTATCAGGAAAGCGGACCCACCGCGTATTTCAAAACGCTTCTGGACCCGATCGATTTCGCGAGCATGAGCGGCTACATCCAGATGTTCGCCGGCCAGAACGTGCCGTTCTCGGCCGACGTAAAAGCAACACCGGCCGAGCAGGATTTGCTCAATCGATTGTTCACACAGAACCGCCAGGTCGGAGCGGCCGGCATGAGTGTCCGTGAAACGTTGAACCTGACCCGTGACCCGCGTTGGCAATGGGTCTAATCGGGTCGCCGCTCCTACGTCGAAGCCTCGGACCTATTCCCGTAAGATCGTCGGCCCATGGTGCGGTTGCCGATAGATGATGTTCTGCCGGAGGTCGTGCAGAATCTCCGCGCTTCGCGGTCGCTGGTGTTGGTCGCCGCGCCCGGCGCCGGAAAAACAACTCGAGTTCCGCCGGCGATTTTAAAAGCGGGGCTGCTCGATCCGGCGCATCCCAATCTGGTCATGCTCCAACCCCGACGGGTCGCGGCACGCACGGTCGCGGCGCGGATCGCCGACGAAAATCACTGGACCCTCGGGGAACAAGTGGGGTACCACGTGCGGTTCGACCGCAAGCTCGGCCCGCGGACGCGCCTTCGGGTATTGACCGAAGGAATCCTCACCCGGCAATTGCTCGACGACCCGTTTCTTGAAGGCGTCGGCGCAGTGCTGCTCGACGAATTTCACGAGCGGAGCCTGTTCACGGACGTCGCCGTCGCGCTGCTGCGGGAAGTTCAGCAGACCGTTCGGCCCGACCTGATTCTGGTGATCATGTCCGCGACGCTCGACGCCGGGCCGGTCGCGGCATTCCTCGGAGACTGTCCGGTAATACAAGCGCCGGGCCGGACTTATCCTGTTGAAATCCGCTACGAACCTGATGCGGCTGCCCAGCTGCCGTTCCGGGTAGCCGCCGCCGTGCAACGCGTGCTCGACGAGCCCGACGGCGGTGACGTCCTCGCGTTCCTGCCCGGGGCCGAGGAGATTCGCCGGGCACAGCAGGCGCTGGAAGCCGTCGCACAGCAAAAAAATGTTCTGGTGTTGCCATTGTTCGGCAGTCTTCCACCGGCCGAGCAGGATTTGGCGCTTCGACCCGCCGATCGCCGCAAGGTGATTCTCGCCACCAACATTGCCGAGACGTCGCTGACGATCGACGGGGTGCGCACCGTCGTCGACGGCGGGTTCGCCCGCGTCGCGAGTTACGACGTCGAACGGGGGCTCGACCGGCTCGACCTTCAACGCATCAGCAAGGCGTCCGCGACCCAGCGTGCCGGGCGTGCGGGTCGCACCGCGCCGGGTCGGTGCGTTCGATTGTGGTCGGAGAAAGAACAGCATCTTTTAGATGACTTCGAATTGCCCGACGTTCACCGGGTCGATCTGGCGTCGACCGTGCTCGCGTTGCACGCGTGGGGGAAGTCGGACGTGCGACGTTTCGGCTGGTACGAACCGCCGACCGACGCCGCCCTTTCGGCCGCCGAAGAGCTGCTCGCAATGCTAGGTGCCCTGACCGATGCCGGGCAGATCACCCCGATGGGGCAAAAGCTGTCTGCGGTGCCGGCGCATCCGCGGCTCGCACGGTTGTTGCTGTCCGCCGCCGAGCTCGGGCTGTTGTTCGAAGGCGCTTCTCTTGCTGCTCTGATGTCGGAGAAAGACATCGTGCTCCCGGGTCGTCGGGACACCGCGTTCCGAGGGCCGACCACCACCGGGTCGTCGGACTTGATCTATCGGTTGCACTTGCTGGAGGACGCCGAGCGGCAACGCTTCGCCCCGTTTCTGTTCGACGCCGGGGTCGACCCCGCGGCGGCCCGGCAGGCGGCGAAAACGCGTGACGAGCTGTTGCGCGTGGGCCGGCAGCTCGGGGGATCCCGGCCTGAGGTCGCGACCGAAGAAAACTTGCTCCGGTTGCCTTTAAACGCGTACCCCGACCGGGTCTGCCGGCGGCGCGAAAGCGACCCCGCCGCGGGGGTCATGGTGGGCGGCGGGGGTGTTCGGCTCGCTAACGAATCGACTGTGCGCAAGGGCGATTATTTCCTCGCGGTGGACGTGCGTCACGATCCCCGGAGTGTCACCCGCGAGGCGAGCGTCCGGGTCGCGAGTGGTGTGGACGTCCAATGGCTGCACGAGATGTTCCCGATGTCGATCCGCCGGGAACGCGGGGCGGAGTACGACCCGCAGCGACAACGGGTCGTCGGCTTCGTTCGCACTTGGTATCGCGATCTGCTGCTGGAAGACGACCGCAACGCGGCGGTCGACGCCGCAACCGCTGGCGAAGCGCTCGCCAAAGCGCTGCGGCCCAAGGCAGTCGAAATGTTCGCGAGCGACGAATCGTCGGCGATGCTGCTTGCCCGGGTCGCGTTGCTCCGTCAATACCTGCCCGAGCGAGATTGGCCGGCCTTTTCACCGGAAGAGCTAGGCCAACTCCTTGCCGAGCAATGCGCTGGCAAGCGGTCGGTCGAGGAACTTCACCGCGGCGGGTTGGTCAACGCGCTTCGCGCGTCCCTGATCTACCCGCTGGACCGGTTGCTCGAAGAGCACGCCCCTGAAGGGCTGGACGTCCCCAGCGGCAGCCGGATCAAGCTCGATTACGCGCTAGGACAACCGCCGGTGTTGGCGGCGCGGTTGCAGGAATTGTTCGGGTGGACCGAGACGCCGCGGGTGGCCGGCGGAAGGGTGCGCGTCCGACTTCATCTTCTGGGACCGAACTACAGGCCGGTGCAAGTCACGGATGACCTGCAGAACTTCTGGGCGACGACGTACTTTCAGGTCCGCAAAGACCTGCGCGCCCGGTACCCGAAACACGCCTGGCCGGAGGACCCGAAGCTCGGCGTCGCCGAGGCACGCGGGCGCCGGCGGCCGTCGTGACGCGGTTTTGATCTGATGTGGCGTCGTTCTCCATGCAGACGAATTGCTCACCGCCGAGACGCAGAGACGCAGGGAAAACCAAAAGTTATTCGCCCACGACGGCACTGATCGGCACTGATCAATGAGCTATGAAACGGTGTCAGAAATACGAAACGGTGTCGGACACCGTTTAGATAAAATACTATTATCGCTTACCTTGTGTCGCAACAAGAGAAAACGGTGACCTGAGAAAACGGTGTCCGACACCGTTTCCTTATCTCTGGGTCGTTATCCGTGCTCATCCGTGTCAACCGTGGTCCGGAATCTTCTCTGCGTCTCCGTGCCTCCGCGGTGACGAAGTCCTGCACTTTTTGTTCAGAATGCCAAAAAAATAAACCCCTGGCCGGGGGTTTATCTGGCTCTATTCAATTTAGCGGAGGCACAACGTTACTTCCCGGGAATGCGTTCGAAGAGCCCAACGTCGACGAACTGCCCGCCGGTCGTCTGATGGCAATGGACGGCAATTACGTTGTCGGCACCCGGCTTGATCGCGGCCTTGGCTTCCGGGCTTAATGCTTGGTACTCGTAATTTGCGATAAACCCACGCTTGTTGAACGCCGACACGCCATTGATCAACACGTTGATGCCGTCGTCGTGGAAGTCGCGAATGACCAGCTGGTGAATTTGATCAGGGGTCAGCTCGCCAATTTTCACAACGCGGCGGATCCAGATGTCGGCGGTCGTCCACTGCGTTCCGATCGATGCATTAGGCATGCCCGCCGCACCGAATCCGCCCGGGCCCGATTTCCAACTCGAGTCGTCGAAATCCGTTTTCGACCATTCCTTGGCCGGGGTGTCGGTCGTGTACTTCCACACCTGCGGAGATTTTTCGGACGTCGGCACTACTTCGTTGTATGTGGGAACTGGGTATTCGAACCGGTTCGCCTTGGCGATCTGGGCGACGTCGCATTTGAGGATGCGGTCGTAGGTCATCAGGCCGTTGACTTCGGTTTCAACGTCAGTGATCTGCGTGTACACCGCGGCGCTCATGCCCCGGTCGTCGCGGAACGACTTTAGCATGTTGGCAAAATCGCCGTACTCATCTTCGAGGTCTTTCGAGCTGGTCACGTTGGTGTAACCCCGGCCGGCCGGCTTCCACAGGTGGTCGTGCACGACCATGCCAATGCCGCCGTATTCACCGCACGCCAGCGCCTGCGTTTTGCTCGGCTGCGGGCAGTTCGGCGGGGGATAGCTGTGAATATCGTACACATCACCGGCGTCGAAGTATCCACCGCCGCTAGCCTGATTCACCAGTCGCGACGGGTCCAGTTCCTTGACGATGCCGACGAGCCTGGCGGTGTCGAACTGACCTTGTCCCTCGTTGTAGGTGTCCCACATGATGATTGACGGGACATTCATCAATGCCGCAACCATGCCCCGGAGTTCTTTCTCGTATTCTTCTTTGTCGACCGGCGGGTGTTTTGCCGTGTAAGAGTTTGCCGACGGCATATCCTGCCAGACGAGCAGCCCCATCTTGTCGGTCCAGTAGTACCACCGCGCGGGTTCGACCTTGATGTGCTTCCGCACCATGTTGAAGCCGAAGTCCTTCATCATCTGAATGTCGGCCTTCAACGCCGACTCGGTCGGCGGGGTGTAAATGCCGTCGGGCCAGAAGCCCTGGTCGAGCGGTCCGATTTCGAAGACGAACTTGTTGTTCAGGAACATCTTCTTGATGCCGTTCTCTTCACCGATCGAGATCTTCCGCATTCCGAAATAGCTCTTGACCGTGTCGGTGGTGTTGTTGGCCTGGGTCAGGCTCGCCTGTATGTCGTACAGAAACGGGTGTTTGGGGGACCAGAGTTTGGCGTCCGGGATCGGGATCGAGATCTCGGTGTTGGGTTTGGCGTTGACGGTCTGGATTGTCTTGTCGTCGGCCCTGATTGTCACGTGCGCTTCGACGCCGTCGGGCGCGTCGGGGACGTTCACTGTGAGCTTCAGCGTGGATGCGTCGATGTCCGGCACGATCTTCAGTGTCTGGATAGACGCCGGTGCGACCGGTTCGAGCCAGACGGTCTGCCAGATGCCGGTGGTCGGCGTGTACATGATGCCGCCGGGGTGGAGCGACTGCTTACCACGGGGCAGGCCGGCGTCGTCAGTCGGGTCGAACACGCGGACGATCAGTTCCTGCGGGCCGGGGCCCTTGAGGTACTTCGTCACGTCGTAGCCGAACGGCAGATATCCGCCCTTGTGCACGCCGACGCTGGCGCCGTTGATGAAGACTTCGGATTCGAAGTCGACCGCGCCGAAGTTAAGCACGACGTTTCGCCCGGCCCACTCGGCCGGGACGGTGAAGCTTCTGCGGTACCACAGTCGGTCGTGGTGTTCCATCACGCCGGACAGCGCGGACTCGACGGCGAACGGAACGAGGATTTCGCCCGAAAGCTTTTTCCCGACCGGCGTCGCGTCGTCGGCGGCACCGCTTTGATATTCCCAGGTGCCATTCAGATTCAGCCAGTCGGTTCGGACCATCTGCGGCCGCGGGTAGTCGGGCCACGGGGCTTCGCGGTTTACCTCCGCTGCCCATTTGGTCATCAGCGCCGCCTGCTTGGACGGCGGGGCGGCCTGACAGATCGAAGCCGAGAGCAACAACCCAGTTGCCAGGGCACGGAGCGGATTGCGTTTTGGTCTGTTCATGCGGATAGATATAGCAGACCCGTCATTTCGTTGAACAGATCGGGCTCACTCGGAAAAAGAAAACCCCGGCCACCTTGGGCCGGGGTTTTCAATCAAAAATGTTGAGGCGTCGCGGCAGGCTTACATCGCGACCGTCACGGTTTTGATTTCGGTGTAATTTCGAATGGCGTATTCACCGAGCTCGCGGCCGATGCCGCTCATCTTGAAACCGCCGAACGGGGCGGCGGCGTCGAAGACGTCGTAACAGTTGACCCAGACCGTTCCCGCGCGAAGCTCGGCGGCCATGCGGTGGGCCTTACCGACGTCGCGGGTCCAGATGCCGGCCGCCAGGCCGTACATGGTCTTGTTCCCGATTTCGATCGCCTCGTCGATGTCGCGGAACGGCATCACGCTCATGACCGGGCCGAAGATTTCCTCCTGCGCGATCTTCATGTGCTGCTGCACGTCACCGAAGACCGTGGGCTCGATGAAGTAGCCGAGATTTCCGACTCGGTTCCCGCCGGTTAGAACCTTCGCCCCTTCGCTGCGGCCACTGTCGATGTAGCCCATCACCTTGTCGTATTGTTCCAGGCTCACCTGCGGGCCCTGGTGCGTGCCGTGATCGAACGGGTCGCCGACTTTCACCTTTTTAACACGCTTGATCATCTTCTCGACGAATTCGTCGTGGATGTGTTTTTCGACCATCAACCGGGAGCCCGCGCAACAGCATTGCCCTTGGTTGAAGAACAGCGCGAAGTGAGCGCCTTCCACGGCGGCGTCGAGGTCGGCGTCGGCGAAGATGATGTTCGGGCTCTTGCCGCCCAGTTCGAGCGTGACCCGCTTCAGGTTCGAATCTGCCGCCGCACGCATGACCAGTTTGCCGACTTCGGTGCTGCCGGTGAAGGCGACTTTGTCGATGTCCATGTGCCGGCTGATCGCCGCCCCGGCGGTCTCGCCGTACCCGGGGACGATGTTGATCACGCCCGGTGGGAACCCGGCTTCGATCGCCAGTTCACCCACGCGGAGCGCGCTCAGCGGGGTCTGTTCGGCCGGTTTCAGGATGACGGTGCACCCGGCCGCGAGCGCGGGGCCGAGCTTCCAGGCCATCATCAGCAGCGGGAAATTCCAGGGAATAATCTGACCGACCACGCCGACCGGTTCGTGCCGGGTGTAGCAGTGGTAGGGCCCGTTGATCGGGATCGTCTTGCCTTCGATCTTGTCGGCCCAGCCGGCGTAATAGCGGTAACAGTCGATCGCCAGCGGCAGGTCCGCGCCGCGGCTGTCGTTGATCGGCTTGCCGTTGTCCAGCGTCTCCAGCGCGGCCAACTCGTCCAGGTGTTCCTCCATTAACTCGGCGAGCTTGTACATCAACCGGCCACGCGCCCGCGCGTTCATTTTCCGCCACGGGCCGTGGTCGAACGCCTTGCGTGCGGCTTTCACGGCCTTGTCGATGTCAGCGGCGTCGCCTTCGGCCACGTTGGCGATCACCTCGCCGGTCGACGGATTGATCGTCTCGAAGGTTTTGCCGCTTACAGAATTGATCCATTGATTGTCGATCAGCATCCGCGTCTGTCCGACCTTGATGCGAGACGCCGAATGTTGCACGGGTGAAGCTGCGATGGTCATCGGTTACCTCGTTGCAGGAGAATGAAGTGATGCGAAACACCCGGTTGCATTGCCAGGGCCGCAATCTCGCATTGTATCAAACGGTTGAGCCACGCAACATCCAATTCAGCGTTGGAAACGCGGAAAATGTAAGGTTCGTTTCACAGCGCTGCGGCGCTTGGCCTGCTTGGTGCTAATCAGCTTGCAGGCCGTCACACACGCTTCAATCGCGAGCGTTAGTACACAACGTCACATTTCGACCCGCCGGCGCAGGCCATACAGCGTTCGGCACCGCCTCCACCGCAGGTTCACGCAACTTCGACCTCAATTGCTGTAGCGGTAAACCTCTTACGCGCGATTCGTTCGCGCTGCGGTTTATCCGGTTTCGACAGACCACTCAATTTCACCGGAAAAATGCGTCATCTTGACCAAATGAACGGGCCGGCTTGGTTGCGCTCAGGTGTGTGCTCTCCCGCCCGATGTGATTCTGGTCGGCGAGCCTTAACGGGTGCGCCGGCAATCGTGTACCGGTTCGATCTTTCCCAACAAAGGCAACAGGATGATGCGATTCGATCGTCTCCAGCGCGGCGCTCGCGGGCAGGGTTTTAAGTTCGAGCAACTGGAATCGCGATGGCTTCAAGCGGCACAGACGCCGATCACTTTGGTGGACCTGCCCGCGTTTCAGAGCGAGGATCGGCCCGCGAGCGATCCAGTCTTGCCTGCAGGCTTCGACGTCTTTGCCCCGAAGCTCACCGCCGCGCCGGTCGCCGGTGCACCAACGTTTGCCGAATGGACGCGGAGCGGATCCCCGGGAGACTCCCTGGATGTCACTGCGGATCAACTTTCAGATTCGGGGTCTGGCGCCGACACGCAGTCTGTTTCGTTCGGGCAGACGAATGCATCGAACGCGACCTTGTCGACCAATGCGGTGACCAACGTCGGGGCGTTGTCGGCGCAGGTCACGCTCGGATCTGCGTTGCCTGCCGACTCGATGTACCTGGTCTGGTCGGACAACGACCAGGGATTCGGCGCGCCGGTCGCGGTCAACAAGACCGACGCGTGGTGGGTCGGCCCGGATGCCGCCGGACCGGGGCAGAGCGTGTCAGTCTTCGGTCAGAATCTCGTGCTCGGTGGGCAGACGAACAAGGTCGCGGTATATCTCGAACCCGGTGCGGGAAACTCGGCAGCCGCCCGCTGGGTCACGGTAACCGACGCGAATCCTTACAAGGTCACAATCCAACTGCCAGCGGACCTCCCGGCCGGGAACTGGCAGGTCTGGGCCCACAACGGACATGGTGGGGAAGACGGCTGGAGCGAGCCGGTGTCGTTGGTCGTCCATGGCGCGCAGACGTGGGCGGGTGCCGTTTTCGATGTAACAAAGTACGGCGCTAAAGGCGACGGTGTGACCGATGATCAGGCGGCAATCCGCGCCGCGATCACCGCCGCTCAGGCGGTGTCGAATTCAACGGTCTATCTGCCCGCCGGCACGTACCTCGTCGACGGCGGATTCGCGAACGTCATTGGCGTGCGTATTCAGGGCGCTGGAATGCACTCGACCATGATCGAAGCGGGGCCGGCATGGCAACTGCCCGAGGACTTTTTCGATCCGTTCCACGAATGCCTGTTTTTCAACCCGCAGTCCGGCACCGCCTTCGAAGACCTGACACTGTCAGCCAACCACAACTTCGCCGGCGCCGAATCGCAGAATCTGGTCTACGCCCGGGAGACGACCGACCTTAGTTTCACCAACGTCGCCTTCGACGCGCAAGACACGGCAGCCGTCGACGTCAACGGGTCACGCCGGGTCAGCTTCGAAGGTTGTGACCTGACCGGTAACACCGCATTTCTGGGAAACGCGTCGGAGCTGTTCTTCGATCACTGCAACTTTTATATGACCAACGACGCGACCGCCGCGCTCTACACCTGGGGTGGAAATCAAATCAGTCTGACCAACAACACGTGCCAGGATCTGAACCCGTCAGACCCGTTGAACGGGGAAGGCTGGGGGCTGGGGCGGTTCCTGTGTGCCAACTCGATCTGGGGCGGCGGGTCCGACGTTTACGTGGCCGACAATACGACCATCAACCTCGGCGTTCGATCGGGTTACGGCGACCAGAACAACGGTGAACAGATCAACTGGGAAGGAACGATCACGTATTTCAACGGCAGTGTTTCAGTCGGTTCGGCAAATACGGTGATGCTGTCGAACTACACGGGGTCGGCCGCGGGCCCGGGATTCGTGGTCGCCGTCGTGGGCGGTAAGGGCGTCGGCCAGGTCCGAACGGTCGCGCGTTCCGACGGATCGCTGGTCACACTCGATACGCCGTGGAACGTCGTGCCGGACGCGACCAGCACGGTCGTACTCGAAACGCTTCCGCACAACATCGTCGTCTACCGGAACACGTTCACGGCAAAGCCGTACATCACCACGAGCACCACCCCTATCGGGTCGACCGCGGTCGAGATGTTCCAGGGCGTGAGCCAGCTCATCGTCGACGGAAACACCTTCAGCAAGGTGGGCATGGGGGTCGGCCTCTGGGGCGGGCCAACGGTTCCCGGGGATACTGCAAATTCCGACCCGGTCCTCTTTACCACCGTGGCCAGGAACACGTTCGACGGCGTTAAAAATGGCGTACTCTGGTCCCGCGCCGCCGCAACCGGCCAGGCATCTTTTGTGGGCAATGTCCTTCAGCAGAATGTATTGACCGGCTCACTGGTAAGTGCGATCTGGATCTCGACGTCGGGAACATGGTCGGCATTATCTGCCCTCACCGACGCGAACGTGATCGAGGGAAACACGACGGACCGGACCAACGTTCTTGCACTGCAGTATGCGGACAACCCGACCGTCACGGGCCGAATCCTGATGCACGGTAATACATTTGATTCGTCAGACACCGGTGCGATTACCATCCCGGCCACCACGCTCCTCGCGCTCGCGGCACCGGCGACCACACCGCCGCAAGATATACCACCGGTGACCGTCCCGCCGGTCGTCATCCCTCCTCCGCCACTGCCCGATCCGGTTGTCACACCGACGCCCGTGGCGACGTCCGATCCGATCCCCCCGGCATCGGATGGCGCGTCGCCTGCCACCGGCGCTCCGTCCGATTCAATTGGCGGCAAGCACGCAAAGCACCACGTGCATCACAAACCGGTCAAGCCAAAACACCATCACCTTTTCGCGCGTACCCCGTTGGTACCGCATGTCAAAGCAAGACCAGTTCACAAAACTGTCGAGATCACGACACCGCTCGGGATGATCGGCAAGCATCAGCAGCACGTCGTAAAGCGTGCCGCGTAGATTCAACGGCCGGCAACGCAACTGGATTCGCAAGATCGCCTCAAGCTCGAATGCGGCAACAACGGCGAGCATCTCAACGCACTAGCGTTCCAAGGAGAATCGTGTTCTCCCGCAGTAGGCGACGGCTTCCGGGCATGACCAGGCGAAAGCGTGTATTATCGGGGCAGCCGAAGGAGCTTGCTTATGACTGTGAGTATGGAACAAGCGCGGTTGCTTCTGGAGAGCTTGATCGCCCGGGCGTCACGTGGTGAAAAGGTGATCATCACTCAAAATTAGATGCCGGTCGCCGAGTTATGTCCCGTCGCCAGCACCACGCCCGTGCCGGTCTTCGGATCATGCAAAGGGATGCTCAGTGTCGCTGAGGGCGACGAGCACCTAAAAGATTTTCAAGAGTACATGGAATGAGGTTGCTGTTGGACACCCATGCGTGGCTGTGGTTTGTTCTCGGCGACTCGTCGCTTAGCGGAGTTGCCAAGGAAATAATAGAAGATCCTTCGAACGAAAAGCTAGTTAGTCCCGCCAGTTATTGGGAAACGGCAATCAAAATTTGTCTTGGAAAATACACACTTCCCAGTTCCTACGAGACGTTTATAGACCGCGCGATACAGGGACAAGGTTTTCGCATTCTCCCGATCCTTCCACTGCATACGACTGCCGTTTGTGGCTTACCATTTCACCACCGCGACCCGTTCGATCGCCTTCTCGTCGCCCAGGCGTTGAGTGAAAATATTCCGCTTTTCAGTGCCGACACCTTTCTCGATTTGTACGGCTTACAACGTCGTTGGTGATCCGACGCGGGTCCGCTTTGCCGCCCCAGACTTTCTCCTATCGTTATCGAGTTGAAGGCGAGGGCGAGCTTTTACGTCGCCGATAGAGGACAGCAATCGCAATAGCTCAAAGAAATTAAAACAGGTCTTTCGAGAATTGTGATGAATCTTAGGATTAGTTCGGTGTTGAGCCACCGTCACATAAACCGCATACTCGCGCCGCGTGGCGATGCCGGCGATATGAAAGTGCCCGATCTGTGAACGCTCTTCAATGCCGTGGCCTTCCTATATGTTCCACTTATTGAAGTGAGCGTCCGCAAGAAGCGATTCAAAACCCGCTCTGCGCGATTTCGACGGCCTTGAGCATCGCCTTTGCCTTGTTCATGGTCTCATCGTACTCGGCCGACGGTACCGAATCGGCGACCACGCCGGCGCCGGCCTGGATGTCGAAGATGCCGTTTTTCCAGACAATGGTCCGCAGCGCGATGCACGTGTCGAGATTGCCGGCAAAGTCTAGGTACCCGACGGCGCCGCCGTACGGCCCGCGGCGAGTGGGTTCCAGCTCGTCGATGATCTGCATCGCGCGGATTTTGGGCGCCCCGCTGACGGTCCCGACCGGCAGGCTGACGCGGAGCGCATCCAGCGCGGTCTGCCCGTCGGCCAGCGTTCCAGTGACGTTCGTCGTGATGTGCATGACGTGGCTGTACCGTTCGACCGTCATCATCTCGCTGACGACGACGGACCCGATCTTGGCGACCCGGCCGATGTCGTTGCGATGCAGGTCCACCAGCATGATGTGCTCGGCCCGTTCCTTCGGGTCGGCGAGCAGTTCGACCTCGAGCGCCTTGTCTTCCTCGGCGGTCACGCCGCGCCGGCGGGTGCCCGCCAACGGCCGGCTCGTCGCGACACGATCAGTCACCCGGCACAGAATTTCCGGGCTCGATCCGATCAGCGTGCACATCGGGCTCTTCAGATAAAACATAAACGGCGACGGGTTGATGATCCGCAGCGCCCGGTACACGTCGAACGGGTCGGCCGCGCTGGTCACCCGCACACGTTGGCTCGGCACGAACTGAAAGATGTCCCCGGCCTTGATGTACTCCTGCCCCTTGCGGACCGCGTCTTCGTACTGCTCCCGCGTCATGTTGCTCGTGAATGGCAGATTCATCGGCCCGTGCGGGTCGATCTCCCCGAGCTTGCTGCTCGGCGGTTGCTTCAGCCGGGAGACGATTTCGTCGATCCGCCGCGACGCATCGCGGTACGCCGTTTCAGGATTGGTCGAAGCTTTGACGTCCGCGTTGGCGATCACCTTGATCGTCTTGTCGACGTGGTCGAACACGACCAGCTCGCCATACAGCCCGAACATCACGTCCGGCAGTTTGCGGTCGTCCGTCGGTGGCTCGGCGAGTTTTTCCGACTCGTAATACCGGGCCGTGTCATACCCGGCGTACCCGACGAGCCCGCCGGTGAACGTCGGCAGATTTTTATCGCGAAAAAACCTGCGGGCCGGCAGCAGGGCGGCGAGATCCATCAGCGGGTCAGAGGTTTTAAACTCACGAGCCGTTTTACCGTGTTCGATAATCGATGCATGAGGCCCGGCGGCCTGATAAATCAGCGACGGGCTCGTCGCGATAAAACTGTACCGCGCGATCTTTTCCCCGCCGACGACGCTTTCGAGCAGGAACGCGTTCCCGTCCCGGCCGAGCACTTCGAAGGCGGTCACCGGCGTGAGATGGTCCGCGAGCAGTTGCCGATAAACCGGCACAATGTCCGCGTCGTGGGAAGAAGCAATAAACGTCGGAAGATCAGGAAAGTACCGCCGCATGCCGGCATTCTAAGGATTGCCGGGCGGTTGTCATTCACATCAGACCCCCGGCGCGCAGCGGGCAGTTGCGGCTCGGGACCGACCGGGCAATAGTACGAGGATGCCTTTTGAAATCCGTACCGTCCGGTGCTTTTCCGCCGCCCACCAGCTTCGGCTGTACGACGGTTCATTGGAACCGCTTCACGGCCACAACTGGCGGGTCGCCGTGACGGTGTCGGCATCCGTGCTCGACGCGATCGACGTGGTCATGGATTTTCACGAGCTCGAAAGACTGGTCGACGATGTTATCGTGCCGTTCCATAACCGGCACCTGAATGACCTCGACGCTTTCGCAAAATCAAACCCGTCCGCCGAAGGCGTCGCCCTGCACATCGGCCGGTCGTTGAATCTTCCGTCGTCCACCACGCTGGTCCGAGTCGAGGTCTGGGAGACGGCCGAGAACTCAGCCTCGTTTCTGCCTTGAACGGGCGAATGTATCGATGGTATTTCGCTGGGGAGTTCGCAACCGCGAAACCAAGGAGATTAGGATCTTCGAATAACCGATGGTGGCGTCATCCGCCGTGGCACGGGCGTCTCGCCCGTGCGTTTGCCGCGTCCGTTGCACCTGTGAGTGAAGGATCGCTTCGCTCGAACACACGGGCAAGACGCCCCGTGCCACAAGAAGGCAGTGTTTTCGAGGCGTTCATCGCAGTCCTGCTTCGGGCCGAGCGTATTTGGCCGATACAAAGCAAAACAATTCTAATCCTTGCCGATCCGTGCGCGGCCCTGCTGGCACTGCGAATAAAACACACCAGTATTCTCCCCCCCGCGATCTGATTCGATGCCGCGGATCAGCGTTTTCTGCCGATGACAGGTCAGAACCCTGGCGTTGACGCTGCAGGGCGGCGGAAATACGATCCTCTGCGGTGTAAATAGCGCATCTCCGGGCTGTTTGTGAACTTTGTCTTTGCAGGGACTACAATCCACCATGAAATGCGAAACCTGCGGCAAGCAAGCGACCGTTTTCATCACCGAAATCAAAAGCGGTAAGAAGATCGAAAAGCATCTCTGCGAGCAATGCGCCGCCCAGAGCGAAGGCGGGTTCGCGCCTAAGCCGCACATGCCGATCAACGAGCTGCTGACGAATTTCGTCATGAACCACACCGGCCTGCAGAGCAAGCCCACCGAAAACTCGGCCTGCCCGCAATGCGGCATCACCTGGGCGGAGTTCCGGCAGAGCGGGTTGCTCGGCTGCGAGCACGATTACCCGACGTTCGAAAAAGAAATGACTAGCCTGCTGAAGCGGGCCCACGAAGACGCGGCCCACCACGTCGGAAAAGTCCCGACGCGTCGGGGCGGCAGCGGGGTGCCGGTCAAACGAACACTCGACGCTTCCAAGCTACGCAAGGAACTGGCCCGGGCGGTCGAGACCGAAGATTATGAAAAAGCGGCGAAGTTGCGGGACCAGATCAGACAGGCCGAAGGCGTGTGAGACCGTCTGAAAGCGCGATGCGAGTTCTTGTGAATGAAGACAACCCGGCTCTGTGCGACCGAATGACATCTTGCAAGTAATTTATGAAACTCAGCGATCTCACAAACCAGGCAGGTGAATGGCTCCGCGGCAGCGGGCCGATGAGTGAAATCGTCATCTCGTCGCGCATTCGTCTTGCCCGCAATGTCTCCGGATTTCCGTTCCTTAGTAAATCCAGCCGGCACCAGCGGCAAGCCTTGGAAAAAAAAATCCGCGACACGATTCTGACCTCCAATGCCGCTCCGAACATGCTGTACGTCGATTTGGAAGACGCACCGGAAGTCGACCGGCAGTTGCTGGTCGAGCGCCACCTCATCAGCAAGCCCCACGCCGCAGCCGAGGGTGCACGCGGCGTCGCCATCGGCGAGAACGAGACCGTTTCGATCATGGTCAACGAAGAGGATCATCTTCGCATACAGGTCCTTCGCAGCGGGTTGCAGCTCGAAGAAACCTGGGCCCAGATCAATCAGATCGACGACGTTCTGGAGTCGAAACTGGACTTCGCATTTCATCCGCGGTTCGGATATCTCACCGCCTGTCCGACGAATGTGGGAACGGGCATCCGGGTCAGTGTGATGCTGCACCTGCCGGCGCTCAAATTGACCGGTGAGATTGAAAAAGTGTTCCGCGCGGCGAAGGACCTGCGGCTCGCCGTCCGCGGGTTGTACGGGGAAGGCACTGAAGCCACCGGTGATTTTTACCAGATCAGCAATCAGACGACGCTCGGCAAGTCCGAGGAAGAAATCATCAGCGATTTCAAGCACGTCGTCATTCCCAAGATCATCGACTACGAGCACCAGGCCCGTAAGCTGCTGGTGAATGAACGGACGATCGCGCTGGACGACAAGGTGCAACGGGCGCTCGGAATTTTGCGGACTGCCCGGCTGATCGCCAGCGAGGAAACATTGTTTCTGCTAAGCCATCTGCGCATCGGAATCAACCTCGGGCGGATCAAAGACATTGATATCCGAACTTTAAATGAACTGTTCCTAATGACGCAGCCCGCTCATCTGCAGAAGATGCAAGGCAAGAAGCTCGAAGGCGACGCCCGGCGGGCCGCCCGGGCGGATTACATCCGATCCCGACTGGGTGGCAACTGATCTGCTTTCGATAAAACTGCTTTACATCTGATGAGCGCGTCTGCTGCAATGCCATGCGGGTCGAAATGTCCGAACCGCGCATTCGAAGCCGGGCCGAGCAATCTGACCGCGGCACCGTGGTCCCCGACCTGTTCGGCGCTTAACCCGCGTCCGAACCTCCAGCCAAAATACGCGTGCCCCGCAACGTGCATCGACGTGACGACTGCGAACAGCACCACTGCGACCCATGCCGCGTCCGTCGGCGTTTTCAGGCCCGTGAGATCGCGCAGCGCATCGGCGACTATCGGCAGCAACGATAAGGCTGCCCCCGCAATCGCGACGCCGACCGCGACGGCGAGGTTGAACGGATGAAATCCGCGTCGTAGCTCGTTGTACAACGATGGCGGGACAGCTCGCTTTGAAATCGTCGGGTCTGCTCGGTCCATCTCTTTCATACGTTGATTCGCCTCACGCTGGATGCGATTGGTGAAACCCGACCGATCACGAGTCGGCCCTCTTCTCCCGTGCTGTCAGAACCGTCTTTAGATCGTGATCGATGGTTTTCCAACTGATGCCGCGGGCCTGCCAGGCAAACACCCGATGGACCAACGGGTCTCGGTGGCGACACAGATTCGTCAGCGGAATCAGCACATTCCCGATCTCGAGCTTGGCGCTGTACCCGGTCTGACCGGACTGCATTTCGGCAAAGCCCGCCTCCGCCGCCCACCGCACGCCCGCCTCCCAAAGCTGGAAATAAAGGAACGCTTTGTCGTGCGAGTAGTTGATGCCGATGAACTTATTAACGGCCCGCGGCCGGCAGTCGAAGCAGAGCATAAACGCGACCAGTCTCTGGTCCGCCCGGCTTCTGAGCAGGATAAAATACGACGTCGGCTCGGCGGCGATGCGTTCGAAAAACTCGATATTAAGCTTTTCGAACTTGGTCTTGCCCTTCAGATAGGTCTGCCAGAACAGCGGAAAGATTTCGTCGAGAATTTCGCGCGTGGGATGTTGAACAACGCTCGAACTGGTCGGAAGATTCTCGCGGCCGGCGCGGAGTTTCTTCTTGAACTTGTTGCGGCGAGAAGATTTCAGCGAGCTGAAATACTTCTCGTACCCGCCCGGCGGGAGCGTCACCCGTGTGCCGGGAAAGCTGGTGACGGCGAACAGGTCGTGCTTCGCCTTGATCGCCGCGAGTGCCTTGATGTCTTCGTCGATGAAATCCTTCCAGACGATCATCGACGCTCTGACTTGCCCGGCTCGCGCGTCGAGCGCCCATTGGAGAGTTTCTGCGATTTCGCTCAACTCGACGCCCGGAACGAGGCCGACCGTTCCTTCGTCGGAGCAAGGCGATCCGACGAACAGCGTCCGCTGGAACCGGAGAAAGCGTACGTATTTTCCGACCAGCCGGACGAGCCTGGCCAATCCGTCGGGCGCGATCACGTCAAGCGGAACGTCCATAAGAAACGTCGGGGCGATCGCGACCGCTTCGCCCGACCTCTCGACGACGGCATATGAAAATGTGAATTGGTCTTCGATCCCGCACTGATGCATTGTCGCGTACCACCACCGGCCTTCGAGGGGTGGCGCGAAGCAGATGTCCCACAACGCTGCAGGGATGTCGTCGAACGAATCGACCCAGCGGACGGAAAATTCGCGGGCGCTGGGCGTCGACATCAGGTGCGTCAGTACGAGGCGGCAGAGGGGCAGCGGGCTAGTTCATCGCGACGATCACGCTGCCGGCCAGGATGCACGTGATGCCGGCCCACCGCCGCCGGTCAATTTTTTCATTCAACATGAAACGCGACACTAGGGCGACGACGACAAACACCACGCTGCCGATCGGGTGCGCGACCGTGACGTCCAGAAAATAAAGCGCCACCGACCAGAGAAGCCCGTCGATGATAAACCCAAAATAGCCCAGCATGATCCACCGCCAATTGAACAACGCGGATCGAAACGGCCCCGCGCCAGGCGCGGGTGGTCGGTCGGCGGCTTCTTTAAACGCGAACTGCCCCAGCGCTTCGGCGGCGGTGCTCAACAGGATCACCAGGACCCCGATCATTCGGTGCATTGGAGTCAAACAAGTTCCTCGTCCAGGATGACTTCGAAACCGTTAGGCCGCCCGGCGCGTCCGGTCGTTTTATGTTCAGACCCGCCGACGAGAATCACGCCGATAAAAATAATGCCGATCCCGACGCACCGGAGTACCGACAGGTGTTCGTGAAAAAAAATCACCGCACAGGCGCTGATGACGACGTACGACAGAGCAGTGAACGGCTGGGCGAAGCTGAGATCGGCATTGCTCAGGACCCACATCCAGTTCAGGAACTGGGCTAGAAACAGGCCGAGCAATCCCCACGTGCGAAGTTGCAGAAAGATCCATCGCGCCTGGTGAAGCCAAGTTCCGTTCGGGCCGCGCGACGGGTCCCCGTATTTGATCATCAACGCTTTCCAGATCAGCTGGACCGGCGCATCGAGCGCGACCGCGATCAAGAGCCCGACCCATACTCGCGCGGGCGTGCGCGTTCGGGGTTGGTCGGGTCGGATGGCTGCGAGTGACGGCTCGCTCACGCGGTCAATCCCGTCACCGCAACTTGGTGTTCGGTCCGGGTTCGCTTGAACGCCTGCAGCAGCGGGGCGGTCAATGCTTCGGCAATCAGTCGGTGGGCGGCGGCGCTGGGGTGCGTGCCATCAACGCCGACCATTTCCCTCGGCGGTCGCGTGTCGAGCAGTTCACCATACCGTACAACCGCGACCGGTAGATCCGCCGCGATCCGCGCGACCACTTCGCGGTACAAGGCAAGCGATTTATCGCTTTCGGCCTGCCCGCCGCCGCGTTCCAGCATTGCCGTTACGTCCACGCCGGCAAGCTTAGACACGTACGGACCGCGCAACTCGAAATGATGATTCGGCATGTCGCTTAACACCGGTTCGGCGCCGCACGCGAGCACCCGTTCGACCAGTTTCCGAAGATTTTTTTCGTAATTCTCGACCGAAAGCCGGGACCGAATCCTCGTCCCGTTGCTGAGCACGAATCGCTTCCAATCCAGGTCGGCGTCGTTGCCGCCGAGCATGATCAGTACGACTTCGGGCCGATGCGACGTGAGCAGGGCGTCGATGGATTTGCACGCGTCGGCGGTCGTGCGGTGCACGTCGGCGTCGACGACGATCCGCACGCCAAGCAGTTCCAGCGACAGCAGATCGACGTAAGACGATTCGACCCGGCCGATGACTTCGTTCCCGCGGACCTCCAGCGCTCCGAGGGAGATACTGTCGCCGAGGATGAGTAAATTCGAACGCATGAATTTATGAACGCCGGTCAGACCTGTGCCAGCGCCGCGGGCTCGACCACCGTGTTTGGCGAGGGCTCGGGGGTCGTGAAAAATCGTCGGTCGACCATCCGCTTCAGCTTTCGCGCCGTGCGAACGGTGCCGGGCGGATGCACGACCAGCTTCATACTGAAAATACCGATCGCCAGGTTCTTCATCAAATCCGGATACAGCGTGTTCGCCGAGGTGTGGATTTCCGCCTCGAGTTGATCGACATCAGTGCGGTCGGATTCGACATTGATCTCGAGCACCTCGCGGATGCCGTCGAGCTTGAAGACGATCTGCCAGTCGTGCGTGATGCCCCGCACGGGCGAAAGAATGTGCTCGAACATCAACGGGTAAAGATTGCCCCCGCTGGCGACGACCAGTTCGTCGCGCCGGCCGCGTAGCTTGCTGAGCCGGGGGGCGGGCAGGCCGCACCGGCACGGCACGGGGTCCAGGCGGGCGACGTCGCGGGAGCGATACCGAATCAACGGCATGGTCCGCCGGCTCAGCGTCGTGTAGACCAGTTCACCATATCCGTCGGCGTCTTTTTCGACAATTTCCGGGAGGAAATCGACCGTGTCGAGGTGATACCCGTCGTGGTTGTCGCACGGCTGGAACGCGATCGCCGACGCCATCTCGACGCTGGCGTAATTCATTTTCACGACCGCGCCGTTCCAGACTTTGCGCATCCAGGGGATGGCGTCGGCCGGCATTTCTTCGGCCCCGCCGATCAGAAACCGCAGGTGCCCGCCGCCGTCGTGCTCGGCCAGTTCGGTCAGGCGAATCAGCCAGGTCGGCTCGCCCATCACGACCGTGAATCGATTTTGCTTCAGTCGGCGGTAGACCTCGACCGGGTCGACCTTGCCGAACGCCTGGCAGAAATTATTGGCCGCCATCAGCCCGTAATGACAGATCAAACCGGGGATCCAGATGTTAAAGTCGAACGCGTTGGCGACGCGGTCCTGACGGGTGACGCCCATCAAACGAAACCCGCTGGCGAACACCTTCCCGATCGATTCGAGTTCATCTTTGCTGTAGTAAACCTGCTTGTTTTTCCCGCTCGTTCCGGACGATTCGAAGACGATATTCGGGGGGCGGCAGATGAATGCCTCGGCGTCACGGACGATGTCGTCCGGCGTCGTGTAAAAATCACCGAGGTCTTCGGGAGTGCGAATCTTGCGGGCGTCGATCCCGCGCGCGGCAAAGGCGGCGCGATAAAACGGCGAATGCACCGCCGCCCAGCGAACGGTCTGGCGGAACCGGTGCAATGCAAAACTGCGGGCCAGCTTCGCCGGTGTCTTGCGGTAAAATAGTGCCATCATCTCGGGGGACGAATGGTTGAAAAAGCTGTCGGCGAGATGATGAATCATTTCAGTTCTGTTTCGACGGGAGTGTCGTCGGTGCGTGCGACATCGACGATCATCTTAATTTCAACGTCATGCCACTGTTTTCATGGCCCGTTCGACGGCATCGACGGCGATCCGCGTGTCGGCAGGCGTGTGGGCGGCCGACACGAACCAGCAGGCAAGCCCGGAACTGTTGCAGTGCACACCCTGTTCGAGCAAGGCCTGGCGGAACGCGGCGAACCGAACCGTGTCGGCGGTCGCCAGATCGCGGTAATTTCTCGGAGCAACTCCGTCGTTGTTGAAGATCACCTGGAACATCGAGCCGGCGCCCTGCACCACGCAGGTGACGTCGTTGTCCCGGGCAGACCTGCGGATCGCGTCCATGATCTGTTCACCCGCGAGCCGCATCTGGTCCTGGATGCGCTGGCTCGATAAGACTTGCAGCGTGTGCAGCGCCGCCGCCGCGCACAGCGGTCCGCCGTTGTACGTGCCGCCGTGTTTCACGGTGTTCAGCCCGATCAGGTCCATGATGTCTTTGCGGCCGGCAAATGCGCTAAGGGGCATCCCGCCGCCGATGGCTTTGCTGTAGACGGCCAGGTCCGGAACGACGCCGAACATTTCCTGAGCGCCGCCGGGCGCGATCCGGAACCCGGTGACGATCTCGTCAAAGATCAGGACGATCCCGCGGGCCGTGCACTGTTCGCCGAGCCATTGCAGGTAACCGTCATCGGGCATGATGCAGGCGTTGTTGGCGACGATCGGTTCGGCGATCACGGCCGCGAACTCGCCCGGGTGCGCGTTCAGAATCGATTCAAGAATGGACCGCTCGTTCCAGGGGCAGATCACGACGTCGTTCAGAACGCCGGGTGTCATCCCGCGCGAATGCGCGTGGCTGAACGGCTGATCGAACGGGCCTTGCTCGGTCGGCCCGGGACGGTTGCTGACCGCGAGCGTGTCGACCCAGCCGTGGTAATGACCTTCGAATTTCAGGATTTTAGTCCGGCCGGTGAACCCGCGGGCGGCGCGGACCGCGCCCTGGATCGCCTCCGAACCGCTGTTGCTGAACCTCACCAGTTCGGCGCACGGAACCATCCGGCAAATCTGCTCGGCGAGTTGCACTTCGACGGTATTGCAGGTGCCGAAAAGTGTGCCCAGATCCAGCTGGCGCGAAATCACCTCGCCGAGTTCCGGGTCGGTATGCCCCAGAACGCAGCTACCGTACGCACAGAGGTAGTCGAGATATTCGTTCCCGTCGGCGTCCCAGATCCGCGACCCGCGGCCGTGGGTTATATACAGCGGGTACGGCAACGCCCCGGTCGTGGTCGACCGGGCCGACGAACTGATCCCGCCGGCAAGAACTTTCTTGGCCCGCTCGAACCAATTCTGCGATTCGTCGGTCAAGGCCCCGGGCCGTAACCCGAGCCGTGCCGGTTTCATGGAGACTTGCGACATCGAAACAATTCCTTTTGCGGACATTCCGCAGGACCATACTTATTCATCAGGACCATACGCATTCATACTGACGAATTCGACATTTCGCGTGTAAACAAAAACCAAGATCTTCTTAAATCGACCAGTCTGCTATCAGGCGGGTAAACATTCTGGCGACTGTTCTGACTTCAGTAAAATCGACAAACTCATCAACCGCATGCGCCTGGGCAAGACTGCCCGGCCCCCAGACCAGTGTAGGCGTGCCAAGCAGGCCCGCCCTGAGGCCCGCCTCGCAACCGGAGTTGAAACCGGCCCAACCGGTCCACGACGCCGGAGCATTTTCTGATGCAGGCGGCACAGAATCAATCGCACGGTTGGCTGACAGACACAGACTCGAGGAAGAATCCAGCCGGTGCCCCGCGTATGCCTCGACACACGTCATCGTCGCCGCAGCTTCGTTAAAACCAAGGCTTTTCAAGGAGGCCTGCAACTCGGTGTTTAAACGACGCAACCAACTCTCAGGTTCGTCGCCGGGGAAAAGCTCCAAATAGCCCGCGACCCGGCAGTCGTCGCAGATCATTCCCTGCCATTCCCCGCCGACAACCGTGTCTACGGTAATCGGCCGAGCGATAGGATATTCGTAAAAGTACGGATCGGAAGGCAGTTGGTTCCAATTTTTTTCTATCGCCTCAAGGCTGTCGAGTACTGCCCGGGCGACGTTTATTGCATCGACTCCCAGCCATTTGACCGTGCCGTGCACCGACCTGCCGGCGCAGGAAATTTCGAACCGGCATCCCGGCCGGGACGCATTCCGCGGCAGCGATTCAGTCGGTTCCAAAACAATACAGGCATCGGCGGTGTGTCCGCGGACGACGCTGGTCAGCGTGCCGAGTGTGACGCAGTCTTCTTCCCCGGGCACCAGTTCGAGCAGCAGGTCGCCGGCAAGCCCGGCGGGGAAGACCTGTTTCACCGCGAGCAATGCCCAGATTGCGCTGACGAGCGGGCCTTTGACGTCGCACGCGCCGCGGCCGAAGAATCTGCCGTCGCGTTGAACACCACTCCATGGGTCTGAGGTCCACCGCTCCGGGTGCGGTGCCGCGACGACGTCGGCATGCGCGTTAAAAATTAGGGATTTTCCGCCGCCGGTGCCTTTCAGTTTGGCTAACAATGTCGGCCTTCCCGCCAGCGGAAGATGCTTTGCGCTCGAAACCGGATAGTTTCTCAACAGCGACTCGTCAATTTCCCACAGGTCAATGTCCAACCCAGCGTCGAGCAAATGGTCGGCGATGAAACGGGTGAAAGCACCTTCGCTGCCGCTCACACTCGGAATGCGCAGCGCATTGCCGAGCAGGTTTCGTGCCTGCGCTTCCAGCAAGTCGATGGCTTGATCGATCTCGGTGAATGAGGCCGGGTCCGCCATAGGTTAAACCGTGCTGGCCTTCCGCACGGTCGGGGCCGGCCGTGCCCAGGCGTGTTCGAAGATGTCTGCAATGTCATCCAGCGTCGAGTATGAAATAAATGCGAGGCCTTCTCGTGCGAGGTTCGCCGCGAGCACGCCTTTGGCGAATCGGCAGTCGACTTTTCGGGACGGACAAAGGTCGCTGCGACCGTCACCGATGTAGATGGTTTTCGCCCGGCCGACGCCCATCGTCGACATCGATTCACATTTGCAGTGCGCCGCTTTGGCCTCGCAGCGGTCATTCGAGTGCGGGCAGACCAGACTCATTGCATCGTGATCGCGAGTGATACTGTTGCAACGAAACGCGGTGCCGGCCAGTCCGCCGCGACGCAGGATGCTACGGATGAACAGGTCGATACCGTCGCTGAGGATCGAGACCGGCACCTTATTTTGCTCGCACGCGTTGATCAGTCGAACCGCGCCCGGGTCTATTGGAATGGAATCCAGGAACGGGTCGAGTTGTTGGTCCGTGATTCTGACGACCGCAAGCTGACGCCGCAGACACTCTGCCGAGCCGATCAGACCGTCCTGCCATTCCCGTTCGACCGACATCCAGGAATCATCGACGGCAAAGCCTTTGATTATTTCGTCGAGAACGTCCGAGCGGGTGATCGTGCCGTCGAAGTCGATCCAGACCTGGGTCTCGAGTGCCTGCGGAACGGTTTGATGCCTTACAGGCGAACGCTTGTGTTTTACGGACATCCGGGCAAAAAGTGTAAGCGATCGAATTAAAAAGTCGATGCCGTAGGGTAAACCCGCTCGGGTCGCAATCATCCGCAAACGGTTAGGTGGAACCTTCCGTAAGTGCAGCAGCGCGTTAAGCAAACCTATTCGACGTGCTGAATAAACTGTTCGTACAAGTGGGCGTATTTCCCGCCCGCGGCGACCAGTTCACGGTGAGTGCCCCGTTCGATGATCAGCCCGGCGTCGATGACGAGTATGACGTCGGCGGCCATAATCGTGCTCAGGCGATGAGCGACCACGAACGTGGTCCGCCCGGCAAGCAGCTTTTCCAGCGACGTCTGCACGAGCACTTCGGTCGCGGTGTCGACGGCGCTGGTCGCCTCGTCGAGCATGAAGATCCGCGGGTCGGCCAGGAACGCGCGGGTGAAGCAGATCAGCTGCCGCTGCCCGAGGCTCATGTTGGCCCCGCGCTCGCCGACCTCGGTCTTGAACCCGTTCTGCAGCGTCATGATCGCGTCGTAGCTGCCGATGTCTCGGGCGGCCTTGATCACGTCGTCTTCGGTCGACTGCGGGCGGGCGTACCGGATGTTCTCCATCACGGTCCCCGTGAACAGATAGTTCACCTGCAGCACGAGCCCCATCTGTTTGTGCAGGCTGTCCCCGGTGACGTTGCGGATGTCGTGCCCGTCGACCAGCACCCGGCCCGATTGCGGTTGATAAAACCGAGCGATCAAAGAAATGATGCTGCTCTTGCCGCTGCCGGTCGCGCCGACCAGCGCGATCATCTGCCCCGGTTTCGCGTCGAAGCTGACGCCGTGCAGCACCTGCCGGTCGGGCTTGTAACCGAAATAGACGTTTTCGAACTGCACCTGTCCTTCGATCCGCGGCAGGGGTTTCGCCTCGGCCTGGTCCATCACATCCGGTGCCGTATCGAGTAAATTAAAGACGCGCTCCGCGCCGGCCATCGCCTGCATCAGCTGGTTGTAGAAATTCCCGAAATCGATGATCGGGTTCATGAACCATTCCCAGTAAAACGAGACGGCCACGACCGCGCCGACGCCGCCGGGAATGTGACCGGTGACGACCAAATACGCGCCGAAACAATAAATAATCAGCCGGCCGATAAACTTCACGACGTCCAACGAGGGCAGATAAATTCCGTTGATTCGGGCCGCGTCGACGTTGTTGCTGGTGTTGTCGGTCTGAAGACGGTTGAACACGTTCAGGTTCGGCATCTGCCGGTCGAAGGCCGTAACGACGCGGGTGCCGGTTATATTCTCGGCCAGGTTGGTCGACACCCGAGTCCACCCCTCGCGGACCTGCTGCCACATCGAAGCGCTGCGGGTCAGATAGAATCGGTTGGCAAGGAATAGGATCGGCCCCAACCAGCAAATGGCTAGGAACAGTCGCCATTCGGTGGTGGCGATCATCACCGCGGCGAACAGAACCATCAGTGAATTCGCCGCAATTTTGAACAGCCCCCAGACGTTCACTTCGCGCATCGCGTCGATGTCGCTGGTGCACCGGCTGATGATTCGGCCCAGCTTGGTCTTGTCGAAGTAGCTCATGCTGAGCTTCTGCAGGTGACTGAATAATTGCCGGCGGATCGCGAACTGCACCCGCTCGCCCGCGCTGGTCATCATCAGGATCGTGTACCGCTGAAATACAATCGAGGTGCCCAACACGCAGGCCCAGCCCAGCACCACCCAGACGACGTGCTGCTCGCTCTGCAGCAGTTCGGCTTTGCCGGGTTGGGTCGGCGTGCCGAACCGCTGGCCCAGCGGCACGGTGAAGTTGATCAGGTGCTTCACGAACAACGGTCCGAGCATCTCCATCACGATGTGGACGAGCCCGAGCAGCAGGCCGATCGCGTACAACCGCCGGAACGGGTACAGGCTTTTCGACATCCGCCGGATCAGGGCGAGATCGATTTTGCCGTAGCGCAGTTCGTCCTCGGGCTCGACGTCCGGCCCGACGGGCACGGCAGGCTTAACCGGTTTTCGGCGAAGATGAGGAAGTAGAAGCGCCATACAAGCAAACTAGAAACAACCCCGAAGGCAGTCACAAAAGCCGGCATCCGGAAAAAACGGTGTCCGACACCGTTTTTTATTGCGCAGTCGGTCGAAAACTACAAACAGCCCACAAAAAGGCAGAAAAAACCAACATTTGGCGAAAACGGTGTCCGACACCGTTTTCGCGTTTTTGCCCGGCGATTGTGGGGCCATGGCGGTCTTCATAACGTCTCGATTCCACTGGATGCCGGCTGATGTACCTTCGCGGCGTCGCTGACTGCGTTTACGACTTTCACGTCCTGAACACGGTCCATGTGCGACGGCTGGTCGGACGACGGCTTTGAAATTTCATCTTCTTCGTCGTCGCTTTTCAGTTGAGCGGCAGCGATCTCGCGGTAATGACCGCGTTCGGCCATCAGCTGGGCGTGCGTGCCTCTCTGGACGATCCGACCGGCTTCGACGACGAGCACCAGGTCGGCGCGTTTCACCGAGCTGATTCGGTGCGCGATCAGGAACGTCGTCCGCCCGTGCATGACGAACGTCATTCCCCGGCGGATCAGATCCTCGGTCTCGGGGTCGATGGCGGCGGTCGCGTCGTCGAGCACCAGGATGCGCGGGTTGGTCAGAATCGCCCGGGCGATCGCCAGCCGTTGCCGCTGCCCGCCGGACAGGCTCGATCCGCGTTCGCCCAGCATGGTCTCGTACCCGAACGCCAGTTGCTCGATGAACTCGTGTGCCTGCGCCAACCGGGCGGCGGCTTCGACCTCACCGCCGCGGATGTTGGGCCTGCCGTAGGCAATGTTGGCTTCGACCGTGTCGCTGAACAGGTAGGTTTCCTGGAACACGAACCCGACCTGCGTGCGAATGCTCGACAACGAGGCGTCCCGCAGGTCGACGCCGTCGATAAGCAGTCTGCCTTCCTGCGGGTCGTAGAACCGGCTGAGCAGATTGACAAGCGTGCTCTTGCCGGCGCCGGTCGGGCCTACGATCGCGACGATGCTGCCGCCTTTGACTTCGAAATCGATGTCGTGGAGCACCGGTTTTTCGGCGTCGTATCCGAACGTCACGTGCTCGAACTTCACCGTGCCGTCGCCGTCGGGGAGCGGCTTTGCGTCCGGCTTTTCGGGCACGGTCGCGGGCGCCATCAGCACCTCGTACAACCGACGGGCCGACACGATCGCGTTCTGGTATTGCTCATTGATCGCGCCGACTTGCTGCAGCTTGCCGAGGATCGTTCCCATGGCGGTGCTGAGGATGACGAACCCACCGGCGTCCATCTTGCCGTTGAGCACGAGAAGCCCGCCGGCCATGAACAAGGTCAGGTGAGACCCGCCACCGATCGCGCGGATGACTGGCGTGAAGTCGGCGAACATGCGGATCCGTTTGAGCGTACGCTCGAAAAATGTGTCGGCGTTTTCGTTATATTTGCCGATTTCCTGTTGCTCGGTGGCGAACGCCTTGATCACGTGGACGCCGGCGATGTTCTCGGTCAGCAGCGAAACGTTGCGGTCGCCGGCACTCATGACGGCTTTGCTCGCGGGCTGGACGACTTTACCGAATCGCAGGATGTACCACGTCCAGATCGGCAGCGGGATCACGGACAGTGCCGCGAGCCAGGGGTTGATCCCGAAGATGATGAACATGTACCCGACGACGTACAGCATGATTTCGAGCGTGGTGAGGATCGCCGTCTGGATGAACGCGCGGACGTTTTGCAGATCGGTCAGTGCCCGGTTGATCAGTTGCCCCGTCGACAGCACGTCGTGGAAACCGAAACCGACCCGCTGGAGCTTGTCGTACACCGCTTCGCGGATGTAGTAGACCATGGTCATGCTCATCTTCATGTTCGCCACCTCGCGGAGGTAGCGGAAGACGGCTTGGAGCGCGACAAGCCCGGCAAGCACGGCAGCAAATCCGCGGATCGCGCGGGCGTTGGGTTCGTCGCCGAACATCCAGTGCCAGAACCCGTTCGTGGTGGTCAACCCGCCGACCGGCAGGTGCTGGACCAGGCTGACGATCGCGCCGGTGATCTTGGTCGACCGGATGTCGGCTACGATGGTGGCGGTCAACCACAGCGCGGCCAGCAGGGCAAGCCCGGTGACGGGCTTGATGAACCGGAACATCCAGAAAAACAGCTTCCGGTTGGACATCTCCGGGGCGACGACGGGACTTTCGTAAGCGAGTGTTGCCGGGTCGTTGGGCGCAGCGTCGGACGCGCCCGCCGCAGCCTGAGCGGCTTTGTCGACGGTCGCGCGGGACTGCACGGAAGGAGGAGGGGCGCTGGAACTCACAGTTAGAAATCCGAAAACCACCGCTACGCTATCGATGCCGAAATACGCGTCAACCCTTTCGCGGATAAAAACAGGCCCGCGCAACGTCGCTGCTGATGATTCCCCGCGTTCCGAGACGTATCAGACGGTTCACATCCAGGTACTGCCGCTCTGCTTGATTTGGATTCCAGATGACCGATCTATTTGCGTTTCTGAAGCAGATGGCGGCCGTCGGGCTTCAATCTTGAGATTTTGCCCAGAATGCGCTGGATGGTTACCTCCAGCTGATCCATGTTGATCGGCTTGGTCAGATGGGCGACAAAACCGGCATCTTTCCCCTGCTTCACGTCTTCCTCCATTCCGTAACCCGAGAGCGCAATCCCGACCATCGAATGCTTCTTTAACAACTCTCGCATCAGCTCGTAGCCATTTCCGTCAGGGAGACCCAGGTCGCTGATCACCAGATCGAACGTATACGCGTCCGCGGTTTCCAGTGCCAGAGCAACAGTTCCCGCGATTTTTACGTCGTGCCCCAGTGACCCGAGCAACCGCTTCATCAACCTGGCGGTGTCCTGGTGGTCTTCGACCAGCAAAATACGAGATCGCATTTCTTCTACGGGCGCGATCGGATGTGCCACAGGTGAAGATCCCCCGGCGCGGTCGGCGGCGGATTTTTCCTGCGGCGCGGCGACCTCGAGGTCGAGCGTGAACGTCGCGCCCAGCCCCTTGCCGCCGCTGGACGCGGTCAACATCCCGCCGTGCATTTCGGTCAGCACTTTGCTGATCGCCAACCCGAGACCCAGCCCACCAAACTGCCGGGTAACGTGCGTGCCACCTTGTTCGAACGCGTTGAAAATTTTGCCCAGAATGTCCGACTCGATCCCCGATCCGGTATCTTTGACGTCAATACCGATCCGGTCTGTCGCAGTGTCGTAGGTTCGAACGGCAACCGATCCGCCGGGCGGTGTGAACTTGATGGCGTTCTTCAGAAGATTCCATAACACCTGTTGCAGACGAGCGGCATCGCCTAGAACAAAGCTCTCCACGGCGTCGGCGTCGAATGACAGCACGATCTGTTTCGCGGTCGCGTCCTCCTCGACCGTATGAACCACGTGCCGGATCTCCGCGTGCAGGTCCACCTTGGCGAACTGAATTTCCAGTTTCCCTCTGGCGATCCGGTTCAGATCCAGCATGTCGTCGATGAGCCGGCACTCCAGATCAACGTTGCGCCGCATCATCTCGACGTCCTGTCGAAACTCGACCGGGAGATCCTCCAGCCTTCTTTCCCACATGGACAGTGCCATTTTCACGGGAGACAATGGCGTCCGCAGTTCGTGGCTGAGCACCGCGAGGAACTGGTCTTTTGCTGCGTTTGCTGATTCCGCCGCCTCTTTCGCGTGAGACAGTTCCAGGCCGGCGTTCCAAGTCGCCGTCACATCCCGAGTAATCGCCAGCACATGTTCGACGTGCCCGTCCGCACCGAACTCGGGCACGAGTTGAGAATCGTAACGACGCTCGCCGTCGGGCGTATTCAGGGCGAAGGTTTCTAAGGTCGGTTTTCCGGATTCGAAAACTTCGCTCAGCGCAGTCTCCCATGTGTCGCAGAGAGCGGCGGGCATCCAAAGGTCGCGGTTGGTCTTCCCGAGAAACGCATCCGGCGGCAACCCCGTCGCTTTGTGCACGGCCGCGTTGACAAAAACGTGACGGAACTCCCGATCGAACCGGGCGATAATGTCCGGCACGTTGTCGGCCAGCGTTTGCAACTCCGATTCGCGCCGGACCAGGATCTGCTCGGTCATTTTCCGTTGGGTGATGTCCCGCATCGCCAGGAGCGCTCGAACGCGCTTCGGTTTGCGTCCCGAGCGATCGAAGAAAACCTGTTTACGCACGGCAAGCCAGCTGACGCTGCCGTCGGGCATCAGGAGGCGATGTTCCGCGTCCATGATCCCGTCACCGTCCGGGTCGTAGGATTTGGCGATCAGCTCGTCCAGCATCGACTTGTCTTTGGGGTGAAACTTCGCGTGGATGTCCAGCCGGGAGACCGACGAAGTGGAAGGCGGGAGCCCGTACATTTTTGCCGAGTCGGGCGTCATATAGATCAGGTCTTTGGCGTAATCCACCTCGGCAATTGCCATCGCGCCGACGGTCAACGCGAGCCGCTGCCTGGCCTCACTGGCGCGCAGCGAATCTTCACCTTGCCGAAGGGCTGTAATGTCGTGCCATACACCGGCGAGACGATAAATCTTACCTTCACTGTCGCGAACCACCTGTCCCCGATCGGTCACGCATCGGATCGAACCGTCCGCGCCGATGATTCGATATTCGACGTCGTAAGTTTCGTTTTCAGGATCGGCGACCCATCTGTCGAACGCCGCGTCGACACGGGCGCGGTCGCTCGAGTGGACGGAATCAATCCATGCGTTCGGATTTTCATACAGGCTGGTGGTCGGCCGCTGCCACACGCGTTCGTAGGCCGGGCTGACGTACAGCAACTTTTTCGGATTCAGTTGCTTCATCCAGAACACGTAATCTGTCGTGCTGGCGATCTGCCGGAACCGCTCTTCGCTTTGACTGAGCGCGGCCTGCGATTCCAAGCTCGCCTTTTCAGCGCGATGTCTTTCGAATGCCGCGGCGAGGGACAGACTCAGCGTCTGGAGAAAATCGGAATCGTCCGGCGAAAAACCGTCGTGCCGAGTGCTTGCGATCGTGAACGTACCGATAAGCGAGTTGCTACTGGTCAATATCGGGTAACAGGCGTACGCCCGGAGATTCAATTGGCGCGCGAAAGTCCCGAGCGGGTCGGTGGTGATGCGGGCGGCATCCGCAATGACAGGGATTAGCGTCTGAGCTGCTAAACCGCTGAACGTGGTGTTCGGTTCCACTTTTTGAATGAGACCGGCGTATTTGGCTGGAACGCCTTTCTGCCAAATCAGTCGCAGGTCGCCGGAAGAAACCGGGCGGTAATAAAAACCCAGATCACAGTCCAGATGCGCCGAGATCCGCTCAAAAACGAGATCGATCAGCTCGGGTTCGCCGTCGATTTTTCCCATCATCAAGCGTGTGGTGTCCAACAGGATCGATTGGCGTTGGGATTGGCGCGCGAGAACTTTTGCCAGACGGTGTCGTTCGATCGCGTCTTCCACGGCGCAGGTGACGCTATCGGGCGTCATCCAGCTTTTACCGACAAAACCCTGCGCGCCGGCCCGGATGATCGAACGGCTGATCTGTTCATCGACTTCCCCGGTTAAGATCACGACCGGCACCGTCGTGCCGTGGCTTACTCGTTGCAGATTCTGCAGGATCTCCGCCGCGTTCATCTCGGGAATGTCGTAGTCCATGACGACGCAGTCGACGTCCTGCACCGTGTGGCAAAGGTGCAAGCCGACGTTGGCGGTCTGGGCTTCATAGAATTCATATTTACGAGTCGAGCCGCGCAGGAGCATAGCCTTGAGTTCTGCCAGATCGTGTGGGTTGTCCTCGATCAGAATGATGCGATAAGGGCGTCGCCGAGAGTTCATGTCCGACTCCTTAGGCTTTCACGGGATTCGAGGTCGGAAGAACGACCTGCTTCAACCAGTATTGAAAGACGTCGCAGAGCAGCGTCAGGCATTCGTCGTAACGCACTGATTTAATGTGATACGCATTGGCACCGGCGTTGTAGCAGGCGTCGCGATCGCGTGGGTTGCTCGAGGTCGTATAAAGCACGATCGGCAGCGAGCGGTAAGTTGGATTCCCACGCAGTTCGGAGAGAAAGTCGCATCCACTCGTGCCCGGTAAATTCTGATCAAGAAGGACGAACGCGAAAGCCTGGGGCGCATCCGTAAAGTATTTACGCGCGGCGTCGGCCGTATCCGCGTGGACGATCCGGTTCTGAATTTTCGCTCGCTGTGTCGCTTCGACCACGGTGTCGAAATCGATTTCCGAGTCTTCGATGACGAGCACGGGAAGTTGTGCTGAAGAAAAAATATCACTCATAAACCTATTTTCCGGAAGTTTGAACTTCAGCCATTAACGTAAAGAAGAATGTGGTTCCTTCGCCGACCGTCGACTCGATCCAGATCGCTCCGCCGTGCTGGGTGACTAATTTCTTGACGATTGCCAGCCCCGCACCCGTGCCGCCACCAAAGGCGTCGCGTGTGTGAAGCCGCTTAAACATCTTGAAGACTTGCTCGAAATGACGCGAGTCGATTCCAATCCCGTTGTCACGGACGTAAAAAATGTCCTGATCTTTTACTTCGCTCGGGAGGTGCCGAGGGCGTACCGCAGAATGACCAGTGGGGTGTGAACAGCCGATCTCGACCCACTTGTCTGCCTTGTCATTATACTTTATGGAATTCGAAATCAGGTTGGAAAATATCTCGCGGACTCGAACCCGGTCACAAAGCAGCGTCGGAAGCCCGGCCGCAATTCTTAGTTCGACACCGCTTTCTTCGATCCTCGCACCGATCATCTCGACTGCTTCTTTTATGATCGCGTCCAGCGGATTCGCTTCGTTTTCGCGTTTCAGCCTGCCAATTTTCGAAAAATGTAGAAGCGAATCGATCAAGCCGTCCATGCGGAGGGTCAATCGTAAAAGGCTTTCCAGCCTTTCCATCGCCTGTTCGTCCAGGGGAAGCCCGCTCTGCGCTTGTTCCATCAGGTGATACGCATACTTGTGAATCCCGCGGAGGGGCTCTTTCAAGTCGTGGCTGGCAACATAGGCGAACGAATCCAGCTCTTCGTTGCTTCGAACCAAGTCCAGGTTCAGCGAAGCCAGTTGTTCGGCCCTGCTGACCACAAGGTCCATGACCAGATACCGCAGATTCAACGCCGATTCGATCTCAAATTCATTCCAAGGCACGGCGTGTCCGATGACTTGCTCCTGCCATAAATCAAAGCTCTTGCGGGGCGTGAGCCGAGGGCCATTGGGACCGTTTGTGGTTGGTTTTTCGTAAGGGTTCCCGGCCCAGGTAAACGTTTGCACCTGCTCGGGCCTGAACCAGCAGATGAGATTGCGGTGCCCTCGCGAAAGGGGGACCGCGAGCAACCCGCTGGCCGAGTCTGAATATTCCCCGGCGTCTGCGAACTGCGCTTTCAAAGAATCTGTTGCCAAGACAGGCCGTGCCGGCGCGTGCATCTCAGGTCTGGATAAAAGCCAGCCGGCTAATGAATCGAGTTGCGAGGGGCTGGGCACCTTTCCAAGGGTCCACCATTTATCCCGGTGGTATAGCGCGATCCCGCCGCAGTGGATGCCATTCATCAATGACGGATTGCCGTCGCTCATTGCCGCGAGCCCGCCTTCGTGGGCCGCCCGCGCGAGCAGGGAATGGTGAATTGCATCCATCTGCTTTCGATATTCGAGATGCTCCCGCTGTTCCGCATTCTTCAGTTGCAGCGAGACGACCTGCCCCAGGAGTTCCGCCGACGACCGCACCGGATAGGGGAACATCGTCGACGTGTAATGGTGGCAGGCGATCAGGCCCCACAGCTGGCCGTCGCGGAGGACGGGCATGGTCAGCGTCGCCGCGACGCCCATGTTCTGGAGATACTCCGTGTACATGATCGAAGCGCCGCGCAGCGCACAGTAGGTCATGTCCAGCGGTCGACCGGTATCCGGGTTCACCAGCGGAACCATCTCGATGGGCTTGGCAGACGAATCAGGTAGTGGTCGGACGCCGATCTTTTTGAATATGTCTCGCGCCGGCCGAGGAATGTCGTCGGCCGGATAGCGATGCCCCAGCCACGAGTGCAAATCGTCCCGTTTCGATTCGGCAAAGACCTGACCAGAAGCGTCGGGCTGAAAGCGGTAGACCATGACGCGATCCAACCCGGTCACCGCACGGACCTCGTCGGCGGCAACCTTGCAGAACTCGGCCAGCGTACCGGCGTTCTGAAGCCGCCCCGTAGCCCGCTTCAATAAGCTGTAGTAATCGACGTGCTTGCTGGCTTCCCGACAGGTTGCCTCGAATTCAACAAGGATGAATCCGTCCGACGTGTGAACGGTAAGGTCGAGTTGAGCGATGACCGACGAATTTTCGATCGGGGCGGCAAAGGCATAGACCGGATTTCGATCCAGCGATTCGGCCTTGATAAACTGCGACAGCTGCCGCGTAGCGGCGTCGCCGATCACCGAAGAAATGTGCTTTCCGAGCAATGCGTCGGCCGAGGCGCCGAGCCATCGTTCCGAATTTTCGCTGACCTGGATGATTTTGAAATCGCCGGGACGAAGCACAACCAACACACCGTGCGGTTGGATACAGCCCGGGGTTTGCACCGGTTCGGCGTCGCAGTTGGTGATGGTCACGCCGTGGCGTTTGGTACTGTAAGGGACTGGAAGTGATTCTGGATTCGCGCCCACCGTTGTCATGCAAGCTCCGAGGTGCTTGCGAAAAACGGCGTTTTTCTCCCATTTAACGTCTGGGGAGATACGCCCGATCTCGGCCTGCACTGTCTAGAAGTTAGGATTAGCGCAGACACATAATTAGCGGCGTTGAGTGCAAGCTGGTGAAAAGTCCAGTCGGTACGAGCTTTCTCGACGGTGACTAAAATTATTGCCTGACAGGCCTCATTACGGCAATCGCGACGCTATAGGTAAATACACTAAAGTTGAGCGCGAACAGTTCGCTTGGCGCCTTACTAACTTTCATGCTTATTGACGTCACGCATTGGGTATCGTTGATATGATCCATTCAGCTGGGAGGCCAATGGCATCGAACCTCGAACTATTTCGTGAGTCGGCGGGTCAGTTCAAAGGTTGTCAGTGTTGCGGACGCGATCTCGACGGGCTTTGCCCCCGGGCCGTGTACTGCCCCGACTGCGGGAAAAAGCTGCCGGCGTTGTGGCGGAACGGCGGACGGGCGAGCGCAGCAGGCGGCCTGGTGCGTTTTCTGACCGGCAGGTTTCGCGCGCGTTCCGATCTCGCCGCCGATACCGCAGCGAGTGGGGCGTGCACGCCGATCCTGACCGGATACGGTCGCGCCCTGTTCGGGCTCGGTTGGCGTTACGAGAAGGGAAATAGTCGGAACCTGCCCGAGGCGATCCGCTGCTACCGCAAGTCCGCCCGGCTGGGAAATCCCGACGCAATGACACGCCTCGCCCCGCCCAACTCGGTCGAGCCGATGCGCGTGGTGGACATCGAATGACGACGCGTCAAGTAAATCAAACCGGCTTGAAATCGACCGCCCACCCGTCCCATTCCTCGGCATTCACCCGCTCCAGCCGCACCGCCCGGCCGAGCTCGATAAAGTGGATCACGATCGCATTGGCAGTGGGGGTGACCCGGCAGGTCCCCTCGGCGACGCGGTCGACCCGGCCGCGGCCTTCGGTGAGCAGGCCGTTGTATTGAAGATAAATTCTACGGTGCTCTTTCAATCGCTGCAGAGTCGTCGTTTCCACGACCGGCCAGACCGGTGATCGCCAGGTCGACAGGTCCGACCCCGGACGCATTTCCACGAGCAGGTCGTAGTGCGGCTCGTCGATCTGGTGGTGCCAGAGCACCGCGAATCGAAGCTCGGCGGGGGGCGTCGCGTCCATGTCAAAAACGATAGGGTTGCGCGACCGCAATGCAATTGCCGTTACGGGATTCACCGTTCTTCGAAAACGTGTGGTGGGCTATACTTTCGGTACAGGAGCAGTCATGGATTCAACCGCCGTCATACGTTCAATCACCCGCACACCCGACCTCGAAGCCGATCTCAAGCGGGCCAGGTGGTTTGCGAACTGGATGGACGCGAAGTTCTCCGTGATGGGCATCCGGTTCGGCATCGACCATGTCGTGAGCTTGGTTCCGGTCGTCGGCGACACGGCCGCGGTGCTCGCGGGCATTTATCCGATTTATATTGCCGAACGACACAAGCTGGGTTTACCCGTTCAGGCGAAGATGGCCGGGAATCTTTTCCTGGAATGGGTCATCGGGCTGACGCCATTCCTGGGGGATCTGGGCGACGTCTGGTTCAAAGCCAACATCCGCAATTTGAAATTGCTGGAAAAGGCGGCCGTGCAAGCGCGGGGCTGATCGTCTGTTTCAAGGGTGGGCGGGTTTGCTCCACGCCTTCGCTTGTTAAACTCTCTTGATGCACATCCAGACCCACGTTTTGTCGGGTTGGTGTTTGGGAAACCTGCTTGCGTTGTCACCCCGGCAGCGGGTGGCCTGCATGATCTCCGCCGCAGTAGCGGATCTGGATGGACTGGGGATTTTCGTGCCCGGTGATCGCGGGCAAGAGTTGTATTGGGACTTTCATCACAAGGTTGGTCACAACCTTGCGTTCGGCACGCTGGTCGCGATCGGCCTGAGCGGCTGGTGCCGGACGCGGGCGGTGCTGACATTCATCGCCTGTCTAGCGCTGTTCCACCTTCATTTGTTCTTGGACTACTGGGGTTCGGGTCGCGACTGGGATATCCACTATCTCTGGCCGTCGACTCGGCTGATCCTGAGAAACCCGGCTGGGTGGGAACTGTATTCGTGGCAAAACATGGTCACGTTTGCGGTTCTGCTTCTTTGGACGATTCAGATTGCCTGGGTCAAGCGGCGCACACCGCTCGAACTTCTGATGCCGAAGCTGGACCGGAAATTCGTCGTTGCATTAAGGCCCGGGTCTGATCCGGTTTGACTCGCGCTACACATCCACGCGCCGGGGGTGTACCCTGCGGGCTATGCTCGACTGGCTGAAAAACGCATTCGCCAAACCACAGTCCAAGCGGGACGCGCTCGGCGACCGGGGTGAGAACGTGGCCGCCCGGTACCTCCGCAATCAGGGGTTCAACATCATCGTTCGAAATTTCCGTTGCGAGCTGGGTGAAATCGACATCATCGCCCGGGACGGAAAAACACTGGTATTTGTCGAAGTAAAGACCCGGGCCTACGACGACCCGACGCCCGAAGAGCAGGTCAACCTAGGCAAGCAGCAGGCAATCACGCGGGTGGCCAAGCTGTATCTAAGCCGGTATGGCGTGCCCCAACCGCCAGCCCGGTTCGACGTGGTCGCGATCGTCTGGCCGAACGGGCAGAATCCAATCATCCGCCACACGCCCGATGCGTTCGAAGCCACGTCCTGATACCGACAATTATTTGAATTCTTATCGATCCGCACATAAGGCGGTGTCGTAACAGAAAACGGTGTCGGACACCGTTTTTATAAACTTCTGTTGGTGCCGGTTTTAGGCAACAACACTATTAAACGGTGTCCGACACCGTTTTCTCATGTCGGCACATACGCGATGCGTTCGAAGCGTCGTCCTGAGATCAATAATAACCCGGATTCTTATCAGGCCACACGTAAGCCGGTATCGACTTAACAACAAAGCGGTGTCGGGACAAGCTAGAAAACGGTGTCGGACACCGTTTTTATAAAATATTTTTTTTCAAGGTCTTAGACAATAAAGCTGTTAAACGGTGTCCGACACCGTTTTTCCTGCCCACTGATTTTTCATGCCGGTTTGATGTTGCGGGCTGTTTATGGAGCCTCCGAATCACGGCAGGCATCGCCCGAAGAACCGCATCCAGTTCCCGCCCAGGATCCCGGCCGTTTCGTCGGCGGTGAAGCCCGAGTTGATTAGCGCATATTCGAGCTTCGGCAGGTCCGCACTGGTCTCGATCTCGACTGGAATTTCCTTCCGGCCCAGACCGCCGTCCATGTCCGTCCCGATCGCGACATAGCTCGTCGAACCGGCCAAGTCACAAATGTGCGTCACGTGCGCGACCACGTCGGCGAGCGTCGCCCGGCGTTTCCCGTACTGATCGGGTGGGAGCAGAAACTTGTCGAAGAAGTTGATGCCGATCACGCCATCGCGCTTGATCAGCTGAAGGATCATTTCATCGGACAGCTGACGGTCGGTGGGGACAATCGACCGGCAGTTCGAATGCGACGCCATCACCGGGCCGTCGGACAATTCCAGCAGCTCCCAGAAAGATGCCTCGGCCAGATGCGACGCGTCGTGGATGATCCCGAATTCGTCGAGTGCGATCACCAGCTCGACCCCCTCGGGGGTGAGAGGTCCGGGCGCGCCGGTGCCGCCGGCGTAACGAGTCCGTTTCCAGGCCAGCCCGACACTCCGAAGCCCCGCGGCATACCATGCCGCAATGTCATCCGGCGTCCGCAACGGGTCGGCACCTTCCATTAGCATGATCGCATGCTGGGTTGTCGGCGTCGGTGACGCGGTGGGGGGCAGGGCGGACTTCACTTCCTGCAGCGCGGCTCGGGTGCCCACGAATCGTAAGATGCCCTGGTCGACCTGCGCTTGGTACCAGGCCAAGTGCTGCTGTCCCTGGGCATAGGCTTCGTCAGCATTTCGGTACCCGGGCTTGCCGTCGATTGACGGCTCGGTGAAGACCGTGGCACAGATCAGCCCCACACCACCGGCACGCAGGTCGGGCAACCCCACCGTCGGTATTTCTTCGGTAGTCGAGATCTGCTCGAGCGCAGGGCGAAGCACGTCGCGGCCGCTGACGGCGTTGTAAGAAAGGTCTAAGTGCGCATCGACGATCATCATAACGCCATCTTATAGCTACCCGCAGGCGTAAAAAAACCGGCGGGCACTTGGCAGTGACCGCCGGCGGATACTTCTACAAAAACCGGATTAGCTCGACTTTTTGCCGAGCTTCTCCTGAACCTTGCCGACCGCGGATTGGACCTTGCCCTTGATCTGTTGGGCGGTGTCACCTTTGACCGCGCCGGCAATGTCGTTCGCCTTACCTTTGACCTGCTTTGCCTGACCAGCTGCTACGTCTTCACGTCCCATGAGAGCCTCCGGGGGTTAGAGATAGCTCATATTCAGCAACCCCGATGCCAGAGTTTTGTCAGGGCTTGAGCCGGGCGAACTTTCGGCTGCCCATCTGCAGGACCACCGACTTGTCGAACGTGTAGTCTTTCTGATGGTCGACGACTTTTTCGCCGTCGATCTTGACCGCGCCTTCTTTGATCTTCCGCATGGCCTCGCCGTTGGACGCCGCCATCCCGGCTTTGACCATCAGCGGCGCGAGCTTGAACGGACCGGCGATTTCGAGCTGAAGCTCGGGCATTTCGTCCGGAATTCCGCCGTGCGTGGCGGTGAAAAATGCTTTCTCGGCCTGTTCCGCGGCCGCGCCATCGTGCAGCCATGCGATCAGATGCTTGGCCAGTCGCACCTTCGCGTCGCGGGGGCTCGACTGGATCAGCGGTTTAAATTCGTCGGCCGGGAGATCGGTCAGCAGCGTGTAATAGGACTCCATCAGGTGGTCGGGCAGCTTCATCACCTTGCCGAACATGCCGCCGTCCCCGCCCGGCGGGTCGGTCACGGCGATGTAGTTCTTTTTGCTCTTGGACATCTTGTCCACGCCGTCAGTGCCGACCAGCAAAGGTGTCACGACGACGACCTGCCCCGGTTTCCCTTCCTCCTGCTGAAATTCGCGACCCACCAGGTTGTTGAACAGCTGGTCGCTGCCGCCCGTCTCGACATCGGCATTGATACACACGCTGTCCCAGCCCTGCAGCAGCGGGTACAGGATCTCGTGCAGCTGAATGTTTACGCCGTCGGCGTACCGCTTGGCAAAATCCTCGCGGGCCAGCACCTGCGCGACCGTCTTTCGGCTCGCCAGCTTGATGATGTCGATGAGGCCCATCTTGGCCAGCCATTCGCCGTTGTACCGAACTTCCAGGTGCTCCGGATCGGTCAGAAGAATCTTGCCGACCTGCGCGACGTACGTCTTGGCGTTGGCGTCGATCTCTTCACCGCTCAGCTGCGGCCGGGTCTTGTTCCGGCCCGTCGGGTCGCCCACCCGGGCGGTGTAGTCGCCGATAATTAAGACAGCCTTGTGACCCCATTCCTGGAACTGGCGGACCACCTTTAACGGCACGCAGTGGCCGAGCGTCACGTCCGGCGCGGTCGGGTCCATCCCCAGTTTGATTCGCAACGGGCTGGCCGACCGGTAGCTCGCTTCGAGCTTCTTGCGCAGGTCCTGTTCACTTAAAATCCGCTCGCAACGGCGGCCCAGTGCAGTCACTTGTTGATCGATATCCGGCATGACTGAATTGTAGAGTACGGCGGCGGCATCAACTAGTGGCGGTCGTCACCGTCGGTGACGCGTTCACCCGATGGCTACGCGCTGAAGGACGTCGAGGTATTGTTTCTGCTCGGCCTCAATGCGGTTGATCAGGGTCAGGACCGCCGGGTAATCATTGCCCAGCGTTGCCCGCGCGTTCCGGTACCGCTGCAGGATCAGATCTTTCTCGGTCACCAGCTTGGGCAGCAGGAATTTAAGCGACAGAAAGGCCAGGTATTGTTCCTCGGGTCGAACCCGGTTCGCGACCCGCGGGACGCCTCCGAGCGTTTCGATCAGGTCGGCCAGTTCCCGGGAGTGCTGCCGGCTTAGCCGATAGAGTTCCGCGAGCGGCTTTCGGATCTCGGCCGTCGCCTGATCCAGGTAGGGGGAGCCTTCACCGACGAACCGGAACACGCTGTTCACCTCGGCTTCGAAAAGGCCGTTGAGAGTGTCGATAATCGCGTGAGGGACGGCTGGCATGCGGGGATTGTAGTGCGGGCAGCCAAAATCTGCCGAGGCCTATTTCCGGAAGTTGACGTCCTGCGACCGGGCCACTTCCGTGACCGACTTGTCGTCGCCCCGCGCGGACGACACGTTCATGCGGTCGTGCCGGGACGACATCGCGTACAAGGGCCCGAACAAGAAAAAGAAGGCGACCAGTGCGCCAGCGCAACCGGCACCGAGGACCAGACTGACCGGATCTCGCGGGCCGCGTGGGGCGTCCCCGGTCTCGAGATACATCGCGCGGATCACGCGGAAATAGTAAAACGCGCTGAGCACGGTGTTGACCACAATGACGGCAACCAATCCCAGCCCGAACCCGCCCGATTGCGCCAAGACCCAAATCACGATCACCTTCGCGCCGAAACCGGCGAAGGGGGGTAATCCGATCAGGCTGATCAAGCAGCACAGCATCGACCCGGCCAGCAGCGGCGAGGACCGGCTCAGCCCGCAAAAATTCTGAATCGCATCGCTACCCGTTTCGCGGATCACCGCGGCCGTGACCGAGAACGCGCCCAGATTCATGACGGCATAAACAACCAGATACAGCAGCACCGCACCGGAAGCGCCGGCTGCCACAGGTCCGGCGGTGGCCGAGGTCATCAACGCCACCGCGCACAGCATGTACCCCGCCTGCGCGACCGAACTGTAAGCCAACAGGCGTTTCAATCCCGTCTGGGCGAACGCGCCGGTGTTTCCAACGGTCGCAGTGATCGCGCCCATGATCCCGAGCACGACCGTCACCGCCGGCGTCGACCCGGTGGCCTGCAGGATTCGCAGCATCAGCACCAGCCCCGCGCCCTTGCTCGCGACCGACAGAAATGTCGTCACTTCAATTGTCGCCCCGTCGAAGACGTCCGGCACCCACCAGTGGAGCGGGACTGCCGAGATCTTGAACCCGATGCCGATCAAAATGCCCAGCAGTGCGACCGACAGCAGCGCCGACTGACCCGCGTGCCCGGCCAGCGTGCCGAGTTGCAGTGTGCCGTAGATGCCGTAGACGAACGACATCCCGTAGGCCATTACCGCGGCGGTCACCGCGCCGAACAGGACGTACTTCAGCGACGCCTCCGACCCCCGCCGATTCCCCTTGCGGAACCCGGCGAGCAGATAGCTCGGCAGGCTTGCCGTCGCGACCGACATGAAAATCACCAGCAGATTCGTGCTCGACGCCATCAGGCACATGCCGAGCGTCGCGCCCAGCAGCAGCGTAAAAAACTCCGGGGCTTCACCTTCACGAAGGGTGCGCCCCGAGTGGCCCGTCCACAGCACGATCACGCCGGCGACGAACAACAGCAGCGTGATTTTCCAAAGGCACGCGACCGAATCAAAAACCAGCAGCCCGCGAAGGTGTTCGCCGACGAATGGTGCTCGCGTGTCGCCGGTGAACAGGAAAACGGCGGCAATCAGCACGGCCGACAGAGAAAGCATCGCACACGAAGTGTTCGGCTTTCGCACCACGAACGAGGCGAGCAGGTTGCCGACGATGCCCGCGACCACACAAAGCTCTGCCGCGAACGGCTTGAGGTCGGCCGTGTTCGGGATGAAGGGGATGCCAATCGGGCCGGGTGAAGTCACAAGTCCCGCAAAGTAGCAGGGACCCCGGCGGGAAACCAGTGTGAAACGCTGCCCGGCGACGCCCGAGGCATACGGATTTCATTTGAAACACCTGCAACATTCCCGTCCATTTCATAGCCGCGCGGCTTCAGCCCGGGGAGGGTTGAGCCTCGACGCGGTTCGTCGATCGTCCGCGGGCTGAAGCCGCGCGGCTGCAATCTAAAAGTCGCACGTGAACCAAGTATAATTCGCATCATGACTTCGTTACCGCGCTTTCGCCCGAACGGCCGAAGGTTGCGGGTGTTGGTTCCAAAGTCGCGGACGTCGGGACCGTGTCCCGACCGGCACGCAGTTTTGCCAGCCCCGCGGCAATGGCGACGTGCACCGGGAGCGCGAGCGCGATCATCGCCGCGTTCGTCTGCGACCCCCACGGGGTGACCTTGGCTGCCAGCCCGATCAACGAAACCGCCAGCACCGCGACGCTCATCGCCTTTGCCGCGCTCGGTAACCGTCGCGAGAAAGGAATCAACACGACGAGCAGCAAGGACAGCGGGTTCCATTGGAACCAGTTCTCATTCCACATCGCAGCCAGGTGGTCCGAGAACCAGGCGTAGGTAATCAGCGTCCCGAGCAGGCCGGCAACGGCGGACCATCCGGTAGACAGCAGTACGAACGACCACCGGGCGAGCCGGTAGCGTCCGAGCATCGCGAGCCCGAAAATGACAACGCCAAGACCCAGCCCTGAAGAGAGGAAGACCGGGAACGGGTTGGGCGAGCTCGCGCGGACGGCGAACTGCCCGGTCCGCAGTTGCCGTTCCCATTTCACCAGAGGACGGGTCCCGCCTCGGCCGTCCGGTACGCGTACTGACCGTAGATGCTCGGCAAGCTTTTCCGGAAGAAACGATTCCTGCCACGCCGACAACGGCCGGTCGACCGGATGCCCCAGCGAATAATCGAGGAACAGAAACAGCCACGGCGTCTCGGGCGTCAACCGGCGGTCGTGCCAGCGATAAGTCGTTCCGGTGGGGACGGTTTTAAGTGTCGCCGCGACCCGGCCGTCGGCCGCCTCGTCGATCTGGTCCCGCACCTTCGTCGCACAGTTGGTCTGAAAATAGTCGTACAGGTAATACCGGTTGGCGTCGGTATCCAGCGACATCAGTCGGTCCCGCAACGCGAGCTTTGCTTCCGGCGTCAGGTTCAGTTCCTGCACCAGGATCGATCGCCCGGCCGCGTCGTACCGTTCGAGCATCGCCTCGGTCGGGTCGGACATCATCAGGTATTCGAGCCGGCCCTGCAGGAATCGCGCGCCGAAAGACACGAACCCGCTGAACCCCTCGCCGAAGCTGAACACGCCCCAGTTGTAGGACAGATCAAGGCCGGTTTCGGTATCAACGATTTCAATGCAGTCGTGGCCGAATTTTTCCCACGGGTCCGACCCCGGCCCCATGGTGATGACGCGAACCCGCAGGTGATCCCCGGCCGCCAAAGGCGTCCGCGCGATCGCTGGCGCGACGATCAGCAGGCAAAGGAAAAACAGGACACGCGACCACTTCATCCACGAATAGTCGTCGGACCCGTGAATGCCGTCAAACCGGCGATCCGATGATCGTGCTTGGTGCTTAGAACAGCTTTAGAATCGCAGCCACGGTCGTCCCGGTCAGCGAAAAAACCATCACGGCCGGCAACACACCCAGCAACACCGCCAGCACCGCCAGCGGTGTCAGCACGGTAATCTCCCGGCGGTCAAGGTCTTTGAACGTCGCGTAATCCGGCTTCTCATTGCCCAGAAAAACGCGCTGGATCGCCCATAGCGTGTACCCGGCGGTGATCACCAGATTGAAGCAGGCGATCACCGCGATGATCAGGACCGTGGTCGTAAATGTCCCCGCGCCGCCGTTGGCGAGCGCGTGTTTGTACAGAACCCCGTCGCGACGCGCGGCTTGGAACGTGCCGATCAGCACCAGCACCTCGCCGACGAACCCGCACAATCCGGGCAGGCCCAGGTTGGCGAACAAGCCGAGCATGCTCAAGCCGGTGTAAACCGGCATGGTGGTGGCCAACCCGCCCAGTCGGTTCAGATCACGGTGGTGTGCGCGGTCGTAGACCACGCCGACGATGAAGAACAGCATCGCGCTGGTCAGCCCGTGCGCGATCATCATGAAGACCGCGCCGTTGATCCCGGCCGGGGTCATCATCGCCGCCCCGAGCACGACCAGTCCCATGTGGCTCACGCTCGAATAGGCGACCAGCCGTTTGAAATCGGTCTGTGCCAGCGCGCACAGTCCGCCGTAGATCAGGCTGACCACGCCGAGGACCGCGAACACCAGCCAGCACGCCTTCGCGGCCTGCGGGAACAGCGGATACGCGACGCGCAGAATTCCGTACCCGCCCATCTTCAGCAGCAGCGCTGCGAGAATCATGCTGATCGGCGTCGGCGCTTCCACGTGCGCGTCCGGCAACCAGGTGTGGAACGGCACCGTCGGCAGCTTGACGACGAAGCCGACCATCAGCAGCACGAACAACGTTTTAGCGACCGTCCCGGCGGCACCGCCCATGGCCGCGGCGAGCTTCAGCTGTGTTATCGGTTGGGCCAGTTCGATCAGGTCGAACGTGCCGGTGTACCGGTAGATGCTGATGACCGCTACCAGCAGCGCGACCGAACCCAGTAATGTGTAGAGGAAGAATTTGATGGCCGCGTATTCCTTCCGCGACCCGCCCCAGAGGCCGATCAGGAAATACATCGGCAGCAGACTGACCTCGAAAAAGACGTAGAACTGGAACAGGTCCAGCGACAGGAACACGCCGAGAATGCCGGACTCTAAAAACAGCAGCAGGGCCAGGTACCCGCGCTGCATCTTCGGGATATTCCAGCTCGCCACGCACGCCAGCACGGTGATGAAAGTGGTGAGCAGCACGAGCGGCAGCGACAGCCCGTCGACGCCCACGCGATAGTGCACGTTCAGGGCCGGGATCCAGTCGGTCTGGCTCACCAGCTGCATCGTCCCGCCGTCGTACCCGTACGCGGTGCCCTTGTGCCAATCGAAGAAAATCAGTAGCAGCAGCGACACCGCGAGCGTCGCCAGCGTCGTGCCAAGCGCGACCCACCGGCCGGTGCTTTCGGTCCGGGAGAACATCACCGGGATCGCGCCGATCACCGGGAGCAGCAGTAACAAAGTGAGCAGGTGGTCCATTATGCGGTGCGGGTCTGTGGGGTTGAAATCATGTCAAAAACTTCGCGACGATTCAGGGAACACATCAGTGCGACAAGACCACGATCACCACGCCGGCAATGCCGAACGCGACGGCGACCATCACGACGGTGACGTACGACCGGATCCGCCCGGTCTGGGGTAACCGAACGGTCGCGCCGAACTGCTCGGCCAACATGCCGACGCCGGTCACCGTCCCGTCGATCCAGTGCCGGTCGACCGCCTCAAGGCCCGACGCCAACCGGCGGGTGGCGGTCGCCGCCAGGTTTACCAAACCGTCGATCACCTTGCGGTCGAACCACCCGGCCAGTTTCGAGCACGCCGTTACGCCGGTCACCAACAGCCCGAAGTAAAGCTCGTCGAACGACATGCGGTTATACAGCCAACCCCGCAACTGGCGAATCACCGGCAGCCGGGCGAACATTTCTGCCCCGGTCAGTCCCCGGGCGTAAATCAGGAATGCCAGCAACAGTCCGCCGGAGAATCCCCAGAAGCCCAGGTATTTCTGGGTCAGCAGATGGCCGGCGACCAGCGGGTCCCTGGTGTTCGTCTCAACGACGTCGCGGACGTCGGGGGACTTGTCACCGGCGGTCGCCCAGGCGGTTTCGAAGCCGTTGAAACTGGCGTCGAACAGCCGGCAATACCGTGTGTTCTCGCGCAATGACCCTTCGATCATCTCCTGCACGTTCATCAACCGCCCACTGATGGCGGCCAGCACCGCAAGCACCACGAGCGTGCCCCACATCACCGGCTGTTCACGTGCCCCCTCGTATAACCCGGCGACCCGGGGCTTGCCCCAGAACGTCATCATCCAGCACCGCATCATATAAAACGGTGTCACGAACGCGGCGAGCAACGGCAGCACGAACAGCGCCCAGTACAACTTCGAATGCCCCAGATACACCGCCAGCCCGGCGAACGCCCCGGCGTGGGCGAGAATCATGTCCTTGCTGTAAAAACCAGACAGCCCGAAATGCCCGTAACCCGCGCCCGATATCGCCAGCACGCCGACGAAAAACATCGCGGCCGTGAACGGGATCTTCCGCACCAGCCCGCCGAACTCGGGCATCTCCTGCTCGTGGTGCGCGGCCTGAATTACGCTGCCCGCCGCGAGAAACAGCAGGGCTTTGAAAAACCCGTGCGTGATCAGATGGAACAGCGATCCGACCCAACTGCCGACTCCCATCCCTAAGACCATGTACCCCAGTTGCGACATGGTGCTGAATGCGAGAACCTTTTTGATGTCAGTTTGGGCGACGGCAACAACCGCCCCGACGGCGAGCGTGATCGCCCCGATGATGGCTATGAACAGCTTGGCGTCGGGTGTGAGCATCGGGAACACCCGGCCCAACAGATACACGCCCGCGGCCACCATCGTGGCAGCATGGATCAACGCCGACACCGGCGTCGGGCCCTCCATCGCGTCGGCGAGCCAGACGTGCAGCGGGAACTGCGCGCTCTTGCCGATCGCCCCGCAGAACAGCCCGACGCCCATCAGCGTGAGCATGCCGCTGGTGAAGACCGACCCGTCCGGCAGCGTGACCGAATGCCCGGTGCCCGCCCGGGAAAGCTGAATCCACAGGTGCGGGAACGTCGCGTTACCCAGGTAGAAAAACAGAATGCCGAGCCCGATCAGAAAGCCGACGTCGCCGACCCGGTTGGTGACAAATGCCTTTACGGCGGCGTTGTTGGCGGTCTTCTTCTCGTACCAGAACCCGACCAGCAGGTAAGAGCAGAACCCGACGAGCTCCCAGAAGATCAGCACGTGCAGCAGCGTCCCGCCCAGCACGAGCCCGAGCATCGAAAAGCAGAAAAGTCCGAGGTAGGCGAAAAACCGCGGGTACCGCCCGTCTTCCCGCATGTACCCCAGGCTAAAAATGTGAACCAGCGTCGCGACCAGCGTGATCATGGCGAACATGGCGATCGTCAGGCTGTCTACGAAGATACCGACGTCCAGCCAGCCGGGGATTTCCTGGCCGATCCCCGCCGGTCGCGCGGGCGTGCCGATCGGCAGCCAGTGCATCGGCAGATTGATCGGCCCGCGGTCGAATCCCCAGTCCCGCCCCCCGGCGGTCCCGCCGCCGTACCAGTTGATCATCGCCAAAATGGTGCAGATAAAACTGCCGGCGATGAACCCGGTCGCCACGTACCCCGACAGCGGATTCCCTAGCCGCTTGCCCATGAACACCAACAACACGAATGCCCCCAGGGGCAGCAGCACGGCGGTCAGAAGCAGTATCGCGGGGATCGGCATTTGGCGGGGCTATTCTGGGGGCGACCGCCGGCAATGCAAGGCTCGTGCGACCAGCCCGCGGGGGTTGTCGCTGTACCCAGAGGCTTTTGCGCTAGTATCCGGTCGACGCGGCCGGCCGATCATTGCGTATCAATGGTCGGCCGCGATGAACGCGGGAGCATTATTTCTAGTCGGGGGTCGTCGCGCTTGCAGCCATATACCTTCGTGTAGATCGTCGTCAGCCAACGGAGCAGCGTCGCGCGGTCCAGCGTCTCCGGTGGGTTGGTGATCATCAGTTCCATTGGCGGCTTACCGACGGTCGGGATCGGCAGCTGATATGACAGGTCGAGAATTCTGCCACAGCCGTGGCGGCGGTAAAAGGCCTGCCGTCGCTGGCGGCACGTGTCCGGCGGGTCTCCGACCTTTTCCACCTCAATCAGCATCGGCCGTTGCCCGACCTGATCAACCACGGATTGAAAAAGTCGGCCACCAACCCCGGTCCCCCGAGACCCGGCGTCGATCGCGAAATAATCCAGGAGCGCGGCATCGCCGGCGTCGCGCGGGCGAAACAACGTCGCAAAGCCCAGCACGATGCCGTTTTGCTCCGCAACGATCACCGAAAAATCCGCCCGTCCCGCCGCCTCATAGAGCCACGCGACCGGCCGGCGTTCGGACGCGGGAAACGCTTCGACGTAAATCCGTTTCACCGCGGGCATCGCAGCGTCGGCAGGACCGGAGACGGGTCGGCAGTTCATGGCCACATCACAACAAATTTCCTTTTAACCGGCCCGCTCGCGGCCGTTCCCGCCGACGCCAGCAAACGCCCCGCAAGCGAGTCGGCTGAACGTCTTCGAACATCGCTATTGGACCCGCGGAGTTCGTAAAATACGATTATGTCACGCGAATGGTCCGATTCCTACGATTGATTGGCCTACAAAAACGGTGTCGGACACCGTTTTCGATTTTTTAATCATTAAAATTATCTTAAACACCTACTGATTAACGCTTTGCAGAAAAACGGTGTCCGACACCGTTTTTGCGTTTTCAGTGTTGTCGTGCTTTTTTTTATTCATGGTCGGTGGCTACCTGTATTAGAATCATTGCGTGATTTACCTTCCCGTTTAGCCAGTCCGGTTGCGGGCCGATCCTGTCGGTTATGACGATCGCCTCGCGAGCGGGGCAGGTAAACATCTCGGGCCCTGGACATTGGAGTCCGCGGGGGCGGCGGAATACCATCCCAATATGTGTGTCGCGTTTCCGGCGTCACACCAACCGCACATTCGATCCATACACCAATGGTCTACCTCGACAACAACGCGACGACCCAACCGGCCCACGAAGCTGTAACGGCGATGTTGCCTTACCTCACCGAGTGGTACGGCAATCCTTCGAGCGTGCACCGATTTGGTCAACGCAGCCGGCAGGCGGTCGACGAAGCGCGGAGCCAGGTCGCGGAACTGGTCGGGTGCAGCGAGACCGAACTGCTCTTCACCGGCGGGGGAACCGAATCGATCAACACGGCCTTGCGCGGGCTTCTGCTCAGCCGGGCACCGCGAAAGCAGATTGTCACTACGACCGTAGAACATTCGGCCGTGCGCGAGTTGTGCAAACACCTCGGACAAACCGGGGCCGAAGTGCTTGAAATTCCGGTCAACAATCAAGGCGACCCGGACCTCGACCGGTTCGAATCTGTGTTAACCACCGACACCGCGCTCGTGACCATGATGTGGGCCAATAACGAGACGGGCGTGATCCTGCCGGTCGAACGCGTGGCCGAGCTGTGCAAGTCGAAAGGCGTGCCGTTCCATTGCGACGCGACACAGGCGGTCGGAAAATTACCGGTCGACTTGAAGACGGTCCCCATCAGCGCGATGAGCTTCGCGTCACACAAATTTCACGGCCCCAAGGGCGTGGGCGGGCTGTTCGTCCGGCGGGGGACCCGGGTCCGACCTTTGATGATCGGTGGCCCTCAAGAACGCGGCCGGCGTGGGGGAACCGAAAATGTTCCGGGTATCGTCGGGATGGGCAAGGCGGCGGAACTGGCAAAGTCGGCGTTGGCTGGGATGACCCACGTGGCCGCGCTCCGCGACCGGTTCGAGACCGCGGTGCTGGACACAATCGAAGGGTCGCAGCGCATCGGCCGGGCCGACGGCCGGTTGGTCAACACAACCAACATCGGATTTAGCAGACTCGAAGCCGAGGCGATCCTTTTGCTTCTCAGTGAGAAGGACGTGTGCGCCTCGGCGGGCAGCGCGTGCAGTAGCGGCAGTTTGGAGCCTTCCCCGGTGTTGAAAGCGATGGGGATCGACGACCGGCTCGCCCACGGCGCGATCCGGTTCAGCCTGTCCCGGTACACGACCGACGCCGAGATCGACCGCACGCTGGAAGTGTTGCCGGGCATTATCGACCGGTTGAGATCAGTCATGAGCGTGGTCGGCCGCTGAGGCGGGCCGAAAGCTCGAAATCCGAAACCAGAAATCCGAAAGGGGAAATGCGGGGCGTCGGCGGTGTCGATGTTGGTCGGCGGTGGGAACCTCGAAATCCGAAATCCGAAACCAGAAATCCGAAAGGGGAAATGCGGGGCGTCGGCGGTGTCGATGCTGGTCGGCGGTGGGAAGCTCGAAATCCGAAATCCGAAACCAGAAGTCCGAAAGGGGCAGAAGAGCGAGGTCGGTCGTGTGATTTTCGATCGCTACGGCCGCGTGTGTTTCGAAGGCTTTGATTCTCGCTGCGCCCGCCGCTACTTTCGCGACCGGGCATTTTTTCGGATTTCTGGTTTCGGATTTCGAGCTTTCACCCCGGGTCCACTGTGCGTCTGATCCTTCTCGTGCTTTTGTTTCTGGTCTGGGAGGTCTGGACGCCTGACGCGGCGCGACTGTGCTTGCTCGATCCCGTCGTGGGCTTTTCGGTGTTCGTCAGCGGGTATTGTCTGCTCGTGATCGGGATGCGGTGGTGGGCCGGGCGACTGAGCCGCGGGGTGCTGCGGAGCAATATCGAAGTCGGCGTCGATCGGTTCAATCTCGGGATGAATGTCGCCCGGTTCGCGATCCCGCTCTGGTTCGCGGTCGGCGTTTTTCTGCTCGGCTGGCACCAGTGGGTGGATCAACTGCTCTGGCTGATCGCGCGGTTGCCCGTCCTCACGCCCGGCGCGGTCGTCGGGTTAGTACCCGGCATAATGGCCTGGATGGGGCTGTGGTGGGCCCAATTTCCGGTCGATTCGGCACTCCGGGAACACAACGCGCTGCACCTGTTCGAAGCCGACCTGCCCGTGTTCGCACCGTCGGACTTCCGCAGCTATTTTATCAACAAGCTCCGGGTGCAGCTGCTGTTCACGAGTTTACCGGTGCTGCTGATCCTGGTGCTGCGCGACCTGGTCATGCTCACGGCAACTGCCCTGGGGCACACGCCCGCCGGTCGGGCGATGGGGCTGAATCTGCCTTTGTCGGGCGCATTGGAATCCGTGCTGTCTTTCGGACCGGCGATCGTCGTCATGGTTCTTTCGCCCCTGCTGCTCAGGCACGTGTTGCATACCCAGCGGTTGCCCGAGTCGCGGTTGCGGCGCAGCCTTGTGGCGACCGCCGACCGCACCGGCGTCGCCTGCCGGGAGATCCTGCTCTGGCGTACGCAGAACAACATGGGCAACGCCGCCGTCATGGGGCTGATTCCGCAGGTGCGGTTCGTGATGCTTTCGGACCTGCTGCTGGAGAGCATGACCGACCTGCAGATCCAGGCCGTGTTCGCCCATGAGTTGGGTCACGTAAAGCACCGGCACTTGGCATGGTTCGTCTTGTTTTTTCTGTCGGTGAGCGGCTGTTTGTTTGGGGTCGCGGGGTCGGTCGGCGACGCGCTGCACCTGCGGGGGAACTGGAAAGAAGCATACGATTTAATTTCGATGCTGGTTTGCACCGCCGCGCTGATCGGGGGCTTCGGTTTCATCAGCCGGTGGTTCGAACGACAGGCGGACGTGTTCGCGTCGCGGGCGATCCAGGAGTCGACCGATTTAATCGCCGAGATCCCCGACCTGCCCGTGCCGACGCCGCCGGACATCGGCGCGAACATCTTCGCCTCGGCTCTTCTGCGCGTGGCCGTAGTCAACAACATCCCGATCGCGGCCCGTAACTGGACGCACGGCAGCATCGCTTCGCGGATCGATTACATCCGCAACTTCGGCCGCGATCCCAGGGTCGCCGAACAGTTCGACCGGTCGAGCCGAAACATTTTCGTCCTGCTGGGCGTGGTAGTAGTGCTGTGCGGTGTGGTGGCGACGATGGTTGCGGTTCGCGGGTGACGCCGCTCAATTCAGTACGGCAGCACGGAGAGCGACGGGATGTCCGAAAAATCCCTGGGATTCCGGGTCACCAGCGTCTGGCCGTTCACGGCCGCAATTGAAGCAATAAAGGTATCAGCTCTCCCCGTCGGTCGACCGAGACGAAGCAAATGCGACTGAATCTCCGCGAAGCGGATTGCCGCGGCGCCGTCGAATTCGAGAATCACAATGGTCGAGAGCAGTGCTTCGATTTTGCGGGTTTCCCGCTTTGAATCCTTCGATAGAAATCCACCGACCCGGAACTCTGCTTCATTTATTCGCGAGGTGCAGATGAGTTGTCCCTTGGCAAGCAGGTCGTGAATAAGGCGAATGACTCGCTGATGATTCGCCGAAGTCGCCGAGCGCGACAAATCGATTAAGGCGGTCGTATCGAGCAACGCCATTACTTTCGACTCCGACGAGTCGCTACACCGGGCTTGTTCCGCTGTGCGACGACTTTCTCGATAGCTTCGACCGCTGACTCGCTAAGTGGATCTTTCTCGATTCGCTTCAGCATCTGTTGAAATGCCAACGGTTGCCAGATCATGCGTTTGATGACATTGCTGAACGACTCGTTTTCTTTTTGAACGCTCTTAAGACGATTGTATGCGTCCGTATCGATCGAGATCGTCTTCGTGGCCATGGGTAGGTCCTGTGTATGTGTATGTACACAGTATTGATCATGGATATTTGAGAATCAACGGGATTGCGGTCGAGCGTTGGCCTTACTTGCGTTTTGGCCGGTTGGCATCTCGAAGATTTCGTTTCTCACGGGGCAACAGAAACGGGTCTGCCAGGCTATGTGCTTCGCTTTTTAGACCAGCCGAGCCCGGCGATCGAACTAAAAAAAGAAAGCCCGGCCGTTGCGGGCCGGGCGTTCGGACTGAGCGCTTTGCCGAAAAGAAGCGACTACTCCTTCACTTCGTACTCGGCGTCGATGACGTCTTCGTTCTTCTTCGCGTCGGCCGTTGCCCGGTCGGACTGGGCTTCGGGGGCGGGACCACCACCGGGGGCGCCGCCGGCTTTGTACATCTCTTCGGCCAGCTTCTGGCTAACCGCGCTGAGGTTGTCCATCGACTTCTTGATAGACGTTCCCTCGTCGCCTTTGAGGGCTTCGCGGAGCTGGTTCAGGGCCGACTCGATCTCCGCCCGGACAGGGCCGGAGACCTTGTCGCCGTTATCCTTGAGCATCTTCTCGGTCTGGAACGCGAGCGATTCGCCTTGGTTCTTCAGGTCGACAACTTCGCGGCGTTTCTTGTCTTCGTCGGCGTGGATCTCGGCGTCACGCTTCATCTTCTCGACTTCTTCCTTGCTCAAACCGCCGCTCTTTTCGACGGTGGTCTTGTTTTCCTTGCCGGTCGCGCGGTCCTTGGCCGACACGTGCAGGATTCCGTTCACGTCGATGTTGAACGTGACTTCGATCTGCGGCGTTCCGCGGGCGGCGGGGGGGATGCCGCCGAGATTGAACGTGCCGAGCAACCGATTGTCCTTGGCAAAATCGCGTTCGCCTTGCAGGACGTTGATCGTCACCTCGGGCTGGTTGTCGCTCGCAGTGCTGAAGACCTCGGTCTTGCTCGTCGGGATCGTGGTGTTGCGCGGGATCAGGACCGTCATGACCGCGCCCTGGGTTTCGACGCCCAGGCTGAGCGGGGTGGCGTCGAGGACCAGGATGTCCTTGACGTCGCCCTTGGCGATCGCGCCCTGGATGGCAGCGCCGATCGCGACTACTTCGTCGGGGTTGACGCTCTTGTTCGGCTCTTTGCCGCCGAACAGATCCTTCACCGTCTTCTGGACCATGGGCACGCGGGTGCTGCCGCCGACCAGAATCACTTCATCGATCTGCGTGCCGGCGAGCTTGGCGTCCTTCAACGCATCGAGCACCGGCTTCTTGCACTTCTCGACCAGCGGGGCAATCAGCTGTTCGAACTTGCTGCGGTTGACGGTGATCTGCAGGTGCTTCGGACCGCTCTGGTCGGCGGTGATGAACGGCAGATTAACCGTTGTTTCGACCGCCGAGCTGAGCTCGATTTTGGCCTTCTCGGCAGCTTCTTTGAGCCGCTGCAGGGCCATCGGGTCCTTACGCAGGTCGATGCCTTCGGTCCGCTTGAATTCGTCGGCCAGGAAGTTAATGAGTACCTGGTCGAAGTCGTCCCCACCGAGGTGCGTGTCGCCGTTAATGCTGAGCACTTCGAAGACGCCGTCACCGACGTCCAGGACCGACACGTCGAACGTGCCGCCGCCGAGATCGAAGACGAACAGCTTCTCGTTCTTTTTCTTGTCCAGCCCATAAGCCAGCGCGGCGGCGGTCGGTTCGGGGAGCACGCGGAGCACGTTCAGGCCGGCAATTTCGCCCGCGTCCTTGGTCGCTTTCCGCTGCGCGTCGTTGAAGTATGCCGGGACGGTAATAACGGCTTCGGTGACTTTTTCACCCAAGTAATCCTCGGCCGTCTTTTTCAGGTCCTGCAGAATAAAGCTGCTGACCTGCTCGGGGGTGTAATCCTTACCCCGGACGTTGATCTTCACCATCTCTTCGGCCCCACCGGTGACGGTGTACGGGACCATCTTCTCTTCACCGGCCACTTCACTGTGCCGACGACCCATGAACCGCTTCACGCTGAAGACGGTGTTCTTCGGATTCGTCACCTGCTGGTGCTTGGCGGTCTGCCCGATCAGGCGTTCGCCCTTTTCAGTGAACCCTACCACAGACGGCGTCAACCGGCTGCCCTGTGTATTGATGAGAACCTTGGGCTGGTCGCCTTCCATGATCGCGACCACGCTGTTAGTTGTGCCAAGGTCGATGCCAATGATTTTTGCCATGTTAATTGTCTCCTAGGAGTCACGAACCGATGAGGGCATTCAATGCCGCTTCGTTAAGGGAAACCCATCGGCTCACGCTGCTAGGGCAAAGCCGGTGCCACGCACACCTGCGTACAGACCGTCTGCAATCCTTTTGTAATAAGGCAGTAAACAAACCGCTGTCTGAAACGAGGTGTCCTTAACGCGGCGGGCTAGATGCCAAAGCGGCAGGCACCGATAGCCGCCTGCCAGTCTGACAAAGGGCGATTGTCGAAAAAGATTGCCTACGAAAAGCAATCTTGGGTTGACGGTCTGAGGGGGTGATCCCTACCGCTGCAAGTCAGGTTACGAGCGGAGCTCTTCCGCCGACGATTTGGGCGTACCCTCCCTGAACCATTTTTGAAACTCTCGCTGTTTTGAGATTCGCCGCCTACAGGCGAGCAGGGCTGTGCCGCTGCCGACGACACCGAGAGAAGCCGGTTCTGGGATGCTCGATGGCGTGAGCAGAAATGCCGTCTGGGGCCCGCCGTCGATGCCGCCGTATCCGGTAATTTGGCCGGCGGCATTGATCCCGCTGGCGTATTGAAGGGTCCAACCTGTTGCCGGGTCGATCAGCGAGGTCAGGTCAGTGATCCCGACGCCCGGCTGATACAGGAACGCGACCTGGTCCCCGTTCGAGTCGATCGCGTCGCCGACGATCAGGCCAGCGGCATTCAGGGCGTGAGCGTCGGAGCTTAGGAAAACCGCCGCAGGATCCAGGGGTGTGAAGTGACCGTTCAACGGCGTGTCGGCCGACGGGGTAATCGCGGCGGTGTTGTAACCGGTATACGAGAACGCCTGCGAGTTCCCAGCACCATCCAGAGCAAAACCGACAATCTCGCCCGAATCATTGATCGCCTCAGCGCCGCTCGACGACCCACCGCCGGTGGTGCCCAGGTCGAATAGCGTCGCCCCGGCAGTTAAAAAGGCATGCGATTCGCTGGCCGTGTTGGTCGCCTGCCCCACGATCGCGCCGGTCGCATTGATGCCTGCCGCGCTGCTCGAACCGCCGGTCCCGGTGTACCCCAACCCGGTGGCGTTGCCGGCACCCGGATCCAGCGGGTGCAGGGCCGCGTCCCCGGGTGACCAGGAAAACGCGAACCCGTTTCGACCGGCATATTGGGAAAATCCGACGACCGTCCCGGCCGTGTTGATGGCGGTTGCGACCGTGACCCCGCCCCCGAAATCGGGCAACTGCTGAAGGGTCGGGGTCGCTGCGGTGGTCTGCAATGTAAACCCGTAACTGGAAAGTTGACCCGTCGGCGTTGCCGACCCGACCGCCACCCCGGCCGAGTTCACCGCCAGCGCGGTCCCGTCCGATGCAGTCGTCAAAGTGTTCGAACGATATTGAAACCGGGTCACCGGGACTGTCCCCGCCCCGTTGTTGAACATCGGTACAGAACTGTCAGTCCGACCAACAATCTCGCCGTTCAGATTCAGCGCAATCCCTGCCCCAGCCCCGAGCGAAGTGATGTCGTACATCGCCCCTAATGTCGAAGAACCAAGCCCTGACAAGACTGCGAACGAAGCCGCGATGTTCCAACGGGAAAAACCAGCCTTGCGGTAGATTTCAATGTTCATTGACAGTTCCAGAAAACCGGTCCGAAAGGAACCACGCTTGAATAAGCAACTTCAACCCGCACAGGGCTGAAGTGAGGCGAGTTCTACAGCAACGCGATGATCGATATAACACCGAATGCGCATAAAGCAACTGTTGTGAGCATGCAACGTAATGTGGGCTAGCTGAGGGTTGGCTTACAAATCTTGGCTAATCAGCCAATTGAGGCTTTAAACAATCCACGAACGACTGAAATTAGAAGTGCCCTGGCTATCGCGAATTGAGAAAATGGGGCTCGTGATCGTCTTGCAGTTTGCCCATCTTGCCCGAAACTGCGAATTGCATTCGGCTGTCGCAGATCAAACTAGGATGGACTCTTAAGCCTCTATCTCAAAGGTGTTTAAGCCGCCGCTAGCTGGTACGATATCTCGCCAACTGCGTGGTCCGCAAGATGCTCCTTTTAGTCAACGTCTCGCCCGACCGACACGGCATAATCCCCGATCTGGAACAAGTTCGACTCCGAGACATGGGCTCGTGGATGTCCAAAATGGGCGAAGCGATCTACGGCACGCGCGGCGGTCCTTGGGAGCCGGCGGAGGAGCAATATGGCTACTGCTTCAAGGGGTCAGTTGTCTATGTGCGTCCGCTGAGCGCCTACGCGGGAACCACGTTTGGAATGCCACCGCTCGGAAAGCTGCACATTACCAAAGCCTATGATGTCTATACAGGGCAATCACTTCCGTTCAATGAAAGCGGTGACGTCCGCAGCATCGATTGCACCTCTTCATCCGCGGATTCGATCGTCGCAGTGGTCTACAACGCAGACATTCGCAGTATTTGGAAGAAGTAGGCCGGCTGCCACACGCCTTTTACCTCAACAGGAAATATCGTTTGCGACATTGGAAAGATGACGCCTCGCATCTCGGTTAGTTCGCTGGGCAGCTGCGTCCGGTGCGTTCAGCTGCCGCGGCTTTCGGCGTAAATCGGCCACTCGAGATCCCGGCTTGATCGATCCCGAAAAGTGTCGCTTGCCGCTTTACAGGGGCCGTCGTACGATTCACCGTCGATGCGGTTATTGCTAGCGGGGCTGTTCCTCTTACTCATTCCGGCAGGCGTTTTCGCGCAGGCGACGGGCGAAGTTCAGAGCATTGGGTTCAACGGGTCGTACCGCCCCAACTGCTGGACGCCGTTGCTGGTTCGGCTCAAGCCTGAGACTGTCGAATCCGGCAATTATCAACTTCAGGTCTGGCAGTACGACCTCGACGGGGACCGGCCGGCATACACCCGGAACATCGTTCTGAACGGGTCCGAACAGGCGGCCGAGCAGCGGTTCTGGATGTATTTCCTGCCCCAGCCGATCCACGAAGGACTCCCCGATTCGACCGCCAGCCTGCGCGACCTTCAGAAAGACCTGCAGGTTTTTTTGTGCACGACTGACGGGAAACGCATCGCCAAGCTGCCGCTTACGTCGGCGCTGCAGAACGTCGACCCGGTCCGAAAAGACGTGGCGATCAAACCGCGCGGGGCGAAGCTGATTTTAAGCGTAAGTGCGAACGGGTCGAAGCAGCCGCAGATCGGCCGGTACAACGACACGATCGGGCTGCTGCAGGACACCGACTGGGTCAGCCTTCGCATGCAGGAGCTGCCCGAAAACCCGATCGGTTACGAGGCGGTCGACGCCATCGTCTGGCTCGACGGCAACCCCGACGACCTGGCCGCGGGCAACCAGGACACGCTCGCGGCGATCAAAGACTACGTCCGGTTCGGCGGGCAGCTGGTCATCTGCCAGTCCACCACTGATTACAATCAGGACAAGAGTTTTGGCGACCTGCTGCCGGTCGACTTGCTGAAAGTCGACACGAAAACGAACTTCGACCCGCTGAAGTCGCTCGCGGCGACCAAAGACGAAGTCCCCGGTCTGACGCTCGATGAATCCTGGAGTCGGGCGACCGGCCCGTTCCAGATGGTCCGCGCGACCCCGCGGCCGGGCACCGTCGTTAACACTTGGATCGACTGGAAACAGGACGGGTCGAACACCGACGTGACTCCGTATCTCGCCCGCAAGGCGTACGGGCTGGGGCAGGTCACCTGGGTCGCCCAACCGTTGACGGTCGACAACGTGCCGGCAAACCCGACCGGCTGGCCGCACGTGTGGAACCGCGTGTTCGGCTGGAAGGACAACTCGTTCGTCCTGCCGCCCGGGCTCGCGCCCGATGACCCGTTGGTGAACGACCGCGTACTGACCTACAAACCGGCCGGCCCGGTCGACCTCGGATTCAAGATGGTTCAGGGGTTGAACCTGGACAGCAAAAGCGCGTGGCTGATTTTCGTCGCCGTCGTCTTTTTCCTCATTTATTGGCTGATCGCCGGCCCGGGCACGTACGCCTACTTGGCGGCGAAAAAGAAGCAGGGGTTGAGCTGGATGTTTTTCAGCGTCAGCGCGCTGATCGCCATCGGGGTGACCGCGCTGGTGGTGCAGCTGGTGCTTCGGGGCCCGCCGCAGCTGAAGCACGTGTCGTTCGTCCGCGCTGTGACCGGGCAAGCGGTCGAAATTTATTCGCGGTTCGGCCTGTATATTCCCAACACGAACAACCAGAACATCGAACTGACCGACAACGCCGCGGGCACGGTCAGTTATGTGTCCCCGTTTGCCGAGCACCCGCAGCAACTGGGTGACGTCAGCGAGTTCCCGTCACCGGCCGAGTACACCGTCCCGGTCCGCGATCTGAAATCCGACACCCCGGCGGCGATCACGGTGCCGTACCGCAGCAGCTTGAAGAAATTCCAGAGTCGCTGGGTCGGCGATCTTCCGCTGAAGTTCATCGGCTCGCCCAAGCTGGACCCCGAAGACCGCCGCATCCCCATCAGTGGATCGCTCACCAACGCCACCGGCCAGAACCTGTCGGAAGTCTATCTGGCTTTTAAGCTGAACGCCGACCAGGACTGGATGATCTACATTCCGACCTGGGACAAGAATCTCACCTACGATTTGAAAAAAGACCTCGGCAAACCGCTGTTCGTCGGCAAAGGCAACCCGCTGCTGGGGGTTCCCACGCAGGGCAAAATTCTCAGCGACGAGTTGACGCCCGTCTCCACCAGCAACGGCTGGCAGAGCTTCTGGTTCGATCACTTCCACCGCAGCAGCGCGAACGAAGACCCGAACGTGGACGAGCCGAGCTACGACTACGTCTTCCCCATGCTCAGCGTGTTCGATCGCCTGCCGGCCATGAAGAACAACCGAGGCTTCAGCAACCTGGCCAACAAGGAAGTGATCTCCGAAGACCGCGTGGAACTATTCAACCGCGGCGCCCGGATGCTCGACGCGTCGTCGAGCATCAACTCCGGCCAACTGGTGATTCTTGCGTCGAACAAAGGCCCGCTGCCGACACCGTTGCAAATCGACGGCGACAAAATCACCGGCGACGGAACGACCTTTTATCAGTTCATCATGCCGATCGACCGCGGGAAGGCAGACCAGCCGACGACGCGGAAAGCCGAATGACGCGCCCCTGGTCCCCGATTAACGCTGCAAAATTTTGACTGTAGAACAAGCGATATTCGGGCTCGCGGGATTGACGTCGATCCGGCGGTCCTTCGGCGACGCGACCAGATCCATGTCCTCCATCGGAATCGCACCCAGGAGCACTTGATCGCCGATCACCAGAGCCCCGCCAAGACCGACACGGTTTTTGAACCGGGTTTCGATCGGGCCCACGTAAGGCACCAGCCGCTTGCTGCCATCGGCAATCGTGACTTCCTTCTGGTCGTACTGGTCCAACCGCAGTTGAATGGCAATGTGCTGGGGAATGCACATGTGGACCGCGCCAGTGTCGACCAGGGCTTCCACTTCCACCGGCTGTTGTTCGGGGAACCGTGGGTTGCGGAGTGTAAGGTTCGTGGTGACCAAGCCCATGAGTGAAATCATAATGTGTTTCAATCGAGGCTGATAGGGAGTGACTCATTTGCTAACGCGGCGCACCGAGAGAGCAAACGGTTCCCGGCACTACAGCGGTAAGACTCGAACACGTGATTTCTTTTCGTCGACAACGACCAGCTCGCCGACAATCAGCGCGGGCTCGTATTTCCGCAGTGCCGCGAACACCAACGGGCCCATTTGGTGAGGAAGGACATATTGCCCGCGTACCTGAAACACGCTGGGTCCATCCGCATGTGTCAGCGCCAGCGCTGTTCCGAAATCCAGATCGAGAGTGAAAATCGCGCGACCGTTCGCACGCGCCCATGCCATGATCGCATCATCAGTAGCGCGAGGGTCGCCGATCGTGAACCAGTGGACCGCATCGTATCCGTCGCGCGAGAATGCACCGACCCACTCGGGCGAGAGATTCATGTCGATCAGGATGCGAAGACTCATATCCCGACCAGCGATTCCTCTCGCTCTTCCAGTCGCCAGGCGGCGTAGGCGAGGGCCGCGTCGAGGTCTTCGGGTTCAAGGTACGGATACGCTTGGAGAATCTGTTCGCGAGATTGACCGGAGGCGAGTAATCCGAGCAGCGTTCCGACGGTCACCCTCAGGCCGCGGATACACGGTTTCCCCCCCATGACGGCCGGATCGTGCGTGATTCTTGGGATTTCCATGCAACGACTATAACACTAACTTATTGACCAGGACACGCGATGCGCACCGCCAGCCCATGGTTCGCACACCACGCCCGGTTGCGGGTACAGTTGGCGAGCGTACTATTTTTACCCTCGATTGCCGGACCGGAGCATTGAATGGCCGCTGTGATCAAGACCGTCAACCTCACCAAGCGATACGGCACACTCGTCGCCTTGTCGAACCTGAATCTCGAAATCAACGAAGGCGACTGCTTCGGCTTCATCGGGCCCAACGGCGCGGGCAAAACCACCACGATCAAGATCCTTGGCACGCTGCTACAGCCCACCTGGGGCGAGGCGCGCGTCTGCGACTTCGTCGTCGGGTATCAGTCCCGGCAGATCCGCCCGTTGATCGGCTACGTGCCGGACTATTTCGGCGCGTACGAGGACATGGTCGTGCAGGAATACATGGAATTCTTCGCCGCCGCGTATAACATCAACGGCGTCGAGCGGACCACCCGCGTGAACCAAGTCCTGGAACTGACCGACCTGGCCTACAAGCGCGACGCCCCGGTGGACGGCCTGTCCCGCGGCATGAAACAACGCCTGAGCATTGCCCGGGTCTTGGTGCACGACCCCAAGCTGCTGCTGCTCGACGAGCCGGCCGGCAATCTCGACCCCCGCGCCCGGATCGAAATGCGCGAGCTGCTGAAAACCCTCCGCGAGATGGGCAAAACAATCCTGATCAGTTCCCACATCCTGCCCGAGCTGCAGGACATGTGTAACGTGGTCGGGATCATCGAACGGGGCGAGTTGATCTACTCCGGCCCGTGGACCGACATCGTGAAAAAAGCCCGCGGCGGGTTGATGCTGCACGTCGCCGTCGCCGACGACGAAGCCGGCGCCGCCGCGCTGCTCGCCCAGGAACCGATGGTCGAATCCGCCAGCCCCAACCACCACGGCCACATCGAAGTCACCCTGAAAGACGGCGTCAATGACTACAGCTTCGTCCCCGCCCGACTGATCGCCGCAGGCTTCAGGCTGACGTTGCTGAAGGAAGAAGAAGCGAACCTGGAAACGGCGTTCATGCGATTGACGAAAGGGATGGTGCAGTAGGAAAATCCGAAATCCGAAACCAGAAATCCGAAGGAAAACCGAATGACCGAAATCCGAATGGCGACCGATCGTCCAAAACCTTACGACCTTGAAGAACGCACCGCGCTCTTTGGCGAGGACGTCATCTGCTTCGCTAAACGGATTCCATTGAGTCAGGTCAACCGGTCGTTGATCGACCAGGTCGTTCGGGCGGGGACCGGTATCGGAGCCAACTTTTGTGAAGCGGACGACTCGGAGTCGAAACGTGACTTTAAGCACAAGATTCGTCTCTGCCGCAAGGAATCTCGCGAGACCAAACACTGGATGCGAATGATCGCAGCAGCCGAGCCCTCCGTGGCGGACGACGCACGCAAACTATGGAAGGAAGCGAAAGAATTGAATCTGATTTTTGAAGCAATCGCCCGCGGCCGCATCGAGAGTGATCGTCCCAAGTAGAACTTTTCGGATTTAACGCCTTGGGATTTCCTTCGGATTTCTGGTTTCGGACTTCGGATTTAACCTAACATGCTCGGCATAACCGACTACTTCTGGCGTCTCATCCCCGCCAACCCCATTCTCCTTCGCGTCGTCGAGAATGGCGGGAAGCGGCGTCGCGACCTGATCATTCGCTGCGCCTATCTCGGCCTGCTCATCGTCTTGGTCTTGATCAGCCTGACCAACAGCAGCAGCAACGTGAACAGCGCCAGCCTGGCCGAGCTGGCCAAGACCAGCGTGACCGTGTTCCAGAACCTCAGCTACCTGCAGCTCGGGCTGGTCGCGTTGCTCGCGCCGGTCTTCACCGCCGGGGCTATCACCCAGGAAAAAGACAGCCAGACCTACGACATCTTATTGTCAACGCCGTTGTCCAACGGGCAGATCGTGCTCGGGTCGCTGCTCAGCCGATTGTTTTTCATCGTCGCGCTGCTGATCAGCGGGATCCCGATTTTCTCGATCACGCAGATCTTCGGCGGGGTCGCGATTCATTCTATCATCGCTTCGTTCCTGATCGCCGCGTCCACCGCTTTCGTCACCGGCGCACTCGCGATGGCGATCGCCACGTTCAAGGTCGGCACCCGCAGAACCATCTTCAGCTTTTACCTCTTCATCGTCATCTATCTGTTCGGGTTGTACCTCGTCGACCGCCTCGACTGGGCCCACCCGATCATTGCAACGGAAGTCGATCCTGCCGATCCCAAGCATGCCAAAGCCATCCCCGCACTGACCAGCTGGATCACCGGCATTCATCCGTTCCTCGCGCTCCGCACGTTGTTCTTCGACAAGAACTACACACCGCCGCTGCTGGTCGAATTGCCCCCCGAGTTGCAGCGCTGGCCCATCGGTTGGTACCTCAGCAGCCCCGCGTCGTTCTTCATCACGTTCATGATGGGCCTCAGCCTGGTACTGGTTACCCCGAGCATCATCCTGCTCCGGTGGATGGCGCAGACCAACATGCCGTTCAAGACCTGGGTCTTGACCAAGCTGAAGCTCAGCACCGGCGATCGCAATCGAAAGCCGCGGAGCGTCTGGGCCAACCCGATCGCCTGGCGCGAGGCCAAGACCAAAGCGTCCGCCGCCAAGGCATCGGTGCTTCGATACGGTTTCATCATCGCTGGCATCATCGGCGCGCTCTGGCTCGCCTGGGGGTTCAGCAAGATCGTCGAGCCCGCGCAGTTCATCGAGACCGATTCCTACAACGCCACCACCGGCACGCTGAACGTCTACGACCAGCAGACCGCGCACCGCTACGCGCTGACCACTAAGACCGAAGTCCGCATCCGCAACAGCCCCAGCGACACCGACGGCCATGCCGGCTCGCTCGACGACCTGCACCACCGGTACGCCATCGCGGCCCTGGAAAGCAACGCCGACAACTCGCTCGCGCAGGTGACCGTGATGCCCCGGTCCCGGCAGATCACCGAAGAAAACGTCCGCAATTATCTTCTCGGATCAGTCGTGCTGGAATTCGCCGTCATTCTTTTGATCGTGACCAACGCCGCCGCGTCGACCGTCACCCGCGAAAAAGAGGACGGTACGCTCGACCTGCTGCTGACGACGCCCATCACCAGCCGGTATTACATCTGGGGCAAGCTCCGCGGGCTGGTTTATTTCGTGCTGCCATTGATTGCCGTGCCGGTGATCAGCGTGGCGATCTTCGTCGTCACCGATTTGCTCCGCTTCACCGGCGACTCCCCCGACGCCCGCTGGGTCGCCTTCCCCGAGGCGATCGTGATTCTGCCGTGTGTGCTGGTCATCGTCGCCGCGTTCGCCGCGATCCTCGGCATGCAGATGAGCCTACGCTGCCGCACCACCGTCATGGCAGTCATGAGCAGCGTCGGCATCGTCGTCGGCGCCTGCGGCGCGCTCGGCTGGTGCGGTTACTCGTTCCTCAACTACCGCGACAGCGGCGGTCCCAGCCTGGTCGTCGGAAGCTTCAGCCCGTTCACCGTCATGACGATGCTGATCAACCCGTACCAGTTCGCCGAGCACGCCTTCAGCAACGCCGACGACCTCGCGACCAATCGTCTAACCATCTTCGTCGCCAGCCTGGCCGCCGTCGGCGGGTACAGCCTGATCGTCTGGGGCATGTACCGGGCAATGGTCAAAAACTTTGATATGACGATCCGGCGGCAGCAGCGGTAAGAGTTCGATCGTCATACAACTCTTTTATCACAATCTAAGACAGCTCTTTCTATAGATATGCGTATTGTGATATCTGATGAATTCTTCTGACACTACGTGCCCTTCAACCTTACGCAAATGTTGGCGTTCAATGCGCATCTTCCCGAGATCAAATGCTACATGGTGATATGGACAAAGGCAGAGAATATTGCGTTCGTCATCCGGACCCCGATGTCCTAGAGGCTTTAAATGATGTCCTTCGACATAAGGTGATCCGTCGGGTAAAGCTATAGGAACTGGGCAGTTCAAAACCTGACAACGCTTCTGGTGTAAAATTTTTACTGCTAACGATTTTCTAGTGTCACGCACGTAGCGGGACGTGATAATTGAGATTTTGGCTGCCGGGCCAAGCTCGCTATCAGCCGCTTCAGGAGTGTACGGATTAATTATGTATTTAGCCTGAAAATCCGGGTATCTTGCAGTGTCCAGAATATGCTTTGCATTCCCAAAGCGTTCGACGCTGGGCCAGAATTCACGAATTTGTGGTAGCGTTAAGGCAGTTGGAAAGATACGAATTGATTCTGGGTCGAAACAGAGCGTGCCGCGATACTTTGCACCAATGTTGCCAGTATTTGGTATCATTTTTGTAAAGCGGCCTTCCGCGAGAATTTGATTGGCGAATTGAAATAGGACGATCGCGCCTTCAACGGTATTTAGGCCGCTCTTTTGAAATTGATACTCGCCGTCGCTTGCCAAAGAGCGTCTAAAAAACTCGTCCTGAATCTGAGGAATTGACTTATTTTTAAACTCGTCCTCATTCACGGGACTCATTGGCAGAATCCGAACCTCTGGTGGAATTGAATTCAAGTTTGCCATGAGAAAATGATACATATTTGGTGCATTTGTCGCTACACTGGCTTTGTAAATATCAAGCTTTTAATTTATCTACGCAATAAGCGGCGGCCCTTACCACGAGCGAATGTCCATGCACAGTCGAGCTCGCAATACTAATCAGTGTGTAAGCGCCTTCCGCAAATGACTTGCCAGATTCTCCAGTCACTTTCCGTCGCACTCCTCGCCGGGCTCGACGCTCTAACCGGCTTCGCCTTCGCCCGGCTGCGCTCGCGGGCGTGGGTGTTGGGCTTCGTGCTTCCGCTGATTGTTATCCTGATGATCGGGCTGACACGCAGGTCATACCCGCTGCAGTTCGTCGCGCCGTTCCGGTGGCTCGATGCGGGGCGAACCGAGTTCGCCGCCGTCGCGTTTCTGGCGGCGATGCTGATGATGACACCGATTGCCCGGTTACCTCGATCGCGTCTACGGTGGTTATCGGCAATCTTTGTCGCCTCGTTCGTTGTGCAGGCGTCGGTAATGCCGTTTCTGATGCCGGCGTTACAGCGGGACGAGCTTTCGAAGCTTCACACGAAATTCACCGCCGACGGAGTCTGCCTGCAGTCCACCGACTACACCTGCGGTCCCGCCGCCGCCGTCACCGCGCTGCGGGCGATGGGTATTACCGCTGCCGAAGGCGACCTCGCCGTACTCGCCCACACCAGCCGATCGACCGGCACCGAACCGGACGTGCTGGCTGATGTGTTGCAAGCGCGGTACGCCGCGCAGGGCCTGTGGTTTACGTACCAGCCATTTAAGTCCGCCGCCGACCTGCCCACCGACCGGCCGACCATCGCACTGATCAACTACACGTTTTTCGTCGACCACTACGTGGCGGTTTTAAAAATCGGCAAAGATGATGTTACGATCGGCGATCCGCTTACCGGCTTGACGCACCAGAGCTTCGCGGCCTTCGAGCACGACTGGCGCAAAGTCGGCATCGTCGTCAGTAAATCGGCAAGGTAGAACGAGCCACGCGTCAAGATCGGAAAACGGTGGAAGGCGAACCGCTCATTCGCCCAATACGTTCTCGAACCCCAACCCCGCCGCGGACGGCTCGGCGTCGCGTAACCGAACCACCCGCAGCGGTCGCGGGATTTTCAGATCCGTCAATCGAATCTCGACCAGCCTCTTCGACGCCAGTTCATCCGCCACCACGAGTCGGGAGAGGAACGCGAGACCGAGTCCCGCCATCACCGCCCGCTTGATCGCCTCGGGGCTGCCGAGCGACATCGTCGGCCTGGGTGTCAATCGCCGCGTCGCCAGCGCTCGCTCGAGCACGACGCGCGTCCCCGACCCGAGCTCGCGAAAAATCAGCGGTCCCCGGCACACCCTCGCCACGGGGGCAGCCTTCTTCGACAGCGGATGCCCCGGCGGCGCGACCGCAATCAACTCATCGGCCCCGAACACCTTCGCCGTCAATTCGGGATCTTCGACAACTCCTTCGCTAAGCGCGACCTCGACCGAACGGTCGACGACCATGCGATGCACGGCAGCCGTGTTGGCAATCTCGACCGATAATTCGATCTGCGGAAACGTCCGTCGAAAACGGCCCAGCACTTCGGGCAGCAGATACGCCCCGATGGTTCGGCTGGCCGCGATGCTCAGGCGTCCCGCCCGAAGTCCGCGATGGTCCTCGATCGCCCGCTCGGCGTCGGCTTCGAGCGCTTCCATTCTCCGTGCGTAGTCCAGCAACACGGTCCCGGCCGCGGTCAGCCGAACGCCCCGCGGCAGCCGGTCAAACAGTTTTACTTTCAAGGATCGTTCGAGTTCCCCGATCTGAGCCGACACCGCCGGTTGGCTGACCATCAGCGTCCTCGCACCGGCGGTCACGCTCTGTTCCCTGGCAACGACCAAAAACGCCGCAAGCTGATTGCGATTCATGACATCAGAATAACTGATATGTATAATAAAAAAATGATCTTTGTCCTATGGATTATCGGGTTGTAATCTTCTGCGACCAAGAGACTCAAATGACCCATTCACCATCCGCAGTAGAATTACCGATCGGCGTCAGCAGCCAGGCAAGCTATGTTGGACCTGCGGAACTCACGACGGTTGATCGTTACGACGACGTCCGGAAACTTCTAGTCATCGCTCTGGCCGCCCTTTGTCTGACACCGTGGGCATCGCCGCCGATCGCTCTCGCGGTCGGCGTGTTCGTCGCGGTGACGGTTGGCAATCCGTTCGCGAAAGTTTTCGGACACACGTCCAAATATTTGCTGCAGATCTGCGTCGTCTTGCTCGGGTTCGGAATGGATCTGCCGGTGGTCTTGCGGGCCGGTCGCGGCGGGGCGGGGATGGCGGCGGTGACGATCTCCGCGACGTTTCTGGTCGGTTCGTGGCTCGGTAAAAAGCTGCTGATCGGCCGAAAAACGTCCACGCTGATTTGTGCCGGAACCGCGATCTGCGGCGGCTCGGCCATCGCCGCCGTCGCATCCGCTATCGGTGTCGCCGACGCCGAGGTCACCGTCGCAATGGGCACCATCTTCCTGCTTAATGCCGCCGCTTTATACCTGTTCCCGATCATCGGACACGCGATGCACTTGTCCGCGGTGCAGTTCGGCACCTGGTCAGGCGTCGCGATCCACGACATTTCAAGCGTAGTCGGTGCGGCAAGTCGATTCGGCCTGCCTGCCCTGCAGACTGCCACCGCGGTCAAGCTTTCCCGGGCACTATGGATTGTTCCGGTCTCCGCGATCGCCGCCGCCGTGTTCCGCCAGAGCGGTGTTACAGCCAAACAGTCTCGCGCTCAGATTCCCTGGTTTATCGGGCTGTTTCTACTCGCCTCGGTGTTGCGGAGCCTCGTCCCGGCCGTGCTGTTGCTTGCCCCGGCGATTTCCCACCTGGCCACCACCGGGTTGACGCTGACGCTGTTCCTTGTCGGATCGGGGATGTCCGTCGATGCCCTGAAAGCGACCGGCTGGCGGCCGCTCGTTCAGGGAATACTGCTTTGGCTTGTAATAAGCGCGGGCTCACTGTTCATGATCTTAAAACTTGCTTAGGCAAACGTTGAGATTTGAAACGTGCCGCCGGGTCGTCGACTCAGCTCAGGAGGTTCGCATCGCAGACGATGACCCAGGCCCCGCCGGGTTGGCGGCGGAAGATGCTGAGCGTCTCGCCCGACTTCCGAATCGGGTCGCCGTCGGGAAGCGGAAAAATAGTCACCGACAGCCGGCAAGTGCCGTACGCGAGATCGCCGGCCACGTGCAGGTCGATCACTTCGCCGTCGCACATCATTCGGTATTTTCCCTGCCCGGCCCTGAATGCGTCGGCGAACGCGTCACGCCCCCGCATGGGTGCCCGGCCCGGTTGCAGGAATACGACGTCGTCGGACATCAGCGGCAGAATTGCGTCCAATTCCCGCGCCGCCGACGCCCGCATCCAGGTCGAAACCAACTCGCGAATTTTCTTTTCGTCGTCGCTCATGCAATCTCCTATTGCTGATAATCGAGCTGCTCCTTCGGCACGTCGAGAAACTCGATTCCGGACAACGGCCCCAGATCCGCGCCGGGCTCCCATGACCGCAGCGCCCAGACCACCTTTTTATCCGGCGTCACCTCGAGTGCTTGCACGATCTCCGGCCAGGCTTTCAGCGGCGCGCCCAGCGCGCACCAGTTGATCAACAGCGTGTTCCCGTTCGCAAGCCGGGTCGCGTCATCGAACTGTTGGATTTTGTAATCCGGCAGATCCTTCTGCGTGACCGACCAGATCGTGTCACCTGTCGGGTTCACCTCGTGCACGTACGTGCCCTCGCGGGCGTTGCCGGTCACCAGGGTATTGCCGTTATCGAGCCGGACGACCGACCACGGGAACGGCGTCTGTAACGTCCAGACCGGTTTCCCGGCCCAGTCGTATTCGACGACTTTGTTCTCCTGCATCTGTGCCGCGATAATGGTGTTGGTTTTCGTCAGATGCACTCGCCGAAAGTTCAAGTGCGGGTGCTTGTTCGGCGTCGGTAGGTCGACCTGCTTTTCGACCGCGCCCGTGGTTTGGTCGATCACCATCAACCGTGACGTGGGCACGTCGCTGATGATCATCATCACCTTGCCCGGGCCGACGGGGCGGACGACGTGAATCTCGGTTCCTTTCGGCGCGTCGTAGTTCCAGACGATTTTCTTGTCCGGCGTAATTTCGCTCGCGCCGCGCAGCCGATTGAAGCAGATGTTGCCGTTTGTCCGCATGAACGCGGTGCCGATTTCCTGAAACTGCACGCCCGGTTCGTGCATCGGAATGGAATACGTCCAGACGACTTTGCCGTCGCGGACCACGGAGATTGTCTGTTCGAGCCGGTGTCGATCGTTTTCACCGAAACAGAGCATCGGGTGAGCGGCCAGCCCGTTTCCGGGAAGTTCGGCCGGGGAATAGACGGGGGACGTGGTGGCTGGTGCGTCGGCAGCCCTGGCCGCGAACGGGAAGACGGCCATCGCCAGAAACGTGCAAAGCAGACGGGTCTGTATCATCAGGATGCTCGGTGAAGTGTGCGAATCGGGTTACACATTTACCACACCACGGGGCTGGCGTCATGGTCTCGACCCGTTCGGGCCGAGGACAGCCCGCTCTCCTATTTTGATGCCGTTGAGCATCTCGCTTGCTCGACGCGGTGCCAGCCTCACAATTGCCGCCGTGCCCGATCACGCCTCGGAACTTTCGCTCGTCTGGTGCCTGCTGCTGAACGCGGCCGTGTTCGGATCTGCCTGGTGGTTCACCGCCCGGCGGGTGACCGCGAGCCGGTCGCAGGCGATCCTGGACGCGGCCGTGCTCGGGTACGTCATTCAGTATCTGGCCGTGGGCTTACCAGGGCTTGGGGGGTTGCTGCGAGCCGCGATCGTCACAGGCGTCGCGGTAACGTCGTGTATCGTTCTGCTCCTGCTCGCGCGACGCCGCACAATTACCCTTGCATCGTCACCGGGAAAATCCAATCAGTGGATCGGTTGCGGCGCGGTGGCGGTCTTTGCGGCGGCATTTTTGTTTCAGTTCGTCGACTCGCAGGCGAACCTGCCGGTGTTCTCGAACGACGCGCTGACGTATCACTTCCCAGCCGCCGCGCAGTGGCTGCAACACGGGCGGATCGACCTGTTCCAGACTTGGTTTTTCAACCCGGCCAACACGTATTCGCCGCTCGCGGGGTCGACCTTCATCGCCTGGTTGATCCTTCCGTTTGGCAATGACGTGCTCGCGAGATTCGTAGAAGTCCCGGCGTTGCTGTGCGTGGGTCTCGCGGCATATCGACTGAGCCGGCAGTTAAAGACCGGGCCGGGCGTCGCGTCGATGGTCGCCGCGGCGGTGGTTCTGTGCAGGCCGTTGTTCCTGCAGAGCATGATGGGGAAAGACGACCTCTTTCTCGCTTTTAATTTTATCGCGTTGCTGGTTGCGCTCGCCCCTGAACGCGCCGGCGAGAAGTGGGGACCTGCCCGCGTGGGGGTCACGCTGGGCTTGCTGCTGGCGATCAAATACACCGCGCTGCTCGCCGTTCCTGTTTTGCTCTTGGCTGTCGACGGGCCAATTATTGCGCGGTGGCGGGCGCGTCAGTGGGGGGTGGTCGCGTTCTGTGCCACTGTTCTGGCGGGGCCATGGTATTCGCGGAACTACTGGCTGACGCAAAATCCGGTGTTCCCACTCGATATTTCTGTCATGGGTGTACGGCTTTTTCACGGATTATTTACGCCCGCCGCGAGCGATGCGTTCGGGTCTTTGAGGTCGGCCGTTTCGGTGCTGGTCGGCGGAAATTACGGAATGCCGGTGCTGCTCGGTTATCTCCTCGCGACGCTGTGGTTGCTGTCGCCGGTCGCGCTCGGCAGGGCGGTCTATCGGGACCCGCTGGTTCGAACCTGCGTCTTCGGGCCGGTCATCGGGTTTGCCATTTTCTTCTGGCGGTCGCCGTTCCCCGAAGTTCGATTCGTCGTCCCCGAATTCATACTTCTGTTCGCGGTCGCGGGCTTGGCTGTGGATCAAACGGCGGGAAGACGCCTCGGCACGGGTGCGGCCTTCGGGATCGCGGGGGTTCTTCCCGTCGCGGCGCTCGGAACCATCTTCGTGCCCCGCGTATGGCCCGTGGCATATCCGCTGGCGTTGACCGCACTGACGGCGACGGCCTTCGCGATTGTCCTGTTCTGGTTTATCCGCAACTGGTCTGCCTGGCGGCGGTCGGCTTTTCTGGGTGTGCTTCTGACGACAGCAGTGCTGGGTTTGGCTTACGTGCGGTGGACCGCGTACTGCCGAGACTGCGAGGCGTCGCGGCACTCGGACGATGCGGGTTACGCACAGGAATACCCGGCCGAGGAAAAGCTTTGGAAGTTTGTCGATCAACAGCTGCCCACCGACGCGGTCGTTGCGTATTCGAATCTGTATCTGATTTACCCGATGAACGGATTCCAGTTGCGGCGTCGTTTCGTATATGCGCCGACCCGGGCGGGTGTGAAATCGATGGCCGATTTGCCTTGGTTGGGCGAGCAACTGTCGGGCGAGCAACTGGTGAATGTGACGACGCGGGTGACACAGATGTCGCCGGATCGGGCGAGCTGGATCGACAATCTGAGGTCCGCAGGGGCGGGGTTTCTGGTGCTCGGTAAGCAAGGCATCGAGCCGCCCGAGGACCGATTCGCACGCAAAGATCCCGGACAGTTTAAGCTGGTCTTCGACTGTGCCGCTGGCAGCGTGTTTGAAATCAGGTGAGTCGGCGTAACGTTCAGCGGGCGAGTGTGCCTGCCTGCCGGGCGGCGTAAAGCGCTTTCACCGAATCTCGGGAAAGCACGATGATGGTGAAGACGCCCAGCGCGGTGCCGAACGGGAATGAGATGCAGCTGATTCCCGCCATGACGAGGCTGAAAACTCGCGACCGCCGCTGGTCGATTCGTCGTCCCGCTATGATGGTCAGGATCCCGTAGGTCCAGCCGAACAAGAGCCCGCAACTGCCCATACCGGCGAACAGGTAACCGAGCATTTCCGGCGGGGGACCCTGGTAGGTCGCCGGCCCGGTGGTCGGGAAGGCGTTGCGCATCACCGGGGTGCCGCTGAGCATCATCACGCCCAGCACGATGTAGATGATCGCGAGACACGAAAGCAGTATCGTCAGTCCGCCCCAGACGTAGTGCAGCACGCTCAGCACTTTCAGGCTGCTGAGGTCCGGTGCAGACACGTCTGCGCTGCGGTAAGGCATGTAGTCCGGCTGTGTCATGTGTCGTCTCCGGTTGACTTAAACGCGTTCGGCGGCCACCAGGTCTTCGAGCGTTTCGCGTCTTCGGATGATCTTGTACGAGCTGCCGTCGACCAGCACTTCGGGCGCGCGGGGGCGATTATTGTAATTGCTGCTCATCGAGAACCCGTACGCGCCGGCAGTGAAGACGGCGAGCAGATCGCCGCGTTTGGTCGTCGGCAGCGGGCGATTCTTCGCCAGGTAATCACCGCTTTCACAGATGGGGCCGACGACGTCGACGACCTCGCCGTCGACTGGTTCGAAGGACTTCGTGCGCGGGTGGGGCAGGTTCGCGGCCGTCGGGTGCACGGGCCAGATGTGGTGGTAGCTTTCGTACAGCGTCGGGCGAATCAGATCGTTCATCCCGGCGTCGACGATCACGAATTTCTTCTCGCCGCCCATCTTGCGATAAAGTACTTGAGTCAGCAGGATGCCTGCATTCCCGGCGATGTATCGGCCCGGTTCGAGCGCCACGCGATACGGCTTGCCCCGCAGCAGCGGAATCAACGCCTTAGCGTGTTCGGTGACCGGGAACGCCTGGTCGGCGCGTTCGTAATTCACACCGAACCCGCCGCCCATGTCGAACCATTCGATGTTGTGCCCGCGCTCGGTCAGTCGGTCGATCAGCGCGATGATTTTGGTGACGGCATCGACGTACGGCTGGATCTCGTAGACCGGTGAACCGATGTGAATGTGGATCCCGCCGATGCGGAGATTTTTCAGGTTTCGGTACTGCTCGAAGACGCGCTCGGCGCGTTCGATATCGACGCCGAACTTGGTTTCCTTTTTGCCGGTCGTGGTCTTGGCGTGCGTCTTGGGATCGACGTCTGGATTGACCCGGATCGCTCCGACGGCGGTCTTGCCGATCATCCCGGCTACGCGGTCGATGTTCTCGATCTCGGCCTCGGATTCGAGATTGAACGCGGCGATTCCGGCGTTGATCCCGTCGATGATTTCCTGATCGGTCTTCCCCACGCCGGCGTAGATGATTTTCTTCGGGTCACCTCCGGCCTGCATGGCGCGGAAAAGCTCGCCGCCGCTGGTGACGTCGAACCCGCAACCCTGCTCGGCGAGCAGCCGGCAGATGTTGATGTTGCCGCAGCTTTTGATGCTGTAACAGACGGTGGCCTTGATGGGGGCGAACGCCTCGGCGATCTGCCGGTAGTGGTGCACCAGGGTCGCCTTGGAATAAACGTAAGCGGGGGTGCCGACTTCCCTGGCGATCTTCGCCGCGGGCACGTCTTCGCAATACAGTTCGCCGTCTTTGTAGTTGAAAAAATCCATAGTGAGACGGGAATTATGGCGGTTCGAGGCGGAGGTGCAACGGCGTGAAAAATCCGGTTGCTCTATAAGTAGTTCAGCGTCGGGAAACACGAACGGCGCCGACGACCAGCACCACCGCGCCGACCGCGGCATAGGCAAGCCCGCTGTCGGTCCCGCGGAGCAACACCGTGCCGGATAGCCCGCCGACCAAAGCGATGATACCGACGAAAATGCAGAGAATGTCGATCATGGTGGAGCGGTGGACTCGCCTTCGGCGAACGTAATGAACCGCATCTATTTTGCAACGACGGACGACGGCGCGGTAGTCGGCGATGCCGCGCCGACCACCTCGATTTGTTTGGAGATAATCTGCGATCGCAAGTCAGCGATCTGGTGTTGCAATCGGTCGATAGCCGCGTGGTCGGTTTTCTCTTCGGCGAATTGCTGGCCCGCGGCCGGCGCGATCTTCGTCTTCCAGATGTAAAGCCGTTTCAGGACGCGCAGATGTTTCAGCGTCACGAGCCCTGCGTCGGTGACGGCGGTGCTGTAAAGATTCAGCGTTTCCAGATGGTCTAAATTTGACAGGTGCTTTAACCCCGCGTCGGTGACGGCAGTCCGGTCGAGCCGAAGTTCACGCAGGTTGGGAAACTTGGCGATCGAAGCCAAGCCGGCATCGGTGACGTTCGTGCCGGCGAGGTTCAGGATTGTGAGATTTGCCCCGAGGGATCTGAGGGCCGCCAACTCGGTGTCGCCGAACGACCTTGCGACTGCGGCGTTGGTCGCGACCCAGGGTTCGTCGGCGACGACGAAAGCAACTACTGCTCCGGTGCGGGCAGAAGCGGCGCTCATCTGCGCAGTGATGTCTGGGACCGACAAGGGCACGTCGGCTTTTAAGGGCAGAGGCAGCTTCAGTACGCGGGACGTGAGCGCGATCCGTACGGCCGAGGGGTGGGTCTGGGCGACGGTCTGGTGTTCGGTCGCGCCGGCGTCGATCCACCACCGCAGAATTTCGATCTGGTCCTCGGTCAACGCCGGGCGTCCCCCGGCGGGCATACGTCTGGGGTGATCCGCGGGCAGCAGCACACGCTGCAGCAGCAGGCTGTTGTTGGAGTCGCCGACGACAACCGCCGGGCCGGTGTTCCCGCCTTGAACGATGGCCGGGTAAGAATCGAGCCGGAGCTGCCCGGCAGACTTTGCCGCGCCATGGCAGGCAATGCAGTTCTGTGCGATCTCCGGTTGCACCAGATCAGTGAACAGCACCGCCTGCATCGGATCGGCGATCGCCGTTTTCTGAACGACGAAATTGAGTTGCGGCGGCCCCCCGAGCCAGGTGGGGGCATAGGCCGTGAGAAAATTTTTGCCGTGTGTGATCGAGCCTCCGAAATGGCTCGCCGGTGCCATGACCGCGAGCGTCAGGAGCAGTAAACCGGAGTAAAGCCGATGCCGGCCGAACCGGAACGAGACCGCCGTGGCGATCACGCACGCGGCCAGCGTGATCCCCATCCACTGGTGCCAGAACAATAAGCCCCGGTCGTACCCACCTCCCGACGCGAGCATCAATCCGAAGACGACGGCGGCGACAGAACTGAGTGCCGTCGCGAATAGAATCACCCCGCGGGCCTGGGCGGCGTGCTTGAAGCGGTGCACGCGGTTGGCCAGTTCGACGACCGCGAGCAATGTGAGAAACCCGATCGGCAAATGCACGATCAGCGGATGGAAGCGTCCGAAAAAAAGCACGGCGTTAGACATGATTCAGAACGCTCCGTCCGCGGTTCACGGCAGAACTCTATCACCGGTCAACTCTGCCCGGTTAGCAACCGGTCGCGGCAAGCATTGTACCGCTTCGAACGCAATGCGTTTGAGATCGGTGGATTTGGGTCAACTGTTCGTCATGTCGGGATCAGGTGACCCCACGGCGGAGGGTGCTTTCACAGCAGATCACGGTCAGTCGGCAACGGCTCGGCGAGCCCGTCCAGGCAGAGACGCATCGTCTGCCACATCACCCAGCACTCCAGTCCGAACGGGACGAACCCCAGCAACCCGGGCAGCGGCATCTCGAAATAATGCAATCGGCCCCAGGTGCCGAGGAACGGCAGGTGGTAGACCCACTTGGTAAGTGCCCAGTAGTTCCAGAACTCCCAGAGGAACCCGCAGGTTAGACCGCCGGCGAAAGCGGCAAGTGTTCGACCGTACCAGCCGTTGCGCCAGTCGCGGAACATGCTGGGCCGACCGAAATAGTCATTGATTGGATCTAGTAGAAACACGAAACTTGTCCAGAGCGTGAGATTCGTAACCGGGTTCGGATACACCAGCGGCCAGACGAACATCGCGAGCCCGATGACAATGGAAACAATTTCGACAGTGATCCAGAAGCGTGGTGTCGAACGGCGTGGCCCGCCGACGAACTGGCGTGGCGTTTTCACTCTGGCCCAGTCGAAAAAGCCGGCATTCAGCATTGTTTGCCCGCTCATGAGCATGCCCGGGACGATGCTGGCGAAAGCGAAGAAATAGGGGACGAATTTATCCCGCAGCAACGGCGGCAGGCCGATGTAAATCCACGCGCCCATGCTCGCGTGGAAGTTGACGAAATCGAACACGCACCAGATGAAAATCGACGCCAGGCAGAGCAACGCAAAATGGTAAGGCCGACGGCGAACCGGGCTCGCGCCGGTCTGAAACGTTAATACACCTTCGAGCACCAGCAGGTATCCGACCCAAGCGACGGCGGTCATGTTGACCGCCACCTCCCGCGCCAGATTGCCGAGCAGACCTATCGCGGGGGTCATGAGAATCTGCCGAACCTGCGAATCGGTTTCGACCGGCCCGCGGTGGCTGAGGTGCACGTCGGTGAACAAGAGCGCTTCTGCGGCGAGTAGGATCACCAGCCCGGAAATCAAGGTGACCGAAAAAGCTCGCGGCATTCCGCTCATTTCTAGGCCGACTACACCTTCGCAGGGCAGTGCTGATCCGGTAAAAACCTGTCCTGGTGCAAGGTCATTCCTGCGTCGCAGCGGACAATACCAAAACGGAGTTGCTCTTGGCCTCGGAAAATCCTGTCAGCGTTCCGCCACCTCTGCCAGCCACCGCCACGCCGGTTCGATGGCAATACGTGACGGTGACGATGGACGTGACCGGTATTTTCAATACCAATTCCCTGGACCCGCAGGCGATCAACGACACCCTCGATTGGTACGGCTCGCAGGGCTGGGAACTGGTTAGCACGTTTGATACTGCTGGGCGAAACGGGGGGACGATGACAGTCGCCTTTATCTTCAAGCGACCGCTTCCGGGATAAATCTCTGATTTCGAAATTGTGTGCATATTGACGGTTTCAGGTCGTTCTCGGACATGAACCACCTTTACACCGAATGCCCCGGCGGATACGGTTCGAACCGATGTTGAAGCACACGCCTTTTCATAGTTTCCACACGTCCAGCGGCGCGAAGCTGGTCGACTTTGCCGGCTGGGAAATGCCGATGCTGTACCGCGGGATCGTCGACGAACACGAACAGACGCGCAAAAGCGGCAGCCTGTTCGACGTGTCGCACATGGGCCGACTTTATTTCAGTGGGAAAGACGTCGTTCCGTTCCTGAACAAAGTGCTGACCCGAAACGTGTCAGAGCAGCGGATCGGGCAGAGCCGGTATTCACTGGTCTGCAACGAAACGGGCGGGGTGCTCGACGACGTGATTATTTCGAAAGATACGAAGAACTGGATCCTGGTCGTTAACGCCAGCAACCGGCAGAAAATCGTCGATCATTTTAACGCGGTTATTCAGTCGACTGGGCTCGAAGTCGAGATGGTCGACAACACCGAAAGCACGGCAATGGTCGCGATCCAGGGCCCGCGGGTGATCGACCGGATGGCCGAGCTGTTGCCGATCGAACTGAAGTCGATGAAGCGGTACACGTTCGAAAGCTCGAGCTTCATGCTGATCAAGTTCACGTGTTTTCGCAGCGGTTATACCGGCGAAGACGGCGTCGAGTTGATTCTGCCGGCGAAGATGGCCTCGATGGCGATGAAACTGGTCGGCAGCAAGGACCACGCGGGCGCGACGGTGCGGCCGGCCGGGCTGGGCGCGCGGGACACGCTTCGCATGGAAGCGGGCATGCCGTTGTACGGGCACGAACTGAACGAAGCGATCGACCCGCTGTCGGCCGGGCTTGGATTCGCCGTCGATCTGACGAAAGATTTCATTGGAGGGGACGCCCTGCGGAAGATCGCCGCCGACGGGCCACGGCGAAAACTGGTCGGGCTCGAACTGGACGGCAAACGCATAGCCCGGCAGGGCACGCCGGTGGTGCTCGACGGCAAGGTGATCGGTGAGGTGACCAGCGGCACGCTCAGCCCGACGCTCGGCAAGAGCATCGCGATGGCCTACGTCGACGCGGCCCACACGGCCGAAGGCACGCAGTTGTCGGTCGATCTGAAAGGCATGCTGAACCCGACGAGGATTGTGAATCTGCCGTTTTACAAACGAGCCTGATTTCGAAAGCGGCACACGGCGTTAAGATTTCAAATCCGCAGCATGACCAACAGAAAAAAGTTGACCCATATTGGCATGACTCAGATGGTGGGTCTCTTGGAAATGTCCTCTCCGCGCCTAGGCGCCTCTGCGGTAACCTGATCTTCTGGAGCACAAAATGGATTTGCCGAACGACCGGAAATATCTCGAATCACACGAATGGCACAAGATCGACGGCGACACCGCCACGATCGGCATCACGCAGATTGCGGCCGACGAGCTGACGGACGTGACTTACGTCTCGCTGCCCAAGGTCGGCGACACGGTCACGGCCGGCAGCCGGTTCGGTGAGATCGAATCCGTCAAAGCCACCAGTGACATGTACAGCGGGTTGAGCGGTACGGTCACGGCAGTGAACGACGCGCTCGGCGGTGACCCGGGGTTGGTGAACCGCGACCCCTATGCGGGGGCATGGATGATCAAGGTCAAGCTGACGAACCCGGCCGAGGCCGAAAAGCTGCTGTCACTGGCGGACTACCAAAGCAAGACGGGGCACTGAGCGTATCGCGGCTAGCGTCGCCGCCGGCTTAACGCCCATTCGACCAGCGTTAACAGGAAGATGATAGAGAGCACCGCCCAGCTGAGCCGATCGGTTTGGACTGCGGCGACGGCGCGTGCCGGGTTTCCCAGATCGAAGTGCGTCAGGAGCGCGTAGACCACGAAAAGATCGAACGCGATGACGGTCACGGCGAATCCTGCCGCCGAGACCGGGTGTGCGCCGTTAATCTGCATGAACACGCGCAGTGGCCAACGATATATAGCGAGCCGGGACAACCGCGTTTCGCGGAGCCCGATGTGGCTGGTCTTTTGCACCGGATCGAGTCGAAGCGATTCGGCGAAATGCTCGGCGGCTTCGCGGTGCATCCCCAACCGCAGCAGGTACCACCCACGCTCGGCATGAGTCAAGGGGTGGTCCGGCGCGTTCTCGATCGCCAGATCGAGCGTCACGCCCGCCGCCCGGGTCCGTCCCAGGCCGATCTGTGCCCGCGCGAGCAGCTTCGAACATTCCGGGTCACCGGGCCGCAGTGAGAGCCCGCGCTCGGCGGCGATCAGACACCGTTTCCACTGAGACTGCTGCGCCTCGACCCACGCGAGCAGGATAAAAAATGACGCGTCATTCGAGTCCAGTTTGATTGCCTCCAGCACGTGCCGGCGGGCGTTCGTCAGGCGGGTCAAATACGGCGGCCACGCCGGCGCTACGGGTCGCACCCACCGCGGGATCCGAGACCGACCCTGCTGCGCGGCGGTGACCGGTTGCAGCGCGAGGTGCGCCATCGCGTAATACGCATAGGGGTAGGTCGGACCGAGCCGAACGGCTTCGCGAATTTCGTGCTCGGCGGCGTCCCGCTGCTTTAACCCCAGCAATGACATTCCCAGCATCGCGTGCGCCGCGCGGGAGTTCGGGAAGTCGCGGAGCTCCTTCTGGAATTCCTGGACGGCCAGCGGGTACCGTGCTTGCCGGTAGACGATCAACCCCCGGTCGTAAGCCGCACCCATTTCCAACTCCGAACGAAATCGACGCGGCAGACCCGTTACAGCTTCAGGTACTTCAGGATGTCGTCGTACGTCCCGCCCTGGTTCGAATACAGCGCATAATTCCGCGCCGTGGCGAACCATTCCTTCGTCGACGGGCGGACGGTTGCCGCGGCGGTCGTCAGATCCTTGGTCGTCAGCTTGGTGAGCTTCCCGGCTTTCATTGCCTCTTTCAGCTTGGCCTCGATCGCGATGTCGACGACGGCTTTCAGGTCGGCGCCGGAAAACGCGTCGGTCTTTTTCGCGACGTAATCGTGATCGATTTCTTCGACGGGCTTTCCCTTGAGTTGGATTCGAAGAATGGCGGCCCGCGCTTCGGCATCGGGCGGGGGGATGAACAGGATGCGGTCGAATCGGCCGGGCCGGCGGAACGCGGCGTCGACGTGCCAGGGGGCGTTGGTCGCCGCGAGGATCAGGACACCTTCATTGCTCGCGCCGATGCCGTCCATTTCGGATAGAAACTGGTTGATCTGGTGCCGGCCCCCGGCGGTCCGCATGTCCGCCCGGCTCGCCGCGAGTGCGTCGACTTCGTCGAAGAACAGCACGCAGGGTTTGCTCTGCCTGGCCTGCTGAAAAACCTCGTGCAGGTTTCGTTCGCTGTTTCCGATCCACATGTCCAGAATGTCGTTGATCCCGATCGCCATGAAACTCGATTGAATTTCACCGGCGGTCGCGCGGGCCAGATGCGTCTTGCCGCAGCCGGGCGGGCCATACATTAAAATGCCGCCCCCGATCGTCTTGCCGTAGGCTTTGTAAAGATCCGCGTGCGCCAGCGGGTGGATGATCTTCATCCGGATTTCTTCTTTGACCGCGGTCATCCCGCCGATGTCTTCGAAGGTTTGTTCGGGCTTTTCGATTTCACCAATGGTGCCGCGGTCCGGTTCGTCCCGGGCGGCGCGGACTTTCCCGTCCACGACGTCGGCCGCGTCTTCGTCGTCGTGAGACGGGATGGATTTACCGATGCCGAGCCGGCTCGCGAAATCGGAATCCGCGACCGAGGCATCTGCCTCGACCGCCCGTTTATACTGGCGGACGGCGCGCTCCACGTCGTTCGCGCGGACCAGCAGCTTGGCGTGCAGCACCAGCGCGGCCGGCATCGGGGCATTCCCCTTGAGCATCTCTTCCACGATCACCAGCGCGGCCGAGTTCTTCCCCTGTTGATAAAAGGTCGATGCGAGCCCGACCTTCAGCCTGTCGTTGTCCGGTTGAAGGGAAATCGCCTGTTTGTATTCGAACTCCGCGTCGGCGGGCCGGCCCATCCCGGTCAGCATCTCCGCCAGCGCGACCCGCAGCGGAACATTGTTCGGCGACACCCGCACCGCTTCGCGGAGACCCGAGACCGCATCGTCGTTGGGAAGCATGAAACCCTTTACCAATACGCGTACAGAATCAATCCCACGGGCAGCAAAGGTACGAACGGCAACGGCGACCCGTCAAGCGGCAAGTTCGATGCCCGTGTGGCCGAGGCGTCACTTGTACTTCGAGCCGTCGCCGGCGTAAGCGACCAGTGGCCAACCCGTGCGGGTGTCGATCGACGGATCGGTTGCTCTGTCGTTCGGATTGTATCGCTCACGAAGTTCGATCGAGCCCGGCAGCGTTGGGCCGTCAAGCGGTCCTGGATGCTTCAAAAGCCTCGATTCGCAGAACCCATCGTCGAATCGCCTTTATCTTCTCAAGGCTCGGCCGGTTCAATCCGTTGCCGTATTGCGGGTCGTAGTTCTGACAGTAATGTGCCGCGAGCTTGTATCCATCGAAGGGCTCGACGCGTGCGTTGAACGTGATGGCGATCGCTTTTTCGACCAAAAGCAGATTCCAATTCTGCACCTGCCGGACTTGCCCCCACTGGGTGTGGTGGTACACATTCTGGAATTCTCTCAGCTGATCGAATAGTGCTACGCCCGCGTCCCGCTGCTCGGGGGTCGGCACAGGCTTCAGACGGTTCAACGGTTTGAGCAGCGCCTTTGCCTAGCGGCAAAAGGCACGACTCTCGATGTCTACCGAGCGTTCGCCGGCGATCGCGCGGCGCGCCATCCAGACTCCGAAGGCCGGCAGTCGGTCGGGCGTCTCGAACCATTTCTTTAAGACGGTCAAGCGTGTCAGTGGCGTGTTGCCCTTGGCAGCGATGTCCTCGGTAAGCTTTCGGAGCTTTGTCGCAGTTGTCGTAGTCATTGCCGATGAATTGAACCCGCGCGAGAGTCGTTGGTCAAAGCCGAACGTGGAACAGCGGGCTGGCGAGGACAGCGAATCAGTAGGCGGTTGAATTAATGTTGGTACAGAGGGGGGCCCGAAGCCGCGCGGTCATTACGTCGATCCGGCCGTTCGGTCGATGGTGGCGTAAAGGATGTCAGACGGGCTGCGCGGCGGCGTTGGACGTCGAGCGTAGCAGGTCGATCGACCCGGGGACCGATTCGATGCACCGTTGCAACTCGTGATCGAAAGTCGACAGCAGAGTGGTCGCGCGGACCATGTCGGTGGCGGCGGCACGCTCGATCTGCAGCGCGACGTCGGCCAGGCGAACTGCCGAGGCTTGGCCGGCCACGCCGCGCAGGGTATGGGCGGCGAATACGATCTTTTCCAGCGACCGTTCGTTCAGCCCGCCGTGTAAGGCGGTCGCGAGTGCGTCGATCCGGGCACGGAATCCCTGCAGGATGACGCACGCAAAATCGGGGTCGTCCATGCACCTGCGGAGCAACGCTTTGGTGTCAATGGCGGCTGTCGGTTCCATTTCTTTCCTTGTAAACCGTTCGATTCATACCTCGGTCAATCCGGCCGACCTCTCGAACGCAGCGATGATAATTAAGGCTTCATGTCGGGTGACAGCCGGCGGCACGTCTGTTCGAGCTTCTGCAGCTCGGCTTCGGCCTCGGCGACGTCGCCCGAAGCGTCGAGCGCGCGAACCGCCTCGGCGGCGACCGTCGACAGGGCCGGGTACCCGTACCCGCGTCCATTCCCCCGCAGCGTCTGGCACAGGTGCCGGATCGCTTCGGTGTCGCTTTTTTCGATAAGGGCACGCAGCGTCTGGGCCGCGTGCTGGGCTTCGTTGCAATACGCTTCGAGCAGGTCGTGCGTGTCGGCACTGACCGCAAGATCGCTGTACAGCGGTTCCTGGTCGGACTTGGCCCGCACGTGCAAAGCGGTAGCCAGGGTCGACAGCAACTCGGGGGCGTCGAATGGTTTGACCAATGTCAGGTGGACGTTCATCGTTCGGAGGTGTTCCCGCCGGCGGGCGACATCGACACTGACCGCGATGATCGATTTGTTATACCCGGCATCGCGGAGGCGCTGGATCGACTGCTCGCCGGTCGATTTCCCGATCCCCAGGTTCAGGTCGATGCAGATGGCCGAGAAATTCGTCTTGGCGATCAACGCGAGCGCCTTCTCGGCGTCGGTGACTGCCGTCAGGTTGAGCCGCGTCGCCTTGAGCATGTGCTTCATCAACGCGTGGTCCATCTCCTGGTCGTCAATGAGCAGGAGTTCGCCGGAGAGCGCCTGGGGTTCGACCGGCTCGTTCGAGGCAATCTGTTCCCAATCTTTCGGGTTGACGAAAACGCGGGGGAAGATAGCGGTCGCGAACCGCACCCCGATCGCGTGCCAGAGCCCGCCGAGGTGGGTGCACCAGCTGACGACGCCTTTGACTTCCTCTTCCGGGCCGCTGCGGTGTTTGAGTTTCACCGACACTTTGGTGCCGGTGTGAAGAAAGCCTGCGTAGAAAAACGAGACACCGCCGCTGCTGAGATCGTGGGTCGCGACTTTGGAGTGTGAGGACCCACCGCCGGGGTGAGCGAATTCAACTGTGACGTCGTCGCAATAATAGTTATGCCGAGGCGCCTTGCGACGATTCGCCTTCTTCTCCTCGGACTTGATGATCCGGGCCCAGTGCGTGTGCAGCTGGGCGATCACTGCGGGGTTGTTGGCCTGCTGGTTCAATTGATCCTCTGCGTTAACCGTCCCGGAATTAATCGACTTCAAACACGCGTCGCTTGAAGCCCGGCGGCCAAAGAACCGATGGGTATTTACCCCATCTGATCGAACTCCGCGAAATTCAGGAGAGCCGTATTCCGATGATGGTTGCCGCGGAGAGATGGCCCGGAATCCCCGCGTTAGCTTGACGCCGACCCTTAGGGAAAACTTTTGCCGATATCAGACTGGCATTCGCGACTTACGGATGATTGACCGCGCACCGGACGCGAGCCGCCGGATTGTTCAATTAGACGTCAGATTGATTCGTTCAACTCGGTTCGCTTTCGAACGACCGAGTGGACGGTTCACGATTGGCTTGCTTGAGCCGGCAAACCTCATGCAGCTTTAGTAAGCGGAAAAACGCACTCGGCGCCGGAGGCTCGCGAACGGCCCCTGCGGTTTAAGAGCCGGCTACATTTCTGTCAGAAGATTTGCGGTACCCGGAAACTTCAGATTCTGGAATAGTCCTCTAAGCGTTGCAAAGCTATCGATTCCCGCCGGGATGTCGACTTGCAAACGATCCGGTTTATTTTGAAAGGCACGCATGTCCATCGCACCATTCCTTGCTCAGTCCCCCGCCCCGCCCCGGCCGACGACCAACGTGGAATGCTCATGAGCATCATCATCTGGCTGTTTATTGGTTTAGTCGCCGGATTTCTCGGCAGTAAAATTGTGAACAAAAGCGGCGACGGAGTCGTGCTCGACATTATCCTCGGCCTAGTCGGTTCGTTCGTCGGCGGATTCCTGTTCAGCTTGCTCGGCATCCACGCGGGCGGGTTGATTGGCAGTATCATCGTGGCGACGATCGGCGCGGTCATCGTGCTGGTCATCTATCACAAAGTTGTCCGGGGCCGTGCCGCGTGAGCCAACGGCGTAAATCATTCTGTTGCAGATGATCTGTAACACGGGTCCGATTCATTTGGCGCCCTAAGCCGATCCTGGTCTCGCTCGGGAAGAGCTTTCGATGAGATCGCCCACCGCACATGATTCGTGGAAAACACACGATATCCGTTTAGCGATCGCCCTCTGTGTTTGACGTGCGTTGGAAAGCTCCAGGCGGATAAGGGCGACGCGGCGTCCGTAATCGGTGGTCTGTTGAGCCATCTCGACGACCCGGTTCGGACCCGCCGCGTTCCACGTACGGGACAGGAATGCGCCATGCAGGACTTGAACCTGCAACCCGCTGATTAAGAGTAACCTCCAGTTTCCACGATAAAAAGCCCATTGTAACCTCCAGCTTCCACAAAATTGAATCCGCACCTTAAAACGATACCTCAATCTTCACCGTCTTCGTCTTCTTCTTCTTCTGTGAAGTATTTCGCCATTATTTCTTTGGCCTTCGGCTCTTCATGATGCGCCAGTACCGCCAACATACATACCGCCATTTTTTTTGTATCACGCACATTCAACAAGATTGATGGTTCGATCTCGCCTCTGTGGGAGAAGGTAATGATGCTGATCGGTTCACCGGTCTTGGGTATATCTGCCCGACCCGGTATGACATCCATCAGTGTCATAACTCGAAGAGGTAACGGACGGTTTTCGATGTCGGTTTCCATAAATATTTCCTTCAGGCTGCTGGAACCAGTGCGGAATCGTCATTGACAACTTTATGTATGCGCTGGCACCGGAAACAGATCGCCCCCTTATGGCTCTCCCGGTGGTGTTCGCAGCGAATTTGGGCGATTTTCAGTTCAGGAAGGGCATCTGCCTCGTACCACAGCCGTAGGCCCCGCTGTGATTCCAGACCCACAGCCATTTCAATAGATTTCGCATTCGCCATCGCCCACGAGGGCAATCCGATCTCGAAATCCAGTTGCCGTGTAATTAAATCAATTGACATGTTTTTACAGAGCAGATTCACCAGCCGGCGTAAATGCTGCATCGACAAGCAATCAAGCTTGTCTACGATGCTCGCTATTTGAGAAAGCACTCCGTCACGTATGCCGGCTGCGTCCACAACAACACGGTCGCCTGACCTCTTCGCCCATGCCAACTTTCGTCGTACCTCGGCCAGTTGCATGTTGATCTTTTGAATGGTTTCTTTTAATTCCACGTCATCTTCGTTGCCCTCGCCGGCCGTCTCATAGAATAGGGTTCGTCTACGAGTGAGCTTTTTTTCTTCATTTTCTAAAGCAGTCCGATCCTGTGGCTGCCGGGATTTTGTGGTACTCAGTTGACCGACATGCTCGTCAATGAGCGCCCCTAGACGGTTGTGGGCGGATAAAGTCTCCCTGATGACACCAAGCACAGCCTTCTCCAGTTGATCCGCAGGAATTTGCTTGCGCAGTACATCTCCTCTCCTCGCAAAGTTTTCTGACTCGTTGATCCGGTAATACCGATGAATTCTCTCTTTTTGCTGACTTGTCGTTCTGCCTACCATCGGATAATTGCCCTGCTTCGAGTGGAGCAGCTTTTTCAAGAAGTAGCGGCTCTCCTTGTGTCGGTCACGATTTGCTTCGTTCGAGCGATTAGCATCCCATCGCTGCCAAAACTTATCCTGCCCCTCCTTGGCAACACGCCAAACCTCTGGATCAGAGATCAATACCGGATGCGCATAATGCTTGTGAGACTGCGGAACAAGCCACTCATTCTTGGGACGTTTGACTTGGGGGACACTCTTCAAATTCTTATCTTCAAGCTTGGCAATGTTGTGCTTGACTGGTATTGGGCGTTCATCGACTACGCCAATCTTTGTAAACCAGCCCTTCGACATTTTGCAGGCGGTCGGCTCACCAAGATAGATTGGATTCATGAGCATGCGGTGTACCGTATGCTCGTGCCAGCGGTCGGCTTTAAAAGGCTTGAAAGATGAATCGAGATTTAGATAGCTGGTGATTTTGGTCAGGCTCAAGCCGTCGATCCAATATTCTTTGTATATTCGGTTCATCAGATCAATCCTTGGCTGCTCGCCGGGCACGAGCACGCTCTGCTCATCGGCCTGCTTTGCGTGCTTGGGACATTTACCATCTTCTTTTGGCTCGATATAGCCTCGTACTTCAAAAGTAACAGGGTCAAGTTTTACCTTTCTACCGTGAGAAAGCGTACGAATTCGCAGCGTCGGTTTTCCATCGGCGGTGATGTAAAGTCGGTCGAACCCGAACGGGGTTGTGCTCGCTGTAGGATGCCGGGCATTCATGAGCGCAGACTTCTTTGCACGTGTCGTCGTAGTGGAAAGGTTCTTTGAATAGATGCGATTTTTGTAATGATAGAACGACTCCAGCAAATCAGCTTCATCGCCATCAGGTAGTTCTTCAGTTGCAGAGAGGACTACCAACCCAACCTTGGCGAGCCGTTTCTTCACATCCTGCGCATGTTCTATACCACCTCGGGTCAGGCGGGAATAATCATGCACGAGCACAACGTCAAAGTCACCGCCATTTAATTTTGCTTCAACCAAGTCGTCTAAATCCCATCGGTCCAGCGTCTGCGAGCCTGACACACCCTCCGCTACTTTATCGAAGGAATGGAACATTCCTAAGTCCCGTGCATACGCATTGCACACCAGTCCTTGGTCGCCGATGCTAATGCTTTGGTAGTCAGTGCTGGTACGGAGTAGATTAGCGTACCCGCTCCCTCTGTATTGTGCCTTGTTCATCTGTACATCTCCTGCGTAGCGCCCGCTGAACCATGTCGGCCAGCAAATGATTCAGCGCAATGTTGAAGGCCACTTCTTCATTCGCTGTCTGTTGCCGCACTGTGATTCTGAATGTGACGGGCTTGGTTTTGGATATCTGTTTCATCGTCAGGATTCCAGAAGTCGTGCAGGTGGACGGGATTCACCGGATGGAAAAGCGTTCGCCACCTTTGTCCACGTGTGCGCCTGTGGAGGGGATTTCACCTGTGGCTTTGAAGTGGTCGGCCAAAATTGAACGGCTTAGTTTCTCGGTGATGATGATCGCATCTGGCAGATTGCCCTTCGCCCACACCAGCACCGCCTGCTCATCATCAATCTGGAGAGAGGGATTTACGGAGCGAAAACTAGCGACACCGGCCGGCATGGCTATAGATTTTCTCTTGCCACCACGCCGTGCTATTTCGTCCTTTGTCCAACTTTCGAGTTGGCGACCATACAGAAAGAGAAGGCAGTGCTCTTCACGCTCTGCACGTTTGATCTCCAGATCAGCCCATGCTTTGGCACGTGCAGCATATTCACGTGAGGCGATCACTTTGCGCACCAGCCAGTTGGCCGCCTTCTCATCTGAGATGGCGAACTGCTTGGGAACTGACCTGAGAACTTCCAGATCGGTCTCTGCGTCACCGGGACTGGAGATAGGCGGCATGCTGCTGCTGACATCAACGGCGGCCGCTTCATTTGATAAGAGTTGTGTAGTTCTCATGACTGCGGAGTGTAGACTATCGTCTACACAACAGTCAAGAGAAAAATGTTGCCTGTAGTATTCATATGCCGATTGCCGATCTGACTTCTATGGCGCAGATCGGTGAGGAAATACGTAGAGCACGAGAGGCGGCGGGCATGACACAGACACAGCTTGCAGCGGCGGCTGAACTACATCGGACCTACATCAGCCAACTTGAGCATGGCGTGAAGTCGCCATCGCTAGAGGTCTTCTTGAGAATCTGCAAAGCCATGAATATATCGGCGTCAAAGCTTGTGGGCAGGATTGAACGCTCAGAGTAGTCTGCCCGAAGCGTCAGGGTATCGCCTGTACAATCTTCTGCACGACCGTTTTCATCTCGTCACTATCATCTTTGGTCCGTTTCACTCTCGCTTGGTCATCCACAGCGATGCCGGCGACGACCTTTGTGCCGACCTTCTGGTACTCCGTCACCTCTTCCGATGATGTCACAGTCAACACGGTCCATTTGCCAGAGATCAACTGGAACTCAATGTCTACCTCATGGGAGTCGCCTCCATCCCACACCGAAAGCTTCAGCTTTCCAACGTATGGTGATACAAGGCTATCCGTTTTGGTCACATCGGTGGACGCTCTGGTGGGATCGAACGAGTAGCTGAGGAAGCCCTTCTGTGCGTCGGCGTGGGCCTTCAGAGCGGCCGCATCGAAAAACTTCTTCAAGAATGAGTTGAATGAAGCCACGGGATCAGCGACTGCGGTCAGAACTGGAGGGTTGCTGATTGGACCGGATGGGGCGACGACCGTTCGTGTCGGCGTTGCCGCATTGCCCCGAATATGTTGGTAGAGCAGATACCCCCCGACTGCCACGACAACCAGACAGATCGACATCAATAGCATCTTATTCGACGCAGCCTTGGCATCAGAGGGGCGAGCATTTGTCGCTGCAAGTGGAACTGGAGCAGCGGTTGGGTGTTTCATGGCCTGCGTGGCAACCTGTGCTTGATTCGGCTGCTGTTGAGTAGCCCAGCATGCGTGGCAGAAATAGCGGCCAAGTTTGTCCTTGATTCGTTTCTGTTGCGACACGTCAGTCCCACACCCTTGGCACACTTTTTTCGCAATGGTGTCCATGTTTATTTTCCCTGCATTGAACCAGTTCACGGTGACGATGTAGATCGCCGACAGCCGAGAAGCCACCACTCTAGCCTGTTCAGAAAACCTGAACAAGCCTTGAGGTGTGGACATTGGCGTCATGGCGAAGTCATTGCAGGCACAGCGCTACCGGCACATGCCTCAATTTCTGAGGCAGATGAGGGAATCGGCGAATCTCACGCAGCGGGAATTGGGTGAGAAATTGGGCGTTCAGCACACGATTGTTCACAACTCGGAGACTGCGGAGCGCAGGGTCGATGTTGCCGAATTTGCCGATTGGGCCACGGCATGCGGGCGTAATCCCGTTGATGCCCTTGCAGAGTTCTTGAAGAAGCGATGAGCAGGATGTCTACGTGGCACTGCGTGATGAAATGTCAGTACCATTGCAATTTGCTCAGCGTGGCCTGTATTGCACTGCGGACCACGTTCAATCGCTCAACAGACCCACCGAGTATCCCAGCCTTCAACGGCGGCCAGTTCTCGCCCATTGCTTTCACCTCGGCGTCAATTACCGCCAAGACCGAACCTTCATAACGATGACGAAGTGCCTTCCACCCAAACCGGCCGATTGGCCCCCAGAAGGTGACGGCACTTTCACCCTTGCTCTTCTCCTCGGTAACGACCATCGCCATCAGATATTCAAAGCGGTCAAAAATGTCAGCATACTCGTGGTCATCTGGAAAATACTGACGCAGAGGTTCCCTCGTTACTGCGAACATATGCTCGCTGAGAGGGGTCCACTTTGTTTCGTTTGGGAAATGGGTTTTGCTGAAATCCGTGAGGCTCGACCAGCTAATACCCGAAGCAAGCGGAACGCTCCGCTGCATATCACGGATTTTCGGGTTTAGCAGCAGGCTCTCAAAAAGTCTAAACTTGCCAGCACCTACGGCTGTAACTCCACCGGCATATACCAACACAAGGCTGAGGTAATGTGCGAAACCTTCATGAAGTACCGGGCCGGCAACAACGGTGGGCTGGCGAGCGATCTGCTGAATGGTCGTTGGGAAAAGCCAATCAGTCTCGGGGCGTGACCAAAAGCATCCGTGAACAAACAATTCGATCAATGTTGCGGCTGCCTGACGGTACTCACCATAGATGCCGGGTATATCAGAATTCTGAACACGCCTGCTCATCACCCCCTTGTTGATGGTGATGATGCTGTCGTGAACTCGCTCAGCCTCATCGAAAACGAGATCACGCAGTCGAACATTGTACCTTTCCTCTGCGATGAACTTCTTTAAAGTTGCGACGGCGGCGGTGGTCGTGAGAGGATGCGGGGCCGACGACGCCTCCAACGCCTGAGTCTTGTCGCTCAAATCCTGAAAGAACGAGTCTGCGCCACTGATGCTGATCGCCTGCCCGCCCCGTCGCTGGATCAAATCGGCGGCTTCCTTGGCAGGCGTACTCACCGAAGCCCAGTATGTTGTGAAGCGGCGGGATTTGCAGCGGTCGATGGCAGCACGCAGTGCAGTATCCCAGACCCCTGACCACCCACAAACAATCAGCCCAAACTCATCAAAGACCCGATCAAGAAGCTGGTTCAGTCCTCGATCATATTTGGAAAGTTCTGCCGAAGTGTTCTTAATCCTCATGTCGAGGTAATCACCGTGCAGCTTTATCACGCAGCACTTCTCGTGAATCAATGGAAGCGACCCAGCGATGGCTTCGGTCGTGCTAATAACGGTCGGTATGATTCCGGCATCCTCGATGGCACGTTCTAGCAGCCGGTCAAAGTTCGTGGTCAAGATCACCCTGACATAACCTCCAGAGACGAGTTGTGCGATGGCACGATGAGCCTGCGTCGGCTGTTTCCATCCCTGTTCACGCTCATCGTCGGTCGGCTCGAAGTACCCTTTCAACAGTCGGTTGCGTTCTTCAGGAGACCTTCCCAGTTGCTTCAAAAGATCAGAGTAATCAGGTTCACTGCCAAACGTCGTGGTGTACCACGAGGCTGGATCGCCTTTACAGTCTGCGCCCTGTGCGATGGCGAGTTTGCGAATCAGGTCCAACGTGACTTCCCAACCGGTCGGGATACGAGCAGCCCTTGAAACGCCTGATCCAATCAACAGTGCGTAGACGCCCCGGTTTGCCATTAGCGATAATGACAGTCCGACAACGGGATCAAGCAGTGCTTTTGCCATAAAAAGTTCACCGGCTCAGTCTTTCAGCGCTACCGAGATAGACATGAACAAATCCGTTGCCGTCTGGAGATCGTCGGCGATCTCCTGTGCCAACACATCGGGTTCAGGGAGATCGTCACTGTCCTCTAGCGATGTATCTCTAAGCCAGAACAGATCGAGGCTGGCTTTGTCACGTTTCAACAGTTCTTCGTATTCATATGATCGCCACCGGCCATCGGGCATTTCATCGCTCCACGTGGCTTTGCGCCGGTGTCGGTTCTCTGGGTTGAAGCAGGATACGAAATCATCCAGATCGGCACGTTTTAGAGGGCGTTCCTTCTGGGTGAAGTGCATGTTGGTCCGCAGATCGTATACCCACAGCTTCTTTGTCCATGCAGCTTCCTGTGCGGGTTTGTTGTCAAAGAACAGCACATTTGCCTTCACACCCTGTGCGTAGAAAATGCCAGTTGGCAGGCGCAGCAGCGTATGCACATCGCACTGTTTCGTCAGGTTCCGGCGTACCGTTTCACCAGCACCGCCCTCGAACAATACGTTGTCCGGCAACACCACTGCCGCCCGTCCGTTGATCTTCAGCAGCGTTTTAATATGTTGAACGAAGTTCAACTGCTTGTTCTTCGTGGTGACCCAGAAATCCTGTCGCTCGTAGGCAGTGTCATCCTTCTCCAGTTCGCCTTCTTCGGTGACGACAGAAATGGATGACTTTTTGCCAAACGGGGGATTGGTCAGGCACATGGAGAAGCGCTCACCGGGATCGCTCGCCAGACTGTCTACTCCGCTCTTGATCGGGCATGGCTCAGCATCAATCCCATGCAGGTACAGATTCATGATGCACAGGCGGGCCGTGGCGGCCACCAGTTCCCACCCAGTCACGAAGCTTCGCTTCATGTGCTTTTTCTGATCGGGATCGAGGTCTTTGCCATAACGGTCAACAACATACTTCTGCGCCGCCAGCAGAAAACCACCGGTGCCCACAGCGGGGTCCACCACGGTGTCATCGGGCGTGGGCCGCATCACATCCACCACGGCTTTTATCAGTTCACGTGGCGTGAAATATTGGCCGGCACCCTTGGGGGATTCGGCCGCTGATCTGGAGAGCAGCCCCTCGTAAATATCGCCTTTCACATCGGCATCCATCCGGGTCCACTGCTCACCGTCGATCAGGTCCACGATCAGCCGCTTCAGCGTGGCCGGGTTTTGGATTTCCATGCGGGCTTTTTTGAACACCTCACCCAGCATGCCCGGCTTCTTCCCCAGTTCATCAAGGATTTTTCGGTAGTGCGTCTCCAGTTCATGGCCCTCCATCTTCAGGAGGCTCGGCCATCCCAGCGACGGCGGAACCAGCGCCGGCCGGTTGTACGGCGGCTTGGTCATCTCATCAGCCATCTTTAAGAACAGCAGAAACGTGATCTGTTCCGTGTAAGCCATGTAGGAGAGGCCGTCATCACGGAGGACATGGGCGTAGTTCCAAGCTCGATTGACTATCTGCTGCGTATCACCTGCCATTGTGTTTCCTGCTTATTACTTAACGACTGGATTGCTGTTGTCTGTGCCCGACGATGCTCCAGTTGCTGCTTGAGCGGCAGCCGCCAGTGCTTTTGCTTTTGCCGTCTTCATTTCTTTGTCCTTCCAGACCAGCCGGGTAATGGCAAGCACGAACAGGAAACGAAATGACATTGCCGTTTGGTAAACTGCCCAAATCGCAAAAAACGAGTAGCCACCTCGCCAAACTTCATGAAGCCAATGAACCCGATAGATGTTCGGGAACAAAACTTTCACGCCCAGAAGTCCGCATGCTACTGCGTGAAGGATGAGCGGAAAGAACAAAAACAGCACCATCTGGCGAAGAATGTCCAAGCCATCGGGCAGCGAGTCAATGATCGGCTCGAAGAAATCATCTTTGCCGCCAAGGATGGTGAAACCAAAAACAGTTGCACCGAACCCCAGAAACGCCAGATGCACGGTGAAATATTGGAAAATGTCTTTGCCTTGCCCGAACGGCACATACATAGCCAAGGCAACAGCACACACCAACCAAAGCAGCCAGAGAGCCGCTCCTTTACGGTGAACACCGTAATGGCGCAGTTCTCGGGTGACCGTGAAGAGCTTTACCTTCTTAGGTTGTGGGGAAGATGTCGTCATTCTCCCTCGTCATCTGCTCAAGCCAATAGACAGCGTTGGTTTTCAAATCAACGGGAGTCATCTGCTCGTCCACGTGGTAGCCTGTCGTCTGCCGCTCCTTCTCCGTGGCCTGCTTGAGATCATAGCGCTTGTCACCCAGCCGGACGAAGCCGCTCTTCAAATAGCCCCGATTAAGTAGAAATTGGATGGAGCGACGAAAGAATCCATCGCTGGCTTTCGATAGGGAGCCGCCATCTTTTTTCTTGGCATCAAAGTTGATCTCGTCGGAGTTTGTTTCTTCACCGATCAAACCGAGGTGAACCTTAGCTAGAATGTCGTCGCCCGAATCAGGATTTGGTTTTGCGAAGAGAAGCTTCACTTCTTTCAGTGACTCGTCCGAGTCGAAAAGCTTATCGGCAAACGCTTCGTCACGCATCGCTTCCACATCGACATCCAGAATCTTTGGCTGCTTGATGTCTGGAGGCAGCCCAAGCAATGCGCCGAATGCCATCGCCACCATACGAGGGCTGGTGAAGGGAGTGCGCCGGTGAACCGCAAGCACACATGACTTCAGGTCGTAAATGAATTCGGTGGCATCGGCAATCTCCTCGATGTTGACCGTCTCTTCTTCACTGCTCTTTTTCGCAATGTTCAACGCACGACCATGTGCAGTCTTCGGCGAACGGCACAGATGTCCATAGACCGCATCCGGCTTGGCTTCGTCACCCAGCACTCCCACATCAAACAGTTGAAACCGATACGATGTATCACGCCATTTCCAAATGAACGTGTCCGCATTCAGAAATCGCTTGACAAGTTCAGCCTGCCTCTGTGCAAAAGACATCTCTCTACGAAGCACCAATTTGTAGAAGTTCCAAAAAATTGCTCGTGCCATCCATACCTTCCCAGTTAGGGCAAGCCCCGCCTATCAGACTTTGACTTTTGATTTGATCCTCTGCGACAAAACTGGCCTTCGCTCGTGAATCGTTTCGGCTACGCCAACAACTCCCACGTGTTGCGGCACCAGTTTGCCCTCGAAGGCACGCTTCAGGATAGACTGCCGCAGCCGGGCGGCTTTCTGTAAACCGTGGTTGACATCGGCTTCAATTGCATCGACGACTGAGAGTCGCCGCTCCACTTCGGCGATGATCTGCTCCTGTTCCTCAATGGGTGGCAACGGGAACGGAGTCTTCTCCATTGCACCAATGTTGAAATGGGGCTGAGCATTTCCGGTGCGTCGAAGATGTAGAGCGGCTTGGCCCGATGGTGAAGCAATGTAAATTGCGCCGTATTTCGCCAGAAACAAGCTGGTTGGGCGTGATATCACAAGGTCTGAACAGTTTGCTGGAGCCATTGACTTGGGAAAGATGCAAGCATCGCCTACATTCACGCCTGATCTAACAACGAGCAACTCACCACCAAACAATCGAGATTTCTTGAGATCAAGATCGAATTCAAGTGGAATACGTTGGAGTCCAAGCGGATCAAACCGAAGCGGACGAACGTTTTGAGACCTAAGAAAAGCGATACCTTTATCGACGTAGCGATCCTTCATCGGCCCCACATGGCCTACGGTAATTTCATGAGTGACCTGCTCAAATGTCGCCCATATCCAATTGCTCGGTATCGCCTTTGGCCCCGCATCTGTCACTTTCCGTGGGACATCGTAACGAAGCTTCCACTCTTTGGGAGGCGCTTTGCCCATCTCAGAGAACCTGAAGCTTTCGCTGGACTCCCATTGTTGTTGTCGCTCATCCAAGATGCGTAACAACAAATCTCTTGCCGGCTCCATGTTCTGACGCTTCGCTCGCCATTCGCCGGTTAATTTGCCCGTGACAGCAGCATTTAACACGGCGGCACGGTAGCGCTTCAGATTGGCCCGCACTCGCTCCAGAGCCGCTACACCGGCGTCCAGATCGCCGAACAATTTCTCGATTTTTCCAACGATTCGACGCTGCTCACTCAGCGGTGCAAGCCAAATTGGAAAGGAACGCAAGCTCAAGGTGTCGATGCTGGCGACCGTAGTTCCGTTTTTAGAACACTGACGCAACAGTTCATGTTCCTTTGCACGCAACTGATAAGCCAAGAATGACGGATCAATGTCCTTTGACGGCTTGACCCCCTTCATATCTTGATTCATTGTTGCTGGTTCATCAGCAATCGCTACAGGGAAGGTCCGTGAAAGAATGCCAGACCGGATGACCATCAGCACGGTGCCCTTTGGGAAACGGCGTACGTTTGTTTCTTCGAGGGCAGAGGTTGAAATGTGATCTTCGCTATCAGAGAGGCGGAAACGCTTCATGTCCTTTGGAGATATCCAAGGGATATTTCCATTGGACCAGAACTTCGATTCGCTCTTGCTTGGTGTGCCACCGCCATACCACTCTCCAGCATCACCGAGTGTGGTCTTGATCCATCCGTGAGGTAAATCCGTCACTCTGTTCATGCGGTCAATCTTTCATTCAACTCAGTAAGCAGCGATGGAAGGGTCTTACCAAAAAGTTGGAACGCTGCCCCCAGCCCACCGAACTGCTTGAAGGGAATCTCTTCCAGATCATCCTGCTCGATGGCGAGGCTCGTGGCGATGTGGCTTTTCACGGCGTCGAGCCATTTACGCTGGTCTGCGGTGAACACGGTGCCCGCCGCCTGCTTGTCAGCGAGCCAGTGTTGATAGCGTTGCTCGACTACCGCCTCAACGGGAACGAGCAGGGTCTCCTTGCCGATGGCATGGCGAACCAGCGAGATCAGGTCCACGAGATGTTTAGAGTGGCCCTTCACCTTCTCCGGTTCGACAGTCTCGAAGGCGTTCCAGATACGCATGACCGACTCGGGCCTTTTGGGGTCAATGAAGAAGGGGGCGATGGCTAACTTCTGCGCCAATTCCTTCACCTGCCGATAGCGGAGGCCCAGCCGGTATGGCTGGCTGTACAACACCTTGATCGCCTCGATCTCATCTTTGTTCTCTTCGATGAACCGTTTGAAGGAGGTGATGACGGATTGAGCCTTTTCACGGGCGGCGGCGCTGAAGCCGGCCGACCGCAGGGTGTCCTGATTCACCTCGTCAAAGACCTGTTCGGCGACCCCCTTGACCATCTCGATGGTTTTTCGGAGCCGTGGGTTGTGGAAGGGTTGGAGCGCCGCTGTCATCGCCGCCGTCTCCACCACGTTGAGTTGTTCTTCGGTGGGTTCTACGTTGGGGGGCAGATTGAATTTCACCACCGCCTGCTGCATCACGGTATCGGGGTCAATGCTCGCCAGCAGGTTTTGGGCGAGTTGAGCCGGCGTTTGACCATTGGCATCGGCGGCGATCTGCTGGCGCTGGTCATCATCCAGTTCACGATCCAACCGGGCGAGCTTGGCGGCCAGCGTGGAGACAATCTCGTTGCTGACTGCACCAGCGGCAACGGTGGTCAGGATCGCTTTCAGAGGGACACTGGGCTTTTTGTCCAATGGCTTACTGAGGGTCTTTTCGCTCTCCGTGACGCCCACGGCATCGACGATCACGAAATGGGTTTTGACCTTAGCGTCTGGAGTGACGCTCTGGAGAACGTCACTGTTGACGACACGGCAGCCACGGCCCTTCATCTGCTCGAAGTAGGCGGCCGAGTTGATGTTCCTCATGAACACGAGACACTCCAGCGGCTTCACGTCGGTGCCGGTTGCGATCATGTCCACCGTGACGGCGATGCGTGGGTTGAAGCTGTTGCGGAATTCACCTAACAGTTCTTCAGGCTTTCTGCCGGTGGTTTTGCTGGTGATCTTTTGGCAGAATTCATTTCCCTTGCCGAATTCTTCACGAATGATTTTGGTGAGATCGTCAGCGTGGAGATCGGTCTTGGCGAAGAAAAGGGTCTTCGGAACTTCGGTACGACCGGGGAACATTTCAGGGAGCTTGTCTCTGAAAGTGCGGATCACGAGCCTGATTTGGCTTTCGTTAACGACATCCCGGTCTAGCTGGTTGCCGGCATACAGCACATCTTCATCCAGCGTGGCGTAGCGCTTGCGACGGGTGCTGCGATCACGACGGGGGACCAGATAACCCGGCTGGCTGGCGAGCCGTGCCCCACGCTCGCTGATCTCGGTCTGAATGAGATAAACGTCGTATCCGACATTTACGCCATCGAGCACGGCCTGCTCGTGGGTGTACTCCATCACGAGGTTTCCGCCGAAGAAACCGATGGTCTGAGCGCTGGGTGTGGCGGTGAGACCGATCAGGAAGCCATCGAAATAATCCAGCACCTGACGCCAGATGTTATAGATCGACCGATGACATTCATCGACGATGATGCAATCGAAAAACTCAGGTGGAATCTTGGGATTGTAGATGACTGGCAGCGGCTCCTTCACCAGAGATTCGGCCGGTGGTGATTCAAAGAGGCTACCTTCTTCGTTGGCTTCATCGAACTCCTCCTCGCCCTTCAGGATGGAGTAGAGCCGCTGGATCGTGGTGATGCAGACCTTGGCGGCGGGGTCGAACGTGTTTTTCTTCAGATGCTGGACACCGAACTCCTCGACGAATTTGTAGGCGTTGTAGGGGCTGGCAAACTGCTGGAATTCGGTGAGCGTCTGCTTGCCGAGATTGTTTCGATCCACGAGGAACAGAATGCGTTTCGCCTTGGCGAATTTGATGAGGCGGTAGCTGATGTTGCAGGCGGTGAAGCTTTTACCCGATCCCGTCGCCATCTGGATCAGCGAACGGGGCCGATTTTCAGCCAGAGACTTTTCCACGTTGGTGATGGCGGTCACCTGCTTCGCCCACAACTTCGTGATGTCCAAAGCTGGCATCGCACGCAGGTGGGCACGAAACTGCTCGACACCCAGTTCAGCGAGACGGATCAGTTCCTCGGGACGATGGAAAGCAAAAACTTCTCTGCTGCGTGGGTCAGGATCGAGGGCGTTGGTGAACTGAGTCACAACGCCGGTGGACTCGTACGCAAACGGCAGTGGCAACGACCACCGTGGCAGATGGGCAGGAAACCCGGTGGTGTATTTCGCTGACTGCGTTTCGACCCCGGTCAGGGTGTGACCTTCGGGCTTCGCCTCGACGATGCCGATGGCTTTGCCGCCAGCGTAGAGCATGTAATCGGCGAAACCGGTGGCGAGTGGGAACTCACGGATGGCGACACCCAGACTGGCCGAGATGTTCATCTCGTCGTAATCCTGAACCATCCAACCGCACTGCTCCAGCATGCGGTCGATCTTGCGGCGAGATTTTTGTTCTGGAGTCGTGGGCATGTAATTATCTGGTTCAAACAGGCCAGCCACCCCCGGCCCGACCGCCTACGCCGGCAGCAACGATTTGATCGTGGGGTTGCACCAACCCATGTTCGACAGGGATGTTACCGCAGAGCACGTTTTTTCCATAGATGCCGAGGCCGCCACACGCACAAAGCAATCTGACACGTTGGGGCAGATGGTCCATGCAAAAAGACCGGGATTGAGTTGGAGCCAGTCAGTGATTCTTCCACACGCCCTTCGGACGGATGCTTTTGGCGGTTCACGGTACAACCGAGGCGTTTCGCCACCTGCTTCTCACCAGACGGCGGAATGCTTAACTGATAGCGTGGCCGTGGGATTATGCGGCGGGCAGCAACACAATATCGACCTCGGCCGACTTCTCTATCTTGTTTTTGAAAAGGTGGGTCTGCGTGGGCTTGTTGATTGCACGTGCGTGTCGAAACATCCGCTTCTTTGGAAACACTTCCTTCAGAACTTCGACCGTCAAATTCAGTGTCAGTTGCCGGTGGTCAGTGCGAACATATACCACCGCCTCTTTATCGAGAAGCGGTGCTGCACGGTTGAATACATCGAACAGAAGCTTCTTATACGCTTCCTGATTCGTGAACTTCCCCTTATGCCGCCCTGATACGGCCAATGCGTTTGGCAGCCCTCCCAGAAGCCACAGACGAAGCCATTGATCGTAATGGTAGTTCGTGACCCCACAGTATGGTGGCGACGTGAACAACAGCGTCGGCGATGGAAGTGACAACTCGGCAGCACGCCGGCCAACATCACGCAGACGCACCGTAGAGTCACCGAGGTAAACAAAGCTGTTGCTTCCCGCAGGTTGACCCTTGGCATATCTCCACTTGACCCGCTTCTCCATGAACTCAACTGGATCAACGTCGGGTGGATGAGAATCATGGGCCTTCCACCAGTTCACCGCATAAGTCGGCGACATCGACTTTGTTTGTCTCATCTGGTTCGACAGCGCTGCATCTTTCTTGCCGTGCATGTTAACGAGCAGCAACGCCATCAGCGTCCAGTCGGCCGGGCTACGACGCCACTCCAGATGCTTGCGTGCAGTGAACAGAAACTGCTGAACACGTGGAGAGAAACACCATGAAAAGAACACTGGCAGATCGGGCAATGATCGGCGGCGATCAGCAAGCCTCCCTATCTCACGAATCCGTTCAATGACATCAAGTTGTTTAGCAGGATGAAGTTTGGCTTGTGAGTACACCCATCCCACGGGGTTCAACTCCACACCCATGCCAGTGCGACCATTGGTTGCAGCGCTGAAGATGGAGGTGCCTCGCCCCGAAAAAGGGTCAAGCACAGATGCCCCTACATCGGTGTACTTTTTCACGACTCGATCAGCAAATTCTGCTGGGAACATGGCGTAGTATGGCCCGACACCAGCCCACCGGCTTGCAGCAGTTTCGTATTTTCCTGAACTGTCGGCCATATGCTTCAGTCCCGTCGCATGAGTGCCTTGGCAAGTTGCTGTAGCACCTTCTGGCCCAGTTCAAGAGGAATGGCGGCTTCGGCATGTGCTGAGACCAGCGGGGTTACTGCATTGGGATACCGATTGGAGGCGAGTTTGTTTAGGAGTGCGCACGCAGCGCTAAACTGCGGGTACAGAGATACGTCATCGGTATCCAACGTGTCTTCTGCATCAGTGAGGAATGGGATACTGGCAACGATACGACCGCCAGTGCTGCTTTTATAGAAGAACTTTCTGCCGAAATAGGTGTCAATACCATATCGCTTCTGGGAATCAGACAGGCTAATGCGGCCTTTGATGTATTTGTCAGTCAGCATTAGGTAGGAACCCGGCTCAAACCTTGGCACTCCTGCCTGTTCTGTTTGGTCGATATCATCAAAATGGGTTACGAACGTACCGGTCTTCTCGATCCCGAGGATCAGAAGATCGGTGCCTGTCTTACTTCGGTAAAGTCCGTTGATCCGCTTGAGTTCCTTACTGATTGCAGCACTCAGCCATGCGGGTGGCCCGAAGACACCGAGAGGGCCATCCATCACAAACGCAAGCCTCCCCAGTTGAGGGAGCATATCTTTTCTCTCAAAACACCGTAGGAGATGAACTAGCAACACCTTTCCCCAGACCTCGGACACCAGCCCAAACGCTTCGCCATTAGTCCCATCGTGGGAAAATCGCTCGTGGATGCGAAGCGCATCGGTTGAGTAAATAGCATTTGCCTTTTCACAGGGACAGTTTGTGTTGCCCGGTGGTATCGGCAGATGCTTCTCACAGCCGAGATGGTCATAGGGACAGAGTTGTTCTCGGTCTTTTGGTTTGTAGGCCAGCAGCGCCTCGTATGTGTCCAACAGCCGAGTGGGGTCTTCTTCATCAACAAGCCGGTCATGCAGAACTTCAAAAACAGCCTCACGGAAAGCATCACGTGCTGATGTGTGATTGCGGGTGATGACGTTACTGCCCGGCAGGGCAGCATCTACCGTGGCGGCCTCCTCTGTTTTTCTGAAAACAGCCGGATCGACAGGTCGCTCTTCATCCAACTCGTCGATTAACTTCAAGTTAATCAGCACGCTGGCGACGGTGCAGTAGCCCACGTGGGCACCGGGGTATCCATTCTTGACAGGAACCTCGTTGTAACTGCCGTCGATTCCTACAACGAAATCTGGAGCTTTGGTTGACGGCACAGGGGCCGGCAGGGGCTTCGGGTTATTCTGGTCTGGATTGGATGGAGCGAGCTTAGCCCGCTTCAGTAATTGCTGGACAGCATCAGCGCCAACCAATCGACGGATAGACCTGTAGCCTGCGTATTCACCTTCATATGGCATTAGAATAAGTCCCCCGATATAGGCTTCGTATTGACGGCAGACTTTGCCGCAACCTCCGCAGCGGGGTCTGTTGGTGCTTTGGAAGCTCCAATTGCGAATCGGTCAACTTGTACTGGGACAACAAAGGGATTCGAGAGCGTCTTCACTCTGATGAAGCCCTTGTCCTGAGCACGCAGGATACTGCCCTCAAAATCGGAGAAGTCATAAAACTTGCGAAGCTCTCTTGTCTCGTCAGTGTTGTTCAAATGACCAATGAACCAGTTCGATGTGTTACGCAGGATGTTCTTTTGAATCGAACTGACCTCCTGCGTGGCATAGACCAGACCAAGATGATATTTCGCCCCTTCTTTCGCAGTGCGCACCCAAATGTCTAAGAGGTCGTCTTCCTTCGATGACGGGAGAACGTTTTGAGCTTCCTCGACATATATCAGGATATCTGGCGGGAGTTTTGCAAATCTAAATTTCCGTTGATTCTCCTCGAAAATGCGGCGCATCACTCGGTCGGCTGATGCTTTGTTCAGGATGGGGTTACCGCTCGATTGGTCCACGATGACGAGTCTGCCTTCAACAAGATGTTCGTAAATATCGTCGGCGTAGTCTGTACCGGTGGAATTCGTATGCTGTTCTTTCACCGTTCCAATAGATTTTGGTCCATTGGAATAACCGAACATTCCTAGCAGTTTCGTCAGCAGAGCATCTTCCCAGTTGTCGTCATGGTCTTTCAGGTATTCTCGGTTAAACGATTGATAACTTGATTTGTCGTCTTCGATAAAAGTATTGAGCACAGAGAACACACGTGCCATTTCAGCCCAAGAAATGGAGTCCTTTTTGAGCGTCAGGGCAGCATTCGAGTAGTCGGCAGCGTGCTTGCCCTGCCCGGACTCCAATGCGTCCACAAATTTGACTCCAAACAACCCCTTCCGATCAGGATTCAGAGATGCCGGTGGTTTGAGACCGGCCACTGATAACAACGATCGGTAGCAGAGAACCCTGCGTTTATATCTGCATACCTCACCCATGTCTTTTGGATCAGGTGGCACAAAAGTTACGTCTCGGAAATTTCCGATGTATTTCCCGCTCACGTCAGCTAGGGCGTTGTCAATGATCTCCTTGCCGATTTGCAGATTCTGATCCTCATAGAAATTCAGGAGCATTAGCTTTCGGTCAGGATCGTCTGGGTGTGGCGTAATCCCGTAGGTGATGACATCATCTTTTAGCGATGGTTGTTGATCGGTGGGGCCACACATCCATACATTCTTGATCGCTGTCGGGTTCGTGCCGCCGCCTTTGTCCTGTGTATTGTCATTTGCATATTCGCCATTCGGATCAAAAACAACTTGCCCAATCCGTCGTGGGTGTTTCTCATGCCATCTCAACGCAAATATCGACTTCAAGATGATCTTCGTGGTGTTGGATTTTCCCGTACGGGTCATGCCAAAGAGGGCCGTTTTCATGCCGAGCAAATCCGTAGGTGCGACAAGAACGGGAACATCTCCCACTTTCTGAAATGGGCGATTCGTTGACGCATACCGCACATGACCAACAGCTACTTCAGGCATTGGACCGTCGATACGAGCAAGGGGATCACGATAGTTGATTATTGACGCCAACACGGTGGCTTTTGGTTTGAAGACCTTTAACCCACGATTGGGATAATAATTGCTGATGTCCGAGCCGAACTTCAGCCGGTAGTCAGGCTTGCCTTCAGTTCCATAGTCGTTCACGTAAAATGTCCCCAGCACTCGGCATTTGACACCGGCATAGCCAAGCAACTGCGCCGTCTGCGCATCCATCACGTCCTTGTTGTCCCAGTGACGTTCAACCTCGCCTGACACCCGCTTCGCCGTTTCGACACGAACACGTGTTGCCTCGGCGGCGTCTGGTAGATCGCATTTATCCAACACCCTCAAAAGAACCAACGAACCATCCTCCTCACGTACGTCGATCTGTTTGCCGGGCTGGACACGGGTAGCGATGAGAAATGACAGGGCTGGAATGCCGCCGACCTTCTGTCGGTGAAAATCGTGAATCTGAACGAGTGCCTCTTCATATCCCAGCGAGTAGACCTCGCCCACGTAGGCGGTGTCTTCAACAATCGAGGTGATAAGGTTTGAGGCGGCCGCCAATGACGGCTCCAACTGGACAGCAGCATCTTTGGTGAGGGCGGAAATTACACTGGGCATTCGGAATCCTTTCCGCCCCCTTGAGGCGGCATGAAGTTCTGGGCAGGTATGTTCGGGCGTTTATACCTGCCATGCAAGAGCACGCTGAACATGAGTTTTTCATCTCGTGAAAGGAATTATGACATGCAGACCCGAATTGCTGGATCAAAGGGGAAACAATATGAACCAGCGATACGTCGTGTATGACAATGGCGATGCCTTTGCATCAGTCAACGACGGCAGCCCAGAAGAAGCCATTTAAATCGCCTGCAACAAAACCGATGATCGCCACCCAGAGAACTGCACTGCCATCCCCGTGGCGAAAGCTGATCCTTCATCGCACTGACACACTCACTGCGCTTCGCTTCCCATCGTATATTATATACTTACCAAGGCGACCGCCGATCTTGCTCAACTCAAGCTGTAAGCATCGCATTTAAAAGCAATTAACCCAACTCCGATCTCAATCGAACTGCTTTGGACCTGACCACCTCGATCAGAAGCCAAAATCGCAATGATTTGATGCGGTTTTCTATCTAGAAATGGAGAAAGGCGAAGCGGTCAACGAACCTGAACAACATGACATGAACTGGTTCCAATTCTTGAAGAAGTCGTCGTTGTCTGCCGTGGTTCCCAAGCTGAAGTTCCAACACGCCCACAGCCACCAGATGTCACGCCACCGTTGCCAGTCCCCTCTAAGGCGATTCCAGCCACGGGGAAAGGCTATCGTCGCTGGAGACCTCCATCACGACCTTCCTGACCTGCATGAGCCTCGTCATGCCGGCACGGCGACAGGAATTTCAAGCGTGTAGACGATGCTGGCGATGTGCCGGTCTGCATCTATATCAAACATCTTGATATGCATCTTCAGGATGTCACTGTCATCATGGCGCATGAACTCCAAGGCATGCGGATACCCTCAGAGCACGGTTTTTCCCCAAATAGTGCCGCACAACACAAAACCGTCTGACCGTGAAGGCAGATGGTTCGTGCAGAAAGACGGCGATGGAATCGAGACCGTTCAGTAGTTCGTCCACACGCACTCGGTTCGCTTGCTCTTGGCGGTGCCCCGAGAAGCGTTCACGGTGACAACTTTGTCGTGCCGATTCCAATCCTTCAGTCGGGAATCGTACATCTCGCACCGATAGGAACTGAGCATGACCTTCGCTTTTTTGAACCCGGTTAGAATGTCCAGAAGATTAGCGTGCTGATCGTCGGACATCTCGTGACGATAGCCTTTGCTCGAAGCGTCTCGAACAGATTCGGGGTAGGGTGGATCGGCGTAGACAAAGGCGTGCGACTCGTCGCATTTTGGCAGTAGGTCAGAAAAACAGCGGCTTTCGATCTGCACGGAACGAAGTCGCTGAGAGACCTTCATCAAGCCGTCCACCTTGCTTGCAAAGTCCGTAGACCGTCCGATCTGGTTACAAACGTTCAGCGACCACGTGGAGTCAACTTCGATTCCCGAATATGACTGTCGAGCACGAACGAAGAACCTGCGTGCATCTTCGATGTCATCGCCGGTTGGAGCGTCATCGGCGCACAGCCGATGCTCTTCCCTGCTGTATGGGGTCAACTGCAACCGCCGCTGGAGTTCTGCCGCCTTTTCTTCATCACGCAGAACGGAGAAGAAGTTAACCACTCCGTGGTTAACATCGCTGACAATCTCGATGGGGCTGGGTGTTTTGCTGAACAGAATAGAGCCACCGCCGAAAAACGGTTCGACATACATGCTGTGCTCGGGCATCAGGTAGTTGATGAACTTGCGTAGTCGGTATTTGCCGCCATACCAACCAATAGGTGAGAAGACTTCGGAGTCGGGCTTCATTTCGACAATGGGTGCGGGGTCTTTGCCCACCGGGGTCAACTCTGTCTGGGTAACGATCTGGACCATAGCCTTTGTGGTTTGCTCCTTCGCTGGCAACGCACAGAAGCGTTTGACCGCATCGACTTGGCGATCTTCTGGGAGCCTCCCGATCTCTCGGATATGGCGTTCCTTCATTCCTGAGATGTCAACCACGGTTGACAGGCTGGCGGTGATGGTTGCCAGACCGATCAACTGCCCTGCACGCTGCCGTGTGAACTTCCAACGGGCTGACAAGTAGTTGTCGAAGGTCGTGTACGCCCCCCGGTACAACCGTTCGTCACGGATGATCTTCAGCGCTTTGCCGGATTCGATGGCGGCCGTCTCGCCAGCTTCGATGATGGCTTCGAGTTGTTCTAATTGGACGTTCATGGGTTCTCCTGTTGGACCAGCACCACGCTGGCTGCCCTATAAACGCTGCTGGTGCCGACCCCGTAGACGGCATCCCGCATGCGACACCAATAAACGCAGTCGAATCCGATCCCGTAGACGGCTTCCCTAACGGACGTTCGGGGGTGAAGCCAAGTGACATTCACTTGGTTGACAACCACTCATTCATCCCGGCATCGAAGGATTCATAACGTGGAGATGTGAATTACAGCAAGAAGGGGGACATCCTGATGAACCAGAGATACACCGTGTATGACAACAACGAAGCGTTCGCATATATCAATGCGGCCAGCCCAAAAGAAGCCGTCCAGATCGCCTGTGCCAAAACGGATGCTCACGATCCCGAAAACTGCGTTGCATTACCCACGAAGAAGGATTCTCTCTTGTCGGACTGATACACTCACTGCGCTCCGCTTTCCATTGTATATGATATACTTACCAAGCTGCTGGTCGATCTTGTCTAGCCAGTGTTATAAACCTCTGGTATTAAATCAATTAGCGGAAAACACACGTCAAAATGGCTGCTTAGCACCTGCTCATCTCGACCCGACTTCAAAAACGCTATTATTTGATGCGAATCTTCGATCTAGAATTGGAGAAGGTGAAGTCTTCTACGAACCCGAACAACGAGGCATGAACTGGTTCATTTCATTAAAGATGCCGTCTGTGCCTGCTGTGGTTCCCAACTTGAGAACCAATCGTCCGTTATTGCCACCCTCAGGTCCACGGCCACCAGACCCATCCCCCCCCAGCGATCACTCCAGCTAAACGGCGACGGCCGACGATTGGGAATGGCTACCGTCGATGGACGCCACAGGGTCACTCATTTTCCTGATCCGCTCACGTTCGCCCTCAAGTTCCTCGCTGGTGAATGCTTTGAACATCTCCTTCCAGATCGAATAGAGGTCCTCTCGGATGCAACGCTCCAACTTCGCAAAGCAGGCATTCGTATAGCTCTCATCCTGTACGCCCTTAATCACCTCAGCGGAAAACAACGTGGCATATTCGACACCCAGCCGATCACGCACCTGTTGCGCCAGCGTTTTCCTGAGATACTTGAAGCTGTGGTATCTCACACCGTAGCACTCCACCAGCCGTACCGTCTTCACCCAAAACTGGGCCACAGCATCTGATCTCGTGCGTTTGCCGGCCTTGGCGAAATGCACCAGCGGCTGGCTATGCCCGGTTAGAAAGGCAAGTTGAAGCGGGTTTTCCTTGTAGCTCTCCGGAGTTTTCTCCAGCCGTTCCCTCACCAGCACCGCCAGTTCAGGCGGCACCCACCACCGCCCATACACACCGGTTTTGTTACGATCTCGTTCGAGATACATTTCGCCATCAACTTCAATAAACTCGCCGTCTCGGAGAATGGTTGCGAGTTCATTTTGCGTGTGACCGCACCACAGCGCCAGCCCAACCAGCACACGGTTCTGTGACAGGCACGCATGCCAGATGAATCGCATTTCCTGAATGGTAAAATTGAAGAACCCCATCCGTTTGTTTTTGGTTCTTTCGATACGAGTCTTGAGCTTCTTTTCGCTGATGTTTTTGAACGCCTCACGCCAACGGTGACATGGAACCCACAATTGTTCGATGTCACACCAGTCCAGAAAATATCTGATTGCTCCGCATACGGCATATGCAGATGCCGCCGAAATCGGTTTCTTGTACTTCTTGCTGACGGGACGAGCAGTAAAGTGACCTCGCCACTCCTTCAACACTGACACGTGGCTCAAATCCGCCAAAGGCCGATCTGGGCTTCCCCACTAAGCACGGGCGCGGCAGAGGGCAGAGTAGAATCTGTCTGAAGGAGTGTCCATGGCACGAAGAAAGTACACCCGGGAGTTCAAGATTTCAGCAGTCAAGCTGGTCAATCAACAGGGGTATTCAGTGGTTGACGCGGCCAAGAGCCTGGGCGTCGATCCCAACAGCGTTCGGGGGTGGGTCGGCAAGTTTGGAGCCGAGGCCGGCTTGGCGCCGACTGGCGACGGAGCGATGGCGGCAGAGCTGCGGCGGCTGCGCAAGGAGAACGCCCGGCTTTTGATGGAGCGCGAGATTTTAAAAAAAGCAGCTCAGTTCTTCGCAATGGAGCAGCTGTGAAGTTTGCCTTCATCGAAGAACACCTCCGTGACTTTCCGGTTGAGGTTTCGTGCCAGGTGCTGGATGTCAGCCGCTCGGGTTACTACGACTGGATCAACCGGCCTGCGAGCGAGCGGTACAAACGCCGGGAGGAACTGACGGCCAAGGTCAGAACCGCCGCCGTGGAAGGGCGCGGCGTCTACGGCAGCCCGCGGATCTATAAAGCCCTGGTGGCCCGGGGCGAAAGCGTGTGTGAAAACACGGTGGCAAAAGTGATGAAAGCGGCCGGAATCCGGGCGAAACAAAAGAAAAAATTCGTGCCGACCACCACCGACAGCGACCACCCCAACCCGGTGGCCGGCAACGTGCTGGACCGGCAGTTCGCCGCCGAACTCCCGAACCAGAAATGGGCGGTGGACATCACTTACATTCCGACCGACCAGGGATGGATGTACCTGGCGGGGGTGATTGATTTGTGCAGCCGGATGATCGTCGGCTGGTCGATGGCGGATCACATGCAAACCGATCTGGTGAGTGATGCGCTGCAGATGGCGATCGCGCGAAGAAGCCCCGAGAAAGGCCTGCTGCACCACAGCGACCGCGGCGTTCAATACGCGAGTGATAATTACCAGCAGCTGCTGGAATCGCATGAAATGAACCAGAGCATGAGCGGCAAGGGAGACTGCTGGGACAACGCCGTAATGGAAAGCTTCTGGTCCACGCTCAAGACCGAGTTGGTGCATCACCAGAAGTTCGCCACACATGACCAGGCCCGGGCGTCGATCTTTGAGTACATCGAGGTGTTTTATAATCGCAGACGTCTGCACAGTTCGTTAGGCTATGTTAGCCCCGAGACGTTCGAGGCAAGCCTGAATTAGCCCTCTGCAGCGCCCGCGCTTGGTGGGGAAGCCCAGATCCGTGATGCCTTCTTTGCTCCATTCAATTCTGAAGATGTAGTTCTGCGCATTGAACGTGCCCGTGTCGTTGATCTTTTCTCTGAGCAGTTCTGCCTGTTTGAACATTTCCATTGCGTCGTACAACCAGATCGAGTCTTTTGCAGCGGAGGCCGCCGCCACTTTACGGGCGACAACGGGGACAGGGACGACCACTGGCAAAGCGGCTGGAATCAGGGCTGTCAGAGTCGATGGCGTGTTAACAGCGATCACATGAGTCAGTGGCTGTTCGGGTGGCTGCTCAATCGCCTGTGCGGGCATGGCATCCTCAATGTCGGCCGCAGACACGTCATACGCTTCTTCGATGGCGGCATCGGTCCAGACGCCATGCACTTTGCGTAGATGCTCTGCGTGGGCCACAAGGCGAGCAGCAATGGCCTTGGCTTTGGCTTCGTGTGCTGGAGTAGTCCCCGTGACGAGGTGGAACATCTTGCCGAGGATGTGCTTCCTGAAGCCGTTGTGTTGTCCGTTTTTAAAATGTTTTGATACCTGAATGTCGTCCATTTTTCTCACCACTTTCAGGAACTGCATTATGGGAAAATAAATTCACCCGCCTAGTGAAACGTTTGACACCGGTGGCCGAAAAATCCGGTGTCAAATGGTGTCAAATCGTGGAAAACGCAGGAATGTGTGAAAGGTGGAAAATAGCAAAACCCTTGCGGATGCAAGGGTTTGTGAGGAGATGCGCCATGTAGGACTTGAACCTACAACCCGCTGATTAAGAGTCAGCTGCTCTGCCAATTGAGCTAATGGCGCGTGGGGGGAGACTTTATTCTGCCGGTCGTGCTTGTCAAGCGCCCGAACTGGATCAGCCGGCGGATTTCACCGGTTTGTATCCTGTTCGTTGGACGACTTCGTTGTAATCAAACCATTTCTGAGCCAGGCGCGGGATCATCGCCTGTGTCACGGCCCGTCTCGTTCGCAGGATGGTCGTGAAATAACTTTCGGCCGTCCAATCGGCGGCAACCGACTTCAGTTGCACCACGAACAGCCGCGGTGGCGAGATCGGCTGGAGTTCGATCAGCGTCGCGGGCGTGGGTTTTGTCTTCGGATCATAAGTTCGAAGCAGGGTAAAGGCCTGCTTTGTGAAAAAGGCGTCGGCGGGGCCTAGCTTCGGCACAATCACGTCCGTGGGACTGACCGGTGATTCACGATTGATCGACAGGGTGAGCGGGAACAGCGGACTTGTCGAAACCACTGGACGGTTCACCGCGGCTGCGGCGATCGTCAGCGGACCTTTTCCCGCGGCGGCGAGCAGGGCGTCGGCGTCGACCTTCGCCAGTGCGTACGCGGCCGCAGTCTTCAAGTCTGCCTCGACCGACGGGCGTACTGCGGCAAGATCCTTCGCCGATTCCGACGGCAACGCACCCGTCAAACGGATGACTACGACCGGCTCGGCCTTCATTGCCTGGATCGCGGGCGACGGCCGCATCAGCTGCGACGTCGCGGCCTGCGTTCGCGGCGTTGACGACTGCAGAAATGCCGACGCCTGCGAATTGATAAACCCGATCACTTGCTCGTTATTCAGCCCGGGTGTTTGCGACAGACCGGCCACCGGCAGGGGGGTCTGCGTGTCGTCGACGCTGGCGATGACGTTGAACTTGGAGTGAGCCTGATTGGCAACTTTCTGCATGAACATCAGCGACGTGAACTGCTCGCCGAGCGCGGTGACCGGCTCGGTCGTCGGCAGGGGTGGAACCGCCGAGTACTGTTGATGAACCTGCCAGCCGGCCGATATTGCCGAATTAAAGAAGGCCTTCAGGTCGTCGGTGAGTTTGTCGACCAGCGGTTGGCGGATGAGGCCGAGCACCTCGTCCCGCACCTTCGTGTATGGCTGGATCGGCAACGGGGCGGTTGGTTTCGTTGTCGCGTCCGCCGGAGGCAGCTCTCGAAAATCTTCGAGATGCGCCTGATAGTATTTCTGCCCGGCCAAGTCCCACCATTGAGCCAGAGTCCATGTCGCGGGCTTTGCGATCCCTTCAGGACCGGCTTCCTCGACGGCCGTTTCAATACTGGCCGGCGTGACCCTGAGGTATTGAGCCTGCACTCGTACCGGCAGCTTGTACCCGAAACCGAAAGGGTTGCTTCCCGGCACCACCGTGTGCGGGTCGACATCCTTGAATTTGTCGAACTGCTCCTGGACCTGCTGCTGCGACGGCGCGGACACTTTGCTGATGTACTCGGCCGGCTGGAACTGGACGATGTCAACGCCGATCGTTTCGTTTTCCTCGGCGAGCATGTGATCCATCACCGGCCGGCTGATCTTCAGATCGTTCTGCAGCTGCGAGAATCGGCCGAAGACCAAAAGCAAATCGGCGGCCCCCCGGTTAGTCAGGGTGTATTCATCACTCTCGGCAGGGGGTCCCTGGTAGGCGCTGGTCATGAACCTTGAAAGCTCGGCCGCGTTGACCGTTGCACCCGTGTTCAACGCCTCCTGGCGGAGCAGATAAAACAAGTCGGGCTTTTCCTCGAACTGTGCCAGAAGAGACAGGATCGGTGACTGGCGGTTGGCAGTCATCCGCAGAGTCGTGTACCGCTCCAGGGCCTGCAGCTCGTCACGCATCTCACCAATATCCTGGTTCGACACGGCCTTGCCGTTGAGATGTCCCCGGACGTGGTCCGCGGCCTCGTTCGCGTTGCCGGTCCCCCGATTGCCGAGGAACGTCAGCATCAGAAGGACGCCGAAGAAGGCGAGGGCCCATTTCTGGTATTTGCGAATCAGTTTGGTCATGTCGGGGTCCGGACTTTAAATTGTCAGCGTTCGTTTTAGAGACAGTTGAGCACAGATCAAAGGCAATTTACAGGTCATTCGACGAGCAATATGGTTCGGCAAGGCGGGACCGGTCATTTTCCTGTCGCCGGCAGTATTGCGCCGGATCGGGTTACTTGCCAGCCTTGGCCAACGCCGTGCGGGCGTCCGCGGCGACCGGGGAAGTGCCGAAGCTCTTCAGAATCTCCTGGTAAAGCTGGACCGCGGCCTGCGGGTCTTTTAGCTTCTCCTGGAGTTGCCCTGCCCGGTAAAGCGATTCGGCGACGTGGGTTTTTTCCGGTAGTTGACTGCCGAACGTGACCACCCGCATATACGCCAACGTCAGGTCTTTGAGCACATCAGGGTCGGTCTTACTGCCGTCGACGGCTTCTTTCGCCGTCGCGAGCACATACAGCGCATCCACTTGCTGATCGGGTGCGGTAAAGATCGCCCGGTTTTGTTCGATGGTGTTGATCGCCTGCGTGTACTGTTTGGCGTCGTAAGCCACGTTAGCGGCGGCGATCTTCAGCATCGCGGCGTCGCCGGGGTTTCCACCGCCCAGCGCCAAAAGCTGCTGCAACGTCTGGTTGACGTTGGCCGTGTCTTTTTTCGCCCGGTAGATGTCCAGCCGCACTCCGAGCAATTCACTTTTCTGCGAAGTGGTGATCGACGTCGTTGCAAGACCTTGATTGATCCGGGCGACGGCCGCGTCCAAATTCGGCGCGTTTTCCGCAGCCTTCGACGGCTTGATCGGCGCAGCGAGCGCGGGGTCGATCAGCATCAGCGTGACATACGCATTCACCTCGGCGTCGAACCGGTGTGCCTGCTTTGCCGTCAGCCCCAACCGAGTCGCCGACCGCCTTTTGATCCAGTCCTTGGACGACTGAATCGACGATTGATAGCCGGTCAAGGCGTCATTCCAGTTTTTCGCCGCATACGCGTTCTCGGCAGCGTCGAAACTGGTTTCACCGTCGATATTCACCAGCTGAAGTTGCGACAACGGCTTGGTCGAGGAAGCGCCCGATTCGGTCGTATAGGTGACTTTGTCGCCGTCGACCGACTGCACTTTTACGCCGGTGGTCTTGATCGGATTCGAATTCACTTCACCGATCCAGAGCGTGTCGGCCGACACGATCGATGGCATCGCCGCGATCGTCAGACAACTGCCGAGCAACCAGCCGATACATTTTACCAACCGGTGACCGCGATAAGAATTGCGTACCGCAAGGCGTCCGACACGACCGCGATTCGAATCAATCATACCTAAATCCTTACGAGTCCGACCGCGGCCTGTTGCCTTTAAATCTCCACTTCACTTGTCCGAGCGGTGCAGGCGCCGGATCGATATTGCATTTGCAAATTCCGACGTACGAAAGCGGGTGCGATGTCGTGTCGCCGGTGGCGGCCGGCTCGATGATAGATCTGCCGAAAACTGCCACCTATCCGATCAAATCAACTGCATTGCAGGAGAGGGGGGTCGAACCCCTACACCTTGCGGTACAGGATCCTAAGTCCTGCGCGTCTGCCAATTCCGCCACTCCTGCTTGTTGCCGAATTAAACGATCGGCTCGGGGTGATGTCAAACCGGATGGGGGGCCGGCCGATCGGTGTCGGGCATCAGCCGGCGTAGCTGTGAAGGCCGGGCAGGAAATAGTTCACGCCGATCCAGTTGAACAGCATCAGGAAGAATCCGAAAACGCTGAGCACCGAGGTCCACCAGGCTTTGTCGACCGTGGTCACCCGGACGTGGACGATCACCAGGTAGGCGATCCACGTCACCAGCGCGAAGGTTTCTTTCGGGTCCCAGGCCCAGGGACGTCCCCAGGATTCGTCGGCCCAGACCGCGCCGAGAATGATTCCGACGCCGAGCATCCAGAAGGCCAGTTGCAGTACGACCAGATTGCAGCTGTCCAGTATGGTCAGGAACCCCGGGGACGAATTTGCGGCGACTGCCGATTTAGATTTCACGGAGGCCACGTCGAGTCTGGCCGCGACGGGGAAAAAGAGCAGCCGGGCCAGCGTGGCCGCCGGTCCCATGGTTGCGATCGCGGAACCCGAGCCGGTCATCACGGGTTCGAACCCGCGTGAAGTCGTCTTAAGCGTTGTTCGGCCGAGATGATTGCCGTGGTCGGTGTAGTATTTGACGAGCCACCAGACGCTGAGCGCGAATGACATGCCGATCATTGAATAGCTTGCGGTGACCATGGTCACGTGGATGTAGAGCCAGTAGCTCATGAGCACCCCATTCACCTGGCCGACGTTTTCACCGATGCTCGTGTGCAGCACGTAAGGGACGGTGAAGATTGCGATAAGCGAAAGCCAACCGACGAAGCTGGCGGCGGCGCCGAAGATGCTGCGGCCCGGCTTGCCGAAGACCCCGAGCTCCAGGAGCAACCCGACCAGAACACCGAACCAGGCGGAAAACATCACGCTTTCGAATTCGTTCTTGATCGGGATGCTGCCGACGAGCCACCACCGCACACCAATTCCGGCGGTGTGCACGAGAAAACCAATCACCAGAAGGCGGAGGCCCCACAGCCGCAGGCTCGCAACGCCAGTGATCGTCGACATCAGGAAGCAAACAAAGGCGAAGAAATAAAACGCCGCCCCGGGCAGGGTCATTTTCGCCAAGCGGTTGTAAAGGACTTCGACATTCCGCAAAAGCGGCGACGGATAAGCGGCCGGATTCACCTGGGCCAGCTGGTCGCTCAGCTGAACCGAGGCGGTGTTCACGGCGGCCGAATCGTGCTGTTTCCAGGCGGTGTATAGATCCAGAGCCGCCGCGATGCACGGGCTGACTACTTTCGCGTCGTAGTTCGGCAGCGGTTTCGGTGCCGCGGCCCCCGCGTTCTTGAAGACTTTCTCGATCAGGTCGGGGTCATTCCCGGCCATTTCAATAAGCCGGTGCCAGACCGTGTCGCCGGCGGTGGCGGGGGGGATAATCGCGACGGGGAGGAAGAAGTCCTGACCGGCCTTGATGCTCGTGCACATCGCCGCAAGGGTGTCGCTGGCCTGAACGAGCTGTCCGATCGCTTCGGCTTTGCGGATGTCGCTGGACTGCAACCCCGAAAGCAGGTTTTGCACCTCGGGCTGGTGCAACAATGCGAGCGAGACCATTCCCGTTTTAACGATCCGTTCCTGCTCTTCGGTCGAGATCGAAGGAATGCGCCGGAACTCGGTCCGAAGCGGGAGATTCTTAATCTTCACCAAATTGGCCGACTCGTACGACTCGGGGTTGTACGCGATATCGAGGACGGTAAAGACCGGGTCCTGACCGTTGTAGCTGCTTCGCCCGCTGACCACTTCAAGGAATTGCCGGGAAAAGCTGTCGAGCGTCTTCACCGTCTGCATGTTCTGCAGCGCGATGGTTCGCAGCGCAGACAGGTCGGGCGGTTCGGCGAAACCGCCCGTGCCCGCCGCGGGCTGGCCACGCGACCATGCGGGAAGCGATAAGAACAATAGAACAACGGTCAACAATGTTTTACGCATAACTCTCAACGCTGACATTCTCGTTTACTCGGGGCACGAACGACGGTGAGTCGTTCACTCGCGGTCATCCTCACAATGCGGCCAACATCATTCGCGCACCGTCATTCGCTCACCGTGGCGGTTACCAGGTCCGGCCGAACGTTCTTCCCGCTGGCGACCGCCCGGGCGATTGCCTTCTGTTTCATCCGTCTGATGATGAACGGCTTGGCGTAGAACGCATACGCGAGGCCGATGAAGATCATCACTGCCCCGCAGATCATGATCCGCACGCCCGGCCGGTTGCCGACACCTAATTGTGTCCACGCGTGTGCGGGGGTGCCGTCGTAGGCGGCCTGGAAAAACAGCCAGCGACCGTCGTGATAGTAAATCGGGTGGTTCATCCGGGCCACGTCGGTGTAGCCGTCACCGCTTTCGGCGTCATTGAGTGTGACTGTCGACACGAAGTCCAGCATCATCGCGTTCGGGTCGTCTGCCGCGGCACCGGGGTAGGGAATCAGTTTAAAGTTGTCCAGGCTTAACCGGACGGGAAGGGGGCGTTGCCGGTTTCCCAGCTGCAGTTGCAGCGGCGCGACCGCACCGGGGGGCGTGACGAATCCGCCGCGCCAGTTGTCGACCCGCGCGCGGTCACCGGCGTCGTCGGCGTAGGGGGCGTAGACCTCGGTCGACCAGTCCCCAAGCGAGACCTTCACCTTGGCAACCTGGTACACGCCGGCGTCTTCGGCGTTCTTGTCGCGACGGCCTGCGGGCACCACCGTGACGTGGTCGACGGCCTGAACATGATCGCGTCGCTGGGCGTGAATCTTCACCGACGGGTGGTTCATCGGCGGTTGTGACGGGTCTCCCGCTTCAGGCCCGGCCGACGGCGGGGTGGCCGCCAATGTCCCGGGCGGTGTTGCTGAAACGGCTGAAGACGCGGGGACGGATTCTGCAGGCGTCGCCACGGCGGCAGTCGGGGTCCCCGGTTGTGTCGGCGTTCCCGGTTGTGTTGTCGCGCCGTGAGCCTCCACCGCCCGGTTCATGAACGGAGCGACGGGCCCCTCGTTCTCCGGCGTGATCTCGATGTCTTCAATCCCGTTCGCGAACCTCCGCACTTCCGAAGGAACCGTGCCGACAGCCGCTACCAGGTCGATCAATTCCGTCCCGCCGGGCGGGGTGAGGAATGTATGCTTCACTGAATTGGGCTGCTGCTGGGTGTTCTGGTCGGGCAGAAGCCGATACGGGTCGTGCAGGTGGAAACTGATTTTCAGGTCGTTATCCAGCGGCGCTTTCTGCCGCTTACCCATCGGCCCGGTGCCCGGCTCGTTCAGTTTAAAGTCGGTCTGGACGGGCTTATCCTGGAGCACCATCCGCCGATATTGCTGCTTCGGAGCGGTCACCAACATCTGCAGCATGTCGACCGGTTCGCCGGTCCCGAACATAGGCCAGGACGGCTGGTAACTTTCGATCTGCAGAACATAGCCGGTGTCGGCTACGGGGTAGCTCTTGCCGACCTGCACGTTCAATGAAACCGGCTTTTCCAGGCCGGGCAACGTGATGTCCAGTTTGAACAATCCGCCCGCCGCCTCGGTCATCACCGACACCATTGACGGGTCGATCACTTCGACGTGAGCCAAGTCCATCTGGCGCTCGGAGTTGGACCTGAACCGCGGGTCCGAGCCGGCGAGCCACCAATCGGCGATGGTCCTCTGCTCGAGCGGATTTTGAAGCGTGAATTCAATCCCGGTCGTGTTCGAAGACGGGTTAGGCGCAAAGTCGGTATTCACGACGGCATAAGGATAAAAGCCGACAACGTTGAACATCAGCTTTCCGCGGCAACCAATGTACTCGGCGAGATTTACCGCCCGGGCCTTGTTGGTCAGCTTATCCCAGGTCTCCAGCGTCGGTTCGATGTTCGACAAACCGCGCCGGGCGAGTGATGCCACGTTGCCCATCTGCTCGTCATATTGTTTGAACCGCGGAAGTGTCGGCATCGGGTACTCGGCCGGGACATCTTTGCTAATCCGCGCGTACAGCGACCGTTCGTCTTTGTCGTAATAATGATCGACGACCGTCGGGCCGGCCGACGGATCGGAATAGATACGAACCCGACCTTCGACTTTGTAATGATAATAAAAAGCGGTGCCGCAGATGAGCGTCACAATTCCCGAGTGAATGCACCAAACCCCATAACGCGGGGGGGTTAACGGAATCTTCCGCCAGGTCACGACGATCAGATTTGCGACGAGCAGCGCCATCAGCGTAGTCAACGGCCAGGCGTCGAAGAACTGCATATCGGTCTTGTCGAACCAGTCGCGGAGGCCGGGCCATTCGTCCACACCCATGTCGCGCAGCCACGGTCGGGCGGAACCGCAGGCGATGAAGACCGCCGTCAGGACCATCAGCACGATGCCGAATGGCACGCTGTTAAGAAGGCGAAACGGATTGAATCGGGCAAGTTGCAAGGTTTTTTCGGCTCGGGAACGAGGCCGCCACAGAGATTGTGACGAATTGTACGATCATCGCCGTTCATTTCTACGCGCCGCCCTGCCCGAAGTTGCGCTTAAGAATATTGAAAGCTGAGAAACACCCGCCGAGGCCCGGCCTTAGCAAGCAACTCGGAGCGCAGATCTTTCGGAAGATTCGAGGAACGGACGTAAAAATCGCGCGTGCTAAGACCCTTAACATTCCCAGTATAAATTCGCTTGACGTTCGGGTGAAGTTATACCATACTGTTACCGTACATAAGTGGGAAAGACAAAGGAATGTCAATGATCACCGTACGGCAAATTCAACGTCTCTGGTCGGCCAAAGCGTATGACCGGTTGCTCGAACAGCTTCTCGCGCCGAGATCAGAAGCGTCTGCAAAATTATATTCGGAACTGACCGGGCCGGATGCCGCCGCGGCAATGCTGGTGATTCGGCTCGATGAGCTGTCGCAGACGTTCGCACCGCTTTATAGCGAGACGTTGCGTTTCCTGTTGACCTCCCAGCGTATGGACGGCAGTTGGGGCGACCCCATGACGACCGCGATCGTCGTCAGAGCACTGCTGTGCGGCAATGGGCACGGCGGGGCCATCACGCGGGGGATCGAGTTCCTGGCAGGTCTGCAGAAACCGGAAGGAGTCTGGCCCGCCGTTCCCGTTCGCCGAATGCCGGCCGACGCTTTCGCGTCGGCGTTTGTTCTGCTTCAACTCGGGGATCAAGTTCAGTTCCAGGAAGCAGTGCGATTCGATGACGCGATTGACTCGTTGAACCATAACGAACTTGCTTCGGACCTCACGACGAGGAAACTATGGAACCAAGCCAAGATTCGGTGCCGGGCGACCACGCGACGGCAACTGCGGGCCCGTGAAAGTTCGCCCGATCGTGGGAATTCGAATCAAGCGTCTCAGCTGATTAATTTGTTCGCTATCAATTAATCGTTTTGAAAGGGCGGGTCAGGCGAGTTTCGAATCGCAGTCGAGCCGCGTTGTAGTGGCACAGGCGTCTCGTCAGGGTGTTGGAGCGGAGCGTCTTTGTTTAAGGGCCTTGGATCCTTGCAAGCGCATCATGTCTACGCCCACGTCACGACTGAAAAAGCCGCCGGTCGAGTTTTTTAAAGCGTTTCGATTCGAAGTGAGCCTGACCGAATGCAGATTGCCATCGCTGTCCTCAATTCGATGCGATCGACCGATTGAGTATTTGTCTCACCGGCTTCCGAGCTTCAACGCTTGTAGAACCGTCGGACCGATCCTCTCGCCCGGTCCGATTCTTTGAGGGTTTAAGCCGGCTGCGAGCGTACGTTTAGCATTGGCTATGAAAATCCCAGCCTCGCGTCCGACTCGGTAGACCAATGGCACATTTGTCATTTCAATGGGATGGGCAGCGTTTGTCGGCCAGCAATGCAGCAGCGCTGCCGATTCTGCCACTGCTTGTGAAAACTGATTGGCATTTTCAATAGTGCCCGCGGCTAGTGCCCTAAATTCCGGGATCTGCAACCAACCCGCACCCCACGCCCTTACAGCCACGCCCGCTTTCGTCAGCAGTCTGACCAATCCCTGCTGATACGCGGGCAGGATTAGCTCATTGATGAAACGAGCCCGGTCGAGCGTGTCGATGTCGACGTTCAGTTGCCCGGCCCGGTCGCGGAGATACTCGTCGGCATCCTCCAGCAGCAGCGGGGTGTCGCGCAGTTCCGCCTCGATCATTTCCCACAACACGCGATGACTCGAAAACGCGTCGATCGATTCGGGGATCTCGATCGCCCGGGTGTCGCTGAGAATGCCCAGCACCGCCGAGCCGGAAATATTCGACGCCTTGGGTATCGATTGGTGCGGAACCGTGCGAGCCACTTTAGGCCAGCCGCACACCCTGAGGCGGTCCTCCGGCCAGCCCGCCGCCCGCGCGATTTTTCGCCAACTGCCGTCGGCCAGAATCAAGACATCGTTTCCACCCGCCGAGGAAAACGGCGGTGCCGCCGGCCGGGTCATCCACGTGACCCATGGGACGTTCATCGGCACCAGGTGTGTCGCGTCGGCCCGGCAGATATCCGCCGACACCACGCTCCCGCAACCCCGAGCCGCTTCGAGCAATGCGATCGGCGACGTCGACAGCGGATCATCATTATCGAATCGACGCACGTTCTGATCCGCCAGCTCGGCTGCCAGCACGCTCGTTCCCGCGTCCCAAAGCCGAAACCGCGAACCACCCACCAGCAGGATTTTCTCCGAAGCTTTTAACGGGTCAGCGACGACAGTCGCCCGCGATTGAAATTCACGGATGATCGTTCCGCGGGCTTCGAGGACTGCCGAGAAGATTGCTTGTGCTTTTTCGATCAGCTCGTCAGCCGTCTCCGGCGGGGTCAGCTTCGTTCGGATGAATCTGGCCGGCGTCGCCAGCCCGGGGTAAGCCGCAAATACCTCCCGAAGTTGCGACTCCCAATCCGGGCCACAAACGAACCACAACCGGTGACCCGCAATGTCGGCCGAGAAATCATGGCAGCCGAGAATGACCCGCGCAGCGACCGCATCCGGCTGAACCACGATCAGTGCCGGCCCCGGCCCCATCCGCTCCCGCGCTGCCAGAACCAACCCAACGTGCCCCGGCGCGAGCAGGCAACTCGACAGCGGGTCTTGTTCCAATGTGGAAAGCAAACTTCGCCCGGCCAGCAACGGCACCGAGCAATCTGCCCACCACAGCCCGGCCGGCGTCCGCCCGGTCAGGGTCCCGTCCCGACCGAAGACCCATTCTAATTCGACTTCGCTTCTCGAAAGAAGATCTGCACAGCCTGCCCGCGTGCCCGACAGCGCCGCAAGGTTGGCCCGCCAATGGGCGGCCGCAAGTGTCTCGGCCGCGGTGACGGCTTCGGAACGCGGATCGGGCGCGAGCGTCGGCATAACCTCAATTATCGGACGATTGAGTCACGTCGCGTGAGCGATTCAACAAGCACAAACGCCGAACCCTCACGCCCGCACAGGCATCGCTGCCAAAAGAGCCACCGTGACCGGCATAACACGGCAAGTCGGGGCTTCTCCCGCGCCCGCCGAAGTGTCACCAGCGGCGAAGGCTGCAGCTTTCGTTTCTTCAAGGCCTACCCATCTTGCCCGAAACTCGAAATTCGGTTGCGTTTGTCGCATATCGAACTAGGATTGAGTCTTAAATCAAGTTTACAAAATATCTTATGGTCGACTTTTCGGTCTCGCGGCAGTGCGGCGTGGGACAAGGGCACATGTACAACCGTATATCCTTCAGCCTGTAGTCGTTTTCGAATTTTCGAAATTTCCTTGACCGTCAACCTTAACTTAGGTTAAGTGTGACGGTCAGTGTAGCGAAAGGGGGGTCTAGGGACAGTAATCAAAATGATTGAGAGATGTCCCCTTATCCTTGTTCCTAGGCGGGCTGCCTGCATTTTGATAGATTTCGATTCCTAGGTAATGAAATATTTTTTATATTTTATATGGATATAGCTATGCTCATAAAATACTTGAGATACTCTACAGTACTAACCCTACTTGTGTTGACGAGCTGCGAACAAACATTGACGTTCAAGATAGTAGACGCGGAAACACTACAGCCCATTGAAGGAGTCGAAACAATTAAAGATGTTGAGACCCGAAACTACTTTTCAGAATACGTTGATGAAGTTAGCCGACCCGGCACTACCAACGAGAAGGGTTTGTTAACAATCACCGGAATTCGATCGGACTCTAATTTTGTTACAAGCGTTGAATTTCATAAGCGCGGCTACTTCGGTGCTGGCTTTTCGACTGGCACGCGGTTAGACAATGGTTTTGTATCGAGAAGAGTTCCAACGGATATAAGTGATTTTGGAGAGTTGGATCATGAACCGATGGTTAAATCTGACAAAGCAGTTTTAATACGCATATATCGCGCGTCTGGGAGTGTCGAAGATGCCTCACTGTTTAGCTGGACAGCACGGCCTGGTAGGCCTCGGCGCATCGGAACTGGCCATCAACTTATTGACAATGGTTGAGTTGATTAAAGGGGACGTAGCTCTTTTCAATTGACGCGTCAGGTTGCCGGTGGGAATATCCTTTGCATGGCACGTGCTCCGCGTAACTGTCCCGGCGGATTGGTTTATCACGTTTGGGAATGAGTGAAAAGAGCTACGTCCCCTTTAATCATCCCCTCGCACCGTGTGAGTGGGCTGCCGTGATCATCGCTTCCATCTGGAGGCGACCCTCCTGCGACGACTCGGCCGCGAGCACAAATTCCCGGTCCAGTTTCACAAAGTTCGGCCGCAGCGACGTAATGTAGTCGACTCCCGTGTATCCGGCGCCCATATCATCAATGGCGGTTCCCATTCCGCGTTCGCGGTAGTAGTCCAAGATATGTTGGAGGTGGTCCATGTCGGGAATTTTCTCGGTCTCAACCACTTCGAAGACCAATTGCGCCGTGGATACCTTGTATGTCGCTGCCGCTTCGACCGTTGTACGCAGGCAAACCTCAGGATCGTAGATGGTATTCGGCAGAAAATTGATGAAGACGCGGACGTCAGTGTCCAAATGCTCTGCCGTACCGCGGATTGCCGCTTGTCGAGCACGCTGGTCCAGTTGGTGCGTCAGTTTCAGTTCCTCGCACGCTTTGATGATCTGACCGGCACCGAATACCTGCCCGGTGACAGGGTGCCTGGCTCGCAGCAAAGCCTCCTGGGCGAAGACCTCACCGGTCTGGGCGGAAATGATGGGGTGGAAGACGCTGAACAGCCAATTGTCATTCAGCGCATCCCGCACCCATTCGTGCTGAATATTTTCAATGACATCGGTCAGCGGCCTGGCGAACATTAACGCGGAGATCGCCTGATTCGAGTCCTCAATCCCTCCCGACACGTACGCAGCGGAAATGCACGACCGGGTGAACGATGAAAGCCGTTCCTTCAAGAGCGTGGCTATTTCCGCAAGCCGGTTTTTAACGTCGCCGACAATTAGCAGCGGCCCGATGTCGTTGAAACCGAAACCGCCGGCTTCCAAAACCTTTCGCAGCGTTTTGTCCACGTTCCAATCCAGCGGAGCCAGTAGAAGTGCGCCCGACCCCGGTTTTGCCCCAGGCACTGCCTGACACTTCAAGCATCCGTTCGGCGAAGGAGCGCATGTGTCGGGGCAATGACTTGCCGCCGCAAAACTGCTCGGCTGAACCCGTATCAGATGACGGCTGTGCTTGACCCGGTTCCGTCCTGCAGCCTTGGCAGCGTAAAGCGCCACATCCGCGTCGTCGATCAGTTTGTTGTCGTCCCCGTCGTCGGCCGCGGCGGTCGCCACACCGATACTCACTGTCACGGGGCGGTGATTGGTCAATTTGCTCTGCACCCTCGCCCGTACACGCTCGGCAACGGCCAACGCGTGATCAGCATCCTGGCCTGGCAAAAGAATGGCAAACTCTTCCCCGCCGTAGCGGGCAAGCAAATCATTTTCCCGCACGCATGTACGCATTACATCGGCCAACTCGGTCAAAACCGTGTCCCCCACCGGATGACCGAACTCGTCATTGAACGACTTGAAGTGATCTACGTCCAACATCAGCAGCGATGTCACTGCCGGTGTCGCGCGGAGTCGTGCCAACTCTTGATGGAAATGTCGATGGTTCGCAAGCCCGGTCAGTCCATCGGTCGTCGCCAGGACCGCCAGCTGTTGATTAGCCAGTTCCAGTTCGCGTTGTCGTACGTTCGACTCTACCAGCAATTGCGCATACTGACTGATCTGGCTCCGGAAATTCGCAAGATCGGTAAAGTCGCGGTGAATCGACAAAAACTGCACAACCTTCCCGTCAATGCCATAAATCGGTGATGCGTGCCATTCCATTTCGAACGGTTCACCGTTCTTACGGTAGTTGACTGCGTAACCCGAGAAGTGGTTCCCGTTGGACAGTTTTTCACGCAGATCGCCGAGAACCTTTCTGGACGTTTCGGGCCCCTGCAGGATCCGTGGGTTCTTACCGAGTAGTTCTTCGACCGAGTAACCGGTCAATTTCGCGAACGCGGCATTAGCAAAGATAATTGTTGGCCCGGGGGCAACCAGATTAGAGTCGGTAATCAAGATCGCGTCAGAAGCTTGTGGGCTTCCCCACTAAGCACGGGCGCGGCAGAGGGCAGAGTAGAATCTGTCTGAAGGAGTGTCCATGGCACGAAGAAAGTACACCCGGGAGTTCAAGATTTCAGCAGTCAAGCTGGTCAATCAACAGGGGTATTCAGTGGTTGACGCGGCCAAGAGCCTGGGCGTCGATCCCAACAGCGTTCGGGGGTGGGTCGGCAAGTTTGGAGCCGAGGCCGGCTTGGCGCCGACTGGCGACGGAGCGATGGCGGCAGAGCTGCGGCGGCTGCGCAAGGAGAACGCCCGGCTTTTGATGGAGCGCGAGATTTTAAAAAAAGCAGCTCAGTTCTTTGCAAAGGAGCAGCTGTGAAGTTTGCCTTCATCGAAGAACACCTCCGTGACTTTCCGGTTGAGGTTTCGTGCCAGGTGCTGGATGTCAGCCGCTCGGGTTACTACGACTGGATCAACCGGCCTGCGAGCGAGCGGTACAAACGCCGGGAGGAACTGACGGCCAAGGTCAGAACCGCCGCCGTGGAAGGGCGCGGCGTCTACGGCAGCCCGCGGATCTATAAAGCCCTGGTGGCCCGGGGCGAAAGCGTGTGTGAAAACACGGTGGCAAAAGTGATGAAAGCGGCCGGAATCCGGGCGAAACAAAAGAAAAAATTCGTGCCGACCACCACCGACAGCGACCACCCCAACCCGGTGGCCGGCAACGTGCTGGACCGGCAGTTCGCCGCCGAACTCCCGAACCAGAAATGGGCGGTGGACATCACTTACATTCCGACCGACCAGGGATGGATGTACCTGGCGGGGGTGATTGATTTGTGCAGCCGGATGATCGTCGGCTGGTCGATGGCGGATCACATGCAAACCGATCTGGTGAGTGATGCGCTGCAGATGGCGATCGCGCGAAGGAGCCCCGGGGAAGGCCTGCTGCACCACAGCGACCGCGGCGTTCAATACGCGAGTGATAATTACCAGCAGCTGCTGGAATCGCATGAAATGAACCAGAGCATGAGCGGCAAGGGAGACTGCTGGGACAACGCCGTAATGGAAAGCTTCTGGTCCACGCTCAAGACCGAGTTGGTGCATCACCAGAAGTTCGCCACACATGACCAGGCCCGGGCGTCGATCTTTGAGTACATCGAGGTGTTTTATAATCGCAGACGTCTGCACAGTTCGTTAGGCTATGTCAGCCCCGAGATGTTCGAGGCGAGCCTGAATTAACCCCTCCGCAGCGCCCGCGCTTGGTGGGGAAGCCCAATATCGATAGTTAAGGATCTCAATGAGCGTGAAAATTTATTAAGTATCTTCCCGATCAAGGATTCCAGAGAAGACTCGCGAATGTCCTCTTGGCATTAAGAAGGGATAAGGGGACATCACTCAAAACGGGAAATGCTAAACGGAAATGCTAAACGGGACGGCTCTGAATTACCTCGCCGCGTCGCGTCGTCGTCGGTAAAATCTGAAAAGAGGGAGGGGATAGCGGGACATCACTCAAAACGATTGAGAGATGTTTGGGCTTCCCCACTAAGCACGGGCGCGGCAGAGGGCAGAGTAGAATCTGTCTGAAGGAGTGTCCATGGCACGAAGAAAGTACACCCGGGAGTTCAAGATTTCAGCAGTCAAGCTGGTCAATCAACAGGGGTATTCAGTGGTTGACGCGGCCAAGAGCCTGGGCGTCGATCCCAACAGCGTTCGGGGGTGGGTCGGCAAGTTTGGAGCCGAGGCCGGCTTGGCGCCGACTGGCGACGGAGCGATGGCGGCAGAGCTGCGGCGGCTGCGCAAGGAGAACGCCCGGCTTTTGATGGAGCGCGAGATTTTAAAAAAAGCAGCTCAGTTCTTCGCAAAGGAGCAGCTGTGAAGTTTGCCTTCATCGAAGAACACCTCCGTGACTTTCCGGTTGAGGTTTCGTGCCAGGTGCTGGATGTCAGCCGCTCGGGTTACTACGACTGGATCAACCGGCCTGCGAGCGAGCGGTACAAACGCCGGGAGGAACTGACGGCCAAGGTCAGAACCGCCGCCGTGGAAGGGCGCGGCGTCTACGGCAGCCCGCGGATCTATAAAGCCCTGGTGGCCCGGGGCGAAAGCGTGTGTGAAAACACGGTGGCAAAAGTGATGAAAGCGGCCGGAATCCGGGCGAAACAAAAGAAAAAATTCGTGCCGACCACCACCGACAGCGACCACCCCAACCCGGTGGCCGGCAACGTGCTGGACCGGCAGTTCGCCGCCGAACTCCCGAACCAGAAATGGGCGGTGGACATCACTTACATTCCGACCGACCAGGGATGGATGTACCTGGCGGGGGTGATTGATTTGTGCAGCCGGATGATCGTCGGCTGGTCGATGGCGGATCACATGCAAACCGATCTGGTGAGTGATGCGCTGCAGATGGCGATCGCGCGAAGAAGCCCCGAGAAAGGCCTGCTGCACCACAGCGACCGCGGCGTTCAATACGCGAGTGATAATTACCAGCAGCTGCTGGAATCGCATGAAATGAACCAGAGCATGAGCGGCAAGGGAGACTGCTGGGACAACGCCGTAATGGAAAGCTTCTGGTCCACGCTCAAGACCGAGTTGGTGCATCACCAGAAGTTCGCCACACATGACCAGGCCCGGGCGTCGATCTTTGAGTACATCGAGGTGTTTTATAATCGCAGACGTCTGCACAGTTCGTTAGGCTATGTTAGCCCCGAGACGTTCGAGGCAAGCCTGAATTAGCCCTCTGCAGCGCCCGCGCTTGGTGGGGAAGCCCAGTTCCCTGATCCTCGTTTTTTACGAACAATCTGATGGCGTCAGAGACTCCCGACCCCTCTGTGATTTTCAACGCGCGAACGAAAATGCGGGGGTGAAGACAGAGGCGGAGTCGTCCCGTTTAGCAATTCCCTTTTCAGCGTTCGTTCGTAGAACGTAGCGTGATCAATTGAAGCGGCGTTATCCGGACACGAACCCTTCCGGAATGCATGACGACCGGAACGTCGACCGCGTCCGTGCGACCGCCGCCACTTCGGCGGACACGAAACAGGGCGTCCGCCGCATCTCGCAATTCGGGCACGTTGACCGTGACGTCGAACGACTGCGACGGCCTGGCACCGAGATCGTCCTTGGCGGGGAAGTCGCGGTAGACCGGGTCGGCGGTCGGGCCGGTCAACCGGTCGGAGGTAAAATTGGTCAACCCGATCGTCCAGGTGCCGTCGGGATTGCGGGCGACGGCCGCGTTGACCCGGGGTTTGGGTCCGTACTTGTAAGTCATGTCGCCGTCCACCGAACTGGTCGCCCGCCGGAAGACGGCGCCGGAATCGAACGCGCGTTGGAGTTGCCGCAGGTAATGATATTTCTCCAGAACCTGCACGTCGAAGGGGTTGTCGGTGTACTTGATGATTCGGCAGGTATTCCCGGCCGGGTCGGCTAGTTCGTAGCCGATGAAAAAGACCCAGTGTGTGACCCCGTGGTTGACGTCGTTGAGAAAGCGGGCCGAGACGCTGGCGGCCTGGACTTCGTCGCCGACCGATTCGTCGCCGTCGAATATTCCACCGGCTTCGGTGATCCAATAGTCCTTGCCGTCGGTCCGGTCGGCCATCTCGACCGTGGCGCAGTTGTGATAAGAGTGCGTGGCGAGACCCGCTGTCGCCTTCCACGCCGCCGGGTCGGCCCGGATCGCGTCCACCTTTTGGTAGGCGTCGTCACCGCAGTTGGCCGACTCGGGGGCGATGATCGCCACGTGCTTCAGTTCCCGGCCGTCCAAGGCGTTGCGGAATGCTTTCACCACCAGGGGCCATTGGGCGTCGGAGAATTTAATCGGCCGGTCGTTGGGCTCGTTGAGAATTCCCGCCGCCTCGAACCGCACCCCCCGACCGTTCATGTCTTTCAGGAACTCGGCAAGCAGCCCGGCGTAAGCGACCACGCCCGCGTCGGTCACGTGGCCGTGCCCGTCTCCCATGTAGTCCGGCACGCGGTCGGGCCCCAGCAGCAGCGTCGTCACGCCGGCCGCCCGGGCGTCTTCGATGCGATGGGTGTCGATGTAGGCGTGGACGAAGTACGACGGGTCTCGCTTGCCGTCGGCGGTCGGGGCGTATTTGGTCGGGTCGAACCAGAGTCGAAGAATGCGGAACCCCGCCTCTTTCCAAACCAGTTCACCCGGCAACTTGCGTTGGAACGGCGTGAGACCCGCCACTTCTGCCGGGGATGACCGGTCGTCGGTAACCAGACTCGCCCCCAACCCCACGAACCGCTGGCGTGGAACGGTGTCGACAGTAACGGTGATCGGAATCACACCCGGCGGGGACTGCGCCCGACCCGTGACCGCACCGGCCAAAAAGACGCCCACCGCCCACCCGAAACGCGTCGCTATAGTCCAGTTGAATGCCATTGCCCGGATCGTATCACGTTCGTTGCCAAGCTGAGAAGTGACTTCAACGATTTTGAAGCGCGGACGTTGCCGTTACGGTCGGCATCCAAAAAGGGGTCATTCCTTGGTCATTCCAAATAAATTAAATTCGGTGATCGTCGTTAAGCGTCTGTTCACGGAAAGAGGCTTGGAAAATTACAAAATCAGGATTGACCGGTGGGCTTCCCCACTAAGCACGGGCGCGGCAGAGGGCAGAGTAGAATCTGTCTGAAGGAGTGTCCATGGCACGAAGAAAGTACACCCGGGAGTTCAAGATTTCAGCAGTCAAGCTGGTCAATCAACAGGGGTATTCAGTGGTTGACGCGGCCAAGAGCCTGGGCGTCGATCCCAACAGCGTTCGGGGGTGGGTCGGCAAGTTTGGAGCCGAGGCCGGCTTGGCGCCGACTGGCGACGGAGCGATGGCGGCAGAGCTGCGGCGGCTGCGCAAGGAGAACGCCCGGCTTTTGATGGAGCGCGAGATTTTAAAAAAAGCAGCTCAGTTCTTCGCAATGGAGCAGCTGTGAAGTTTGCCTTCATCGAAGAACACCTCCGTGACTTTCCGGTTGAGGTTTCGTGCCAGGTGCTGGATGTCAGCCGCTCGGGTTACTACGACTGGATCAACCGGCCTGCGAGCGAGCGGTACAAACGCCGGGAGGAACTGACGGCCAAGGTCAGAACCGCCGCCGTGGAAGGGCGCGGCGTCTACGGCAGCCCGCGGATCTATAAAGCCCTGGTGGCCCGGGGCGAAAGCGTGTGTGAAAACACGGTGGCAAAAGTGATGAAAGCGGCCGGAATCCGGGCGAAACAAAAGAAAAAATTCGTGCCGACCACCACCGACAGCGACCACCCCAACCCGGTGGCCGGCAACGTGCTGGACCGGCAGTTCGCCGCCGAACTCCCGAACCAGAAATGGGCGGTGGACATCACTTACATTCCGACCGACCAGGGATGGATGTACCTGGCGGGGGTGATTGATTTGTGCAGCCGGATGATCGTCGGCTGGTCGATGGCGGATCACATGCAAACCGATCTGGTGAGTGATGCGCTGCAGATGGCGATCGCGCGAAGAAGCCCCGAGAAAGGCCTGCTGCACCACAGCGACCGCGGCGTTCAATACGCGAGTGATAATTACCAGCAGCTGCTGGAATCGCATGAAATGAA
>CBDFHW010000014.1:0-431304 GCA_965247815.1 Tepidisphaeraceae bacterium | reverse complement strand
GGTTGAGGTTTCGTGCCAGGTGCTGGATGTCAGCCGCTCGGGTTACTACGACTGGATCAACCGGCCTGCGAGCGAGCGGTACAAACGCCGGGAGGAACTGACGGCCAAGGTCAGAACCGCCGCCGTGGAAGGGCGCGGCGTCTACGGCAGCCCGCGGATCTATAAAGCCCTGGTGGCCCGGGGCGAAAGCGTGTGTGAAAACACGGTGGCAAAAGTGATGAAAGCGGCCGGAATCCGGGCGAAACAAAAGAAAAAATTCGTGCCGACCACCACCGACAGCGACCACCCCAACCCGGTGGCCGGCAACGTGCTGGACCGGCAGTTCGCCGCCGAACTCCCGAACCAGAAATGGGCGGTGGACATCACTTACATTCCGACCGACCAGGGATGGATGTACCTGGCGGGGGTGATTGATTTGTGCAGCCGGATGATCGTCGGCTGGTCGATGGCGGATCACATGCAAACCGATCTGGTGAGTGATGCGCTGCAGATGGCGATCGCGCGAAGAAGCCCCGAGAAAGGCCTGCTGCACCACAGCGACCGCGGCGTTCAATACGCGAGTGATAATTACCAGCAGCTGCTGGAATCGCATGAAATGAACCAGAGCATGAGCGGCAAGGGAGACTGCTGGGACAACGCCGTAATGGAAAGCTTCTGGTCCACGCTCAAGACCGAGTTGGTGCATCACCAGAAGTTCGCCACACATGACCAGGCCCGGGCGTCGATCTTTGAGTACATCGAGGTGTTTTATAATCGCAGACGTCTGCACAGTTCGTTAGGCTATGTCAGCCCCGAGATGTTCGAGGCGAGCCTGAATTAACCCCTCCGCAGCGCCCGCGCTTGGTGGGGAAGCCCAGTGGTTTAACAATGTTCTTAACAATTCTGCGAGCCTTGTTCATTCTGTTGATGGCGGCGATCGGCTGGTCGTCGGTTCACGACACCGCGATCCCGTCGATATTTCCGTGGATGGCGACCGTCATTGCCGTGGTGCTGAGCACCGTTCTGGTGTGCGTCGACATTCTCGCGCCGCGGAAAAAGCTGGTGGTTTTTTCGGCCGTGTTCACCGGCCTTTTAATCGGCGTCACGCTGGCGTTCGCGCTCAGCTTCGTGGTGCAGTTGCTGGTCGATCAATACATACAGCTGTTTTTTCAGTCGATGCCGGGGGCGACGCGGACGGCGACGCTGACATTTCTGGACATGCTGGTGGGGGTCGGGTCGTGCTACCTGGCCATCAGCTTCATTATTCAGACCAAGGACGATTTCCGGTTCGTCATTCCGTACGTCGAGTTCAGCAAGCAGACCAAGGGGGCCCGGCCGATTCTGCTGGACACCAGCGTGCTGATCGACGGGCGGATCATTGACATTGGTTTGACGGGCATTCTCGAAAGTCAGCTCGTGGTGCCGCGGTTCGTGTTGGAAGAGCTGCAGATGATTGCCGACAGCGGCGACAAGCTGAACCGCGTGCGGGGGCGGCTCGGGCTCGAGGTGTTGAACAAGCTGCAGAAGACCGAATCGCTGAACGTTTCGATATTTGACGGGACGGTAACCGACGCAGCCGCGGTCGGCGTGGATCAGAAGCTGATCGCGCTGGCCAAGCAGTTAAATGGCCGGGTGCTGACCAACGATTTCAACCTGAACAAGGTCGCGCAGCTGCGTGGGATCAACGTCATCAATCTGAACGCGCTGGCGAACGCGATGAAACCGGTCGTGAAGGTCGGCGAGCGGTTGAAGGTGACTATCCAGAAGCCCGGCGATCTGGCCGGTCAGGGTGTGGGATATTTGGAAGACGGGACGATGGTGGTCGTGGAACAGGGCCGATCGTTCATTGATGACGAGGTGGACGTGCTGGTGACCAACACCCGGCAAACCGCAGCGGGTCGGATGATCTTCGGCCGGCGGACGGAAACGTCTGCGGTGGCGGACCGCCGATAATTATTCGGTTTCCGATCGTGTTGCCGGATTGAACCGCAAATTTTTTTGCAGACCAACCGCTGGTCGGGCGTACGAGCTCGTTGCCTAGTTTGATTGCACAATGCATGACGCCAGACCCGGCCTGCCTTGATGCGCGGCAGGCGGTGGTCTCATTTCGTGGTTTTTAATAGCTGCACGCGATTTGCTCTGAGGACATCTCTTCGAGGTGGCAATGTCAATTGCCTGTCTTTGCGGGGACAGAATTCTTGACACAAACCCGGATTTTACAGACGATGCGATACTGCCAGAAAGACCGCAAAATCGCGGTATTCTCGTCGAACTTTTTCAACCCGCAGGAGCCAGAATAATGGGTGCGACTTCACGCCAGGATGCTGTAAAGACGATCACAACGACTCGTCACAAATTGGACCACGTCGACTTCAAGACGACACACATCAAGAATCAGTTCGCTTCCAATGTGTTCAGCGAAGAGGTCGCCCAGGCCCGTCTACCGAAACCGATCTTCAAGTTGCTGCAGAAGACGATCCACCGGGGGTTGCCGCTGGACCCGACGATCGCCGATGCCGTCGCCACGGCTATGAAAGACTGGGCGATGGACCACGGCGCGACCCATTACACGCACATTTTCCAGCCGATGACCGGCGTGACGGCAGAGAAGCACGACAGCTTTCTGGCCCCCACCATCGGGGGTGGTGCTGCGATTTTCGAATTCAGCGGTAAGGAACTGGTCAAAGGCGAACCCGACGCCAGCTCGTTCCCCAGCGGCGGTCTCCGCGCGACCTTCGAGGCCCGCGGGTACACCGCCTGGGACCCGACCAGCCCGTCGTACATCATTGAAAATCCGAACGGATCCACCCTCGTGATCCCGACCGCGTTTTTGTCCTGGACCGGTGAAGCGCTGGACAAGAAGACCCCCCTGCTGCGGTCGATGGAAGCGCTCAGCTCGCAGGCGCTTCGTATCCTGAAGCTGTTCGGCAACACCAGCGCCGGGCACGTCTTTACCACCGTCGGTCCCGAGCAGGAATACTTCCTGATCGACAAGAGCTTTTACTCGCTCCGCCCTGACTTGATCGCCACCGGCCGAACGTTGTTCGGCACGACCCCGCCCAAGGGGCAGGAACTGGAAGACCAGTACTTCGGGTCGATCCCCGAGCGTGTGCTGGCCTGCATGGCCGACGCCGAATACGAACTGTTCAAGCTCGGCGTCCCGGTGAAGACCCGCCACAACGAAGTGGCCCCGAGCCAGTATGAAATCGCCCCGATCTTCGAGAACTCCAACCTGGCGACCGATCACCAGAACCTGACGATGGAGATCATCAAGCGGACGGCCGACAAATATCACCTGGCGTGCCTGTTCCACGAAAAACCGTTCGCCGGCATCAACGGAAACGGGAAGCACAACAACTGGTCGATGTCGACCGACACCGGCGAAAACCTTCTTAACCCCGGCGACAACCCGCACGACAACGCCCAGTTCCTGGTCTTCTGCGTGGCCGTCGTCCGCGCGGTCGCCAAGTACGCCGAGATCCTGCGTCTTTCGATCGCCTCGGCCGCCAACGACCACCGCCTGGGCGCGAACGAAGCTCCCCCGGCCATCATCTCGGTCTTCCTCGGTGATCAGTTGCAGGACATCTTCGACCAGCTCGAAAAGGGCCCGGCCAAGACCAGCAAACAGGGCGGCACGTTCATCACCGGCGTCTCGGTTCTGCCGGGCATTCCGAAGGAAGCCGGCGACCGGAACCGCACCAGCCCGTTCGCCTTCACCGGCAACAAGTTCGAGTTCCGCGCCGTCGGGTCCAGCGCCAACATCGCCGGTGCTAACACGGTGTTGAACACGATCGTCGCCGAGTCGCTCGACTTCGTTGCCACCAAACTAGAAGCCGACATCAAGGCCGGCAAGAAGCTCAACGACGCGATCGGCGAACTGCTGCCGACCATCGTCAAGGAAAGCAAAAAGGTCCTGTTCAACGGCAACGGCTACTCAGAAGACTGGCACAAGGAAGCCGAGAAGCGTGGCCTGCCGAACCTCAAGAGTACGACCGACGTTCTGCCGGTGATCACCCGCAAGGACACGATCGAGCTGTTCACCAAGTACAAGGTCTACACGCAGAAGGAACTGGAAAGCCGGTTCAACATCCTCAGCGAAAACTACGTCAAGCAGGTGACGATCGAAGCCAAGACCGCCCTGCTGATGGCCAAGACGATGATCCTGCCCGCGGCATTGAAGTTCCAGAAAGAAGTCGGCGAATCCGTCTCGGCCGCCAAGGCCGCCGGCGCCGCCAGCCCCGGTGGTTTGGAACTGCTGTCGTCCGTGGTAAGCGGTATCAATGACTTGGTTCGCGGTATTACGACACTCGAAAAAGCCGAAAACCACCACGGCGACGGCGACGCCTACGCGCACGCCAAGCACATCAAGTCCGACGTGCTCCCGGCAATGCTCGAGCTCCGCAAGGCCGGTGACAGCCTGGAAACGATCGTCAGCGACGACCTCTGGCCGTTGCCGACTTACCGCGAAATGCTGTTTATCCGGTAATCCGTCCGAATCGATTTAAAACCCGCAAGGCCCGAGGCGTAAAACCCTCGGGCCTTGTCGCGTTATCAGCCAAAGCCTTTGTTCGGCCCGGTTGATTCGGGACACGCGGGGTATCGGTGGTTGCCTGCCCGGCCGCGCGCCCGTCCTGTCATTTCAGCGGTCGCAGTTGTTCACCGGAACGACTCGCACTACGCTTCGCCGACACATGGCCGCGTCGACCTCTGGTCCTGCTTTTATCCAACGAACTTTGACTGTCGTTCTGCTCGTCGCGATGGCGGGGTGCATCGCCGCGCAACGGCTTCGGCTGTCGCAGGCCCCGCTGCACGGCGACATCTGCGCTTACGCGCTGATCGGACATGAAATGCTCGGGGGCCGGCACCTTTATTCCGACCTCTGGGAGCGGAAACCGCCGTTGCTTTACGCGACGTTCGCCGCGGGCGAATTGATCGTCGGTTACGGCCGGTCCGAGATTTTCGCCGTCGGTCTCACGTTCGCAATTTTAACTTTGCTGGCACTGTTTGTCGTCGGGACCGCCGGGTCAGGGGGACGAACGGGTGGCTTGCTCACGGCCGCGTTCTGGACGTTGCTCTGCAGCGACCTAGACCTGGCGGCGAACCAGCCGGACCCCGAAGTGTTTATCAACGCATTCGTCGCAGCCGCATTTGCGACGCTCGTCGCGTCGCAGGGTCGACGTCCGGTCGTCGTCGGAGTCGTCGTCGGCACGCTGCTCGCCGCTTCGACGCTGTACAAACACAACGCAATCTTGGTCTGCCTGGCACTGTGCTTCGCGAACGCCGCGTGGCCGCGATCAGACGCCCGGCGTCCTGATCGGCGTCGAATGATCACGTCGCTCACGGCCGTCGCGGTGATCGCCTGCGCCTGGCTCGGGCTATTCGCCTATTTTTATTCGGTCGATCGATTCCACGACTTCCGCGAAGTCGTGTTCAATCAGAACTTCGCTTACTCCGGCAGTTTCATCAGCAACCTCGCCTCGGCGTTCAACCCACACTGGATATTCGCTCCGTTCATGGTCTGGGCGATCGGCCCGGCCGCTTTGGTCGTAGCGGTCGCGTTGATCGCTTATGCCGGCAAACATCGAAGCCTTTGGATGACCCCGGACCGGTTCCTGTGGCTCGCCTGGGCGGCAGGAAGCTGGGCGACGATCGCGCTCACCGGGCGTTTCTATCCGCACTATTACCAGCTGCTCATCCCGGTCTGGTGCGTCGCCGGGGGGTGGGCCGGCGCGGCGCTGCTCCGCAGCGAGTTCGCTTCATTTCGGCTGCTCCGTGCGGGGCTGGTCTTCGGGGTACTGCTCGTCTTGTTATTCCGGCAGGGCGGGCAGTTTCAGCTCACGCCCGATCAGTGGGTGCAGCGACAGTTTCCGTATTTCGACGTTCGCGAACAGAACGCCGTCGGTGTCCAACTCGGCCGCCTCCTCAAGCCCGCCGAGTCGTTCTGGGAACTCGGCGAAGACAACGCGTTGTACTTTTTCTCGAAGCACAGCCCCCCAGTCGGGCTGCTGTTCATCGACCCGCTGATCTACGGCGATCAACGCCCGGCATACTGGCGGCGGGTCATGGCGGATCTCGACCGAACGAAGCCGGACTTGGTCGTCGTCTGCGACGCCTGGACGAAATTCTTCCCCGGCGACACGCCCGTGTTCCCGTGGATCAAGCGGAATTACATACTGTGCAACCGCCCGCTCGCCCCGCCCACGTACCACCTGTGGTTACGCCGCGGCAGCGACCTGCAACTTCGAACCCAACCTGCATTATGACAATCAAAGAGTTTACAACCAGTCTGACCGACCCGACTCCCCCCGCCGGGCTAAGCCCCATCCTTGAAGCCCTGTGGCACGACGCCAAAGAAAATTGGCAAGCCGCCCACGGCATCGCCCAGAGCAAAGAAGGAACCAAGGCATACGACCATCTGCACGCGTACCTGCACCGGAAGGAAGGCGACGTCTCCAACGCCGGCTATTGGTACCGCCGGGCCGGTGTCCCCGTTTTTAACGGTTCGCTGGAACAGGAATGGCAAGCACTCGTCGAAGAGGCGTTACGATCCTGACGCTCCGCGCGGCGGCGTTCGCTTCAGCGAACCTGTCTTCAGGACTGATAAAAGGCCCCTGTCAAACCTCAACGATCTTCACCAACGGATTGGTCCCCAGCTCCGCCATCTGCTGCCGGCCCATGATGACCCTCAGCTTGATCGTGTTTTCCTCGATCGTCCGCTCTTGCACGCGGGTGTGCGATTCGATGAAGCTCAGCAGTCGGCCGTTGGTGACATCCGTCTCGAGAATCACTTCGACCTGATACCCGCGGAAAACCTGGTAGACCGCTTCGTTCAGCTCGGCCAGGCCGACGCCGGTCTTGGCGCTGATTGGGATCGACCCGGCCACCAGCGCGCGATAAAACGGAAAGTTCTCTTTCCCCTCCTCGGTGTCGACTTTGTTCAGGAGCAGGATCTCCGGCTTCCCTTTAACGCCGATCTCGTCCAGCACTTGATGCACCGAATCGAACTGCTGCTGCGCGTGCGGGTGCCCGACGTCGAGCACGTGCAATAGCAGATCTGCATTGATTGCTTCTTCCAGCGTTGCCTTAAAACTGGCGACCAAGTTGTGCGGCAGATCCCGGACGAAACCGACCGTGTCGCTCAGCAGCACTTCGCTGCCCTTTTCGAGTTTCCACGCGCGGGTCTTGGTGTCCAGCGTGGCGAACAGCTTGTCGTCGGCGTACGTGCCCGCCGCGGTCAGCGTATTGAACAGCGTGCTCTTGCCGGCATTGGTGTAACCGACAATGCAAACCGTGAAATGCGCCTTGGTCCGGTCGGCCACGAGCCGGGTCTTGCGGTCCTGGATCTTCAAAATGTCTGCTTTCAAATCGCTGATCCGCTTGCGCACCAACCGGCGGTCGGTTTCTAGCTGCGTTTCACCGGGACCGCGGGTGCCGATGCCCATTCCCCCGCCCGCCCCGCTGGCGATGCGCTCCAAGTGGCCCCACATCTTGGCCAGCCGCGGGTACGTGTATTCCATCTGCGCCAGCTCGACCTGCAGCTTGGCCTCGTGGGTCTGGGCCCGCGTGGCGAAAATGTCCAGGATCAATTCCGACCGGTCCAGTACCTTGATGCCGTCACCCCAGGGACGGTCGGCTTCTTCGTTGATGATTTTTTCCAGTTGCCCGATCTGGCTCGGTGACAGGTCGTTGTCGAAGATGATCACATCCGCTTTTTCCTTCATGGCCAGCTGTGAGATCTCCGTCGCTTTGCCGCTGCCGATGTACGTCCCCGCGTCGACTTTGTGCCGGCGTTGAAGGATCGTCCCGACGACTTTCGCCCCCGCCGTTTTCGCCAGCGATGCCAGTTCACCCAGCGGGTCACGCGGGTCGGCCGTCGATCCCGGCAGGATGACCCCGACCAGGATCGCCCGCTCCTGTTTGACGGACAGTTCGGTTCGTTTCAGTTCAGCCAAGGGATCGCAGTCCTTTCAGATGTCGCGGACGTCCCAGCTTGCACGCCGGGTCCAGATTAGAAAGCAAATAGCCCCGCCGGGCCAGCAGGCTTTCGCCGCTGGATAGCGGGAACCACTTCTTCGCCGCCTGCCTCGCGGTCAACCCGCACTGTTGATTTTAGGACGACCGGCTCGCGGATTCGTTCGATAATTCACTTCCAAGGGGAACCGGTTCCGGCGATAAAATCGACTCATGCCCCGCAAAGCCAAATCAAAACCGCCGCTGCTCGACTATCTCGACGGGATTACGGACAAGCTCCGCGACCAGATTCCCGCCGCGTTCGACCAGCAGGATACGACGGCAATTCACCACGCCCGCGTGGCCACCCGCCGGTTGTCGGCCGCGGTTCACGTTCTAAAACCGGTGTTGTCCAAACCGGACCGGCACGCGTTCGCCGCGGTACTCCGAAAGCTTCGCGGCCGCCTCGGCCCACTGCGAGACCTCGATGTCATGCTCGGGCACCTGCAAGAAATAAAACCCGGTCCGTCTTCGAACGCGCTCGATTGGATTCGCGGACAGCTGCAGAATGATCGCGACGGCCGGAACTCTAAGACACGAAAAAAGGTCGACCCGCAAAAGCTGATTTCCAAGCTCAGTGGCTGGTCGACCCTTCGTCACGAGATCAGCTCGGCCCACGAAGCGGTCGACACGCTGCTCTGCGAATCGCTGCACCTGCAGCTCGACGCGTTCGTCGAACACGCCGACGCCGTGGCTTCGCGCGGGCAGGGGTCACCGACCCGCGGGCCGGACGACCCGCACGAGTTGCGGATCGCCGGCAAGGCCCTGCGGTACTCGCTCGAGATGGCGGTCGAGGACGGTCACAAACTGCCGGCCGGCGTCACCCGCACGTTCAAGCGGATGCAGGATCTGCTCGGGACCTGGCATGATTTTGTCGTGCTCGCGCAGTGCCTGCTGTCGTTATCGTTGGAACACGAACTGTCGCTGCACGACGCCGGGCTTCAGTCGGCCGTGCTCGAAGTGGCGAAACTTTTCCTCAAGCGGGCGACACGGTCGTTGTCGCAGTTTTCGGCGCTCTGGAAAGCCCGCGGGGAAGAAATCAGCCGGACCATTCGGTCGGCGTTTCCGTTGACCGGGCCGGTCGATTCGTCCGCGTTTATCGAATTGAAAACGGATCCCGATCCGTCTCACTCAGCCGAATCATCGGCCGGTCCGGCACACCCGGCAGAGCTTCCAGACGAGCCTTCACCCGCTTGAGCACGGCCCGTTCGCTGTTGGAATGCAGCGTGCAGAGCACCGTCATCCCGGCCCGCACGGCCTTGATGGCGTCGTGATGGCGAATCTCGCCGGTGAGGTAAAACTGAGCCCCGGCATTGATCGCGTCGTCGAGCAGGTTCCCGCACGCGCCCGCGCACACCGCGGCTTTACTTACCACGCGGTCTACATCCCCGGCCATTAGAACCGACGACAACCCCAGCTCGGTCTTGATGCGATCGACGATCTGCACGGCCGGGACCGCGGTCGCGAGCGAACCGATGCGACCCAACCCGAGCCCGGGCGGCACCGCCGCGAGTGTCACCAGATCGAACGCCGGCTCTTCGTACGGGTGCAACTGCCGCATCGCCGCGATGACGTCGGACACGCGGGCAACCGGGACGATCATCTCCAGCCGAATCTCGGCCGGTGACTCCAACCGCCCGGGTTGCCCCGCAGTCGGGTTCGTGCCGACTCCCCCTAGAAAGGTCCCGTGTCCCGGCGACCGGAAACTGCAGTGCGAATAGTTTCCGATCCGGCCCGCGCCGGCGGTGAACAGCGCCGCGCTGACCTGGTCGACTGCTGCTTCCGGCACGAACGTGACGAGCTTGTACTCGGTCGATTTGCCGGGCAGCGGTCGCAGCGGCGCGCGATCGGCGAGTTCCACCGCGTCGGCCAGCATGTCGTTGGTGCCACCCTCGGCGACGTCCAGCGCGGTATGCGGTGAATAAATCGCAACCCCCCGCCGGATCGCGTCGTGGATCAGCGACGACGGCCCGTCGGAGGTCAGCCGCTTGATCGCGTCAAATATCGGCGGGTGGTAGGCGATAATACAATCGCAATTTAGATTGCGTGCTTCCGAGGCGACCTCCGGCGTGTAGTCGATGCAGAGCATCGCCGACGTCACCGGCTGCGACGGGTCCCCCGCGAGCAACCCGACGTTATCCCACGCCTCGGCATATCGAAGCGGAGCGATCCGATCCAACACGTCGACGAATTCGCTCAGCTTCATGGCTCCCGCTTTTCTAAATTTAGTTTCGCGCATCAGACGCGCACGGACGAATGGACCTCATCATACGCATCGGAATCGTGTCGTCGAAATCCGTAATAGCCGAGGCCGGAAGGCCGCGGATCGAACCGGTCGTTGCGGAACTGACAGATCGATCCCCGCCCTGCCGGGACGGGGCTATCAAAGATGGACCAACCGCGAGATTCGGCTGAAGGCACATTAATGGTCCGCGATGCGGCTTAGGATCGTGTCCCGGGCCGATCCGTACTGATCGTCGTCGAGCACCGGCGTCGCGTCGGCAGTGGTGATCGGTGAGATCGGCACCCAGCTTTTGCACCCGGCAAACGCCGGCGTGTTTTCCAGCATCACCGGCGTCGGCATCCGGTACGCTCGCACCAGCACCAAGTACAACGGGTTCTGCGGTTTGTAATTGAACCGCGTGTCGATCAGCGACGACGTCCAGATGTGCTGGTCGTCGAGCCGATCAATCTGCGGCCTGGATTCAATTTTGATGATGTCGCTGACGACACCCGCGGCGGTGATTCGTACACGCTCGGGTTCGGACGCGGCGGGCTCGAACTCGATCTCCGGTTTCAATTCACCCCGGCTCTGGTGCAGGTACGTCGGAAAAAGCAAAAACTCGTTGTGAGTGATGGAGAAGCGATTCTTGATGCTCTGCTCCAGAATTCCGCCCTTGCGCAGGAGCATAATCTGCCGGCCCGTTTGCAGCGCTTGGACGACGGTCGCCCATTCCTTCAACCCGACGTCCAGCGATTCCGGCCAAGCCATGACAGCCTCGTGATTAATCGATACAGGTGATGGTCCAAGTGGCGGCGATCGGGTGCCCGTCCTGATCCTTGGGGGGCTCGAACGTAGCCTCGTAGGCCGCGTTTTCATAGTCCTTATCGATATTGGTGCTGCCGCTCGATTGGAGAATCTGAATGTTGACGACGTTGCCGTCGGTGTCGACCTGCGCGCCGATGAGGACCCGAAACTGCCCGAGCACTTCACCGTCGTGAACGCTCGCCAGCCCGAAGCTGGGATTTTTCCAGGTGACCCGAAGACCGTGCCGGCCTTCGACCTTGCCGGCGCGGATCGTCGCGCTGGTCTCTTTCGCCAGCGCGACTGATTCGGTGTCGCTGGCAGTCGCCCGGTGCCCGCGGACCGCCTTGGGTACTTCGGTCTGTTTCGCGTCGGCCTTTGCGACGACCACCGTCGCCTTCGCCGCGGCCGGCACGGGCGCCCCGGGGTCGCTTTTTTCGACCACGGGCAACGGCCCGACGCCCTTGTGCGAAGCGGCAGGCTTGGGCGTCGCAACGTCCGGGTCGGTGATCGCGTGCGACTCGGCGACGAAATCGGGCGTGTACTGCCCCGCGCGGGCGACGGACTGTTTCTTCGCAACACTTCCCTCGGCAGCCCCGCCCGCGGCGGGCATCAGGGACTCGGGATCGATCAACGAATCGTCCGGGTTGTCCCGCATCAAATCCGCCTGCTCGTAACCCTGGCGGGCCAACATCGGCTGCTCGCCGGGCGTCGACCGGTTGGCCGTTCCCGTTCCGGTCGCTTCGCCGCTGTCGTCGCGCAGCGCTTCGCTCGGCTTCTGCGTCTGCATTTTCGGAGGGGGCGGCCGCTTCTTCGGCGGCAACGCGGCCGGCGGTCGCCTTGGACTGTTGATGGCGTCGATCAGGATTTTCTGCCGATCGATCGCGGCCCACCGTTCCGGGGGCGTGTACGCGACGTACCACCAGGCGAGCGCGCTCAACCCCAACAGATGCACCGTCAACGACGTGCACAACGCGGCAGTTAAGAGCGGGCTTTTGCGTCCCATGGCAACCCCGGGGGTCATTCGATCGCCGACGACGGCACCTCGGTAAACCATTTATCGACCGGTTTGGCAGGCACGTATGAAATCAGGAAGTCGATGGCCTCGGTAACGGTCGCGGCGACGAAAATCAGGTCGCGGGAGGCCGGTTTGATGAATTTCAGCTCGATGCCGTGCTCGATCATGGTCAGCAGCGGCCGATAAAATTCGTCGACGTTGAGCAGCACGATCGGTTTGTTGTGATACCCCAGCTGCTTGCCGACGATGATCTCGAAAAGTTCCTCGAACGTGCCGAGCCCGCCGGGCAGCGTGACGAACGCGTCGCAGCGCTCTTCGAGCAATGCCTTCCGATCCCGCATGCCGTTGGTGACGATCAGCTCGTCGGCATTGGAATCGGACAGGCCTTTGTCGTGCATCAACTGCGGCGTGATCCCGATCACCCGACCTCCGGCGTCGCGGGCCCCTTTCGCCACCGCGGCCATTAAACCGACGTAGTTCCCTCCATACACCAGCGACCACTTCCGCCCCGCAATGCCCGCCCCCAGTTCACGAGCCGCGGACACGAACCGAGGATCGACCGCCGCACTGGAAGAGCAAAAGACGGTAACAGCGTGGATGGATGGCATTGAAGAAGTATAGCCGGGTCCGACCCGGTGTCCCGAGCGGCAGTAGACGGGTCAGAAATATGGCGGGTTCTCGATGAGGGACACGATCCAGATGAACAGGAGAGCGACCGCAAAGTTGGACGCTAGAAGCATCATCAACCAGAAGACCGGAAGGATAGCTTGCCGCATCGGTCGACGGCTCCGGGTCCAGCGCGTAATCATCAGCACAAACCCCGAGGTTGCTCCGATGAGCGTTGCAAGGAAACCGAGCAAAATGACCCAGAGCCCGGCCTGTTCCAGTTCGTGCCAACGGAGAATCAACCACAAAAGAAACGTCAGCACGCCTAACGCGAACGGTACGGACCAACACCACATGATCACTTTGAAGCCAGTCATTTTCCGAACAGGCAAAAGCGGTACGTCGTCATCAGGGGTACAATAATTGAGTTCATGTATCGGCATGGTTCAAGCTTTAAACATTTTGAACATCAGCGCCGTCTGTAGAAGAACGCTACGCCGGCCCGTGATTTTTTATTATAATATTGACGATGTTCGATCGCATCGAATCCAACCCGGCCATTCTTAACGGTAAGCCTGTCGTGCGTGGGACACGTATCAGTGTCGAGTTTTTACTCGAGCTCGCGGCGTCCGGGGCGTCACGGGATGAGATTCTGCAACGGTTTCCGACGCTCCAGGCGACGGACGTCGAGCAGGCCTTTCTGTACGCCGGCAACTCTCTAAGAAATGAGGGAACGATCTGCGTCGAGGTCGTTCATTGAGGCTGCAGAATTTTGGCCTGAGGGTCGACGAGAACATCGAGCCTGCTGTCATCCATTTCCTGCGTCAAGAAGGGTTCGACGTCGTCGAGTCGGTGAAAGCGTTGCAATCTGGCGCGAGCGACGTCGAGGTTCTGGACGCTGCTTACTTGCAGGGCCGCGCGGTTGTGACTCACGACCGCGATTTCGGCGGGCTGGCGCTTGCCGCGAAGCGACCATTCGTCGGCATTTTGTTTCTTAGGCCCGGACACATCCGGGCGTCGTTTACGATCGAGTCGCTCCAAACTTTACTTTACCGGAACCTGGATTTGCTGCCGCCTTTTGTCATCGTCGTGGAGCGGTCGGGCGTCGATGTGCATATCCGTGTCCGCCAGCAGATCGTTTGACCGGAGGTGGCGTGCGGTTTCCCCGCCTTCAAAGTTTTCGCCACCGACTCACAGGCCAATAAGTATACGTCGCGACGCCGATGATCGCGCTTTTCGGCACGGCACCGGCTTGGTGCCCCGCGACGCCGACGGGCCAGTATCTGGCATCGTAGGATTGGGTCGTGTTGTCACCGACGACGAAATATTCGTCGTCCCTGAGTTTCAACGGATGTCGAGCGGTGGCGTTGCGTGCGGACGATTTCGGGTCTGAAAAGGATGACATTGCTGCCGGGATCGTCATCTCGGTCCCATTGATGCGTAGGACGCCTTGGTCGATTTCGATCGTTTCGCCGGGCAGACCGACGACGCGCTTGGTGTACGCGGTCCTTGGATCGATCGGGGCATAGAACGCGATGACGTCCCAGCGGTGGACCGGCAACAGTTTGTGAACGATGAAGCGGTCCCTGACCGCGAGGGTCGGCGCCATCGATACGGTCGGGACCACGAACGCTTCGCAGAGAAAATGCCGAACGCACAACGCCAACGGCAGGCTGGTGACGCCGAGCAATCCCAGCACGCCCGCCATCAGGCCTACGAGGTATCGATTTCTGGGTGACCCGAGCATCGGCCTGTCCGACCGGGCACCGGTGCGGAACGCGTCAATCCATCCCGACAGATTTACGAGATAGGCGACGACGGCCACCACCGCGGCCACGGGGACCAGCCCGGGCCAGACCGCCGCCGACACAAGCATCGCAACGAACAAGACCGACAGCGCGAACCAGACGACGCCCCGGCGGAACCGCCCGGCGGCGGCCTGTCCCAGCCCGGGAACGAGCATGCTTAATCCCAGCGCCAGCACACCGCGGCCGGTAAGCCGGCTGGGGACCGCGGTGCCGTAGTTCGACACCGTCGGGGTCGACGCTTGAGTGGGGACGTCCATGCGGGTGCCCTTCCCTTTATACGCAATTTCTTCTGTTGCCGTGTCATTCTCAGTTCGGGCCGACGGGTATTCACCCGCGGCTCCAGTGCGAATGGCGAGCAAATCGAGTCGAAGCCGTATTAATCTCTTGTCCGCGTTCCGGAATGAACCTGGAAAAAATAGCGGGCCGGAGACGACTCCGACCCGCGAAGGTAAAACGAGAAAGACCGCCCCGCGGTCGGCTTATTTGATGTAGCCCTTTTGCTTGAAGTATTCGATCGCTTCTTCGGTTTTGCGGAACACGCGGGTGGCGGTTTCGGTGATGAACGGGCTGGGGTTGGCCCGGCAGGCCCAGATCACGTAGACCTCTTTACCGCCTTCGAACGCGTGGTGCAGTTCCCGTTCGACACCGCTGGAAAGCCCCGGTTTGCCGTTGGGCAGCTCGGGCACCAGGCTGATAATCATGTCGCTTTGGTCGACCATCTTAAAATCGCGGGCATAGATCTGGCCCATGATGTCGCCGCTGATCTCGGCGACGTCGGCGGTCTTCAGCGTGATCGGTCCCTCGGCGGCGATCACCTCCATCGTGGTCTGCCCCTCTTCCATCGCTTTCACGGCCGTCATGTGCAACACGAATTCGTCCACGTCGGCGGGGTCGAAAATGATGAAGTGCTTGCCGATGTCGGCTTTAAATTTGTCGATCTCGGCCAGCGTGTCGGGCAGGTCCATGACGTGGCTCATGGGGAACGACACGTACACTTTTTTCATCTCCGGCTTAAACATCAACCGGTAAACCGTCTCGGCGGTCGGGACGTTGCGTCCCCGGCTGATCATGAAAAAGTGCCCGTAGCCGCGGGTGATGTTGGCTAGAATTTCGGTCGCCAACAGCTCTTCTTCCCGCCAGACCATGATGTCTTTAAGCGAATGGTCGAGGTCGTGCTCGCGGACGAGCCGTTGGTGCACGCTCTCGGCGTTGTCGAGCATCGTGATGTAGATGTCCGGGTCGAACGTCTTCAGCTGGTCGAAGTCGAACGCGGCGAACAGCCCGTGCCGCCAGCGGAACGTGGCGTGCGTGTTGACCAGGACGTGCTCGTGCTTGTCGGCGATCCGCAGGATCTCTTTGAACACCGCCCGGCGGAGCGTGTTCAAACGGGTGATCGGCAGATTCAGAATCCTGCCCGGGGGAACGTCGGGGGCCTCGGCGTACATCATCTGGCCGACGTGGCAGACCACCAGGTCCTGCCCGGCCTTCAATGCCGCCGCCTTCACGGCTTCAAGGTAAGGCCCCTTGTCCACACCGACCTGTCCAGTCACGATTGCGCGCATACGACGACTCCAAAAGGGCGAGTATAACAGCTTTGCGACGTCGGTAACATTGCCGGAAGACGTATTACATCCGAACCGGCCGGCTATTCCAAATGTCAGAAATCGCGGCGACCGATGTGGATCAATCTGGTTTCTCTGGCCCTGTTCGTGACCGCGATTATTTACGGTTGGGTGCAAGTCTTCAAACGGATCCGCGCGATCCCGCCGAGCGGAATCGTCTGCGGCCAATGCGGTTCACCGGCAGCCAAACTGGTCGATTTTCAATGCCCCGCCTGCGGCAGCGACGTGCGTTCCGTCGGGCTAATTGAGGCACCGTCGTCGACTATTCCAGTACTTGCACACGCGCTGCTGGCGATGGTCTTTACGCTCAGCGTAACGGTGGTGGCGGTCACTATAATGGGCGCTTTTCATCGCGAGTCGGTCGAGTGCGTGATCAACGGAAAGCTAATTCCCAACTCATTTCAAAACGGCGATCTTCTTAACGGGCTACAGGACGTCCGATACCGGATGTTGTTTCAAAACACTCGGGGGGACTTCACGACCGGTTCGATCGTGTTCACCGCCGACTGCAGCAACGGAACGGCGAGCGACCTCTATGTGCGGATGCCGTCGTTGGAATACCGCGTCGATCAAGTTTCTACGGCAGGGGTTTCGCTGACACGCGACGCCGTCGTGCGATGGCTCAAGAAGGCGGGCGTACGAGGGTTTGACGCGGATCTGACCGAATTCGCGACCCAGCTGTTTGATCCGGTCGAGGCTCATGCGAAGTTCCCCACGCCCATGGACAATGAGTTTTTCAGTCACCCATCAGCGGCCCGGCAACAATCATATGTGAGCGGAAGCGGGGCAGATGGGCGATCCGTTTCACCAGTGTGGGTCACGGCAGGGTTGCCGCTGTTCGCGGCCGGCACCTGGTTATTTATTCTCAAAAAGCATCTCTGGGCACTGCCCATGAGTGACGGCAAGGGGGAGGCATGATCCCGGCGCAACCGCCTACCACCGCGGGACCGGGCGCCAGGTGTGGGCAGTGCGGTTACAGCGCGATTGGCTTGACCACGCTAAGGTGTCCCGAATGCGGCGGCGATTTTCGTTCCGTCGGCTTAAGAGGCGAACGCGCGTCTACACGTAAGACTGGGTCGGTGCCGTCATCTCTGTTCACGGTAGCGCTCTACACGGTCGTGTTGGCCGCGGCCGCATGGGGGTCGACTGCGCTCGTGCTGCAATCGATGCCCGCCGGCCACGCCTATTGCGAAGAAATTCATCTGACGACCAGCACAGGCCTTAATTACCTTCTCAGTGCGAAGGTCTGGTATACGTTCGACCGCGTTCCAATGGTTCCCGTAAACTTGCAGGTCGTTGGCGCGTCTAAATCGAGCCGGGTCATCGATTCGGCAAAAGGCAGCGTTGAATCGATGGACGCTGCGGGCCGACACCTGAACTGGCGCAGTTTCAACGCCGACGTCTGCCGGGCGTGGTTGGCGGAGAATAAGATAGTGGATCCGATCGCGGTCGCGGTGATTCCGAACCGAGTAATGCAGATGTCACGCCCTGACGCACGGGTCGTGGGTTATCAATGGACTTCCAGCGAGTCGGATCCTCATTCGATTGAGCAGTCTACCATCGTCGATCTGTACGGCCCTCCACCCGGGACGGTCGGCCTCTGCGTTGCGGGGTGGCTCGTACTCTGGTTCGCGTGCGGACGATTGCTGTGGCGCGAGATGCGGGCGATTACGAATTAGAATTTATGAAGATCTCCGAGCTGTTTTATTCCGTGCAGGGCGAGGGCAAGCTGACCGGCGTGCCGTCGGTGTTTGTGCGGGCCAGCGGGTGCAATCTGCGTTGCACGTGGTGTGATACGCCGTACGCGAGTTGGGACCCGCGGGGGTCGAACTTGTCGGTGCCGGAGATCGTCGAGCAGGTTCTGCGGTACAAGGCGCGGCACGTCGTACTGACCGGCGGCGAGCCGATGATCATGCCGGAGATCGCGGCATTGTGTACGACCCTGAAAGAGGCTGGTCAGCACGTCACGATCGAGACGGCCGCGACGGTGTTCGAACCGGTGGCAGTCGACCTGGCGTCGCTGTCGCCGAAGTTGTCAAATTCGACACCGACCGAGCGGGACGGCGGGCGGTTCGCGGCGGCGCATGAAAAACAGCGGTTGAACATTGCCGTCATTCAGCAGTTTATCGATCGGTCGCCGGACTTTCAGTTGAAGTTCGTGGTGAGCACGCCTGAGGATCTCGTGGAAATCGACGACATCCTGCGGCAACTGACGGGTTGGCAGCCGAGTGATGTGATGCTGATGCCCGAAGGGATTGACGAGGGAACACTTGGCTCGCGGGCGGGGTGGGTTGTCGATCTCTGCAAGGACCGTGGGTTTCGGTTTTGTCCGCGGCTGCATATCGCGTTGTTCGGGAACAAGCGCGGGACTTGAGTCCTGTTTGCACGACCAGACGCCGGCTCTGAGGTACCCCGAAGAGGCGGGTTGCTTGGACCGCGGGGCCCGGCTCTTCAGGGTACCTCAGAACCGGCGTCTGCTTTCGTGGAACATCGCTATTCAACGGGGACGATCTCAAACCCGCGCGTGGGACGAACACGGTTGCGGTGCGGGAGAACGCTTGCGAGCACCAATCCCCAGGCGACGCCGACCATGTGAGCGGCGCCGCTCACCTGCGGGGTGAGGTGATCGAACGTCGCCTGCAGCGCGATCAGCCCGGCGATGATGACGAGCCGTCGGTGGGCGGCCCTGGCGCGCTCGCGGAACCAGCCCCGCAGCAGCACGGCAGCGGTCGCGCCGATCAGCGCCATGATCGCGCCGGACGCGCCGACCAGGTAATCCGGATCGGTCCAGTGCAGCGCCCAGAACCCGGCCATGCTCATCATGGTCAGCACGCCGCTCAGCAGGTACAGCAGCAGGAACCCGAGCCACCCCAGGTTGAACTCGACGAACGGGCCGATCACCAGGAGGCCGAGCATGTTCATCAGGATGTGTGCGGGGCCGAAGTGCAGGAAGTTGGCCGCCAGAAGGCGGATGTATTCGTGCGTTCGCCAGGCGTCGGGGACCATCGCGCCCAGGCGGTACAGCGTGTCGGGATTGGTGGTGCCGCCCGTGGCCGATTCGATCGTGAACATAACCACGTTCGCGGTAATCAACGCGTAGGTCACCCACGGCTTTTTTGCCCGGCCGTGCGACGGGGCGTATCGCCGTTCCTGGTCGTGCTCCAGATCCATCTGGTGCAGCGTTTCCTGATCGTCGGCAGTGAGGATCGCGGCGGCGGGCGGGGGCGGGTTCGCTCGACGTGCCCGAATGATTTTCAGCGTTCCGGCGTGAACCAGCGGCTCGATCGCGTCCAGCCGGGCGTCGCCGGCCTGGGTCATCCCCGCGGCGAGTTCGGCGGTCGCGATCCAGTACTGCTTCGCATGATCCGGCAGCGTCGAGAGCGCTTCATCGAGCGCGCCCGCGGCCCGCTCGGATTGCCCGCAGAACGCGAACGCATACAACCGGCACATGGCGCGGTACGGCGCCATCATCGGGTGCAGCGACAGCTTCCCGCGCTGAATGACATCGAGCATCTCCGACAGCGCGCCGGTCTCGCCCAGCGCCCGGACGTACATCGGTAACAAGCTGGCGTCTTTCAACAGCTTCGCGGGTTTGACCTCAATGCGAACCCAGTTCACCAGGCCGGCCCAGTCACCGGTCAATCGGTACCGCTGCAGCTTTGCCGCGCGGGCGAGCCGGGGCGGTGCCGTCTGCAGGTGGTCGAGCATGAGCAGCGCAGTACCGGTATCCCCCCGCTCGGCGAGCCGCATCGCGACGCAGAATTTCGCCTGCTCTCGGACGCCGTCGAACGGGTGCAACCAACCGGCGACCCGGGCCCATTTGGCGGCCCGGTCGAACTGCTGTCGGAGCGTCCATCGCTGCACCGTCCGTTGCAGCAGGCTGGGGCTCAGAATTAGCACCGCCCAGAGGCCGCCGGTGATGTAACCGGCTTGCTCGGGGAGCCTGAAATAGGTGGTGAAGCCGATCCCCACGATCAGCAGAGAGACGCCGATCCACCCTTTCAACACCGGCGAAGCGCGCACTGCGGTGATCAGGGTGATAAGGCACGACGGTCCGGCGAGCCACAACAACAGCGTGTTCCATTCCATCTGGTGTGCATCATAGTCGTGCGATTCGGTCCGGCGGAATTTCGTGACCACGGGGCAACAATTGAAAGCAACTGCATCTGCAATGCCGGGCAGCCCACCGGTTCATTTCCATGCCAACGCCGATGCCCTAGAATCGCCGGCGATGAAGGTTCGACTCTCAAAGTCTTTCAAGTTCGAGGCCGCACACGAGCTGCCGACGTTTCCGCCGGGTCACAAGTGCCGGCGATTGCACGGGCATTCGTTTCGATTTGACGTGATCGTGGCAGGCGAAATCGACGAATCGCTGGGTTATCTGATCGACTACGGCGAGATCAAAAAAGTCGTCGACCCGCTGGTCCGCCGGCTGGACCATTATTACCTGAATGACATCCAGGGCCTGTCGAACCCGACCAGCGAGATGCTGTCGCGGTGGATCTGGAACGAGCTGAAACCGCTGCTGCCCCTGCTGGCCGAGATCGTGGTGCACGAAACCTGCACGTCGACCTGTGAATACCGCGGGGAATAAACACAGACCGGCACCCCCATTGCAATGAAGCGCTGCAGGTTCATGCCCGTCGGCCGGGGTAAGCCGACGCCGCTCAGGCCGCGTGCGGGATGTCGAGCATCTTGCAGATCTGCACGGTCGCCTTGCTCTTGTTGAGCGTGTAGAAGTGCACGCCGTCGACGCCGTTGGCGATCAAATCACGGCACTGCTCGGCCGCGTGCTCCACACCGGCGGTGTGAACGGCGTCGGCGTCGGCTTCGATCGCTTCGAGTTTGAGCAACAGCGGCTGCGGGATCTTCGCCCCGCACATGCCGACGAAACGTTTGATTTGCGAAACATTCAAGATCGGCATGATGCCGGCAACGATCGGGACCTTGATCCCCATCACCCGGGCGGCGTCGCGAAACCGGTAAAACTCCTGGTTGTCGAAAAACAGCTGGGTGACGACGAAATTCCCGCCGTTGTCGATTTTCTGTTTAAGATATTCGAGGTCGCGGGTCCGGTTCAGACACTGGGGGTGACCCTCGGGGTAACCGGCGACGCCGACACAGAACGGGTGCCGGCTAGCGACGAACTTCGTCAGCGCGTCGGCGTTGGCGAACCCGCCATCGGTGCCGACGAATGTCGACTGACCCGCCGGGGGATCCCCGCGGAGCGCCAGCACGTTCTGCACGCCGCCCTTCCAAAGGTCGTCGAGAATCGACCCGATCTCGTCGGCGGTGTGCCCGACGCACGTCAGGTGGGCCATCGACCGGATGCCCAGTTCACGCTGGATCCGCTCGACCAGCTGCACCGTCTTCTCACGCGTGCTGCCCCCGGCCCCGTAGGTGACCGAGACGTAGCTGGGGTTAATCGGCTTGAGCTCGTCGATGGTCTGAAAGAGCGACGTAAATCCCGCGTCGGTCTTGGGCGGAAAAAATTCGAAAGAGACAATCGGGGAACCCTTCCCGAGCAATTGATCAATCCGCATAGGAACCTTTAAGCACAGAAAGTTTCGTTGCCGTTCAGCGGCTGTCCCGCAGGGACGCGTTTGGTGCCATTGACGCCGCCGGGTGCCCCTTCGGGGTGACCGCTAAACGGGCGAAGACACCGCCGCGATATCCATCCGTTCATCCGGATACATTGTTTTCCTCAGATACTGCATTGTCAAGCAGGCTGGAGAAAAACGAACGCCACGGTTTTCACCGTGGCGTTCGTGTTAAGTGTCAGACGGGGAACCGGTTCGGCTTAGAAAGCGAAGTAGGCTTCCACGGCCGCGGTCCACTGGTCGTTCTGCGTGCCACTCTGGAAAGTAGCATGGTCGGAGTAATCCCACCGCAGTTCGGGGCGGATGGCCAGACCTTTGAGGTTGGCGTCCGACGAGAACGGGGTGATCGTCAGACCGATCGTCGCTTCGTAGAACTGGTTGGGGATGTTGGTGTTGACGCCGTTGTTGGCGTACTGGGTGACGGCCGCGCCGTCCTGGTCGTTGAACCATTCACCGCGGATGTTCAGGGCCAGCAGGCCCTGGTTCGGCGGGACGTACTTGGCGTAAATCGCGGCGCCGTACCACTGGGCGGTGCCACCACCGAACCCGGCGTTGGCGGCCTGTGCCTGCCAGGCGTACATGCCGTTGGTGCCGAGGGTCAGCTGGTCGCTCACGGCGTAGCTGCCGACGACGTCGACGACCGTCCGCCAGCCATTCTGCGGGCCGTGCGGCTGTTCGTCGCCGGTGATGGCATTCAACGCCAAGCTCCACTTGGTCATCGATGTCGCGGTGTCGACCTTCTTATACAGAAGCTGGCCGGTGTAATCGATCGACCCGTTGTTGTCGTTGGTCGCCTGTTCCCAACCGCGGGTGATGCCGCCGGTGGCGGTGATCACGTCGGCCGACGCGGCGTCGGTCACGTTCACGATACCGAGCACGCCGGTGTGGGTGAACGGTTCCTGGGTGAAGATGAAGCTGTGGCTGAAGAACGGGTTCAGCGGCGCGTCGATCACTTCGTAACCGAGCAGCGTGTTGAACTTACCGACTTCGATGCCGACGCCGTGGAAGAACGGCAGGCCGATCGTCACGTTGGCCTGGGTGAGATCGAGCTGCGCCTTGGGGTGAATCGCGGCGGTCGACCCGGTGTTAGGCACGGCCGAGGCGGTGCGGCCCGGGCTCGCGACGGTCAGCCCGTTCGAGTGGATGTAAGCCGCGTCCCATCCGTACTGACCTTCGACGGTGAACCCGAAGGTGACAGTATTGGGGTTATAGGAGATGCCTTTGCTGATCAACAGTTCGACGGCGTCGAACTGCAGGCTTTCGGTCTTGGTGTCGAACGCCCGGTCGTTGAGGATGTTACCGGTCGGGATGTGGGCGCTGTAGGTCCAGGACCCTTCGACGTACCCGGTGGCGACGATGCCGAGGTCGTCCATGCCGTTACCGATTTTGATGCCGCGGAGGGCGTTCATGAGAATTCCACCGGCGGCCGGGGTGGACGTTTCGGTCGCCGCCGGCGCGCTGGCCGGGGGGGTGCCCTGGGCGTCATCGGCCATCATCGGGAACGAGGAAACGGCGTCCGTCGCCGAAACCGGCGCGAGCCCCGCGCGAACCAGGTCGCCGCAAGCCAGTGCTGCGCACGCCGTTACCAAAGCCAGACCTTTCCTTCCAAACATGGATGCTCCTTCCCAGAGGGTTATTGGCCCATAAGGGGTAAGTTGTAAAACGCTCTCCGAGCAGCATGGCGTTGCCGAGCGACCGGGGGGACCACATTGGTTCACACGGTGATTGCTTGTTCGGCAACTCCAACGCTGATTGTGCAGTTTTTATCTGCACTACCTGTTAAGTGGAACCGGGGAAATGTCGACTCCCCGGCGTCGTAAACGACTGATTTGATTGCGCCTTCACGACGCTTTAGAGTCTTGCAATCTGTTTCATGTTTCCACTTTCTAATTGCGAAAGTGAATTCGTGTAACCTTTCTGGGGCTGGTCCGGCGTAGACTATAGGGAAAGCTCTTTCGAGGCAAAACAAAGCTATGGTTTGGCAACAACCCCTGCCGCAGATTTATCAGCACCTGAGCGACGCGGAACTGCGGATCCGCATCGATCTGGCACGCTCGGCGCTGGGCTCACGGGTGGTTATTCTCGGGCACCATTATCAACAGGACGCGGTGATCGAATTCGCGGATTTTACAGGAGATAGCTTCGAATTGTCCCGCAAGGCGGCGGATCAGACCGGGGCCGAGTTTGTCGTGTTCTGCGGCGTCCATTTTATGGCCGAGTCCGCTGACATTCTTACCGGTGAATCCGTCGCCGTTTTGTTACCGGACCTGGGGGCCGGGTGCTCCATGGCGGACATGGCCAACCTCGACCAGACAATCGATTGCTGGGCCCAGCTGCAAGAAACTTGCCCCGATCAGTTGGTGGTTCCGATCACATACATGAACAGCTCGGCGGCGATCAAATCGTTCGTCGGTGAGCACGGCGGCGCGGTCTGCACGAGCAGCAATTGCCGAAATATCCTGGAATGGGCGATTCGAGGCGGAGCGGCGCAAAACAACCCAGATTACCATTCTGACGCCAAACAGAAGACGAAAATCCTGTTTTTCCCCGACCAGCATCTCGGGCGGAATACGGCTTACGCGATGGGGTACCCGCTGGAAAAAATGGTGGTCTGGGACCCGCGGGAGGAACTCGGCGGGAACACCGCAGAGCAGCTTCGCAATGCCGACTTCGTCCTCTGGAAAGGCCACTGCTCAGTCCACGCGCTGTTTCGGCCGGAGCACATCGACCAGCTTCGCGTTAAATCGCCGAACACCAAGGTGATTGTTCATCCCGAATGCAAGTGGGACGTCGTGCAGAAGGCCGACATGGCTGGGAGCACCGCTTACATCGTCAAACAGGTCGAGGCCGCCCCGCCCGGCACTGAATGGGCGATCGGCACCGAGGTTCACCTGGTTCACCGCCTCGCCCGGCAACACCCCGAGCAGCACATCAGTGTGCTCAGCGACTGTCAATGTCTCTGCACGACGATGTTCCGCATAGACCTCCCCCACCTCTGTTGGATTTTAGAAAATCTGGTCGAGGGCAAAGTCCTCAACCAGATCAAGGTCGATTCGCACACCCGTAAATGGGCGTTGGTCGCGCTCGACCGGATGTTGTCGATCAAAGGCACCGGCAATCCGCTGATGAAAGTGCAGCCGATCGGTACGACGATCGACTGAACGGCCCCACTGCTTTTCTTGCCGGGTCTTTGTAATCAACAACAAGAGGTCGAAACCATTGAAATTTGTGGAAACCGCGCGCCCGCTTGCGTTGCCAGTCGTAGCTCGGACGCAAAACGACCTGCTTCGTTTCGCAGTGATTCGGGCGCACAAAAGACTCAGGCCGAGATCGGCCTGAGTCTTGATTTCATATTCGGCGGATTGTTTGATTTAGACCGTCGAAGTCTGCCGCGCCGACGCGATGACCGGCGACAGGCTTTCGGCAATCATCGTCAGCTTCTTGTCGGCCGCCCCTTCTTCGTCCAACGTCATCTGCAATGTGTTGGCGACTTCACCCAACCCGAGCCGTTGCGCGAACGAACGGACCGAGCCGTACCCGGCCATTTCATAATGTTCGACCCGCTGGGCGGCGGCAATCAGGGCCGAATCCTTCACGATCGGGTCGCCTTCGGCGTCGATCATTTCCTGGCCTTCCTTGATGAGACCTTTCATGGCCGGACAGGTTTCGCGTTCGGGCTCTAGTCCGATCTGCTTGAACACTTGCTCGAGTCGGCGGACGTGCTGCTCGGTCTCTGCGAGGTGCGATTCGAACGCGTCTTTCAGGCTGGCGGAACTCGCCGCGTCGCGCATCTTCGGCAGCGCCTCCGTCAACCGATTTTCGGCGTCATACAAGTCCTGCAGCTGTTCGACGAAAAGATCATTGAGCGTGTTAAAAACGTTGTTACCTAAAAAACCCATGACGAGCCTCCATGGAATTGCGGCAAAAGCCGCGAATTTGGTGGTGAGGTCCGACCGATACCACTACGCGGTATTTACGCGGCCGGATAATCGAATTACGGCAAGTGTCGTGCCGGAGCAGGGCAGGGTTTTCGGAAAATCAGGCGGAAATGGGGTTCGAAATGGCGAGAACTTCAAGGCTAATTCTTGACCTGCATCGCCAGGATGCGGGCAATCGCCTCGCAGATTTCAGTGCGGTGAACGCCGTTTAAAGCCAGTGCCAACTGCGTTTCCATCAGGCCGTATGGGATGCCGGTGTCGTACCGCTGTCCCTGGGTGACGACGGCCCAGTACTTGTCGCTCTGACTTCGTAAATGTTCCTGAGCGGCGGTGAGTTGAATTTCACCTTTTTCGCGGATGTTGTCGGTGATCAGATATTCGAGCGAGTCAAAAATGCGCGGTCCGAAGACGTGCATGCCGAAATGCGCGAGGTAATTCCCGGCCGGCAAGCCCGGCGTGGCCAGCTTTCCACGGGCGATCTCGACTGACGGTTTTTCAACGATCAGCTCGGCCTTATAAATGCCCTTGGCAGGTTCGATCGGCCCGCCGAGCAACACCCCGAACAGGTGCAGCAGCCGCTCGACCGTGGGTTGCACGCCCGTTACCGCGTCGAGCATGTACTGCTCGTAGATCCGGATCAGTTGCCGGGCACACCGGTCCTTGGTGTCGCTGATATAGATGTGGTCGCCGAGCAGCAACAGAAACGGGTCGTCCCCGACGAACTTCTTTGCCTGATAGACCGCGTGCCCGAACCCGTCCGGCGTGCTCTGCTCGGCGAAGCTGAGCCGTTCACCGAACGCGCCGAGCTTTTCGCTTTCCAGGATCGCCCAGTCCTTGCCGCGAAACGCCTTGACCATTTCATTGTCGAGCCGCTTAAAATAGTCCCGGTAGATGTGCTCTTCACCCGGCTGGGTGATGATGCAGATTTCTTCGATGCCGCTGTCGATCGCCTCTTCACCGATGATCTGAATGACCGGCTTGGTCAGCCCGTCGCGGTCGACCAGCGAAAACATCTCTTTCTGCACTGCCGTGCTGGCCGGGTATTGCCGGGTGCCCCGCCCGGCCGCTGTGATCACCGCTTTGCGAACTTTGGCCATATCGATACCGGCAGCACAGCCCGGCCCACGAGGTAATCTCTGATCTGATAGGAAACAGGAAACTACCGAACCGCTGCCGCCCCTTACCGCGGCAGGGTTCCTGCCGGGGCCGGCGGTGATGCAGGTGCGAGCTCGGCCGGCAGTGACGGGATGTACACGTTGTTCGCCTGAGCCGCCTGCACCTTTTCCTTGGCAAGCCCGAGCAGGTCGGTCGACTTCTGCGCGTCACCCGCGGCCGATTCCAGCAACGACGACGAGTAATACGCGAAGATGAGCTGCAACCCCGCCGCCGACTTGATCTCAGGCTGGGCCGCCCCTTCTTCGATGCTCTTCAGATCGTCGATCGCGGTAGCGAACCCGTCGCGGGACAGCTTCTGCGTGTCTTTCAACGCCGTCTCCAGATCGTCCTGCGTGAGCAAGGTCGGCACGGCCAACTGGCCGTCTTCCATCGGCTTCTTGAGATTCGCGGCCAGCGACTGCCGGGTCTTTTCCTCGTCCGCCCGGCGGGCGAAAAATTCCGCCTTCTGCAGCTCCGCGTCCGCCTGCAAATACCGGTAAGTCGTCGAGTCCAGCCAGTTCAGCTGGTGCTGCCACAGGTCATGTTCGGGTTTCTGCGCGTCCGCGGTCGACATCCGGGCCGACAGGTCTCGCTTGAAATCGTTCGCCAGCCCGAACGCATCCTTATAAAACCCGATGGCCGTGTCGAAGTGCGTCAACGCCAGCCCGCGGTCGGCATGGTTCTTCTTCACCAGCGAGTCCAGCGCCGCCACCTTGGCCGAGATGCTGGTCAGCTTCGACGATTCGATGTCATCCTTGCCCGCGTCCACTGGGGCGGCTGCCGTTTCGTCACCGGCCAAGGTTTTCGACGCCGTGTTCAGTGTCTCGATCTGCCCTTGAACGGCCTTCCATCGCTCGTCGACGGCTGAAGCGCGATCGCCCATCAATTTGATCGATCCCTTCAGCGATTCCTGCTGCCCCTGCCGCAACGCCAGGTCCGCCTGGGCCCGCGTCAGCAGCACGTTGTCCTGATCCAGCTTGGTCGTCAGGTCGGCAGCCTTCTTACGGTCGTTGGACCCCTCGGTGTACAGATCGACCGATTTCTGCCCTTTCTCCCGCTCCGACTGCTCGTTCAATTTGTCGGCATCGTTCAGCAACTGCGTCCGCTGATCGGTTTCGGACTTGATCGACGCCGTCAGTTGCGACACCTGGTCCGCCAGCGTCGTCGCCTGCTTGTCATTCGCCAACAGCGAATCCAGCGACCCGGTCTCGGACTTGTACCAGTCCGGCTTGGTCTCGGTGCCGGTGATCGCACTCGTCTTTTCCTTGATCGAGTCCGACACCTTCGACGGTTCGTACAACTTCAAAGCCGCGATCTGCGTGTTGTTCCCCTTGATCTGCGTACCCAGCCCGTTTATCTCCAGCGCCAGCCGGTCGATGACCGCTTCGCGACGGGCCACGGTCGCCGCCAGTTCCTGAGCGGTCTGCAACTCATTGTCCGCCAGCAACGCCTTGGCTTTCAACCGGGCGGCCGGGGTTGCCGTGCTCGACTTCGCCGCCGACTCAAAATCGGCATGTGCCGCCGCCCGGTCCTTGGAAGACGCCGCCGTGATTTGCGCGTCCACTTGCAGGTCCGAAGAATGCGTCGCGTTATCGCACCCGCTCAGCAGCGGGAGCACCGCCATCGACGCGGCGAACAAAACGACCGAACGATTGAATCGGGGAAAGGCCCTGCTGGGCATGGGGTCGATCTCCTGCACCAACCTCGCCGGGCGTCGCGAGCAACACCCCGAGGCAGAGCGTAAAACGAAGAAACGGCCGCACCGAAACCCGGTGCACCGGCTAGCGACGAATTGTCTCTACCCCGCCCGAAAGTGTCAAACATTAACCCCTTGCGCGAACGCCCGGAAACGCCTCTCGCAAGATCGACACCCACAACGGCAACCGCATTGGAATAAATAAGATCTTGAACAAACGAAATCATTCGCCTCGGACAACAAGTTAAATCAGAATTTTCCGCCCCTGCACGTCTTGCCCATTTTGCCCGAAATCGAAAATTGCATCCTCATTGTCGCAGATCAAACTAGGATTGAGACACAAGTCGAAAGCGAGGGCCGCATAAACTGTCACGCACCCGGACAGCCGGACAGCCCCGGCTATTTACTATTCTCTTGCTAAATTATAGTAATTATGTTGTACTAGCGTAAGAAGTGCTTGGAACTCGTTTTTGTTGATTTGCCGCCGAGGTTAAACCCCTTAGGACCGGTTGAACCCACTTGCTCTGAATTTATTTGGGAAGCCTCGAATGGAACGTGCGACCGCCTAGTCGTCGACCACATCGCCGCAACCGATCAGCGTGTCATCGATGCCGCTGCGCGGCGTGGTGCTGGTCTGGCGCCGAAGAGCCTGAGATTTTACCGACCACTCACTGCGAGGAAATTAAAAAATGCAGTTCATCTCTCAATGTCGTTCAGTTCGAACTGCTACGCTACTGCCCGCTTCGCTCGCGATCGTAGTGGCCGGGATGACCTCGTCGGCGCGGGCCGGTACAGCTTCCGCCCAAGCTTGGGGGTGGGGCATCTACGGCCAACTCGGCTACGGCTTCAGTTCCACCCAGTATTCGGCGGTCGACGTCAACGGTCTGGACAGCGGAGTCACCGCCGTCGCGGGCGGTTATGCTCACAGCGTGGCGATCCAGAACGGCGCGGTTATGACGTGGGGGTACAACAACGCCGGTCAACTCGGAGACGGCACCTTTTTCGATAGCAACACGCCGGTTGCCGTCACCGGCCTTGGCAGCGGCGTCACCGCCGTCGCGGGCGGGGCCTTTCACACCTTGGCGATTCAGAACGGCGCGGTCAAGGCGTGGGGGCAAAATCTGCAAGGCCAACTCGGTAATGGCACGTTCACCAGCAGCACCACGCCGGTCGCCGTCATAGGGCTGACCAGCGGCGTCACCGCCGTATCGGGCGGACTTATTCAGAGCCTGGCGATCCAGAGTGGCGCGGCCAAGGCGTGGGGCAACAACGGCTCGGGCCAACTTGGTAACGGCACGACTGTCAGTAGCAGTATACCGGTCTCCGTCACCGGCCTGACCAGCGGCGTCACCGCCGTCGCGGGCGGATATCTCCACAGCCTGGCGATTCAGAACGGTGCGGCCAAGGCATGGGGGTCCAATTCCAACGGCCAGCTCGGCAACGGCACCACCGTCAACAGCATCACACCGCACGCTGTTACCGGCTTGACGAGTGGTGTCACCGGTATTGCAGGCGGGCGACTACACAGCCTGGCGATTAAGAATGGCGACGTGTACAGCTGGGGAGACAACGCCTATGGCGAACTCGGCACCGGCACAACTACCGCTAGCAGCATCCCCATCTTGTCGCTGGACCTAGGCGTGGACCTCACCGCCGTCGCGGCAGCGAACAGCTCCAGCTATGCACTCTCCTCCGACGGCAGCCTATGGGTCTGGGGTGATAACTTCTTCGGCGAACTCGGCCTAGGCGATAACACGAGCCGTCTGACGCCCACTCAGCTACTCGCGCCCGCCGGCTACGCCTTCACTTCCATCGGCGGCGGCGACGACAGCCAACACGTTGTTGTTACCATTTCCGCCGTTCCCGAGCCGGGCTCACTGTCAGCCTTGACGCTGGGCAGTATGGGGCTTTTCCGGCAACGGCGGAGACTACTCTCTGGCTCGGCGATTCGTGCAGCCCGGCGGTAGATACGGACAACTAGCAAAGACTCTTCTCTCTCTAAAGGGGACATCACCAATCCCGTTCGGCACGGTTTTTGATCGCATAATCTATCATCACAATATGACGCGCATCCGCCAGAGTCGCGCGATGCCGACAAAAAGCCGCGATTGCGCTCCCGGATTTGATTTGCCATTGTATCTCCTGTGGCTGAGCAGTCGTCGGAGAACGAGATCACCGCTGACCGGTTGGCTGGCATCAGACAGCTTCGTAGGGTCGCGAGGCTGCTTTCGACGCTGCATCAATCAGGGTGTGACCGGGACGCACTGGACGGCCCTGCGTGGCGGTAAAAGTTTGTCCTTCGTACGATGGCCGTCGGCGAGTCGCGTTGGCCGCTGCAGATTGTCATCCGTTATCTCGCTCGACACCAGGCCAATGAGCACCCCAGCCGCGATATTGGCGTTCTATGACCGTCTTTGGAATGCCGGTGACCCCGCCGCACTCGACATCTTGCTTTCGTCGGACTTTAGCTTCCGCGGTTCGCTAGGTGATGAGTTGGTTGGGCGTGCGGCTTTCTGGGAATACGTCTGCCGGCTCAGGACCGCATTGGCCGATTATCGTTGCAACATTGTGGAGTGCGTCGCAGAAGACGGGTCTGTGTTCGCGCGAATGCATTTTTCGGGACGCCATGTCGCGCCGTTTCTCGGCCATCCGCCGACCGGCCGAACGGTCAGTTGGAGCGGCGCCGCGCTGTTTCATCTAGCCGACGGCCTCATCACTGACGCCTGGGTTTTGGGGGACATCGACGGCTTGCAACGGGTGCTCGAAGCGAACGCCGGAGGATGACCTGCCAATGCTGCGGACGGCGTCGGGTCGGAGATGGCTTAAGGGGACCTAGCTGCTACGTCCCCTTCAGAACCCCAACTATGACGAACGACTTTCCACAATTTCTGCCTCGGGACAAGCACGACACCGCCGCCGTTCGCGCGATCGTCGCCTTGGGCTATCCGGCAGTCCGTTCCCTGCTTCCGGATCTGCTCGCCTGGCTGCAGGACTGCAACTGGCCTGTGTCTCATCCGATCGGCGATTTCCTTACCACGATTTCCGACCCAATGGCCCCACTGATTCGAGACGTTCTCAACGGCGACGATGACGTGTGGAAATATTGGTGCATCGTCCGCCTGGTGGCCGCGATGCCCGGCCACGTCGCAGAGCAGTTTCGTTCCGAACTGCATCGATTGGCCGACCAGCCAACGGCAACAGAGCGGGCGGAGGACTTGGACGAAGTGGCAAGAGACGCGATGCGATCCCTCTGGTCTGTCGGTGGCGACTGATCAGACGCTGGGTTGCGAGGACCCGGACATGCTCATTTCTTTAGTCTTGGCAATTAGTCAATTACCGAAATGTGACACCAGCGCGTCGTACTCTTTCCGAGAGATGACGCGCATCGAGCCGTGGCGGGCTTTGGGGGTCATATCGTATTTGTTCCAGTCGGCGTTGGTGGTCGCTCCGGAGATCTGGTACCAGGGGCCGTCCAGGTCGGCGCAGACTGACACGCCGTAGGAGACCCCGGGGTATTGCTCGTACCAGAGGTACCAGGCTTTGCCGTTCGGCGAGGGCACCAGCGTGGGCGCTTCGCGGAAATTCGGGCTGATCGGCGGGCCCGGTACCGACCACGGGCCTTGCAGGCTCGCCGAACTGCTGAGCCGAATCGTCTTGCCGGTCGGCCAGTCTAATGTGGGGTAACGCTCGTCTTTCAGGATCGCATAATACTTGTCGCCGATATGGCGGATGCTGGTGTCGATGGTGGCCATGTCGGTGGCGAACAGCCGCCTCGGCGGTGAGTCGAAGGTCTTTAAATCCTTGGACGTCGCATAGATGGTCCGCTGGCCGGCCCAGTAGGGTTCGGGCAGATCGGTATTGCCCAACTTGTGCGTCGTGTGCCAGGTGACTACGAACTGTTTGGTAGCGTCGTCGAAAAATAGTTTCGGCGCGCCGATCCGCATCATCACATCTGGATAATTAGGAATACTCTTCAGGTCGGGCGTGTAGTCGCCGAACTTTTTCCAGCTGATCAAATCGTCTGACGTCCAGAAATTAATATCCGGTTTGTCGTCCCCGCGGTTGCCGACGAGGTAATATCGATTGTCCGGCCCGGCACAGATGTCGGCGTGGCCGTGGTACTCTTCGAACACCCGCTTTCCGCCGTTGAGCGGTTTCCAGTGCAGGCCGTCTAGGCTCACGCTGTAATACAGCCGGCCATAGTCACCGGTCATCATGTGGGCGAAAAGGTAGGCTTCGTTCTTGGGCGCTTCGCCCGCCGCGACTTGCCCGGGCGGATTCGGCTGCTGGGCGTTGGCCATTGAGACGGAGGTCAGCAGACAGAACACCGCCGCCAACAGCCCGCAGCCGAAGGACCGGCCGGACCGCATTTTGAGTTGGAACATTCGAAAACCGTAATGTCGCGGATCTGGCCCGTCAATTTCCCGGCGGTACAGTCGACCGAGTTAGGTAATCGCCGGCGACGATGCCGGCCGTGACACCGGAGAAATGCTCGCTGATGTGGCGATCAATATGAAGGGTGATGTCCGTAATGCCCCCTTTATTTGGAAATGGTGATCTCGATGAAATGCCCTACGTTCATTCGGCCGGATTTACTTTTGACCGCGATCCTGATCGGTGGATGCGCAACTCGGCCAACGGGCACGCCGGTGCACAGCTGGGTAAAACCGGATGACACTGCCGTCGCGGGTGTGGCGAATTTTGGGAAAGTCTCCCTGCAGATCTGGCGTGGAGCGCAACCCTCGACCGAAGGGTTTCGCAGCCTGGAACGCGCGGGGGTGAAAACGGTCCTGAGCCTTCGGTCAGACCACGATGATTTCGAGTTGCTCCGTAGAACGAAACTTAAATATCTTCGAATACCCATGCACGCATGGGATCCGGAACAGGGCGACCTCGCACAACTCATCTTGGTCCTCGCGACGTTAGACAAGCTGAGTCACGATCGAGACAGCTGGCCGGTGTTCGTTCATTGCGCCGAAGGCAAAGACCGAACCGGATACTGTGTCGCTGCCTATCGCATGGTCTTCGACTCCTGGCCGTCGGTCGACGCGATTGAAGAGATGTTCGATTACCGGTTCAATACCATTTGGGTACGAAACCCAGGATTTTAACGCAACCTTGATGTCGAAGTCGTGCGTGCTCACTTGGAAAGAGTTCCGAAATAGGACAGGGCCGGAGATTTGTCACGCGACCGAACTTCGCCTATCGGTCCACCGGCACCAGCGGTTCGCTGTGCTTCAGGTGTTCTTTGAAATTCGCGTCGTAGGCCGTTGCCAGTGCGAGGTCGCCTTTGATGACCAGCATGTTCTCGGCGTTGGCTTTCTCGGCTTGCTCGGTGAAGTTAAATGAGCCGGTGATGACGGTGCTGCCGTCGATGACGATCACTTTGTTATGGGCGATCGGGTGCCGGCCGTCGATGTAGGTGGGGACGCCGTGCTGGGCGAGGAAATTGGGCTGGCGGTACTCCTCGCGGGCGGCTTTTTCGTCCAGCACGGCAGTGACTTTGACCCCCCGGTCGTGGGCGGCGGCGAGCGCCCGGGCGATTTCGTAGCTGGTGAAGCTGTACGCCTGGAAATCGATCGAGACGTGTGACTGGTTGATCTGTTCGACCGCGGCGTCGCGGCACCCGCCTCGCGGGCTGAAATAGACAGTGACGTTTCCCCCTGCGGTCGAAACCGGTTTATTCAGCACACCCCCGGGCTGTTTCTGTTTCGATAGAAACAGAAGAACGCCGACCAGCGCTACAGCGATTAACGGAATTACGTTTCGATTCATCGTTCCTTCGCGGGGGCGGCCGTGCGGCCCGGAGTATATCCCATTCGTTTGATCTACCGGCTGTTCGTGACAGCGGGTGAAAATTTACTCAGCAAAACGTTGCGGTATGATACGGCCGAGCCCGGCACGCAGTGCCCGGCATTCGCACTTCGAGGCAGAAAGGCCCTGACAAATGTTCGGAAAACTCTGGTCTGAATTTAAAGCGTTTGCGTTCAAAGGCAACATGATCGAGCTCGCGGTCGCCGTCGTGATCGGTGCGGCGTTCGGGAACGTCATTCACGCGATGGTGTCCGACGTAATCAACCCGGCGATCGGTTACGCCGTCACGGCCGTGCGCGACGCGAAGGATGCGACGGTGAATGCCGCTAACAAGGCTGCGTCCGCCGTCCACCCCGCGACCCAGCCGTCCGCCGGAGCCGACATCGACGCGCCAGCGAAGACAGTCGCCGCGGCTGCCCCGGCACCCGCGCCAGCACCGGCACCAGCTCCTGCCGCGGCCCCGGCCGAGGACCCGAGCAAGGCGGTCCAGTTCGACTGGATGGTCGGCCGATTCCCGGTCGGTCACTTCATCGGTGAAATCCTCAACTTCCTGATCGTCGCTTTCGCGGTCTTTATCCTGATCGTGAAGCTGGTGGGTGGCGCGATGAAGAAAGTCGCCGGCGGTACCCCCGCACCGAGCGAACCGACCACCAAGGAATGCCCGGAATGTCTGTCGGTCATTCCGCTCAAGGCCCGTCGGTGCCCCAACTGCACGACCCAGCTCGTCACGGCCTAAACTGTGCGTCGAACTGAAACACAAATGCGGGACGAAGGTTCAATCCCTTCGTCCCGCATTTTTTATTCGACTTGCTGCATCGCTTCCCGCAGTGTCTCGATCGCGTACCCGCCATTGATACGTGTGCCGTTGACGAAAAAGGTGGGCGTTCCGTTCACGCCGCTGCGGACGCCGCTGGCGACGTCCTGCTGGATCCGCGCGGCGAATTCGTCGGAGTTTATTTCGGACTCGACCGCGTCGGCGTCCAGCCCCAGCTGCACGGCATATTCCAGAAGATGCTGTGTATCGAGCGCGGCCGCGTTCTTGAACAGCAGCTCGTGCATCTCCCAGAACTTGCCCTGCTTGCCGGCGGCCTCGGCGGTCATGGCCGCCTTGCGAGCGTGCGGGTGCATCTTTGCCAGCGGGAAATGTCTGAACGCGAATTTCATCCGGTCGCCGAACTCCTGTTGCAGCTGCAGCACGACCAAAGCGGCCTTACCGCAGTGGGGGCACTCGTAGTCGCCGTATTCGACGAGCTCGATCGGCGCGTCCGGCGGGCCTTGCACGTGATCGCGTTCACCGAGCGGTGGTTTCAGCGACGCGGCCGGGGGAGGATTAGGCATGGCATTCCTTTGCGTTCGAACCGTCGCGATTTAAAGCAGCGCCAGAGCTGAATTCACTTTGCGTCTAACGATTCGAGCGCCGTGAGGATCCCGTCCGCGCCGGGATTTTCGCCGATCGGCGACAGGTAGCTCCAGCGGACAACTCCGTCTTTGTCGAGCACGAACAGCGCGCGTTCGCAGTACCCGTCGGTCTTGCGATAGACGCCGAACTGCTCGGCGACTTTCCCCTTAGGCTCGAAGTCCGACGCCAGCGGGACCTCGAGCTTTCGGCTCTTCGCGTACGCCTGGTGACAGAAGATGCCGTCGACGCTGATGCCGACCACGTGGGCATTGTGCTTTTTAAATTCCGGCAGAATTTCATTGTAAAGCGCGAGCTGGTCGCCACACACCGGGCTCCAGTCGGCCGGGTAGAAAATCAGGACCACGGGTTTGCCCCGCAGGTCCGACAGGTGCAGATTTTCGCCCAGTTTCACGGGCAGAACAAAATCCGGGGCGGCGGTTCCGGGTTGAAGAATCGACATTCGGGCTCCTTAAAAACAAAATCACACAACCGGCATCATAGGCCCGGTGCAGCAACCGGAGTTCAACGGCGGATCCAGGCCGCGAGGTCGTGCACCACCGGCGGAGTGGAAATGACGACCGGTTGCCCGTCTTTCAACTGCACGGTTTCGCGCCGGAGGATTTTGCCGTCCCGCGTGTCCCACCAGCAAAGCTGGTACGCCCCTGCCGACAGACCGGGGACGGACAACGTGCCGGTGGTCGGTTCGCCCTGCAGCGGGTCACGGGCGTACACCCAGAGCAGGGCCGACTCGGCATCCCCTTTGGCCAGCACGCCCAACCGCGGGGCATACGGGGTCAGTCGGAAATGCCGAACCCGCACCCAGTCCGGGCCCGTGTTTTCTATGTAGACCGAGTGTCGGCCCGCCGGGACCGGCACGCCCAGCTTCACGTCGACCCGCTGCGCGGCGTCGCGGACTTTTTTATCGATGCTCTCGGGCGGAAACGACAGCGACGCCGCCATTTTTCCGTCGACCGATACGACCACCCGAGTGTCTTTGATCGTCGTCTGGTCGATGTACGTTTCGAACGTGCCCGGCTCGGGGAAGTCGACGGCGAAGGTTGCGGATGGGAACATCTGACGGTTCTCGCCCGTGCCCTGTAGATAGGCCGACATCCCCCCGACGCCTTCGACGACGCCATCGGGGCGGACGGTGAATTTTGTCACCGTGGACGCGGTCCACGCGAGCCCCGGTCCGAACACCAGCGGGCCGAGCGTGGCGGTCTTCGGCACCACCGTGATCGGCTTCAGGCCGGGACGCGTGAGCATGCCCGACTGGTCGACGAACTGCCGGGCGGCGGTGAACCGCGAGAAAAGGTCCCGCGGCTCGACCGTGTCCCAGGACCAGTATTGCGCCGCCCCGCTCGACCGGCTCATCAGGCTGCCCCACAGCAGGCGGTGGATAGTGTCGTCCGCGTCATCGGCGACGCCGGCCACGATCCCGATCTCGCCGTAGAAATACGGCTTGTCCCACTTCTGCAATTCCAGACTGTCGATCGCCGAGAGAATGTCCGGCGGATAGACGTGCGGCTGGTAGTAATCCATCGCCGGCCACAGCTTCGGTTCGGTCGTCCAGGAACTGGTCGTGATCAGGTGGTGGTACACGTCCTGCGATCGGATGAAGGCCGCCATGTCGGCGTGCCATTTCCCGACCACCGCGGGATCCTTCCTGAACCCGTCGGTGCTCTCGACTTCGTTGAACAGTTCCCACGCCATCACCGACGGAGAACACCCCCACCGCGCCAGAATATATCGGTATTTAGCCTTGGTCAGCGCGATCGCTTTGGGGTCAGTAAAGAACTCGGACGGGTCTCCGAGCCACCCGCCGTTGACCTTGTTCCACGGATGCGAGTGCCAATTGGAGTCGGCTCGCCGACTGTACTGGCCGTGGTGTTGCAGCACCATCTGAAAACAGATCTGGTTCGCCTCGGCCGCGTCGACAATCTGGTCCCACAGGCGCGCCGCCGGCAGCGACAGTTCACCGACCGGAATCTTCGGCTGGTGCGGCGGCGCCCAGTCGAGATTCTTACCATCCCAGTAGTTCATCCAGATGCGGGTCCAGTTGACACCGGCCTTTCCCATGCGGGCAAGCGAATCGATGATCGGCGGCATCGGCTTTTCCCCCGCCGTCCGCCAGGCGAGGTTGTACCCCACCGGGTAATATGTCGAGCCGTCGGTCCGGACGAAACGGTGGTGATCCTCGGCCACGCGGACGAATCCCGGGCCGGCCTGACCGGCGACGTCGAAAACGGTTGGGGTGAGGTCAATGGCCTTGGTGTCGCGCCCGTTCAACTGCACCAAAGCGACGGTGTATCTGCCCGGCAATTGCGGCGCGAGCCTCGCCCGCCAAGTCTGCTCGCCGTCGAAAAATGCCGGGATCACGACCCGCGTTCCATCCGGACCAGTGAAAGTCACCTTCACATCGTTCTGCGTAAAATCGAACGGATTTCCGGCAACGTCCGGCAGCCGAAAAGAAATCTCGACGCGATTGAAAACACCGGGCGACGCGGCAGCCGGCGACCGGGTTGAGCAGAACATGACAATCACCGCCAGGGCGTACGCGACGGGACATCGTCTGACGGCGAAACGGGTGCCGGGGGTCAATGCAGTATTCAACGTCGCTCTTTCGTTTTCGGTCCCTTGAGTACCGGCTTCGCCCGCGACTTGTTGCCCGGCGTCTCGGGAAACATTACCTCGGCGATCGTCTTCTCGACCGAGCGGATGTGCCGGCCCATCGCCGCCGAGGCGGCATCAGCGTCACCTGCCAGCAGCGGCCGCAGAATATTCAGGTGTTCCGGCACGTCGTCTGAATGCCGGTAATCGCTGTGTGAATCTCGCGAATGCGACACGTTCCGCAAGGCGTGAAACAGGGTCAGATACCGCCGGACTTCCCCCGCAAGCCGGGGGTTGCCGCACCCGTCGGCGATCAGTTCGTGCAGTGAATTGTCCACCCGTCGGGCGGCGCGGTCACGCCTTCCGTCCAGCTTCTTGGATTGCAGTTCGCTGAGCTGTTGCTGAAGGTCTTTCAGCGTTGCGGTGTCGATTCGGCCGCACGCGCACCCCACCGCTTCCGATTCGAGCACCCGGCGGACCTGGCTCATCTGCGCCAGTTCCTCCCGGCCGAAAGGCTTCACCACCGCACCGCGGTTCGGCAGCAGTGCGACCATCCCGAGGCCCGCGAGTTCCACGAGTGATTCGCGCACCGGGGTCGGGCTGACGCCGAACTGCTCGGACAGCCGGTGAACGATCAGTCGCTGTCCTGATTTGTACCGCGTCTGGAATATGGATGTTAACACTCGGTCGGAAACCCGCTCGCGCAGCCCGCTGCGAAGCATTGGATCTGAATGTCGGTCGGCGTCTGGCATGGCAGCTGAGTGTAGGAATAATGACCGGGTTTTCCTCGACCGGCCGCACGATTTTAAAACCTGTCTCGCCACCCGGTATTTCGAACGCGACGCGCGTCCGAATCGGGAACCCCGGTGGGCTTGCGTTCGCGTTTTATATTTTATATATAATCTGGAATGAAGATCAAGGAAGTTCGCACGCGCGTGGTCGAATGGCGGGGCAAAACGGTCCCGCTACCGCCGAACTTCTGCACCAATCCGATGGACGCGCTGGCCGGGTCGGTGGGGGTTGCGTCGGCCGGGGTCGCGTCGATGGGGACCTTCACCTTCCATGGCTGGGTGCTGGTGGAAATCTTTACCGACGACGGGCTGGTCGGCGTCGGGAACGCCGCGTTGTCCCCGCAGGTCACCAAGCAGGTCATCGACCTGTATCTCAAGCCGCTGTTGATCGGCGCGGACCCCTGGGACGTCGAGTTTCTCTGGCAGCTGATGTACCGCAAGACGATGGCGTTCGGTCGAAAAGGGATCGGCATGGTGGCCATCAGCGCGGTCGACATCGCGCTCTGGGACCTGCTGGGAAAGTCCGCAAAACAGCCGGTGTTTCGCCTGCTCGGTGGGCGGACCAAGCCCCGGATCCCCGTTTATGCCAGCCGGCTCTACAGTACCCCGCTGGACGAACTTGCCCGCGAAGCTAAGCGGTATGCCGACGACGGTTATAAGGCGATGAAGCTCCGCTACGGCTGGGGCCCTGCCGATGGTGCCGCGGGAATGCAGAAGAACGTCGCGCTGGTCCGCACGGTCCGCGAAACCGTCGGCGACGGTGTCGACATCATGACCGACGCCTACATGGGCTGGAACCTGGACTACGCCAAGCGGATGCTCCCGTTGCTCGAGCCGTTCAACCTTCGCTGGCTCGAAGAGCCGGTGATTCCCGACGACATCCAGGGGTACGCCGAACTGAAGCGCGCCGGCCGGATTCCGATCGCCGGCGGGGAACACGAATTCACACTCTTCGGTTTCCAGCAACTGCTCGAAGCCCGCGCGGTGGATTACATCCAGTTCGACACCAACCGGGTCGGCGGGATCACGCAGGCGCGAAAGATTGCCGCGCTGGCCGAGGCGCACCAGGTGCCGGTCATCCCCCACGCGGGGCAGATGCATAATTACCACATCGTGATGGCCGGGATGAATTCTCCTATGGCCGAGTTCTTCCCGCCGGTGGACGTCGAAGTCGGGAACGAATTGTTCTGGTACATTTTTGACGGCGAGCCGATGCCCAAAGACGGTTACATCAATCTCGACGACAACCTCCCCGGCCTGGGGTTGACCGTCAACGAGGCCGGGCTGAAACAGTTTCACGTGACCGAGTAATCAAGGTCCGACGAGGGACGAAGATGCTGAGCGTCGTCCAATTGCACGATCAAGACGGCCGCCGGCTCGCGGTGGTGGAAGAGCCGCGGCTTCGGTTCGTGCGCGGGTTCGACACCGCCTACGCCGCCGCCCGCGCGGCGATCAGTCAGAACATCGAACTTTCCGCCCTGCTCACCGCGTCCTGCGGCAACGAAACAATCGCGTACGACGACGTTTATTCGGGCCAGTCACACTGGCGGCTGCTCTGCCCGTTCGACCACCCGACCGACCCTGCTCACGTGCTGGTTTCGGGAACGGGCCTGACGCATCTCGGCAGCGCCCGCGACCGGCAGGCGATGCACGACCAATCCCACGCGCCCGGGGGCAAGCACGCCGAAGAAAATCTCACCGACAGCATGAAGATGTTCCGCTGGGGGGTCGAACGCGGCAAACCCCAGCCGGGCCAGCTCGGCGTCGCGCCGGAATGGTTTTACAAAGGCAACGGCGCGATCCTCCGCCCGGCCAACGAACCGCTCGAGACGCCCGGGTATGCCGAAGACGGCGGTGAGGAAGCGGAAATCGCCGGCATTTACCTGATCGCCGACGACGGAATACCCCGTCGGGTCGGCATGACGGTCGGTAACGAGTTCTCCGACCACCGGTTCGAAAAACGAAACTACCTCAACCTTGCCGGTTCGAAGATCCGCACCTGTTCGATCGGGCCGGAGTTGATCCTCGACCCGGCTTTCGATTCGGTCCCCGGCCTGGTGACGATCGAACGATCGGGACAGACCGTCTGGTCCAAGGCCATCCGCACCGGCGAGGCCGAGATGTGCCACAGCCTGGCCAACATCGAGCACCACCATTTCAAATTCGACACGCACCGGATCCCCGGTGACGTCCACGTCCACTTCTACGGCGCCTGCGCGCTGAGTTTCGGCGACGGCATTCGGCTCGACGACGGCGACGTCATGTCCGTCACATTCGAACGTTTTGGTCGACCGCTGCGCAACCCCTGTCGGGTCGCGCCGGCAATGACCGAGCCCATTTCTACGTCGTCTCTGAGGTAATGCACCATGAGTTCACCCGCTATTAGTTCACAGACACGAGTGGCGTTTTTTAGGACTCGGGTTGATGGGTACCGGGATGGCCCGGCGAATTCTCGAGGCGGGTTTTCCGCTGACGGTTTACAACCGCAATTCGGCGAAAGCGGACGCGCTGGTGAAAGACGGGGCGAAGGCCGCCGCTACCCCCCGGGAGACCGCCGCCGGCGCCGACGTGATCATCAGCATGGTCGCCGATGACGACGCATCTACAGCCGCGTGGCTCGGGAACGACGGCGCGATCGCCGGCGCGAAAAAGGGTGCCCTGTTGATCGAAAGCAGCACGGTCTCCCCGGGACAGATTCGCGCGATCGCCGCCGCGGCGGCGTCGGCCGGGTGCGAGCTCATCGACGCGCCGGTCACCGGCAGCAAGCCCAACGCCGCCGCCGGTCAACTGGTCTTTCTGGTCGGTGGGTCCCCCTCGGCCCTGGACACCGCCCGACCCGTGCTGGAAAAGATGAGCAGGAGCATCGTGCACCTCGGCCCGCTGGGCAGCGGCGTGATGGTGAAGCTGATCAACAATTTTGTCTGCGGCGTGCAGGTCGCGTCGCTGGCCGAGGCGATCGCGTTCATCGAACGCAGCGGGCTCGATCGGGACAAGGCGCTTGCTGTGCTCACGGACGGCGCGCCCGGTAGCCCCATGGTCAAGATCATCGCCGGCCGAATGACCGCCGGGGAGTACACGCCGAACTTCATGCTCAAGCTGATGGCCAAGGACCTGGCGTACGCGATCAAGGAAGCCGACGCGGTCTCGCTCCCGCTGGCGACGGCGGACGCGTCGCTGGCGGTTATGCGAACGGCAATCACGGCCGGCCACGGACAGCAGGACCTTTCATCGGTCATCGAAACCCTCCGGAAGGCGAAATGACCTCACGACCCGATTCTGACTCGCGAAAGACTTCTATGAAAACTGCAACCGCCGCGTGCTCTGCCCTGGGATTGGTTCTGACTGCCGGCATCGCCGGGGCCGACCCGGTTCCTTTGTACCAGGACCCCACGCAGCCGATCGACAAGCGGGTCGACGACCTGATTTCAAAGATGACGCTGGAGGAAAAGGCGACGGAGCTCGATCACAAGGCGTCCGGCATCGCCCGGCTCGGCATCCCGCAATGGGGCGGGTGGAACCAGTGCCTGCACGGCATCTGGTCGCGGAGTCGGACGACGACATTGTTCCCGGTGTCGATCGCGATGGCGGCCACCTGGGACCCGGCGCTCGTGCACGCAGAAGGCGACGCGCTCTCCGACGAAGCCCGCGCGATGTACAACATTCACGAACAGGGCCCGTCCACACCCTGCGGACTGGTCTACCGCGGGCCGGTCATCAACATCAGCCGAAACCCGCTCTGGGGGCGCATTCAGGAATGCTACGGCGAAGACCCTTATCTGACCGGCCGGATCGGCGTCGCGTACGTCAAAGGGCTGCAGGGCGACGACCCGAAATATCTAAAAATCGCGGCCACGCTGAAGCACTATGCGGTGAACAACGTAGAGACGGATCGGTTGAAGCTGTCGGCTTCGGTGTCCGAGCGCATGTTGTACGAATACTGGTTGCCCCACTTCCGCGACTGCGCCGTGGAAGGGCACGTCAGCTCGATGATGGCGGCGTACAACGCCGTCAACGGCGTGCCGTGCATCGCCAACAAGCTGCTGCTCACCGACATCCCCCGAAACCAATGGAACTGGGACGGGTTCATCGTCTGCGACCTGACCGGCGTTCGGCACCTGGTCGACGGGCACCACCTGACCGACGACATGGCGGTCGCCGTCGCCGACGCGCTCAACGCGGGGTGTGACTACGACGACGCGGAATACCGACTGAACATCCCGCAGGCCGTGGAGCGAAAACTCGTCAGCGAAGAGACCGTGAACCGGGCTCTTGCCCGGGTGCTGAAAGTTGGTTTTCGGCTCGGGGCGTTCGACCCGCCGGACTCGGTGCCGTTTTCAAAGATCCCCGAGTCGGTGATCGATTCAATGGAGCATCGGGATCTGGCTTTGAAGGCGGCCCGGGAATCGGTCGTGTTGCTGAGCAACAAGGACCATTTTCTGCCGCTGGATAAATCGAAGTTGAAGACGATCGCCGTGATCGGACCGGCCGCGACGACGCCGGAATACGGTAATTACTATCATTACAATAAAGAACAGAAACGAATTGCCCCGCTGCAGGGGTTGCAGAACCGGCTGGGTGACGCGGTGCAGATCCGATCCGCAGTGGGCTGCGGGATGACCGGTAGAGTGAACGAGGCAGACATCGCCGCCGCGGTCGAAGCGGCGAAGGGCGCGGACGTTGCCATGGTGTTCGTCGGCACCAACCTGCGCGTCGAAGCCGAGGACCGGGACCGCAAGGACCTTAACCTGCCCGGCGGGCAGCAGCGGCTGATCGAAGCGGTTTTCGCGGCCAACCCCAGGACGGTCGTCGTGCTGATGAATGCCGGGCCGATGTCGATCAAGTGGGCCCGGGATAACGTGCCGGCCACGCTCGAGGCGTGGTTCGCCGGCGAGGAAGGCGGGAACGCCATCGCGGACGTGCTGCTGGGCGACTACAACCCCGCCGGCCGGTTGCCATACACGGTGTACGAAGATACGAAGCAGATCCCGGCCGACTCCGATTACGACATCACGCACGGGTACACGTACATGTACTTCACCGGTGAACCGGTCTTCCCGTTCGGGCACGGGCTGTCCTACACGTCGTTCGACTACGGCAAGCTGCAACTGTCGGCGACGGGCACGAGCCCCGACGGATCGATCGACGTTTCAATCGACGTCACCAACAGCGGGTCCCGCGGCGGTGACGAAGTCGTGCAGTTCTACGGCCACCAGCAGGTGTGCAGTGTGAAACAGCCGAACCAGAAACTGATCGCGTTCGAACGTGTTCATCTCGAACCCGGGCAGACCAAGGCCGTGAAAGCAACCCTCCCCGCGGCCCGCATGCAGATCTACAACGAGGGGCAGCACAAATTCGTCGTCGAACCGGGCGTCTTCGACATCATGGCCGGCGGTTCGTCGAAGGCGATCCGCTCACACGCGACTTACACGGTGGGAAAACAATGAACTTCTGGCACGCCTGAATTACCGCCGAGACACAGAGACGCGGAGAAGACCAAGTCGCAATCGGATGAAAATTTTTCAGGCGGGCTTTGCCTCCGGCCTGCACTGATTTCCCGCCCGTTTTTCCTGATTTCTCTGCGTCTCCGCGTCTCCGCGGTGAGAACAAACGACCCCGACCAAAGAAGAAAGCCGGGCATCCGATTAAGGATGCCCGGCCTTTGTGCTTTCGCTGAGATCGACCGCTATTTATTCGTCGTCGTCGAAATCGTCGTCGTCATCGTCGTCGTCGAAGTCGTCTTCTTCGTCGTCGTCGGGGTCGTCGAATTCGTCGTCTTCCTCGTCCTCGTCGTCTTCATCGTCCTCGTCCTCGTCCTCGTCGAGGTCGTCGTCCTCTTCGTCTTCGTCGGCGTCGTCCTCGACCGGCGCGTCGTCGTCTTCTTCCTTATCGTCGTCGGCTTCTTCGTCGTCGTCGGCGGCGGGCCGGCGCTTGGCGGCTTCAGGGAAGACGGCGTCGAGGGCGGTACCGAGCGTGGTCACCGGTGCGGTCGGCGCGAGGCCGAGCAGTCCGGCGAGCAAAGCCGCGGTGTCGATGCCAGCGGCGTTCAGGCCGACGGCGGCGAGCTCCGAGAGGGCCTCAGCCGACCGAGTCGCGGCGGCGGTAACGGCGTCGGTGTGACGTAGAGATAGGGGGTTGTTTGTCATAGGCATTTTCCGAAAAAGTCTCGCAGTCCCTTCACTTCGATCCCGTCGAAAGTGGCGGTATTGAAGCGACGGCGCTGGATCGAGTCAAGCGAACAAATAAAGATTCGTAAGGATTTCGATAAGCCCGACCCCGGTCGGGCTTAATGCGCCGTCGTGTCGACGCCGGGCGACGGATGCGTATCGATCCGGGCCCACCGCAATCGCAATGAATTGCCGATCACGCTGACGTCGGAAAAGGCCATGGCGGCGGCGGCGACGATCGGGTGCAGCACCCCGAACGCCGCGAGCGGGATCGCCAGCACGTTGTAGACGAACGCGAAGAAAAGATTCTGCCGGATCACCCGCATGGTCGCCCGCGAAAGTCGGATCGCCGCGGCGACGCCGTGCAGGGAGTCGCCGATCAGCACGATGTCACCGGTCTCTTTCGCCACGTCGCTGCCCGACCCGAGCGCGATTCCCAAATCCGCCTGCGCGAGCGCGGCGGCGTCGTTGATGCCGTCACCGACCATGACCACCCGGCGTGCCGCAGCGCCGGACGACTGCAGTTGCTGAATAGTCGCCGCCTTCTCCGACGGGCGGACGTGGGCCCGCACGTCGTCGATCCCGACCTGGCGCGCGACTGCCTCGGCGGCGGGCCGGGTGTCCCCGGTCAGCAGCACCAGCGTCAGACCCATGCCCTTCAGCGCCGAAATGGCGTCGGCTGAATCGGGCTTTGTCTCGTCGATAATATCGATCCGGCCGAGTCGACGAATCCCGCCATCGACTTTTTCGGCGACGTATACCGTGGAGTTTTTCGCTTCGAGTGCTTTATCACCGACTTCACTGCCATCGAGCTCAATGTCCGCGCCGTGGCTGTTAAGCATGGAGAGGTTACCCAGCAACAGGTCACGGCCGTTCACCCGGGCGGTGACGCCGTACCCCGGCTCGGTGTTGAAGCTTTCGACTTCCGCGATCTGCTGACCGCGGGCCCGGGCGGCGGTGACGATCGCTTTCCCCAGCGGGTGCCCGCTGAACTGCTCGCCGGCGGCGGCGAGTTGCAGCAACTGCTCTTCAGTGATTCCGGCACTGGCAATGACGCGCGTCACCACCGGCTTCCCGCGGGTGACCGTGCCTGTTTTGTCCAATACGACGACGTCAAGTTTCTCGGCCTTCTGCAGCGCGTCGATGTCACGGATGAGAATTCCGCGCCGGGCCCCGAGCCCGGTCCCGACCATGAGCGCCGCCGGCACCGCGAGGCCCAGCGCGCACGGGCAGGCGATCAGCAAAACGCTGCACGATGCTTTCGCGACCGCCGCCCAGGTTTGGGCTGCAGGCCAATGGTGAGCCGCGCCCCAGCCGTACCACCCGAAGGCGGTGAGCACCGCGATGCCGAGCACCACCGGCACGAACACCGCCGACACCTGGTCGGCGAGCTTCTGCACCGGCGGTTTGCTGTCCTGCGCCTTCTCGACCAGTTTGACGATCTGGGCGAGCGCCGATTCGCTGCCGACGGCGGTCGCGCGGACGATCAGGCGACCGTCCTGATTGATCGTGCCGCCGATGACCGCATCACCGACGCCCCGCCGCACCGGCAGCGGTTCGCCGGTGATCATGGATTCGTCGACGTCGGAAACGCCTTCGGTGACGACGCCGTCGACCGCTACCCGGTCGCCGGGTCGGACCAGGATCCGGTCGTTCCAGTCGACGGACGAAACCGGCACCTTAAGGGGAGCGCCCGCGTCATCCCCCACCAGCAGCGCGGTGGCCGGGGCGACACTGAGGAGCTGTTCGATCGCGCTACCGGCGGCTCCCCGGGCCCGGGCCTCGAGCCAGTGCCCGAAGCTGATCAACGCGAACAGCGCCGACGATTCCATGAAATACAGTTCGTCGACGGCCGGCGGACGCCAGCGACCGAGCAGCCCGCCGGTGAAGTAGATCAGGCTGTAGAGATAAGCCACGCTCGCCCCCATGGCGATCAGCGTGTCCATGTTGGTCGTGCGCCGGCGGAGCGCGTTCCAGGCACTGCGATAAAAACTGGAACCGACATAAAAGACCGCGACCGTGCTCGTGAGCAGCGCGACCCAGGTGATCAGTTTGTGTAAGCCGTGTACGTGCGGGAAAAACAGCTGGGACACCCAATGGGCGGCTTCGACAGGCAACCACAGCACGAGCCCGGCGACCGCCCGGTTCAACCATCGCCGGGCGTCCCGGTCACGGTCGGCGGAATGTTTATGCCCGGACTCGTCCGCTTTCGGTTTGGTCGGATACCCGGCGTCGGAGATCTCCGCGGAGATGCGTGCGACATCTGTCAGTGCCGGATCGAACCGGACCACCGCCCGGCCACGGGCCAGATTGACCTCGCAGGATTGCACCCCCGCCAGCGACTTAGCTGCTTTGGAGACGTGGGCCACGCAACTGGCGCAGTTCATCCCGGACACTGAGAGCGTTGCGGTTTGATTGTCGCCCGGGCGGGTCTCGTGGTCCGGGTCGTCGTGAAAGGCGGCAGCTGGCGTTGTCGTGGTCATGCTCCGGCATTGTATGCACGGGGATGAATGCAAAAAGCCGCGGGCACCTGCCCGCGGCTTTCGCATCAGTCTTTTCGCTGCGAATTAAATTACTTCGCGTTCGCGGCGTATTTTTCAGGATCCTTCTTGAACTTGGCAACGCAGTCCTTACAGCAGAAGCCGTAGGTCTTGCCTTCGTAGACGGTCGTCACGGCCGGATCGATCGGATTGTCAGACTCGATCGCGCACATCTTGTTCACGGGGGTCGCATCCGACTTCTGGGTCGTCGGGGCCGGATCTGCGGCGCGGACGACGTTCGAAGCCATGGTGCAGAGACCGATACCACCGGCGAGGACGGCCGCGGCGAGCAGCGAATTGAGTTTCAACATTAGAGGATCCTTGGTCAAAAGTGTCTACGCGAGCCCGGGATGGCCGGGCCTCATTTCTTATAATAGGCGACGTTCAGCTCGATGTAATTCGACCACTCGGCGGGCAGGTCTTCTTGCGGGAAAATTGCCTTCACCGGGCACTCGTCGACGCACAAACCGCAATCAATGCAGATGTCCGGCTCTATATAGAGCATTTCGGCGGTCGCGAAATCGGCGTCGTCTTTGGTCGGGTGAATGCAGTCGACTGGGCAGACCGCCACGCAGGCGGTGTCTTTGGTGCCGATACAGGGCTGCGCGATAATATGGGCCATGTCTACAAAACTCCTAAACTACCAATTAAAGATTCGGCGATTATAGAAGCATTCGTGTGCGGGGCAACACCTATCTGACCTGCCCGCCCTATTTCTGCTGGCAAAAGTCGTGAAAAAATTTGCGGGGTTGTGACGGCCGTTGAACCCGGATCACAACTCGGCCAGCGCGTTGGCGAGCCGTTCTATCACGTTCGTCCAGCTTCCCGACGTATCCTGCCGGAACAACCGTGCCGACGGATACCAAGGTGAATCATCTCGGCCCAGCATCCACCGCCAGTCCGGCACGGCCGGGAGCATGATCCAGGTCGGTTTGCCCATTGCCGCGGCGAGATGGGCGACGGCGGTGTCGACGGAAATCACCAGATCCAGATTCGCAATCAACGCGGCGGTTTCGGTGAAGTCAGTCAACTCGGCCGTCTTGTCGATCAGGTTCAACTGCTCCGGTGCGGCAGGCCCGCCCTTCTGTAGACTGACCAGCGAGATCCCGGGCACGGCTGCCAGCGGCAGCAGCTTTGCCGGCGGGATCGATCGAATTTTATCGTTCCGGAACGTCGCGCTCCCGGCCCACACCAATCCGACACGTTTGCCGGACACCCCGGCCAGCCTTTGCGACCACGCCGCAACTTTTTCCGGTTCGGCCTTCAGATAATTTCCGGGCGTCGGGATCGAGTTCAGGTCGGTGCGGAAAACGATCGGCAGCGACATCAGCGGGCAGTGCACGTCGAACTCGGGAAGGGCCGGTCCCAGCGTGACGACTTGGTCGACGCCGTCGACGTCTTTAAGCAGCTCGGTAAGCAGCGGCTGACATTCGACGACCACCCGGCCGCCACGGTCTCGAACCAAGCCGGCGTATCGGATGAACTGCATCGTGTCGCCGAGCCCCTGTTCGGCGTGCAGCAGGATCGTCCGGCCGTTCAACGGTGACCCGTCCCAGATCGGCTTGGGGAACGGCCGGCTCGCGGGGTTCGACGGGTCGCGGCGTCGCCAGTCGGCTTCGTGCCATCCCCGCGCAAAGTCTCCCCGCAACAGGAGGTTCAATCCGAGATTAACATGAAACTCGGGTACTTCCGGCTTGGACCGGACGGCCTGCTCGTACATCGCCGCCGCGTCGTCGATCCGCCCGGCCTGCTCGATCACGCAGGCCATGTTGTTGATCGCTTCCCCGTATTCCGGTTTCAGCTGGATCGCCTTCTGAAACGACCCCAGCGCGTCCGACGGGCGGCGGCGGTCTTTCCAGATCGCGCCAAGAACATTGTGCGCCTCGGCCAGTTCCGGTTTCAGTTCGATCGCCTTCCGCGCACTGACCAGAGCCGCGTCTTCGTCCCCGGCCAGCCGAAGCGCGTTGGCCAGGTTGCAGTGAAACTCGGCCACGGTCGGTTGCGCTTCGACCGACCGCTGATAATGCCGGATCGAGTCGGCCGTCTTCCCCCGGATCCGCAGATGCCCGGCCAGCTTGTGGTGCGCCTCGGCGAACTCGGGACGCAGCTCGGCCGCGAGCTTGAACATGTCCATCGCGTCGTCGCCCCGGCCGAGATTTTCCAGCACCATCGCGACCGCGTACGCGTCGTCGGCGTTGCCCCGCAACTCAGCCGCCTTTTTGCTGAACGGGACGGCGGTGTTCAAATCCCCCCGGTCCTGGGCGATCGCGGCCAAGCCGTCGTACGCGCCGGCGGACGACGCGGCCGCCGGGCTGGTTTCCAGCACCTGTTTGTAAAGCAGCTCGGCCTCGTCGATTCGGCCGGCATCGACCAGCACGTCGGCCAGCGAAATGACGACCGCGGTGTCCCCGGGCCGGTCGGCCAGCAATTGACGGTAAGCGGCTTCGGCGTCGGCGAACCGACCGGCATCGTGGAGCTCGGCGGCCTGCGAAATCAGTTGTTCTTGGCTCACAGTAGTAGTCTAAACGCTGTCTGCCGGATCGTCGACTCGGTCCCCGGCATTTAAGTCCGCCGGATGACGCGGACCGACACGCCCCGCCCGGATGGGGCGTTTAATCCGTGCCGGCCGGGCAGGTTCTGAGGGCGGTCACCGCCGCCCCGCCGTTGTTGTGACATCACCGTATCGAATCATGCGGCTTCGAGTTGATTCTCGGATTCCCCCGAAGCCGCGGGTGAACACCCGTCGGCCTCGTGAATAGAAAACGATGTCCGGCCTAGAAAACGGTGTCCGACACCGTTTTTATAACTTGCATATTGAAATGGTCTTCCGTAGCCCCGTCAAATTTCGGTGGCCGAGCTCGCACATGTTTAGCCGCCCCGCTTGCGGGGCGTTCCTGCCAGGGCAAGGGAACGTCCCGCAAGCGGCCCGGCTAAACCGGCAGGAATGTCGCCCAACAATTCTTACACCGCCACCCGAACGAAAAACGAGTCGCCCGCGGGCAAGACCGAAAACAGTGTCGGACACCGTTTATGCTTTCGCGACCCTCAAAGACCAAACGCATTGCCAGAAACTTATCGGACGCTCGCGCGTCTATCCCCGGGCAAGCACTGGTGAAGGCGTCGGCCGTCGTCGGTCGGCGCGGGTTACGCTTCGGGAGACAAGCATGCGTCGTCGAGAATCGTTAGCGGCAATTTCTATGATCGCAATGTTGGCAGCCGCCGCCAGGGCGGCCGGGCCGGTCGAATTGCCCGGCAAGGTCGACGCCGTCACCGTCTACCGGGGACAGGCGCTGGTGACCCGGGTGATCGACCTGCCCGCGCCGGCGGGGTTGCGCGAGATCGTCGTAACGAACCTTCCCGAAAGGGTCGTCCCGGGCAGCCTGTTTGCCGAAGCAGATCCGACCGTCGAGGTGCGCGGCGTGCGATTCCGCACCCGGCCCGTCTCGCAGGACGTTCGCGAAGACGTCCGCAAGCTGGACACCCAGATCCGCGACCTGCAGGACGCCCAGGCTGCCAACACCCGCGCCCAGCAACTGAGCGCCGAGCACAAGAATTATCTCGACAAACTCGAACAGTTCACCGCCCCCACCGCCACTGCCGAGCTGACCAAAGGCGTGCTGAACGCGGAAACACTCAAGACTTTAACGCTGTTCACCTTCGACCAGCGGGAATCGCTGGCGACCAATGACCTGAAACTCGCCAAAACCGCCCGGGACCTTGCCGACCAGTTGTCGTTCCTGCAACGGCAATATCAGGACCTGACCGCCGGGGCGAGCAAGATCGTCCGCGAAGCGGTGGTGTTCGCGAATCTCAAAAACGCCGGCGGGCAATTGCGGTTGAAATATCTGGTCGATTCCGCCGGGTGGTCCCCGTCGTACGTCGCGCGGGCGGCCGATGGCAAGGCCGGCGCGACCCGGCCCGTCGGGGTGCAGTACAACGCGTCGATCCAGCAGACCAGTGGTGAGGACTGGTCGGACGTGGTCATGACGCTGTCGACGGCGACGCCTTCGATGGTAGCGGCCGCCCCGGAGTTGGACCCGCTGCAGATCACGCTCGCAGCCGCCGAGGCGAACCGCGCGGGCGACGTGCTCAGTTATCAGTCGCAGAAGACCGTCTTCACCGAGCAACGAAAGCAATTGGAATTTCAGCGCAACTCGTCGGTTCACGACACGGCGGCCAACGCACCGGCGGGCCAGGCGAACGCGGGTCCCGGCGGCTTCGGGGGCGGCGGGTTCGGCGGCGACAGCTTCCGCGTCGACGCCGACCTTAACGCGATCTCCGGCAAGCTGCAAGTCCTCGAACTGGTGACCAAGGACGCCAGCCGGGACAACCGTAATTCTTCAGTGACCGACCAGGAAGGCGTCAGCGTCGTCTACCAACTGCCCGCGCGGACGTCACTGCCGAGCCGCGCCGACCAGCAGTCGATCCAGATCGCCACGCTGGAGATGTCCGGCGACTTTTACAAGCTCGCGATGCCGGTGCTGACCAGCTACGTGTACGACCAAGCCACGGTCGCCAACCAGAGCAAGATCGTCCTGCTGGCCGGGCCGGTGGCATCGTACTTCAACGACCAATACGTCGGCACCGGGGCGGTCCCCACCGTGGCGATCGGCGAACGGTTCACCGTCGGCTTCGGCATCGATTCGTCGCTTCGCGCCACCCGCGAACTGATCGACAAAACCGAAACCACCCAGGGCGGGAACCGCGTTATGAATTTCAGCTACCGCCTCGCGGTCGAAAACTTCGGTGCCACACCGGCCACGGTCCGCGTGGTCGACCGGTTGCCGACGAGCAAGAACCAGGACGTGAAAGTAACAGTGCTGTCCAACAGTAAAGAACCGACCACCCAGCCGGTCGGCCCGTCAGTCGCCGGCACAAAATCGCACCACGCCGGCATTCTAAACTGGTCCCTGGACGTCCCCGCCCAATCCCTCGGCGAACACGCCACGGCGATCGACTACCAATACAAATTAGAGTTCGATAAACAACTATCCATCGCCGGCATCACCGGCGACCGGTAGCCACGTCGTACGAACTTCCCCCACTGTTCGATCGCAGCGCGACTGCTACGAGGAGCATTGGCGGCGACTCGCCTGATTGGCTCCGCGCATCTTTCGCCCTTGCAGATTCTTGCAAATGCTTAGTGGGTCAACCGTTAACGTCTTTGACGGCGCGCCAATCAGGTTGTTGTAAGCATTCATCCGTTCAAAGTAATTATCCGTATCCGGGCAAAACCCACCCACCGACTAACGACGCAATTTCTTTAGTTCCTAGCATATAGACATTTACGTCAATTCAGCCGCGGATCGTTTTGTCGGCACACGGCTTGTTCTAGCCTCAAACAGCTCGCCCGATTCGAAAGCACACCGCTTTCTAAACGGGGGGAACTCATCGAGGAGGACCAGTGCTTCAACTTTCAGCCCGACGGCGGCGTTTGTTCGCGTCTAAAACCCTTCAAGCGGCAGTCGCATCCGCGGCCCTGTTTGCTATACCGGCGATGAGTTCCGCCACTGACTTTTGGATCAACCCGGCCGGCGGTGATTTCAACCTCGGAACCAATTGGGACACGGGCGTTCGACATGGTGGAGACATAAATGACTTCAATCTTGCTTCGAGTGCCGGTTATACAGCTCTGCTTGGAACAAACTCTTCAGCGACCGAAATCGACGTTCTCACCGATAAGGTCACGATCGATCTTGCGACCTATCAATTAAACTTTTTTGGTTATAGCGTCGGTATCGATTTTAAGGTCGGTACTGGTGCGGGTCAGAATGGGGCGCTCACCCTATCGGGAACGGGGTTATATAATGGGCATTACGGCTGGAGAATTGGGCTTAATGGTGGGACCGGATCGCTTACTTTTAACGTTCCGGGGACTACGGAATTCGGCGAGGTGGTCGTCGGTCAAGGTGTGGGTTCTAACGGAACCTTCACCATTAATAAGCCGCTCAATCCGCAATTCGGATCAAGCATTGCGGTAGGTTCTGCCGGTGGCAACGGCACGCTCAACGTCGCCGCATTTTATAAGACACACGCGTCTGTTCATGTTGGCGATGGCATCGGCTCGGTCGGTACCATCAACGTGACAACTGGGGGTGACTTCGGGCAATTCATTTCTGGGCTCTATCTAGGGGAAAATGGCGGCAGTGGGGTATTCAACGGCTCGGGCGGCTCGACCAATTGCAGTGCTTTTGACCTCGGCGGAGGCGTCAATCGCGGTGGCCTCACCGCGTCTGCCGGCCTTGGCAAAGCCACATTGACTAATTTCATTCTAAATGCCGGCTCCTTGGACGTTGGTGATCAGCCGAAAGGGGACGGCACGCTGATCATGTCAAACTCGACGGCCTTTTTTAATCAAACGGCCGGAATTGGGCTTGGGGGGACTGGTAAAGTCACGGTTTCCGGCAAGTCGTCGGTCAAAAGCATCGAGGTTTTCGTCGGCGGTAACGGCGGGAACGGCAGCCTCGCGATCACCGGCCCCAATACCAGTTGGTCAATCACAACACCCCAGGCCTCTTTTATAACAACGTCCGCGACGATCGGCGCAGACACAAAAAACGTACCCGGCAAGGGCATCGTCGACGTCTCCGACGGCGCGAGCTGGAACCTCGACTTGTTACTCAAGATCGCGGACATGGGAAGCCTGTCGGTCGGATCGGGCGGAACGGTGAACGCGAAGACGTTCGCCATGTCCCCGGGCGCGAGTATTACCTTCGGCGAGGACGGCACGTCGACCACTGTCGACGGCGGATTGGTCAGCCTTAGCAGCACCGCCACGCTGGCCGGCACGCTGAACGTTCAGTTCCTCGGGAATCTAACCCCGTTCGCCGGCGAGGACTTCAACCTGTTCGACTTCGCGTCTGAAACAGGGACGTTTTCCGCCATCAACCTGCCGGCCTTGCCGCAGGGGCTGCAGTGGGACACCAGCAACCTGTACGTCACCGGCAACGTGGACATCACCAGCAGCGTCCCCGAACCGGCCACCGGCGGGCTCTTGATCACCACTGCACTGTTCGCCGCCAAACGCAGGCGAACGCGTTGATTTTTATGAAAGACAGCGGACGCCAGGCGGTCGCGCGTTTCCAGCCGGGTGCGTTTCTGGCATGATCCGCGGCCGTGCGTTTAGATCAGTTCCAATTGTTCGATTCGTCTCGGCCGCTGATTTCGGTTCTGCTCGGGTGCGCGGTGGCCGTCGGGGTGTTTCTGCCGATCGCTTCGCTGATCGGCATGCTCGGGATCTGGGCCGAGCGGCGCGTGTCGGCTCGTATTCAGAGCCGGCTGGGGCCCAACCGCGTGGGGCCGTTCGGGCTGATGCAATCGCTGGCTGACGGGATTAAATCGATCCTGAAAGAAGACCTGATCCCGGGCGGCGCGGACCGGTGGTTGTTTCGGCTCGCGCCGTACCTGGCGTTCGTGCCGGTGTTCGCCGCTTACGTGGCTGTGCCGTTCGGGCCGGAGTTCGTGTTCGAGCCGCGGCTCGGGGCGGGCGTCTTCTGGCTGCTGGCGATCCTCAGCGTCGAAGTGATCGGCATCATCCTGGCCGGGTGGGCGAGCAACAATAAATGGTCGGTCTACGGCGCGATGCGCGAGGCCTGCCAGATGGTCTGCTACGAAATACCGCTGGGGTTGTCGATCATCATCGCCGTGATGGCGGCCGGCACGCTCAGCCTGCAGCAGCTCGGGCACCTGCAGGGCGGCGGGATTCACACCTGGATTTTGTTCCGAAACCCGTTCGTGTTCACAGCCTTCATCGTTTATTTCATCGCCAGCCTGGCGGCCAACAAGCGTGCACCGTTCGACCTGCCGGAATCCGATTCGGAACTGGTCGCCGGGTATCACACCGAGTACAGCGGGATCCGGTTCACGCTGTTTTTCTTCGCCGAATATGCCGCGATGTTCGTCGTCGCCGCCATCCAGACCGGGCTGTATCTGGGCGGCTGGAACGACCCTTTTGGGCTGATCGGATTTTACCACCACAAGCTGACGCTGGACCCCGAGCACGTGCGGCTCTGGCCGTTGATCGGGTTGAACCTGATCGCGACCGGCATCTTTTTTACCAAGTGCATTCTGCTGGTGCTGGTGCAGATGTGGGTCCGCTGGACGTTCCCCCGGCCGCGGATCGATCAGGTCCTGTACGTCTGCATCAAGGTGCTGTTGCCGTTGTCCTGCCTGCTGCTTCTCGGGGCCGCGCTGTGGCAACTGTTCGTCCCCGAACACGCCGGCGTCCCTTGGGTGGACTACCAACCCTGGGCCACCGCCCAATGGATGCACGACGGCGTCGGTGCCGCGTGGATCACGCAGATATTTCTGGTCGTGATCACGCTGGCATTCCTCGCCGCACTGCTAGGGTGGATCGCCTATTCCTTCGTCACCGGCCGACGCGATCACCAACGGCTGAGCGAAGCCACCCCGGCCGGCGCGGGGTGGGCGGGGCTTTAGTCGGAATTGCGTTGTTTACCGTCAGCGAGGCCGCAGTTGGTTCAACGTCCCGCGTGCGGCGTGCTTCAAAAGACAACGGAATGCGATTGCAGCTTTTGACGGTGCCACCTTTCGCTGGCTGCAATAAAGCGTTCGCTTGAGGGGAAATCCTTCGAGTCGCAGAATGCGAATTCGTTTGTTGGCCAGCTCGGGGCCGACCGCCATTTCCGACATGATGGATGCGCCCATCCCCGCCACAACCGCCTGCTTGACCGCTTCAACGCTGCCGAGCGAGATCACTGGCCGAACCGAGAGACCGCGGCTTTGAAAATATCCGAGCGACATTGATCCCGTTGCCGAGGGCAGCTGCCGACTTACGAACGCTCGGGCCAGCTCTTCGGCCGTCGGAGATCGGCGTCGCGCGAGCGGGTGGTCACGTCCGACCACCGCGACGAATTTTTCCTGCATGAACGGCTCGAGATCGACGTCCGGGGCCGCCCCCACAACCGGTCCCAGGCCAAGATCTAAAAGTCCGTCCTGAACTCTCTGCATCAACACATCGACTTCAGCGGCTTCCACTTCGAGCCGGATGTGCGGGAAACGCCGTTGGAAATGGACCAACAGCGGCGGCAGGAAATATGCACTGATTACCGGCGACGCACCGATCCGCAGCGTCCCCCGCCTGAGGCCCTGGACGTCTTTTACAGCAGCCTCCGCTTCACCGACTAAGTCGAAAATGCGACGCGCGTATTCGGCAAGGATCTTCCCCGCAGCGGTGAGTTCGATGCCCCGTGGTTGCCGTCGGAACAGCGTCGAATCCATCGTCTGTTCCAGCTGCTTTAGCTGCGACGAGATCGCCGACTGGCTGATCATCAGTTTCTCGGCCGCCGCCGTCATGCTCCCCTTCTCCGCAACGGCGTCGAATATTCGCAGGTGGTGTAGATTCATTGCCTGCGTGTTATACACAAATTGAATACCCAAATGATAAACTATCTATTGGATATATACATGCCGCGATCACTACTCTGCCTCCGTCGCTCAACAAAGGAGAGCAAATGGCGTTTGTGATCGCAGAGCCTTGTGTCGGCGTAAAAGACACCGCGTGCATGGTCGTCTGTCCGGTGGACGTCATTCATCCGACGGCAAACGAGAAGAACTTTTCAGAGGCGGATCAGCTTTTTATTGATCCGGCTTGCATTCATTGCGGATTGTGTGTGGAGGAATGCCCGGTGAGAGCCATCTTCGCGGTCGAAGATGTTCCCACAGAATGGCACGATTACATTGAGAAAAACGCGGCCTATTACCGAAAATGAGACCGCATACGCGAAACCGGACACGGCATTTTCATGCCGTGCCCGGTTTTTCTTGTAGCGAGATGATTTCGCCCTGCTTTGCTTTGTGGACTACGCCGCGACGACTTGCGACTGCGATCGTGGTTACTGGTTCCGCAGCCGAAATATTCTTCTAAGTCCCCTTCATCAAATCAGTAGTGATATGAATGAGGCCCCGACACCTCACACTTCGGCCTTATCTAATGAAGGGGTGCATTTCCGCCACCCGTCGCCAGGGCTCTTATCACCCTACGCTTTGCGCCCACTTGATAAGAATGTCAGCCACTTCCGGCCGGCTGAATTCCATCGGGGGGCGTTGGCCGGCTTTGAGCAGTTCGCGGACCTTGGTGCCACTGGGGGCTACCTTGTCTTCGGGGCCGTGCGGGCAGGTTTTGCTGCTGACGACGGCTTCGCACTTCTTGCACCAGGCGGTGTGCTCGAACTTCAGGATCGTGACGCCGAAGTCTTTGATCATGTCGAACTGGTCGAAGATGGTCTGGGCGTCGTAGGTGCCGTAATAATTGCCAACGCCGGCATGGTCGCGGCCGACGATGAAGTGGGTGACGCCGTAGTTCTTGCGGATCAGCGTGTGCAGCACCGCTTCCCGCGGGCCGGCGTACCGCATGGCGAGCGGCATCACGCTGAGCATCGTCCGCTTGGGGTTGTAATAATTGTCGACCAGGACTTTGTAACAATCCATGCGGGTCTGGGCGGGGATGTCGTCGCTCTTGGTTTCACCGACCAGTGGGTGGATCAGCAGGCCGTCGGTCATCTCCAGCGCGACCTTGGTCAGGTATTCGTGGCTGCGGTGGATCGGATTGCGAGTCTGGAACGCGGCGACCGTGCTCCACCCCTTGGCGGCGAACGCCTCGCGGGTCTTGGCCGGGGGAATGCGGTACTCGCTGAACTCCGGCTCGTGCGTGGGGGTGACCACGTCGATCGGGCCGGCCAGGTTCCAGTTCCCCTGCCCTTTGACGATCTTCACGCCCGGGTGGGCTTCGTCTTCGGTGCGATATACGTTGGGAATTTCGATCGCCTTATCGTGCGGATATTTTTCAGTGACGGTCATCAGCCCGAGCAGCCGGCCCTTGGGGTCGTTCAGCGCGATCTTCTGCCCGGCCTTGATATTCGCAGTGATGTCGTCGGCGGGCGACAGGATCACCGGGATCGGCCAGACGGTGCCGTCGGCGAGCCGCATTTCCTTGCAGACGCGGGTGAAGTCGGCCTGGCCCTGGAACCCGGTCAAAGGCGAGAACGCGCCAATGGCGATCATTTCCAGGTCGAATGCTTCGCGGGGGGACAGGGTGATGGCGGTCAGCGAGGCCGCCTCTTTCACCGCGGCCGCCGCGGCGGCGCCTTCGAGAACGCGATTAACCAGAGTCCCGCCGTGCGGAGCGATCAACGACATGTAAAAATCTCCTATGTGTCTTGTGGGTTTTCCGTCATCGGTTGTCCGTCGGACAGCCGCGCGGCGTAAAGGGGCACATTAGCGGAAGCGTTGGCGGGAGCAAGCGGTCTTTTGAAATCCTTCAAGATCAAGGCCCCGGCATGCGTCGCGGATGGGCTGCGGGCGTTTTCGGTAAATTCCCTATTTGCTACACCGATCCGCCCCGCGTTGCCGATGATGTTATCGGACGCTATTGTGTCCGGCTTGTAATGCCAGGAGAGCCTTCATGAATCGACGAACGTGCTGGGCTGTGATCGTCTGTGCGGCCGCCGCGGTTCCGCTGGGGTGTGCTCAGTCGCCGCGCCCGTTGACGGCAGACCTGTTCGTCCCCCCCGCCGCGGGCGCGGCAGACCGATTCGAACCCACGCAAAACAACAACGTCGATCCGTCCACGGCTTTTGCCAACGTCGCCGCGCCGACCAAGGTTGCCGTCCTGACCCCGTTGCAACCCCAGCCGTTAGCATCGATCGAACCGCTGAACGCCCTGGCGGCCGCGGCGAAAACCGAACCGGTCGGCACGACCCAGCCGACCTTCGCCGCCGAGACCCCTTCCGCCGTCGCCGACGCGTCGTCCCCCACCACCCAGGTCGCCGACGAGGCCTCACCCGCCCCGGTGCCCGGCACCAGCCGCGGGGTGTATATGACCATCGGAGGCGTGATCGCCAAGGTGAACGGCACGCCGATCTATTCCTGCCAAGTGCTCCGCCGGTTGAACAAGCAGTTCGCCGCCAAGGCACGGGAGATGAGCGAGTCGGAGTTCCGCCGCTTCGCCAGCGAGGAGATCGACCGCCAGCTCGACGAAATGAAGCAGGACGAGCAGTATTTCAACATGGCCTACAACTCCCTGGAGGCCAAGGACCGCGAGCTCGCCGAGCAGATCACGATCCACCTGAAGCAGGAAAAGATCACCGCCGCCGGCGGGTCGCTAGAGTCCGCCAAGCGCGCCGCGGCCGCCGAAGGCCAGGACTTCGACGAATCAATGACGCAGACCTACCGGCAGATCGTCCACGACCTGTTCCAGCGTCGCGTGTTCGAACCGCTCGTGCAGATCGGCCGGGACGACCTCTTTAATTTCTACAAGGCGAACGTCGACAAGCTTTACAGCGAAAAATCCAAAGCGCTGTTCCGCGTGATACAAATCGACCCGACGACCCTCACCGGCGCGGACGCCGACAAGGTAGCGCTGGACAAGATCACCGCCATCCGAGAAAAGGCCGCGCAAGGCGCGGACTTCGCCGCCCTCGCGTCGGCCGACAATTCCGACAGCTATCTGAAGAGCCGCGGGGGTGACCCCGGCGGCTGGATGGAACCGAACACCTATCGGCTGGAGGACGTCGAAAAGGCGCTCTGGCAGCTCGACCCCGGCCAGGTCACGCCGGTGATCAAGGCCGAGGGCGCGTACTACGTCGCGAAGTTAGTCGATAAAAAGATCGGCGTCGTCCGCAAGTTCGACGACGCGACCGTGCAGGAAGACGCGTACAACCGGCTGCGTCAGCAGCAGATCAACGCCCGCTGGCGCATGAGCAAACAGCAGTCGTTCGAAGACGCGGTCGTCACCACGTCGCAGGAAGGTTTCGAAACCGCGGTCGACGTGGCGATGCAGAAATACAAAATTCTCAGCAGCCGGGCACCGGCCAACGCCGGGCTGGAAACCTACGGCCCGACACTGCACTGAGCACCCATTTTCAAACCGTTTAGCGGTCGCCCCGAAGGGGGACGCACGCGATAAGCAGTATCACTGCCTCACGGTGAAACGTTCGACGCGCTGTGCAACTAGAAATGCCGTCGAAGCAAGCGCCCGTAAGCCGGCGCAACTCAATTCAAAATTCGATGACCCGCACCCGGTCGATCAGCGCATCGATATCTGCTTTTCGCAGATGCCCGGCAAGTGCGGTCATCGCATTGGCCGACCCGCACGCGGCGGCAAGCCGGCACGCACGGGGGACGTCCTGTCCCTCCGCAAGCCCCGCCGCGAGGCCGGCGGCGAAGGAATCGCCGGACCCGATCGGGCTGACCACCTCGACGCCCGGCGTCGACACTTTCCAGAACGAATTGCAGTCGGATGCGATCGTCTCTTTCGCCCCGCCGGTGACAACGGCCCACCCCGGGCCGCCCGACAACAGTGCCCGGATCGCAGCCTTCAATTCGTCGTCGGTCTCCACCGGCAAGTTTACCGTTTGCCTCAGTTCCGACCGGTTCGGTTTTACCACCGTCGGCCGTTTTGAAAGCGCCGCTGCCAACGGCCCGCCGGTCGCGTCCAGTACCGAAAGCTTGCCCGCGGCATTGGCCGCGGCGACACAGTCGGCATAAAAACCGGCCGGCGCCCCGGGGGTTAAACTTCCCGACAGCAGAACGACTTTCGCGTCGGGAAGGTGTCGCTCGAAACGGCCGAACAAGTTCGCAAACGCGTCGGCGCCGACCGGTCGGGACTCTTCGATCAACTCGGTGGCCGTCCCCGTCGAGCGGTCGATGATCGTGATGCATATCCGCGTGGCCGGTTCGACCTCGACGAAGTCATTGCCTATCCCGACTTGGTTCAGATCCGCGACCAGAAACCGCCCCGCGTCCCCGCCCGCGAAGCCGATCGCAAGCGGCATATACCCCAGCGTCTGCAGCACCCGTGCCGCGTTGATCGATTTACCCGACGCGTATTGGCTGACGTTCGACGTCCGGCTGACGCCGTCGATCTCGACGCGCTCGAACGACATAGATCGCTGCACCGCCGGGGTCGTGCCTAGACATAAAATCATGCGGTTCTGTTCCGGTAATCTGGGTATGTATTCCTCTGATTGAAACGTCAGAAGTAGCTCAGTTTTTTCTCACCGCAGAGACGGGGAGACGCAGAGGAGAACCACCAAATTTTTTTGAAAATGACCGCACAAGCGATCTGCAATTGTTTGTTTCTAAAAGTCCAACTCCGACACGCTCCGCTTTATCCTCTACGCGTCTCGGCGTCTCGGCGGTGGAAGTTTCATGGAGACCACACACAACGCGTCCTAAGGGAGACTTGCTTCGACGCCGCCGATCTCGATCAGCATTTCGGTGGTGCTCGGCCGCAGCCCGCAAGATTGCAGCAGACCGCGGGCGGCGTCGTTCGCGGCGGCGGTGTCACCGCGGACTTGCCGGACACCCATGTCGCGGAACTTCTCGATCGCGAGCATCACCAGCTGCCGACCGACGCCTTCGTTGCGATACGAAGGATCGACCCAGATGTCGTGGATGAAGCCGAACTCTTTCAGCCGGTAAATCGGGATCTCCGTCTCCACCGTGGCGACCAGAAACCCGACCAGGCGTTCCTCCCGTTCGGCAACCAGGAAAACGCTCCGCGCGTCGTCGACGCGACCGGCGAGCCAATTGCGATACATGTTTTCCGGGTTCGGTTCGTATCCGAATTTGGCCGAGTCCCACTGCTCGTGCAACGCGGCAATTTTCGCGACCATCGGCAAAACGCCGGGCACGTCGGAGACTTTCGCGGAACGAAGTTCCATGTTCGGATCGTAGCACGGGTGAAACCGACTGGCGCGGGCGTCAGGCTCCACCGTCGGTCTTTATTCTTAATTTTTATACCCGACGCCGGTTCTGAGGTACCCAGAAGAGCCGGGTAGAACCGTTGAAGCAGTTGGTTCTTCATCGCGCTTCGATAAACGGACCTTGCCGCCACTACGCAGGGCGGATCACCAGCTGTTCAACGATCGCGCGGGGCGGCAGCGACGTCACGAACAATACGCAATTAGCGATGTCCTCTGGTTTGAGCATCCGCTCGCGGAGCTCGGCCGGGGGTGGGTTCGGCCGTTTGTCTAGAATCGGCGTGTCGATCTCGCCCGGCGAGATGGCGATCGCGCGGATGCCGTTCTTTCGCTCCTCGGCGTTGATCGCCTGCGTGAGCCCGGTCTGCCCGAACTTGCTCGCGGCATAGGCAACGCCCGAATACGCATTCGCGGCCAGCCCGGCGTCGGAAACGATGTTCACGATCGTCCCGTTTCGTTTCTCACGCATCGCGGGCAACACCGCGTGGACACAATAGAAACTGCCGTTCAGATTCGTGTCGATCACCTGCCGGTAGTCGTCGACCGAAAGCTCGGCCAGGCTCCGTCGGGGCACGTTCGTGCCCGCGGCGTTGACCAGCAGATCGATGGTGCCGTATTGAGCTTGGATGAATTGGAACGTCTTGGCGACGCTCGCGGCGTCGGCGATGTCGCACGGGTGGACCGACATGTTTGCGCGTGTGCCGGCGGTCTCGCGGAGCGGAGCTTCCCGCCGGCCGATGAGCGCGACCGACCGGCCCGCCTCGGACAGTTTCCGCGCGACGGCCCGCCCCACTCCACTGCCGGCTCCGGTGACGACTGCTATTTTCGCCATATTAATCTCGGTTTCAGTTTTCGATTTTTATGTCGACCCATTTCCGCTGCCCGGCCGACAGGACGATCGCGTCCGTCACCGCCTGCACGGCCACGCCGTCCCAGAAGCTCGGCCGGCACGGCCGACGGTTACGAATCGCGTCTATAAATTCGAAGTCCTGATCGTACCGAAACGTGACCAGCGGATCACCGCTCCGGCCGTCCCGCGGGGATCCGGGCCAGACCAGAAATTCATCGGGAACCCGAACCGTTTTCAGGTCATCATCACCTTTGGACCCGACGCGGAGCTCGGTCGGCGTTTGCGTCGAATAGACCAGCGTTCCGTCGGGGCCGTTGAGTTCGACCACGTCCTGCCCCCGGCGATTTTCACCTCGACCGGTGGCCAGCTTCGTGCTCTCCAGCACGGCGGTGGTTGTATCTGATGCATTCGCACCAGGTTTGCCCAGCTCGGCCAGCACGGCCACCCAGTCGTCGACGTCGCTGGGCTGTCCGCCGCGGGTCGGGACGAACGTGCGCAGGTCGGCGACCAATGATTTCGTGGGGCCGACCAGCAGGTGTGCGTAGTCGATCCGGTGGCTGAGCATGTCGGACAGTTCACCGCTGCCGGCCAGCGATTTCACCTGCCGCCAGCCCATCGGTCGGTCCCCCCAGTTCTGAAAACGCTGGGCGCGGAAGTGATACGGCCGGCCGATCGCCCCGGCGTCCACCAGGGATTTCGTGTACCGCATCGCCGGGACGAATCGGTATGTGAACGCGGTCATGTGTCGGATGCCGGCTGCGTCGGCGGCGCGGGCCATGGCTGCCGCGTCGGACTGGTTCAGCGCGATCGGTTTTTCACAGAGCACGTGTTTTTTCGCCGCGATGGCCGCGAGCGCAATGGCCGGGTGCGTCTGATTCGGCGTCGCGATGATGACCGCGTGCACGTCATCCCGGGCGATTGCCTGTCGATAGTCGGTATAAGCATCCGCGACGCCGGTCGCCGTCGCCGCGTCCTGCAGCGTCTTGGGGTCAGTGTCACAGACGGCAACCACTCTGGTGTCCGGGCAGATCGCCAGCCCCGGCAGGTGATTCGCCAGCGCGATCTTCCCGCAGCCGATCATCGCGATGCCAACGGGCATGGTTCCTTTCAGTGTGAGATCAACAGCGGCCGACGGTTTATTCGAGCCCGTCCCAGCGGTCGGCATCATCGTCGAGCGACCGCGGTTTGGACATCGCCTTCCAGGCGGCGGTTTGAAAAAACTGACCAACGGCCTCGCGGCGATTCGCCTCGGGAGCGAACGCGTTGTAGCGGGGCCCGCACATCACGCGCAACCCGCACGCCGGGGGATCAAATATCAGTCGGCTCAGTTCAACATTTGCCTGCATCGCGTTACTCCTTTGATTCATGTCGAGGTTCTATCGGCGAATCCTAACGAATACCGTACAAACTTATCTCTGTCTTCCTGTAGCATCGGGAGATTGACGGGCGCACCATTAGTGGTGTTCAACCCAACTAGACAGGTTTTGTTGTTCTAAGAAATGTAGATCAATTATCGGACCTGCGCTGTACGATGCGGCGATCACGCGATCATTTCTCGACTCACAATGGCAATGATGGAAAGCCAACCGCCCACCGCGTCCGCCAGTCGCACCCGGTCTGTTTGGAGCGAGTTGAAATTCGGAGTTCAGACGGCCGGCATGGTGACCCGATTTTTCTTCCGGTTGCTCGTCGGCATCTGGTTCCCCCGGGCCTCGGTCGCCGATTTGAAGTTCCCGTTGCTCGCAATGCAGACAGACGCATCGATTACTTTTTTCGAGACCGCGGAAGCTTTGAAAGAGATGCCGCCGGACGATGGGACAATCCTGATCGACGCTGATTTCAAGCAATACGAGCTTGCGAATGTGCGGCTTCGACAGGGTGAATTGTCGATGATTTTTCGCTGGCTCGTGCCGACGCGGCGGCCGCTGACATATAAGTTCGACCTGAAACGACGCCGAAAGACCGGGCTGGCCGCGGCAATCAAAGTGATGGCCGGGACGACGCGCTCCGAGGCGATCGCGCGGGAGACGACGGTTCCGAAAATGATCGCCCGGATGCGAGCGGCGGGTGTGAAATAACGTTTATTTACCGGCGGGACCGCTCGGCCAGACCGCGTCCCAGGTCCAGCCTTCGTTCTGCACCAGCGCGTGCAACAACCGCCGGCGATTCGCCAGCGGCGCGAGCGACTGGCTGAACAGATCGTCGTCGACGACCGGAACGCCCATGTCGTTCAGGATTTTCAGCGACGGGGGCGGCGGGTCGGTCTGCGACGCCGTGATTAACGCCGGTTTCAACGTGTCTAGAAATTCGGTGATGGCCTCCCGGACCGCGCCAAGTGACGGCAGATCGAGGCTGCACCCGCGTTGCAGGCCGCATTCCAGAATCGTCAGCGCCTCGTCGAGCGACGCCACTCCGGCGGCCAAGCTGGCGCTCCGCTTGGTGCTGTGAATGTAGTGCAGGATCGGGTAGCTGAGATGGCTTTCACCCAGCAAGGCGAGCATCGGCACCAGCGAAACAAAATGCGGTCCCAGCGCGGTGGAATCGACCCCGTTCCAGGCCCGGACGATGATGTCGTCGGGGCTTTTGCCCAGCGCCCAGATGCAGACGGCCAGCTGTCGCTTTTGCGTCGCGGCGGGGACCACCGCCATCAGGTACGCCAGCGCGGTGCCGAACATCAAAAACCCGCTCCCGGCCGCCATGGCGGTTAGAATCTGCCAGACGTGTTCGGTGGGTTTGTAATCACCCATGCCCAGGGTGAAAATAGTAGACCCGGCGAAATAGAACCGTGCCCATTCGTCGGCCGGGTGCAGCGTGCTCGAGTCGACCAGCGCGGTCGGCGTCGCACTGAAGATCAATGCCCAGCCGGCCCAGACTAGAAGGGTCCAGGTCGCGAGCGTGGTGATGATCGCGGCGAGACCGGCCATGCCGATGAACCGCCGGCTCCCGTTGGCATTGCAACTGGTGACGGTGCGATTGAAGGCGAACCGCGCGACCCGCCGGCTGATCGGTGGACCGCCTTCCAGGAACGTGGTCCAGAGCAGGTCACTGAGCGCCGCGACCAACAGGCAGACGCCCAGCAGCAGACAGATGATTCCGGCAAAACCAGCCATGGCGTCGACTATCGTGCGCCCCACCGCCCGGTGTCAAATTGCGGGGTACTAAGACGGCCGGGGACGGCCCGGCTCTTTGGTTTTAACTACGCGTCAATGTGTTTTGGTTTCCAACCCGGTCGGGTAAGCTGGCCGGACGCACGACATATCTTTAACGCCAAAGGGAACACATGCAGGACGTAGAACTGGAAAGCTTGCTGCAGGAAGCCGGGTACGTGTTCGTGACCGAGACCGGACGATACGTGACGACCGATGCCGAAGAGGCGGACGTGGATTACGCGACCGAGGACATTGCCGACCAGCTGGAAATCCCGATCGAGGATTTGGTCCGCTGGGAGCAGGAACAGGTCGGTGCGGACCAGGGCGCGGCCGAGTAAGCACGTCGATCGCAATCGACTGGGTTTAAGTCTCACTTCGCCGCGGCGACGTTTTTCTCGATCGCGGCGACGATGGCTTCCTGCCCGGGGTGCCCGCCGGCCGTCTTGTTCATCAGGATCGAGAAAACGTACCAGCGATCGTCGCGGGCGTGCAGGTAACCGCTCAGGCTCGTGACCCCGTCGAGGGTCCCGCTTTTAGCCAGCACCCGTCCCCGCAGGGGTGACCCGCGGAACCGCTCCATGAGCGTCCCGTCGACACCGGCGACGGCAAGGCTGTCAGTGAACGTCTTCGCATTCTGACTGAAAAAATCGAACACCAGCACCCGGGCCAGGATCGACGGGCTGACCTGGTTTTCGCGGGACAGCCCGCACCCGTCGTCGAGGTGATATTCGACCGGGGGCACGCCGACCTTCTTCAGAAACTCCCCTACTGCCGCGGTGCCGTTTTGCCAGGAACCGCTCTGACCGGATACATCAGCGCCGAGCCGTTTACACATGCATTCGGCGTAAAGATTCACACTGTTCTTGTTCGCCCGCGACAGCACCAGCGACAGTGGTGTTTCGTTGATTCCCAGAACCTGCCAGGACTTATCACCGGCGGCGACGGCCTTGTTCATCGCGTCCCGCATCGTGCGGTCGCGGCGGACGTCACCGGTATGCGGCACCCCGCCCCGCGTGAGCGTTTCGGCCAGCACGTTGCCGGCGAACATCGACGGGTCGTGAATCGTGACCCGCAGGGGGACGTCGTTCGGGGCCGGGCTTTTACCTCGTAAAAGCAGGTTATTTTGGTCGACGTCGCGGACGATCGACTGCGTGCCGGGGCCGGTCACGCATTGATTGCGAATGGTGAAGAACGGCGCGAATGGGTTGGTGAGGAAGTTGACGGGCTCCCCGGGGCGGGTAGAGCGGAGAAAAAAATCGAGACAGTTGGTGTTCAGGTTCAGGCCGGCGACTTCCGGCTCGTACGACTCGAGGCGGTGCTCGAGCCGCCAGTTGGGGTGAAAGGTCTGCGATTCGAAAATACCGTCGTCGACGATCACATTTCGGATCGGACCGACGTTCAAGGTTTTGAGCTGTTCGGCCCAGTGCTTGAAGACGGTGTCGACGTCCCAGCCGACGCGGGTGAGCAGCTCGGCGTCACCGAAGGCGGGGTCGCCGTCACCGATCAGGATCAAATCGTGGTCGTGGAGCACCAGCTGCGTGCGGAATTTGAACTCGGGCCCGAGCCGGTCGAGGAACGCCGACGTGGTCAGGATTTTCAAGTTGCTGGCGGGGATGAGCGGCAATTCGTCGGCGTGGCGATAAATCACCCGGCTGTCGGCGGCGGACGTGCCGAGCCGCACGATTTGAACCCCGACTTTGCCCCGGGCATACGCGGGGTCGGCCAGGATCGCGTCGATCTCCCCGGCCAGCTCACCCCGGGCGCTACCGCTCAGCACGCAGCACATGACGGCAACCCACGCGACACACAACGCTGGCAAAAATCGGCACCGGTTCATCCTGGAGAAGCTCCTGACATTGATAGCTCGGCCGTCAGGTTATCGGGTGTCGGGGCGTCGGCGGTACATAAATGCTGTCGACAAAAATCCGCTGCGATAGAAACAGGTTTTGGCCCGGGCCGCAGACCGCAGTACGCCGCGCTGGGGGTATCACTTTATCGCCTTTTGCTCAACCCGGGCCCCGCCCGGTTCCGATAACAACCTCATCTTTATGGAGAAAAACTGAGATGTCGAATCTGTGGTCAACGGCGGAGCGGTTGCGGCTCGTGAAACGGGCGTACGTGGATTTCATCACTGCCTGGGTTCTGGACGTGTTTCTGGACTGCCCCAAGGTCGCCGACCGGATCTGCCGGGACGTGATGGCGGTCGAAGATTCTGCGCTTTGCGTCCGATCTGGATTATTCCGGTCCGGCAATCTGGACGATTAAACCCCGGGCACCCTCGTTTTTTTGCCCCGGAAGAACAAGCTCATGGGAACTATTACCTCAAACGTCGGCCTGATCAGCGGAATAAACACCGGTGCATTAATCAACGGCCTGATCCAAGCCGACTCGATCCCAATCTCGCTGCTACAGACACGCATCACGTCCGGCACGACGCTGAACACCGCGTACAAAGGATTGGCGTCGCAACTGCAGACGCTACAGACGACGGTTCAGTCGTTGCAGCAGCCGGCGACGTTTCAGGCGGCGACTTCGACCAGCAGCGACCCCAACGCGCTGACGGCCAACGTCACGTCGGGTGCCGCTTACGGCACCTACAACCTGCAGGTGGCCCGGCTGGTCTCGACCCAGCAGCTGATCAGCACCGGTTTCAGCGACCCGAGCCAAGCGCCGGTCGGCGCGGGCACGATCACCATCGACGCCGGCGAAGCAAGCCTGGCGAGCCAGACACCGCTGTCGGAGCTGAACGGCGGCGCGGGCGTGGGCCGGGGGCAGTTCCGCATCACCGACCGGTCCGGCAACAACGCGGTCATCGACACGACGTCCGCGGTTTCACTGGACGACGTGGTCAACACGATCAACAACTCCACCGACGTTTCGGTCCGCGCTTCGATCAAGAATGACCACCTGGTACTGACCGACACCAGCGGGAAGACGACCGGCAACCTGATCATTCAGGACCTGGGGACCGGCACGAGCGCGACCGACCTTGGCATCGCTCAGTCGGCTTCGGGGAACACGCTGACCGGGACGTCGGTCAGCTATTTGAGCAGCAAAACGCTTCTCGCACAGATCAACGACGGCCGCGGGTTAACGCTCGGTTCGGGGAACGGTGATTTGAATATTGCCCTGGCCGACGGGTCGAACGTGCAGGTCAACCTGACGAACGCCAAAACGGTCGGTGACGTGATCAACACGATCAACACCGCCACAGGCGGGAAAGCGACCGCGAGCATCCCGACCGGGTCGTCCGGCATCAAGCTGGCGGACAACACCTCGGGTTCGAGCACCTTTGCCGTGACCGACGTCAACGGATCGAAGGCGGCCGAGGGACTGGGGCTGACCGGATCGGGCGCGAGCGGCGCGATCACCGGTAAGCCAGTGCTCGCGGGACTTGATACGACGCTGATCTCGTCATTGAACGGCGGCGCGGGCGTGCCCCTGGGCAGGGTGTCTTTCACGGACCGGGCCGGCGGATCGAAGACGATCGATTTTTCCGGCGCGGCGAACGTTCAGGACGTCTTGAACGACATCAACAACGCGACCGGGGTGAAGCTGAAAGCGTCGTTGAAAAGCTCGGGCAACGGCATCCAGATCACCGACGCCAGCGGCGGGAACGGGGATCTGACGATCGCCGACGCCGGCGGCGGCACGACCGCGGCCGCGCTCGGAATTGCCGGTACTTTCAACAGCACCCAAGCGTCGGTTCAGAGTTCGAATCTGCACAAGCAGTGGGTCACCGGCAGCACGCTGCTGTCGAACCTGAACGGCGGCAAGGGGATCGATAAAAGCGATTTCACGATCACCAATTCCAACGGCAAAACGGCGACCATCAGCCTGGCGGGTCCGAACATTAATACGGTCAAAGACCTGCTGTATCAGATTAACTCCAAGTCGCTGACGGGTGTAACGGCTTCGATCAACGCCGACGGAAACGGCATCGTGATCAACGACACCTCCGCCGGCGCGGGCAAGCTGACGGTCACCGACACCAACGGCACCGCCGCGCTGGACCTGAACATTTCGGGCACCGCGACGACCACGTCATTGAACGGCGCTTACGAGAAAACACTGACCGTCAGCGCCAACGACACGCTGAACACGGTCCTGACGAACATCAACAATCTGAACTTCGGCGCGCGGGCGACGATCGTCAACGACGGTTCGACCACCGCGCCGTACCGTTTGTCCCTGACGTCCAAGGGCTCGGGAACCGCGGGTGGTGTTTCGTTCGACACCGGCTCGACCAATCTGGGGACCCAGACGCTGGTGGCCGCGCAGGATGCGGCGGTATTCATCGGCAACTCAAACACCGCGCAGCCGCTGTTGATTACCTCGAGCAGCAACCAGATCTCCAACGTCATTCAAGGCGTCACACTGAACCTCACGGGGGTCAGCAAGGGAACCGTTCAGCTGAACGTCACGCAGGATACCAGCGGGATCTCGGGCGCGCTGACGACGTTCGTGACGACGTTCAACACGCTGACGAGCCAGATCTCGACCCAATCCAAGTTCGACAGCACGACCGGCAAGGCGGGACTTCTGCTCGGGAACTCGGTCGCCCAGCAGGTGAACTCGACAGTGTACGGCGTCTTGAACACGATCGTGCCCACGGCCGGGAATTTTAAAGCGCTCGGTGCGCTCGGCGTGACGGTCGGGAACGACGGGCAGTTGTCGTTCGACCAGAGCAAGTTCGACGCGGCCATCTCGACCGACCCGCAGAGCGTGCAGAACCTGTTCGCCGCCTCGAGCACCACGACCGACCCGATCACGAAGAAAACCAAGACCGTAAACTCAGGCGTGGCGTACGTGATCGCCGACGCGATCAAGCAACTGACCGACCCGGTCAGCGGAAGCATCATCTCGGCCGAGAAGGAACTGACGGCCGAGTCGCAAGGCTTCACCGACCAGATCACCCATCTGAACGACCTGTTGACTCAGAAAAAAACGCAACTGCAATTGCAGTTCGCAAACATGGAAAGCATCCTGGCGAGCCTGCAGTCGCAGTCGCAATCGCTGACCTCGATCGCGTCGTTGAACACGTCGACCAGCTTGTCGTCTAAAAAATAGGCGCTTAACCCGTTAACGCGTTCGGACCGATAGAAAAGCTGTCCGGCCGAGTCAGCAACGACAGGCCGGGCAGGCATTTCGATCAAGGCGACTTCGGCGATGACCCCACAGCACAACCCCCAGGCCGCTCAGCAATACCTCCGCACCCGCGTGCTCACGGCCACCCCCGAACAGCTCCAGCTGATGCTGTACGACGGCGCGGTCCGATTCTGCGAACAGGCCAAAATCGCCTTGGAAACCAAGCAGTTCGAGCAGGTCTACCTCGGCGTCACCAAGGCGCAGAAGATCGTCACGGAACTGATCTCGACGATGAAACCCGACCTGTACCCGGGGCTATGCGGGAACCTGTCGGCGATCTACCACTACGTCTACAAACGGCTCACCGAGGCCGGCGTGGACCACAACATCAAGTCGCTGGAAGAATCGATCGAGCTGCTAAAATTTCAGCGTGAAACCTGGGCCATGATGCTGACCACCATCAGCAAGGACAAGGCCGGTGTCGCCGCGAGCAAGCTGTCGATCCCCGGGCCCGACGAACGCATGGAAGCCAGCATTTCCATGTCCGCCTGAAAACAAAAAGCCACCGACGCCCGGCCGGTGTTCTCATCCCCACCCGAACAGTGCGACCGCGTTTGCCGTGGTCATCGCGTCCACCGTTTCGACCGTTAACCTTTTCAGCACGGCGACTTTTTCCGCCACGTGCACGACCAGCGCGGGCTCGTTCACCTTCTGCTTCCGCATCGGTTCGGGAGACAGATAAGGTGCATCGGTCTCTACAAGCAACCGGTCCATCGGCGTCAGCTTGACCGCCTCGCGGAGGTCGTCGGTGTTCTTGAACGTAATTACGCCGGTAAAACCCAGCAGATACCCCGCGTCCAGAACCTTTACCGCCTCGGCAGAGGTGCCCGTGAAGCAGTGGAACACGGCCCGGAGCGTCGGAAAATCTTCGAGCACGGCCAGGCAATCGTCGATCGCCTCCCGGCTATGCACGACCAGCGGGCGGTTCAGCTCCGCGGCCAGTTTTAACTGGAACTGAAGAACCTCGATCTGCCGCTGCCGGTTGGCCTTGCCGCGTGAATAGTCCAGGCCGATTTCCCCGATCGCGACCACGCTCGGGTCGGCCTGAATCTCGCGCAGCTGCGGCAACTCTGCCAGGTCGATCTGGTCGACGTACGAAGGATGCACGCCGACCGCGCAGCGTAAAAAATCGCGCCCTTTGCAGACTTCGACACAGTCCCGGGAATCGACCAGGTCGGTGCCGATCGTGATCATCTTCGACACGCCGGCGCGGCCCGCGTGCGCCAGCACGTCCATCAGCTGCGACTTCAACCGCGGGTCGGTCAGATGACAATGCGTATCGATCAAGGCAGGTGCTCCAATGATTGTCGTTCGACGAACGCGCGGCGCGGTTCGCCTTGGCGGGAATGGAAAATATCCGGTCGCAACGCTCGGCGGTAGCGTTCGGCATTCGGTTGCGAATTATCGCCCCGGCGGATACTTTCGCTTTCGCATCGCGCCGTCTCCCTTTTACACGCGGGCCTTGTGGCCACGGGGTCTGTGGTGGAACCATTTGATCCGAATTCGCAATCGCCTTCACCGGCCGGACCCGGGACGCCGCCCCACCGCCATCGCGTGACGTTCGTCGACGACTTCCGCCGATTTTTCCAACGCGGGCTCGCCGCGTTGATGCCCACGCTCATCACGCTCTGGCTGCTCGTCTGGGCCTGGCAGTTTCTCTGGAACAACGTCGGCAACCACGTCATCTGGTTCATCCGCTGGAGCTGGCTCGAGCTGGCCGACCGTAAGCTCATCCAGATGACGCCCGGCGCGATGATCTATCGTTCGCTGCCCGATGAGGCGTTCAGCACCCGATTGCTCGGTGTCGTGCTGGCAATTCTGCTGGTCTACATCGTCGGCGTCTTCGTCGGTAACCTGCTCGGGCGAACCGCGTGGCGACTGATCGAACACGGCGTGATGCGCATCCCCCTGATCCGCGCGATCTACCCGGCCGTCAAACAAGTCACCGATTTTCTGCTCAGCGAACGGACCGCGCAGTTTCAGGGGAACACGGTCGTCGCCGTCCAGCCGCACGACAACGGCATCTGGTCGATCGGCTTGGTAACCGGGCGAGGTTTAAAGCAACTGTCGCAGGCGACCGGCCAGGAAATGGTCACCGTCTTTGTTCCCAGCAGCCCGACCGCCTTCAGCGGATATGTTCTGGTCGTCCCCCGCGAGGCGGTCGTCGAACTGCCGCTGAAAGTCGAAGAGGCGATGCGGCTGCTGGTCAGCGGCGGCGTGATCGTTCCCGACGCCGAGCGGCCGAGCAAGGCAAAAATGCGGCCGCTGCCGATCAATCTCGGGGAAACACGATCTACAGGAGTGAACGAAAGCGCGGCCCCGTGAGGTCGCCAGACTTTTGACTGCAATCGGGGATGGCATGTCACACAGCACGCGGATCACTTCGGCAGAAATCCTCGGCGTCATGCGACTGCTCGCCGAGGTAACGGCCCGAAAGTCGCATGCATCCTTGCAGCACCAAGTGCTGGTCGACGGCTTGAACGAACTGGTCGGTACGAACCAAGGTTTCTTTTTCTTTACCCGCGGGTGGCGAGCCGGGCAAAAGCCGCAGTTCACCTATCAGACGCTGACCGCCCAGCACGACCCGGTGTTCCTGTCCTACGCGGCGGACTTCGGAGTCAACCGACCGCTGGAAGCGGACCCGTTCTGCGACGTCTCCATTCGCGACCCCGCCCGGCTGCAGGTGCTGACATTCGATCGTGTGCTGCCGGACCGAAACTCGGAGCGGAAATACTCGGCTTTCATGGACATTCGCCGCGGCGGGCGGGTCAACGACGGCATCGTCTGTCTGCACCGGATGCCCGATGACCTGACGGTCGGCGTCGGCCTTCACCAATTCGGCGCCGCCCCCGCGCTCAAGGCGCGAAGCCGAACGCTGGTGCGGTTCGCCGTCGCCGAGATTCATCGGCTCGTGCAGTTGGGGCACATCGCCCCACCACCGTCTGACCCGGCCGCGAAGAAACTTCCGCCCCGGTTGCAAAAGGTTCTTGATCTGATGCTAGCCGGCAAAGCCCCGAAGCGGATCGCCGTCGAGCTTGGAATCAGCCTGTGGACGGTCCGCGAGTACATCGCAGAACTCTATAAGATCAGCGGCGTCTCTAGCAGGGAAGAGCTGATGGCCCGGTGGATCGCGCCGCAGTAACAAGTTCTCACCGTTGGCCCGGCAGCCAGATCCCAGGCGACCTCAAACACGGCGTTTGAGCGCAAATACTTTCACGCTCGCGGCGTATTCGTTGACGTCGATCGCGCTCAACACCGCAGAAAGACCGGCGTGCACGCTCGACCCGGTCGTCATCGCCGGGCTCATGGCCGGTGAACAGCAGGCCGATTGACCTTCGACTTTTGAATACGCGTTTAGGTCGACTTTGCTGTCTATCACTTCCACCGCCGCGAACCCCGCGGCACTCAGTCCGTCGCGGAACGCGTCGGCGGAGATCGCGCCCGCGATGCACCCGACCCACGCGGTGACGTCATCGGCGAACTCGGCCGGCAGCGGTTTTTTCAACGCGATGTCACTGACGGCGAACCGCCCGCCGGGCTTCAACACGCGGGCGGTTTCGCGGAAGACGGCATCTTTGTCGGCCGCCAGATTGATCACGCAGTTGCTGATCACGCAATCGACCGACGCATCGGGCAGCGGGAGTCGGTCGATCGTGCTCAAGTGAAACTCGACGTTGGCAATTCCGACGGCGTTCGCCTTCGCGCGGTCGATCATCTCGGGAGTCATGTCGATGCCGATCGCCCGGCCCGTCGGGCCGACCTGCCTGGCGGCGAGCAACACGTCCAGCCCCCCACCACAACCTAGGTCGACTACGACCTCACCGGGCCGCAGGCTCGCGGTCGCGAGCGGGTTCCCGCAACTGAGCCCCATGTTCGCCCCGGCGGGGATCGACGCCAACTCGTCGGCCGAGTAACCGAACGCCTCGGCGACGGCGTGCACGCCCGCGTGGTCGCTCGACAGCGCGCTGGTCGCGACCGCCCCGTACTGCTCGCGGATGGTCTTACTCTTGTCGTCGGCACAGCAGTTCGGTCCGCAACACGGCTCAGTGGTTTTGAGATTGATCATTCGATGCTCCTGTTAAGTTCGAGATCGGAAAAAGATTGCCGGGCAATCCGTCGACGAACTCACGAATTTCGTCCCGCACCCGGCGGTAATGCTGTATTGCTTCCTGTTCGTTCTTTGCGCCCCGCGCGAGCCGGGGCGGGTCGTCGAAACCGACGTGAACCCGCTTGACGTCACTCGGGAATGTCGGGCACGCCTCGTTCGCCGAGTCGCAGACGGTGACGACGTAATCGAACATGACGGTGCGAAGTGCATCTACGTGCTTCGAGGTATGGGCGGTCATGTCGACGCCGACCTCTTTCATCACTGCGACAGCAAAGGGATTCATCCCGTGCGGCTGGGTCCCGGCGGAATAAGCGTCGATTAGGTCACCCTTCAACACCCGCGCCCAGCCTTCGGCCATCTGGCTCCGGCAGGAGTTGCCCGTGCACAAAAATAAGACCTTCAGTTTCTGCATGGCTGATCTATATCTGCGTACACGTATGTATTAGTGCAAAAAAAGTTAACAGCACGGCTTCCCGCCGCAGCAGCTCGCGCGGCGAAGCTGTAAGTCGACGGCGTCTTTTGACAGTTCGGGAACGTCCGTAAAGCCCGTCGCGACGCAGTCGAGCAGCTTCCGGTGGAACGCGCCGGCGGCTGGCGCGAGCCGGTAGTAGCTCCAGAGCCCGTCTTTTCGCGCCGTCACCAGTCCCGCGCGTCGCAGGTAGCTCAGGTGCCGGGAGATTTTCGGTTGCGGCACGCGGAGCACGGTGACCAGGTCGCAGACGCAGAGTTCACCCGGCCCGAGCAGGTGCAAAATCCGAAGCCGGGTCCGGTCGGACAGGGCTCGAAAAACGGCGTCGACCGAAACTCTGGGGGTCTTCAACTTCATTTGCTTAGACGAATATAGTCTGGCAGGGTCCCGAAATCAAATACGACCGCTGCTCGCCAGGCGGGCGGTTTCTGCTATGTTCCCGGAGAGAATGGCTTTTCGAATCCTCTGCCTCGGCGACATTGTCGGTAAACCCGGGCGTCAAATCGTGCACGATAAATTGCCCGCGCTGGTCAAAGAGCGTGGGATCGATCTCGTCGTCGCCAATGCCGAGAACATCGCCGGCGGGAGCGGGATCACGCAGAATCTGTTCCACAAGATCCGCTCATACGGCGTCGACGTCGTCACGCTGGGGGACCACATTTACCGCAAGGTCGACATCATTCCGACGCTGCAGACCAGCGAGCGGGTGGTCCGCCCGGCGAACCTCGCCGCCACCGCCGCGGGGAGAACGCATACCGTGGTGACGACCGAGAGCGGCGTCAGCGTCGCGGTGTTTTCGCTGATCGGCCGGATTTTCATGAACCAGTTGCCGTCGGACGACCCGTTCGCCGCCGCCGACCGCGTGCTCGGGCAACTGCCCCGTCACGTACGCGTCTGCGTCTGCGACATCCACGCCGAGGCGTCCAGCGAAAAAGTTGCGCTCGGGCATTACATGGACGGGCGGGTGTCGATGATCTTCGGCACGCACACGCACATCCCGACCGCCGACGCGAAGATCCTCGAAGGCGGGAGCGCGTTCATCAGCGACCTTGGCATGTGCGGGCCGTACGACTCGGTGCTGGGCCGGCGGAAGGACCGCGTGATCAAGTTCATGACGACGAACATGCCGGCCCCGTTCGACGTTGCCGTGGGTGACGTTCGGCTGTGCGGCGCGATCGCCGAGATCGACCCCGCGACCGGCCGGGCGCTGTCGATAGAGCGCGTGGAAGTCGCCGGCGGGAAGGCCGACTCCGCCTACGACGCCGACGACCGAAACGCGCCGACGCACGATTGACTGATCCACTCGGTTTCTATTGTTGCCCGGGAATATTTGGCGACCGTGGGTGGTATTCTGGTCGGACACCCTTATCCCTGCCGGGCACCACTGGAGATCGAAATGGAACACCGTCGACGATTTGCTTCGTCTATCTGCGCGATCGCAATCGCGAGTCTGTTGCTCGTACAAAACGGCCGGTCGGAAACGACGCCCACGACGCCCGCCGTCGGCACCACCGCGCCGGACTTTGAACTTAAACAGCTCGACGGGAAAACGGCGAAGCTTTCAGAACTCTACACACAGGGCCCGGTCGTGCTGGTGGTGCTCCGCGGGTGGCCGGGCTATCAATGTCCGCTTTGCACCAAGCAGGTCGCGGACCTAGTCGCCCACGCAAAGCAGTTCGAAACCGCCGGCGCGAAAGTCGTGCTGATCTACCCGGGGCCGGCAAAAGATCTGGACGCCCACGCGGCCGAGTTCTTTAAAGACAAATCATCATCGGACGGATTTGTGACCTTGGTCGACCCGGACTTCACGTTCGTCAACGCGTACGCGCTTCGCTGGGAAAAGGCGCAGGAAACGGCCTACCCGTCAACGTTCGTGATCGACCACCAAGGCGTCGTCCGGTTTCGGAAGATGAGCAAGACGCACGGGGACCGTGCCTCGGCTGCTACGATTCTCGCCGAGCTGGCGAAGCTGAAATAACCGTTGCTGCTGTGAACATTCTGCCCGAAGTCCGGGGCAGGCGGTCGGGTTGGATTAACGGGGTGTGAGTTCAGGCGCGCCCGGCGACGCGGGCCTTGGGGGCGGTCTTCTGGACTGAAATCGTCACCTCGGGAGCGGCCACCGGGGCCAGCGAGTAAACCCCTTCTTCGTCGAGAACGACTTTCGACGCGACCAGCTTCCGCAGCGCGGCTTTGACCATCACCGACAGGTCCCCCTTGATGCTTTCCGACGGCCCCAGCGCCTTACGGACGGCGACCACGAGCACCAGCAGTCGCTTCTCGCCCGTAGACAATTGGTTCAACACGAGCTGATGGATCGGTGTGGTTGGGATTGACATTGGCGACACAGTACCAGAAACGACGAAGTTACGCCCGGAATTGCTGTTGGAAAATCAGGATCGTCGGCGCGACGGCCGGGCGCGTCGGCCGGGTGTCCGGGCTCGGTCGGGTTGTGCCCGGACGCTTTCGGCGGGTCCGCAGGCTGGCTCGCAAACCGCTCGCTGTCCTGGCTGGTATGTCCGATCTTTTACGCTACCCTGCCGACACCGATGGCATTAGTTCTTTTTCATACCGAGAAAGTGAAGAAAGCGCTCGCCGCGCCGGCGTCGATCGGGATCGAGCTGTTCGTGATGGCCGGCATCGCCGCGGTCGTCGGCGCGGTCGTGATCATGGCCCGGCAGGCGGCGTCACCGATGCACGCGAGCGTTGCCATCAACCTGAGCCTCCGCGCTCTCCCGAAATATACCCTGATGACGCTCGCCCGCGGGTGCGCAGCGTACGTGCTGTCACTGGCCTTCACGCTGGTTTACGGCACGGTCGCCGCTCACAGCCGCCGCGCCGAACGTATCATGGTCCCCGCCCTGGACGTGCTGCAGTCGATTCCCGTGCTCGGGTTCCTGCCCGGGCTGGTGCTCGCGCTCGTTCAGCTGTTCCCGACCCGCGAGCTGGGGCTCGAACTCGCCTGCGTGCTCACCATTTTCACCGGGCAGGTCTGGAACATGACCTACAGCTTCATCGGTAGTCTTCGCGGGATCCCCCAGACGCTGCGCGAGGCATCTTTGATCCAAAAGCTCAGCCGCTGGCAGGTGTTCAAAACCCTCGAAGTTCCGGCGAGCATGATCGGATTGGTCTGGAATTCGATGATGTCGATGGCCGGGGGATGGTTCTTCATCACCGTCAACGAGGCGTTCACGCTGAAGGACCGGGACTACCGCCTCCCGGGGCTCGGGTCGTACATGAAAGAGGCGATGGATCAGAACAACGGCCGAGCCCAGGTCGGGGCGGTCTTCGCCATGGTGGTGATGATCATCCTGGTCGACCAGATTCTCTGGCGGCCGATCGTCGTCTGGAGCGAGCGCTACAAACTCGAAGACGTGTCGGCAGCCGACCAACCCAGTTCCTGGGTGATGAACCTGTTCCAGCGGTCGCGGCTGCTGAACCTGGTGCGCCGCCTGATCGCGCTGAAACGTTCGGTCAACAAAACGATCCCCGGGACCGAGCCGGCGATAAGCCCAGCCGATCACACCCGACAAATGCAATCCCGGGCAAGGCTGATCGACAGCTGCCGTTCGGTCGTGAAGTGGGTATCGCTGCTGGTGCTGGCCGCCGGGTCGGTCTGGGGCTGCTGGCAGTTGATCAAACTGCTGATCGCGCTCCCGGTGTCGACCCCGGACCATCAGGACTGGATTCACGTCGGGCTTGCGTTGATGGCGTCGTTCCTTCGAACCTCTGCGGCAGTTCTGCTGAGCGCGATCTGGGCGCTTCCGGTCGGAATCCTCATTGGCCTGAGCCCGAAGTGGTCCCAGCGGCTTCAGCCCGTGGTGCAAGTGGCGGCGAGCTTCCCCGCGCCGATGATCTTCCCCTGGGTCGTCGGACTGCTGGTCCTGCTGCACGTCCCGTTCACGTTCGGGTGCGTCGCACTGATGCTGCTGGGGACGCAGTGGTACGTGCTGTTCAACGTGATCGCCGGCGCGATGGCGGTCCCCAGCGACCTCCGCGAGGCGGCCCGCGTGTATCATCTCAGCCGCTGGTACACCTGGCGGCGTCTTTACATCCCGGCGGTTTTTCCGTTTCTGGTCACCGGGCTGGTGACGGCCGCCGGCGGGGCCTGGAACGCGACGATCGTCTCGGAATATTTCTCGGCCGGCCGGAGCACCAAGATCGCTTTCGGTCTGGGGTCGCTGATCAACGAGGCGACCAATGCCGGGAATTTCCCCCTGCTGGCCGCGAGCATTATCACCATGGCGGGCTTCGTCGTGACGCTGAACCGGACCGTCTGGAAACGGGTCTACCGGGTCGCCGAATCCCGGTACAGCCTGAACGTGTGACTGAGTCGACCGAGAGTTTCTGAGTTTCGAAAAGACGCGTATGACCCTGATCACCCAACCATCAACGTCTTCGGTGGACACGACCCCGATCGCCGAGGCGCGCAACGTCTCGATCTCGCTGGGGCAGGACGGGCAGCTGCGGCCCATCCTGGAAAACGTCTCGCTCGGCGTCCGGCCTGGCGAAGTGCTCGCGATCCTCGGGCCCAGCGGGTGCGGGAAAAGCACACTGCTGCGCGCCATGGTCGGGCTGATCCAGCCGACCACCGGCGAGGTGTTCGCCCACGGGTTGCCGTTGACCGGCATCCACCCGGGCGTCGCGATCGTCTTCCAGAACTTCGCGTTGTTCCCCTGGCTGAATGTGCAGGACAACGTCCGGCTCGCGCTAAACGGGTTGGAACTGAGCCCCGACGAAGGGACCGAACGGGTCAAGCGGTGCATCGACATCGTCGGTCTGGAAGGATTCGAAGAGGCATACCCGAAAGAGCTTTCCGGCGGGATGAAGCAGCGCGTCGGGTTCGCCCGCGCGATGGCCCGGGGGCCCGAACTGCTCTGCATGGACGAGCCGTTCAGTGCGCTGGACGTCTTCACCGCCGAAAGCCTGCGGAGCGAAATCTACCGGTTGTTTTCGAACCGGTCGGACAAGTCGGCGTCGACCGTGCCGGGCGAATCGCAGGCGCGCCGCAGCGTGATGATGATCACGCACCAGATCGAGGAAGCGGTTTTTCTCGCCGACCGGATCGTCGTGCTCGCGGCCAAACCGGGCCGGATCCAGACCATCGTGCAGAACGACGTCCCGCACCCGCGCGAGTACCAGACGCCGGCGTTCCGGCGGATGGTCCAGCAGATCCACAACGCCATCATGAACGAGCAGCTGCCGGACGTGCCGGCAAAGCCCGCGGTCGTGCCTGCCACACCGGGCGGACTGCCAATCCCCGAACCTTTGCCGGCGGTCAACATCGGGCACGTCATCGGGTTGATGGAAATCGTCCGCGACCACGGCGGGGAAATGGACGTCTTCGGGATCGACCGGTTCACTGATTACGATTTTGGGCACACGCTCGCGGTGCTCAAGGCCGGCGAAATGATGGATTTCCTGGACACGCCGAAAAATAAAGTCGCGCTCACCGACACCGGCCGGGAGCTGCTCGACGACGACATCAACGGCCGAAAGGCGTTGTTCCGCCGGCAGCTGAAAACGCTCGGCACGTTTCAATTCGTCAACCGATTATTGGAAGAGGCCAAAGACCACCGATTGCACAAGGACGTGGTCGCGGAGGAACTCGCGATCCGGCTCACGTCCGAGGACATCGAACGGCTGTTCAAGACGGTTGTCGCCTGGGGTCGATTCGCGGAACTTTTCGGTTTCTCTGCCGACGACGAAGTGCTCTATCTGGACACCGGGGTCTAGCCGAGCCGATCTTCGGCGCTGCTGATCGGTTGTTGCGAATTAACGGTTTCAATCTGATCCCGCGCAGTTTTCTTTGGCACGGATTGCTCACCGCCGAGGCGCAGAGCCGCGGAGAAGGCAAGTAACAATTAAACATACCGCGTCCGCACGCCTGTCCACGGTGCATCCTCGTGCCAACCAAAATCAAACCGCGCGACATTTCCGAAAAAATCGAGGGGCGAGCATGCTCCTCCGCGCCTCGGCGCCTCCGCGGTGAACAAGTTCTTGGAAGGTACTGGCGTGCGAATGTTAACGGGTGCTCGTTGGCAGCCTCACGAGTGACAGCACAAGCCTGCAGAGGAAACCGTATTGAGTAACGCTACCGCGGGGTGCGGAGGTGTCTTTGCGCGAGCCACGGGAACTGGTCGTGGTGTTGCCGATAGAGCAGCCCCAGGTGCCAGGTGAAAAAATGCGAGATGTAAATGGTCATCGCGACACCGGGGAGCAGAAGGAATAAGCGGTCGAAATTCTGAACGCCGGGGATCCACGCCAAGGGCGGCAGGCTGGCCGGGCCGAGCAGGAACAGCGCAGTCAACGTCAGCGACAATATCCCGGTGAAGACCGCGGCGAAGTACCTGATTCCGCAGATGCGCATCACGCCGAGAAGTCGATCGGGGCTGAGGTTCAGCACCGTCGTGCCGGCGACGCTGGTGAGCAGCACCCCCGGAAACGCCACAGCCCCGCCGAGCAACAAAGCAATCGTCATTGCCACCATCAACCCGGCCGGGCCCTGCAACCAGGCAGCGGTCGCATACGCCGGCAGAAAGCAGATCAGGACCGCGAGCATCACCTTGAACCACGGCCGGAGCAGGTCGTCGACGAATTCAAAAAACCGCATCGGCCGGGGCAGTTCGTCGATCGCATCGGGGCCGGTATCTTCGATCACGCAACCGTAATGGGCCGCGATCAACCACAACGGAATGTTCGGCACCAGCGCGACCAACATCGGCAAATTGAAATAGAGCACGAACGTGTTCAGCGGAATTTTTGCCAGATAAGCCGCGACATAAAACAGGTAGATGAACGCCATCACGGTGGTGTTCGCCGGCTGAAGCAGGTCGACCGCAAGGGTTTTTAGCGACGCGGGTTTGGTGGTGTCGCCGGTTGAGTAGGTTAATGAAACCACGGGAATCGGCGCCTTTGCCGCGGCACCGGGCGACTCGGCGATCGGAAGCACGCGCATCGGCGGTTCGTCTTTCAACGCCAACGGCCGAATCAGTTCGCCGGTCACCGGGTCGTACCGGGGGGTGACCCGCGTTGGCGCGTCGTCGTTTACCACCCCGATGCGTTCGAAATGCTCTGCCGTCGGTCGAAGGTCTTTCACCCGGCCGCTGTCGTCGGTCGTTCGGTTCGTAAATGCGTGATGCAGGTCCGCCAGGCGGATGCCGTCGTCGACCGGCGTCGTCTCTTCGAAGGCGAAAGTGCCGTCTTCGTGCAGATTCGGCAGATCGTCGGCGTTCGGCACGTCGGCCAGCAGCCCGCACCGCGTACACTGCACCAGGCCCCCGGACTGGTCGTCGGGCACTTCGAAGAGGTTGCCGCATTTACACGGAAAGGTGATCATCACGCGCGTCAGTAAGCCGTCACGAAAGTAAGACGGATACGATTCTAGTCTCTTGCAGGGCCACCGAGGAAACTTGCCCGATCCCTTGCCGTAATGTATCACGATGCCGGCCCAAACCATGACCCCCGACCCAACACCGCCACCTTCAGAAGATACCCCGCCGACGTCCCCGCCGGTCGAGCCGGAACTGTCCGACGGCGAGGTGACGGACCCCGAAAAAGACACTACAGAAGCTGCATCCGCCGACGTCGTCGTAGACCTGCAAGTGACCGAGGCGCTGCTGCTCAGCACGCACCACCCGCTGACCGCCGGTCGGCTCGCGGAGTTGATGTCGCTGCCCGGCACCAAGCCGGTTCGCACGGCGATCAAATATTTGAACGACCTGTACGAGCAGGGAAATCGGTCTTTCCGCATCGAACAGGTTGCCGGGGGGTACCAGATTCTGACCCTGCCGCAGTTCGGTGATCATCTGAAGAAGCTGCACCAGAAAGAAATCGACGCCAAGCTCACCAAGGCCGCGCTCGAAACGCTGGCGATCATTGCCTACAAGCAGCCGATCCTTCGCGCCGACGTCGAGGCGATCCGCGGCGTGGCTTGCGGGGAAACGATCCGGTCGCTGATGGAAAAGCACCTGGTCAAAATCGCCGGCCGGGCCGAAGAACCAGGCCGGCCGATCCTATATGGAACCACCAAGCGTTTTCTGGAACTGTTCGGCCTGAACAGTCTGCGAGACCTGCCGGCATCCGAAAGCCTGCCGACGCCGAAGTAGGCAACTTTCTTAGTTTTAAGGCTGTTTTTCTTCTGAATCAGAATCGCCACGCGCCGTCGCGATGGCTTCGAGCAGCAGGTCGACCTGATTCGAACCGATCCAGGCTTCTTTCGATCCCGCAGTCCGCACCCATATCCCCGTGCCGAAATACATGACGACCGTCAACGACGGGGCGCGTCGAAACACCGCGCGATTTCGTTTCGCCGCCGGCGTTTTACTGTCGATCCGCATGACCTCGGTCACCGTGGCCCAGGGATATTGGTAACTCCCGAGCCGACAGCCTGCGACGGAAAGATCGACCTGCAGGCGGTCGCAAAAAACGCGGGTCGTCGCATCGACCGTGCAAGCAGCCGCAACTGCCGCGCCGCCTATCACGGGCCCGATGCACAATTGGATGGGCCAGCGTATCCGCGACCAATACGTCGTTAATAGAAACAAAATCGAGACGCCGGCGACGAGCACAGCGACGACGACGCGGATGAGCATGACCCACGGCGGCATTCGCAATCGCTCGTGGAAGAGCTCCCTTCCGTAATTAAGTTGGTGATTCATTCGGAGCTACTAAACAAAGTCCGGTTTAGGCCTGATGCGGATTACAACGAAAGTCCACGCGGTTCAAAATGGCCCCGCGGGATTTTTAACAGCCCCGTCCCGGGAGGGCGGGGATCGACCTGCAAAATCGCGCACCGATCAGTTCAATCCGCGGTCTCCCGGCCTCGGCTACTACAGATTTTATCACGCGATTTGCAGCTATTTCTGGTTTTATGCGCTTGACGACCAGCGGCCACAGGGGCCGATTCATTTACGCCGATCGCGCTAAGCTGAGCGAATCGTAACCCACCGAACGCCCCGCCGCGCTGCGGAGAAAGTCTTCGGGGACGTATTTCACGATGCGGTCGTAATACGCCAGGTCAGCATCGACGTGGTGCGCCACCATCGGCGGGTGCCTGAGCGGGAAGTCCATCTCCAGCGCCGGCGTGTTCGCGCAAGGGTCCGGCTTCTTGCAGTGCGTCGCATCCGGCCCGAACCCGATATTCGTCACCAGATTCACCTCCGGCAGCACCGCGAGCCCGCCACTCTGCCAGATCGAAAATTCCCAAGGAATCGCCCACGAATCCAGCTTCCTCCTGTACGCCTCGCTGAACGCCTTGCGGTTGAACCAGACAGCCTTGTCAGACGGCAGCAGCTGACGCGGAAAGTCCGTCGCCTCCGCGGCCGGCCAACCCAGCATGTCCACGTCGTTGTATTCCCACGCCCGCCGCCACGACGCCCAACCCCAGCAGTGGGGAATCAGCGAAAAATAATAACTGTAAGGCGACACCCGTTTCCCGAACTGAAAATTGTCGCCGCTGATGGCCCGCACGCGGTCGTCGTTGCGGTAATACGCGAGCATCTCCTGGCAGAATTTGAAGAAACTCGGGTCGGGAATGCAGTCGTCTTCGACGAAAATCGCTTCTTCGAACTGTGAAAAGACCCAGCTGATGCCGCTGGAGATTCGACGCCGGCACCCCAAGTTCTGCTCGGAATAATTCAACCGAATGTCGCACGGCCAATCGATCGTGTCGATCAGCTTCCGCGACGCCGCACACCCCGCCGCGTCCTCTTCCCGCCGGGGCCCGTCCGCGATCACCAGGATCGTCGACGGCCGAACCTTCGCCAGCGCCGCCAGCACCAGCTTCAGATGGTCCGGACGTTTGTGAATGATCAGCGCGACGGGGGTGGTGACAGTGGTGGCCGGGTTCATGACGCACTTATCGGCAAAGACTCGCTGCGAAGTCGAGAATCGACCCACCCCGCGGTTGCCGTTTGTCGCCCGTTGATCCTCTGCCGACGTCGAAGCATCCGGTCCACATCGCGGTCCAACCTGCCCTATCGTCTGCGTCCAATAATTGCTTCATTTCCGAACGCCCCGCTGCCGATGACTAATCAGCGGAGCGCGAAAACAATGAAGATCACTCCTCAAAATACCGACCCGATTCCCTGGGCCCGCCCGGCCATCGACGACGCCGAGCTGAAGGAAGTCGTCGCCTGCATGAACAGCGGCTGGCTGACCAGCGGACCGCGGGTCGAAAAGTTCGAACGGCTGATGGCCGTCCGCGCGGGCCGGAAACACGCGATCGCCGTCAGCAACGGCACCGCCGCGCTCGAGCTCGCGCTGCGCGTGCTGGGCATCACCACCGGCGACGAAGTGATCGTCCCCGCCCTGTCGTACGTCGCCACCGCGAGCGCGGTCGCCCTCCAGGGGGCGACCCCCGTTTTTGCCGACGTCGACGCGAAAAACCTGGGACTGAACCCCAGGGCCGCGGAAAAAGAAATCACCCCCCGCACCCGCGCGATCCTCTGCACCGACCACGGCGGAAACCCCTGCAACTACGCCGCCATGACGAAACTGGCGAAGGAAAATAAAATCCCACTGATCGTCGACGGCGCTCAAAGCATCGGCTCGTGCTTCGACGGAAAACCGACGCTGAGCTACGGGGTGATCTCGACCACCAGTTTTCACGCGGCCAAGATGATCACCACCGTCGAAGGTGGAATGGTGTTCACTGACGACGCGACCCTGGACCGCCGGATGCGGATGATCCGATCGCAGGGTGAAGACCCGGCCCGCAAATATCACCACGTCGAACTGGGTCATAATTTCCGCATGACCGAATTGCAGGCCGCCATCGGGCTGGCGCAAATGGCCAAGCTCGACACCCTGCTGGAAGAACGCCAGCACCTAGCCGCTAATTATGACCGGTTGTTCGCCGGCACCGGGTGGTCCGCCGCCCCGGGATTGGACCGCGCACAAAACAGCTATTTCCTGTACCTGCTCGTCGTCCCCGACCGCGACGAAGTGATGGCCCGGCTGAAACAACGGGGAATCGACACCCGCGCCTGTTACCCGATGCCGCTTTATGCGCAGCCGATTTTCAGATCGCGACGAAAATATTTCTGCCCCGTCGCCGAACGCACCTGCGCCGGGATCTTGAATCCACCCATGTTTCACGGCCTGACCGGGCAACAGCAGGACCGCATCGCCGGCGAACTGAAATCGGTGATCGCCGAGGTATCGACCCCGCGGTTCCGCAAAGCGGTCTAACGAGTCCACCGATGATCGTCGCCGTCGACACCAATTGCATCCTTCCCGGCCGGGTCGGCGGGATCGAAAACTACACGCTCGCGCTGATCGAAGCGCTCAAACGCCCGGGGTCCCCGGCGTCAAAACTGCTGCTGCTCACCCGGCCCGAAAATGCCGCACTGTTCTCCCGCTTCACCGACGCAACCACGCAGTCATTGCTGCTCGAGAGACCGACTTATGCCGGTTCACCGGTGCACAACTGGGGTCAGGTCCTGCAAAGCGACCCGACCGGTGGCGCGGCCGCGCTAGTCCAGTTTCAACGGCAGAAGTCCGAGCTGCTGCACCGTAACCAGGTCGACGTCGTGCACTTTCCGGGCAACACGATCAACCCGATGGACCTGGATCTGCCGGTGGTGTTGAACCTGCACGACCTGCAGCATCGGCACTTTCCCCAATATTTTTCGGCCGACGAATTAGACAACCGCGAGCGGTGGTGGAACGCATCGGCACGCCGTGCCGACGCTCTTATCGCCGCGAGCGACTACGTCCGCGACGATCTTGTCGAACAACTGCACGTCAGCGAGTCGAAGATCTTTGTGACCCCCGACCCGTTCGAATCGCGATATTTTCAGGCCCCGCCGGCCGAGCAGCTTACTCGATTGCGGGAATTCCTTTCGCTGCCGGACTCGTTCCTGATCTACCCCGCCGCCGTCTGGCCGCATAAGAATCACGAGCGGTTGATCCGGGCCTTCGTCGAAGCCAACCTCGGGCACACGCAACTGGTGCTGACTGGCGGCGGGCAACCGGAATCGGCCCTGCCGCGATTAATTGAAGACCTCCAAGCCGAACAGAAAGTCCGCTTGCTGGGGCGCGTCACGACCGAGGAACTGGTCGGGCTGTATCACCTCGCGACGGCGATGATTTTTCCAAGCCAGCACGAGTCGTGGAGCATCCCGGTCATGGAGGCGATGGCCTGCGGATGCCCCGTCGTGTGCTCGAACGTGACCAGCCTGCCGGAAGAAATTGGCGAAGCCGGGCTGACCTTTTCGCCCGACGACAGCGCACAGATGATTCTCGTGATGCGACGCATCTGCGGCGACGTCGCATTGCGCCGCCTGCTGGCAGAGCGGGGGCGGGTGCGGGTCAGGCAATATACCGCCGAGCATTTTTTGAGCACGTTGTCGTCGGCATACACGCACGCGTGTTCCTGTTTCCGGTCGCGAAAGGCTGCCTGAGATGCCCGAGCTCTCAATTGTGATTCCCACGTGTAACCGGGCCGACCTGCTCGACCGCTGCCTGCGTACGGTCGTGCGGAACACCGGCTGTGATTTCGAGGTGATCGTCGTCGACGGCGCGAGCACCGATCACACGCAAGACGTGCTCGCCGACGCCCGCCGCGTGTTCGGCAGCCAATTGCAATCGATCCGCGAAGACCGCCGCGAAGGGTTCGTCCGCGCCGCCAACAAAGGCTTCCGCCTCGCCCGCGGCAGGCACCTCACCTGGTTGAACGACGACGCCCGGCCGCTGCCGAACGCATACAGCAACGCGATCGCGCAGTTGTATGTGAAATCACCCCGGGTGGGATTGGTCGCGATGTATCACCGCTGGCACTCCCCGAGAAATGTCGCTTACGAACGCATCGCCTGCGAGGCGCCGCGTGCCGACGTGTATCAACTCTGCCACGTCCGCGGCACGCTGTACGCCAACTTCGCCGTCGGTCGCCGCGAGGTGTTCGAACAGGTCGGATTCTTCGACGAGCGGTACGTTTTTTATGCCGCGGACCCGGACCTTTCGTTGAAAGTTTGGCACGCGGGCTTGTCGGTAGTCCCGGCCGAGTCGTCTTACATCGACCACGACGAACACGCCGACGACCGCCGCGCGACCGACGCCGACCAAGGCCGGCTCGACAATGCCCGGCTTTTCAGCAAATGGGATCTACCGCCGGTAAATCCGGCCCGGAATGATTTCGATCCGCGGCGTCCGTGCACGCTGCGGGGCCTGCGAAACGGCTCGGCTGTTGCCGCCTGAACACGAAGTGGAGGACGACATGGGAACGCTGCTGCGATCAAATTTCCAACGCCCGGTAAAACCGTTGGCCGCGGTCGCCGCTCGTCGGCGTCAGACCGTTGTTGCCCGGGGCACCCCGGTCGGGGACCACTCGTCGATCGCGCCCTATGTGACGTTCCTGATCTCGACGCACAACCGCCGCGACGTGCTGCTGCGAACGCTGGAGGAACTCCGCGAGATCGACCGGCGGTCCGGTCTGATTACCGAAACAATCGTGGTCGACAACGCCAGCCGGGACGGAACCGCGATCGCCATCGAAGCCGGTTTCCCGGAAGTCCAGTTGATCCGGTTGAATCGTAACGAAGGCGCGTGCGCGAAAAATCACGGCCTCGGCAGAGCCGCCGGTGAATTCGTCATGTTCCTGGACGACGACTCGTTCCCGACCGTCGGCAGTGTCCGCCGAATGGTCGACTTGTTCCGCGACGACCCGGACCTGGGGGCGGCCGTCTTCAACGTGACCCTGCCCGACAACTCCCGTGAATGCAGCGCGTACCCGAGTGTGCTGATCGGTTGCGGGACCGCGATCCGACGAACAGCTCTGCTGGAAGTCGGCGGGCTGCCGACCGACTTTTTCATGCAGGCCGAGGAATACGACCTGTCGCTTCGGCTGCTGGACCGCCGCTGGGCGATCCGCCGGTTCGACGACCTTCACGTCCGGCATCTGAAGACAGCATCATCCCGCGTGCCGACCCGCACCACCCGGCTCGACGTGCGAAACAACCTGATGCTCGTGACCCGCTATTTTCCCCGGCAATGGGTGTTGCCGTTCGCGACAGACTGGGTGCGGCGGTACGCGTGGATGTCGGCCTTGAAAGGCCGCGGGCACAGGCTTGCCGCGATGACCGGGCTGCTGCAGGGCATCGGCATGTCGCTGCGGCCGGGACACCGGAGGCCGATCGGGTTAGCTGCGTTTGAAGAGTTCGCAATGCTCGTTGCCATCCGCAGGCGGCTCGATCGGGCGGTCCGGCGGGACCGCATCCGGTCGATCCTGCTGGTCGATGTGGGGAAAAATATCTACCCGTTCTGGTTGGCGGCGCGGGCTTGCGGATTGCAGGTGGTCGCCGTGGCGGACTCGAAGCTGGCCGCCCCCGGCCGGCGGTACCGCGGGGTGCCGGTCCTGTTCGACGACGACGCGACGATGCTTCACTTCGACGCCGCGATCATCGCCAACTCTTCGCCCGTGCACGCCAAGGCCCGCGCCCACGCGTGGCGGGCCCGTCAGACTCGACCGGTGATCGATCTGTTCGAAGAGTCGGTGGCGCTATCGAAGGCAGCGTAGGTGTGAATCACGGTAGGTGATTCTTACGCGCGGCAAGGAAAGCCCGGCCATCCGGGCCGCCTCTAAACGGGTTTGGAAAATTCGATAGTCGCGGCCTCTTCCTAAACGACCTTGAGCTTCTGCACGTCTTCCGAGGCCGCGGGGTACTGCAGTTTCATCTTCCGCAGCGTCCGTACGATCGTGTCGGACAGGACCCAGTTGCGGAACCATTTATGGTCGGCCGGCACGATGTACCAGGGCGCGTGCTCGGTCGAGCACCTGGACAGCGCGTCTTCATAGGCTTCGGTGTAATCGTTCCATAGTTTCCGCTCTGCGAGATCGCCGGCGGCGAATTTCCATTGCCGGTTTTTATCGTCGAGCCGCTTCTGCAGCCGCTCCCGCTGTTCGTCCTTGGAGATGTGCAGGAAGAATTTCAGGATCGTCGTCCCCTCGTCGGCGAGCAGTTTTTCGAACTCATTTATTTTCTCGTACCGCCCGGACCAGACTTTTTTCGGGACGAGGTCGTGGACCCGCTCGACGAGCACGCTTTCGTAGTGCGACCGATTGAAGATGCCGATGATGCCCTTGGCCGGGGTCGCCTGGTGGATCCGCCAGAGAAAATCGTGACGCAATTCCAACGGCGTCGGTTGTTTGAAACTGGTGACGTTGCAGCCCTGCGGGTTGACGCCGCTGAACACGTGCTCGATAGCCCCGTCCTTCCCGCCGGTATCCATGGCCTGAATTACGACCAGCAGCGACTGGGTTCCGTCGGCATACAGCAGATCCTGTTGCTCTCTTAATTTCTGAGTGTCCTTACGGGCCGTCTCGGCGGCGTGCTCTTTGTCCCGGAAATGGCCCTTGTCGGCCGTGTCGATCTTTGACAGGTCGACTTTTTTTCCCGGCTTTGCGAGATACGGTGAATCGATCATTTCATTTCCTTCGTGAGACGCGCGAGGTCCGAACAGCACGCCACCTGCCCGCCAGAGCCTAGTCCCGGGGCGAGATATTTAGAAATGGGAGCGCCGTGACGACCGCCTTGCGCATGGCCCCCTCGGCCGGGACGTTGAGCACCGTTCCGACCGCAAAATGCGGGCGTTTCAACACCGCCAGCGCGATTGCCGTGTTGGACAACACCGGTGAAATCGTGCTGCTGGTGACCCCGCCGACGGTGTTCCCGTTGTCGTCGGTGACCGCCGCGCCGGCGATCGGAAGATTGTCGTCGGCGAATTTCAATCCCACGATTTGTTTGGCCACCTGCTGGCGGGCGTGCATGCGGGCGACGATCTCCTGCCCCGGGTAGCAACCCTTGGTGAAACTCAGGGCGCGGGACAATTGCCCGGTCTCGGCGGGCAGGATGGTGTCGTCGAAATCGATTCCAAACAGCGGACGCCCGGCCTCGATCCGTGCCGCGTTGAACACCGCCCACCCCGCCGGGCGAAGCCGGCGTTTGCCCGGGTCGGTCGCCGTCGTCGCGTCGGTCACCAGCCGCATCCAGAGTTCCCGCGCGGCCTCGATCGGCACGACCAGGTGGTACCCCGCGGTGCCGGTCGGGCCGTCCCGCCAGACCGTCACGGGCTTTGAAAATGCTTCGATCTCGGTCGAGGCAATCAATCCCAGTTCGGGAATTTCGACTCCGATGATTTCGGTCAGCGTTGCCCGTGCCGACGGGCCGTACACCGCGAATTGGTGAAGCCGGTCGGTCACGTCGGCGATTTTCACCTGCTCGGTGAAGACGTATTTCTCCAGCGCAGTTTTTACCGCAGCCGTCAGCCGGGCGTCCATTTCCAGCATCGTCCGGTCGCCGCGTTCGATCACATTCATGTCGGCGGTGATCCGACCGGACTTGGCGTTGAGCAGAAACGCGTACACCCCCTGCCCGGCAGTGAGCCCGGTCTTGGTCGCCTTGTCGAAGGTCTGATTCGTCAGCAGATTGTTCAGAAAAGACAGACGGTCTTTGCCGGTCAGTTCCAGAATTCCGCGGTGGGCGAGATCGAACAGCGCGGCGCCTTTGTGGATCGCGGCGTATTCGGCCTGCGGTTCGCCGAACGTGGCGACGATCTCGGTCTGGTCGTACGACTGAAATTCCGCCTCGGCCTGGGTGTGTAGTTCGTACAAAGGATTCGGGGCAGTCGTCTCGGGCATGCCCGGATTGTACGCGTAAATGACGAATGGTGATCTTTGAAAAACCGACGCCGGCGTCGTCCACGGTGGCACGGGCGTCCCCGCCGGTGCGTCTGCTGCCTTTACAGCCTTTGAATGAAGACCGCTCCGCTCGATGGTGCCCGTGCCACGTGAGGCACGGTCTTACTCATCGGTGGTCGTCGACCGGGCGGGTCGGGTGCAGCGAGAAATCTGTAGCCATGGGCCCGTGCCCGGGCGAAGGGTGAACGGTGAACATCGCGGGCAGTTCGACCAGACCGGCCGACTTCAACAGTCGGCGGGTCGTCGCATCGACGGGCTCGACGACATACACCGGGTTTTGTCGAAGCTCAGCCACGGACGTGTTCAAAGCGCTGATCACCGACCGTTCGCTGAGAAACGCGGTCACCCGACCGTACGGCTTGTCCAGCAGGATGATCGCGTCGAGGCCGACGGCGGAATGTAGTTTTTCCGCGAAACGAGGGGTCGCGTCGAAGATCCCCTGGTCGTAAGACGCCAGAAAAGGCCGCTGCCGCTGTTGAAAGACGATGCCGGCGCACTTGGTCAGGTTCATCAGCCCGCCGAAGCATACGAGCCCCAGAAAGGCCAGATTCGCCCAGGGAACGGGCAGCATCCGGTTGAGCCGGACGAGAAAATCCCACCAGGCAAAGATCAGCAGCGGCAGCACGGGCAGGAAATATCGGTCGAGGGTTTCCTGGGAAATTAAAATCGTGGCGAGCATCAGGCAGAACCAGAATCCCCATAACGCGCGATAGCGGAACAGCCCGAACCCGAGCGACAGCACGAGAACGCTGAGCAGCGTGTTGCAGATCGGGCCGAGGCGGGTCTGGAACAAAACGTCCGAGGCGGCCCAGCTGAACAGGTCGTGGACGTTTTGCGCGAACGAATGCGTGAACCCGCCGTCGGCGGACCGGCCGCTGAGCCGATTGACCAGGTATTGTTCGTACACTCGGCCGAACCCCACCCCGCCGGGCCGGAGCCGTCCACTGCCGATCACCACCGCGAGCGGAATCGCGGCGGCGACGGCGAGAAGCACAATCGGTTTCCACCGAAGCCGGCCCTTGGCGACGTGAACGCAGACCGTAAGTACGATAGCGACCAGTAACGGCCACACGGTGGGCCGGGTCACCGCGGCGATCAGCAGCCCGCCGGTGAGCAGTGTGACGTCGACGGCACGGGCCGTGCGGGTTCGGGCCGGGTTGCGTCGCGCGGCGGCCACGCCTTCATAGCCGGCGAAGAACGTCATCGCCCCGAGCGCGAACGGCATGTCGGTCCATAGCTCGAACCCGTAACAAAAGAACGCCTTGGTAAGCCCAGTCCCCGCGGCCACCACGACGGCGGTCGGGCGGCCCGAGTGCAGGAGCACCATTCGATAGACCGCGGCGATTGTCAGCAGTGCGATCGTCAGCATCACGACATGAACCGGTACCAGCGACTTGGTGCCGAATACTTTGAACGTCACGGCAATCAGCGCCGGCCACCCGGGGTAGGCGAGATGTTCGGGCTGGCCGAGATAGGTGAAACCGTGGCCTTGTGCGAGGTTCCGCCCGATCGACAGATACAACGCCGCGTCGGACTGCATCCGCCATTGGCCGTTGAAAGCCGCGAGGTAAAACAAAAGCACGGTCGCCCAGATCCACACGCGGTGCCGGTCGGCGAACGCGAGTGTACCGTCGCACATTTTTTGGTCGGACCTCAGCAAGCGCTGGACGGCCGAGTCGTGGTACGGGTCTGCCCCCGCCGACACCGATCCCCCCGCGACCGCAAGGCTGCCGCGATCTTCGTTCATCTCGAACATGTCATTCTTCCGGCGCATCACGTTGCTCGTTCTCGTCACAGCCCTAAAGAGGGTACCGAACCGCCATACGTTACGCGACGTAACGAATTATTCCGCGCCGCCACCGCGTTCACACCAGACGTCGTGGATTTGCGTGGACGGGGAAGTTACATTTTGCCGATCGACACTGTGCTGAAAATGACCGCCCTGCAAACCCCGTCGGCCCCCGCGCGTCCGCGCGGCCGGACGCGCGCGGTTGTCGGTTGCGTCGGCGTTGTGTTGCTTGTGGTCTGTTTTTTCGTCGTCTGGAACAACGGCCTACGCGACGCGTTGATGCCGAAGAATTTCGGCGTCGTCGAAGCCGGGCGGTTGTACCGCAGCGGGCAGATGTCCCGGTGGCAGGTCGAGAAAACGCTAAAAGCCAACGGCATCAAAGTGATCGTCGCGTTGTCGGGGCACGGCGGACACGCCGCCGATCTGGCCGCGGAACAACAGGCGGTTGCCGATCTGGGGATCGAACGAACGGTATATCCGCTCGGCGGTGACGGCACGGGCCAGATCGAACAATACGCCCGGGCGATCACCGCGATCGACGCCGCCGAAAAGGCCGGCAAGCCGGTGCTCGTGCACTGCATCGCCGGAGCGCAGCGGACCGGCGGGGTCATTGCTACGTACGAAATGCTGGTCGAGCACAGGCCCGTCGAAGAAGCGTACGCCCAGATGCGGCAATACGGCCACGACCCGCACGATAACCCGCATTTGATCGACTATCTCAACGCCCACATGGGCGAGCTGGCGCAGAAATTGGTCGACCGCAAAGTGATAGACCGCGTTCCCGATCCGCTGCCGGTGCTGCATGCGGATTGAGTGCGTTGTGAGACAGACCCGTTTAGCGGCTGTCCCGCAGGGACGCCTTTCGCCGGCACAAGATGCGTCCCTGCGACTGCGGGACAGCCGCTAAACAGGGGGTGGGCACCTTCCGTGTTTATCTACGGATTGATTGCACGATTCTTTAGATCACTAAATTGTCCCGGTGCACCACTTCGTCGTACGCCGACTCGCCGAGGAGCGCGCGCACTTCGGCGGTTTTCATGCCGCGGATGCGGGTCACGTCTGCGTTGGAATAGTTGGTCAGACCGCTGGCGATGTCGCGGCCGTCGGCGGTGATCCTCACGACGTCGCCGGGGGAAAACTCGCCGGTCACGCCGACGATCCCGGCCGGGAGAAGGCTTTTATTTTTGTCGACCAGCGCGGAGGCGGCGCCGGCGTCGATCGTGATCGTGCCCATCGGTCGGACTGACCCGATCCAACGGCCACGTGACGACCGCTTTTTGGGTGCCGGGACGAACAGCGTTCCGACCGCTTCACCGTTTAGAATTCTCGTCAGCACGTCGGGCATTCGGCCGTTGGCGACGACCATCGCCGACCCGGCGTCGGTGACCGTTTTCGCCGCGGTCAGCTTGGAATCCATCCCGCCTTTGCCCAGCGCGGATTTTTCCGTGCGGACCCAGTCACGGGCGGTGTCGATGCTTTCGACTAGCCGAACGGGGGTGCCGGTCGGGTCGAGAATCCCGTCCACCACCGACAGCAGCACCAGCAGGTCCGCCCGCAGCGCGTGCGTGACCGACGCGGCGAGAATGTCATTGTCCCCGAACGTGATCTTCACAATTTCGTCGGTGCTGATCGTGTCGTTCTCGTTGATGATCGGCACCCCGCCAAGCTCGTGGACGGCGTGGATCGTGTTACGCAGGTTGAGAAATCGGGTGCGGTTGTCGACGTCTTCGCGGGTCAAAAGCAGCTGCGCGACGTGCAGCGCGTGCGGTTCGAACGCCGCCGCCCAGGCGTCCATCAATCGCCGCTGCCCGATTGCGGCGACGGCCTGCAGTTTCGCCAGGTCGGTCGGCCGCTTCGCGAGATTGAGCTCGGCCACGCCCGCGCCGACCGCGCCGGAACTGACGAGCGTCACCACGATGCCTCGGGATCGCAGCGCGACGATTTGCGCCGCGATGGTCGAAAGAAACGCGTCGTCGAGCCGCCCCGCCGGGTCGTTCAACGACTGTGTGCCGAGCTTGACGACGACGGACCGGACGGCGGATAGACTTCGAGCGTTCATGACGCGGGTGACGATACTGGATTGAAACCGTCGATCAATCGAACGGCGAGCCGCCGGGCGGGTTGTCCCGCCCGGCGATACAACGATCCCGCGGGCGAGCGATGGAAACCTCAATGGAAGTATTGGCGGTTCAGGCCAACTTCGCGGCGATCGACAAGGCGGCGGGCGAATACCTGGCGAAATTGACCCGCACGGACCTCAGTCTGGACATTCGATTGTTGGCGGAGATGGCGGGCCTGATCATGCTGCGGGATTCGGCGGTCGACCTGAGCGGCATCGTCTCGGGGAACGTAGTGCTCGGCGCGATCGCGGACGTCGACTCCAGCGCTATGGGCCGGTTCGTCTTCGGTTGGGCGTCGAGCAACGGCATCAACCCGCGCGAGATGAGCGTCGATGCCATTCCGGTCGAGGCCCGGGCGTATCGCCCCGAGGTGACCCGGTTCGAGCAACCGCTTTACGAACTGTGTCGCGAGAACGGAGTGGCGCGGGAGCACCGGCGGTTTGTCGCCGCGACGACCGCGCTGAAGCTCGTGGCCGCCGGAAAGGTCACCGGGCTTCTGGACGACAGGGTCGGGCTGGGGCTGGCGATTTATCACATCATCAGCGGGAGCAAGACGGCGCCCTATGCGCCGGCGGGCGGCCCTGAATAATCTCGAAATTATCTGCGAGAAAGAAACGTTGCCGCGGGGCCGAAGGTTTGAAATTCGTCCCGCCTGAAATATGCTTTAGGTCTCGCGTAAAAGGATGCAGGGGAGAAATTCTGCCTACCGACCGCGCCGCTCACCGGAATTAGAAAATGCCAGCTGTACCAGAGCATGAAGACCCCGCGGACGATTTACAGTTCGGAACAGTCGAACCGGCAGTCACGACGCCGACGCCCGCAACCAGGGCTGCCGCGGTGTCTACGCCCGGGCAGGGGTGCGCGGGTTGCGGCCGGCCGATTACGTCCACCTATTATGCCGCACGCGACAAACTGATCTGTCCGCAGTGTTACGCCCAGGTGAACGCGCCGCCGACCGGCAGCAAGTTGGCGCGGGTGCTGAAGGCGACCGTCTTTGGACTCGGGGCGGGTCTTGTCGGCGCGGCGATCTGGTTCGCCCTGCGGCGATTCGCACATATTCAGATCGGGCTCGTGGCAATCCTGGTCGGGTACATGGTCGGCAAAGCCGTGCGGCAGGGTTCGGGCGGTCTCGGCGGCCGGGGGTACCAGGTGCTGGCGGTGGTGCTGACTTACGCGTGCATCTCGGCCAACTACATGCCCGATGTGCTGGAAGAGCTTGTCACGGCCGTGCGAAACGAATCACACCAGACGACGACCGCGCCGGTGGCGGCGGCCGACTCGGCCGGCACCGCCCCGGGTTCGGTCGTGCCGACAACGCAACAGGCCGGGCAGGCTATACAACCTAGCCCGGCAAATCCGGATGCGGTGGACTCTGCTCCGGCAAAGCCGCACGGCGGACCGGTCCAGAAGGCCTTCGCGTTGGCGTTGCTGTTCGTCATTACGTTCGGGGTTTCACTGACGGCACCGTTTCTGGGCAGTCCGATCGGGTTACTGATCATCGGATTTGCCTTGTGGGAGGCGTGGAAATTTAACACGCCCAGGCGGTTGGCGATCACCGGGCCTTACCAGATCGGCACGCCGCAGCCGCCGGGCTCGCCCGGAGTGGTGCTGTGAACCTTCCAATAGCGATCGCCCCGAACTGTGCCCAGTGCGGGACTCAACTGGCCCCGACGATGACGGCTTGCCCGGTCTGCGGGAAGCTCGTCCACACCGAGAAGCTTGCACAGCTTGCGGATACGGCCCGCAAGGCGACCGACCGGGGGGACATCCTTCTGGCGCTCCAATGCTGGCGGGAAGCACTCGAACTTCTGCCCGCCGGTTCGAAGCAGCACCAGATCGTTTCCGGCAAGATCACCGAACTGGGTCCGCTGGCTTCGTCGACCGTGCCTGCGACGGATCCGACGGCAAAACCTAAAACGATCGGTTCGAGAATCACCGGCGGGCTGGGCGCGCTCGCGCTGCTGGGCTGGAAATTAAAAACCGTCGTTCTCGGTCTCACCAAGGCGACCACGCTGTTCAGCATGCTGCTGTCGTTCGGCGTCTACTGGACCGTGTGGGGCTGGCCGTTCGCGGCGGGACTGGTGCTGTCGATTTATGTCCACGAGATGGGGCACGTGATCGCGCTGCGTCGGCTGGGTTTCAAGGCAACGTCGCCGATGTTTATCCCCGGGCTGGGCGCGCTCATCCGGTTACAGCAGCAGGTGGTCAACCCCGACGAGGACGCCGAGATCGGGCTGGCCGGTCCGATCTACGGACTGGGCGCGGCGATCGTAGCGCTGGTGATCTGGCAACTCACGCACCGCCCGATCTTCGCCGCTATCGCGGGCGTGGGCGCGTGGGTCAACCTGTTTAACCTGATGCCGATCTGGACCCTGGACGGCGGGCGCGGGTTCCACGCGATGTCGCGTTTACAGAAAGTGCTCGCCGCCCTGACCGCCGCCGGCGCGTGGTACCTGACCGGGGACGGGCTGCTGATTTTGCTGGCACTGGTGGGCGGGTACCGGGTGGTAATAGATCCCGTAAGCAAGGGGAACTGGAAGCCGACAGTCATTTATATCGGCCTGATGGTCGCGCTGACAACGGTGTCGCTCGCCCGGACCTTTGCCCGCACGGGGTGATACAAATTACGGTTGGGTTACGCGCGGCATCAGAAACTTTGACCGCGGTCGGTCGACCAAACCCTCCTACGCTGAGGCCTCCGCGGGCTGAAGCCGCGCGGCTGGGATACGGATGACAACAGTGTGCCGGCTTCGGATGAAATCAGTGCAAACCGTCCTCGCACCCAGCCCAATAGAGCATCCAATTGCAGATTCATCCAAAAGATGTCCGCTTAGGTCGCGTGCGCTCCTTCTCCCAATCCACTTTAGGTCGATGACACCTTTTCGCGCTTGGTTTTTTTGACCCGTGGGTTCAGGCAACGCTCGAGATTGGCCATCGCCTGGCGTAGCCGCTGGTCGTTTTCGACCAGCGCGATGCGGACGGCGCCGTCGCCGTTCTCACCGAACGCGCGGCCGGGGCTCAGTGCGACCTCGGCTTCGTCCATCATCCGCAGGCAGAAGTCGATGCTGTCCTGGCCTTTGAGGTGTTCGGGCTTGATGTTGGCCCAGACGAACATGCTGGCGCGGGGCTTTTCGTACGTCCAGCCGAGCTTGTCCAGACCCCGGCAGACGACGTCGCGGCGGTGCTGGTAGATCTTGCTCTGCTCGGCCGGGAAGTCGGCGTATTCACGCATCGCGATCACGCTGGCGATCTGGATCGGCGCGAACATGCCGTAGTCGTAGTAACCTTTGATCGTGGCCAGCGCTTTGATCATTTCGGCGTTACCGGCGCAGAACCCGCACCGCCAGCCGGCCATGTTGTAGCTCTTGCTCATGGTGGTGAACTCGACACCGACCTCTTTGGCGCCGTCAGCCGCGAGGAAACTCGGGGCCTTGTATCCGTCGAAGTTCACTTCGCCGTAGGCGAAATCCGAGATGATCATGATGTTTCGGCGACGGCACATCTTGATGGCCTTGTCCCAGAAGTCCGGCTCGATCGTCATCGCCGTCGGGTTGTGGGGGTAATTCAGGATCAGCAGCTTCGGCGGCGGGTAAAGCCCGTCGATGGTTTTTTCGATGCGGTCGAGAAACGCCTGGTCGTTACCCAGCGGCACGCGGATCACGTTCGCGCCGGCCATCGCCGGGGCGTAGATGTGAATGGGGAACGCGGGGTCTCCGACGACGATCGTGTCGCCCGGCCCGAGCAGGGCCAGGCACAGGTGGCTGAACCCTTCCTTGGACCCGATCGTGGCGATGATCTCGGTCTCGGGGTTCAGGTCGACGCCGAACTTTGACTGGTATTTTTTGGAGACTTCCTTGCGCAACCCGGCGATGCCGTTGCTGACGCTGTACCGGTGGTTGCGGGGATCGGTCGCCGCCTCGGCGAGTTTCTCGACGACCGACGGGGGCGTGGGATCGGTGGGGTTTCCCATTCCCAAATCGATGATGTCGATGTTGTTGACCCGCTTGTCGTACTTGGTCTTGTTGATCCGACCGAACAGATATGGCGGGAGCCGGGCGATCCGGCTCGACACGTCGATTTTGAACGGCGGTAACGGGGTTGAGTGGCTCATGGGTGTCGTTATTCTAGCACAGGGGCAAGGAGAATGCAGAACGATGAATGATGAATGCAGAGCGAAGAGCGAAGCAGACTTCATTGATGAATGAACTTTCTTCGTTCTGCATTCATCATTCTGCGTTCATCATTTCTCATTTGGCCGGGCCAGGCTGAGATTCTTTACCCTGGTGTTCCTTGTCGATGTCCCTGAGAACCTTGCCGCGATCGACCGACTTGGGACGGCGGGCGTCCAGAATCTTGTCCCACTGGCCCTTCAGGTTCGGCTCGAACACTTCGATCTGCTGCTGGGCCAACTGGTCCAGTTCTTCACGCAGGGCCTTGACCTTGAGTTCCACGAGCTGCGCTTCGAGCAGCTTGCGAACGTCTCCTTTGACGTCTTCGTACCGTGCGGCTTTCGGCTGAATAATGTTCCGCAACTGGATGATGTGATAGTTCGACCCGGCCTGCAGGGTGCCGGAATTAATCTCGCCGATTTTCTCCATCGCAAAAGCAGACTCTTTGATCGCCTTGGGGACGATGTTCTCGGGCGACTGCGAACTGAAAGGCTGCCATTCCCCGCCGAGCGGCGCGGTGAGATTATCGGTGCTCATCTGCTGCGCGACTTTTCCGAACGGGACGCCCGCCTGCAACTGTTGGCGGACCTTGAACGAGTCGGTCAGCGAGCCGACCTGGATGTCGGCGATCTGCCGCTTTTCGCCATAGATCTGGCCGAACCCCCGGTGGACGGCTTCTTCGGGCAGGGAATTGGCGATTAACGGCTCGACGATCTTCCGGAGGCAGGCGCCGATCTTGATCGCGCGAATCTCGAACTCGGTCCGGGTCAAATGCTGGCGTTCCAGTGTCTGATCGAGCAGGTGTTCCCAGTCGGACTCGGGCTGGTCGCCGCAGAGTTTTTTCAGCGTCAATCGCCGCTCGCGGTCGATGTCGGCCTGTTCGAGCGTCATGCCCTGGCGGGCGAGCGTCGTCTTGGCGAGATCCAGTTCCACGACGTTGAACAGGAACTGAAGTCCGTACGCGTCGTAGAGCGCGGCGTCGAGTTCACTGCGGGGGATGTTCAGCGCCCCGCCAGTGTTGCTGACCACGCGGGCGACGATTTCGTTGTTGCCGGTCGGGCCTGTTGTCGGAGACGGGGTTGACCCTTTAACGACCATTGGTGGGACGGCCGCGGCAGGCCGCGCGGTCGAATCAGCCGCGCTGTTGCAGCCGACGAACAGAGCCAGACAGGCGACGGGGCCTGCAAAAAGTTGAAGCAAACGTCGCACAAAAATCTCCGCAGATTTCGAGGCGTAAGGCGAGGAAATGAGTATCGGAGTGACCGCCGGCAGTGTCAAGGCGGGGGCAGAAGTCCCGATGCGCGGGTCAGGGCAGATGTACTCGTCATACGATCTCAGTCGATTCACGCGGCATCGGATTTCAGCCGCGCGGCTTCAGAACGCGGACGATCGAGGAACCGCGTCGATTTGTAACCCTCCGCGGGCTGAAGACGCGCGGCTACGACGACGACGTGCGGGAAATTTAACGGTAAAACGTCGTTCGAAGTTCCAAATCACCCTCATCTAACCTTTTCCCGGAGTACCGGGGGGAAGGGCCGGAACAGAACCGCGTAAATGCTTCCGCGGAATCAATCTTTGTGCGCGACTTTCACCACGGGATAAAACTCCCCGCCGTACTTTTTGCGCTCGGCCTCGGTCGCGACCGGCACCGGCACTTCGGCGGGTTTGAACACGACGCCGGCGTTGGCGGGCATGGGGGGTTGCGCGGGCCGCGGGGCCTTGGATTGCTTGGCCGGCTTGGGTTGTTTTACTATACGCGCCGGTCGCGCCATGCCGGTGTTCTGCATGACCGACAGTGTGAGCGGCCAGGCGATGCCGATCAGCAGCAACCCCGCGAGCGGGGGCAGCGACCACACGGCCGCGGGCAATTCGTACCAGGCGTAAGAATATGAAAGCTGTGAGCCGGGAACGGCTTTGACGGTCTTCAGATAGTCGAGCACGGTCGGGAAGCTTTCTTTGTCACCCAGCGTTTTTTTCAGCTCTGCGAGCTGGCGATTACGGGGCTGGGTCCAGAAGTTGAAGCCGGCCTTACCGGTCGACATCTGTTCCTCGCGCAGGGCATAGCCCGGCAGGTACGGCGTTGCGGCCGAATATTTAAAGCCGACCCATTCTTCGACGACGTGCTGGGGACTCCCGACCTTGGTCGGGTCGACGCTGCGGGACCCGACCGTGTACGCGCGCCCGGTGACCCAGTAGCGGTCTCCGGGGCCGTCCTTGAGCGGAGGGTGAACGACGACGTCTTTCAGTAACGGCAAGCCCTTGTGGTACTGGTTGATCAGGTACGCCTCGGCCCCGTAACTGCTGCCGAACTTGGTGCCGGCATACGCCTGGTGTTCGAACTCGCCGACGTCGATGGTGTTGATCGCGTAGTTGGCGAACGCGGGACCCTGCCACATGCGGACGCTGCTGAACAGCAGACCGACCAGCAATCCGGCGACGACCCAGTGCCAGGTTTTTAGATCTTCAATCTGCACATCATCCTCCTTGAAGATGATTGATCAGCGGGCGATCGCAACCGACGTGGCGAATGACTCAGCCCACCACACAACGCCGAACCCGACCGAAAGTTTCGTCGAGACACATCAACGGCTTTCAGACCGATGTCATTCGACGCACCGGACCGACGCCACGCCGCCTCTGAAAAGGCGCATTGCCGTGCGGGCCCGCTGGTACTACTACCTGATTGGGATTCGGTTGTGACAAACTAAAAAATTCGCGCAGTTCCCCCGCCCCGCTCGGAAGATTCAATGCCCGTGCTGCCCGGCAGTTAGGGAATGATTGCGTCGGCTTCGATTTCGATCTGGGCGTCTTTGTCGATCAGCTTCGCGACCTCGACGATGGACGTCGCCGGTCGGATTTCACCGAACACTTCGCCGTGTGCCTTGGCGACCTCTTCCCACTTCGACACGTCGGTGACGAACATCCGCGTGCGGATAACGTGTTCGATCTTGCCGCCGAGGGCTTCGATCGCCTTGCGGACGATCGCCAGCGACCGGCGGGCCTGGTCTTCGAGTTTCGGCGCGTAGCTTCCGTCGGCATTCACGCCGACGCTGCCGGTGACAGCGATCGTGTTCCCGCTGCGAACCGCCCGGCTGTACCCCATGAGCGGTTCCCACTTGGACCCGCTGCTCGCGGTCATCCGCCCGGCCCGCATTTCAGTCGTGATATTGATTTCGTCTGCTGCCATAGCCCCGGAGTCTAACCGGCCGACGGGTTGGGGGAAGCCCGAAATCCGAAACCAGAAATCCGAAGGAAACCCGAAGCCCAAAATCCCAAGTCGGGGCCGTTGATGATGTCGCTTTTTGTGGCTTCGCTCTGCGCTTTCTTTCGGATTTCTGGTTTCGGATTTCGGATTTCCCCACTTTCCCATGGGCGCGGGTTGCGATACCAATTCCCCCATGGCCACCTCACCCCTTGCCGGCAAAGCTGCTCCGTCGTCTATGTTGATCAATGTCGATCGGTTGATTGCCGATTATCACGACCGCAAGCCCGATCCTTCGGACGTCCGGCAGCTGGTCAGCTTCGGCACCAGTGGGCACCGGGGCACTTCCAGTAATGGCACGTTCAATGCGTCGCACATCGTCGCAATCACGCAGGCGATCGCGGAGTACCGGAAAACCAAAGGCTTCGACGGGCCGATTTACATGGGCATCGACACGCACGCACTGTCACGGCCGGCGTCGGAGTCGGCGTTGCAGGTGCTGGCGGCCAACGGGGTCGACACGATCATCGCGCGGAACGGCGTCGCGACGCCGACGCCGGTGGTTTCATGGTCCATCCTGACCCACAATCATGGTCGCAAAACGGGGCTCGCCGACGGGATTATTATTACGCCGTCGCACAACCCGCCGGAGGACGGTGGGTTCAAATACAACCCGCCCAACGGCGGGCCCGCCGACACCGACGTGACCAACTGGATTCAGGACCGCGCGAACGCCATCCTGAAAAACGGCAACCGCGAGGTGAAACAGGTCGCCCTCGACGCGGCCATGAAAGCCGGCACGACGCATTCGCACGACCTGATCACGCCGTACGTGAAGGACTTGATGACCGTGGTCGATCTGAACGTGATCGCGTCGGCGGGGATCAAGATTGGTGTAGACCCGCTCGGCGGCGCGAGCCTGGCTTACTGGGAACCGATCGCCGACCTGTACAAGCTGGACCTGACGGTGGTGAACGACAAGCTGGACCCGACGTTCGGATTTATGCCCGTGGACCACGACGGCAAGATCCGAATGGACTGTTCGAGCCCGTTCGCGATGGCGAATCTGGTGAAGCTGAAAGACGATTACCGAGTGGCGTTCGGCAACGACCCGGACAGCGACCGGCACGGGATTGTGACGCCGTCGGTCGGGCTGTTAAACCCGAACCATTATCTGGCCGTCGCGATTAACTATCTATTAACCCACCGCCCGCATTGGCCGAGCAGCGCTGTGGTCGGCAAGACGCTGGTCAGCAGCAGCATGATCGACCGCGTGGTGCACCGGTTGAACCGGGGCATCAGCGAAGTGCCGGTCGGTTTCAAATGGTTCGCCGACGGATTGTTCAACGGCACCACCTGTTTCGGCGGTGAAGAAAGCGCCGGCGCGAGCTTCCTGAAAATGGACGGCACCGTCTGGTCGACCGACAAGGACGGCATCATCATGAACCTGCTGGCCGCCGAGATCACCGCCCGCAGCGGCAAAGACCCCGGCGAGCACTACGCCGACCTGACGATGGCGTTCGGCGACCCGAAGTACACCAGAATCGACGCCCCCGCGTCACCGGAACAGAAAGCCGCGTTCAAAAAACTCACGCCCCGAGCCGTCACCGCAACCGAACTGGCCGGCGACAAGATCACCGCCAAGCTGACCAAGGCGCCCGGCACTGGCGCCAGCATCGGCGGGCTAAAAGTCACCACGGAAAAGGGTTGGTTCGCGGCGAGGCCTTCGGGGACGGAGAATATCTACAAGATTTACGCGGAGAGCTTTCGGGATGAAAGGCATCTCAGTGAGATCGTCAGTGAAGCGCAGAACATTGTGTCGGAATCACTGAAGAGGTAATCGAGTTGCATCTGCGCTTCGTGATCAAGGACCATATACCGAAACATCAGGCCGCAGCACGTTAAATTTCTTGACGCCCTCGGCCGTGACCTTGGAACCGTGAACGCTTATGTACTTGAGCTTTTTGAAGGACGCTGTATTCATCAGTCCCGAATCAGTTATTGCTGTATGCTTGATTCGAAGATATTCGAGGCGATTCAGTCCGTTGAGGCTGAGAAGGCCGACATCGGTAACATTCGTGTAATCCAACTGAAGGTCAGCGAGCGAAGTCATCTTCCCGATAACAGCCAAGCCGGCGTCATTGATATGTGATCCGGGCAAATAAAGGAAAGTTAAACTCGGCGACGGAACGAGAACCGCAAAACCGGTTCCGGTCATCGGTGAATTGTCGATATGTATCTCTGCGATTCGAGCAAATGGCCGCAAACAAAGGAGCTCAGCATCAGTGACGGTAGAACCACGCCACATCACTACCGTTGGGTGCATAAACAGGCCCCTGAACCAGGTCATAGGTAATGCGGCTGGCCACAGTTGCAGGCAGGACGGAAGATCACATTTCAGATCACACTACCCCCCGGTGTTCTCTACTTCAGCGATGGGTCTAGAATCGGAACGCAGATAGAAAAAGCCGTATATTCCGGCAAGAGGCAGAACTGCAAAAAGTGCGATCGCGACAACTCGTCTTCTTAGCCAGCGAAAGTTCCAGCGCTGTTCAGTAGCGAGAAATGATCCCGGATCCTGGCGATCGAATGGCGTCCCACATTCAGGACAGACCTTTTCCGCCGCCCAGAGGTCATACCTGCAATTGCGGCATGCCGGATGTTCGCGCGGCACATTTTGTATTAATCGCCAGCGAACCAGTGCGACCATCCGGACGAGCAACGAAACACTGATGACAAAGATGCACCAGCCGATGGTGGCCGCCCAAATCTCCGGAGAATAGGCGCTGTCACCTAGTCGAAATTGCAGCCGCCTATCGCCTAAGTAATTTGGAAGAAGCAGAGCCGAGGCGACGGCACCAAAAATCATGAATGGAATCGTGCTTCGCCAGCGGCCGGCAAGTTGAAAACTGCCCGCGAAGATAAGAATCAGTGCGTAGGCACCGTGTCCAGTAAAACCGGGCGGAGTTAAGCCCGGCTCGAGGAATTGCATCAGAACGAGGGCCGCGAGCAAATACCCCGCGGCAAAGAGGATGGTGAACATCAACTTGATGGTGGGTAGTCTAAAGCCATGGTTTCTTCAGGCCAAGTCGCAAACAAGAGTGGCATCAACCGTGCCAAAAAAGTCCTCTGAGGGGCCCGGAGACACTTGGTAAAAGGGAAACGGGAAGCATCGTGCGGCCCAACGCATCTGTCCATCAAGCAGCTTGCCGCATACACTCTGCCGCTCAAAACAAAGGAATATCAATGACCTCGGCCGAACTCTGGAACCGTTACAAGAAGCATCTTTGCCGTGTGGACACTGTCGGACTGACGTTGGACGTCAGCCGGATGACGTTTGATGACGGTTTCTTCGCCAAGATGCAGCCGGCGATGGACAAGGCGTTCGCGGCCATGGACGCGCTGGAGAAGGGTGCGATCGCCAACCCCGACGAGGACCGAATGGTCGGCCATTACTGGCTGCGGGCGCCGCAGCTGGCGCCCAACCCGGAGTTGGGAAAAGAAATCACCGACACGCTGGCGTCGATCAAGACGTTCGCGGCTGATATTCACAGCGGGAAGATCAAACCCCCTGCCGCGACGAATTTTTCACACATCCTGTCGATCGGCATCGGCGGTAGCGCCCTGGGCCCGGAGTTCGTCGCTGATGCGCTCGGCCATCCTTTGACCGACAAGATGTACATCCATTTTGTCGACAACACCGACCCGGACGGGATCGCGCGGGTGTTGGCGACGCTGGACGGTGAACTGGCCGAAACACTGACGATCGTCTGCACCAAGAGCGGCGGCACGCCCGAGACGCGGAACGGCATGTTGATCGTCGCAGCGGCTTACAAAGAAGCCGGGCTCGACTTCGCGAAGCACGCGGTCGCGATCACAATGTTCGGGTCGAAGATGGACAAGGTCGCCATCGACGGGAAATGGCTGGCGCGCTTCCCCATGTTCGATTGGATCGGCGGGCGGACCAGTGAGCTGTCGGCCGTGGGCCTGCTGCCCGCCGCGCTGCAGGGGATCGACATCCAAGCCATGCTCGACGGGGCGGCCGCGATCGACGTCGCGACGCGGTCGCACGACGTAGCCAAGAACCCGGCGGCACTGCTCGCCTTGATGTGGTACCACGCGACCAACGGCAAAGGCGAAAAGGACATGGTCGTCCTGCCGTACAAGGATCGGCTCCTGCTCTTCAGCCGATACCTGCAGCAACTGGTGATGGAATCGCTCGGCAAGCGGCTTGATTTGGAGGGCAAGCGCGTCGACCAGGGCATCAACGTTTTCGGCAACAAGGGTTCGACCGACCAGCACGCGTACGTCCAGCAGCTGCGGGACGGCGTGAACAACTTCTTCATGACGTTCATCCGCGTGCTCAAGGACGGCGGGACACCGGCGGAAGCGAAACTGGAAGTGGAACCCGGCGCGACGGCCGGCGATTTCCTGCAGGGGTTCCTCCTCGGCACCCGCGAAGCACTTTTCGGGAACGACCGCCAATCGCTGACGATCACGATCCAGGAAGTAACGCCCCGCACGGTCGGCATGCTGATCGCGTTGTTCGAACGGGCGGTCGGTTTCTACGGCACGCTGGTGAACGTCAACGCGTACCACCAGCCCGGCGTCGAAGCGGGAAAAAAAGCGGCGGCGGTGATTCTCGAAACACAGGCAAAGGTGCTCGCCGCACTGTCGACGACGCCGGCCACCGCGGACGAAATCGCGGCAAAGATGGGATCAGCCGATTCGGCCGAGACGGTGTTCCAACTGCTCGAACACCTCGCCGCCAATGGGCGCGCGAAACCAGTGATCGCGTCACCGACCTCGAACCCGGCAACGGCGCAGTATTCGAAAATTGAATAGCTCCGCAGCCCGGCAACATCTCATCCGAAGTCTAGAAACGCGTTCCGGATTTTTTCGTTCGAACGATAGTGGTGCCGAGGTAGGATGAGATCTGGAGAAGCAGATTTATGAATGTCGCACTGAAGCCGGAACTCGAGCGGTATGTCGAAGAGCAAATTCGCAACGGTAAGTTTTCGTGACCGGCCGAAGTGCTCGAAGCGGGCTTAAATGCGCTGATGTATGCGTCTGATCTTGAACTGGATGATGAAGATTTGCTCGCGATCGAACAGTCCGAAAGAGAAGTCGCGGCAGTTAAGAGCCGAACTTCGGAGAGACTTTCTCGATCAGAAATGATCGATGTCAGGTCCGTGCGAAATCAGGTTCACAGAAGTCGCCCGCAAAGAACTCTGCGAGAGTTTTTTTAAGCTTAAGATTTTACGCCAAACAGTTCGTTGTCAATGAAAACGAGTCGTCGGTCGTTTCGCTTAAACACGGCTTCCGATATCGTGTGAGACCATGCAAGTTGTGAGCGTGAACAAGAACATTCAAGGCGGAGCGACATGTTTTGCCGGCACGCGGGTGCCCGTCTCGATCCTGTTCGACCACTTAAAAAAGGGTTACACGATTGGCGAAATCCTAGCCGATTTTCCGTCGGTGTCGCAGGCTCAGGTCGAGGCTGTGCTGGATCTGGCAAACGCCGATCTGCAGACGCACGCGGGCCACTCGGAAACCTGATGAAGCTGCTTCTCGACGAGAACCTTCCTCATCGCTTGCGACGCATGATCACCGGGCACGACGTTTTTACGGTCGCGTTCATGCATTGGAACGGCGTCGAAAATGGCGAACTTCTCACGCTGGCAGCGGCGAACGAATTCGACGCCGTGATCTCCAAAGACAACGGGATTCAATACCAGCAGAACGTGACTTTGCCGTGCGCGCTCGTCGTTTGAGAAGTGATTTCGAACGAACTCGACGACATCGCGCCGCTCGTCCCGAAATTGTTAAGCGAACTTCGTACGCTGAAGCCGCGCATGGTCTTGCGAATCAGTTGAAGAAAGTGTGAACCTCTACGAAGCCGCCCATCTCGCCCGCGACTTGATGACCCGGCACGAACTGGTCGGGTGGTCGTTCGCGTTCGACCACGCCCGCCGGCGGTTCGGGCGGTGTGATTACACGAACAGACAGATTTCGCTGTCGAAACACCTCACGTTCCTGAACCCGCTGGAGGAAGTCCGCGACACGCTGCTGCACGAGATCGCGCACGCGCTGACGCCGGGCGCGAAGCACGGCCCGCGCTGGCGGGCGGTTTGCCGGCAGATCGGGGCTCGACCGATTCGGTGCTACACCGACGCCCAGGTGGTCAGCCCGCCCCGCAAGCCCGCGGCGTATCGCTTCGGGTGTCCACGCTGCGACTGGTGGGTCGAACGGCGAAGGCAACTGAAGGGTCGAAAATACGCCTGCAAGAAATGCCGGGGAGAAGTCGTTTACGTGACCAACCTGGTTACTCGAGAAGTGGATCGCGCCTGATGACGGATTCGCACGTAAGCATCCCGCAGCAGTATTGCAGCGGTAATCGTCCGGTTTCGACATTGCGAGTTCATCCGTTAAAACTATTGCATGGACGAACGACCGCTCGCGGGGGCAATAGCTGAATGGACGACCCTTCTGCCGAAGATGGCCGCGTTCACACCCGAGATTGAGCGGGTCGGGGAGGCGATGCTGAAATGCTGGCAGGGTCGGGGCAAGGTGTTGACCGCCGGCAACGGCGGAAGCGCCGCGGACGCGATTCATCTTGCCGAAGAACTGGTAGTGCGGTTCAACAAACCGAGGCGGGCGCTGGCGGCGGTGGCGTTATGCGATTCCGGGAACCTGACCTGTGCGGGCAACGACATGGGTTTCGAGTCGGTCTTCAGCCGACAGGTCGAAGCATTGGGAAACACCGGCGACTTTCTTGTCGTGTTCACGACCAGCGGGAACAGCGCCAACCTGGTCCGCGCGGTCTCGACCGCCAAGGCAAACGGAATGCGAACAGTCGCGTTTCTGGGAAAAGACGGCGGAGTCCTTAAGTCGGCTTGTGAATTCGAGTTCCACATTCCCTCTGCCACCACGGCCCGGGTGCAGGAGGCGCATCTGATGCTTTATCATTGTCTGTGCGAATGGATAGATTCCCGGGTGGATTAAACGGAGCACAACAGACAGCCGACCCGGCCAATTTGTCATTTCTTGATTGAAAAACAAGGAAAATAGATCGGTCACTTTCAAGTGACGACCGCGCAGAGTAGATTAGTCGGCATGCCCGCTAAGACCTCGACGAAGTCCCTGCAGGACGTGGTAGATGCCGTCGGCGTTTACCCCCAGGAGGCGTTCCTGTTCGTTCAGCAGGGGTTGACGCATACTGTCGACAAAATTCATCGCGGAGTCACCGACCCGGATGCGAGCCATCACGTCGGCGGGCGGGCACTTTGCGAGGGGCTTCGCGATCTGGCGCTCAGCCAATGGGGGTTGCTAGCCCGGACCGTGCTGTTGCGGTGGAACATTACGACGACGCTCGATTTCGGCCGAATCGTGTTCGCGATGGTCGAGCACCAGCTGCTGCAGAAGACGGACGAAGACAACCTGGAAGATTTCCGAGGCGTCTACGATTTCCAAGCCGCCTTGGAAACCAGCTACCGCATCGCCGCCCCGAGTCTGTCGCAGCCCACGGCACAGACGGGCCAGAAGTCATGACTGCTGCCCGCCCCGCGTCGAGCGATTCGACCCCTTCATCTGATCAAACAGTTGGTCAAACCGTGTTGCCCTTGAAACCGCAGCGCGTTCTGTTGCGAGTGCTGACTGTCGTGTTCGCACTCTGGGTCGTTGCCATGCTGGTGATGTATTTCAAGACAGTCGATCGAGACCGCGGCAAGCTGATTAAGGTTCACCAACAACCCGGCGTTCACGCAGCGGAATAACGTGCTTTCTACTTGATTGACGGCGTCGCCCACGCTTCAGGCCGACGGGTATTTTCCCGCGGCTTCGCCAGAATGGCGTGAGATTCAACTGGAAATTGTGTTGCTTGGTATCTGTCTTCTCCGCGCCTCTGTGCCTCGGCGGTGAGCCACCCGTCTGAACCGAAGAGTGCGGGAGAATCAAACAGAAACCTTAACGCGTTTTTCAATTATACTGTGCGCTCGGCGATATCTAGTCAGTCCGTTAAGCGGCTGCCCCGACGGGGCGCATTCGGCCCGAGACCACGTCGGCTCGTGCCCCTGCCGGGCGACCGCTAAACGGGTATCGCGCGCTTTCCTCGAATCATGTGCAATCGCGTCGAAATCTCTTCCCGAGCGAGACCATGATCGGCTCGGCGCGCACGAATGAATTGGGATCCGTGTAAGCCGCGCGGCTCGATATTACGGGCAGATTTCGCGCAGGTATTGGAACGAATAGATCCCGCTGCCGTGCTGATCGGACCATTCGATTTTGAGTGCGTAGTTCCCGATCAGCTCTGCCGACACGGCCGACAGCGGCGCGGAATAGTTACCCGGCAAAATCTGCAGAAGTGGCTTCTTTGCGTCCGATTCCTGGCGAATCGTTTTGCATTGGGCGCACGGGCACCGCGACCGCAGCAGTGAAATGCTGTACACACACACCTTGCCGTCCTGCCATTGGATCTCGAGCTTTTCGTCGCGCTTAAGGTCAAGCCGAACGGGGCTGAAGCGGTTAGCGGGTGATGGGGTAACAGGGTCCATGACGCGTTTACCGCCGCTTAAACAGACGGGCCACGGCCCCGACGAGACGAACCAGAAAAGGTCGGCGACCGCCCGGCAGGTCGAGCAGGCTGGCCCGCCCCACGCTGCGGCGTCGGATGTCACGCGTAAACCGACCGTCGGGCCGGACCGGTCGACGCACCAGATTCTTCTGTCTTCCAAAGATCACGATTCGTCTCCGATGGCGGTTGCGCTCACCTAATGGAACGGGTCTCGGGCTGTTCTGTCAATACTGACCACCTCGTCGCACAGTCTGTGCTCGACTCACAAACGTAATTTACAAAAGAAGCGGCCTTTATATCGCCCGCATTTCCTGCCATAATCCTGTATTTCATAGCATCTGACGAAACATGCCGTCGGCGTGCGTTTTTTCCCGGACTGTTGGCGAATACCACTCCCTCGTCGTGCGCGGAAAAACTCGCAAGACTCCGCATTTTCTGCTATTCTCACCAACGCGGAACACGTCTTAAACGCTTTTCGGACCGACATTGCGGCAAGGATTGATTCAGATGCGGCGATCTTCCACGCCCGGGTTCACGCTCGTCGAACTTTTAGTCGTCATTGGCATCATCGCGCTGTTGCTCGGCATTTTGCTGCCGACTCTGGGGAGCGCGCGGGCGGCGGCGTTCAAAATAAAATGCGGGTCTAACCTGCACAACATTGGTGTCGGCATCGCGAATTATGTCGCCGACAACCATGGCGTCCTTCCCGCCTCGTATGTCTACGTCGGGCACCAGATCAACAACAACGTCCAGACCCCGACGTCGGCCGCTAAAGGATACGTGCATTGGTCGAGCTATATTTTTCGCCCGGACCAGAGCGACTTTAAATTCGCCTCCGGCGCGGGCAGCCTCGGCATCGCAATCGGCAAGCCCGGTCCGTACGCCGACACCACCATGTGGGGCATGTTCCAATGCCCCGCGCTGGAAAAAGGCGGACTTAACCCGACCAACCCCGCGCCGGGGAACGTCGACCCGGGCGTCGGTTCCGATATCGGTTCATTCGTCGATTATCAAGCCCCCAGGTTGGCTTACACGCTGAACGAAGCACTCTGCCCGCGAAACAAGTTCGTTCTCGGATTCCAAGGCTGCCTGCGGACAGAGCACTTCGTCAAAGTCGGCAGCGTCACTCACTCGGGATCCACTATCTTGGCAACGGAATGGAACGTCGCCCGCGGCTCGGCTATTGCCACCGGTGAAGTCAGCGGGACGCCGGTCTACCGAAGCCATCGCCCACTTCACGGGTTCACCGCCGCCGGCAGCACGACCGAGATCGTCGACGTCCGACCAGGCACCGGCTTGGTGCGCGTCCAGAAAAGCCAACTAACCAAAAACCCGATCGGCGGATTCACCCCTGCCAGCAAGCTCGACTGGGTCGGCCGAAATCATGGCGTTCAAAAGCTCGACGCGACCGGGTTCGATGAAAGACAATCGAACTTCCTTTATGTCGACGGGCACGTCGAAGCCAAGAGCATCCGGGACACCTTTTCGCCCTGGCAATGGGGTGACACGATCTTTTCGCTCGACCCGAACTACGACGTTGCCAATAAGTAAGCAGTGCCACCGACTTGGGAACAAAACGATGGGGCGACAGGCCGGCACGGACCGATGATGCCGTGAATCTGTGATACCTTTCGTGCCTCGGTCGGCTTATGATTTTTCCGTGGACCGCATCGAACTCGAAGCATCGTCTGGATTGGCCCCCGTCGCCGACGAGCGACCGCGGATGAACGAACCCCCGCCGGTCAGGCTGATCGCCGTGGACGACGTCCGTTTGACGACCGCCCCGCGGCTCGATGCCGTGCTCGACGCGTTTTACGTCGGGCTTTGGCAGTTCACCCGGGACCCGGCGACGCCCGATCTGGTCTACCGGGCGGAAAACGCCCGGCTCCGGTTTCGAGTCGTCGCCGACCAGAAGCCGATCGCGCACGACGGCATACGCCCGCAGGGGATCGAAGTCCGGTCGTTGCGGGACGCCGAGCGGCTGCTGATCGACCGTGAGATCGAATACTCCCGGGAACGCGGCCTGCTGCCGGGCATTTACAGCCTGCTGCTCCGCGACCCGGCCGGGAACTGGGTCGAACTGGTCGAGAGCCGGGTGATCGCTTGAAGAAACCGCTGATCGGCATCGCCGGCGGGATCGGCAGTGGTAAAAGCTTTGTCGCCCGATTGTTCGGCGAACTGGGCTGCCGGGTGATTCATGCCGATGACCAAGTCCGGATCGCGTACACCGACCCCGGGATTCGCCAGACGATCCGGTCCTGGTGGGGTGACGGGGTATTTCAGGCCGATGGAAACATCCACCGGTCGCAGATCGCGGCCCGTATTTTTGCCGATCCGGTTGAACGCGTTCGTCTCGAACGGTTGCTGCACCCCTGGGTGGAAGCGGCACGCCGCGCGGAGGTCGAGGCGGGGTCGACCGATCCGTCGATTAAGGCGTTCGTGCTCGACACCCCGCTGCTGTTCGAGACGAAATTGAATCAGGAATGCGATGCCGTCGTCTTTGTGGATACGCCGGACAAAATCCGGCTCGATCGGGTGGAAAAACAGCGCGGGTGGGCCGCGGCGGAGTTGGCGAAACGAGAAAATTTACAATGGCCACTGGACAACAAGCGGAGAATGTCGGAATATACTGTCGTAAACACCGCCGACGCGGACGCAATCCGCGGACAAGTCCGAGAGATTCTTTCCAGCATCCTTGAAAAGCGACTGCAGGCTTGATCGGACGTTTTCATTTCGTTAAGCATAATCGCTTGCCGTTGATGGATTCATCGGAAACCGAGCGGCGTCCGCGGACCGGCAATGTTTGCTGAGACGTGAACGACCGATTTTTCGGTAAATACGTGTTATTAGTAGACGATCGTCGGGAAGCGGTCGTAGTATCAATCTGATCCCCAAGTTCGAACTTCTTCCGAAGAATTTCAAGCTAAACATCGATCTTCGACAGGACGTTCATACCCCCTTAATGGAGGCTAGCCACATGGCTAAAGCCGCACCCCGCACCCGCCGCCCGGCGCAGACCCAACCCGAAACCGAAGTTCGCGACCAGGCAGTTACCGAGACCGAATCCCCCACCGCGACCGCCGTCGCGCCACCGCCCGCTGCTGCGGCCGCCGCAGAGGTGCCCGCGCCGCGTGCAGACGCCCGGCCGGAGCAGCGAGACGCCAACAACGACCGCGGTCCCCGCGAAAATCAGAATCGCGACGGAAACCGGGGCGACCGCCCCGAGCCACGCGCTGATACCCGTCCCGACACCCGCGCCGAGCGTCCGCCGCAACCCGCGCCGGTCGCGCCGACCCCGGGCGAAGAAGTCGCGCAGATGGATGCCGAAACCAACGCCAAATACGAGCAGGTCAAGGGCGGAAAGCTCTACATCAAAGACCTGCAGATGATGGACATCCACGGGCTTCACGAGATCGCCCGTCTCGAAGGCATTCAGGAATTCATCGGCCTGAAGAAGCAGGACCTGATCTTCCAGATCCTCCGCAGCCGAATCCGCCAGAATGGTTTGATGTACGGTGAAGGCGTGCTGGAAATCCTCCCCGACGGATTCGGGTTCCTTCGTAGCCCCGAGTACAATTACTTGCCATGCCCTGATGATATTTACATAAGCCCCAGCCAGATCCGTCGTTTCGGCCTGCGGAACGGGCACGTCGTGCAGGGACAGATCCGTCCGCCCAAAGAATCCGAACGGTACTTCGCGCTGCTCCGCGTGGAGGCCATCAACGGCGAAGACCCCGAGCGCATTACCGACACTGGCAACTTCGAAGACCTGACCCCGCTGCACCCGAACAAGCGGATCACGCTCGAAGCCGACCCGAAAGACCTCAATATGCGGATCTGCGACTTGGTTACGCCGGTCGGCATGGGTCAGCGCATGCTCATCGTCGCCCCCCCGCGTACCGGTAAGACGGTGCTCCTGCAGAAGATCGCCAACAGCATCAGCAAGAACCACCCCGAAGCGATTCTGATCGTTCTGCTGATCGACGAACGGCCGGAAGAAGTGACCGACATGGAGCGGAACACCAAGGCCGAGGTCGTGTCGTCGACCTTCGACGAGCCCGCCAGCCGTCACGTGCAGGTGGCCGAGATGGTCATCGAAAAAGCCAAGCGGTACGTCGAGTTCGGCAAAGACGTCATCATCCTGCTCGACTCGATCACCCGCCTGGCCCGGGCGTACAACACCGAGGTCCCCCACTCCGGCAAGATCCTGTCCGGTGGTGTCGACGCCAACGCGTTGCAGAAGCCCAAGCGATTCTTCGGTGCCGCCCGTAACATCGAAGAAGGCGGCAGCCTGACGATCCTCGCCACCGCGTTGATCGACACCGGCAGCAAGATGGACGAAGTCATCTTCGAAGAATTCAAGGGCACCGGAAATGCCGAACTGCACCTTGACCGCCGTCTGGTCGACCGCCGTGTCTACCCCGCCATCGACATCAATTCGTCCGGCACCCGCCGCGAAGAATTGCTGCTCGATAAGAAAGAACTGGAACTGGTCTACCGCCTGCGTCGCGTGCTCAGCGACATGAACCCGGTGGAAGCCGTCGAACTGCTCAAAGGCCGACTCGAGAAGGTCCCGAGCAATGCCCAGTTCCTGATGTCGATGAATCTGGATTGATCGAGGAAAACATCCGGACAGAATCTCGAAAGCCCAGGCTGCCCGCAGTCTGGGTTTTCTTGTAGTCCGACTGAATCTGAGACCTTGGGGCAGAAGGCCGGCGGTCATCGAGCCCGACCGTCAAAAGTTAGACCCACGAAAGGCGAGATGACTAGCTCCGCGCTCAAGGTTTCAATTAATGCGGCTGCCCGCGCCATTCGGGACGCAGACGCGTTGCTTTTGACGGCGGGTGCCGGAATGGGAGTAGACTCGGGGCTACCCGACTTTCGCGGTCCCGAAGGATTTTGGAAAGCTTATCCGGCTTATCGATCTCTGGGTTTGCGTTTCGAACAACTCGCGACTCCGACGCATTTCGCTGTCGATCCCCACCTTGCCTGGGGTTTTTACGGTCACCGCCTCGAAATTTATCGACGGATAGAACCTCACGCCGGCTTCGCAATGTTGCACGACTGGGCGAGATCAAAGCCGGGCGGTTTTTTTGTCTTTACTTCAAACGTCGACGGCCAGTTCGCTCGCGCAGGATTTTCGGAAGAGCAGATTGTTGAATGCCATGGGTCGATTCATCATTTGCAATGCACCGAACCATGCGACGCTTTCGTCTGGACTGCATCAGGCGTCAGCATAGACGTGGACCAAGAAAGCATGCGGGCAATCGACCCTTTGCCGCGGTGTCCTTACTGCGGCCTGATCGCACGACCAAACATTCTGATGTTCGGTGATTCACGATGGCTGTCGTCTCGGACCGATACGCAGGACGCTGCGTTGAGCCGCTGGTACTCCAAGTTAGCTGGTCAACGTGTCTGCGTGATCGAGTGCGGCGCGGGAACGGCGATTCCTACTGTTCGACTGGAATCAGAGAGGATCGCTAATAAGTTTGGTGGAAGGCTCGTACGAATCAATGTCCGCGAGGCGCAGGTGCCAGCTGGCCAGATCGCCATCCCCCTACCGGCCTGCGAGGCGATCAGGCAGATCGCTGCTGAGATGTAATATTACGTCTTCTACCCGTCGTTACAGGATTGCAACCTCGAGCCGAATGATTCGGCTGAATTGCTCTCGCTGCGAATCGTGATGCGGTCCATTTCCGGATGGCCCTTGCCCGCGTTCGCTGCCTCGCTAGAGTATCGCAACCTCATGCCGAACGACTCGAATGATTTGCTCTCTTCGCCGCCGGTGGTGGCCCTTGCCGGGTGGCTCGTGCCGGGGTCGGGGTACGTCCTGCTCGGTCAAACCGCCCGCGGTGTTACGATCGGAATCACGATCCTGGCGCTGTTCATTCTGGGCTTGCTAATCGCCGGCGTGCGCGTGGTCGAGGTCCCGGGCTACGACGTGGCGACCGGGCAACCGGTGATGTTTCACGGCGAATGGGTGATGTCCAACGCCCCGCTGATGGAGATCCGTAACAAGCTGTGGTCAGTCCCGCAGGCGTTGACCGGACCGGTCTCGATCGCCGCCGCCGCTTACAGCGTGCACGCGGCCCAGCCCGACCCGTCCCGGCCGGGACATTCTTTCGGTGCGGTGAGCCATTCCCGTGTCAACGAAATCGGGGCGCTCTACCTGTCGGTCGCAGGCCTGTTAAACCTGATGGCCATTATCGATTCGGCCTGGCGCGCGTCGAGCGCCGCCGAGGTCCGCGCGAGCCAGAAAGCGGGCAGCTGATGTCACCGCTCGCCTTCCGGCCATTCCTCGACCTGCTGCCGTTCTGGGACTACTGGATCGTTCTGATCCTGCCGCTCTGCTTGGCGGTGTCGATTGTCTACAAATCGATGAAATGCAGATACATGGCGCAGGTGCCCTGGGAAGCGTCGGTGATTTTCGTCTGGATCATCGGCGGGTTCGCCGCCGCCGCCGCTGCGTTGATGCTGCTGGTCAAATTCCTCGGCCGGTCGAACTAATTTATAATCCCCCTACCTCTCGAGCGCGACGATCACTTCCCCTCCGCTTCACATTCCATTACCCGATAGTAAAGATGGTTCGGCCACGCGCCGGTGGGAAGGTTATGCAACTGCGCGGTGAAGTTCTCGTACCGCAGTGACAATTGTTTTGCGTGCTCATAATCGTGTCGATCCGTAACGTCGGCAATGCACGCGGCCACGTCCCACGGGGTGCACGTCTTCGGAAATGATTTCAGCTGCTCGTCGGAAGCTTGTTTGCCGCTCGAAGTCCATCGTTCCGCGGGGTAATTCTCCAGCGCTTTATTAACTGCAGTGCCGTCCGGATGTGCATTAGCTTCTTCGGGGTGTTCCGCAGTCCATCTCCCGACGATGGACACGACCCAGGGGTCGTCGGGATACAGCCACCGCAGCCCGCGGTATAGGTTGGCCAATTCGGGCCGATGCTTTTGTTGATCGTACGCCACTGTCAATAACCACGCGGGACGCATGCTCGGGATGTTCATCGCCGCGCCTTTGACCTCGTCGTAAAACAGTGCGGTGTGGTGGTTCAGATCGAGCTGCGCCAGGAGCATGTCGTAGAACCACTGCAACGCCCAGTCACGGTCCTTTCGCGATGCGGCCGCGAATTGATCGGAATTCATTTCTTTGCCATGGAGCACGTCTCGGTACGCTTCGAGCAATTCATACAAGCCGGTCCGCTTAATCAGGTCCCCCTTCTCGTCCATTACTTTTTCCAGCAGATCAACTCGACCGATCAGGGCGGCGGCGAGGCCGGCGTGCATGGCGCACATCGCGTCACGTTTGATCGCCGGCGTTTCTTTGAGTCGGTCGTAGACCGCCAGCTCGTCGGTGAAGCGTCCGATGTCTTCCAACGTGATCATCAGATAGAAGATCGCGTCCGAATTGTCGTCGAGGCCGGGCGACTGCAGCACGCGGACGGCGAGTTCGTTATGACCCATCCACCTGAACGCATCGCCCAGCTCGCTCGCGGCCTCGGGCTTATCGCCCGTTCCTGTCATCATGCGATTTTGCAACGCCGCGATGAAGATGCTCGCCCCGAGGTCCTGATCCGGGGCTCCGCACCAAACGGAACTGCACGCCGTACGCCCGATTTTAGCTAACGAATAGTAATCGTTCGTATATTCGGCCGCTGCATTGATCGCCGTAGTAACCGCATCGGCGGGCACCACGCTCCCCCTAGGCAGGTCCCAGAGGCTGTTGTCAAAAGCCTTCGGAGATCCGGGACCCCAGAGCAGCCGTGCCTCGGCGTTCCATTGCGGTACTTTCGCCTTGAAGTTCTTCGGGCATGTCGGACTCCAAAACGTTCGCATCGTCTCGGACGTTAAATAACTATCCAGCCCCAGCGCCGCCTGCAGATTCTGTTCCTTGACACTCGTCCCCATCCAGGTGCGCTGCACGGCGACGTACGACCGCACGTCGGCAAACCCCGGGTCTTTTTCCAAAACCTGGTCGTACAGGTTCATCTCCCGGTCGGACCGAAATCCTTCGAACGCGGCCCGGCCGAGCAGGATGATCGACTGCGGGTCCTTCGCCCGCACCAGGTGCAGGTGCTTCACCAGCGCGTCGTTCGCCGGGGGTCCGAAGTACTTCATGGCCGCCGTCGACATGTCGCCGAGCAGGTCGAAGTAAGACCGCGGCTTGTCGAACGACACCGTCGTCGCCGAGTCCCCTTTGGCGTCGTAAATTTCGAGTTCACCAGTATACCCGCCGTCATTTTTGATCAGCGTCCCGCCGACGGCATGCGTCGCTTGCCAACGTTTGACCAATTGCTGAATGCGGTCGGGGTCGTATTCGGCGAGAAGGTCGGCGGTGATCGCTGGGTCTTTCTTGAAAACAAAATACGCGTGCCGCATGCAGTAACACGCCGGCGACCAATCCAGGTCGTTGGAGATCAGGAACGAAAGCGCGTTCGCCTCGGCGGCGTCGCCGTCGTGGTGAGTGGTTTTGTCCTGATAATGAAACGGCATCACCATCGCGTTGAATCCGGCGGTCTCGAAAGGCCGGTGCTTGAACGCGGGGAATTTTTTTGCCAGCTCGGCCAGGGACAGCTTCGGGATCGGCACTTCCGGTTGCGAGGCGAGATAAAACTTCACCGGCGGGTCGGCGTCGACCGGTCCGACGAACGCCAGCCCCAACAGCATCACAAAAAAAATGGTCGACGCTCGTTGCATATCCGCCCTCGAAGTTTTCGAATGCTCGTTCCAGGCCGGGGTCACAAAATCCTTGCCCTGAAACGAACTGTCCGTCGGCCGATGATGACGCGCCGACGCGAGGTTTGTCAAAACATTCGGCGGCCGCGCCCGCGCAGCTTGCGAGCCCGCAGTCCCATAATTCGCGCGTCATCACTGCGCAAAAATCCGCATAAAAGTGATTAAGCGGCCCCGACGTGGTTCCGATGAGAGGGGTGCAATCTGAATCGATTCTTTCCTGCCAAGGAGAAGTCGAATTCAGGACCTCCCGGTTGTTTGACCGGGACGGAGCGCAGTCAGCGTTTGCACTCGTGCTCCCGGTCCGGTGGATCGGGTAGGCGGCTTTGGAGACGGCCGGTGTCAAACCCGGCCCTTCACGCCACGGACCGCTTCGGTCCCGCGCGAGCTTGTAAAAGGTCGCCTCACACGGGAGACACACATGAAGGCGAAGAATTTTCTGGCGAAGTTGATCAAGGACGAACAGGGTGGCGAAGTGCTTGAATACGCACTGATCGCCGGTCTGATCATCGTCTCGGCCCTCGCGGTCATCGGCTCGGTCGGCACGAAGGTGCTGGCCCGCTGGGGCTCGCTCAACAGCTCGATGTAAATCGAAGCTCATCGTCGCCACCGGCGCTGGGGCCGGTGACGACGACTCGAACACGCCTTCGGACCCGCGAGCGGTTGGACCCCTTCGGGTCCGAAGGCTATTTTTGACCTACGCAATCGCCAACGATCGCGACCTCCGTTTACTCGCGATAGGTGCTTATGAAAAACGCGATTCAAATCATCAAACGCATTTTGACCGATGAAGACGGTGGGGAAGTACTCGAGTACGCCATCGTCGCCGGTCTGATCGTCGTCGCCGCGGTCGGCGTTATCGGGAAGCTGGGGACCAAGGTCCTGGCCCGATGGGGTTCGCTGAACAGCTCGATGTAACGACCGAATTCCGACAGGGCCATTCATGCAAAAGATTCGAACTGTCTCGCGGCATGTTATCGGCGTGATCTGTGACGAGCACGGCGGCGAAGTGATCGAATACGCTTTGATCATGGGCTTGATCGTCGTCGTCACCATCAGCGTGATCGGCAGTTTCGGCACCAAGGTGCTGGCGCGGTGGTCTTCTGCCAACAGCTCGATGTGATCCGGGCCGGTCATGAATGTGTACCACTACCTCCCGCTTATTCCCCTGCTCGCAATGCTCGTCTGGGCCGCGGTCGAAGACGCGCTGGTCCGCCGAATTCGCAACTGGCTTACCCTTTCGATGTTTGTTACAGGCTTCGTCCAGTCTTTCCTGGGCACCTACCCCGTCTCGCCTCTGAACTCTCTGCTCGGCGCGACGATCGGGTTCTCGCTGCTGCTGGTGCTCTTCGTCCTCGGCGCCGTCGGCGGTGGGGACGTGAAGATCTTTGCCGGCGTGGGCGCGTGGCTCGGCGCCGTCGCCGTCCTGAAAGTGTTCTGCGCCGAAGCCGTGATCGGCATGCTGATCGTCCTGTTCCAGGCCGCGATGCAAGGCCGGATTCAAGTTCTGACCCGCAACACCGTGATGCTCGCGATCAGCCTCGTGCACATCAAAGACGTCGGCCTGCAACACACCACCGAGACCGGCCAATCCTGCCAAAGCGTCCACGGACGACTGCCCTACGCCGTGCCGATTCTACTTGCGGTTCTGTTGCTCGCTGCCACCCATTCGCTGTAAGACTTTCCGTGCGTTTTCGCAACACGTCTACACACTTCATAAAACGAGTAGGTCCGATATCCGCGGTACGCCCTACCGCACTACCCGTCACATTCGGTCATCCCGGCGCAGAGCGATGAGTTTCATCAGATAAATGCTTTTGCCGACCACGTTCTTTTGCACTGCTCTTAATCCTCGGCCGAAAACAGGTGAGAGGATTGAAATGAAACACAGTGGCTTTTCTGGTCGTAAAGTATCGTCGTGGCGGTCGCGGGCCCGGCGGGGTGCCGCGATCATCGAAACCATTTTCGTGATGTCGCTGCTGCTGATGCTGTCGTTCGGGGCGGCCGAGTACGGGTACTTTTTCTTCGTCAAAAACATTCTCGCCGGCGCGGCACGCGACGGCGTGCGCGCCGCAATTCCGTCGTCGGCGACCAATTCGAGCGTGACCACCGCAGTCGCGGCGGCGATGTCTGCCGCACACATTCCGTCGACCGCGTACACCGTGACGATCTCTCCTTCGGACGTGTCGCAAGCCAGCGTCACGGCGGGGACACCGATTACGGTGAGCGTCGCGTGCGTGTGGGGCACTGTCGGGGTAACCCCGTTACCTGTCGCGATGGGCGGCATCCCTTCGACCAAACAAGTGGTCGGGGCCGCCGTCATGATGCGGGAACAATAAATCGACCTGAACGACCGTGCGTGAGGCGGCAATGCAAGTGCCGAAGAGCCATGCACGGAGCGATACTCTGCGGAGTAAGCGGGAATGCGCGGGTCGACCACTGACTACGCGAGTACCGCTCCGTGCATGGCTCATTTTGGGTTCACAACCAATCGCGAAAGTTTTTCGGTTTTGGATCGTCGCGAATCGAATCGTATAGATGGACAGGCAGGAGCCTGATTATGAAACACTTGCTTCCAAACAGTAATCAACCCCGGCGTCGGGGCATCTCTTTTATCTTCGTGACCATTTCGATGGTCGCGATTTTCGGTTGTGTTTCGCTGGCGGTCGATCTGGGCCGGGCGGAGTTGGCCCAGACGCAGTTGCAGACGGCGGTCGACTCGGCCGCACGGTACGGGGCGCTCGGGCTGCAGAACATTCTGTACGGACAGTCCGCCGCAGCAGCCAACGCCGCGAACGCGGCTCTTCAGAACAAAGTCGACGGGGTTCCGCTGGTGCTCGATCAAACCAACGACGTGCAGCTGGGAATCTGGGACACGGCAGCGCATACGTTCACGGTCGTCACAGACCCGACACTGGCGAACGCCGTCCGCGTGACCGGCAGGCGCGTGGCCTCCCGCGGGACGGCAATCCCCCTGCTGTTTCTACAAGCGCTCGGGCGATCACAGTTCGATATCACCGCACAGGCAACTGCCATGCTGGTCCCGGGGGCGACGGTAAATCCGACCGTGCCGGCGACGAGCAATCCGTTCCTGTCAGGACAACCCGCGGGCGTCTCGGCGAGCAACCCTAACCCGCACAACAACCCGGACTACGCCTACGGAACTGCCGGGAAACCTAACAGTTCACCCGTCCAGGCATTGCTCCCGCTGAGTGGTGGTCGCCCGATGACTTTTGACGGCGTCAACGGCGGCGCGACCAACGACTTCAACGATCCGAACCGGTACACCGCCGACGGCAATGTCGGTTGGATCGTCAACAACTACAACGGCGCCGAGCACGGCATCAGCGATCTGGTCGCACCGATCAATAGCCTGATCGCGGTGTTCATCAACGACAACGCGCCGGGATCGAACTCGGCCCCGTCGACGCTGGATTTTTCGAACGCCGCCTCGCGTGACTTCACGTCGCTGAGCCCGAATCTGAATCAGTTATTTTTTATTGGTGACGGGCGAAACAGCTCCGGCGAAGTGCAGCAGTTCGTGGTCCCGCAAGGTGCCACCCGGCTCTTTATCGGGATCATGGACGGCTTCGAATGGAACAACAATATCGGATCGTTCGCGATGACGATCCACGCCCCCGGGTCGGTTACGCTGGTCGATTGACCGAGGTTACTAAGCTGTGTTCTGTGAACCGCGATTGCCCTAAGCCCGGCGCATCCGTTTGACTTCTTCCCGCTGCAGCTCGCCGACGAGCTTGGTCAGATCGTTCAAAATCTGACGCCCTTCGAGCCGGGCCTGGAGCCCGACGAACTGAACCCCGGTCTCGAGCGTCCCGGTATCGTTTTTCCGTAACTGTCCGACGCGGCCCTCGAGCAAAACGTCGTCCCGGCCTGATTTTTTAAGGATCACCCGGACCCGCTCGCCCGCGACGACTTTCGCGCGGTCACCTTTGCCCGTCAGCATGATCCCCATCCCGCCGACGCTCAGATTGTGAATGCTCGCCTCGAGCTCGGCCGCCTTCTGGGGCTGCTTTTCGATCGGGTCCTGCTCGGGGATGCGCCACAGTTGGATCGAAATGCGGTCCACCTCGTGAATCGGGGCCCGGTAATGCGAGCGACGCTGTATGGCTTTGACGTCGGTCGGTTTCTGCAGCAGCAGCGCCCGCACCATGGTCGTCGGATTGACCTGATATTTCGGGTCGTCTTTCAGAATCGACACTGCGAAATTCACCTTCTGCGTTCCCGACCGGAATGAGATGCCGGTCGGCTGGCCCGACTTTATCAGGCTGTCGATGAGCGGTTGTTCGTCGGGGACGCCCTCGATCCAGACGCCTTCGCTGACGCTGCAGAGAAATCGCGTTTTGTAGTGCCGGAACATCCCGGCCGACGGAAGCGAAAGCACCGCCGCGAGGTTCCGCTCGATCGCCTCGCTCAGGACTTCGTCACTTCGATCAGCCATTCGACAACCACCATTTTCTGACTCGACCTACCGCAGAGCAACTTATAGATCATCGGAAGGCCGCCGACGCATCGTCCAGTATTTCAGTGGCTTTATTCAGCAATTTGTCGAAAAATCCATGCACCGCGTTTTTCGACACGCGGACGGATCTGCATTGGTTAGGTCAGAACGTAAGCACGGCACCCGGCGGCCCGGCAGAGCCCTATCGCTTCCAGAACATGACCTTGCGCGTCGCCCGCCGGACCTGTTTCATGACCCGGAGCACCCGCAGCCGGAACTCGAGCTTTTGAAACGACAAGTCGCGGGGTTCGACTGCCAGCCCTTTGGATACCCATTGCAGGGCTTCCCGATACCGGCCGAGATTTTCGTTCGCCAGCGCGAGATTGAACAGCGTCAACAGATTCGACGGCTCTCGTTGCAACGCTTCCTTGCAGCTCTGAATGCCGTCGTCGTATTGGCCCCGCATGAACTGGGCGACCGCCAGGTTTTGCCACCCGCTGACGTTCGCCGGGTCGACGGTCGTCATTCGTTTCAGGCAGGCAATCGCCGCCCTGCTTTGACCGTTGTCCATCAACAGATTCGACAGGTCCAGCAGCACATCGGGGTCTTCCGGACGCAGCAACAGCTCGGCCCGCAGGTGCTTGCGGGCTTCGGCGCGGTTGCGTTTGCGCTGGTTGAGTTCCCCCAGACGCATGTGCGCGCCGGGATAGGTCGGGTCCAGTTGCAGGGACTTCTGCAAGGCCGCGATCGCGTCGTCGTCGCGGTCGTTCTGCAGCAACCAACGGCCGTGGCAGAAATACCCCGCCGGGTCTTCCGGCGCGAGCTCGATCACGCGGCGGAATTTTTCCCCCGCTTCGTCGACTTGTCCCATCTCCAGCAGCAGTTCGCCGAGGTCGAGCAATGCTTCGGTGTTCCCGGGATCCTGCCGGAGCCCGGCCAGAAAATGCTGCCGGGCCGCTTCGAGTTCCCCTTTTTTCCAGAACGCGTCGGCGATCCGCATCTGAGCGTCCGGGTACCGGTCGTCGAGGTCCAGCGTGCGCTGCCAGCAGTAGATCGCGCGGTCGTAGTTCTTGCGATCCAGAAGGCTGCAGCCGATGTTGTAATAGCAGTGCGGGCAGTGCTCCCGGTACAGCCGGGCGAGGTAAAACATCTCCTCGGCTTTTTCGTGATCGCCCAGCTCCCGATAAGTCGCGATGCGGTTGCAGTACCCTTGTTCGAAGGCGGGTTCGACCGATTCAATTTTTTCGAACGCTTTGAGCGCTTCTTCGTACCGGCCGACCCGGTGCAGGTCGACGCCGAGGCAGTTCAGAGCGTGCAGATCGTTGGGATCGATTTCGAGCGCGCGATGGTACGCGTCGATCGCTTCTTCGAAGCGTTCCATTTCGTCGAGCGTCAGCCCGGTGTTAAAAAACCAGCCACCGTTGTAGGGATTGATAGACGTTGCGGCGAGGAGTTCGTCGAGCGCCTCCTGCCATCGGTGCTGCTCGAAGAGTTCCTGCGCTTTTTCGACCCGCTGCTCGGCATCGTTCCAGTCGTTCATGTCGAAAGTCGCTCGAGGTGCTCGCGTCCGGAGCCGCACGGCTCACGGCGTCAGTTTACTTCCAGGTCCGATAGTATATCAAGTTTCAACGCCTGGCGACGATTTGTATTTGCTACCTCTTTTTAAGATAGACCACCGTGACATGGCGTCGGCATGCTGCCCCGCCTGTTCGCGCACAACGACATTCACTCGTCGACTGTGGAGCCCGCAAACGCACGGGCGAGACGCCCAATGCCACGACGGAAGATCGCGCTGATGTTCCTTGCCGGTCGAGCACGGACGTGCAGGTTCTGCCGTCCGGTAGCGCTTCTCCTGCGGGGTCCCGCGACGGCAAACACTGTCCGCCCGCCGCGGGGCCGTCGGTTCACTTTGTTCCTTTGGTGAAATGAGTTACCTTCGGCAAGGTGAGACGTTTTCGTTCAGGGTGAGCGGCAAGTAACCGGGTCGGTGCGAGCCTTTTCCGGAAATAGGCGAGCGGGTGAGACCGAATCGCGTGCCGCTGCCCGTGCGACCGACGCGGAAGGCTATGACGGTGCGCGGGACTTGGTGGATCAACGGACTGCTTCTGACGGGGGTCGCCACGGCGTCCACCGCGGCGGCGTTCGCCATGGACACGCCGGCAACCCCGCTACAACCCGCGGGCGACGTCGCAAAACTTCATGCGGTCCTCACCGACTCCCGCGCGACCCAGTCCGACCGTGAAGAGGCGGCCAAACGACTGGTCTCAAGAACGAGCTCCGCCGCGCGAGCCCAGGTTCAATACGACCTCGAACACGGCAACGCCCAAAGCCAGCTCGCTTTAACCAGCGCCCTTTCGTCGGCCGACGACCCGGACCCGGCGCTGATCCCGGTGCTAGGCCGGCTGCTAAGAAGCCGGGTCGAACTGACCCGGTCGGCCTCGGCGGGGTTGACCAATTTCCGGGACCGGACCGCGGCCTTCGAAACCCTCCGCAACTTCGCCAGCAATGCGACCAACCCGAACCAGCAGCGGTCCGAAGTCATCGTCGCAATGGGGCTCATTGTCGATCAGACCGTCGCGAGATATCTGGTCGGCCGCCTCCAAGACCCGATGGAGAACGGGTCAATCCGCCGGGCCGCGACCGACGCTCTGGGCGAAATGACCGCGCTGGATTTCGGCGCGGACTCCAACGCCTGGTTGAACTGGTGGTCGACCGCTTCGACTTGGAACGCGGACCATTTCATTGCCGAGTTGCAGCGCCCCCGGGACCGGCGTACCAATCAGCTGCAGTCGCAAAAAGCGCGGCTCCGGGTCGAGGCGACGACGCTGCTGAAAAGCAATTATGTCAAGATTCATGACAAGCTCCTCGAAGAGGCGAACGCGACCCTGCTGGGTTACCTGAACTCGGCCAGCCCCGAAATCCGCATCGTCGGCGCGCAGCAGGATTTCAGCATCAGACCCCCGGCCGAGGTGATCAAATCCCGGTTGTTGCAAATGGTCGGCGACAGCGACGCGGGGGTGCGCCTTCAAGTCATTATCGACCTGGCCACGATCAACGAAGCCCGCGCGGTCGCGCCGCTGCTGGAACAACTGGGCGTCGAACGCGACACCGCCATCCGGGTGAAAATCGCCTACGCATTGGGAAAGATCGAAGACACTGCGGCCGTCCCCACGCTGCTGAAGCAAACCCACGACCCGCAGCCGGAGGTCGCCACCGCGGCGGCGAAAGCGATCGCCGGCCCTCTGGGTGAAAAACTGCGGACGACCGACCCCGCCGCCGCTCATCAGGCGTCGACCGACCTCCGCGGGCTGATCGATTCGATCGCGAGCATCGCCAGTCTAAACGACGTGCGGGCGTCCTGCATGGCCGCGCTTGCGACTTTGGGTGACCCCGATTCGTTCGGGACGTTCGACAAATATCTCACGCAGCCGGGCGAAACCACCGACGTCCGACGGGCCGCGATCGTGGGGATCGGCGTGCTCGGTGACACCGGCGCGGACGCCTTGATCGCGGCGTGTTTGGAAGACAACGACCGTTACGTCCGGTCCGATGCCGCGACCGCGTTGATGCGGGTCGCCACGCCTCTCGTGGCCGAACCCATGTACAACCGCCTGGCAAAGGAGACCGACCCCGAGGTTGCCGAGCGCCTCTGGCGTGCGCTGTTCGGCGTATTGAAAAAGGAGTCGGCCAAGGACCTTCGGGGTTGGACGACCCGGTTCAAGGCGTACCCCGAGCGGTACCGCGAGATGCTGATCGCCTACGGCGACGCGCTGGCAAAGAACGACGACCAGTACAACATCTCGCTCAACAATCAGAACATCGCCGTCGCGGACATGAATCTGAACCCGCCGCGGGCCACCGAGGCGGTCGCCTATCTTCAGAAGTCCATCGATTACTGGCGCGGTCCCGGTGCACAGAAAGACGACCAGGAGCAAAACCTCGAAGAGCTCGTGGCGGTGATGACCGACGACCTGCTCGCGGCAGGCCGGTACGCCGAAGCCGTGGACTTTGCCGCAAAGCAGATCGCCATTTCGCAGCCCTATCAGCAGACGGTCATCCCCCGGCTTAAGGACAAGGCCGACCGGCTGATCAACGACGGCGACGTCGCCTCGGCGAAAGTGCTCGTCGAAGGAACGTTGAAGATCCCCCGGCTCGGTGAACAGTACGTCCGCCTGCTCGAACAGGCACAGCAGAACATCAACGACAAAACCGGACAGCACTGACGCACGCATGACCGGCACGCTTCCTGATTTCCATCGCCGGTTGCTCGCCTGGTACGACGAGCATCGCCGCGACCTGCCGTGGCGCGTTCCGACCTCGGCCGCGGACACGACACCACTCGACCCGTACCACGTGCTGGTCAGCGAGGCGATGCTGCAGCAGACCCAGGTCGCGACCGTCATCCCCTACTTCCGTGCGTTTCTGGAAAAGTTCCCCACCGCGGCAGCGCTCGCACGAGCCGACCTGCAGGACGTGCTTCGCGCGTGGCAGGGACTTGGGTATTACTCACGGGCGAGAAATTTGCAGAAGGCGGCGATCAAGATTGTCGCCGATTTTAACGGGAAAGTGCCGGCGACCGTCGAGCAACTGCTCGAACTGCCCGGCGTCGGGCGGTATACCGCTGGCGCGGTGTCGTCGCTGGCGTTCGGGCTCCGCGCGCCGATTCTGGATGGCAACGTTGCACGAGTGCTCTGCCGATTGGATGCCGTCCGCGATGACCCCCGCGAGCCGGCAACGCGCGAGATCCTGTGGGCCCGGGCCGAAGAGATTCTGCCCCGAAAACGGCTCGGTGATTTCAATTCATCGCTTATGGAACTGGGCGCGCTGGTCTGCACCCCGCGATCGCCGCACTGTTTGCTTTGCCCGGTGAACAAGCACTGCGACGCCTACGCAGCCGGACTGGCGGAGGAAATTCCCCTGCCTAAAAAAGCGAAGCCGACGCCGTTGTTCGATCGATGGATTTTTTGCGTCCGGAACCAGAATCGTTATCTGATCGAACAGCGCCCCGCCGCCGGGCGATGGGCGGGGATGTGGCAATTTGTGACGATCGAACCGCAAGCAAAAAAGCCATCAGCTGCTGTGATTGCGTCACAGCTTTCTCTGGACGTCACGCCGCTAAAACCGCTCGGCATCGTCGAACACGCGCTGACCCACCGCCGATATCGATTCGAGGTTTTCGCCTGCACCTTGGCGGGCAAGGAAACAGTTCCACAGCTGTTAAGGAAATGGGTAACGCTCGAAGAGATTCAGGCGTATCCGTTGCCCCGCCCGCACGTGAAAGTTCTCGCCTTGTTGACCGCGGGCAAGGCGAAAACATCCGAATGAATCGAAATCAAGCCGTCGCGCAGGTGCCGGCTTCGTCGGGAGCTTTCAACACGTTCAAACCGACCCGCGTGCGTTTCGGGCGATCGAGCCTGACGTGTTCGCGTTCGGTCAACAGACCGCGACGGCCGTCCAGGTAACTGCGTGCCTTGGCCTTGGCGAACCCGAACCCGGACCACATCAGTCGCCACAGGTGCATGGGGTTCTCGGCACTCATCTTCAGGTATTCGCGGCGGACTTCCTTCCGCTGATAAAAGCTGCGGAGCACCAACTGATATTCACGGTCGAGTTCTTCGACCGTGATGCCGTCCGGCGCCCAGACGAAGTTCATGCCGTTCATGCGTTCCCAGTGGTCGTCGCGGATCTTGGTGCCGTAAAGCTCCTGATAAATCGGCGAGCCGGGGTATGGTGTGAACTTGGTCAGGTTCATCACGTGCATGGGTAGCCGGGCGACGTATTCCTTGGTCAGCTGAATGGTGTCCGCGTTCTCGCCGGGGTAGCCGAGCATGAACAAGCCCTTGGTGCGGATGCCGGCTTCGTGGGTCCACTTGACAGCCTGCTCGCCCCGCTCGACGCGGGCGTGCTTTTCCATCTGCTGCAGCAGTTCGTTCGACCCGCTTTCCAGGCCGAACTCGATCTCCCAGCACCCCGCCTTTTTCATGATCTTCAAAAGCTCGGGCCGGACGCAGTCGACGCGGGCGCTGCACGTCCAGGTCATCTTAAGACGGTTTTCGATAATGAGCCGGCAGAGCTCTTTGGTCCGCTTGGGGCTCGCCACGAACAGGTCGTCGACGAACAGAACGTGGTTGACGCCCCACCGCTCTTTCAGGTGAACCATCTGCTCGAATACCTTCTGCGGGGTGTACGCGCGGACGGCGGCCCCGAAGGTCGAGGTGTCACAGAATTTGCAATGGAACGGACACCCGCGGCTCGCGGCGATCGTGCCGACCGGCCCCTTGGGATAACTGTAAACGGCCGGGGTATACGCCCGCGGGAAGGCCGGCAGCAAATCCCACGCGGGGGGCGGCAGTTCGTCCATCGGCGAGCGAATGCTTTCCTTGCGGGTCATCCTGACCTGGCCGTTTTCGCGGTAGATGATGTTCGCCACGTCGGCCGGGCTTTCACCTTTGTCCAGCTTTTTCAGAAGCTGTGACATAACCACTTCACCTTCCCCGACGACGGCAAGGTCGAACTCGGGAAACCGCTCCATGGTCTCAAGACCCATCGACGAAATGTGCGGCCCGCCGACCAGAATCTTGATCTCCGGACAGGCCGCTTTGACCCGCCGGGACAGCTCGGCGGCGAGCCAGACACCGACAGTAAACAAGGTGATGCCGATGTAGTCCGGCCGGGCATGAATGACCTTCGCCGCCACCTGGGCGGCCGTCAGACCCTGCACGTCGCTTTCGATGATGGTCGGTTCGTACCCGTCCTGCCGGGCCTGCGCCGCCAGGTGCAGCAACCCCAGCGAGGGGATCTTGCTCGTCATCGTCTTGATAAACGCGTATCCCGGCGCGATTCGTTCGTACGGCGGGTTGATGAAAATTATGCGTTTGGGCATAGGCTGCTCGGCTATCTACCTGAGTTGAATTATACGGATTTGTCCATCGTCCTGCATCTATTGTCATTCAAATCATTACCTCGCGCAGAGACGCGGAGGCGCAGAGAAGACAGGACCGAATTCATCATAACTTGTTTGATGTTAAAGTAGCTGAATGAGTGAAAATGAAATTGGGACGATCTGCATCGAGACCGCCATTGCAGTGCACCAAGAATTGGGGCCGGCACTGCTCGAATCAGTCTATGAGATTGTGCTTGCGCACGAACTGGCATCACGTGGGCTGCGGGTTCGCCGGCAAGTGCCGATCACCATCCGCTACAAAGATCTCATCATCAAAGACGCTTTTTTCGCCGATCTGATCGTCGAGGAAAAAGTCGTAATTGAACTGAAATCCGTCGAGCAACTGACAAAAGCGCATCGAAAACAAATCCAGACCTACCTCCGGCTCACCGGAATGAAGCTAGGCTATCTCTTTAACTTCGGCGCGGCGCTGATGAAAGAAGGCATCGTTCGGGCCGTAAATCATCTGCACGAACCAAACGCCTAATCTTTTCTGCCCCGCGCCTCGGCGTCTCTGCGCGAGATTACTCTTCAAGGCATTGATTTACTTTTGGCAGTCATTCGGCCTTTAATGCACCCATGGCATCCATACTCGTTATCGCACCGCATCCCGACGACGCCGAGCTCGGCATGGGAGGGACCATCATCAAGCTCCACAAGCAGGGGCACCGCGTTCACATTTGCGACATGACCAACGGCGAGCCCACGCCCCACGGTTCGCCCGAGATCCGTGAAAAAGAATGGACCGCCGCCGCGAAGGTGCTCGGCGTCACGCGGAGCAACCTGGGTCTGAAAAACCGCGAAGTCCAGCACACGATCGAAGCCCGCCACAAGCTCGCCGCCGTCATTCGTGAACACAGGGCCGACTGGATCTTCGCCCCCTATCCGACCGACGCCCACCCGGATCACACCGCAGTCACCCGCATTGCCGAGGACGCTCGGTTCGACGCGAAGCTCACCAAAAGCAAAATCCCCGGCGAACCGTATCACCCCAAGCGGGTGATTTATTACTTCTGCACACACCTTCGGCTCAACTTCACGCCGAACTTCTGCATCGACATCACCGACACGATCGACCAGAAGATCGAATCGGTTGCGTGTTATCAATCACAGTTCGTCGGCGCGAGCGGGCACGTGCCCGAGATGGTGAAGCACATCACCGCGTATTTCGGGTCCAGGATCGGCACGCCTTATGCCGAGCCGTTCTTCACGCACGAAATGCTCGGCTTCGGCGGGCTGGACCAGTTGATCTGATCGCCGATTCTTTGGCCGTTTCGGCGACCGTAATTGGCCGTCATTTGTGCAACCCCGGCGGATTGCGGTTACAGTCCGGCGTCTCTTTAAAAAGGTAACGCACGGATGCCGACACCGCTGATCAGCCCCAATCTTCACGTCATTCTAATTCACTATCCATTGGCCTTGCTGATCGCAGGCGTGTTGATAGAGGTGTTCAGCTTTCTCTGGCCGCGGAGCAGTTTCCGCGTCGCAGGGCGGTGGATGATTTTGCTCGGCGCGCTCTCGGCGGTCGTCGCAGCTTACAGCGGCATCTATGCCCTGCGCGACGTCGCCCGGGTGGACGAAACCAACTGGTCGCAGCTGAAAGCCACCAGCCCGGTTTTCAAAGACCCGGCGGTTTGGAAACTGCTCTGGAACCACACGCTGTACCAATCCATCGCGGCAGGCGTCGCGGCACTGGTGGTCGTCGTCTGGCTCGGTTCATCCGACAGAACGCGGGAAGCGCTGCGGGTCCCGCTGCTGGCAGTTTTGCTGGCGACGGTGTCGGTCATCGTCGGCGGCGCCTGGCTGAGTGGCGAAGCGATCTATCGTCACGGCGTCGCTGTTGAAAAGGTGTTCCCCGTGCTTGTCGACACCGCAGCGCCGACGACCCAGCAGTCCTGGGCGACGTCCCCGACCAAGGTCGAAAAAATGTTTCCGCCGGTGGAACTGCACGTCGTCTTCGCGGGGCTGACCACCGCGATCGCGCTGGCGGCGATCGGGCTGTCCTTTCGAAAGCTGACAACGTTGTACGAAGTCCCGACGCACCGACCGATTACTGTCCGAAACGAAACCATGGCCCCGAGAACTCCGCCCAGTCCGTCGGCGATGGCGCGTACGCTCAATCCCGACATGGAGATCGACCTGCATTTCTCGGCCCCGGCCGGACGATTCTGGATGCTGACATTCTTACTGGCGATGGGAACAGCGGTCGGCGGGCTTTTCATCATGGCCCGCGGCGCGAGCATCCGCCTCGACCAATGGCGGCAACCCAAGCTGCTCGTCCAGCAACTGCGGGCGCAGATCCAACCCGAGGACTGGCACAAGCCTAATCGCCTTTTCGCCCACTTCGTGGTCGGCAGCACAATCATCGCGCTGCCGCTCGTGCTGGCATTACTTGCCCGGTTCGCCCCCCGCAGGCGTTTACTGCTCAGCATCTGCACGATCATCCTGATCGCCGCCGTCGCCGCTCAGATGTGGTTCGGAGTCTTGCTGCTCTACGACACCTCGGACGGCCCGTTGAAGTCCTTCGTCGCCGCGACGGGCGGATGAACGCGCCGTGGTTTGGTTAGAACCAGAACGCGTCCTCCGCTGCAAAAATCGGATCAACTTAACGGGCTTTTTTCGTCGCGGGTGCGACGCCCGCGTTTTTGATCAGCTTCCCGACGTCCGCCTTGCCGGCTGCTTTGATTGTCTCTTCATCCAGCGTCAGTTTGCCCAGCGGTTTGATCTCGCCGATGCGGTAGTTGATCGGGATCATGATCTGTTCGACCACGCTCCGCAGCCCGCGGGCGCCCGAGCCGCGGGTGTGGGCTTGGCGGGCGATTTCGCGGATCGCCCCGTCGGTGAATTGCAGGTCGACCCCGTCCATGTGAAACAGCTTCTGATATTGCCGGATCAGTGCGTGTCTCGGCTTGAGCAGGATCTCGATCATCTGCTCTTCGGTCAGATGCTTGATCGTGACGATGACCGGCAATCGGCCGATGAACTCGGGGATCATGCCGTACTGGTGCAGGTCTTCGGGCGTCACTTGTTCGAGCAGATCGTCGTTAGTCCGCTCGACGGCCTCGCTGGCCAGCTCCGACTCGAACCCGATCTGCCGGCGACCGATCCGCCGGCCGATCGTCTCGTCCAGGCCCACGAACGCCCCGCCGCAGATGAACAAAATATTTGACGTGTTGATCTGAATGTACTGCTGCTCGGGGTGCTTACGCCCGCCGCCCTGCGGCACGTTGGCGATTGTTCCTTCGAGCATCTTCAGCAGCGACTGCTGCACGCCTTCACCGCCGACGTCGCGGGTGATCGACACGTTCCCCCGGCTCGCGGCGATCTTGTCGATTTCGTCGATGTAGATGATGCCCCGCTCGGCGGCGGCGACGTTGCCGTCGGCTTCCATCAGCAACCGCAGCAGGATCGATTCGACATCTTCCCCGACGTACCCGGCTTGCGTCAGGCTCGTCGCGTCGCCGATCGCCAGCGGGACCGCGAGCGTCTTGGCCAGCGTCTCGGCGATCAGCGTCTTACCGCAGCCGGTCGGCCCGATCATGAGGATGTTGCTTTTGGACAGCTCGACGTCTTTGAACGGCCCGTCGGTTTCCTTGTCCCGGCCGGCGATCGCGGTCAGGCGCTTGTAATGATTCACGACGGCGACTGCCATCGTCATCTTGGCCGCTTCCTGGCCGATCACGTACCGGTCGAGGTGTTCGACCAGCTCCTTCGGGCTCGGGATCTTGATCTCCTCGAGCACCTTGGGGTCTTCCGCCTGAGCCGAACCGACCACGTTCAGGCCCAGTTGCAGGCATTTCCCGCACACCAGGTGGATCTCTTTCTTCGGCGGCCGGGGGCTGAGTTCGACGAACGGGCCCACAACTTTCGCTGGCCTGCCGCAGAGGTCACACACTTCTTCTCGCCCGGACGGTCCTTTACTCTCGCTCATTCGGATCCTCAAACAGCCTTAACCATGAATCGGCCTGACTTTTAACGGGGGTCAGCTGTTGTGATCTTTGTGTTTCTCGGTGCACATGTCCACTACGACGGTGCAGGCGAGCACCAGCACGTCGTCAGCGCCCGAGCCGACGTCCACGCCGTAGGTGTCGGTCCAGCTGAACCATTTCCGGGAGACGGTCGCGACCGTTCTATCGTTTGCCAGAAACGCGTATTCGTGCGAACTGAAATTCCCTTGAATTTCCATGTCCCCCGGCCCGGGACCGTCCGCGCCGATATCGACCGTCAACCGGTATCGCAGCAGCGGCAACCAGTTCTCCTTCACGACCGCGAACAGCTGTTGATTGTGATACAGCTCGTAAGCCTTCCCCCACGAAAACAGTTTTTGCCGAATGAAGGCCAGCTCATTGCCGTTCAGGTCGTTGAACGACAACTGGTCGCCGAGGCTGAAGACCTTGCCGTTGACTTCGAACCGGTCCTGGTCGTTCTCGTCTTTGATTCTGAATGAGGTGCCGAAGGACCACATTTTTTGCTTCATCACATATCGCATGACCACGATTAGAAGCGGCGGGAAATGCCAATGCAATTCGCGTCTGAGCGGGATGAGATTGCGTCGGCACCTGAGTCAGCTGCGCGTTCGCGGCAGAGTCGTTCTGCACCTTCGCTTATCAGACAAACGGCGCTGTTCGGTCGAACAGCGCCGTTTGGGTTTTATAAGACATCCGGCCGTAGGCTCGGCTTTCGGGTCAGGCCACTTTCTTCAGCGTGGCGGGCCCGCCCATCGTGTGGATCAACGTTTCGAGCGTATTCTCGGCCTGATCGTGCGGGACCTGGCAGGTGCCGGCGACGCGGTGCCCGCCCCCGCCGAAGAATCGCATCAGCGAACCGATGTCGACCACGCTGGACCGGTTCAGGATGCTGTGCCCGCAGGCGAACGAAACGTTTTTATTCTCCCGGCCGCTCACGACCCAGATCGAGCAGTTCTGCTGCGGGTGCAGGGCATAGACCATGAACCGGTTGCCGCAATAAATCGGGTCCTGCCCGCGAAGATCACTGACGACAACGCCGCCGTGCGTGGTGCTTCGTTGCAGGAGCATTTTGCGGAACAACGCGTCTTGTTCGAAGTAGCGATGCACGCGCTGCTGCACGTCGGGCAGCCGAAGGATGTCGCCGATCGGCATTTTCATACACGCGTCGATCAGGTCGTACATCAATTGATAGTTGCTGATCCGATAATCCCGGAACCGGCCGAGCCCCGTGCGGGCGTCCATCACGAACGACAGCAGGTTCCAGCCGGTGGGCTCCAGAATTTCTTCGAGCGTGAACTGGGCCGAATCGGCCTTGTCGACGCCGGTCATCATGTCGGCAACGCCCGGAAAGCGAGCAGCGCCGCCGTAGTAATCGTAGACAACGCGGGCCGCGCTGGGCGCGAGCCGGCAGTCGCCTTTGAACGGAACCTCGCCGACGACTCGATTCACTTCACTGGAATGGTGGTCGAACCAGAGCCCGCAGCCCGGCACGTACGGCACGTTGGTCAGCACGTCATCGGCCGTCACGGCGAACTTTCCGTCCTGCAAATCTTTCGGGTGCACGAACGCGATCGAATCGATCTTCTCGACCTGCTTCAACAACGCGGCACAGATCAAACCATCGAAATCCGAACGGGTGACTAATCGCATGATTGTACTCCTGGGGGTAAGTCCCAATTGAATCGGCTCGCGGGCGGACGGGGTTAAGGTCCCAAACGAAATCACCGACTATCCACGCGATTTTCAGGAGATAAAAATCCTTCGGTCGAGCCAAGTTCTGGTTATAACCACGGCCAGAAAATGCGAGCCGCCCCGGAACCTATCACAGTCCGTCGCGAAGGTCCCGGCCGAACAAGCCGCCGTCGGCGATGGGGGGCGGCCACCGCCGTGCTGCTCGTGATGTTCGCCGGCATCAACGGGCTCGCATTTTTGCAGGCCTGGGGCATGACGCATTTCCCCGACCGTGGCCGCCATACCCCGCCGCCCGAAGCGCTCGGCGGCATGGGAAAAGCCTGGGTGATGCTGACCGGGGTGACGGTCCCCCGGTCGTACAACAATGGGTCGCCGGCGGATCGGGGGATGGTGTTCACCACGAGACACGTCCACGAACCCACCGGCGTCGATTTAGAATCCTGGTCGATCCCCGCCCTTAATAAGCCCCGCGGACTGGTGCTGATGTTTCACGGATACGCGGCCTGCAAAGCAACGCTCCTGACCGCAGCCGCGCATTTGCACGCGATGGGATATGCGGTCGAAATGATCGACTTTCGCGGAAGCGGCGGGTCCAGCGGAAACAGCACGACGATCGGTTACCGAGAGGCCGACGACGTGATCGCCGCCGCGGCCGACGCCCGGTCCGCGTTGCTGTCCAAAGGCGAACCGCTCGTCCTGTTCGGGCAATCCATGGGCGCCGCGGCCGTGCTCCGCGCGGTTGGCGACCTTCATCTGTCGGCCGACGCGATCGTGATCGAATCTCCTTACGATCGCCTCCTCTCGACGGCCGGGAATCGCTTTCACGCGATGCACCTGCCCGCGTTCCCGCTCGCCCAGATCCTGATGTTCTGGGGCGGAGCGCAGCAGGGGTTCTGGAGCTTCGATATGAACCCCGAGTTGTCCGCGTTGATGGTCCACGCCCCCACGCTGATGTTCCACGGACAACGCGATTCGCGGGTCACCCCGGAACAGGCTCGCGCGGTTTTCGATCACCTTGCGGGGCCCAAGCAATTGGAATGGTTCGCCGACTCCGAGCACGCAATGTTTCTAAAAGATGATCCGGTTCGCTGGGACCGGGCAATCACCACCTTTTTGAAGCAGTACACGCACCAACCCGCCTAAACTTCGGCGAATGAACCGACCACCTTTTCAATCGATCTTCGGCGTGGATTTCAGCGGCGCGCGGCTCGCCGGGCAGAACATCTGGATCGCGCGGGCCGAGCCGACGCATCAAACGCCCGCGCTGCGACTGGTCGAACTGCATAACCTGCAAGTCCTTGCGGGGTCGGCCGAGCGTGGGCCGGCGTTGAAATATCTTGTCGAGATGATTCGTAAATCTCATTCGGCTTTGTGGGGAATGGATTTTCCGTTCGGTTTGCCGATCGAACTATTCGACGCGCGGACGACTTGGGCCGAGCAACTGGCTTACGTGAATCGTTGGGACAAAGAAGCGCAGGAGCTCGGCCGGTGGTGTGTCGCCAAGGCCCGCACGCTGGGTGATAAAATGCACATCCGCCGGACGACCGATTCAGACGCGAAGACGCCGTTCGACTGCTACCACTACCGCATCATCTATCAAACTTTTCACGGCATGCGGGACGTGCTGCTTCCGCTCGCCGATTTTCAGCAGACGGCTGTTTTGCCGTTTCAATATGCGAAGGTTTCGCGGGCCGAGCGGGTAATCACCGAAGCGTGCCCGAGCTCGGTTTTAAAGCGGTTGAAGTTGCCGCACCAGAACTACAAACAACCCGCCGGTGGGCCGTTAACGATGATCAGGCGTCGGACCCGAAAGACAATTCTGGATGCGATCGAAACGCACATGCACGTCCCGGCGGAGTTTCGTCGCCGGATGGTTCGCAACCCCGGCGGTGACGCGATCGACGCCGCCCTGGCGGTCGTCGGGGCGTACCAATCCTGGACCACGGCCGATCACGCGGCCATTCGCCGGCACGCCCGTTACGGCCTCGAGGGTTATGTCTACACCTGATTGCAGCACCCGTGTTCGCCGCAACGCGGAGAATCACGTTCCGTTTCAAGTCTTTCAGCAGTCGGCTTTATTTGCCGGCAGGTACCGGTTGCCGTCATACACTTGTAACCAATGAACCGCCCCTTTCTCACCGCCCGATGGACCAATCTGATCCTGATGACATATGCGTTGGACCCTGAGATGCTCCAGCAGTTCGTCCCCCCGGCCTGCACACTGGATCTGGTGGACGGGCACGCTTTCGCAAGCCTCGTTGCTTTTGATTTTGACGACGCCCGGGTGCTCGGGATCGCGTGGCCGGGCTTTGTGCGTTTCCCCGAGATCAATTTGCGATTCTACGTCCGCCATCGCGACGAATTCGGGGAACACCGCGGGGTCTGCTTCGTCCGGGAATTCGTACCCCAACGCACGATCGCGAAGATCGCTCGGTGGATCTACAACGAGCCGTACCAGGCGGCGCGCATGAAAAGCGAAATCCACGAAGACCCTGACCAGTTTACGGTTCGGCATCAGCTCCGACTGAACGGCCGGGAGCATTCGGTGTCAGTGGTCGCTTCGAAATCCACGATTTGCCCGGCCCAGGGTAGCGAAGAATGTTTTTTTAAAGAACACGAATGGGGCTTCGGAACCAGCCGACGTGGCGGCTTGATTCGGTATCAAGTCCGCCATCCGGTGTGGAACATCCACCCCGTACAATCGTTCCAGCTCGACTGGGATTGGCAAGCCGTCTACGGGCCGCATTGGGCGGGTTTGCAGAACATGCAACCTTCGTCGGTGATCTTGGCCGAAGGATCAGCCGTGGAAGTTTTCCCGCGAGGCGTTTTGCATCAGCATCCGTAAGGCATCGCCGTCCGACGCGTGTCAACGCGCTTCCGAGCAGTACCTTTCATCCGCCGACGCGGCTACGCTTGATTCGAGATGGCCAAGCAAAAGACCCAGTTTCTCTGCAACAACTGCGGCAGCGTCCACCCCAAATGGATGGGCAAGTGCCCGGACTGCGGCACGTGGGACGCGCTGCAGGAATACAAACCGCCGGCGGACGACACGCGCAACCCGCTGCAATCAGTCGACAGCGATCTGGTGACCGGCAACCTCATCCGCGGCGGTGAGCCGGTCACGGTTACCGACATCGACCAGGCGGACAGCCCGCGTATTCCCACCGGCATCGGCGAGTTCGACCGCGTGTTGGGCGGCGGCATCGTTCCCGGGTCGGCGATCCTGGTCGGTGGTGAACCGGGCATCGGGAAATCGACCCTGCTGCTGCAGGTCGCGTCGAGTATTACCGCATACCAGCCGATCGCGAAAAAGACCGCCAAGGCCGATCCGAAACAGGACGCACCCGGCGCGACAAAAATCCTCTACGTCACCAGTGAAGAATCCGCCAGGCAGGTCGCGCTGCGGGCCGGTCGATTGAGCGTGACGAGCCCCAACCTGCTCGTGCTCGCCGAGACCAACGTCGAGCGGATCATCAACCAGATCGCCAAGCTGAAACCCGCGGTGGTGATCGTCGATTCGATCCAGATGATTTACAAACCGCAGATCCCCGCCGCGCCCGGGTCGGTCACGCAGATCCGCGACTGCTGCATGGACCTGGTCTACCTGGCCAAGGCGACCGGCATCGCGATCCTCGTGGTCGGTCACGTCACCAAGGCCGGCACGCTCGCGGGGCCGAAGATCATCGAACACATCGTCGACACGGTCGTCTATTTCGAAGGTGATCGTTATCACTCGCATCGCATTGTTCGTTGCATCAAAAACCGGTTCGGGTCGACGCACGAGGTCGGGCTATTCGAGATGACCGGCGAGGGTCTGACCGAGGTGACCGACCCAGGGAATCTGTTCGTCGAACAGTACGGCCCCGGACCGGACGGGAAACCGATGCAGCCCAGCGGCAGCGTGATCACCGCCGCCATGCTGGGCAGCCGGGTGCTGCTGCTAGAAGTTCAGGCGCTGACCGCGTCGAGCGTGATCGGGTCTGCCAAGCGAAAAGTGAGCGGCGTCAGTTCGGACCGCGTCGCGATGATCATGGCCGTGCTGGAAAAGCGGGCCGAGCTTCGCCTCGCCGCCGACGACGTCTTCGTCAACATCGCCGGCGGAGTGAAGGTTGCCGAGCCGGCAATCGATCTGGCCATCGCGCTAGCGATCGCGTCCGCGCACAGCAATCGGCCGTTATCGCCCGGCACGCTCGCGATCGGTGAACTGGGGCTCGGCGGGGAAGTGCGGTCGGTCCCGCAGCTGGAAAATCGGCTGCGCGAGGCCAGCCGGCTCGGTGTCGGGCACGCGATCGTCCCCCACATGGGCGGCAACCTGCCGAAGCTCGGCGGCATGGCGCTGCACGAAGTCCGAAGGCTGTCTCAGGCGATGGCAAATCTCTGAAGTCGAGTCGAATCGCCTAATGGTCGCCGAAGTTCTTGAAGGTCGGGCAAAATGTCCCGGAGACGAAAAAGGTAAGTTCTGAAAATTTACAAGGCAAGAGAAATTCAGGCGGAGGGGACGCACCGCACGACGCTCGCAGAACTTCACCGTTGAAAGCGTCTCCTGTGGGTGCCTGTGAGTTTTTTATACGGCCATGATCGTACGAGAACCCGAACCAAGTGAGGGCCCGGCGCGATCAAAGCCGGCGGACTAAAGCAAACGACAGCACGAGATAAATCGCGTACACGAACATCATCGCCAGGCCATGGAACTTATTCAGCGACCAACGCCCCGCCGCGACCGGCAGGAGAAACAACCCGAGCGCGATCACCAGCACGACATCGACCCGCCAGACCGCGAGCGGAAACACCAGCGAGCTCTGGAAATGTGGCGCGACCACGGGCATCGCGTTCGGGTTTACGCTCACGCGAATGACTTCCCACCCGTGACGAAGTTGCCACGCGATCTCCTGACGCGCTGAAATCATCACCAGTAGCGGGAGCAGCACGAAGATATTCAGAAACGAAAGCCCGACGTTTGCCGAGACGGCGGTCGACGACTGATTCCTTTGAGCCAGTTCGGTCCCGGTTCCGATGATCGGGAGCACGAGCATCGGGCTGAGAAGCGTGGCGGTCAGCAAGCCGGACGATCCCAGATCGGTCGTCGCCGATGCCACGTCGACGCCCCTCATCGCGAACCACGCCCCGACGCCCGCGAGAACGACCGCCAGCGCCAGCTGTGACATTCGCAACCCACCGCTGCCGCGTGCGACCTTACGTTCGACAACGGTCGAATCCGGCGCGTCTATCGATCGATCAGTCCAAAGCAATAGAACGAAGAATCCTTCGGTCAGCAGGATAACAGCGTCGATGACCGAGATTTCGCCGTGGAAACCCGTTAGAAAAACCAAAAGTGCTGCCGGTGTCAGCAGGGTCCAAGACCGCCGCGAAGTCGCCGGGCCGGCGAGGGGCGCCATGTACAACGCAGCCCCAGCCGCCAGCGACATGCACGCGACGACCGTCGAAAAAACGATTCCCACGGCGACCTGCGGACGGTGCGTGAGCATCGCGGCGATGCTCACGATCGCGATCGGCAGCCACTGCGCGACCGCCACGCGGCCGGCGGTCGCTTTACCCCTGCCGATGGTCGCATCGACCGCCGCCTTGGACGCGATGTACGTCGCAGCTCCGGCGGCAACGATGAAAGAAAACCCGGACCCGGAAGAAATTGCGGCAAGCAACTGCATCGCCGAAGATCGTGCGGTCACGGCAAGACATTGTCCAGTAGACACGCCGCGTTTGAATACCGCGTCTTCGGGAAGGTTGATGACAGAAATGAATCGTCCGATGGCGTAGATCAGAGCGTCCCGAACGATTCGGTCGTCTTGGCTGTGCCTTGTTCGATTCAATCAATCGGCGGCAGAAAAGCCACTTTCACGCCACCAGGTCGAGCGGATCACCGCCGGCGAGCTTGGCCCACATGCGCTGCATCAAGTCGCGGCGTTGCTTTTCCTGCCGCGCCTGTTGCTGCTGCTCCTGAGGCGCGGATCGCGAATCGGTGTCGCCTTGCGAGTGTTCCTCGCGCTTGGGGGCCTGACCCACGTGCAACCGTTCGACCGTCATTCCGGCCGATTCGAGCGTCGCCTTCAACTGCCCGAGGCTGTGGCTGAGCATCCGGGCGGCGTCGTCGTTCGACGCTTCGAACTCCGCCGACATCGACCCTTTATTCAGATGCACAGTCACCTGCAGTTCACCGAGCCCCGGCGGGTTGAGTTGCAACTGCATCTTCCCGCCGTCGGGCAGCAACTGCCCGGAGATGCCGGTCACGATTCGGGGATGATTGTCTTCCACGAACCGCGCCTGCGGGGTACTCGCAACCACCGCAGTCGGCTTATTCTGCTGCGGGGACAGAGTGACCGGGGCCTGCACGACAGCCCCACCAAGATCGGTCGCGGGAACAGGCGTCGGTGATCCGTGCGGGTCGGCCGCCGGTTCCGCTGTCGCCAGCGCATCATTTAGGGCGGAAGCGAACGCCGAGACGGCAGCAGTGTCTGACCCGTCGCCCTTGGTCGCGACATTGCTCGTGGCAGCGGCAGCTTGGTTTGTGTTTTGGCTCTCGCCGTTCTGATTCTTTGCCCCGCCTTGACCCTCACCACCGCGCGAGCCGAAGGTCGGCTGTGGCGGCACCTGTTCGAGCACATCCTGTGGCGACGAACTGGCCGGAGCATCCTGCGACGGCAATGGCGCGGCGCGATCCGGTCCGGCGGGTTTCGATTCATTCGCGTTTGGGGCCGTGAGACTCTGCTCGGTGACCACCGGCGGCGTCACCGCTGTTTTTATGGACGGATCCTGGGCGACCGCTGTCGGTGCAGCCGGCTTCACGCCAGCCGGAACTGCCTTGGGCTTCGGCCTCTGTTCTGCCTCGTGGTGCGATTCATGTTTCTTCGAATCCGGGTCGATCGGCGTTAACGCCTGACCGGTCTGGTCGTGAACGGATTCCGATTTCGAATCTGCGGCTTCGGTCTCCGCTTCGGACGCCTTCTTCGCTTTGACCGGCGATTTCGCGTCACCGCTTTTTGCCTGAACGGTATCTGAGACGGTTTCGCCGTCCTTCGGTTTTTCAGCGTCTTCTGCCGCCGGCTTTTGGGTCTGCTTCCTGGTCTGACCGACGACCGCAGCCTTGACGACCGGGGCGTGCTTTCTCTTAGCCGTCGCGAGTTTTCGTTCGAACTCGTCCCGTGGCGCTGCGTGGACCGGTTTCGGCGTCGCAGGCGTAGGGGCGTGCGACTTGTTGGTGACCTGATGAAGCGAAGCGGTGGCCATAGTCAATGTCCTTCGATCTTGCCCGCAGGGCCCTGCCGCGATCACCGTCGTCGTATGACGGTTCGAACGGCCCACCATCGCTTCGAAACAAAAAACATCGACCGATCAGGGCCCCGCGGCGGCTTGCGGTGTTAATGCCGGGGCCGGCTGCGACAGTCTTATCTTTTCCAGCACCTTCTGAATTCGCAGTGTTTCGTCGGGTGATTTAAATTCCTTGATCACTTTCGCGGCGACCCGCGGTTGCATCGCCTGCAGGTACTGCATCACCGTGTCGTCGCCGAGCGTCATGAAGACCGTCTTCACCTGCTTGGCCGGCATGATGCTGTACAACTGCAAGCTGTCCTGAAAACCCTTGTCGGACGCCAACCGGTTTTGCTCGGCCTGCTGTGCGTCGACGTCCTTCTTCTCCTGCTGAATTTTCGTTCGATCCGCCGTCGCCTGCTGCTTGGCCAGATCGATCTGCCGGCGCACGTCCTGCAGTTCACGGGTCCGGCGATCGAGTTCGGTCTGCTCGGCGACGAACGCCTGGTGGATCGAGTCGATCTGCTCCCCCGCCGGCCGACCGCTCGCCTGCGCCAGTAATGCTTCCAACCGCGACGCCGGCTCGGTCGTCGGTGCCGGTTGCGTCGCCGGTGGCGGGGGCGCATCGGCGACCAGGATCTTTTTCACCTCGGCGAACTTTGCCTTGTCCAGGCGACCGGACGAAACCAACCACCCGCCGACGCCAACGACCAATAAAAAGTTCATCGCCAATGCGAGGATGATTACATTGATAATTTTTTTCACGCGTCCCCCCGGAGCCGAAGACGCGTGACAACTGCCGGCTGGTACGTCCTCATCGCGGACCTCGAATCAATGCTGTCATGTGAGTGACTCATTCCGCGTTTCCCGACGCCGCCATCTGCATCGCCACTTCATCAAGATCGGCTAATTCTTTCTTGGCCAGCACTGAAGCCCATTCGGTGTGCTGTTTTTCCCGAAGTTTCTCGATGATCTTCTTCTGCTTGGCCGCCTCGGCCAGCGCCCCGCGGGCGATGTCCACTTTCTTCTGCGCCTCGGCCAGCTGCTGCATCTGCTCCAGCCCTTTGCGCTGCATCGCCAGAACGAACCGCCGGTGTGCGGCCAAGAAAGACAGGTCCAACGTGCCGGTCAGATGGTTCTGCCGAAGGTCGGCGACGGCTTTCCCGACCGTATCGTCGAGCGCGCGGAGTTCGGCAAGGACGACCGCGTGCGCCGCCGCGGCTGTCGCCAAATCGCGCTGCCGGTTCTGCTCGATCAGTTCCCGGTGCCGTAGCACTCCTTGAAGTTGAAAGACGAACTTTGCCATACATCAGTCACGCGCGAACTTAGCCGAACAATTATTTCTTCAGTTTCGTCTGAGCCCGCAGCACCTTGTCCAGCTGCTCGACCCAGTTGAACAGATCGACCAGTTGCCGTTTCGCGTGTTCCAGGCTCGACGGCGCGTCGGGCTGTTGCTGCAGATACTGTGTGATCCGCGGCCGCGCCTGCACGGCCACATCGAAGTCGATATTCGCGCCCGGCACGTAGGCGCCGATGTTCACCAGGTCTTCGATTTCCTGGTAGGTCGCCCACAGCGACAACACCCGCCGGGCCATTTTCGAATGCTCTTTATCGACAACATCCCCGCGGACTCGACTGATGCTCTGCACGACGTCAATCGCCGGGAAATGACCGCGATTGGCCAGCGCCCGATTCAGCCAGAGGTGCCCGTCGGTGATTCCCTTGACCGCGTCGGGGATCGGCTCGTTAAAGTCGTCTCCTTCGACGAGCACCGTATAAAATCCGGTGATGGACCCGTTCGGGGTTCGGCCGGCGCGTTCCAGGATTTCCGGGATCAGTGCGAACACACTGGGCGGGAAGCCTTTGGTGGCCGGGGGTTCTTTCGCGGCCAGCCCGATCTGCCGCTGGGCCTGACACATGCGGGTCAGCGAATCGAGCAGCAGCAGTACGTGCTTGTCCTGGTCGCGGAAATATTCGGCGATCGTCGTGGCGACCTTGGCGGCGCGCACGCGGAGCAACGGCGGATCGTCGCTGGTGCTGACGACCATCACGCAATTGGTCATGCCGGCCTTTCCCAGGCTCGTGTGCAGAAACTCCTGAACCTCCCGGCCGCGTTCACCGATCAGCGCGATAACCGAAACGTCGGCGCTCGAATTCTTCGCGATACCCGACAACAGAACGCTTTTCCCGACCCCCGGCCCGGCGAAGATTCCCATTCGCTGGCCCAGCCCGCAGGTGTGCAGACCGTCGATCGCGCGGATGCTGGTGGAGATGGGCTGCCGAATGTTCGCGCGGTCCATCGGGAGAATGCTGGGCGCGTCGATCCGGCGGGTCTGCGTGATGCCGAGCTTGCCCTTGCCGTCGATCGGATCACCAAACCCGTTGACGACCCGGCCGAGAAGTTGCTCGGAGCACCCGATCCGCGGCGACGACGTCAGGTTTTCGATCCGATCGCCCCGCGCGGTCCCGGCCGTCGTCGACAGCGGCATCAGCAGTGTGCGGTCGTTCTGAAAACCGATCACTTCCGCGGTCGCGATACGACCACCGAAGCTGTGTATTCGGCACAGCGATCCGAGCGGCAGCGGTAGGTCGTTGGCTTCGATCGTCAGCCCGCTGATCGACTGCACCGTGCCGACCACGCGGAACGGCATCGATCCGTCCACCGCGTCGAGTTGGGCTTGCAGATGGGGCATACGGACACGCAATCAGGTTCGGGTCACACGGGCAGCTCTTGGAACCGGGGCAGCGAATTTACTGCCGGGCCGACACCAATGGCGTTTATACAGCTTTCTGATTGTTCTCCCCGGGCAGAAGTTCGTTGATTACACGGTCGAGCTGCTGCTCGATGCGCGCGTCGATTTCGCCGGACCGGGTTAGCAATCGACACCCACCGGGGGTGATGCCCGGGTCGTCGGCGAGCTCGACGTGTTTCAGGTTGGGCCAGTTCATCTGCAGCTTCGGCAACTCTTCGAGTAGCGTTTTTCGCTGCGACGGGTGGATAAAGATTCGCACGTCGGCGGCATGCACGGCGAGCTTCATTGCCTCTTTCAGATTCTCGATCAGAACGGCAGGGTCGACCGCCGCCTGCCGCTTGGTCACCCGTCGGGCAATCGCGGCCGCCAGTTGAATCACCTCGGTGATCCCGGCGGATTCGAGGTCGAATCGGGCGGCATCCAGCTTTTCGACGACGGCGGTCAGCGCCGCCCAGGTGTTCGCCAGCTGCGGCTGAATCTCGGCCAGTGCCGCCTGATGCCCCGCGGCGCGGCCTTGCTCTTTGCCGGCAAGGATTCCTTCTGATTTCCCGACTTCAAACCCTTCGGCACGCGCCTGCTGCTTGAGCTTCTCGCCTTCCCGCTGCGCCTCGGCCAGCAACATGTCGGCCGCACGTTTAGCGCGGAGCAGCAACGACTGCGCCTGAAGCTCCATGTCCCGGATCGAGAACGGCGTCAGCGCCGGCTGCGGAATTGTGGATTTGATGACCGCCATGTGATTCGATGACCCGCCACGAAACTAGACGACCATCTCCTTCTCGCCGCCGCGACCGGCGATGATGATTTCGCCTGCGTCTTCGAGCCGGCGCACCACGTCCACGATCTTCTGCTGCGCCTGCTCGACGTCGCTGACCCGGACCGGTCCCATGAACTGCATGTCTTCCTGAATGAGCTGCGCCGCCCGTTCGGACATGTTCTTGAAGATCTTCTGTTTGAGCTCTTCGCTCGCGGTCTTGAGCGCGAGGCCGAGTTCTTCGTTGTCGACTTCCTTGAGCACCGATTGAATGCCTTTGTCGTTGACCAGCAGGATGTCCTCGAACACGAACATGAGCCGGCGGATCTGCTCGACCAGGTCGGGGTCCTCGGCCTCGAGGCCTTCCATGATCCCTTTTTCGGTTGACCGGTCGGCGAGATTGAGGATCTCGGCGACGGTGTCGACACCGCCCGCTTTTTCGAACGTCTGGCTGACAATGTCGCTCAGCCGGTGCTCCAACCCGCGCTCGACTTCCTTGATCACCTCGGGGTTGGTCTGCTCCATGTTGGCGATCCGCTTCACCACCTCGATCTGCTTCTGGCTGGGCAGGCCGACCATGATTTCGCTGGCCTTCTGCGGCGGCAGGTGGGCTAGAATCAACGCGATCGTCTGCGGGTGTTCGTCTTGGATAAACGTCAGCAGATTTTCCGATTCGGCCTTCTGCAAAAAACTGAACGGCGTCGTCTGCACCTGCTGGGTCACCTGCTTGATGATCCGTTTAGCGTCTTCTTCGCTGAGCGATTTGAGCAGCAGCGCCCGGGCGTATTCGAGCCCGCCTTCGCTGACCCAACTGTTGGCCAGCGCGAGATTGTAAAATTCGTTGAAGACGTCCCGGCGGTTGGTGATCGAGATGTCGCCCATCGAAGCGATTTCCCGGCTGACCTCTTCGACCTGATTCGGCGCGAGCCGCTTCAGAATCTGCGACGCCTCCTCCTGGGAAAGCGACAGCAACAGGATTGCCGTCTTTCGGATGCCGGATGCCTCGGTGGTGGCCATATCAGTTCGCGCTCGATTCGTGTCAGGGTCGGCTCAACCACCGCTTGACCAGCGCGGCGGCGTTGTCGGGGTTCTCTTTGACCATCGTCGAAACCTGGTCGAGCATCTGCTGGGTACGGACGTCGTCCACATTCAGTTCCATGCCGTCGAGCGCGGCGTCGGCGCCACCGACTTCGGCGGCGACGGCTTCCCCGCCGAACAGCGCGGCGTCGGCGGTCGACATCACCCCGCCGCCGCCGCCTCCCGCCCCGCCCATGCCGGCCAGTTGCGGCATGACGATCGTCGCCGGCGTCACCTTGCGGACCATGCTGGCCATCAGGAACAGGCTGACCATCGCCAGGATCGCGATAGCGATTTCCTTCGCGTGCCCGCCGACGGTGGTGATGGCCGCCGATGGCAGCGTCGCCGTCGCGGTCGTCAGGATCTCCGGCGGCAGGTCTTCATAGCTGTCGACCGACACGCTGTCATTCGATTTCAAATTCGCGACCAGCTTCACGCCTTCACGAATCTTATCGAGCTTGGCCGTCGTGAATGTCTGAATCTCGGCCTCGCTGGGCTCTTTGACGCTCGGCCTGGCGACCTTGAACGCTGCGGCAAAATAGCTCGTCGGGACCCGCACGGTGGCGGTCATTGTCGTGCCCTTGCCCGCGGCCGTGTCGGACGTGGTCTCGCTGGACGATACGAAATTGTCGTTGGTCGTTTTGTTGTCAGTGATCGTGCTCGTGCTCGACTCCCCGCCGGGTGAATCGATCGACAGCGACCCGTTCGACCCGGCATTGGACGCCACGCCCGGTTCACGATTTGGTGCCGGCGAGTTGGTCGTCTCTTCCGTGTGCTCGTTCTGCTGGTTCGGCAATGACACGGCTTTGTTCTTGTCGAAACCGATCAGCTTCTCGTGCGTCACGCGGTTTTCGACTTCACAGTTCACCGCGACGCTGAGCCCTTTGATGTCGTGGAAGTAATCCTGGATCTTCCGCTCGAGTTCACTTTCACTGCGCATCTTCAGGGCGAGGTATTCGTCCCCACCCGGCAGGCCGTCGTCGGCCGAGTCGTGACCTTTGAACGCGGCCCCGTCGATGATGACGCTGATCTGGCTCGGGAGAAGCCCCGACACCGCGTGGGCGACGCCGTCGGCGGCCGAACGGGCGAGTTGCTTGCGGTCCTCGACCTGGCCCCGCGTGCGGATGTTCACCGTGGCCGACGGCGGGATCGTCGCGCCGATGTGCATTTCGTTTTTCGGATTGATGATCACGTTCGCGCTGGTGACGCCTTTCCAGTGCCCGATGATCTGCGACAGCTCCATCTGCGTCGCCCGGTTGTAAACGGCGTCGCGCTCGCTGGCGGTGCTGAAGGGGTTCAGCTGTTTGCTCATCAGCTCGAATGCCGAATGAGTATCCTGTGGCAGCAACTCGGCGTACATCAGGTCGGCAAGGATCTCGGTCTTGCGATCTGCAGGGACCAACACCTTGCTGTTTTCCACTTGGTGGGGAATGTTGCTGATCGTCAGGTTGCGGTCGATCGCGCCGATGTCTTCGGCGGAAAGGGCCTGATCGAGCACGGCAACCATCTCGGCGTTGCCGGCATATTTTCCCCAGTACAGCATGGTCAGAACCATGACCGCGACCAGGGCGGCCACGAGCATTTTCTGCGTGGCGGTCAGTGCCGCCAACTGCTGCTTGATTCGTTCGAACTGGGCTTTGAACGCATCCATGGTTCAACCCCTCGTGGTTACACGGGCGATGAAGCCCGCAGGTTATAGAAACTGAAGCGCGGTCCCCGCGCTCCTAAATTGTCGCAAACAACTCACCGGATTTGGTCTTAGACCGAGATCCCTTTTATTTCGTCGTACGCGTCCATCAGCTTGGCGCGGATCGCCAGCAATGTCTTGAACGCGAGGTCACTTTTTTCCATCGCGGTCATCACGCCCGAGACGTTTTCGGTCTTGCCGGTGGTCAGGTCGGTGACCGCCTGGCTCGCGTCCTGCTGCAGTTTCGAGACTTCGTCGATGCTCTTTTTAAGCGTGTCGGAAAAGCTCGCGCCGGTGGTCCCACCGGCCTGCCCGCCGGGCGAAAGTCCCCCCGCGACGCCGCCGGGTTTTCCGATCGAGATATTATTCAGTGGGTTAAGCATGCGTCCGATCCGCTACGAACCATATACATTTCGATCGACGATTATGCCAGCAACCGGAGCGTGGAATTCAGCATCGCTTTTGCCGTTTCCATCATCGTCACGTTCGCCTCGTAGGCCCGGGACGCGTCCAAAGCGTTTACGAATTCCATGGTTGTATCGATGTTGGGGTATCTCACATTTCCGTTCTCGTCGGCGTCGGGATTTCCCGGGTCAGATTTTAAAATAAAAGGCGACTTGTCCTGCTCGATCTTCTCCACGTGAACGCCCGGTTTGGATTTGTCACCGAGCTGGCCCTGCGCGAAGACGACGAGCCGTCGGCGGAACGGCATGTCTTTTTCGCCGTTGGGGCCGTGCGTCGTATTCATGTTGGCGATGTTCTGCGCGATCGTGTCGATCCGCGTCCGCTGGGCCTGCAGTCCGCTCGCGCCAGTGTCTAGAATTTGAAACATAGCTCACCTTCAGTAAATCGACGCTACAGCTTTTCTTTCAGCGCCATGTCCATCGTCTGGTATTGCCGCCGCAGCAGCTCGACCACCAGGTTGTGCATCAGCGCGTTCTTCGCGTTCTCGGTCATCATCTGTTCCGGCGACCGGTTGTTGCCGTCGTGAGACAGGATCCCGGCCCGGGGATGTTCGATCTCTTCATTAATGTCGTCGAACGACACCGAACCCGGGGCGGCCGACTTCTGCCGTTCGACCCGTTCGCGGAGCATCGATTGAAATCCCTCGACCGACAGATCCTTCTGCCGATAGTTCAGCGTCGATGAATTGGCGATGTTCTCGGCGATCAACTGCTGGCGCGCGTCCGTGAACTGAAGCGTCTGCTCCAGCAACGGTCCGGGGCCTTGATTCAACAGCCGATCGAGAAACATGTCAGCCACCATTCGATTCAGAGACGACCCATTTCAAACCGCGTGCCGTCGATCGGCGTGCCTGTTTGCCGGGAGTTCTGTAAACTTTTCACATTACGGGTCGGCAGTTACTACGCCTCAGGCGCAAGACCTGCGCTCCAAATCGCAGTCGCGTCCGACCGTTACGCGCCCGCTTCGACGAGCTCGCCTTCGTCCTTCCATCGTTTCAACTTGATGCCCAACGTTCGAACGCCAATGCCCAGCGCCCCGGCCGTCTTGATCCGGTGCCCCTTGAACTGCTGCAGCGTGCTGAGGATGACCTGCTTTTCGATATCCGCCAGCGGTTTGCCCGCCAGCGCGTCGACCGAGGCCATCGGTTTATTCTTCAACCACGGCTCGATCAACGCCGCACGGAGAATGCCCGGCTCGGTCTCGAGCACGCAGGCGCGCTCGATGATGTTCTGCAACTCGCGGACGTTCCCGGGCCAGTTGTATCGCTGCAGCAAACGGACCGCTTCGGACTCCATGTGCCGGAACGGTTTGTTTTCTCGCTTGGCGATCGTGTGCAGGAAGTGTCGGCACAGTTCGTAGACGTCGTCGGGCCGTTGCCGTAAGGGTGGAAGTTCGATCGGCACGACGTTCAGGCGGTAGAACAGATCCTGCCGGAACTTTCCTTCGTCGACTGATTTTTCGAGGTCCCGGTTGCTCGTGGCGATCACGCGGACGTCGACCTGCTGGGTGATGCTGCTGCCGACGCGCTCGAACGTGCTTTCCTGCAACACCCGGAGCAGCTTGGCCTGCAGGGCGGCGGGGATTTCGCTGATTTCGTCCAGCAGCAATGTGCCGCCGTCGGCCAGTTCGAATCGCCCGCGGCGGAGTCGGTCGGCACCGGTGAACGCGCCTTTTTCGTGGCCGAATAATTCCGATTCCAGCAGATTTTCTGACAGCGCCGCACAATTCACTGCCAGCATCGGCCGCTCGCGCCGCTCGGAAGCGGCGTGGATCGCGCGGGCGACCACTTCCTTGCCCGTGCCGCTTTCGCCACGGATCAGCACCGTCGCCGAACTCTTGGCGACCAGTTCCATCCGGTCTTTGACTTCTTTCATCACCGCGCTGTCGCCGACCAGCGGCCGAGGCGCGTTGCTCTCGGCCATCGACCGCAGCGCCTGGTTCTCCCGGATCAATCGGTTGTGTTCCAACGTGCGGTCGACCAGCAGCTTGATCTCGTCTCCGTCGAAAGGCTTCTGGATGTAGTCGTACGCGCCGAGCTTCATCGCCTCGACGGCGGTGGTGACCGTCGCGAAGGCGGTCATCAGGACCACCGGCATGTCGGGCCGGATTCGCTTGGCCTCAGTCAGCAGTTCGATGCCGGTCATCTTCGGCATTTTTAAATCGGTGATCAGCAGGTCGAACCGCGCGCCGCTGCTGAGCCGGGTGATGGCTACCGGTCCGTCCCCGGCGGCGACCACTTCGTGGCCGTCCCGCGCGAGCGTCGCCGCCAGCGAATCCCGCATCATCTCCGTGTCGTCGACTACTAATATCCTCGCCATCCGTGACCTTTCTATGGTCGATGTCCTGCAGACCGAACGCGTCGCCGACTGCGACGTGGCCGGTCAAATTCTGATTTCGAACCGCGCGCTACCGGTCTCGCCGTTGCTCGCGGTAATGATTCCGTCGTGGGCTTCGACCACTCGATGCACGATCGCCAGCCCCAGCCCGGTGCCGGTTTCTTTGGTCGTGAAAAACGGGTTGAAGATTCGGTCCAGCACGTCGGCGGGGATGCCAGGCCCCGAGTCGGTCACGAGCAGCCGGAGCTGCCGGTTGTCGTCGTCCAGTGGTGGACCGAAGAAAATATCGATCGTGCCGCCGCCGTCGATTGCCTCCGAAGCGTTGAGCACCAGGTTCAAGACCGCCTGCCCGAGCAGCAGCGGGTCGACCGTGACCCGCATGGGGTGCGGCCCGCTGACGTGACAGACCACTTTGCGCGCCAGCAATTGCGGTAACGCGAGGTCGACCGCCTGCTCGATCACCTCGGCCAGATCGGTGTTGACCACGTTAGCCGAGATCTCGCGGGTGAACTGCAATACCGAACTGACGAGCCCTTCGAGCCGTTTGACCCCGCCGGATATTTTGTGGACCAGTTGCAGCGACTCGGGCCGGTCGACCAGGTCCTGGGCCAGGATGGACGAATACAGTTGAATGCCGCCGAGCGGATTGCGGATCTCGTGCGCCATTCCTGCCGCCATTTCACCCAGCGCGGCCAGGCGGTTGCTGCGTTCGAGCAACCTGTTTTTCTCCCCGAGCTCGGACTGGAGCCGGTGCACGGTCTGCGCGAGTTGGTCGTGCGACGTCTGCAATTTTTCGGTCAAATCGCTGAACGCGAGGATGCTGCGACCGAGGTCTTCGATCTTGCGGGCGTGGTCCGAAGTTGTCGCGGTTCCCGTTTTCACTGCTGAATGTCCATCGTGGGCCGACGCGCTCCGTAAGCGGCGGCGGCGTAATTCTTGTTCGCGACGCGGGCGGCAGTCGTCTTGTTGATCTGCACGCCGAGGTTCAGTTTCCGCTGCTGCAGCACGATCGCGTCGTTGCGGTCGGCGGTCGTGATCTGCTCGAGCAGCCGGCGGGTTTCCGCCAGCAGAAACTCGGCCGCGTCCCGATCAACGGGCGTCAGGGCCCGCATCCGTTCTGACCACTGCTTTTTCGCCGGCGCGATCGTCTGTTCGAGCGTCGCGATCTGGTCCAGCACTTCCTGCCGCCGTTGCAACACTTCCAGCAACTGGTCCGTCTGGCTGTTCTGCACGAACCCGTGCTGCTGCTCGGCGAGCTTGGCCAGCTTCTGGTAGCAGGCGACCTGCTCGGACAAGGCGAGGATGAGCGGGGTATTTGTCATAGGTCGCCGTTACTGGTCCAAAGCCACACCACCGTCCACGTCTGCATCACCACATGCCGGCCTGGCTGGACCACTTCAGCTGGTCTTCCCAATATTCCTTGGGCATCGCGAAACTGCCGTTGGAGAACGCCTCGGCGGGCATCCGCCGGAGCAGCCACTTGGCCCGTTCGTTGGCCGCCTTGGCCTCTTCGGTTTTGCCCAGTGCGTAATACGCGTTCACAATCTGCACGTAAGCCGCGAGCGATGAAGGGTCTTCCTGATACCGGAACGCGGCCGCGTCGTAGAGGCGGATCGCCTCTTCGTATTGACCGGCGTCGTACAGGCAATCGGCGCGGTAAAAATGACTGAGCTTGTTGTAAAGCCGGTCGAGTTCGGTCTTCGGCGGTGTGTCGCGGTATAGGTCGACCACCCGGTCGTACAGGGCCTTGGCTTTCCCGAGCCGTTCCTTACGAGCTGCGGCCGCCTCGGCGATGTCGTATGCCACTGCCTTGGCGTCCTTGTTGCCGTTCGCGCTGGCGATCGCGGGCTTCAAATCCAACAGGCCGGCGCTTTTGCGATAGCTGTCGGCCATCAGGAAATCGAGTTGCCCCAGCCGGGTGTCATTGGGATACCGGGCGGTCAGTTCTTCGATCCGGGCGATCGCGTCTTCGAACCGATTCGTGCGGTAATACAGCTGCGCGAGTTCGAATAAGGCCTGCTTGAACTCCGCCGCCTCGGGCGTCAACAGCGGGTTATTTTCGACCACGCTCTTCAGCACGCTTTCGGCTTTGCGGAACGCTTCGGGTCCCTTGGCGATATATGCCTGGGCGAGCGGCACGGCCGATTTACTCGCCGCCAAGCTGTTGGGATACCGGAACTGGTTCCGCTGGAACGCGGCGATCGCCTTGTCGTACAGACCCAGCGCCTGGTAGGCCTGCCCGAGACGGAGCAATGCCGCGGGGGCGAGGGAATCTTCCGGACGCTCTGCGACGAACAGTTCCAGCGCCGACACCGACGACTGCACGTTCGCGGCCCGGTCGTAAAGATCGATCCCTTTCCAGAGGGCCTCGCCGTAGGCCTTGTCGTCGGCCATTGTGAGCGCGCGGGAATAGGCCACTGACGAGTCACCCGCCTTGGCGAGCAAATCGCGGACGTCTTTGGCACGGCGGATTTTGTCGGCCGGCGTGGCGTTGTCGACGATCTTTTCGAGCTGGTCGGCTCGCTGTTCGTACACACCCGACAACCGACCAAAAAACTCGGCCGGCGGGTGAACTTCCAGCTGCTGCTCGCAGTCGAGCATCTCCAGCGCGCCGCGGTAATTGCCGCGTGCCGAAAGCACCAGCGCCGCCTGGGTCAGGCCGGCAATGGTCGGGTGCTTGTATTCCTCCCGCGACGGCCGGTCTATCAAAGATTGCGTCAGATCGTGCAGGTCCTGCAGGCCCGGGTCTTCCCGGTTGGTCGCGAGCCGGCACATCCCGCGGCCCAGCAGTGCCGGCGTCGCCAGCTTCGAGTCGGGGTGTTCCAGCAACAGGTTCTGGTAAAACGACTCGGCCGTCTTCGAGTCGTTCTTTTCGTCAAAAATTTTCGCCAGCAGGAAGGTGGCGTCTGCGTCGAGTGACTGCTCGACCCCGAGTTGCTCGCGGGCGACCCGCAGCATCCGCTCGGCCTCGCCGGCGTCGCCCAGCTTGTAGGCGCAGTACCCCAGGTAATAGTTCACCTGGCCCTGCACGGCCATGTCCGCGTCCATCTTCAACGCCTGCGCCAAAAGCGACCGGGCTTTGACGAATTGCCCGCGGTCGATCAGCAGCTTGGCCTGCGTGCACAGCGCCCAGGCGCGTTCGCCGTCGGCCAGATCGGGGGCCCGCAAATAGGTGTCCAGCGACGCTTCGGCCGGGCCGGCATCGTTCTGCGCGAGCTGCAGGTCGATCACTTTTCGCTGCAGTCGCAACGCGTGATTCGGGTCCATCGTCATCGCCTGGCGGTAATGGTCCAGCGCGACCACGGGCTTCCCGAGCGCTTCGTAGTTCTCACCGAGCCGGCGTTCGATTTCGTACCCCGACTTGACGCCCATCGACTCGGCCAGCCGGGTCTGTTCGATGATCTGTTCGTGATACGTGCGAAGGTCTACGCGCTTTTGGTGTTGCAAATTGTCCAGCCCCTGCGCGAGCAGCAGATGGATGTGACCTTCGTGGTCGGCGTCCAACCGGTCCGAAGTCAGGATGTGATTCAGCTGATTGATGGCCGCTTCGGGCCGTTCGTCTTTGAGCAACTGCTTGGCGACATCGATCTTCTGGTCGATCGTCAGGCCGGGCTGGGGGTCGATGAAAAGGTAGGCAGCGTAGGCAAAAAGCGCCAGGGAAAGCAGGAACAATGGCAATTGCCACAGTTGCGACAGCCCGCCGCTGGAATGACGTGAAGCCATGGCATCCTTGCCTTCTGACGGTGCGGTCGTCTTTCAGACCAGCACGTGTTTCGCACCGCAGGGCCATCCATGACCCACGACAGCACGAAACGACCAAAACCCGAGCAGGGTTCGGGCCTTCACGCGGCAATCATAATTCCGTTTTTATCGGACGCAAGCGATTTTTGCGCATTTGCGGCACACACCGCCACCCCGCCTGCGAGCGTTTTCAATACCTGTTTCTTTCGAGTGCCTCGATCGTCAAGTTTTCGAGGCAAGGGCTAGCCGCATCGGCAAGGCGGTCAAACCGTTTTTGAAACGGGGTCGGAAAACCATAGTCCCATATTATAGAGGACCCAAGTGTGAAGTTTTCGAGCTGCTTTCTGGCGTAAGTGGGGAAGCGTTCTGCCGTAACAAAAATTTTGTCGCCCGTGCAGGAGTCGCTTCCGAGTTGCTGTCGCAGCCGCAGCCGAGCCGGGCACACGACGGTTGCCGTCTCGCGACCCGGCCGTGATTTCGCGCCGCACCGCATGAAAAAACGGTGCGCATGGGAAAAACGGTGTCCGACACCCTTTAATATATGCTATTACTTAAGAGCATCGCCCGACGTATTTTATGAAAACGGTGTCCGACACCGTTTTCATTTCGTTGTCCGACACCCCTTTAATTCGTGCTATTACTTAAGAGCATCGCTTGACGTATTTTATGAAAACGGTGTCCGACACCGTTTTAGATTTGCCAATTCGGTTTTGAGCTGACGCAAGCGATTTTTGCGTATTTGCGTGAAAACGACCGGCAGGTTTAGCGGCTGTCCCGCAGGGACGCATGCTGTTCCGGTGAAAAAGCATCCCTGCGAAACAGCCGCTTCACGAAGATGTCGGACAGCTTTATCTGGGCTGTGTCTTAGGCCCGCCAAATAGGCCGGTTCGAATGTCCGCAGAACGCGGCGCAGTCCGTCCTTCGACTTCCCCCTATACTGCCGGGCATGTTGATTCTTTTAACCAATGACGACGGAATTCAAGCGCCCGGCATCGTGGCGATGTACCGCGAACTGACCGCGCTCGGCGACGTAATTGTCGTCGCCCCGGAAACCGCCCAGAGCGCGACCGGACACGGCATCACCCTGACCGCCCCGCTGCTGACCAGTAAGGTAACAATCGAAAACGGCTTCACCGGCACGGCCGTCGACGGCCGACCGGCCGATTGCGTCAAGCTCGCGATCAGCCAGCTACTGCACCGTCAGCCCGACCTGGTCGTCAGCGGGATCAATGCCGGCGCGAACGTCGGGATCAATGTGATCTACAGCGGGACGATCGCGGCGGCGATCGAGGCGGCGTTCCTCGGCGTGCCTTCCATCGCGACCTCCCTTTTTCTCCGCAGCAATGTCCCGATCGATTTTGCCCAGGCGGCGATCCTGAGCCGGCAGATGATCGAAAAGATCCTCGCCCACGGCCTATCCGCCGGGCAGGTCGCGAGCATCAATATCCCCGCCCTGCTGCCCAATGAATCGCCGGCCGGCATCCGCGTCGCCCGGCAATGCACCCGGCCGTGGGTCGATACCTACGAACGCCGAACCGATCCCCGCGGGCGTGATTACTTCTGGAACTCGAGCATCTTTCAGCTCGGGAATACCGATCAGGACACCGACATCGCCGCACTGCGTGACAAATACATCACGCTCACCCCGCTGCAGTTCGACCTGACGGAACACCAGATGTTGAAAAACTGGCAGAGCCAGAACTGGACCTAGTTTTCTGGTGCAAAATCGTTCGGCTGTTTGTCTTTTAATGCAGATACCGCGACAGCTCGCTGGTCTTCGACCCCGAGATCTCCAGGCAGGTGATCTGATGTACGTGCCAGTCGGTGCCGATCTTGTCCCAGTCGAACCGCCAGCTGCTCGGCGTCGGGTACGGCACCGCGTCCTGATTGGTGATCACCCGCAGGTTCACGATACACCCGGCCTTGTCCTGCGTGACATCCATTCCCGAAATCGTCACGTCTTTCAGATGATACGTTTCGAACGCGGACTTGGCCCCGTTCACCAAATCGGTTCGGGTCCCGTACACCGACCCGACCGGCGTGTTCATGCTGGCATCGCTGTCCAGTAAGTCAGCCATCGCCGACCAATCGCCCTTCTCCACCGCTTTGCACAGCTCCCGGCTTTTGCGCGTCACCTGCTCTTTATCCGTCTCGACGAAAATGCCCAACAGCAGCACGACCACCGCCAATGTCAGCACCCCCAGCCCGAAGTTCCGCTGCCCCGCGTTTTGTTTCGTCAGCCCGACCCAACCCAGGATCCCCCCGACCAGAAACAGACAGCAAAGAAACCACCACGGCGGCGCGAAGATCAGATCAGTCATGGAAAACCTCAACTCGGCACCCGGTCACGTCCGATAAATTGCACAGATCCTGCCCCGCGAACGGGGCTCGCCCGCGTTGCCGTCGAACGCTACCGACTACAACAGATGACCGCAAGCGTCGATTCATCCGCCAGATATGTGCTGCCGGCCGGTGCCCCGTACCTGGCGAATCTCGCCTCGCTCTGGGCGCACGACCCGGGGCTTGCCGCCGAGATCGAATCGCTGGAACCGGACCCCGCCTACGACGTTCAGCCGTCCAAATCCGGCCAGCCGACGATCTGCGTTCCATCCCCGGGCGGTTCGCGACTCCATCTGCACAGCCGATATCAGCCCGCCGAAGAAGCCGAGAAACTGGTCCGCACGGTCGACGGTCAGCAGCACGGATTTTTCCAGATCCACGGCCTCGGCCTCGGCTATCACCTCGAACTGTTGTTCGACCGCGCCGGGGACGAAGCCGCGTTCTGCGTGTACGAACCCGACCTGCAATTGCTCCGCACCACGCTGGCAACCCGCGACCTCAGCCGGATCATCGACAGCCGCCGGGTGATGTTCTTTACACGGCTCGACAAAGGTGACCTGTTCGTCCGCCTGCAACCGCACACCCCGTTGTTCACGCTGGGCACCGTCGAGGTGAACCACCCCGCGAGCGTCCAACGCGACCCGGCATTTCACCAACAGATCAAAGCCTGGCTCGCCGAGTTTGGGTCGTTCTCGCGCACCAACATGAACACGCTGGTCATGAACGGCCGGCGGACGCTGGAGAACATCGCCCGCAATCTCGGCTGGTACGTCGCGACCCCGTGCGTGTCGAAGCTCAAAGACCGTTTCAAGAGCAAGCCCGCGGTGATCGTCGCCGCCGGGCCTTCCTTGCGGAAAAACAAGCACCGGTTGAAAGAGATGGTCGGTCACGCCGCGATCATTTCGCTGCAGACGACCCTGCAGCCGCTGCTCGATCTTGGGATCGAACCGGACTTCGTCACGGCGCTGGATTACAGCGACATCTGCAGCCGGTTCTTCGAGAAGCTGCCTAAAAATCTCCGGACGGAGTTGGTGGCCGAATCGAAGGCGACCTCGGCCATCTTTTCGCTCAACCCCGGGCCGACCACCATGATCGGCAACGAACTGGCCGAGAGCCTGCTCCGCGAGATGAAGCTGGACAAGGCCCGCTTGCCCGCCGGTTCGACGGTCGCGCATCTAGCGTACTACCTGGCCGAGCACCTGGGTTGCAATCCGATCGTTTTCGTCGGGCAGGACCTTGGGTTCAGCGACGGATTGTATTACGCGCCCGGCACGAGCTACGAAGACGTCTGGCGGCCCGAGCTCGGCCGGTTCTGCACGCTGGAAACGAAGCAGTGGGAACAGATCGTCCGTGAACGACCCATCCTCCGAAAGATTCCCGACCAACTGGGCCGGCCGATGTACACCGAGGAACGGCTATTCACCTACCTGCAGCAGTTCGAGCGCGACTTCAGCCTGACAGACACGACGATCATCGACGCCAGCGAGGGCGGCGCGAAAAAGCGCGGCACCGTTGTCATGACACTCGACGAGGTCATCAAAAAGTATTGCGTCGAAACGCTTGCGGATTCGCGATCGAAACAGACCCGACCGGACTGGTCCCGAACGGCCGAGAGCGCGGCATGTCTGGAGAACCGGAAACGCGAGGCCGGTGAAATCGAATCGATCAGCCGACAAACGCTGTCGCTGCTGGAACAGGTCCGCGACCAGATCGAAAACCAGGAAGCCGTCACCCGGCTGATCGGCCGGATCGACCTGCTGCGAAACCGGATGAACGCGCTCGGCCGGACCTACGACCTGCTGATGCAGATGACGCAGGACACCGAGTTGCAGCGGTTCCGCGCCGACCGAAACATTTCCGCCGCCCGGTTGAAAGGCGCCGAACGCCAACGCCGTCAGGTCACCCGCGACATCGACAATGTCCGCGCGGTCCTGCAAGCGGCAAAAGATTTTCAGGGACTGATGGACGAGGTCATTGGACGATTGAATGACCAGGCGCCGCGCACGACCGCGATCGCCGCATAGTGCGTGAGAGCAAAGACCGTAGCCGACACCATGACGAATAAAGTCATCGCAATCCTCTCGATGCTGCACGAACCGGCCGGCCGCAACAGCGTCGTCCGCCGATTCCGGGGCAGGCCCGTGCTGGAATGGACGCTCCGCCGTTTAAGCGCCGCGACGTCGCTCGACACGGTCGCCGTGCTCTGCTGGGACGACCAGCTGCAGGCGGTGAATCAGGTCGCCGAGAACCAGACCGCGGGGGTGATTTGCAAAGGCCCCCGGCAAGTTCCGCCCGGGATGAACGCCGTCACCACCGCCCGGCAGTGGGCCGACGGGTGGCGCAGCGGGTTGCTCGGCACCTGTGAATTCGACCTCGGGTTTCATCCTCTCTGGATCAACGAACTGCTGCACCTGCACGATGCCGACGCGGTCGTGCTGATCGACCCCGCCGCGGCCCTGATCGACCCCTGGCTCGTCGATTCGCTCGTCGAGTACGCCGAAACAGAATCGCAGCCCGAGCTGTGTTTCATGCAGGCCGCTCCCGGCCTCGCCGGAACGTTTCTGCGCCGCGAGCTGATCGACCGGCTGACGATCGCGAATGTATACCCCGGCCGGCTGCTCACGTATTTCCCCGACCAGCACGGCGTCGACCCGACCGGGAAGCCCGGCTGCGCCCCGGTGCCCACGCCGGTCGCGCGGTCGCTGCACCGATTCAAGCTCGATTCGGACCGGCAGATCGCCCGGGCCGAGCGGGCGCTAGTTCATCTGAACGGACATCTCATTTCCACCGAGGCCGAGGATCTGGTCATTGCCATGCGAGGCTGTGAGATTGCCGACAAGCTGCCCCGAGAAGTAGTCTTGGAACTTGGCACCACCCGTGCCACTTCCCCGGCGTACTGGCCCGGCAAGCACCTGCAGATCGACCGGCCGGACTTGACCGTCGAGTTGGCGTCGCCGCTGTTCGCCGAGCTCGCGGTCCTCGACGACGTCCGCGTAACGTTCGCCGGGGCGGGTGACCCGCTGCTGAATCCGTCCTGGTACGAAATCATCAAAGCCGCCCGAGACGCAGGGATCGCGTCGATCAACCTCGAGACCGATCTGTTGACGCCGACGCCCGAAGATCTCACCCGGCTGGTCGACAGCGGCGTTGACGTGGTCTCAGTGAATTTCCCCGCCGCGACCGCGCAGACTTATATCGCGATGACCGGCGTCGACGGTTTCAGCCGGGTGCTGGAAAACGTTCGGTTGTTGGAACAGGAAGTGAAGCGCGCCGGTCGAGGCACGCCGATCATCGCGGCACAGTTCGTCAAAACCGCTACCAACCTGGCCGAGATGGAACTCTGGTACGACTACTGGATGCGCCGGTCCGGTCACGCCGTGATCCTCGGGCCGAGCGATTATGCCGGTCAGATTCCCGACACCGCCGTCGCCGACATGACCCCCCCGCTGCGAAAGCCCTGTGCCCGCCTGCGGTCGCGAATGACCGTGCTGAGTAACGGGCAGGTCGTCAGCTGCGAGCAGGACGTGCTGGGCAGACAGCCGATGGGTGTGGTCGGGGCGACACCCCTTCAGGAGATCTGGCAATCGCGTTTCGGCAAGCTCCGCCAGTGCCACGACCGCGGCGACTTCGACGGCAATCCGCTGTGCTCTAAATGTCGTGAATGGCACAGATGACGAACGGACTTTTATGAAAACGCTTGGTGTCATTCTCGCGCGTGCCGGCAGTGTCGGGCTGGCAGGCAAGCACCTTCGACTTCTGCTCGGCCGGCCGACGATCGAATACACGTTCGATCACGCCTTCAACGCGTCGCTGCTCGATCGCGTCGTCGTGTCGACCGATTGCCCGGGTGTAAAAAGGCTGGCCGAGCGATACCAGCTACCGGTGATCGAGCGCCCGCCGGAACTCGCGACCAGCGACGCATCGGTCCAGGACGCGATGCTGCACGCCATGCGAACCGTCGAGCGGACCAGCACGTTCACCGCAGACGCGGTCGTCGTGCTGTACGGGAACGTGCCGGTCCGGGGGCGCGGCGTCATCGACTCGGCGGTCCGGCTGCTCCGCGAGACCGGATGCGATTCGGTCCGTTCGTTCTGCCCGGTCGGGAAATGGCACCCGGCCTGGATGTCCACGCTGGACGGTGATCGCGTCGCACCCCTACAGGCCGGCAGCATTCACCGTCGGCAGGATCTGACCCCCCTGCACCTGCACGACGGCGCGGTGGTCGCGGTCTCGCGGGCGTCCATGCTGCGAGGCGTCGAATTCCCGAACGACCCGCACGCGTTCTTCGGGGTCGACCGTCGCGGGGTCCTCACCGGCATGGACGAAACCGTCGAGGTAGACCACCAGCGCGACCTGTTCTGGGCCGAAGCTGTGCTCCGCGAAAACCAGATGTCAGCGGCAAAGCTGGCCGGGTGACGGCGTTTCAATCGTCAACACGCAACGAGAAGTACAATGAACGGATCGACAGTCAAAATTGATGGCCGCGCCGTGGGCTCCGGGCACCCCACGCTGGTGGTCGCCGAGATTGGCGTGAACCACGACGGGTCGGTCAGGCTCGCCAGCGAGCTGGTCGAGCTCGCCGCCGCGTGCGGGGCCGATGCGGTCAAGCTGCAGCTGTTCACCGCGAAGAATCTGATGCACGCGTCCAGCGAGTTCGCGGGATACCAGCAGGACCGGGTCGGTGATGCCGACCCGGCTGCCATGCTCCGGCGGTACGAACTTTCCAACGAACACGTCACCGAGCTGGTGGCCCTGATCCGCAAGCGGGGCCTGATCCCGATCGCAACGCCGTTCTCACCCGGCGACGTCGCGATCGTCAACGAGCTTCGGTTGCCGGCAGTGAAGATCGCCTCGCCCGATCTTGTTAACCACCTTCTGCTGTCGACCGTCGCCCGGCTCGGCGTGCCGGTCGTCGCCTCGACCGGCGCGGCCACGATGGACGAAGTCGCGACCACCGCCGGCTGGTTCGGGCAATGGAAACAGTCTTTCGCGCTGCTGCACTGCGTGAGCAGTTATCCGACCCCGGCCGACCAGGCGAATCTTTGCTGGATCGGGGAACTCGGTCGCCGGTTCGACGTGCCGGTCGGGTTGTCCGACCACACGACCGACGAGATCACCGGCGCGATCGCGGTGGCCGGTGGCGCTTCGATTATCGAAAAGCATTTCACCTACGACCGCAACGCCAAGGGCCCGGACCATTCGGCCAGCGCGGACCCCGAGCAGTTCGCGAAATACGTCAAAACGATCCGCCGGGCCGAGTTGCTTCTGGGATCGCCGGGCAAACGGGTTCTCGACGTCGAGCAGGACGTTCGCCGGGTGAGCAGGCAAAGCCTGGTGCTCGTACGTGACCTGCGCCACGGGGAGGTGCTGACCCCGGGCGATCTGACCGTGCAACGTCCCGGCACGGGGATCCCCGCCGCGGAGATGACCCGCGCGATCGGTCGACGCACCGTGCGGGCCGTCCCCCGGGGTGAGATGCTCAGCTGGGAAATGCTGGGCGAGGCGGCCTGACCCCCGCAAATCGCTTTGGCTTGGCGGCGGAGCCGACGTCCTGAACTTAACCGATCGAGCCATGCCCCGAGGTCCAACCGTTGACCGCAAAAGCCTCCGTCGAATCTGCTTCGTGACCGGCACTCGCGCGGAGTTCGGGCTTATGCGGTCGACGCTGGCTGCAATCCGCGACCACTCCCGGTTGCAGTTGCAGATCGTCGCCACCGGGATGCACCTGTCGGCCGCCCACGGTCGAACCGTCAATTCGATTCGCAACGAGGGATGGACCGTTGACGCGACTGTTCCGTGGAAAACCAGTCGTTCCCCGCAGCAGAGCGCGGTCGCCACGGGGACGGCGATGGCGGGAATTGCCGTTGCTATTGCGAAACTAAAATCGGACATCGTCCTTGTGGTCGGTGACCGTGTCGAAGCGTTCGCGGCTGCGTCCGCAGCACACCTGGCGGGCGTGGTGGTGGCTCACGTGCACGGCGGTGATCGCGCGCTCGGGCAGGTCGACGACTCGCTACGCCACGCGATCACCAAACTCGCGCACCTGCACTTCCCCGCGACGTCGCAAAGCGAGCAGCGAGTTCTCAAACTCGGCGAAGACCGGTGGCGGGTGTATCGAGCGGGCTCGCCGGGCGTCGACGGCATCGACGCCGACGCGGCGGCATTTTCCAGGCCCGCGTCCCGACGCACGTCCGCCCTTCTCGTGCTGCACCCGACCGGCGCCGACGACTCGGTCGAGCAACGTCGCGCCCAAATGCTTCTTGCCGTGGTCCGTGAAACTGGTTTCGACACGATTCAGATCATTCATCCCAACAACGACCCGGGCTCGGCCGGGATAGCGCGTTGCTGGGACAAGCTCGGCAACCCGAACACCGTGCACCGCAGCGTGCCGAGAAACCAATTCCTGGCCATGATGCGCGACGCGGCCGTGCTGATCGGCAACAGTTCGAGCGGGATCATCGAAGCCGCCAGCTTCGGCACGCCGGTGATCGACGTGGGCCCCCGCCAGCTCGGTCGCGAAACCAGCTCGAACGTCGAACACATTGATTTCGATCCGGCCCGGCTGACCGAATCACTTCGGCGACTCTGGAACGACGGCAAGCCCGTTCGACATCCGCGCACGAACGTCTACGGCGGAAACGGGGCAGGTCGGAAGATCGCAACGCGGCTCGCCTCGGTAAAACTCGACGAACGCCTTCGAACCAAACTCATCGCGTATTAAACCCGGTCGCACTGAAGCATTCGAAACCGTCGGCTATTTTACTATTGCCGCCCCGCGCGCCACGGGCGATAGTGCCTGCGGCGATTCTTATGCTGCACCTCACACGCGAACAGGTTCGTTCGGTCGATCGGCGGGCGCTCGACGAATATCACATTCCCAGCATTGTGTTGATGGAAAATGCCGCTCATGCGGTGACGGCCGAAGCGTGCCGAATGCTCGACGGCGAGTGTTGTACAAAAATTCTGATCCTCTGCGGCGGCGGCAGCAACGGCGGTGACGGTCTCGCCGCCGCCCGGCACCTGCACAACCTGGGGGCCGACATCACCATCGGTTTGACCGTCGATCCGGCCAAGTACAAAGCAGACGCGCTGATCAACTGGACGATCGTGTCGGCGATGAAGCTGGAAGCAGCGGCGTTTCACGCGGACATGCTCGAAGGCCCCCGGCCGATGCTGATCATCGACGCGATCTTCGGCACCGGGTTAAAGCAGGCACCCCGCGAACCGTTCGGAAAACTTGCCGCCGCTGTGCATGGGTCCGGGGTTCCGATCCTGTCGGTCGACCTTCCCAGTGGGATGGACTGTGATACCGGGCTGGCACCCGGGGCGTGCATCGCAGCGCGAAGGACGGTTACGTTCGTGGCGGAAAAAGCCGGCTTCATGCGGCCGGAGGCCCGGCGCTATTTAGGGGAAGTGGTCGTCGGTGATATCGGCTGCCCGCGAGAACTGATTCAGGACATTGCCGCAAACGATCCATCGAACGCCAGTCCGTGAATCATTTCGGCGTACAGCCTACATGCCGAGCTGTAACAGAGCCGACTCGGACATGCGATCCTTGGTCCAGCCCGGCTCCCAGACGAGGATGACCTCGGCTTCTTTCACTTCCGGAACGGTCTCGACCTGTTTTTCCACCTCGGCTGGCAGCGAACCGGCGACGGGGCAGCCCGGCGCGGTCAGTGTCATTCGTACGACGACCGAATTATCGTCGGCGATGTCGATGCCGTAGATCAAACCCAGCTCGTAGACATTCACCGGAATTTCCGGGTCGTACACCTTGCTGATGGCGGCGATGATTTTGCCTTCGAGCAGCTTTCGTTGAATCGTTGGAGACATCATCTCCGCGGGCGGCATTGCCGGCTGCGGGGCGACCGGGTTGGCCGATGGAGCGGCCGCCGCGGCTTCTAACTCGCGACGCAATTGATCGACTCTCCCACCACTGGGCAGGACAGAAAGGCTCGCGAGCGAACCGGCGGGTTTGTAGGTCTCGTCGCTCATGGTGTGCTCGCAATAGAAGTCGCGAGTTCGCGGATCTTGCGGATCATTCCTTCCAACCCGTTGCGTCGGCCCATGCTCAGGTGGTCTTCGAGACCGATGCGGTGGAGAAACTTTTCGATGTCGAATTTGAGCACTGATTTGGCCTGTTGACCGGCGAAGACGCGTTCAAGAATTCCGATCAATCCTCGCACCAGCGCGGCGTCGCTGTCGGCAACGAAGTCGAGGCGATCGCCGCGGCGGACGCCGAACAGGTGAACGGTGCTCTGACATCCGTGCACGCGGGTGGCTTCGGTTTTTACTTCCGCGGGCATGTGCGGCAGGTTCTCGCCGAACCCGACCACTTCCTGCATCCGGGCGTCCCAGTCGGGGAGGAAGTCGAACAGCTCGATTAACTCATCCGCGGCGGCGTCGGGCGAATCGGCCGCGGGCTTGGGGAATCGGATCTCCGCGTGCGAAGCGGGTGCGGCATCGTGCCGCTGGGCCGCGTGTTTCGCGGTTTCCGCCGTCACCAACTTAGTCAGGGCCGCCACGAGCGCGTCGACGTCGTCGGTCGTGTTGTACATCGCGAACGACGCCCGGGCGGTCGACGGGATGTTCAAACGGTCCATCACCGGCTGGCAGCAATGGTGCCCGGTCCGGACGGCCACGCCGTCACGGTCGAGCGCGATTCCGATGTCGTACGACCCCAGCGGTGGGTTGTCGATCACGAACGAGATCAGGCTGCCTTTCTGCTTTGCCGTCCCGATCACGCGAAGGCCGGGGATTTCGGTCAGCTTTTCGGTCGCGTAATCCAGCAGCATCAATTCGTGCTCGTGGACGGCCGACAGGTCGTGTGAGCGGACGAAGTCGATCGCGGCCCCGAGCCCGATCGCGCCGGCGATGTTCGGCGTGCCGGCTTCGAACTTATTGGGCAGCGGCGCGTACGTCGTCTTGGCGAACGTGACTGATTCGATCATGTCACCACCCCCCTGCCAGGGCGGCATCGCTTCGAGCAACGCCCGTTTGCCGTACAGCGCGCCGATGCCGGTGGGCCCGAAAATCTTATGGCCGGAAAAGACGTAGAAGTCGGCGTCGATGTCGCGGACATCGGTCGGCAGGTGCGCGACCCATTGCGCCCCGTCGATCAGCACTTTCGCGCCCACGGCGTGGGCCATTGAGATGATCTTCTTGGCGTCGTTGATCGTGCCCAGTGCATTGGACAGGTGCGTGACTGCCACGAACCGCGTGCGGTCGTTGAGCAGCTTGGCGTACTCGTCCATCAACAGTTCACCGGCGTCGTTCATGGGAATGACGCGAAGAATTGCGCCGGTGGCTTCGCAGACCATCTGCCAGGGCACGATGTTGGAATGGTGCTCCATCGCCGAGATGATCACTTCGTCGCGGTGACGCAGGAAACCGCGGCCCCAGGAGTGGGCCACGAGGTTGATCGCCTCAGTCGTGCCGCGGGTGAAAATGATTTCCCGCTCGTCGCCGGCGTTGATAAAAGCCGCGACCTTCCGGCGGGCTTCTTCATACAGGTGAGTCGCGGTCTGGCTGAGCTGATACACCCCGCGGTGGATGTTCGCGTTTTCGGTTTCGTAGTACCGCGAGATTGCTTCAATGACCGACCTGGGCTTTTGCGTGGTCGCGCCGTTGTCGAGATACACCAGCGGGTGCCCGTGCGACTTGGTCTGCAGGATCGGGAACTGGCTGCGAATCTGCCGCACGTCCAGCGTACTGGATTTTGTATCGGCCACCGGTTGATCGGCTAGAACGCTCATGGGGGCATTATACGCCCAAGATGGTCGTTACGCCCGCGAATAGAATGCTGATATGGGTGAAACTGAAATCACTGCTATTGCTGAGCGCAGTGGCGGAACGACACAACGTCGATGTACCCGCGGTCATCGTCAATGGGGTAAAAGAGAAAGTAGCTTCGTTCGAAAAGCATCCGATAGACCGTCGCGTTGTGCGTCGTCGACGGATCGTTGGCCACGACATGACGTTGGGGCAACTGCTCGAGCGTGGCAACTGCGTCCAGCAGACGGGCGAGCCAACGCGACGCATTTTCGGGCGCGTGGTTTTCGATCGCTATGTAGTGCACTTGTGCCCGGATAGGTTTCCAGGCCTCGTTCGTGATGTGGACTGTATACCGGACCATTCGTGGCGAAACCGCCGTCCGGGGAAGCGACTAGAGCTCAAGGCCGAGTTCGGCGGCCAACTCGGCTATCAGCTCGCGGGCAGGCCGTTTGTGACCGGCAACGGCATCGGTGAGTCCTCGTTGGATCGAAGCGGCTGTCTCGAGTCGTTCTATTCGCTCCGTAATCTCGTCGAAGACTTTTGGTGCCATCACGACGCCTTTGGCCTCGCCGTTGACGGTCAGAATTTCCACCCCACCACTGGCTGCCAGCCGATCGAGATGCGCGGTAGCATTTTGCCGAAAGTCGCTGAGCTTGCGGATGTCGCTGGTTCGCATCAAACCGCCTCCTGAGTGCTTACTAAATTCAGTATCGTCAGATTTGCAGGCTAAATCAACCGCAAAGCGAAAACGGGGTCTTTGAGTCCCGCGATCTCCGCAATTCGGAGGGAGTTTGGAAGTCCCCACAACTATAACAACGCCGAATGAGCAAGCACTCGCGTCTTGCAAGGCTAAGCATTCACGACGGCTTCGTCGTGCCCGCCGAGGGTGGTGATGCGGAGGTCCTGGGGGAGGCCGTGCTGGGCGGCCATGAAGTTTTCGATGCGGGCGCGGACGGGGGCGACGCGGATGCGGCGGGTCACGTCGGCGGCGAAGGCGTAGGTCAGCAGATGGCGGGCGGCTTCGTGGCTGACGCCGCGGCTGCGGAGGTAGAACACCTGTTCTTCGTCGACCGGGCCGGTGGTCGAGCCGTGCGTGCACTTGACGTCATCGGCGTAGATCTCGAGCGCGGGCATGGCGTTCATGCGGGCGTCGTCACTGAGCAACAGCGTCTTACTGGTCTGCTTCGAATCGGTCTTCTGCGAGTCGGGGCGGACGAGAATTTTTCCTTTGAACACGCCGCGGGAATTACCGGCCAGCACGTGTTTGTACAGCTCGTGGCTGGGGCAGTTGGCGGCGGCGTGGTCGAGCAGTGTGTGGTTGTCGCACAGACGGTCGCCGTCGAGGATGACCAAGCCGTTGATGGTGGCGTCGGCGTGTTCACCGGAAAGGGTGACGTTGACGTCGTTGCGGGTCAGGTGCCCGCCGAGCGTGGCCGAGTGGGAGACGAACTGGGCGTTCCTGGCCAGGTGAACCGCCATCGTGGCGATGTGGTACGCGCCGAGCGATTCCTGCTGCAGCTTGCAGTGGTCAATTCGACTGTCGGCGCCGATGACGAATTCGGTGACCGCATTGGTGAAATAGGTGCCGGCCCTTTCACCGACGTAGCTTTCGACGAGCGTCGCTTCGACGTTCTCGCCGGCGACGACCAGAACCCGGGGGTGCGTGGCGGTCGGCTGGTCTGATGCGGTCGATACGAAAAGCAGATGGATCGGGCCTTGGAGCGAGGTGCCCCGGGGCAGGTGGATGAACGCGCCTTCCTGCAGAACGCCGGTGTTCATCGCGACGAACGGGTTTAGATTGATGTCGGCGAACCGGGCGAGATTGTCGCGGAGGTCGGGAAGGTCCTGTGCGACGGCTTCACCGAGCGACAGCACTGTGACCGACCGCGGAAGTTTTCCGAGCCGGGAGATCTGCGGTTTGTAATGTCCGTCGACGAAAACGAGTTCGATTAAGGCTTCGGTACCGAAGCTGAAGTTCGTCGCGGCTTGAATAGCAGCGGCGTCGTGGGACGCAGGCGCGGGGGTAAACCGGGTGTTTGCGATGGCGTCCACACGCGTGAAGCGCCATTCTTCGTGCTTGGCCTTCGGATATCCGACCTGGTCGAACCGTGCGGTCCCGGCGGCGCGGAGCTGCGTGAGCCACGCCTGCGGCGCGGCGTCGTCGTGCTGGGGGTGCGGGAGCGACTTACGGTCTTCGGCCAATTGCGTCATGCGAATGTCCCTGCGTTTACTGACAAATCAAACCGCTGCTTCACCGGCGGAGTCGGTCGACTCCGCAATCATGCTGGTCAGGCGTTCACCAGGTTCGATTCCTGTTCGACCCAGTCGTAGCCACGTTCCTCGAGTTCCAGCGCCAGTGACTTGTCACCGGTTTTGACGATTCGGCCGTCGATCATCACGTGGACGAAATCGGGCTGGATGTAATTCAATAGCCGCTGATAGTGCGTCACGAGCAGGATCGCCCGTTCGGGCCCGCGGAGGCTGTTGGCGCCGTGGCTGACGGTCTTGAGCGCATCGATGTCGAGGCCGCTGTCGGTTTCGTCCATGAGTGCGAGTGTCGGGTTGCAGACGGCCATCTGGAAGATTTCGTTGCGCTTCTTCTCGCCGCCGCTGAAGCCTTCATTGATGGCCCGCTTCATGAAGCTGGGGTCCATTTTCAGCAAGGCCATTTTTTCTTTGATCAGCTTGATGAACTCGACGGCGTCGAGATCGGGCAGACCTTTGTGCTTGCGGGCGGCGTTGACGGCGGCCTTCAGAAAGTAATCGGTGCTGACGCCGGGGATTTCCACAGGGTACTGGAAGGCAAGGAAGATTCCTTCGCGGGCGCGTTCTTCAGCGCTCAAGTCGAGCAGGTCTTTGCCGTCGAACGTGACCGAGCCTTCGGTGACTTCATACGCCTCGCGGCCGGCGAGCACCTGCGACAGCGTGCTCTTTCCCGAACCGTTCTTGCCCATGATGGCGTGAACTTCGCCTTTATTGATCGAGAGATTCACACCTTTAAGAATGTCCTTGCCACCGGCGGCGGCGACACGGGCGTGAAGATTTTTGATTTCGAGAAAAGCCATTATGTTATTCTTTTGCAGTATGTGACTCGCGGATCAGCTTTCGCACTATCTCTTTCGTCATCGCGCGAGCGATTTCAACGTCGCTTTGCGCAGAGGATCGCCCGGCCGGAGAGTTTGAATTTGCCAGCTTGGTGTATGCCTCGCCCAAACGGTCGAGAAAAGAATCGAGTTCCGGAAGATCGCCAATGACATTGTCGAGCGTCATCCCACACTGCCTTCCAAGCTCACGCCCAGCAGTTTGCGGGCTTCGACCGCGAACTCCATCGGCAACTCTTTAAACACTTCCTTGCAGAACCCGCTGACGATCATGCTGATGGCGTCTTCCAGCGCGATGCCGCGGCTCTTGCAATAAAACAGCTGGTCTTCGCCGATCTTGCTCGTGCTGGCCTCGTGCTCGGCCCGGCTGCTGGTGTTCCGGATGTCGATATACGGGACCGTGTGGGCCCCGCACTTGTCGCCGAGCAGCATGCTGTCGCACTGCGTGTAGTTCCGGCTGTTGGTCGCACCGGGATTGATCCGCACCAGACCGCGATAGCAGTTCTGGCCTTTACCGGCACTGATGCCCTTGGAGACAATGGTCGACTTGGTGTTCTTACCCAGGTGGATCATCTTCGTGCCGGTGTCTGCCTGTTGCCGGCCGTTGGTTAGCGCGACGCTGTAAAATTCACCGACGCTGTTGTCGCCCTGCAGGATCACGCTGGGGTATTTCCAAGTGATTGCCGACCCGGTCTCGACCTGCGTCCAGCTGATCCGGCTGTTCTCGCCGCGGCAGATGCCGCGTTTGGTGACGAAATTGTAGATGCCGCCCTTGCCCGTCTCCTTATCGCCGGGGTACCAGTTCTGAACCGTGCTGTATTTAATGCTCGCATTATCGAGAGCGATCAGTTCAACGACGGCCGCGTGCAGCTGGTTTTCGTCCCGCTGGGGAGCGGTGCAGCCTTCGAGGTAGCTCACGCTCGCGCCTTCTTCGGCAATGATCAGCGTGCGTTCGAACTGCCCGGTGTTTTTCGCGTTAATACGGAAATAGGTGCTCAGTTCCATCGGGCATTTCACGCCCTTGGGAATGAAGCAGAAACTGCCGTCGGTGAACACGGCACTGTTCAGCGTGGCGAAATAATTGTCCTTATAAGGCACAACCGTGCCCAGGTACCTGCGAACCAACTCGGGGTGTTCACGAACCGCTTCCGAAAACCCGCAGAAGATGATGCCCTTCTCGGCCAGCTGCTTTTTGAACGTCGTGACGACCGACACGCTGTCGAACACCGCGTCGACGGCCACACCGGCCAGGATTGCCCGCTCGTGCATCGGCACGCCGAGCTTTTCATACGTCGCCAGCAGCTCCGGGTCGACTTCGTCCATCGACTTTTTAAGCGCCTTCGGGGCGGAATAATAAACCGTGTTTTGATAATCGATCGGGCCATAGCCGTAAGGCAGGAACGGCCAGTTCGGCTGTTCCATCGTCAGCCAATGGCGATACGCCTGCAGCCGCCAATCGAGAAGCCAGCTCGGCTCCTCTTTTTTCTTGCTGATAAACCGGATCGTACCCTCGTCCAAGCCGGGGGGAGCGGAGTCCGCCTCGATGTCCGAGACGAATCCCCACTTGTATTCGGCATTGGCGAAAGTCTCGAGTTCCTGTGTTTCGGTTGGCATTTTACAAAACTCAAATGACGGAATACGAGTCAGAAATCAGCGGCAGGCCGGGCGTCCGATAACTTAAGGTGCGAAGGTAAACACACCCGCGTCTCTGAAACGCATCAGGTGTGCCCGAAATGCACAAAGTCCGGCAAATCTGACTCAGGCGGAGAAGCTGCTACCGCAACCGCAACTGCTGGTCGCGTTCGGGTTCTTAAACACGAAGCCCTTGCCCATCACTTCGTCCTTGAAATCAATCTCGGTACCGCTGAGATAGAGCAGGCTCTTCATGTCGCAGAGAATCTTGACGCCGTTGCTTTCCAGCTCTTCATCGCTTTCCCCGATCGGGGTTTCGCTGATGTCGGTCAGGTCGAGCATGTACGAGAACCCCGAGCACCCGCCGCCTTTTACACCGACGCGGAGCCGGGTTTGCTCTGCCGGGAGGCCCTGTTCCTGGACAATTTTCTTAATCTCACCGGCGGCTTTTTCGGTCAAAAGGATGGACATTTCATTGCTCCGTTGGAAGGCTCGACTAGGTTTCTTCCCTATTGTCTCGTGTTGAGAATCTTTCTCAACGGAAATATAGGGACGCGGATCGGCGAATTCAAGCAAGAATCCCCCGGCGTCCGGTGGGGTGTGGCGCGCGTTTGTGGCCTCTTTGGCATAATAAAAGCCAACAAGGAGGTCCACATGGACTTGAATCATCTCGCTGACGGCGAGCGGTTGATTGCTGAGCGGCCGGGTTTAATGGCACGGGCAGTCAAACCGCTGGGGATACTGCTCCGCACGGCCATGGGCTGGGCTGTCTAGAGCGGTCGGTGACGGAGCAAGGTATGGACCTACTGCGAAAACAAAAAAGAGGTCACCCCGTGATGACCGCTTATCGTATTCCTCGCGGTTTGTGTGACCCCAAATTCTGAAAGGGCGGCTTCCCAGGCCGAATTAGGACTGCGAAGCCGCGAGTTGCGAACTTACTTAGACTTGCGCGGAGCCGCCGTCTACATACAGCTCTATCCCGTTGACAAAGCTGGAGTCATCCGACGCCAGAAATGTGGCTACTCCAGCGATCTCTTCCGGTCGGCCCATTGAGCCTCGGGGAACAACGGATGCAAACATTGCCTTGGCTTCATCGCCGAACGGATTGAGACCCGGTGTGTCGATCGGCCCAGGACTCAGCAGGTTCACACGAATACCTCGGTCCTTCAACTCGACAAGCCAGGTGCGTACGAAAGAACGCAGCGAGGCCTTGCTTGCCGCGTAGACGCCGAAGCGAGGTATTCCTTTCACGCTGGCGGTTGACCCATTCAGGATAATGGAGCCGTTGGTGCTGAACAGCGGAAGAGCTTTCTGTACAGTGAACAGCGTGCCCCGCACGTTGGTGTTAAAGGTCGAGTCGAAATGCTCCTCGGTGACTTCCTCGAGCGAAGCGAAGCTACCCTCACCGGCGCTGGCGAACAGAATGTCGATCTTGCCCTTCTCCTTCTTCACCGTCTCGTACAGCCTGTCCAGATCGGCGAGCTTGGAGGAGTCCGCCTGCACGCCGGTTACATTGCTGCCGATCTCGCGCACTGCTTTGTCCAGACGCTCCTTGTTGCGTCCGGTGATGAAGACATAGGCACCTTCTTCGACATACCGCTTCGCCGTGGCGAGAGCCATGCCGGAGGTGGCCGCCGTGATGACTGCTACTTTTCCGCTTAGTTTTCCCATGAATTCCTCTTTCCACGCGTGTTGCAAATCGATCCTGCCGCGCTCTGACCCTCAGGCAGGAGTCAACGCCTTATAGATCCATGTGTTCTGACCTATCGTACAATCAAAGGCCCGCGGGATTCAAGTGGGGGTGATGGCCACCGGCGGGGACTCGGGTGACGCCGGAAGATCCCGCAACAAGCATCTAAGTCATTGATTCTGCAAGTTATGAGGCGGTTTCCACCTCGGCCGGGCGGGGGGATCTGTTATTCAGGCTCACCGCGGCACCGACGCCCAGCAGGACGAACGCCGCCGCGATCGTGACATACCCCCAGGCGAGAACGGTTTCTGGAATCAGCCGCAACAACGCCGACTGCCAGAAATGAACAATTCGACGCAAGCTCGCGGCTATCTCCGTCGGATTGGTCCCCAGCCCGGCCAGCATCATGCCGACCGACACCGCCGCCCCGGCTACCACCGACTGCTGCCGAACTGCGACGAACATCAACACCAGCCCCGCCCCGATACAGGCGACTCGGATCGGTGATACTGCAAAACCGAACACCCTGGCCGAAAGCTCGTGCTGATACCCGGCCGGCACGACCGACACCAGCACTGCAGCCATCGTCAGCGCGAACGACCAGCCCAGGCTGCCCGGGAGGTAGCGCAGCTTCGATTGATTCAGCACCACCACCATAGCCAGCAGGATCGGCGCGACGTTCGCCGGGTGGAAATGGACCCAGTACACACGGTTCTCGCTCGCCAGGTGCACCAGCAGCGAGATCAACGGACACAATACATATAGCCGCCACGGCAAGGCCGACATCGGCGAACGGCCCGGCTCGCGGCGGACCAAAAACGCGCCGCCGACCATCAGCAGGCCCGCCGCCCACCAGATCGAGTAAATCTGCATCGAACTGACGGCCGACATGTTAGACTGCATTGACTTGAACAAGCCCGGCAACCCGAGCAGAAACGCGAATTGGGCGGCAATATAGATCGTCGTCCCGGTAGTGATCCGCAGGTCGAGCACGTGGGTCACGATCACGATCTTTCCCGTCGCCAGCAGAAAGCAGCAGCCGTTCACCACAGAGCCGAGCCGGGGCATGGCCGTGAACAACTCGGCGTTCAGGTTCGTCAGGTCGACCAGGAACAGCGCGTCGATCCCGAGCAAGATCCACCCGTCTCGGCACAGGCCTCGGTCGACGATCAGATAAAGCGCCAGCGCGATCAGCACCAGCTCATAGACGTTCAACGTAACGATTAAGCCGAGCAGCGTTTTCCAGTCACCCGGGGCCGAGTTCAGGGCCGCGAGCACGACCCTGAATCCGACGAACATGCAGAGCGCGCTCAGCAGGTAAAAAGGGTTTCGGTCGTGTACGAAGCGCAGGACCGACCGGTGCACCGAAAGACGCGGGGCAGGAATTGAAGCGGTCATATAAACCTCCAATGAAAAGGAGAGATTGGAATGATTCGCGAAGTATCCCACTGAAGCCGAAAAGGAAAAGAGAATTCAGCGGCTTGTGAATAGATTCACGTGAAGGAAATCACGAACTGCCCGGACCCGCCCGGCGACGTTGGAACTTTAAGGAATCGCCACCCGTCGTCGCATCTGCCGGATAACGAACCGCACCGTGTGGTCCCGGTTTTGGTTCTCAGCGACCTGATGTATAGTTTGTCTGCTGTCGAATGGATTCCGCAGCAAATCAGTCAGAGTTTCTGCGAACGAAGGAAGCTGGAATGTCGATTACGATTGAAGGTCTGGAGTCACGGGTGTTGATGTCGACCGCGAGCAATGTCGCCGCGGCGATGCGGGTTCTGCACGCACAGGGTCACACGTTGAAAGCCGACCTTCAATACGCGAAAAAGGTGCTGGCGACCGACCTCAAGTCACTGGCGTTTACGCTGAAGACGGCCGGGTCGGCCCGGACCAATAAACCTTTGCTCGCCCAACTGACACGCGACGCCCGCACGGACCAGCAGACCGTCGCCCGTGAGACGACGGTAAACGTGAACACACTGAACAGGACCGTGAGTAAATTCGTCTCGGCCGCCGTGCGCGAGAGCAGGAAGAATAACTTCAAAAACTCGCACCTGTTTTCGCAGGCGTTGACCGACTACCAGGCCGTGGCCCAGAGCTTTGTTATTTCGCTGGAGAGCATCCGGGGCGCACAGGGGAACGCAGTTCGCAACGATCTGAATGTGATCGCGTCGACGGACGCGGGCAACGCATCGGTACAGTCGAAGGTCGCGGCCCTCGTGGCCGACGACAATTCGGGCGAATCGACCTACCGCACCGCCGTGGAGACCGAGGCCGATGCCGCGAGCAACGTCGTCAACCTTTTCTTGACGTGATGCCTTTCGAGAATCCCCTGATCGCCAAAGCCGTTGCCGTCCTCCGCGCCGGCGGGCTGGTCGCGTTCGCGACCGAGACTGTTTACGGGCTGGGTGCGGACGCGACCAATTCGGCCGCGGTGCAGAAGATCTTCACCGCCAAGGGCAGGCCCTCGACCAATCCGTTGATCGTTCACGTCGCCGGCACCGCAGTCGCCCGCCGATACGCCGCCGACTGGCCAGACATTGCCGACCGTTTGGCCGAGCGGTTCTGGCCCGGGCCATTGACGCTCGTGGTTTGCAAGACCCGCGCGATTGTCGACGCCGTCGCCGCCGGGGGGAACACGGTCGGGCTTCGCGTTCCGGACCACCCGCTCGCGCTGCAACTGCTCCGCGCTTTCGACGGACCGGTCGCCGCCCCGAGCGCGAACCGGTCCAACCAGATCAGCCCCACGGAGGCCGCGCACGTCCGGGCCGAGCTCGGCGGCCGCGTCGACCTGATTCTCGACGGCGGGCCCTGCACGGTCGGCATCGAATCAACGGTGCTGGACCTCACGACGTCCCCCACCCGCATCCTCCGCCCCGGCGGCGTCTCCCGGGCGCAGATCGAATCAATCATCGGGCCGGTAGACCAGTTCCAGGGACACGTCGACTCGAACGAGACTGCCGTCAGTCCCGGCCAGCACCTTCGACACTATTCGCCGCGGACGCCCGCGTTCCGGTTCGACGAGCCGTCGGCTTTCGAAAGCTACGCCCGCACCCACGGGCGAACGGCCGCACTGCTCCTGCAATCCACCGTCTCAGGGCCGAACATCACGGTGACCCGCATGCCGGCCGACCCGGCAAACTACGCCCGGGAGTTTTACCGGCTGCTCCGACTTGTGGACGAGCAAAACTTCGACGCGATCTGCATCGAAACCCCGCCCGCCGACCCCGCCTGGGACGCGGTTCATGACCGCATCCGCCGGGCTACTGTTCCTATCTAGAAACGTACTCGAAGATTGCGTCAAATCTTTTTACCAGTCCATTCGTCACGCGGACGCCGGATTCGTGATACATTCCTCTCGCGAGGTTTTCTATGAGCTTGGTCATTCAACTTTCAGAGCAGGCAGAACTGCGACTTCGAGAAGAGGCAGCCCGGCGAAACGCGCCACCCGAAGAACTGGCGGCTAAGCTGCTCAACGACCAACTTCGTTTTCCTCTCGCGGGGGAATTCGATCTTTCAGACGACGAAGGTCAATCCTTCGTGGACGCAGTCCATCAGGTCCGCCGCGAACAATCTTCGAAATGACCGAGCATCGCCGATGACCAAACCAATCGTGGTTCTGGATACGTCGGTTTTGTTCAGCTACGTCCACAATCCGAGTAGACGGTATGCGGTGCTGGACGCCGTTCACGATGGGGATCTCACCGCCGTCGCCTGCAGTTCGACGTTGGCGGAACTCAGGGATGTTTCTTTGCGATTCTTCGAAGCAGACAGACTGGACTCATTCTTAAAACATTTTCTTCCCGCCGTGACGCTCGTGCCAGAACCTCAAGTTCGTTTTAATCTTTACGACGATCCAAAGGACAGTATTTTTTTTAATCTGGCAATCGAGACCGGGGCAAGTTACCTGGTTAGTTTTGACAAGGGCCACATCTTGGCCGTCAACAACCCGCATCACCCTCAGCACGACGAGCTCAGAAAATTATCGCGAGGATTAAGGGTATTTCATCCGATTGAAATGGCTCGTGAGCTGGGAACCCTCCGCATTCTGAAACCTGAAGATTTTAACCGCGACAATTAGAAACCGCCGTTGGGTTACAGTGCGGACCAAGCGAGCCGACCGGTTTCTCAGTCAAGAATCAACTTACCGCCAAACGCTGTCGAACAAGCCGAAATCTGCCAGTAGTCGGCCGAGTCGAAGGCCCGCACCTTTCGAAGCAGACACCTCCTTCCAGCGGCCGATTTTTGCGACTTCGAGCTGCTCATTTGCAAAGTTTGCACGGCCGAAATCTAAGCCGGGTGGTCTGTAACCTTCCTGACGCCGAATTGCTCTTATCGACCGAGCAATCAGGCCGAGTGATCGCGACTTCGCCGATCAAAGAATGACGCCCATCACTCGTTTTTTAACTACCCGGCCGAGCCCGTGAAATACTTTCCCGAAGGATTCAACATGCGAAACAAAGGCCTCCGCACTCCAACGCGTCGCCCGGCCCGTCAGAATGAGACACGACGCAGTCGAAAGTTCTTCGGGCTCGAACGGCTCGACCCCCGCGTGCTGATGTCCGGTACGATCATTTCCACCGTCGCGCAGGACGTGAACGGCAACGGCATCCGCGACGCCGAGGACACCGGTCTGGCCGGGTGGACGGTTTACCTCGACCTGAACAAGAACGCCGCTAAGGACGCCGGTGAGCCCTCGGCGCTCACCGATTCCAGCGGCATCGCTACCATCGGCGGCCTGGCCGACAGTACCTACGACGTCCGCGAAATCATCCCCAGCGGCTGGGTCATCGCGCCGAATTTCAACCCCGTCAAACGAATCAGCGTTCACAACGGGAATTCGAACTCGGTTCTGTTCCTGAATAAATCAAATTTGAACGGCACGATCCAGGGATCGGTCTGGAACGACATCAACGGCGACGGCGTCCGCGCGCCGGGCGACGCCGGTCTGCCCGGCTGGACCGTGTTCATCGACGCGAACAAAAATCGCCTGTTCGATCCGGGCGAAATCAACGGCGTCACAGATGCGTCCGGGAACTATTCGCTCGGAAGCCTCGCCCCCGGAAGCTACCGCGTTCGCGAAGTGCTTCAGCCGAACTACAGCGCGTCGCTGGGATTCTCGGCCGAAGTCGGCGTCGGTGTTTCTTCCGCGGCGGTGACGACGCAGGACTTCGGAAACTTCAACATCTTCGGCACCGGCACGATCGGCGGGTCGGTCTGGAACGACAACAACGCCAACGGCGTCCGCGACATCGGTGACGGCAGCCTGTCCGGGTGGACCGTCTTCATCGACAGCAACTCCAACGGTACGCTCGACGCCGGCGAACCGAGTCTCATCACTGACGCCGGCGGGGCCTACAAATTTACCGCAGTGCTTCCCGGCACATATGCGATCCGCGAAGTCCCCCAGGCCGGGTGGACGCTGTCCCCGACGTTCCACAATCCCACGCCGGCGACCATCACCGGCACCGCGCTGAGCGATATCACCGTCGATTTTGCCAACTTTACCCCAGTGGCCGGCAGCACGTCGGGCACCGTTTACAACGACCTGAACGGCGACGGCTTCCAATCCGTCGGTGAACCCGGGAACGCGAACTGGACCGTATACGTCGACGCCAACAGCAACGGCGTCCTCGACACCACCGAAGCGTCCACCACCACCGACGCCAACGGCAACTACACCCTAAGCGGTCTGTCCTTGGGGTCGTACGTCATCCGCGACGTGCCGAAGATCGGCTGGATCGCCACCGCCCCGGGCACCGGGGCGCAACTGCTCACGCTACTCAACGGCGCGGTAGTGACGAACATCAACTTCGGCAACCAGCAACGCGTCGACGGCGCGATCCGCGGCGTGGCGTTCGTGGATTCCAACAAGAACGGCGTCCGCGACACCGGTGAACGCGGCCTGGCCGGGATCACTGTTTACCTCGACACCAACAATAACGGCGCGCTCGACGTCGGCGAACCCAGCACGATTACCTCGGCCGATCTGTTCTACACCCCCGCGGTCGACGAGGCCGGCACTTACACGTTCACGCACCTTCGGTCGAACCTGTATCACGTCCGCGAGATCGTGCCCGATCTGCTGAGCGCGACACCCGTCGCCGCCGCCGTTCAGGACGTCGACCTGCTGCCGGGTGAAGACCGCACCGGCGTGAATTTCGCCGACGTCTACCGGTCGAGCGAAATCCACGGCGTGAAATACAACGACCTGAACCGCAACCACGTCCGCGACGCCGGCGAGCCCGGCATGGGCGGGGTCACCGTCTACCTCGACCTCAATCGCAACAACACCCTCGATGCCGGTGAACCCTCCACGGTCACCGACGCCGACGGCAACTACAGCTTCACCGGCCTCGCCCCCGGCGCGTACGTCGCCCGCGAAGTATTGCCGTCTGGTCACGAGTATTCCTACCCCGCCACCACCGGCGGGATCCTCTGGCCCGGCGGTGTGAGCAATGCCCCGATCGGGAACGTCAGCCCGCTGCTCATCCAGCAGTCGCTGACCCAAGGGCAGACCTACACCCAGACTGTCAGCCTGACCCTCCCCACCACGGGAGCCCTGACCAACAAGGCCGACGTCTTCCTGCTCTTCGACGACACCGGCAGCTTCACCGGCAACAGCCCGATCGTCCGCGCGGCGTTCCCCGAAATCATCGCGGCGCTGCAGGCGAGCCTGCCCGGCCTCGACCTCGGGTTCGGCGTCGGCCGCTTCGAGGAGTACGGCAACTTCGCCGCCGAATTCGGCACCGGTCGTCCGTTCATCCTGAACCAGCCCGTCATTTCGTCGACCACCCCGGGCTTCGACGCGTCGATCGGTGCCGCGCTCAATCGCACCACGCCGGGCTACGGCGGGGACCAGCCCGAGACCGACATCGAAGCCCTGTTCCAGATGGTGACCGGCAAAGGGTTCGACGGAAACAACAACGGTACGACCACCGACAGCGGCGCGGCCGGCCTGGCGCAAACACAGATCAACCCCGGCGTCAGCGGCGACGTCCCGGCTTTCTCATCGTTCACGCCTGACTCGACGGACTCCGTGCTTCCCGCCCAGGGTGTTCTGGGCGGGGCCGGTTTCCGTGACGGCGCGCTCCCGATCATCCTGACCGCCACTGACACCGGGTTCGCCTACCAACCCAACGGTGAAACCACGATCACCGGCGTCAACGGCATCACCGTGCCGGTCTCTTCGCTCACGCAGACGTCCCGCCCGAGCACGCCGTTCGGTTCCGGCGCGGGCCTTCAGCAAACGGTCACCGGCCTAAATGCCCTGGGCGCTCTGGTCATCGGTCTGGGGACCAATGCCCAGACCAATCTGGACCCGCGACAGGGCCTGGAATCACTCGCGAAGTTGACCGGCGCGGTCAACCACAGCTTGTTACCAATCACCAACGGCACCGGCGCACCGATCAACCCGGGTGACCCGCTTTACTTCCAGATCGCGACCGGGTTCAGCGCCAGCGTCGCCAGCGGGGTGGTCTCGGCCATCCAGAGCGCGGCAACCAGCGTGGCCGTCAACGTCACTCTGAAAGCCTCCGACCCCCGCGTCCACATCACCTTCACCCCCGGCGCGATCGACGGCCTGACCGCCGGGCAGACCGCGACGTTCAACGTCACCTTCACCGGCGACGGAATGCCCCACCGCTTCGACCTGCAGTTCGTCCGCGACGGCACCAACGTCGTCCTCGGTTCGATCCCGGTCGTACTGGGAACCCCGGTCGTCGGTGACGGGTACGAGTACGAAGACGTCGGTGAAGGTGAAATCCACCACAGCTCCGGTTTCGCCAGCTCGGCATCGGTGGCGGTCGCGTCGTCGATCGCCGGCCAGACTTACGTCGACACCAACGGCAACGGCAGCTTCGACACCGGCGAAACCGCCCTCGACAGCGTCACCATTTACGCCGACCTGGATAACTCCGGTTCGTTTACCGCCGGTGACATCAGCACCGTCACCTCCGGCGGCGGGCTTTACACCATCAGCGGGTTGACCCCCGGTTCGTACACGCTCCGGCAGCTCAGCGACTCGACCCACGCCGTGACCAACGTCGGCGGGAACATCGCCACCGCCGTCACCACCGCCGGGGCGAGCGTCGTCGGGCAGAACTTCGGCAGCATCTCGACCGTGTTCTCATCCACCGGCCCGACGTCGAACTTCTACGTCAAAGCCAGCGGAACCCAGACGCAGATCTGGCTCGGCGCGTCGCCCGTGGGAACACCCGACTTCTCCATCGCGACCTCGGCTTTGCCGAGCCTCAGCTTCACCGGCACGGCCGGCGGCGATTCACTGACGATCGACGACTCGGCCGGCAACATCGCCCCCGCCGGCGGGATCACCTTCAACGCCGGCACCGGTCTGGATTCTCTGACCGTCATCGGCAGCACGGGAAACGACGCGATCGTGACCTCGGGCACGTCCGTCTCGGTCAACGGAACGACCACCTCGTTCCCGGCCGGGATGAATCTCACCCTGAACCCCGACGGCGGAAACGATTCACTTAAGATCGGTTCCGGCGCGGTTCACCTCGCCGCCCGGTCGGGTGCGGGATTGACCACCCGGTTGTTCTCCAACCTGAGCATCACCGCCGGTGCGACGCTGTCGGTCGACACCCCGCCGTCGCAGACCGATCGCTCGGTGTTGGTCGCTTCGACTCTGTCGATCGACCCGACCGCCACCCTCGACCTCGGCGGGAACGACCTGATCGTCCGCAACGGCGTCGCCGCCGGAGCGCTGGACAAGATCGTCTCCGGCTTCAACGCCGCCGCCGGGTTCTGGAACGGCAACGGCATCCGCAGCAGCGTCGCGGCAGCGGGCAGCATCAATACCCTCGCGGCCATCAGGAACACCACCGACGGCAGCACTCCCCTGTTCGGCGCGACCGGCCCGCTCGGCTTGTTCGACGGGCAGGACGCCGGCCCCGGTGACGTGCTGGTCAAGTTCACCTACGTCGGTGACGCCAACCTCGACGGCATCGTCGACGGCAGCGACTACACCCGCATCGATGCCGCCTTCGGCACCCCCGCCACGGGTGAACTCAACGGCGACTTCAACTACGACGGCACCATCGACGGTTCGGACTACACCCTGATCGACAACGCCTTCAACACCCAGGGCGCCGCCCTGAGTGCGGCCAGCGTCGCGTCGCAGATCGCCGCCCCGACCGCACAGCTCGCCGCCCCGGCCGTCCCGAGCCGGTCGTCGACGACTGAAAACGATGAACACCACAAGCGTGCAAATCGTTTCGCCGACGGCCGCCAAATCGGTGACGATCTGGACGTCCAGGTCATCGCCGGAAAGGCCCGCCGCCGGTAATTCTCAAACGCTCCGAATATGAATGAGGGCGACGCCGACGGATTCCGTCGGCGTCGCTTTTTGTGTCCAGGCGTGCGACCCCCGCTTCGTCGATCCACTGATACGGTTTTCGCTCAACGCTCGTGCCGCTGCTCGCAAGGCCGTGGGCGAACACTCGTTCACACGCACGCCTCAAAACTTGGCGAGGATTTTTTCACCGCAGAGCGGCTGTGTCTGAAGTCAAGGATTTTTCTTGGGGCTCTGCCCCACACCCCGCCTCATTTCGCTCCGCCGCCGGGGCAGGGGTTTTTCTGGATCGCGAAGTTGTTTCGGACCGTCGTTTCATGCGGTCTCCGGAGAGGGCTTTTGCAGCCAGGCGGTATTGGTCTTAATCATTTGGTTGAGGGTCACGACGAGCTTTCGCATGCAGGCCGTCATGGCCAGCTTGTGGGGTTTTCCCTGGGCACGGAGGTGGCGGAAAAAGGTCTCGAAGCGAGGGCAGTAGAGCACGGCATTATGAGCCAGCATGTAGAAGAGATTGCGGATGTCGCAGCGACCTCCCTTGATGCTGCGTTTGCCTTTGAAAGGGCCTGAATCGTTCGCCAGCGGAGCGACGCCGATCAGCTTGGCGATCTGCCGGCGGTTGAGTCGTCCCAGTTCGGGAAGGGTCGCGACGAGCTGGTTGGCCGAGTCGGGTCCGATGCCCGGGACCGAGTCGATGAGGCGGCTTTTGTTCTGCCAGTCGTCATTGGACTCGATGGCTTTGGCAATGGCGGAGTCGAGTTCTTCGATCTGCCGCTCGATGAGGCGGAGCATGGATTTGGATTGCCGCCCGGCGAGTTTGGGCACCTGCTCGTAAGAGCGATTGGTTTCAGCGATGCGGTGCTGAACCAGAGCCCGTCGACGCGAGACCAGGTCGGCCAGTTCGACTTGCTTCGGGTCCGAAGGATGGTCCGGAGCCGGGTCGATGCTGCGTGCATAATGAGCGAGCACCGGGGCATCGATGCGATCGGTTTTTTCGATCTTGCCGATGGACCTGGCAAAATCGCGGGCCCGCTGCGGGTGGAGCACCTTGACCGGCACGCCACCGGCCAGGAGTGCGGCGGCGAGCCGGCGGTGATAGCGGCCCGTGGCTTCGATCACCACTAGGCGGACGTTGTGCTCCTGGAGCGTCAGCAGAAGCGTTTCGATCTCCTGCTGAGTGTTGGCCGGCGAAAAACGCACCGGCGGCTGGCCGGCGAGGGTGCGGTCGATGAACACTTCCAAGGCGAGCTTGGACACATCAATGCCAACGACCGGACGGGACGAAACATCAGACGCGTGGTTCTGCATGGTGGCTGCCCTGCCTTGCGGATTCGAACTGCACCGAGAGGAACTCGATGCGATCAACCGGCTGTTCGGGTTAAGATCACAAGGCGGTCGGCGATCACGCTCAGCGACGAGATTCTGTAGATCATCAAGACGCCACCGATCTGCCGACCGCCGCCGCCGACGAGGCTTGCAAACCTCGTCAGCAACATGCAGGATTGAACCGTCTTTTGACACTTTTTGAAACATACAAGACGCCGAGCCGCAGAGGATCGCCCTTGCTCATCAATTTTGCTCTGAAAGGTCGCGCTGTTGATTCTCAATCAGCACGCGGCAGGTCTGCTTCTTATCTGTCTTCTCCGCGGCTCAGCGTCTCCGCGGTGGGCCGTGCGTTTAAATTCGGGATTGCGCGAGAATCAAACGGAAATCGCGTAGAAAACCGGCAACGCCGGCACCGTCAAGTGACCTCGCCCCGTCGCCGGTATAGACTCGCGCGGATGACCCGTCTGTTTCAACGATTCGACTTAGACGCGGCCGGGACCACGGTCGCCCGCGAGTTTCGCGGCGCGGTCGCGACCTTCCTGACGATGTCGTACATCCTGTTCGTGAACCCCGATATTCTTGCCGCCGCGGGGCTCGACAAGTCTTCGACGGTCGCCTGCACCGCGCTCGCGGCCGGCATCTGCTGCCTGCTCATGGGGTTCATTGCCGACTTCCCGCTGGCGACCGCGCCGGGGATGGGGCTCAACGCGTTCGTCGCTTTCACGCTGGTGAAAACCGCCGGGTCATGGCAGGCCGCGATGGGCGTGATCGTCCTCGACGGGGGCATCATGCTCCTGCTCGTGCTGGCCGGCCTCCGCGAGGCGGTGATGAACGCCATCCCCCGTGACCTTCGGCTGGCCACCGGCGCGGGCATCGGACTGTTCATCGCCTTCCTCGGCCTCGTCAAAGCCGGGTTCGTGCAACTGGGAATCCCCGACGCGCCGGTCACGAACGGCTTGCTCTGGACCCACTCGGCCGGCGTCGCCATCGTCGGGCTGGTTGTCACCGCCTGCCTGATGGTCAAGAAAATCCCCGGCGCGATTCTGATCGGCATCGCCGCCGCGACCGCCGTCGGGCTGGGCCTTGGCCTTTCCCATTGGCCGACGCAGTGGTCCGGCCCGAAGTTTACCAACGCGTTTCACGCCGACGTCCGCGGCGCACTGCATTGGCGATTGGTCCCCGCGCTGTTTGCCGTGTTGATGGTCGATTTTTTCGACACGCTGGGCACCGCGACCGCGATCGGTGAACAGGCCGGGCTCGTTGATTCATCGGGTAAAGTGCGCCGCATCAAGCAGATTCTGATCGTCGACTCGCTGGCGGCATCGATCGGCGGCGCGCTGGGCGTCAGCAGCGTGACGGCCTACATCGAGTCCGCCGCCGGCGTCGCCGAGGGGGCGCGCACCGGCATGCACACGGTGTTCGTCGGGTTGTTCTTCTTCGCCGCGATCTTCCTCGCCCCGCTCGCCGGCGTCGTCCCCGCCGCCGCCACCGCCCCGGCACTGATCCTCGTCGGCTTCCTGATCATGCGGCAAGTCACCCGCATCAATTTCGACCAGCTCGACACAGCCATCCCCGCCTTCGTCACGCTGGTCACCATCCCCCTGACCTACTCCATCGCCCACGGCATCGGCTACGGCTTCGTCCTCTTCGTCCTGCTTAAACTACTGACCCTCAAACCCCATCAGGTGAAACCGGTGATGTACGTGGTCGCGATCGCCTTCGCGATGTTTTTCTATTACGAAAAGTGACGGAGCTCGCCAATCATCTAATAACGCCGGCGATGGAACCACAAACGTTGTTTGCGTCGCGCTGTTTATAGAATCGGCCGCTGCCATTAGCCTAAGGCGATCCAATGAACACAGCGCTTTTTAAAGATCAGAATCCGCTCGCCGCACGTCAGCCCAAGACCGACCGTCTGATACTGTCGCGATTGCTCGACAAAGCCTCGAAAGACACTCGCTTCGCTGACGACGCCGATCGAGCCCACAAGGTGTTGGTCCGCTGGGCGGACCTTGATTCCAAAGGGACATTAAAAAAGCTCAAAGAGACGCAACTGCAGGGCGATTTCCTCTCGGAAGTCTTCGGCGACGCTCTGGGATACCGACGCCCTACCGAGGGTGACACGAGTTGGACGATCGAGCAGCACCAATCCGCCGGCACGAAAATTCCCGATGCCGTACTCGGACGATTTCGCGCTAATCACGATGCTCAAGTCCTCGCGGTTGTCGAATTGAAGGGCGCTACGGTCAATCTTGATTTCGATCGTTCTGCGGGTCGAACAGCGGTCGATCAATGCTGGGATTATCTGGTCAACTATCCGACCACGTGCCGCTGGGGCATCGTTTCAAATTTCATCAGCTTTCGCCTGTACGAGCGAAACAGTACCAAACGCCGTTATGAACATTTTACCCTGCAATCACTCCGCAATATCGAAACCTTCCGTAAATTTTACGCCCTGTTTCATTACAACGGCTTAGTCGAAGGCGTCCTCAAAAGCCCGCCGCGTGCCGCGGCTCTTGTTCAGCAAACCTCCGAGCGTCAGCGATCGGTAGGTGACGAGCTTTATCAAACCTATTCACAGAAACGCACCGACTTAATTCAGGAACTACACCTAGAAAAAGGTCACCCGCTCCCCGACGCCATTGAATGGGCGCAGCGGCTGTTCGACCGTGTCATTTTCATTGCGTTCTGCGAAGACCGCGACCTTCTTCCGTCCAAGACGCTCGAAACCGCTTACGACGTCAAAGGCTTTCACACGGTCACCAACCCGCGATGGCAATCCTTCAAAGCACTGTTTCGCATGGTCGATTCGGGCGGTCCCGCGAACTCCAACATCCCGGCCTACAACGGTGGACTCTTCACCAAAAGCGCCGTCGACGACCTCGAACTCGACGACGACCGTTACGTCGGCTTTTTCAACTCGCTCGGCAACTACGACTTCGCCGACGAAGTCAATCTCGACGTCCTCGGTCATCTTTTCGAGCGATCGATTACGGAAGTCGAAAAGCTGAAAGAAAGCGGTTTCTTCGGCGGTGACGCCGCCAAGGCGCAGGCCTTCGCGCGAATGCCGCAGTCTGCCAAGCGCAAACGCCTCGGCATTTATTACACACCGCCCGAACTTACCAGCCGCATCGTCCAATACACCGTCGAAGAACTCATCGACGAACGTTTCAAGGCCCTGCCCGGTGACCCCGACTCGCCTGAAACGGCCCACGCCCGGCTTCAAGTGCTGCGCAACCTGAAGGTCGTCGACCCCGCCTGCGGCAGCGGCGCGTTTCTTTTTCAGGCGTACGATGCGCTCGAACTCCGGTACGGAGAAGTCCTCGCCCGCCTGAGCGAAACCGAACGTCAAAAACTTACGCCGCAGGTTCCCGCGTTCATCCTCAACGACAATCTCTACGGCGTCGATCTTTCGCCCGAGGCGGTGGAAATCACTCAACTGGCGTTATGGATTCGCTCGGCCGACCGCACGCAGAAGCTGGCCCGCCTGTCGCACAACATCGTCCACGGCAACAGCCTGGTGGCCGACAAGAGTGTCGACCCGAACGCGTTCGACTGGAAGGCGAGTTTCCCCGAAGTGTTCGACCGCGATCAGCCGGGATTCGACTGCGTAATCGGAAACCCGCCGTGGGAAGTGATGGAATTAGTTGACCACGAATTCTTCGGTTTTGCCGCACCAGAGGTTGCCGCCGCAACGACCGGTGATAAACGACTGAAGCTCATTGATCGCCTCGCGAAGGACAAGCCCGGCCTTTACGAGCGATACATTGAAGCTGGGATTAGGATCGATGCGCAACGCACATATTGCCAAAAAAGTAAACTTTATCCACTAACGGGGCGTGGTCGCACGAATACTTATGCGGTTTTTGTTGAGCTTGCCTCGCGGTTGGTAAACGCTTCAGGGCGGGCGGGCATGCTTGTGCCATCTGGAATCGCAAGCGATCAATCGACGAGAAGATTTTTCGAGCAAATAGCGAGCAACGATCGACTTCTGCGATTATATGATTTTGAGAACAAAAAGGTTTTCTTTCCAGAAGTACATGCGTCATTTAAATTCTGCATTATTATTTTCGGCGGCGAAGCAGTGCGAACCACAGCTGCAGACTTCATCTTCTACGTTCACGATGTCGAAGAATTAGAGCAGAAAAAACGTCATGTTGCACTAAACGGTAGCGATATCGCATTATTGAATCCTAACACGCAAACCTGTCCAATTTTTCAGAATCGGCGGGATGCCGAGATTACAAAAGGTGTCTATCGGCGGGTCCCCATACTGATCGATAAGCGTCGAAAGAAGACATCAAATGTTTGGGGCATCAGTCTTCGACAAGGGTTGTTTAACCAGACGATGGATTCCGAACACTTTCGGGAACGTGAATGGTTTGAGTCGAATGATTTCAAACTGGATGGAGCCATTTGGTTGAAGCGAAACGATAAGTACGTCCCTCTTTATGAAGCAAAGATGTTCCGCTCATTTGACCACCGGCATGGAACCATCTACGTCGAGACTGAGAACTTTATCAATAAGGGACAAACTCACGAGACAACACTGGTCGAGCATCAGAATCCAGAGTTCTTAGCGTTGCCCCGCTACTGGATCGCTGAGGACCGTTTCGAAGATGCCATTCAATCAAATCACGAAAGCTATATCGCTTTTCGCGACATCACGCGATCGACCGACACGAGAACAGCGATCGCTACGTTCTTACCGAGAGCCGGTGCCGTTCATACAGTTTCGATCGCATTTTCGAGCAGGCCTCTTTCAGGACTCTGCTGCCTTCTCGCCAATTTGAATGCGGTGATATTGGACTTCATCGTGAAACTAAAACTGCCGGGCACCCATCTTAGTTTTTTCATTTTGGAACAACTCCCCATCCTTCCCCCCGACCGATATGACGAGCCGTGTCCGTGGGCGAAGGGCAAGACGCTGGAAGCGTGGATCGCCGAGCGGGTACTCAAGCTCACGTGCACGGCCGAGGACATGCTGCCGCTGGCAGACGCGTGCGGGTTCACGGGCGGCAGCTTCAAGGCCGAGTACGGCGGGCGGCTGCACAAGTGGAACGACCGCGAACGTGCCGAGCTGATGGCCGAGCTGGACGCCGCTTTCTTCCACCTTTACGACTTGAACCGGGAAGACGCGGAGTATGTGCTCTCGACCTTTAAAGGCATTCACGAAGTGAATTCGTTGCTACCCGGACACCCGTCGACAGCGAAGTTCATCATGGAATTGTACGACGGGTTTGCAATACAGATGGGAAACTGAAACGGTGACGTCCATGGTGGATGTCACCGTTTTGCGACCCAGCTTTTTGGTTTTCTTCTAATGATTATCGACATTCTTGTCCGGCGGCCGAAGGAAAGTATCGTCGCGGTCGGACGGACGTGTTATGTTCTCGCGAAGTCGGAATCATCGGGCAGATTCGGTTCGCACTTGGCCGCGGCGCCGTCCGCCGTTCGGGCCGTCGGGTGTTCACCCGCCGGATTCCCGGGGAATGACCAGAGGATCGCATAAAGGCAGGTTACGGGACATTTTCGCGGGGTTTCTGGTTTTCCGGGGCCTCCCGCGGCTGAATAATGGAGCGTTTAGAAAATGCGCAAGAATGCCCGGCGTGTTGTGATTCTGGTCTTGTTGCTATTGAGCCTTGGCATTGTCATGGCCGCGGCGTGGCATGTTGTTGCCGTGCAGTCTCCGGGCTCTGATTCGGCCGCGCCTGTGCGGGCGAGTGATACGGGCGTCGGGTTCTTTTCCACGCTGTTCAAAGTGTACATGCCGCGGCGCTCGTGCATGGCGTATGAAACACCGGTCATCTGGCTTCACCTGGTGTCCGACTTGCTCATCGCAGCCGCGTATTACTCGATCCCGGTCGCGCTGCTGGTGTTCGTGAGACGGCGGCGGGACATCGCCTTTGGGTGGATATTCTGGCTTTTCGCCGCATTCATCCTGGCTTGTGGGACCACGCACGTCATCGGCGTGATCGACCTCTGGAAGCCTTTCTATAAAATCGACGGGATTGTCAAATTCATAACGGCCGTCGTATCGGTATTTACCGCGGCCGTTCTCTGGCCGTTGATCCCCCGTGCGTTATCCATCCCGAGTCGCAGCGATCTCGAAAAAGAGGTGACCGAACGGACCGATCAATTGCGGCGATCCAACGACGCGCTTCAGGAGAGTGACGCGAAGTTCAAATTGATGGCCAACTCCGTCCCTCACCTAGCCTGGATGGCAAAGGCCGACGGCTGGATCTTCTGGTACAACCAAAGGTGGTTCGATTACACGGGAACGACCGCCGATCAAATGGATGGCTGGGGTTGGCAAAGCGTACACGACCCCGACGAACTTCCCCGCGTGATGGCTCGCTGGCAGGAGTCGATCCAGACCGGTACGCCCTTTGACATGACTTTTTCGCTCAAAGGAGCGGACGGGCAGTTTCGGCCTTTTTTAACCCGGGTGATGCCGTCGCGTGACGACCGGGGCCAGGTCCGCATGTGGTTCGGCACGAACACCGACGTCAGCGAACAAAAGCAGGTCGAGCAGACGCTTCGGGAGAAAGAGGAGCGTCTCCGGTTGGCGTTGATGACGCCGGACATGTGGAGCTGGGACTGGAATCTGCTGACCGCCGAAATGGTAATGACCGAGGGCGCCGAAAAATGCTGGGGACGCACACGGGGCCTTGCTTCGGAATTTTCAAGAAGTATTCCCTCCGAAGATGTTTCCAGGTGCGACGCGATCGTCGAGGCCGCGAAGGCAAACGGCACGACTTACACGATCGAGCATCGTCTTCGAACACCGGGCGGGGACGAACGATGGGTGGTCGGCCGCGGGAGAATATTTCTAGACGAGTCGGGAAAAGCTGTCCGCAGTGTCGGTGTGGCGACGGACATCACCGAGCAGCGCCGCGCCAGGGAAGAGCGAGAGCAACTGCTCGAGGCCGAACGGACTGCAAGAGCCGACGCGGAACGAACGGCCAGACTCAAGGACGAATTTCTGGCAACGCTGTCGCACGAGCTTCGGACGCCGTTGAACGCCATTCTCGGCTGGTCGCAGCTTCTGAACCGCCACGCGAAGGAGGACGAAACGCTGCAGGAGGGTCTTGCGGTCATCGAGCGGAATTCCCGTCTCCAGGCGCAACTGATCGAGGACCTGTTGGACATGAGCGCGATCCTTTCCGGGAAAGTCCGGATGGACGTCCAGCAGGTCAGGATCGCGGACGTCATCGAAGCGGCGGTCGAATCCATTCGACCGACCGCCGAGACCAAGTCGGTGCGGATCGAAAAAGTGATTGACTCGCGGATCGGTGCAGTCCGCGGCGATCCGACTCGTCTGCAACAGATCCTCTGGAATCTGTTTTCCAACGCGATCAAATTCACGCCCAAGGGAGGCAAAATTCAGGTGGCGCTGGAAAGAGTCAACAGCCACGTGGAGATCACCGTCACTGACACCGGGGCGGGAATCAAACCGGAATTTCTTCCCCATGTGTTCGAGCGGTTTCGTCAGGCCGACGCGTCGACCACTCGAAAATTCGGCGGGTTGGGGCTCGGGTTGGCCATCGTTAAGCATCTGGTCGAACTGCACGGCGGGAAGGTCCGGGCGAAAAGCCCCGGCGAGGGTATGGGAGCGACATTCGTCGTCGAACTGCCGCTCATGGTCGTTCACAAGGACGAGCGCGATGTCGCCAGGGAACACCCCCGGCGTTCTGATTTCAATGCCGCGGCGGAGTTGTGCGACCTCGACGCCTTGTTGGGCGTGAAGGTGCTCGTGGTCGACGACGAACCGGACGCTCGCCAGCTCGTTTCCCGCGTATTAAGTGATTGCAAAGCCGAGGTGACGGTCGCGGCATCGGCCGCCGAGGCACACGAATTGATGCGGCAAAATCGATTTGATGTGATTCTCAGCGACATCGGAATGCCCGACGAGGACGGCTACGACTTCATCAAACGGGTCCGAATGCTTCCCGACGACCAGGGGGGCCGTACCCCATCAGCCGCTCTGACTGCTTTCGCGAGGTCCGAAGACCGGACCCGCGCGCTCAGAGCAGGCTACCAAAGTCATGTCGCCAAACCCGTCGAACCCAGCGAATTGATCACAGTCGTCGCGAGCTTGGCTGGCAGAACTGGGCCGAAAAGAGGATAGCGCGTCTCGACAGTATCAAGCGGTTTTGCCTTCGAGCACTGAGCGCGTTCGCCGAGATCAGCTTTGGCTTTCGATACGCAATCCGGCCGGCTATGTATCGCGCCCAAGACATCGGTTGACGTTGCCCCCGTTCAATAAACGCGGGGCCATCAACCTACCGAAGACGACACAACGCGGCAGGGTCATTCAGAGCCGTCCCGTTTAGAATTTCGCTAGTTGGATTTTAACGTTAAGTAAAGATCATCTGCAATTCTACTAACGAGGCGATCGGGGTCTCTACGTAACATGTCTATAATTTCGTGGTCGGCAAACAATCGTCTTACACCCTCATTGCTACTCGTTTTACTCATCATAGCGATTGCAAATAGGCGGTCGGCTTTCCATCGCGATCGCGAGAGTTCACGAAGCAAGACTATCGCCAATGGTTTATCCACTGCTTGGCATTCAGATTCCTGACAGGTCTGGCTCGCAGCCCAGGCTATATATCGCACGTACTCACTATGCGCTTGCAGAATCCGCCCAACTTCGCGGGTATCCTCATCTGATGCTTTGATTTTCGCCGATCGATTATCAAGTAAGTCGAAGTCTTCCCATGCGAGCTCTGGATCATGGTCAAAAAAGGCACGTACAAATCTAGGTGATATTATAGCCTGCTGCTCCGCCTTCATGTCCTTGAGAAAAGCAGCGAGCGACCCGAACGAACGCCAACCGTTTTCACCCGTTTGGACGTCAAACATTCCAGATGCTTCCAAGAGACCGTCGGCTACATTTCTAACCTCTTCGTCGGGCGAATCAAGATATCTCATGCATGCGGAGCCGTAAGCTTGAGGCAAAATACTAAAGTATTGTCGAACTAAACTAGCAATGGCACCCGGCATCATGACAATCGCGTGATCCTTGCGATGGTCGTAGGCGAAGCGAAACGTCTGTTCCGCGATTTGTTCGTCAGATGCTTTCTCTAGATGAGCTTTTTGAATGCAGTCGATGACCGATTTATAACATTCGATTCTATCTCGTTCGTGGTCGACCCAGGCTAACGTTATCAACGATTTCAAGCCGCCGGCAAACGCAGGATTGCACTCCGGAAGCCCTGTAATTATCTCAGCTACCTCATTGCGTCGGGTCGTAGAAATTTTCAATGTCCGGGTTGTCTGAGCGGAACCGATGCAGTCGAGAGCCAGAATGAGAGAAAGGAAAAATGCTAATCTGACTTGCATAACGATCTACTTTCTAGCGAACGCCGTCTTCACCAAGATTAAAGGGGTCGTAGCGGCTTAGTCTCAATCCTCCTTTGTTCGGCGCGTGTTCGGTAGCGCGAGTTGGCGGCAGTCGCTACAGACTGCGTGATGGAAACATGTCGATCACAAAAGGAGTTGCTGCTTCGAGCCTATCAGTTCGCAAAGCGAGTCTGGCCGGATTATTCGAGTCCGTTCAGCCGCCAGGACTTCACTCGGCCGCAGTTGTTCGCCTGTCTGGTTTTGCGCGAGTCTTTCAAGTTGAGTTATCGCAAGACCGAGGTGTTTCTCCGCGACGTTCCCGACTGGCTGGCGGAGTTGGAGATGAAGCAGATTCCTGACCACAACACGTTGTGGCGCGCCTTCGGCGTGCTGCTGAAGCCGTCGAAGGTGAACAAGGCGCTGGATGTTTTTGCGGAGATGGAATCGGCGGAGTTGTCTGCCGCGTTGCGAGTCATGCCGCTGACGATGGACAGCACCTGTTATGAGCCCCGTCATCGAAGCCGGCACTATGATCGCGTTTGCCGGAAGATGGCTCGCTCACGCACGCCGGATGCTGAAAAACCCGGCAAATACGGGGCCGCGGTGAACGCCTCGCGAAGCGCGGTCCTGAGGCGCATGCCCAAACTGGCGCTGGCGGCAGCGGCGGGGACACATCGCATCCTCGCGGCCAAAGCCGGTATCGGCAACGGGTCGGATGCTCCGGATTTCTGTCCGATGCTGGAAGCATCGTGCAAACGCGCGAAGGTGCGCGTGGCCGTAGCCGACGCCGGCTATGACTCTGAATCCAACCATTGTTTTGCGCGCGAAGAAATGAAGGTGCGGTCGATCATTCCGGCGGCGATTGGAAGGCCCACCGGCAAGGCACCGACCGGACGGCATCGCCGCAACATGAGGAACCGATTCAATCGCCGTGCTGACCATAACATGTACCGCTGGCGATCCCAGAGCGAGACGATCAACAGCATGATGAAAAGGAATCTTGGTGAGTATCTCAGATCGATTATTCATCGCCGCCGCCGGCAGGAGATGCTGCTAAGATGCCTGGCTCACAATTTGATGCTCGGACCGGAAAAAGGGAGGGGTTGAGACTAAGCCGGTCGTAGCTCTTATCGGTTATTCCGCCTTTTTGCCAAGATTAAAGGGGTCGTAGCTCTTATCGGTTATTCCGCCTTTTTGGGCCTGCCGCGTGGACGAATTGTCCACGCCAGGCGGAGCCGGTCGACAGTTTCTTGTGTCCACGACGCGGCACCGTACGGCCGGCTTCGACGCACGCATTCACGGATCGCGGCAACTTCGCCATCGGTCTGCGTCTGGTTCACAGAACTCGACCAGCCGCGGGGACGTTCGACCGGCCAGTCGCTGAGCAACTGCCGCATTTCCGCGGGGCCTCGCCGACGAATCCATTCGCCGCCCCACCGCCAGTCCTGGCACTGCGTGACCAGCTTCGCACGCAGCGGGTTTCGCTGCACGTACCGCAACAGCGTCAGCAAATGCTCGTCCGCCTCCACTGGCAGCGATTTGAACCTGCCTTGATACAAAGGCCCCATTCCCAGCACCCGGCGGTGCGTGATGCTGCGCATCGCGTGAGTGTGTGTCACCCAGCGAAAGAATGCCGTGACCTCAGCATCACCGTCAGGCGCCACGACAAAGTGCCAATGGTTTGGCATCAGACACCAATCCAAGATCGGTAATGCATGCCGCCGGTGTGCTTCGACCAGCACGTTTTCGAACGCCTGATAGTCCTGCGGCTTCTTGAACAACCGCAATCGCCCGGCGGCACGGTTCCAAACGTGGTAAACCAATCCGCCGGGACAGTTACGCGGAGCACGTGCCATGCAAAGGATATTCCCACCAACAACGTGACGCGTCAAGTGAAAAGAGCTACGTCCCCATTAATCGATCTCCCCATTAATCGATCTGCAAAGACGTGCGGAGTGAGTGACGGGAAAGTAGCGACGCGACTGCGGTGCGAGACGCTCGGCGGACGAAATCGATCGGTTGCAAAATAAACCTCATACTAAAAACAAAATGCCTTAAGAAACCACGGGTCTCTACCCCCTCGGGCAAGCGAATAGGTGTTTACCCTAGTCCGTATAAGCGTGTCAATCAGAATATTCGTTTCGACAGCTTGACACCTCTGCACGAATGTCTGCTCAATGGCGGTGAGTTCGGAATCCACGATAGGCGGAACCTGAGCTAGATTTACTCTAGGTCCTTAATTTGAGATGATTTACGAACCAATCCTAGTTCGATATGCGACAATCAGGCACAAAAATCAATTTGGGGCAAGATAGGTAAGTTCGGAGGCTATACGGTTCGGTTTCAAGGCCAATTCGGCTTGGTTTGTGTTGGTTTCAGGGCACTGTTTATTTCGGATTCGGGACCGTAGCTTGGGGGGATGGCTGAACTGTTGCAGAGCGAGTTGCCGTTTCCGTGCCGGCGGGGGAAGGTGCGGGACGTTTACGATCTGGGGGAATCGCTGCTGATCGTGGCCAGCGATCGCATCAGCGCGTTCGATGTGATCATGCCCGATGGCATTCCGGATAAGGGAAAAATTCTGACCGCGCTGAGCGTGTACTGGTTCGCGAAGTTTGCCGGGCGGTTCGAGAACCATCTGATCTCAACGGACGTTGATGAGTATCCGGAGAGGGTTCGCCCGTTTGCGGATCAACTGCATGGGCGGTCGATGCTGGTGCGGAAGGCGGCGGTGATCCCGTTCGAATGCGTGGCGCGGGGATACCTGGCCGGGTCGGCGTGGAAGGAATATCGGGCGACCGGCCGGGTGTGCGGTGTGCAGTTACCATTGGGGTTAAACCAATGTGCCAAACTCCCCGAGCCGATCTTCACCCCCGCCACGAAAGCCGAGACCGGTCACGATGAAAACGTCTCGTTCGAGACCATGACAAGGTCGATCGGCATGGAACGCGCGGCCGAGCTGCGACAGAAGACACTGAGCCTGTATACGGCCGCGGCGGACTTCGCGCTGAACCGTGGGGTAATCATTGCTGACACCAAGTTCGAATTCGGGATTCACGCTGGGAAAGTCATCCTGATCGACGAAGTGCTGACCCCCGACAGCAGCCGGTTCTGGCCGACGGACGGGTATCAACCCGGTCGGGATCAGCCGAGCTTTGATAAGCAGTTTCTGAGGAACTGGCTGGACGAGCAGTCCTGGAACAAGACGGCACCGGCGCCTAGGTTGCCGGCCGACGTGATCGCCGGCACCCGGCAACGGTACGCCGACGCGTTCGAGCGATTGTCAGGCCGCCGATTCGAAAGCTGAATTCACTATGGCCGAACTGCTGGTAGAAGGTCGCGACTACACGCTGGACACCGCCCGCCGGTTCGTGCTCACGCGCGAGTTCCTGCTCGCCCGCGGCCAGTGCTGCGGGTCGGGCTGCCGAAACTGTCCGTATCCAACCCCGCCCGGCAAGAACCCCGAAACCGGAACGAATTTGGCTGGGCCACTGAGGTTTGACGGTCGGAAAGTCAAACGATAGGATACGCTGAATTCAGGAGAGATGGCCGAGTGGCTGAAGGCAACAGTTTGCTAAACTGTCGTACGGGCTTATACCCGTACCGGGGGTTCGAATCCCCCTCTCTCCGTTTTCACTCCTCCGTTTAAATCAACCACCCACATCTTGGCAGATGCGTACTGCGGACGATAACGCAGATCTACGGCTGGGCTTTACACAAAGGGATTCAGAGGAGTGTGAGACAGCCCCGGTTATCTTGCGCATAAGTTAAGACCGCTGCAGTCGTGACCGATGATTACTTGCAGCAGGAAAAATATAGCGATCCGGCTTATTCTGAGCGGAGAAAGACGATGTTGAGCAAGGGAATGATCCTGAATGTTTTAGAGCAAGCTTCTGACGCGATCTTGATTACCGACTCTAATCTGGTTGCCCCCGGGCCAACAATTATCTTTGCTAATGCCGCGTTCGCGAAATTGACCGGTTACTCGGTCGAAGAACTACTCGGTAAGAACCCACGGATCCTGCAGGGGCCCGAAACGTCCAGAAAGGTTCTCGGCGATCTGCGTGAAAAACTGTCCAACGGGAACCACTTCTCGGGTTACGCAGTCAACTACCGTAAGAACGGTGAACCGTTCGAAATGGAATGGCACGCATCACCGATTTATGGCATTGACGGGAAGGTTGTGCAGTTTTTGTCGATTCACCGCGACTTTACCGATCTTGCGAATTTCCGGAGCCAGATCAGTCAGTATGCGCAATTGCTGGTAGAGTCGAACGTACGACAACGCGAACTGGAACTGGCTAATCAACAGCTGGCGGTCCTGGCGACGACCGATGGACTGACCGGGCTTGCGAACCATCGACATTTCCATCAAGAGTTGGCACGACTCCGCGCGACACCGGCAGTGACATCGCTGCTGATGTTGGACGTAGATCACTTCAAGTCGTTCAATGACGAGTTCGGTCATCCGGTGGGGGACACGGTTTTGACCGAGTTGGCCAATGTAATGCGTACATGCGTGCGGGAAAATGATTTGCTTGCCCGCTACGGCGGGGAAGAGTTTGCCATTCTTTTGCCAGGCCAGGATGCTGATCATGCGTTGGCCGTTGCCGAGCGTGTACGGGCGAGGGTGCAGAGCAAATTGACCAATCACCGCCCCGTGACAGTGAGTATCGGTGTGGCGACCGCCGCGGCCGACGACGGGGACGACAACAAACTGATCGACGACGCGGATGTGGCGCTTTACGCTGCCAAGGCTGCAGGACGGAACCGGGTCAAGCACAGCCGTCATCTGATACGGGTTCAGCCGAGCAGTTTTGCGGCGGCAAGTCATTGCCCCGACACATGCGCTCCTTCGCCGAACGGATGCTTGAAGTGTCAGGCAGTGCCTGGGGCAAAACCGGGGTCGGGCGCACTTCTACTGGCTCCGCTGGATTGGAACGTGGACAAAACGCTGCGAAAGGTTTTGGAAGCCGGCGGTTTCGGTTTCAACGACATCGGGCCGCTGCTAATTGTCGGCGACGTTAAAAACCGGCTTGCGGAAATAGCCACGCTCTTGAAGGAACGGCTTTCATCGTTCACCCGGTCGTGCATTTCCGCTGCGTACGTGTCGGGAGGGATTGAGGACTCGAATCAGGCGATCTCCGCGTTAATGTTCGCCAGGCCGCTGACCGATGTCATTGAAAATATTCAGCACGAATGGGTGCGGGATGCGCTGAATGACAATTGGCTGTTCAGCGTCTTCCACCCCATCATTTCCGCCCAGACCGGTGAGGTCTTCGCCCAGGAGGCTTTGCTGCGAGCCAGGCACCCTGTCACCGGGCAGGTATTCGGTGCCGGTCAGATCATCAAAGCGTGCGAGGAACTGAAACTGACGCACCAACTGGACCAGCGTGCTCGACAAGCGGCAATCCGCGGTACGGCAGAGCATTTGGACACTGACGTCCGCGTCTTCATCAATTTTCTGCCGAATACCATCTACGATCCTGAGGTTTGCCTGCGTACAACGGTCGAAGCGGCAGCGACATACAAGGTATCCACGGCGCAATTGGTCTTCGAAGTGGTTGAGACCGAGAAAATTCCCGACATGGACCACCTCCAACATATCTTGGACTACTACCGCGAACGCGGAATGGGAACCGCCATTGATGATATGGGCGCCGGATACACGGGAGTCGACTACATTACGTCGCTGCGGCCGAACTTTGTGAAACTGGACCGGGAATTTGTGCTCGCGGCCGAGTCGTCGCAGGAGGGTCGCCTCCAGATGGAAGCGATGATCACGGCAGCCCACTCACACGGTGCGAAGGTGATCGCCGAAGGAATTGAAACCCAGGGACAAATGGACCTGTGCGTGCGGTTCAGCGTCGACTTCCTGCAAGGATTTTACTTCGCCAAGCCCGCATGTCCTCCGATGGCTGTAACCTGGCCCACGCCGTTGCGAGCGGCGGCGTGACCGACGGAAGCGACCCTGTCGAAGGATATAATTCGGCGGCATTTCTGACGAAAAGTTCTAACCGTGCCTCCCCCTCTCTGTTTCCCAAGTGACAACCCTCGAGATCGCTGAGGGTTCTTTTGATTCAGACCTCAGTTCTGTTGTGCACTCGCCTGTTTGGACGCCAGGAAAACATCGAATTCGGATTCGTTTGCTTCAATAAACTAGCCGATTGGGGCGCCGTGAATCGCTCCTGTACGCTTACTTTCCAATGCGACGCAAGTTTACTGAACCACAGGGTACCCGGGCGAGATAACGCCAAGGATCATCATATAGTTTTGAGCATGGACGACCCTTGCGACACCGATTTTCTTTTAAACATATGACCAAGTCCTGCTGCCGCCGCGTATCATTAGTTGATTAAGTGATCGAGGATTGAACAATGATGACCCAGTCTGTCCGAATCGGAACAAGTGAAGTGGTAATCACGCCCGCCGAGGCCGAGGACGGATCTTTCGTCGCGTCGGTCCGCGGCGGCAGGCACACCGCCCAGACGTTCGATGCCGCCGACTGGTCCGAACCGGGCGTCCGGCTTGATGCCGCCCGCACGATCTGCGAATCCTTTTCCATCACGCGAAACAACCAGAATCTCACCAAGATCGCCAAGTCGATCGATGATGCCATGGCGTAAGGAGCAGGTGGCGGCAAATCCATACGCTTCACTGACAATTTCCTTCCTCCTTTCAACAGCAGCCACGATTACAGTGGGAGTGATGGAACTCGATGAAGGCAAAATTGACGACGCGGTGCTGGCTTTACTGACGCTGGGCGCTTCGGGGTCGCGGGCCTGGAAGGGGTTGGATGCTTCGGTATTGCAGCGATTGCACGAGCGTGGCTTCATCAGCAACCCGCATGACAGGTCGCCGACGTTGGTCTTCTCCATAGAAGGGCTTGCGAGAGCCCGCCGCCTTCGCGACGAGCCGTTCGGCAAGCAGAAATAGCCAGCGCGTCCTGTGAATCAGTGCCCGTCAATAGATTCTGATTCGGTTCGACCTTGCCGGATCCGGCACGTCTCAAGGTGAACACGCGATCACTCAAAAGCCTAAAGAATCTGCGCTCGCAAATGGCGAACTTTGCTTTTATCTTTCCCGGGCATTGTGGCACTAGCGCCGGTGCCTCGAGTGCAACCGAATCGTTGGTCACGGCACCACGCGGCGCTTTGTTCGATGGAGAAATACAATGGCCAAGCCGGCGAAGAACACGATTTGTCTCTGGTACAACGGCGACGCCGAAGAAGCGGCGAAGTTTTACGCCCGGACGTTTCCCGATTCGTCCGTCGACGGGGTGTACCGGGCGCCGGGCGATTACCCGGCGGGCAAAAAGGGAGACGTTCTGACGGTCAACTTCACGGTGCTGGGCATCCCCTGCCTTGGCCTCAACGGCGGGCCGATGTTCACGCACGACGAAGCGTTCTCGTTCCAAGTCGCGACGGTCGACCAGGCCGAGACTGACCGGTACTGGAACGCGATCGTCGGCAACGGCGGCCGGGAGAGCGAGTGCGGGTGGTGCAAGGACAAGTGGGGCATCTCCTGGCAGATCACGCCGATCGCCTTGACCGAGGCGATCAAAAACGCCGACCCCGCCGTCGCCAAGCGGGCGTTCGACGCGATGATGACTATGAAAAAGATCGACGTCGCGAAGATCGAAGCGGCCCGGCGTGGGTGAAGATGCGGAAGAATTAAACCACTGATAGCACGGAGAACCCGGATGAAGAAATGATTTTTTCAGCCATCTGTTCAGGGCTGTTTTGTTAATGAAATTCAGCCACTCATTTGTGATCAGCAGTTTCTCAACCTGCTTATCCGTGGCATCTGTGCTACCCGTGGTTCAATCAACGATTTCGCACCAGCGACCGCACGTGGGAGTTCGCAACAACCCAATAAACTTTCAATGGATTTATGCCGTGCCGTTTGGGTTACGTTCGGGCTATACTTCCCACCATGGACGTGCGGGTGAAGCTCACCATTCTGGCGGACGCGGCGAAGTATGATGCCTCGTGTGCGTCGAGCGGCTCGAAGCGGAAAAACGACGGCACGCAGTTGGGGGACACGAACAAGATCGGCATCTGTCACAGCTACACGCCGGACGGGCGGTGCGTGTCGCTGCTGAAGATTCTGCTGACGAATTACTGTATTTACGACTGTCAGTATTGTGTGAACCGGGTGACGAGTGAGACGCCGCGGGCGCGGTTTTCGGTCGAGGAAGTCGTTAACCTGACCGTGCAGTTTTATCGGCGGAATTACATCGAAGGGCTGTTCCTCAGCTCGGGGATTATCCAGAGCGTTGATTACACGATGGAGCAGTTGATCGCGGTGGCCAAGTCGCTGCGGACGACGCACCGGTACAACGGGTACATCCATCTGAAGGCCGCGCCGGGGGCGTCGGCGGAGTTGCTCGCCGAGGCAGGGAAGTGGGCCGACCGGTTGAGCGCGAACATCGAGCTGCCGACCGTGGCGGATCTGGACGCGCTCGCGCCGGAGAAAAAAATGGCGGCCGTCGAGTCGACCATGACGACCATTACGAGCAAGGTCGACGAGTCGAAAGCGGAGCGTAGGAAAAGCGCGCTAGCCCCGATTTATGCCCCGGCCGGGCAGAGCACGCAGATGATTGTCGGCGCGACGGCGACGCCGGACGCGTCGATCCTGACCACGTCATCCGATCTATACGGCCGGTTCAAGCTGCGGCGGGTTTATTACTCGGCTTACAGCCCGATCCCATTCGCCGACGCAAGGTTGCCGTCGCAGGCCCCCCCGCTGGTGCGCGAACACCGTCTATATCAGGCCGACTGGTTGATGCGGTTTTATAATTTTAAGTCGGACGAGTTGACGACATCGGCCGAGCCGAACCTGGACCTGGCGATCGACCCGAAGCTGGCTTGGGCGCTGCGGCACCGGGAGTATTTCCCGGTCGACCTGAACCGTGCGAGCCGGGAGAAACTGCTTCGCATCCCGGGCATCGGCGTGCGGAATGTGAATCGCATTTTGTCGATGCGGCGGTTCCATAAAATCCGGCTCGACGACCTGACCAAGATGCGGGTCGCGATGAAGCGGGTCCGGCCGTTCGTGATCACCGAAGATTACAACCCGGATGCGGTGCTGATCGATTCGTCGACATTGCGGTCGCGGATCACGGGCATTTCGCCGCAGCTAAATCTGTTCGACACGGCGACGTCGGCGACGTTCGGCGAGTTGTAGACTGCCGGCACCTCGCCGTGTGTACAAGCGGCATCAAACGGAGCAGCATGTTTAGCGCTGTCATCCAACCCGATTTCGAATCCTGGCGGGACACGGCCCGGCAGTGCCTGATCCGCGGGACGCCGCCCGATCAAGTCGTCTGGACCGACAGTCGGGCCGGGTCTGCCGTCTTGCCGGAATTATTTCAAACCACACAAACCGGAACGGTCGAACCGGGGAAACTGCCTCGCGTGCCGCCAGACTTTTTGTCGACGGCCCGCACGGTCAGTCTGTTCCGCGACGAGCAACGGTGGGCACTTTTGTACCGGCTCCTGTGGCGGCTCACGCACGGCGAGCCGAACCTGCTTCACATTACGGTCGACGACGACGTCGATCGGTTTCTGAAGATGGAAAAACTCGTCCGCCGGGACATTCACAAGATGCACGCGTTCGTGCGGTTCCGGCTGGTCGAAGAAGACGGCGGTGAGCATTACATCGCCTGGCACCGGCCGGATCATTTAATCGTGCCGGTTGCCGGCCCGTGGTTCGCCCGACGGTTTCCGATCATGCGGTGGACAATCCTGACCCCCGACGCGTCGGTCGCCTGGGACGGGCACGAGCTTTGTTATGGCCCCGGCGTTCCTGCGTCGGCCGCCCCGCAGGGGGACGTGCTGGAAGAACTTTGGAAGACGTATTACGCGTCGATCTTCAACCCGGCCCGGGTGAAGACCAAGGCAATGAAGAAGGAAATGCCGGTCCGGCACTGGGCCACGCTTCCCGAGGCCGAGTTGATCGACGATTTGTTAAGGAAAGCTACCCCGCGGGTGGAGGTCATGATGCAAAAGACAAAACGCGTTGCCGAGGTCGCCACCGCTGCCGCGTTCGTGCCGACGACGTTGGAGTTGCCCGTGCTCGCCACCGCGGCGACGCAGTGCAAGGGGTGCGACCTTTACTGCCACGCGACACAAGTCGTGTTCGGTCAGGGGAGCGCGCATTCTACGGTGATGTTCGTCGGCGAACAGCCCGGCGACAAGGAAGATCTGGCCGGGACGCCATTCGTCGGCCCCGCAGGAAAGATGCTGGACCAGGGGTTGGAAGAAGCCGGCATCGACCGCGGCAAGGTGTACGTCACCAATGCGGTCAAGCATTTTAAGTTCGAACAACGCGGCACGCGGCGGATTCACGCCAAGCCGAACGCGCGGGAGATGTCGGCGTGTCGGCCGTGGCTGGAAGCGGAGATCGCGACGATCAAGCCGAAGTTGATCGTCTGCTTGGGCGCGACGGCGGCGCAGACGTTGATGGGTCCGCAGTTTCGGATCACCCGGGACCGGGGACGGATCATTTCAGATCAAACCTGGGCACCGGCAATCATCGCGACGAATCACCCATCGGCAATCTTGCGCGTGCCGGACCCCGAGGGCCGGGAGGAAGCTTATCGCGCGTTTGTTCACGACCTGCAGATTGTCGCGACGGAACTGAGAAAGCTGTCGTAGCTATCAGACCGGTCGGTCATTGGTTGCGGCGTCTTTTCGTTACCGCGTATCGAAGGAACTCGAGTAGCCCGGAGAACCGGTAAGTTGGATCGACGTAATGCTCGATGACGTAAAAGGCGAAGTAGTACGCCCGCGAGAAACACCAGATGCAGGTGAGCAGCAGCGCGGTCGACCGCAGTGTCGGGCTTTCTGCGAGCAGCAGACCGGCGGCGAATATCCCCGCGAACAAAAACAGAACGCCTTTAAGGTAAAGCAGACGCGGACTTTTGATGTCCATGCGGGAACTGTACGGCGTGTCCAGCAAGATGTTATTCGGGCGGGCGTGGCTTAGGCGGCCGGGACGCCGGTCTTCACTGCCAGCGGCGACGTTTGAGTCTGCACGATGAACGTGTCATTGCACTCGCGGCAGCGAAACGGTTTGCCGGCCAGCAGCGGGCTGGCGCGGTAGGTTTTGTGACAGGCGGGGCAGGCGAGATCGATCTCGGTGCCGTTCACGCGGTGGTCGCGCTTGCGGGAAGAGCGTACGTATTGGCCGATGTCGAACTCACCGGCGCGTTTGCCGTTCAGAAATCCCGCCCACCCCAGGATCAGGCCGAGCAGCGCGAGGACGATTTGTGACGGCAGCAACCACTGGGCGTAGGTCGGCGGCAGCTGCGGGCTGTAGATCATGGTGAACAATGACCAGAGCGTCAGCATGATGCCGAAACCGCCGAGCAGGATGTAAAACCATCGTTTCATGTCTCGTTCCGCGGCAGAGGGACGTGACCGAATACGATAACAGACGATTCGGCCAAAACAATCCGAAACTGGTGGCGAGCCACTTAATCGGTACAAAAAAACAGACCGGCAAAATCAGCGATTTTGCCGGTCTCGTGGATATCGGTTGCTGATGGTGTTCCGGCTCAATGATTCGACCGGGGTTGTCCCGGGTTTATTTCTTCGACATGTCGAGCTGGCCGTGGTCGCCGATCTTGGCGTGTTCGCCCTTGACGATAGCCTTGGCCATTTCGAGCACCTGCACGACCGCGCCGGGGGCGTCCCAGTATTCGGCCTTGTTCGGCGAGACTTTCAACAGACAAAGCTCGGGGTCTTCCAGGCCCTTGGGGAACCAGGCTTTCAGGGCAGGGTTCCAAAGCTCTTTGATTTTCGCCTTGTCCTCGACCAGTCGGGCGTTGCCGCTGACCGAAACGTACCGGTTGCCCGAGGCGTCGCCGTAGGCGAGGTTCACGTGGTGGTCGGCGTCAATTTCGACGAGCTTGTGCGAACTTCGGCCGGTGAAGAACCAGAGGTCGCCGTCAAACTCCTGCGACTGCGTCGCCATCGGCCGGCTGCGAAGACAGCCGTCGGTGTCGGCCGTGGTCAGCATCGCGATTTTGATCCCGTGGATCAGCTTGGCTAGTTTTTTCTTGTCGTCGTCGAACATGTCGGTCTCCTTGTCAGTAACAAAAATATCTTTACGGCTTGAATGTTACGACACTCTTCCGCTTCGCGGGAACGGAAGAAGTTGACAGCTCGGCCCGGCAGAGAGGACAGGCTTTAGTACGGGGTGATTCGCGGTAAAATTAAAATCGTGCTGATCGGATGTTTCATCGTCGCCGCGGTCGGCGTTCTGCTTTTTGTTAAAGGCACGCGCGGTCATCGCGTCGACACACATCCCCTTTGCCGTCTTTGCGGCTATGACCTGACCGGCAGACTCGATCACGCCTTGCCGTGCAGCGAATGCGGGGCGGACTTGTCTCGCAAGAACGCGGTTCGTAACGGGCATCGGAAGCGTCAGCCTTGGGCGATCAATCTCGGGCTCGCGTCTGCGATGCTTCCGCTACTTTTGCTCGGCATGATTTTGGTCGGCAAGGCGACGCACGTGAATTGGATTCAGCACGCGCCATTGTGGTACGTGCTGCGGGAAGCGAATGCTGACGATGCCGCGAACCGAACACCGGCAATCACCGAGCTTTCGCGGCGGTGTACGAGCGATCTGGTTTCGCCGGCTGAATTGAATCGGATCCTAGACGCTGGTCTTCATTATCAGCAGAACTCGTCTAAGCCGTGGGACACGTCCTGGGGCGATCTGATTGAGGGTATGAACAATGTCGGACGGCTCAGTCAGGAACGATGGTCACTATACGCGAGGCAGTCGTTCCCGCAGTCGCCGGAGTTTGTGGTCGTCCCTGAGAGCAGCCAAATTTTTCGCCGCTATTGGGAGGTGACTGTCCCTGCATTCCGCTTGGCTGGACCGAGCAAGCTGTCTACCTCAGTATCTTTCACTTTCGAGCCGGAGGACGTTTCTTATGATGACAGTCGTCGTCGGATTGAAGGGCACCGCTCGGCCGGTCACTTCGGCGGCTTTCCGACATTACAAGGGTCCGAATGCTCGCCTTATTCAATGAGCGGATTCGTCGAACTGGCTTCGAAGACCTTGCCGGGCACTCACCTTCTGCGTGGCAAACTAGAACTCACACTTAGTGACGAATACTCCAAGTGGACTTCCCCACCAAGCGCGGGCGCTGCGGAGGGGTTAATTCAGGCTCGCCTCGAACGTCTCGGGGCTAACATAGCCTAACGAACTGTGCAGACGTCTGCGATTGTAAAACACTTCGATGTATTCAAAGATCGACGCCCGGGCCTGCTCGCGGGTGGCGTACTTCTCGTGGTGCACCAACTCGGTCTTAAGCGTCGACCAGAAGCTCTCCATCGCCGCGTTGTCCCAGCAGTCCCCTTTGCCGCTCATGCTCGGTTTCATGTCATGCAATTCCAGCAAGCGCTGGTAATCGTCACTCGTGTACTGCACGCCGCGGTCGCTGTGGTGCAGCAGGCCTTCCCCGGGGCTCCTTCGCGCGACCGCCATTCGCAGCGCGTCACTCACCAGGTCGGTTTGCAGGTGGTCGGCCATCGACCAGCCGACGATCATCCGGCTGCACAAATCGATCACGCCCGCCAGGTACATCCACCCCTGATCGGTCGGAATGTAAGTGATGTCCACCGCCCATTTCTGGTTCGGGAGTTCGGCGGCGAACTGCCGGTCCAGCACGTTGCCGGCCACCGGGTTGGGGTGGTCGCTGTCGGTGGTGGTCGGCACGGATTTTTTCTTTTGTTTCGCCCGGATTCCGGCCGCTTTCATCACTTTTGCCACAGTGTTTTCGCACACACTTTCGCCCCCGGCCACGAGGGCTTTATAGATCCGCGGGCTGCCGTAAACGCCGCGTGCTTCCATTGCGGCGACTTTGATTTTGGCCGTCAGTTCTTCCCGGCGCCGGTCCCGCTCGCTCGGCGGCCGGTTGGTCCGGCCGTAGTAACCCGAGCGACTGACCTCCAGCACCTGGCATGAAACTCCGACCGGAAACTCCGTGAGGTGTTCCTCAATAAAAGCGAACTTCACGGCTGCTCCTTTGCAAAGAACTGAGCTGCTTTTTTTAGAATCTCGCGCTCCATCAAAAGCCGGGCGTTCTCCTTGCGCAGCCGACGCAGCTCCGCCGCCACCGCCCCGTCACCGGTGGGCCCCAGGCCGGCTTCTGCGCTGAACTTGCCGACCCACCCGCGGACACAATTGGGGTCCACTCCCAAACTTTTGGCCGCATCGACGACCGAATACCCTTGCTCATTCACCAGCTTCACCGCGGAGATCTTGAACTCCCGGGTGTACTTTCTTCGTGCCATGGACGCTCCTTTGGACAGATATTACTCTGCCCTCCGCAGCGCCCGCGCTTAGTGGGGAAGCCCAAAGCGTACATCCGCCATTGTCTGCTCGATACCACTGACCAGCGCCATCGAGATCGCCGCCCCACCGATGACAAATCCGGTTGTTGTGAAATAGCGTCCGATCGCGTTTCCATTAAACTCCCGCCCATGGCTGCACCTGCTGAATCAAACAAAATTATTTACTCGATGACCGGCGTGACCAAGTCGCATGACAAGAAGGTCGTGCTCAAGGACATCTACCTTTCATACTTCTACGGCGCGAAGATCGGCGTGCTCGGGTTGAATGGGTCGGGCAAGAGCTCGCTGCTGCGGATCCTGGCCGGGGAGGACAAGGTCTACGACGGGCAGATCACGCTGCAGCCGGGGTACACGACCGGGTACCTGGCGCAGGAACCGCAGTTGGACCCGACGATGACGGTGAAGCAGGCCGTCGAGGGCGGGGTCAAGCCGATCATGGACCTGCTGAAAGAGTACGAGCGGATCAATGAGAAATTCGCCGAGCCGATGACCGACGACGAGATGACCAAGCTGCTCGAGAAGCAGGGCGCGGTGCAGGAAAAGCTCGACGCGGCCAATGCCTGGGATTTAGATTCGCAGCTGGAGATGGCGATGGACGCGCTGCGGTGTCCACCGGGCGATGCGATCATTGGCGTGCTCAGCGGCGGTGAAAAACGCCGGGTGGCGCTGTGTCAGCTGCTTTTGAAAAAGCCGGACGTGCTGATTCTCGACGAGCCGACCAATCACCTCGATGCCGAGACGGTCGCCTGGCTGGAGCAGCACCTCAAGCGGTACGAAGGCACGGTCATTGCGGTGACCCACGACCGGTATTTTCTGGACAACGTAGCCGGGTGGATTCTGGAACTGGACCGCGGGGCGGGCATCCCGTGGAAGGGGAACTATTCGTCCTGGTTGGAGCAGAAAGGCGCCCGGCTGGCGATCGAAGAGAAGACTGAGTCGGCCCGGCAAAAGGCGCTCGCGCGTGAGCTTGAATGGGTCCGCAAAGGCGCCAAGGCCCGGCAGGCGAAGTCCAAAGCCCGACTGGCCAAGTACGAAGAGATGGTCTCGCAGGACCAGAAGGAAATCGAAAAGCAGGTGGAGATTTTCATCCCGCCGGGCCCGCGGTTGGGCGAGCGGGTGATCGACGCGAAGAATCTGACCAAGGCGTTCGGGGACCGGCTGCTGATGAACGACACCAGCTTCACGCTGCCGCCCAACGCGATCGTCGGGATCATCGGGCCCAACGGCGCGGGCAAGACGACGCTGTTCCGGATGATCACCGGGCACGACAAGCCCGACGCCGGCGAGATCAAGCTGGGCGAGTCGGTGAAACTCGCGTACGTGGAGCAGAGCCGCGACAGCCTGAACGCCGACGACACGGTCTGGCAGTCGATCAGCGACGGCAACGAGTTCATCAAGCTCGGGAACATCAGCGTCAACAGCCGGTCATACGTCACGCGGTTCACGTTCGTCGGTTCGGACCAGCAGCGAAAAGTCGGCACGCTCAGCGGCGGTGAACGCAACCGCGTTCACCTTGCCCGGATGATGAAGATGGGCGCGAACGTGCTGCTGCTGGACGAACCGACGAATGACTTCGACATCAACGCCATCCGCGCGCTGGAAGAGGCGCTGGAGAATTTCGCCGGGTGCGCGGTGGTGATCAGCCACGACCGCTGGTTCCTGGACCGGTTGGCGACGCACATCCTGGCCTTCGAAGGCGACAGCCAGGTGGTCTTCTTCGCCGGGAATTACAGCGACTACGAAGCCGACCGAAAGAAACGCCTGGGCATCGCCGCCGATCAGCCGCACCGGATCAAGTACCGGAAACTGACGAAGTGATGGAAACCGAGCTACAGCGATACGCGAGAGAACTCGCATCGTTCGAAGTCTGGGCTCGTGCGCTTGCACGACGCCCGATGGTCACGCCGGTCGAGTCGGCGGCCGTTCATTCGCTGATCCGTTATATTATCTCGGCCCGTGAAATGGCGACCGGGCCGCGGCCTCGCGTTCGGGAGCTCAGACGCAGGCGCGAAAAGATCGAAGCAATCAGCTGGGCGCTTCAGTGGAAAGCTCTAAAAAAATAATGGCTCTCGGGCATTCACGTGTTAAACTCAGAGCATGGATGCGTTGATGCTGGATACCTTTTCTCAAGCAGTCGTGGCTGGGTTGGCTCTTCGGGGCATCTCGTCCGACGGCCTACAGTTGCTCCTCGGAACACCAAAGACGCGAATGAATAAAATCGTCGAGGGAAAAGCCAATCTGAGCAGTCGTGAGATCGACAAGATCGAATCGCTGACCAGACTGACTGCCGGGCAGCTGGCGGTTTCCGTGACCGAACCCGAGGGTGGCCCGCTTACCGAATTATTCAGGTCCACTGCCGTACTGTTGAAGTTGGAGCGAGCCCTCGAGGCTAAGGAACGCGAAACGCCCAACCGGCAGCGTTCGAAATGGCGATCAAAAAAGCCGGCCTTTTCACAACCGGTTTCCTCGCGTCGCCCGGGGGCCTCAACGCCGAAGCGTCCGTCGCGTGCTAGAATGCTCGCGGTCGCATAATGGCCGAGCCTTAGTTCACTTCTCCGATCGGCAGATCACAACGTGGCACAGCGGTTTCCATCGCCGAACCGACTGACGGCGCCGGCGAAGGACGCCGCCCGCCGCGAAAGCCGATCGATCGCGAGTGGCGGGCTATCAATTAAATTTCCCAGTCCAAGTCGCGCAGGATGGTGACCGTTTTTCCCGTCTCAGCTGACTGCCGGGCCGCGTCGAGCAGCGCCATCGTCGGTAGCACGCTGACCGCCGTCACCGCGGGCTGACAGTTGCCGCGAACGGAATTCGCGAACTGTTCCCAGATCTGAATCTCGTTGAGTCCTTCGCGGTTGATTGGCATGAGCGCCGGATTTCCCTCGGCCGGGGCGATCGTCAGCTTGGCCCATTTTTTCACGTCGAACTCCAGGCTGAACGGGCTGTCGGCCGAGCCGAGCGTGCCGTCGAGGTGCCATCTCGGCAGCGGCCGGGTGGTGGTGGTGTTAATCTCGACCAGCGCCCGGCAACCGGTGTCGAAATCGATGCAGACGCGGGCGAAATCGTCGCAGTCTGTCGTCCACACATTTCCGCCGAGCTGTGCGAACACGCGCACCGGTCTCGCCGGGACCAGCAATCGCCAGATTTGGTCGATGAAGTGAGAACCCCAGTCGAACAGGCCGCCCCCGCCGAACGCGGCTTCGTTCCGCCAGCCGGGCCGCCATTGCGGGGCGGCGGGCCCGACGCAACTGCCCCACTGCCCGAGCCGACTTTCGACGTTGAACACCCGCCCCAACCGGCCCGACGCGATCGCATCTCTTACCGTCAAATAATCCGCATCCCACCGACGGTTGTGGAAGATGCTGAGGACCAACCCGCGCGATTCGGCGTCGGCGGTCAGCCGTACGGACTGATCCAGATCGAGCGCCATCGGTTTTTCGATCATGACGTGTTTGCCGGCCGACAAGGCCGCCGTCGCCTGCTCGAAATGCATGGCCGTGGGCGTGGAAATCAATACGACGTCGATGTCGCTGGCCAGCAACTTGTCGAGTGATTCGAATACGACGAGCCCGCGTGCCTCGGCGATCGCACGCCGGGCGGGCGTCGGGTCAGTGACGGCGGTCGCTTGAATACCCCCGGCAAGGGAAAGCCAGCCCGCGTGCTCGTTCCCGATGCGACCGTATCCGCAGATGCCGACCCGAAGCTTCTCCATCGGCGCATATATACGGTTTTTATTCGGCACTCGCGCCGTTGCCTGCGGTGCCGCGGGAGGAAATTGCCCGGGGATTTGCGCGGCTTGTCGATCGTCCGCGGGCTAAAGCCGCGCGGCTGTGATTCCGATGCAGCGGGCGACTGAAGCGAATTCGCGCCGTGCGCATTCCGTGCGACACTCGCGGGAAACGGATTCGCGATTTTGAAATCCGAGTTTCGCATCGAGCGCGTACTCATTAATACGCGTTACCGATCGAACTGCGGCTGTTCGCGGTTGAAGTACAGGCTTCCTTCGAACCAGCCCGGGGAGGTCTCCCGGCAGCGGAGCAGCGTGCAGTGCACCCGGGCCAGAAACCCGTCGTCGTCCGGCAAATCGATCACCCCGCCGTAACCCAACGGCAACCGGTGCTCGGTGACGAACCCCAGGCTGCGACGGTTGGCTTCACGGGTGTACAACGTCCGCGCCCTGTCGGCCGATTCGTCGGTGAAAAGCCGGATCTGCGTCCCGATCCGGTACGGATTTCGACGAATCGCGCGACGCTCGGACAGTCCGTGATGACCGGCTTCGAGGGACGAGATGATCATCGCCGCCTGCGTGGGGATCGGGCCCGGCTTGAACATCCGGGGTTCTTCAATCGCGATCGTCATCTGCGTTGTCATTTGCCGTACTCCAAAGATCGATTCGAACGTCGACCACACCTTCGGGCCGACGACTCTGGAGATGTACGATACGAATTCCGTCCGGGGCAAATCGGAATCACCCAAGGAATTTATCGGACGCAAAAAACGGATTGTTCGCAACCCCCGACCGGTGCTTAAGATACCAATCACTAACCTTTGGGATATCGGGCGTGTCATAGACAGTGTCCGGGGCACGGAGCCGTGTTGGCCGGGTGACCGGGCTGTTAAATATCGCCTTTTGGGTGACTTATGATTCAGCTGTCCAAAATGTATGGTGTCGAGTGGGTCCGTAAGGGGATTGCCGCAGGCGCGTTACTTGCCGCGACGGCGGGTGTTCCGACGGCTGCGTTCGCCCGGCACCCCGAGTTTCGTCTCGACATTGATGTGCCGGTCGCGGTGGAGGATCATCAGGACCGTTGCGAGGTCCGCCGGGTCTGGGTCGAACCGGTTTATCGGACCGTGTGCGACCGCCAGTGGGTCGAACCGACGTATCAGACCGTGACCGAACGGGTTTGGATCGCGCCGACCGAATCGTCGCGGACCGAACGCGTTTACGTGCCGGAGCAGTACGGGTATCGAGACGTGGTCCGGTGCGACGAATGGGGTCGCCGCCGGGTCTGCCGCGAGCAGGTTTTGATCTGCGCCGCGCATTACGAAGACCGGCAAGTCGGGTGCGTCGAAATTCCCGGTCATTATCAGGACGTCACCCGGCAACAAATCGTCTGTGACGGGCACTGGCAGCGATGTGAGCGGCAACAGCTGGTGTGTGCCGGCCACTGGGAGACGCGGGGCGCTCCAGTGTACGTCGAGTCCCGGGGCGGAGCCCGGCTCGAGTTCCGGTTGCCGTTCTAAGCAGGACAGCGTTGAGTTCTCATTGAGGTAAGGCCATGTTTAGAAAAACACTGATCTGTTTCGGGCTTTTGGCAACGGCAAGCATGTCATCCGGATGCGTGGTCTACGCGTCAGCGCCCCGGTTGTCGTTCGGCCGGGCGGATGCGGTCTGTCCGGTTTATCCGACTTATCCGAGCGTCTTCTATATCGGCGGGTTTCATTGGGGGTACAGAAGTGCTTCCGGTTGCCCGTGAGGATGGTATACTAGCTCCAACCTAAATTAAATTGAGTTGATGCGGGAGCTCGCGGAGGCTCCCGCATCTTTTTTTGCCCCCGCCTTCATTCGGTGCGTCGAAGGTGCCGAGAAATGTACGGACGGCTGTGGTATCGTTGTCTGCTGAAAAACGAAGGTCTTTAACTCCTGGAGTCGAAATGCAAGGCACGATTGAATCGGTCGAAGCTCGGGTCATGATGTCGGCCACCCCCGCCACGACGCTGGCCCAGAAGCACGCGCTGAAAAAGCTCGGCTCGGACCTGGTCGCCATCTATTTCAAACGAAACATTCCCACCGACGCTATCTCGACCGTGGCCGGTGACCTGACCTCAGTGGCCGCCGCCGCGCACAAGCCCGACCCGGCCGTGCTTAAAAAGCTGAAGACCGACGCCAAAGCCGTATTCGCGCAGAAGACCGTGGGCGTCATCGGGCTGACCACCCTGGCGGTGGATGTCCAAAGCGTATTAACCAGCGCCGGCGTCGCCGACACCCTCGCGACCCAGACCGCCAATGATATGAAACTGGTCCTCAGCACCTCGACCATCACGAAGGGCGACATCAAGCTCGTGTTCAATGACCTGAAATCGCTGGTGACGAAACTCTGAGAAGCGACCCCGTTTAGCGGTCGCCCCGCGGGGACACAAACGGCGTTAGCTCGGGCAACCGCGTCCCGTCGGGACTGCCGCTAAACTTGGGCCGCCCGGTTGCGCCGGAACCCCTGCACGCTGGCGACGAAGTCGTCGGGAATCCCGAAATCGAACCGCTCGGCATGGGTCATCTCCAGCGCGAGATAACCTTCCCGTCGACGCTGGATTTCCTGCGCGCGGGTGAGCTGAAATTCGCCGTTGTCACGGACGTCGTCGCGGATCATTTCTTCCAGAACTTCATAGATACTCGGCGACAGCAGGTGCATGCCGAACCAGCCGAGGAACTCGTCGTCTTTCAGCCCGTCGACCCGGAGCTTTTCGCGGGCGACTTCGACCGATGGTTTTTCGATGATCAGCGACACGTCAATCAGTCGGGGATTGCCGCTTTTCCGCTTACCAGCGATCGTGCCGAACCCTTTCAGTTCCCCCGGCCCGATTCGGTTGACTGCCGACACGCTGCGACCCCCGCTGATGCCGACGGCATCGGCGAGCTCCAGAAACGGCGAGACCGGTGTCCCGCGGAACAGGTGATCGCCTAGGCAGAGCAACACCGGCTCCCCGCCCGCGAACGATTTAGTCTGGTAGACCGCGTGGCCGTACCCTTCCTGTTCGTGTTGGATCGCGAACTGCACGACCTTTGAAAGTTGTTTCATCCGCTCGGCCTCGGCCAACAGTGCCGGGTACTTGGCAAGTCGTTTGAGATATTCATCCCCCGGCCCGGCGAGATAATCGCGGATCGGTTTATCGTCCCCGGGTTGAACGATGACGCAGACCTGCTCGATCCCCGCGGCCGTCAGTTCCAGCAGGTGATAATGCAATAGTGCCCGGGCGATTCCGTCGGGGCCGACGATCGGGAACAGTTCCTTCTTGACAGCGTGGGAGGCCGGGAAATGCCGGGTGCCCAGCCCGGCGGCGGGGACGACGGCTCTGCGGACGCGGGTAGATTTCATCGATGGTGCTGATTGTCTTGTCATATCGCAGCGTTCGTGTTCCAAGTTCCGGGTGTCCTTCAGCGACACGAATTTACTCGATGCCGCGTGCGACTGCACCGCCGGTCGGTTACTGTTTCGCAGACCTGTCTGATACTTCTTCGGAGCCCGAATGTCGCGTCGCTATCTACACATCTTACCTGCCGCGATGATCTGTCTGCTCGCAGCCCACGACACACGAGCCGATGATAGACCAGCGGCCGAGCCGGCCGAGCTGATTCCGACCGTCACCCTGGTCCCGGTTCAGTATCGCCATCGGTTGGTGCAGACGCTGAGCCTGGCCGAGGAGAACCAACAGACCTGGCTGAACGCGATCGTCGCGGCCGACCCCGCACACCGTGAGGCGATGGCGTTTCTGCTGGTGAACATGCCCGAAGCGGATCTGAAATCACTGAAAGGCGATTACCTGCTGAAGAACGTTCGGCTCGCGTACAAGGCTCGCGAAGCAACGCCGTGGGCCAAGGCGATCCCGCGGGAAATCTTCTTCAACGAGGTATTGCCGTACGCCAACGTTCGCGAAACGCGTGAGGACTGGCGGGGACGATTTTACGATCAGTTTTTTCCGCTGGTGAAGGATTCGAGGTCGGCTTCCGACGCGGCGATGATTCTGAACAAAAAAGTGTTCCCGGCCGTCGGTGTGAAGTACCACGCAACTAAGCGTCAAAAGCCCGATCAAAGCCCGGCCGAGTCGGCGAAGATCGGCTACGCCTCGTGCACCGGGCTGTCGATCATCCTGTGTGACGCGTGCCGGGCGGTCGGCGTGCCGGCGCGGGTCGCGGGGACGCCGCTTTGGTCGGACAAGAGCGGCAACCACACCTGGACCGAAGTCTGGGACCGGCAATGGTATTACGTCGGCGCCGCCGAGCCGGGCCCGCTGAACCAGACCTGGTTCACCGACAACGCGGCCAAGGCAGACCTGGCCCATCCCGAGATGCGAATCTATGCCGCGTCGTTCCAGCAAACCCCCATCCCATTCCCGATGGTCTGGGACCAGCACCAGAGCGGGATCAGCGCGGTCGATGTAACGTCGTATTATTTGGGCCGGCAGACCATCACCATCAAAGCCCCCGCTGACACCATGATCGCAATCCGGCAGGACAGAACGCTCGTCGCGGCGTCGAAGTCGACCGACGGAAAGTTCGACTTGCCCGCGGGCGATACGTACACCGTAGAGCTCCGCTCGCCGGACGACGCGGTGCTCAAAACCAAAACGGTGAAATTGGAAAAAGATCACGCGTTGACGGTCGACCTCGCCGATTGATTCGTCATGCGTTGCTCACCGCGGAGACGCAGAGACGCGGAGGTGAGTCGTGAATTTGGTTTTGAACTGCTTGTGCATTTCGCGTCTGCTGATCGCGCGGTGAGCCGGCCGACGGGTATGAACGCGCGGCTTCTTTTCCGTCACACTCTTCTCTGCGCCTCGGCGTCTCCGCGGTGAGAAGGTGTCCGTCAGATCATCAAGCTCGGAAATGGCGGACCCAAAATGAATGACGGCGACGATGCGTGATCGTCGCCGTCATTTTCATTTTTAACTACATCAACCGGCTCGCGAGGCTCAATACTGCCTGGTCGGCAAAGCGTCCTTGGCCTGGGACTGTTCGAAGACGCCTTCCTGGGTCTTGATCCACTTGTCGACGGTCTTGCCGGCGACGATGTCGCGGGCGGCGTCGAAGACCTGCGGGCCGTTCAGCGGGTTGCATTCGACGACGCAGTTTTCCTTGCCGGCCGCCATCGCTTCGAACGCGCCCTTCACGCCGTCGACCGACACGATGACGATGTCCGTGCCCGGTTTGAGCCCGGCTTCCTCGATGGCCTGGATCGCGCCCAGCGCCATGTCGTCGTTGTGGGCGTACAACGCGTTGATCTTCTTGCCGTCCGGCGATTTCAGGAACGCTTCCATGACCTCTTTGCCCTTGGCGCGCGTGAATTCACCCGTCTGGGTCATGATGATTTTCATGTCCGGCGAACCCTCGATCGCCTGCCGGAATCCTTCGGACCGGGCTTTGGCCGGTGCGCTGCCGGGCGTGCCCTGCAGCTCGGCGATGTTGGCCTTGCCGTTCATTTTCTTCACGAGCCAGTCACCGGCCCGCTTGCCTTCCAGGATGACGTCGGAACCGACGTAGGTCGCGAAGAGGGATTCGTCGGCGGTCTCGATCCGGCGGTCGGACAGGATCACCGGGATGTGGGCGGCCTTGGCGTCTTTCAAGACCGGCTCCCAACCCGTGGTGACCACCGGGGCGAGGATGATCACGTCGACGCCCTGGTCGATGAAGCTTTTCACCGCGCTGATCTGGTTCTCCTGCTTCTGCTGTGCGTCGGCAAACTTCAAGTCGATTCCGCGCTTGGCAGCTTCGCCTTTGATCGAATCGGTGTTGGCCGTTCGCCAGCCGCTCTCGGCTCCGATTTGCGAGAAACCGACGACCAGCTTTTTGCCCGCCGGGGTCGTGCCGCTGGTGCTGCTGGTGTCTGCCGACTTCTTACACCCGGTGATCGCTACGGCAGACAACGCCGCCGCGATAACCGACATCTTGAGAGACTGACTGATCTTCATGATTGGGTTCCCTTTCAATGGAGTTTCCACAGATTCTTTCGCCACTAATTTTGGACACTGATTCGTACGATTTGGTCCGGACCGCCAGGGTTAAGCCTTTCGCGGCTGAATGATGCGCTGCAAGACAATGAATGTCAGCAGCAGCCCGCCGATGACGATCTTGGTCCACCAGCTGCTGACCCGGCCGTCGAAATTAATGCCGGCCTGGATGATCGCGAAGACCAGCACGCCGACAGGCGTGCCGATCACGTACCCGACTCCACCGCTGAGAAGCGTGCCGCCGATGACGACCGCCGCGATCGCGTCGAGCTCTCGGCCGTTACCAAGGGTTGCGTCGCCGTTGGATTGGTTGATCGTCAGCACGACACCGCCTAGTGCAGCGAAAAAGCCGCTCAACGCGTAAGCCGAGATCTTCGCCCGCCCGACCGGCAGGCCCATCAGGATCGCCGACTGCTCGTTCCCGCCCACCGCGTAGACATTTCTACCGAACGGCGTGTACAGCGACACGAACACCAATATGACGGTGACGACCGCGAAAATGATCGTGCCCAACGGCAGGAACAGACGATCGCCCAGCGGCAGTTGCATAGACGAAAGCTGCTCGTAGATTGGGTGAGTGATCGAAATCGCGCTGGTGCTGATGAGCAGGCCCACCCCGCGCAGGACGAACAGCCCGCCGAGCGTGATCAGAAACGGCGTGAGCGCGAAAAAATGAATCAGCGAACCCATCGCCGCCCCGAACAACAACCCGCCGATGAGCACGATCAGGATGGCCACCACGGGATGGATGTGGGCGTTCTGGATCATCGAAGCGATCGCGATGCTGACGCACCCGATCATGGAGCCGACCGACAGGTCGATCCCGCCGGAGAGGATCACGAACGTCGCGCCGAGCGCGACGATACCCAGCACCGCGAATTGGCCGGTGAAGAAATTGATCGCCACCCGGCCGGAGAAAAACCGGTCGTAGCTGAAGCCGGCGATCAGATACAGCGACAGCGCGACGACGATCGTCGCGATCAGCGGGATCATCTGCCGGGGCGGGGTGAACCGTCGAACGATGGCGTTCATCGTGCACCGCCCTTCAGTGCCCTTTGGAGCTTGCTTCGAAAGACGGGGGATTGCAGCAGACAGACCGCGAGCACGATGAGGCCTTTCAATACCAGGGTCATGGCCGGCGGAACGCCGCGGGTCAGGATGGTGCTGGTCAGTGTCTGAATAAATAGCGCGCCGATCAACGATCCGATGAGCGAGAACCGCCCGCCGGTCAGGGCGGTGCCGCCGAGGCTGACGGCCAGGATCGCGTCCAATTCCAGATTGAGGCCGACGTTGTTAGCGTCGGCCCCTTGAATGTCAGCCGTCGCGACCCAACCGGCGACGCCGGCGAGCGCGCCGCAGACCGTATAGCAAAGCACCTTGACCAGTCGCCCCGGCACGCCGGCGAAACGCGACGCGGTGGGGTTATTGCCGACCGATTCAACAAACAGCCCAAGGGCGGTGCCCCGGCTGAGAATCCCCGTCACGATGGCGACGATTGCGACAATGGTGACCGGGAACGGGAGGCCCAGAAAGCTGCCCCGCGCGAGAAACACGAACCCCGCATTTTTTCCTTCGAACGTGACAATCTGCCCCTCGGCGATCAGCTGTGCAATGCCCCGGCCGGCGACCATCAAAATGAGCGTCGCGATGATCGGCTGCAGGTCCAGCAGAACGACCAGCAGGCCGTTCCAGACGCCGGCGATGATCGCGAGTGACAGCGAAACCCCGAGCACAACGATCAGTGGTTCACCGCCGACGATCAATCGCGCCGCGGTCGCGCCGCAGATGGCCATCACCGCGCCGACCGACAGGTCGATCCCACCGGTCGCGATCACCAGTGTCATCCCCATCGACAGCAACATGACCGGTGCGACGTTTTTCAGGATGTCGATCAAGCTGCCGTTCAACCGGCCGTCGCGGATACCGATGTGAAAGTAATGCGAGTCGGCGATCAGATTGAACAGCAGCAGCACGACCAAAGCGGCGATCGGCCAGACCACACGGGGGATGCCGCGGGGCGTAGGCCGCATCGCCGACGACGGGGCTGCCGGCGGCGCCGAAGCGGTGGTCGCCTCGGGCACCTGAGCCGGGGCGTGAACGGTGGTGGAAAGGTTTTCGCCTGTGCTCATGCCGCCCCCGCCGCTGCGGCGTTGCCGGCGATGGTCGACATGATCGCCCCTTCGCTGATCTGGTCGCCCGCCAACTCGCCCACCACGTGCCGGTCCCGCAACACCAAGACGCGGTGGCTGGACCGGACGACTTCTTCCAGTTCGGAACTGATGAACACCAGCGCCATTCCTTTTTCACAGAGACTTTCGATCAACCGGGCGATTTCGAACTTCGCGCCGACGTCGATCCCGCGGGTCGGCTCGTCGAGAATCAGCAGCTTCGGCTCGGTGACCAGCCACCGCGCGAGCAACGCCTTCTGCTGGTTCCCACCGCTGAGCAGCCGGATCGACTTTTCCGAGTCCGGGGTTTTGATGTTCAGTGCTTTGATGTAATGGTCGGCGATTTCCTGCTGCTTGGCCCGGGGGATCCGCCGGAGCCAGCCGCGGCGGGCCTGCAACGCCAGGACGATATTTTCGCGAACCGACAGTTCGGGAATGATGCCGTCGACTTTTCGGTCCTCGCCGCAGAACCCGACCCCGCGGGCGATCGCGTTGCTCGGGTTGCGCAGTGCGACGGGTTCACCGGCAATCGTCATTTCACCGGATTGAATCCGGTCGACCCCGAACAGCAGCCGGGCGATTTCGGTCCGGCCGGACCCCAGCAGCCCCGCGAGTCCGACTATTTCACCACGGTGTATGTCCAGGTCGAACGGCTCGATCGCCCCCTCGCGGCCGACGCCTTTGGCGGTTAGATAGGTTTCCTTCACCGCGGCGGTGTTCACCGGCGGCGGGTGGTGCCCGGTGACCGTGCTGGCGTCGCGGCCGATCATCGCGCCGATCAGCTGCAACCGCGGCAGCGCCGGCGTCTCGTATTCACCCACCAGCCTGCCGTTTCGAAGTACGGTGATGCGGTCGCTGACCGCGTACACCTGGTCCATGAAATGGGTGACAAAAACGATGCCCAGCCCCTCGTCGCGTAACCGCCGCATCACGGTGAACAGGCTTTGAACTTCCTTCGCGTCCAGGCTGCTGGTCGGTTCGTCGAGCACCAGCACCTTGGCCTGCACGTCGACCGCGCGGGCGATGGCGACCATCTGCTGGATGGCGACCGGGTAGCTCGACAGAATGCGTTTGACGTCGATATCGAGATCCAGCCGGCGAATCGCCTTCCGGGCGGCGTCGTACATCGACCCCCACCGGATCGCCCCGAACGCCCGGGGTTGCCGGCCCAGGTAAAGGTTCTCGGCCACCGACAATTCGGGGACCAGATTGACTTCCTGGTAGACCGTGCTGATCCCCTCGGCTTGCGCCTGGAGCGGGGTCCGCGGGTGGATGGATTTGCCTTCGAGCCGCACCTCGCCGCTGTCGCGGGGGTAAAGCCCGGTTAACACCTTGATCAGTGTGCTTTTTCCCGCGCCGTTTTCGCCCATGAGCGCGTGGATTTCACCGCGGCGCAGGGTGAAATCGACGCCATCGAGCGCGCGAACGCCGGGAAACTGTTTGCTGATCCCTCGGGCTTCCAGAAGTACCGATTCGTTCATCGATCTGACCATCGAGCCGACATCATAGCGGAAAAAGGGTTTCAATTGCGAATCGGCAAGCAACGCCGACGTCGGACGAACGCAAATCGGAGGTTTGTTCATGCCTGATGATTTTAAAGCCGCGCGGCTTCAGCTGGCTTCAGCCCGCGGATCACCCACGCGGGCGAACGCGTTGTTACGCGCTAATGCTCGGCAGTCTAAAGACTTGCGGCTTGGAAGGCGGCGCGTTGACTACCGATCAGTCAACAACCGCAGCGTGCGATGCGAACACGGCGCCTTAACGCCGCGATCGAACAACACAGCGCGCCCAGCGAACCGCCGCCGTACTACAGCGTTGTATAATCAGGCGATCGGCGGTATCTTACCGGTCGAAGTTCCTTCCGATTGTCCGTTCTGTCGACTCTCGTTCGGCCCCAGTTGGCTGCTAAGAGACGTCTGCCTAGAATGTTAACGACGGACAACTGACCTCGAACACGGACCAACAGAGTAATGAATCAAGTGCGTAACGACATCCGAAATGTTGCCATTATTGCCCACGTCGATCACGGAAAGACGACTTTGATGGACGCTTTGCTCCGGCAAAGCGGAAATTTCCGCGAGAGCCAGACCCAGCAGGATACCCTGCTCGACAGCAACCCGCTCGAGCGCGAGCGTGGCATCACGATCTTGGCCAAGAACGTGTCGATCGAATATAAGGATCCCAAGACCGGCCAAGTCACTAAGATCAACCTGATCGACACGCCGGGTCACGCCGATTTCGGCGGGGAAGTCGAACGCGTGCTCAGCATGGCCGACGGCGTGTTCCTGCTCGTCGACGCCGCCGAAGGCCCGATGCCCCAGACCCGGTTCGTGCTCAAAAAGGCCTTCCAGCACGAACTCCGCCCGATCGTCGTCATCAACAAAATTGACCGCCCCGACGCCCGCGCCCACGAAGTGCTCGACATGGTCTTCGACCTGTTCGTCGAACTCGGCGCCGACGACGAAACGCTGGATTTCCCCGTGCTCTACGCCTCGGGCCGGGCCGGCACCGCGTCGTGGAGCCTGGAAGAAAAAGGCACCGACATTGTTCCAGTGTTCGAAGCGCTGCTGAAGCACGTCCCCGCCCCGCACGGCGACCCGGAAAAGCCGCTGCAGATGCAGATCACCAGCATCAAATACAGCGATTACGTCGGCCGGATCGGCGTCGGTCGAATCTACAACGGCAAGATCAAGACCGGCCAGCAGCTGGCCGTGGTCAAGCGCGACGGATCGATCGTCAAGACCAAGGTCGCGCAGGTTATGGGATTCGACGGCCTGGGCCAGAAGAATGTCGAAGAAGCATTCGCCGGCGACATCGTCGCCTTGGTGGGCCTGGAATCGGTCGACATCAGCGACAGCATCTGCGACCCGGTGAACCCCGTTGCGCTGGAGTTCCAGGACATCGAACCCCCGACGCTGACCATGATGTTCAGTGTGAACGATTCGCCGTTCGTCGGCAAGGAAGGCAAGTACGTCACGAGCCGAAACCTCCGCGAGCGGTTGTTCAAGGAACTGGAATCGAACGTGGCGTTGAAGGTGGTCGAGACCGACAACCGCGACGCGTTCCGCGTCAGTGGCCGCGGCCTGCTCCACCTGGGCATCTTGATCGAGAACATGCGTCGCGAAGGCTACGAGCTCTCGATCAGCAAGCCGACCGTGATCATGAAGAAGGACGATAAAGGCGACATCATGGAGCCGATCGAGTACCTCGTCGTCGACGTGCCCGAAGCCAACCAGGGTTCGGTCATGGGTCTAATCGGAAACCGTCGCGGTGAGTTGGTCCGGCAGGACAACCGCGAAGGCCAGATCCACCTGGAATTCACGATCCCCGCCCGTGGGTTGATCGGTCTGCGAACCCGCATGCTGACCGCCACGCAGGGCCAGGCCATCATGCACCACAACTTCCACGAGTACGCCCCGATGCGTGGCGAGATCGGTGGTCGTACCAACGGCGTCATGATCTCCAACGTCACCGGCAAGGCCAACTCGTTCTCGATGAACACCCTGCAAGATCGCGGCGTGCTGTTCGTCGACCCGAATCAGGAAGTGTACGAAGGCATGGTCGTGGCCGAGAACTGCCGCCCCGACGACATCGTCGTCAACCCGACCAAGGCCAAGCAGCTGACCAACATGCGGACCACCAGCAGCGATGAGAACATCATCCTCAAGCCGGCCCGTAAGATGACGCTGGAACAGGCGTTGGAATACATCGAAGAAGATGAACTGGTCGAAGTGACGCCGCAGAACATTCGCCTGCGGAAAAACAACCTGACCGAAAACGAGCGGAAAAAAGCCGACCGCGGTAAAAGCAAGAGCCAGCTGACGACCGTCTAAGTTCTCTTTAAAATTTAATACAACTGCGGCTTCGTGAACTGGTAACTGCCGGATCGCGGAGCCGCAATGCGTTGAGGGATTCGCGATTTCACTACCGCGGTATCCCGCAAGCCGCGCGCACCCGTCGGCCCGACGGTGCAAACCGCAAACGGGACAACGAATCACTTATAAAAAAGGGGTCATTCAATCGAGTGGAAATGCTATATTCGCGGCTTCGGTGCTCGCGGCTTCGGCGGGACAGAACCGGCTAAAAAACTTAGGATTAACGGCATGCGCAGACCTGTTATCGGGATTACCATCGACCGGAACGACGACCGGGAAAATTACGAATCGCCGTTCACCTACGCCAAGGCCGTCGAACGCGCCGGCGGGCTTCCGCTGCTGTTTCCTTACAAGACCGACGCCGGTTTTATTCCCGATTACCTCGACCTGGTCGACGGCATCCTGCTCAGCGGGGGTAATGATCTGGACCCGGCGGCGTACGGTCAGACATGGCACCCCAAAGCACAGCACATCGACCCGGACCGGCAATCGTTCGAGGCCGCCCTGCTTACCGAAATCGAACGCCGGCGAACCCCGGTGCTGGGGGTCTGCCTCGGGTCGCAGGCGATGAATATTTTTCGCGGCGGCAGCCTGCACCAGTTCCTGCCCGACCTGTCCCGTGACGGCGCATTGGAACACCGGAAGATCGGTACGACGCTCACCCGTCATCCGGTGAAGCTGGACACGACCAGCGGGATCGGGCGGGCGATCGGCAAGCCGGAGATCTCAGTCAACACGTATCACAAGCAGTCGGTCGACCGGCTCGGCAAGGGCCTGCGCGTGATCGCGACCGCCCCCGACGGCGTCATCGAGGGATTCGAAGACCCGACCTTCCCCTTGTTCGCCGCCGTGCAATGGCACCCCGAGCGGTTAGCTGATGAGCCCGAGCATCTCGCGCCGTTTAAGTTGCTGGTGGAGACGTCCAAGAAATCGAAATGAGTTCGCGAAGCTTGTCGATGCAACTGATTCCCAACCGCACGGTGGCCGCTGGAATGGTTTGATCACCGCGGAGACGCCGAGGCGCGGAGAGAACGAAGAATCATTAAACACGGACGGCTGAGAAGCGTAGAACCATGCTTAATTCTTATCCGTGCGCATCTGTTGAATTCGTGGTCAAAATTCCCTCCGAGCCTCGGCTGACAAGGTACTCAACTCGGAGGCGCTAAGAAGACCTAGGACCACAGCTTTATTCTCTTCGTCTTCTCCGCGACTCTGCGCCTCCGCGGTGAGCAATCCGTCTGACTGCATCATCAACCGGCGATCAACGCATTCACCCGCCGGGCGAACGCGGCCGGGTCCTGGATCGCCGACCCCTCGGAAATCACGGCCTGATCCAATAACAGCCGGCCGTACTGTTCGACCTTCTGGTCGGCGGCGTTCGCGGTGTACAAACCGAGCAGCTTTTGCACGGCCGGGTGTTCAGGGTTCAGCTCGAGCGTCCGCTTGGACCCGCCCATTTCCGACGTCTGGCCCATCCGCTTCATCAGCCGTTCCATGTGCGCCGTCGGCGCGTATTCATCGGCGACCAGACAGGCGGCGCTTTCTTTCAACCGGTGCGACAACCGAACGTCTTTCACCTCAGAGATTGCCTTCTTCAGCTCGTCCAGCAGTGGCTTGAACTCGTCCGCCTTTTTCTTCTGCTCTTCGGTGTCGTCGGTTTTGACGTCGCCCTTGTCGGCGGCCTTCAGCTTCTTGCCTTTGAATTCGCTGAGGTGCGACGCGACGTATTCGTCGATCGGATCGGTCAGCAGTAGCACTTCCTGACCCTTGGCTTTGAACGCCTCGACGTACGGCGAGTTTTCGATCAGGCTTCGGCTCTCGCCGATCAGGTAAAAAATGTCGGTCTGCTCGGCGGTCATCCCGGCAATGTATTGCTCTAGCGACGTGAACTTGCCAGCCTCGGTCTTGGTCGACTCGAACAACAACAGGTCGGCGAGCCGTTCGCGATTGCTGAAATCCTGGCCGATCCCTTCTTTCAAAACCTGGCTGAATTCGTCGTAAAATTTCAGGTACGTTTCATACTCCCCGGTCTTGGTCTCTTCCAGCGTCTTGAGCACCCGATTGACCAGGTTCGATTTGATCTTCGACAGCACCGGGTTGTGCTGCAGCGTTTCGCGCGAAACGTTCAACGGCAAGTCCGAGCTGTCGACTACGCCTTTGACGAACCGCATGTACGTCGGCAACAGCTCTTCGCACTGGTGCTGGATCAACACGCGTTTCACGTACAGGTCGAGCCCCGCCTTGGGTTGCCCGCCCATCATCCAGTCGATCGGCCGGTGGGCCGGGATGAACAGCAGGGCTTTGAACTCCATCGCCCCCTCGGCGGCGATGTGCACCGTCTTCAACGGCGGCTCGAAGTCGCGGGCGATCTGCTTGTAAAACGTGTCGTATTCTTCCTGCTTGATCTGCGATTTGTTCCGCAGCCAGATCGCCTGTCGGGAATTCAGCGTGTCTTCCTCGGTCGTCTTCGCGCCGTCTTTTTCCTTCTCGACGTCGATGACGACCGGGTGGTCAATAAAGTCGGAATACTGTTTGACGATTTCACGCAGGCGGTATGGTTTGAGGAACTCGGCCGCCTCATCCTTCCGCAGGTGCAGGATGACGTCGGTGCCGCGGGTCGGTTTTTCGAACGGCTCGACGGAGAACTCGCCCTGCCCGTCGGATTCCCATTTCACACCGTCGGTCCTGTCACCGGCCATCCGTGACAACACGGTGACCCGGTCGGCCACCATGAACGAGGCATAAAACCCGACGCCGAACTGCCCGATCAATTCCGGCCGATCCTGCGCGTTCATCTGTTTCAGATTTTCGACGAACGCCTTGGTCCCGCTCTTGGCGATCGTGCCCAGGTTGTCGATGACGGTCTCCCGGCTCATGCCGATGCCGTTGTCCGAAATCGTCAACGTCCCCGCCGCCTCGTCGGCAACCAGCTTGATCTTCCAACTGCTGTTGTCTTCCAGCAACTCCGGCTTGGTCAGCGATTCGAACCGAACCTTATCAATCGCGTCGGCCGCGTTGCTGATCAGCTCACGCAGGAAGATTTCTTTCTTCGTGTAAAGCGAATGAATAATCAGGTCGAGCAGCTGCTTGAGTTCTGTCTTAAATTCCATCTTCTGCGGGGCTGTTTCGGTAGCGGTCATAAGATCCTCATCAAAAAAGTGCGAACAAAAGCCTCAGCATTGTTAGATCAAAGCGGATGCCACGTCTCCACTGGCCTAAGTGCTTGTATATAAATAGATTAGGACTGCACCGACTATGCCGCCAACTGCCGGTTTGGCAGAAACGCATGGATTTCCTGTCAGAACCGGGTCGCTCTCCGGTCGTACACCCCGGCCGATTCATCGACCATGGCATCAAGGGTCGACAGCACAAAATTTGTTGACATCGACGCCATGTGAAGAGAGCCTGATCGCCATTGCTCATGGATGCATGTTGCGTGGGGGTCATATTGACAAGTAGCGATCCGCTATAGACATGATTGAGTCCGCTGAACAATTTCGACGATTACGTGAGAGCGAGGTGCCGGACGAGTGCCGGCGCGCCGCTCACGACGAGGCTTCCGTCGAGGTTTGGTTCGAAGTCATCCGCCGCTGGCCGGATATGCGGTTCCGGGTCGCGCAAAATAAGACTGTGACCGTCTCTGTGCTGGGGATTCTCGTAGACGACCCAGACAAGGACGTACGCAACATGGGCTTACCGAAGGGTTCTTAGCGCCGGTCGCGAAGCGCCGGATAACGAAATGCTGAAACGAATCATGTGGGCGATACGATCGCCCCATTAAGACCATAGCGGAGACGACCGTGACCGAATCCGAGTACTTCGGTCATCTCGAGAGGCGAGTGTCGCGTGAGCTTGCCGGCATGCGTCAACGGGAGCTTCGCGGCTGGTGGTGCGATGGCTTTATCCCTGAAAAGTTTGTCGTCACCGGCGAGGGTTGCCACGTTGCTGGCAAGGTGTGGATCGGCACTGGCAGCGAACAGTCGCTTTGGAATTTCGTTGTGCTCCTCGGCCGTTCCTTCAAAAGTCGCGGCGACGCCAACTGGGCAGAGTTGATACCTGCCGAAGAACTCACGGGTTGGCTATCGCTCGATTTCGAAGGTGAGTTCCTCAAAATTGACGCGTGTGCAGGAGTTCCCGACGACAGTAATGCGGCTTCATGACCATTCGTTGCGGTGGCCGACCCGCGTCACGTCCATCTGTTATGCTGTGCACCGGCTCGCTTCGCATGTCGCATTGCTAGCCACGAACCATCGTCCGTTGACACCGATTTCGTGCGAAGGCACTCTGATTAAGACCAAACGCGAACGCGGTGTTGCGTCGCCAGTAAGCACACAAGGTTATTCTTTGGCGAAAGTGCTTCGGTGAGAACAGTTTTCGTACACCTTTGGGACACCACGGAATCGGCGGTCACCGCCGCCTTGGACGAGGCATACATAAAGGCGTCCGGCCCGTCATGGACGGCATTTGTCGGTGAAGATCCTTGTCTTTACATCCGTATCCGTCGTGCCAAGTCATCCGACAATACAAACTCGGCGACACATTTTGACAGCGTTGGCGGCCCTCCGGCCGTGAGCGTGTCGGCGGATATTAGCGGTCGGCAAAACGGGTGGCGTCAGGTAGACGAGCTTATGGTTTTTCTGCTGGGTCGGTTTCGTGGTTTAGCCGAAGATGACGACTCCCAGCGGCTCTGGTCATTAGCTGAGCTACGCAGTGAATATCCGAGCGGCCAACGATTCGGTGAATACTGGCGTGGCTGGGCTAGACCGACCGTGTGATGAGCAGCCGCAGAACAAACAGTTGTCGCCGACGGAGCCTCGTCGCGTCGAATGTTTGGTTTTTTATAGTGTTTCATGACGCGTCGTGTCGGCCGCTGCAGATTGTCATTCGCTATGCCGCTACGCCGACGAATCATGATCACTACAGCGGTCGGTGCTGCAATGACACTGATCGGGCTCATCGTCTACCTGTCCGCGCACGCGCTCACAACACCGGCCCCGGGTGTCGCCTATGACCCAGTGGTGCAGGCACGAGACGAGGTGCTGTGCTGTGTACTCGCTTACACTTTCATTCTTTCAGGTGCCGCTATCGCCGCGACTGGTTTAAACGCGTGGTGTCGGAACGACAGGCCATAAGCAACCGATGCTGTCACCAACCCGCGTCGTGAATGCAGTCGATCCTAGCCGCGCAAGGTTCCCCGCACACACACCGTCTTCCGACCTCGGCACCGACCGGGAGGTATGAATCACCTCGCCGCAGCGGTTCTCAGCACTTCAGCGATCTCCGCGTGACCATTTTGCTTGGCTAAGTCGGCCGGAATGAGCCCGGGTTCGGTCGGGCGGTAGGACCAACGGGCGTCTGCGTGGGGCGAATTTGGGCGGGCAATCAGGATGGATCGGGTGCGGAGCGTCGGGTCGGCCCCGAGTTCGAGCAGGGTTCGAACCAGTTCGACCGCCCCCGCGGCGGCGGCGGTGTGCAGTACGATGGCGGACCCGTGTTCGGCCAGGTAGACATTTCCTTGGTCGATGATCGGCTGGTCGTCCAGGCCGGAGAAGATCCGGGCGTTCACGTCGGCGCCGGCGGCGACGAGAATCCGGGCGACGTCTGACCGGTCGGACTCGTTGGGCAGCGGGTTCCAGGCGAGCCAGTGCAGCGCCCGGGTGCCGCAATTGGGAAGCGCCTCATTGGGGTCGGCCCCGCCTTCGAGCAGTTTCTGGGTCGTCGCGACCGCGCCGACGAAAGCCGCCATCATGAGTTTCGTGCATCGATCCGGATAGACCATCTCCTGCTCCCTTGAATCGCGCGTGCTCTGATTTTGCTTCAGACATTTAGATTTGCACCACGTCGGTCGCATAGAACCTACCATAACGGTCGTCGCGATTGAATAAAAACGTGCCGCGTTTTTGCCCGACGGCGACTAACCTCGTTCCGGTCGAAGGATCCATGATCATATCCGCCCAGCTTTGCATTTCGCTGCTCGCGGTCGTGGCGGCCGTAAGTTTACTCGCCAAACGGTTGAACGTGCCGGGGCCGATTCTGCTGGTTCCGGCGGGGTTGCTGCTGGCCGTTGTCCCCGGGCTTCCACACCTTCGTCTGGACCCGGCGTTCGCACTGATGCTGTTCCTGCCGCCGTTGATTTATTCGGCGGCCGTGAACACGTCCTGGCCCGACTTCCGGGCGAACCTTCGGCCGATTTCATTGCTCGCAGTCGGGTGTGTGCTGTTCACGACGGCGGCCGTGGCGGCGACGGCGCATTATTTGATCGGCATGAGCTGGCAGTTGGGGTGCGTGCTGGGTGCGGTCGTGTCACCGCCCGACGCGGTGGCCGCGACGTCGATCGCCGGCAGGCTCAGTGTTCCCCGGAAGATCGTGACGATTCTGGAAGGCGAGGGAATGGTTAACGACGCGACAGCGTTGATCGTCTACCGGTTCGCGACCGCGGCTGTGATTTACGGTTCATTCTCCATCATGCAGGCCGGCGTGACGTTCCTGGCCGTCGTGACGTTCGAAACGATCTGGGGACTCTTCGTCGGGTTCCTGTCGGCGACGGTTCGCAAGTTCGCGGCCGACCCCCGGGTCGAGATCACGGTCTCGCTGCTGACGCCTTTCGCGGCGTACTGGCCTGCCGAGCACCTGGGAGGGTCTGGAGTGATCGCGACCGTCACCGCGGGGCTGTGGGTGAGCTGGAACGGTCCGCGGTTCATGTCGTCCGGCGCCCGGCTTCAGGGGTGGTTCTTCTGGGACCTGATGGTGTTCCTGGTCGAGGGCCTTCTGTTCCTGCTGACGGGGTTGCAGTTCCGGGATGTGCTCAAGGCGGACGTCAAGGCGTATTCGGTGTCGCACCTCGCGTACGACGCGGCGGTCGTCTGCGTGGTCATTATCGTTGTCCGATTTATCTGGGTGTTTCCCGGCACTTATCTGCCGCGGCTTTTTCCGTCGATCGCCAACGCCGAGCCCCGCCCGCCCTGGCAAAGTCCGACGATCGTCGCCTTCTCCGGCATGCGTGGCGGGATCTCGCTCGCGGCGGCGCTGGCATTGCCGTTCGAGCTTTCACCGGGCGTCCCGTTCCCTCAGCGGGATCTGATTATCTTCCTGACCTTCTGCGTGATCCTGGTCACGCTGGTCGGTCAGGGGCTGACGCTGCCGGTGCTGATCCGCGCGCTGGGCGTGCATCACCTGGGGGCCGAGGAGTCGAAACGAGAGCGGCAAACCGAATTGGACGCGCGGTGCGAAATCATCGAAGCCTCGACCCAGAAACTGAAGGAACTGACTCGGGAACGCGGCATCGCGCAGGACGTGGTGGACCAGTTGCGATCGCGCCGCGACGGTCACGTGAGGCACCTTAACCGGTATAACAGCGGGCAACTCGACCAGGCGCACGCGGTCGAGCAGCTCGAGAAAGATCTGCTCCGAGTGGAACGCGCCCGGCTGTACGAACTGCTGAAACACGGAAAAATATCCGACGGTATTCGCCGGCTGATCGAACACGAACTCGACCTGCAGGAAGCGAAGCTCAGCGGAGTGCACCGCGACGAATTACCCGGCGCGTGAAAACGCCCGCGGCAATGCCGCAGGCGTTCTGTGAGTCGATTGTTATTAGGGATGCGGGCAGACTAGATAAGCTTGGCCGACAATGTGATTTCGGGAACCGCGGCCAGCGCCTTGGAGACCGGGCAGCCTTTTTTCGCGTCGTCGGCGAACTTCTGGAAACCAGCCGCGTCGAGCCCGGGGACCGAGCCTTCAGTGATCAGTTCGATCCGCATGATGGCGAACCCGCCCGGGACCGGGTCGAACGTTACCTTCGCGGTGGTGTGGACGCTCTTGGGGACGTGCCCGGCACCGGACAACATCGCCGACAGCGCCATCGAGAAACAGCCGGCATGCGCGGCGGCGATCAGTTCTTCGGGGTTGGTCCCGGTACCGCTTTCCATCCGGGATTGAAACGAGTACGCGCCTTCGTAGGCCCCGCTGCCGAGCTTCATCGTGCCCGTGCCCTGTTTCAAATCTCCCGACCATTTCGCTTCAGACGTGCGCGTCGGCATGACGGCTCCTTTGATTGGTGTAACATTCTCATCCACCCGCCGACGACGCCGGACACCGCGGACACGGCGGATTGTAATAGAAGATCGCCAGTGCCGGGAATAGACGTTTCGTGCCCGGTTGGTGATCCGCTCGAAGCTTGGACTTATCATGAATGCAAAGCGGTTGCTGATCGCGTTCGGTCTGATCGTCGTGCTCTGGCTGGGATTTCTCGCCGCGGCGAAGTGGGCGGGAAACGCGCTGAACGACGGCCGGAAACCACCGACGGCCGAGTCGATTATTCAGCGGTCGCCCGCGGGCAGTTCCTCGGTTTTACCTAGCTATTGGGACGTCCCCGGGTTTGCATTCCCGAACCAAGACGCCAAGCCCGTGACCGACCATGACCTTCGCGGACACGTCTGGGTGGCGGATTTCATCTTCACGCAATGCGTCACGGCGTGCCCGATCATGACCTCGAAAATGATCCTGCTGCAGAAGCAACTGCACCAGCCGGGGGTGCGGTTCGTCTCGTTCTCGGTCGACCCGGAACACGATTCGCCGGCGGCGTTGAAAAAATATGCCACGCTCTGGCAGGGCGACGAAGCGCGATGGGAACTATTGAGCACCGACCCCGCGGGGCTGGCTGCGGTAACCAAGGGGATGCACGTCGCGGTCGACAAATCCGACGACGCGGACAATCCGATTATTCACAGCAGCCTGTTCATGCTGATCGACACCGCGGGCCGGGTACGGGGGCTTTACAACAGTATCGACGGCGAAGCGATGGAGAAACTGGTGGTCGACACGAACGCGCTCGCCGGTGACGCGGTTGCCTCGCCGACGACGGCTTTGGCGATCGAGACCGGATCTGCGGTCGAGCGCGGCGCGTTGGTCTATCAATCAATGGGTTGTCTGGCGTGTCACAGCCAGTCACGGATCGCCCCACCACTAACGGCGGTGTTCAACGGGCAAGTGCGGCTGGCCGACCACCGCACGGTCTGGGCCGACGAGGCGTACCTGCACGAATCTGTCGTCGATCCGAACGCGAAAGTGGTGTCGGGATATCTCCCGTCGATGCCCAGCTATCGGGGGTTGCTCACCGATGACCAGGTGTCCGACGTTCTGGAATACATCAAGTCATTAAGCCCGAACGGTGCCGGCGGGCACGGCATGGTCGCGACCACCGCCGTGACACAACCTGCGACGCAGACCGAAACAGAGCTTCTGGTAAAAGACCCGGTGTGCAAGATGCGTGTGCGGGCCGAATCGACCGCGCCGCACGCGAGCTTCGACGGACACGATTATTTTTTCTGTTCCGACAATTGCCGGGAACGGTTCTTAAAGGACCCCAAACATTACACGTTGACGAATTTGCCTTCAAAGTGAGACAAGCAGGCACAGCCGGGCAATTTGCCCGGGTCTGACATCCGAATTACGGCTGGGGCCGTATTCAGGTCAGACGTGTCGATCGAGTCGCGTGATTCGAACAACCCCACAGACCGGGGCGGCACTTTAGAATTTATTTCCGGCTCTTACGGGCCGGGAAGGAGAAGCGATGGTTTCCACGATCAATAAGTACGCTCGGTTTGCGGCAATGGCCGTTGTTTCCGCCGGTATGGGTTTCGGTATGGCGGCCTGTTCGTCGAACGGTATGCACGACGATAACGGCATGGCGATGACCGGCGCTCAGTTGTCCAAGCCGGACAAAGACATCGTCCAAATCGCCACCGGCGACAACATGGGTGACGTCAGCACGCTGGTCAAAGCGGTTGTCGCCGCCGACCTGAAAGACACGCTGGAGGGCCCCGGCCCGTTCACCGTGTTCGCCCCGACCAACGACGCTTTCAATAAGCTGCCGGCCGGCACGCTCGACAACCTGATGAAGGCCGAGAACAAGGAAAAGCTGAAGGACATTCTGCTTTACCACGTGATCGCGGGTAAGACCGTGATGGCCGCCGACGTGATGACGATGAGCGCCACCATGGCCGACAAGAAAGCCCTGTCGGTTTCGGTGAACAACGGCGCGGTCACGCTGAGCAGCCCCGACGGCAAGAGCAGCGCGAAGGTCATCAAGACCGATATCGTTGCCAAGAACGGCGTGATCCACTGGATCGACAACGTCCTGCTCCCCCCGGCTAACTAATTTGATACCGCATTTTTTCAGCGGTTCAACAAAGGCGGCGGTCTAACGACTGCCGCCTTTTTTACGTGTTGCTATCCGTACCGTTTCGCGACGGTGGATCGGGCATCTGCATCACCGAGTCGGGGGCAAATCCCTCAACATCGGAAGAAAGGCTGTCGGGATCACCGATTGCTTTGCGACGGCTCACGACGTCCACTTCGTGCACCATCCCCATCTTGTAAGCGGCAACGAAGACCGAACCGAAGACGACCAGGTAAATCGCAACGACGTACCGCGTTCGCATGAAGACCATGGTCGCGCCGAGCAGCACAAAGCCGAGGGTCAGGATGTAGCTGATGACGACCGTCTGTCGCACGGTGAACCCGCGGGCCACGAGTTGGTGATGAATGTGATGCCTATCGGCACTGAAGAGAGGCCTGCCGTTCACCCACCGCCGGGCGAACGCCAACGCCGTATCGAGAACGGGCAAGGCGAACATTACCATGGCAGCGAGAAACCATTTGGGGCGCACCTCGGCCATCATGGTGATGAGCGTGGCGCAGGAGAACCCGATGAACATGCTGCCGGTATCGCCGAGGAAGATCGAAGCGGGGTTGAAGTTGTAAGGAATGAACCCGAGCACCGCGCCCAACAATGCGAGGCCCAGGACGATTCGCATGCCTTCGGTGTTGGTGATGCCGAGGTCACCCACGGTCGCCATATGGACGGCCAGGAAGACAAACCCCGCGGCGATGATCGCGGTGACACCGCCGCACAAGCCGTCCAGACCGTCCATCAGATTGGTGGCGTTGCAGCAACCGACGACCAACCCGACGGTCAGCGTGTAGCTCGTGATCCGTACGAACCAGACGTAAACTGCCAGATCCCAGTGGGTGATCCTCGACAACCGCACCACGACTGGAGTTAAGAGCGGCTGGGTCGAATGGGTTCCGATCCGCGCGTGGAGCAACGCGGCGGCGGCGAGGACCTGGACGATAATTTTCACCGCAGGCTTGGCCTTGCGGATGTCGTCGTAAAGCCCGAGCAGCACGATCATCAACGCGGCGGTTAAAATTGAGGTCGGCCACTTGATGTGCGGCAGGTCGGGCTCGATCCGGTGCGGTTGCAGGTACTGCGTGATCGCGATCCCGCCGATCCAGGCCAGGAAAACAGCAAAACCGCCCAGGTACGCGACCGGCTCCCGGTGTAGTTTTCGCTGCAGATCGGGGCGGTCAATGATGTCGTAATAAAGTGCCACCTTCCGCATCACCGGCGTGAAGCAGTACGCGATCAGAAAAGCGACGTAGAAACTATAGACGTATGGAGCGAGCGCCTGGTCGGCGGAGATAGACAACGCCGATGGAAGTGTCGTCGGCAACGGGGCAGTCTGGGCTAAAAGTCCAAGCAGCATGATCTCTTTTCAGACGGTACCTATACGTCGGCCCGATTCGACACCCACCTGACAAAAATGCACGACGCTTAGGAACGTTACCGGACTCGCGTCAGGAACGTGTTACCTTCTGCTGATCTTCCACGACCGAGTGAATAATTTCGTCCAACTTAAACCGTGGCGCAAAGCCAATCGCCCGGCGGATCCGGTCCAGTTGCGGGACCCTCCGGGCAAGATCGTCGAACGTCTGCCCGTATGCTTTTTCGTAAGAGATCGATTCGATGACGCTCTTGCTGTTGCTGAGGGCGATTACCCTCCGGGCGAGCGCCTCGATGGACACTTCTTCGTCGCTGCCCAGATTAAAGACCTGCCCGGTTACGCCCGTCGATTGCGACAGCTTGATCAGCGCGCCGACCACGTCGTCGACGTGGCAGAAACAGCGAGTCTGCTTGCCGTCGCCGTAAACCTGGAGCGGTTGATCGGCCAGCGCGGCGGCGACGAATCGCGGCAGGACCATGCCGTACATCCCGACCTGTCGGGGCCCCACGGTGTTGAACAGCCTGACGATTGTTACCGGCAAGCCGAACTGCCTGTGGTACGCGAGCCCGAGAAATTCGTCGATGCCCTTGGCGTAGGCGTAGCACCAGCGGCTGTGGCGAGTAGGGCCCATGACGACGTCGTCGTCTTCGCTGAACGGGACGCGGGCGCCTTTGCCGTAAACTTCGGAAGAGCTTGTGATCAGCACAGGCCGACCGAATTTGTTCGCCGCTTCGAGGACCACTTCGGTGCCGTGGATGGTGGTGCGAATTGTCCGGACCGGCTGGTCGACGATCAGTTGCACGCCGACCGCGGACGCGAGGTGGAACACCGCGTCGACCTGCGACATCAGCATCAAAACAGTGGACTCGTTCTCGACCGAATCCCGGACGACTTGCAAGCCGGGCTTGCCTGTCAGGCGGGCGATGTTCTCCGCCCTGCCGGTCGACAGGTCGTCGAGGATCACGACGGTATCACCGCGCTCGAGCAATCGCTCGGCAAGGTGCGAGCCGATGAACCCCGCCCCGCCGGTGATGAGAAAGCGCATGATAATTAGACTACTTGCCACCCCCGCGCTGCGTCCAGTGACCGGCCTCGGCAGCACCGAGCCGCCGCCTTACAAGCTCGTCGCGCGAGCCCTAATCGCGGCGGCGACGCTTGGGTTTGGGCATGCGGGGGAGCGTCGGCGTGACCGGCATCGCCCGCGGCGCCGACCGAGCCGGTCGAAGCGAGGCCTGCTTCGCGAGCGCCTCGCTGACGAACGAATTATAATACCGGACCGGTTCGGCACCGGCAGACGCCTGCTTCGAAAACTTATCTTCCATTGTTCGCAATGCTAATCGAAAAGCGCGGATTGGAAAGGTAATTGTTCGAGCAAATATGCTACCCTGCCCGCCGCTGTTCGACGATTCGACGACTGACCCGAAGGAGACCAAATGCTGGTCGCACGCGTGCCGGTTCCGGAGGGAACCCGACTGCTGTTTCAGCCCCACGGCGGGCCCGTGACCAACACCACCTACCACGATCTGGGGGTTGTCGTCCGCGCGGAAAAGCACGGCGATCCTTCGCTCGACCGGCCCGACATGATGGAAGACGAGCGCATGGTGCTCGACTGCAGGGGCGTCGAGGCCAGCGGCCTGACCGAGTCGATGCACTGGCCCCAGGGCGAACCGACCCTGCCCGGCACCGTCCAGTTCGGGACCCAGTCGTACGGTGCGATGCTTCAAGTGAGACCCCGTCCCAAAGGCCTTCGGGCCATCCTCAGGCGGTTGCCGTGAGACGTCGGATGGGGTTGGTCAGCACCACGCTGTTCCGTTCTTCTGTTTCTGCATCAACTTACATTTGACCGACCGCGTCGGTTTCTTTAAAGTAAGTGTGTTACCAATCGAGTTTTAAACGCCACCAAGGGATTGAGGGAAGTTCATGGCCACCATCACGAAGAAGGAGTTGATTGATCGTATCGCTGACAAGACCAATCAACGTCGGGTCCAGGTGAAACGCATCGTTCAGCAATTTCTCGACGAGATCGTCGGCGAACTGGGCAAGGGGAACCGTCTCGAATTTCGCGACTTCGGCGTCTTTGAGAGCAAGCTGCGCAAGGCGCGTAAGGCTCAAAACCCCAAAACCCTGCAGCCGGTCGCGGTTCCTGAAAAACGGACCGTTAAGTTTAAAGTCGGTCGGCTGATGAAGCAGCAACTCGGTGATCTGACCGGAGTCGTCATCGAAGACGAAGCCGGCGACATCGACGAGATGCCCGAGACCGGGCACGAGGAAGAAGAAAAAGAGGAGTCCGCCTCTTAGCGCGGGTTCGTCCGACCGATGGACTGGTCTTCCGCCATCACCGACTCGCTTCAACAGCGAGTTGTTTCCAGCACACTTCGACAAAGACGATCCGTTCGAATTCTGGACGCGACGCACGTCCGGCTTGAAAAAACCGACTCGCGACTTTACCCCGATTCGTCTCCCGGGCATGAAACGCTAATCAACTTCGCATCCAATAATTACCTGGGGCTCACGCACCATCCCCGGGTGATTGAATCGTTCACTGCCGTCGCCCGAGAACACGGCGTCGGCAGCGGAGCCGCCGCTCTCGTGACCGGGCACACCACCGAGCACGAAAACGCTGAGTGTGCTCTGGCAAAGTGGAAGGGGACCGAGTCGGCGGTGCTGGCCACGAGCGGATTTGCCGCGAACCAGGCTGCGGTGCAGGCGCTGGCCACGGTCGCAGCGCGGACGCCGGGAAAACCCGGCGCGCGATTTCTCGTCGACAAACTCGCGCACGCGTCGCTGATCGATGCGGTGCGAAACACCGGGTCGTTCCGAGTGTTTCCACACAACAATATCGAAAAACTCCGCCGACTGCTCGCCGCCGCTGACCCGGATCAAATGCAGGTCGTGGTGACCGAATCGATCTTCAGCATGGACGGCGACGCCGCCGACTTGCCCGGCATCGTCGCGCTCAAGCGAGAGTTCCCATTTTTCGTCGTTCTCGACGAGGCTCACGCGAGCGGCGTCTACGGACCCAACGGCGCGGGATATGCCTGCGAGCTCGGACTACAGGATCAAATCGACCTGACGGTCGTCACGCTGTCAAAAGCGTTGGGCTGCTCGGGCGGGGCGGTTTGTGGGTCGCGGTCGACGATCGATGCGGTGGTCAACTTCGGCCGGCCGTACATTTTCTCGACCAGCATCCCCCCCGCGGTCGCCGCCGCCGCCGCGACCGCGATCGACGTGCTCTGCACCGAACCCGCGCGGCAACAGCGATTGCGCTCGATGAGTGCTGACATTCGTAATCGTCTGCAGACAACCGGCCTTCTACTTCCCCCGGGAGACTCGCCGATCCTTCCCATCATTCTGGGCGGCGAAGCCGAGACCCTCGCCGCCGCCGCCCGGTTGCAATCGCTGGGCATACTGACGGTCGCGGTCCGTCCCCCCACCGTTCCGCGGGGATCCAGTCGATTACGGATCACCCTCAGCAGCGAGCACACGCCCGCCGAGATCGATCAACTCGTTAACGCGCTTGCAGACGCATCAATGTCCCGGCACATTCAGGTCGGTCAGTGACAGCCGAAGCCGGCTCACGAAGCGATGGCCAGATCGGGCACTCAGACTCGCGTCGAAACTAGATCGGACCGTAGAGATATAAAAAAAGCCCGGGCGAAGTCGCCCGGGCTTTTTGATTCCAGTTGTCGACCGAGATTAATCAGGTCGCGTCGCTGGTCGCTTGCGCGAGTTGCGGCGTTTCGGTCTTCTCGTCGCCCTTCACGGCATCGAAGTACAAGTGCTTTTTGCCGCCTTCTTCGGTCTTCACCGAAATGCGGATGAGATCCTTATCCTTGAAGCTGCCGCGGAGGATGTCTTCACTGAGCGGGTCTTCGACGTTTTGTTCGATCGCCCGACGGAGCGGACGAGCGCCGAAATCAGAGTTCGTACCTTTCTCGATCAGGAAATCTTTGGCTTCCTGAGTCAGCTCGATCTTCAGTCCGTGATCGACGAGCCGCTTGGTAACCTTTTTTAATTCGAACTCGACGATCTGTTCGAGCTGCACCTTGCCGAGCGGACGGAAAACGATCACGTCATCCAGTCGACCTATAAACTCCGGACGCATGTAGCGTTCCAGTTCTTTCATAACCGTGTCTTTGATCTTGTCGTAGGTCCGCTCTTCGGTCGTTCCCTTATTGCGACCCCGAAGGCCGAAGTCAGGACCGCCGCCTTTGATCAGTTCCGAGCCGATGTTGCTGGTCATGATGAACACGACATTACGGAAGTCGACGTGTCGGCCGAAGCTGTCGGTCAACCGTCCTTCTTCCATGATCTGCAACAGCATGTTGAACACGTCGGGGTGCGCCTTTTCGATTTCGTCGAGCAGCACCACGCTGTACGGCCGACGACGAATCCGTTCGGTGAGCTGACCGCCTTCCTCGTAACCGACGTAGCCCGGAGGCGCGCCGATCAATCGGCTGACGTTGTGCTTCTCCATGTATTCGGACATGTCGATCTGGATCAACGCATCGGCGTCGCCGAACATGAACTCGGCCAGTGCCTTGGACAGCAGCGTCTTACCGACACCGCTGGGCCCGAGGAACAGGAACGAACCCATCGGACGGTGCGGGTCTTTCAAACCCGAACGGGCGCGACGAATCGTCTTGCTGATCGTGCTGATCGCCTCGTCCTGGGAAACGACCCGCTTGTGCAGCTCTTTTTCGAGTTCCAACAACCGCTGGGCTTCTTCTTTTTCCAGACGGGTTAACGGCACGCCGGTCATCTTGCTGATGACTTCAGCGATTACTTCCTCGTCGACGACGCCGTCGACTTCTTTGGCCTTTTCACGCCACTGCCGCTGCATCTCTTCCTTCTTCGCGCGGTGGGCCTCGGCTTGGTCACGAAGCCGGGCAGCTTCCTCGTATTCGGCGTTCTTAACCGCTTCGTCCTTCTGGATGCTGAGCCGTTCAATCTGCTCTTCCAGTTCGGCCAGGTTCGGCGGCTTGGTCATGCTGCGAAGGCGGATGCGAGCACCGGCTTCGTCCAACACGTCGATCGCCTTGTCCGGCAACGCACGACCGGTGATGTACCGGTCCGACAACTCGACGGCAGCCACGAGGGCGGCGTCGAGAATCTGCACGCGGTGGTGCGCCTCGTACCGATCGCGCAGACCCTTGAGAATCTCAATCGCGTCAGTCTTATTAGGCGGTTCGACCGTGATCGGCTGGAATCGACGGGCCAGCGCCGCGTCCTTCTCAATGTATTTACGGTACTCATCAAACGTGGTCGCACCGATGCACTGAATCTCGCCACGGCTGAGCGCCGGCTTCAGCACGTTGCTGGCGTCGATCGCGCCTTCGGCACCACCGGCACCGACCAACGTGTGCAGCTCGTCAATAAACAGAATGACGTTCTTCGCCCGGCGGACTTCGTTCATGACCGCTTTGATGCGCTCTTCGAACTGCCCGCGGTATTTTGTACCCGCGACCATCATCGCCAGGTCGAGCACGACGATTCGGCGGTCGTGCAGGATTTCCGGCACGTTCGACGAGATCACCATCTGGGCGAGCCCTTCAACGATGGCGGTCTTCCCGACACCCGCTTCACCCAGAAGCACCGGATTGTTTTTCTGACGACGGCAGAGGATCTGAATCACCCGTTCGATCTCGTTCTTTCGACCGATCACAGGGTCGAGCGCGCCTTCGCGAGCCAACTCCGTAAGGTCGCGACCGAACGAATCCAAAGCCGGGGTTTTACTTTTACCTTTGCTGCCCTGTTTTTCCTGCTGTTGCGGTTCTTCGCTTTCCACGCCTGCACCTAATAGGTTAAGGACTTCTTCGCGGACTTCTTCCAGTTTCAGTCCCAGGTTCATCAGAACCTGGGCCGCGACGCCGTCGTGTTCACGGAGCAGTCCTAACAAAAGGTGCTCGGTGCCGACGTAATTGTGGTTCAGATTTCGCGCTTCTTCGATCGCGTATTCGATGACTTTTTTGGCCCGGGGTGTTTGCGGCAGCTTCCCCATGGTGACCATGTCGGGACCGCTCTTGACGAGCTTCTCGACCTCGAGGCGCACCTTGCGGAGGTCGACGTCCAGGTTCTTCAGAACGTTCGCACCGACGCCGCTGCCTTCTTTGACCAACCCGAGCAGAATGTGTTCGGTTCCAATATACTCGTGGTTAAAACGCTGGGCCTCTTGATTGGCCAGCGCCATCACCTTGCGAGCCCGGTCCGTAAATCGTTCAAACATGTCCATCTCCAGTTGGCCGGGGGTTTCGCCGGCCCCTCGTATCGACTCGGTTCACGCCGGATTGTAGACCGGTCTTATGGCTAATCAAGGTAAGCGGGGCCGAGTGGGAGGGGGTATTTCGGGGCATTCGATCTTGGGTGGTATCGGCAGGAACCACCGGCGGCGTGAGCCGTCGAAAAGTTCAATCCGTTGGCCCGGTCGTAGTACCCGTGGCCGACTCCAGCGGCACGACCCTGGCTTTCTTCAGGTGCAGGTAAATCCACCCTGCAACGACCACCACACCGACCGCGACGACGATGATGTCGAGAAACTTATAGTACGGCGTGATCTTGTCGACGTTCTCCTGCCATGCATACCCGGCCCACAGCAGCAGGCCGTTCCATAACGTCGCGCCGACCAGCGTGTAAGCGCAAAACGCCAGCAGCGGCATCCGCCCCATTCCCGCCGGCACTGAAATAAAATGCCGGATCACCGGCACGAACCTGGAAACGAAAACGGTGATCGCTCCCCGCTTTTGGAAAAACGCGACCGTCTGGTCCAGGTGGTGCTCGTTCACGAACAGATATTTTCCGACCTTGAGCACCAGCGGCTTACCCCCGAAGTAGCCGAGGTAATACGAAACCAGCGAGCCGATCAGTGACCCCAGCGACGTGAAGATCAACGCCGGCGCGAGCGCCATCTTCCCCCGGACGACCGCCATCCCGACGAACGGCATGACCGCCTCGGACGGCACCGGCGCGATCATTGATTCCAAAGCCATTAGCGCTGCCGCACCGGCATACCCGGTGGCAGTAATCAGGTCGCGGGCGTGCACGGTGATCGTCTCGGTAAGGCTCATGGGCGAGTTTGTACCAGACGACGCGACGCGGCGAAATTGTCTCCGGCCGATCTCTCGTGACCGCTGTCAGCTTACGAGCCATCTGGTCGCACGAAACCGGGTCAGAAGGTGAGCCGAGACTGTTGCCGCGATCGCAGAAATCACAAAGCAGCCGAGTACCAACGGCAATGATGCCGCCCAGTGCAGCATCGTACGTGTGATGGCCCGAAAGGCTTCGACGAATAACGCGTGCGTCAGATAAATGCCGAAAGCCAGTCCGGCAGTCGCGGATGCCCACGGGAACAGCCGCAGATGGATCGAACCGAGGGCGACCAGCAGCAGGCCGCAAGCCGCCACGTGTTCGAGGTGTCGCAGGCTCGGATCAACCGCCGAGAGTGTTTCGACGGCCAAAACTGCGCAAATCGCGACGGCGGACAGGTTCTTCGAGAAGTGCTCAATTTTTCTAGCCCGCATGAAGGTTGCGACGGCCAGTCCCCAAAAGACTGCGGGCACAGCCGACCAGGACAGCAGGACGAAGATTCTCAGGCCCGGCATGGCCTCGCGCGTCAGCAGGTCGACGCGATAAGAAACAGCTGCGCTCGCAATTGCCAACCCGATCAGCAACATCGTCGCGAGCGTGACCTGTCTTTGTGAATCGAGGCGGACGATGTATCGGCAGACGGGCATTCCCGACACATTCACGAACAGAACGAACGGCAAAAACCAAAGCTGCAGTGAAGTGCCGATCAGCAGCAAATCCCAGCTCGGTATCGGCAGCGGTTCGCGGGTCACGAATTTTCGTTTCAGATCGGTCGCAATCAAATAGATCATCGACCAGGCCAGGAACGGCACGTAGGTTCGGCGCAAACGCGTCAACGCGTAAGAACCCCACCGCTGATTCGGTTCGCGGGCGCAATGCTGAAAACACAGCCACATCGAAGACGCGGTAAAAAACGGCACGGCGAATCGACCGAGCGCGCCGGCCCAGTCGGCGTAATCCTCGGCCCCGGAGGTGTGCAGCCAGACGACGCCCATAGCTGCAATGAATCGAGCCACATCAAGCAGAGGCCGGCGCGTCGGGGGCATCAAAATCTGAGGCTCCACCACTGATTTCCTTTACAGCCGCAATGAGTGCCGAATCTGGTGACGACGGGATCGTGCCTGCCGCCGGCATTCTCGCGTCCGATCTCGACGCGGGATTCACGGCCAAAGCGGAGCGCCCTGCAGTCCTGCGGTCACGGGTTGGCCAGTGATCAAGTTCGCGTTCTGAATGGCCTGCCCCGCGGCACCTTTGCCGAGATTGTCGATCGCGCCCAGCGCGATGATCGGCCCGCCCGCCGCGGCGGCGTACGAGACGAACACCAGGTTGCTGCCGAGCGCCCACTTCGTGTGCGGTGGTTTGTCGACCACCCGGACGAACGGACGGTCCTTGTAAAAATCCCGGGCGGCGGCCAGGCATTGCTCGGTGGTAGCGTCACCGGTCAGGTAGCACGTGGCCAGGATCCCGCGGGTCATCGGAATCAGGTGCGGTGTAAAGGTGATCCTCGCGTCATTGGCGTTGCCCAGCATATTCAGTGTCGCGGTCATCTCCGGGACGTGGGCGTGCTTGTGCAAGGCGTAAGCGGCCACGTCTTCGTTGACGTCGGCGAACCCGAAGGTCGCCCCGCCACCCCGCCCTGCGCCGCTTACACCGCTCTTGGCGTCGATGATGATCGGCAACCCGGTTTTTACGATGCCCGCGGCAATCAGGGGCGAGATCGCCGTCAGTGCCGCCGACGGGTAACAACCCGGATTCGCGATGCGGGTTTGGCCTTTGATTTTATCAGGCCAAACGTCTGCCAGTCCGTACGTCCATCCCGCTGCGTAACGGTGGTCTCCGCCGATATCAACAATTTTCGTCTCCTTCGGCACCCGCGCCAGCGCCTCGGAGGACTGGCCCGATGGCAGCGATGCGAAAAGCACGTCGAGTTTCGGCAAGGCGGTCGGGTCCCATTTCTCGATCTTCAGTTCGCCGAGCATCCCGATGCCGGGGAACTTTTCGACCAGCGGTGAGCCGGCGCTGCTTTCACCGGCCACATAAACGACTTCAAAACCGGGGTGTGAAGCACAAAGGCGAAGCGCCTCACCACCGCCGTAACCCGATACTCCGACGATACCGACTCGAATGCTCATATTGTTTTCCTGGCCCGCTTATAGCGGATTCACGGCCGGCGTTAAATCGACGCCCCGCGGCAGCCCCGGACAAAGATGCAATCTTTGCAGGAGATCGCCGCCGGATGCAATCATCATCGTAGGATTCGGCCAGGTTCGGGTGGCACGCGAGGGCTCGCCGCTTCCAACGAACGTTCGGACACTTCGATCTTCAAGGCAGGAAAAATGCAACACAGTCATCGGTTGTTAACGGCCGCGTCGGTCGTCCTTCTCACAGCGATCGGGTCTGCGAAGGCTGTCGTGCTCGGCCAAGTAGACACGTTTCAGAATTCGACCACGAACAACTGGGGCGGCGGGTTTGGGTCACTGGCGAACGTGAGTTCCGGCGGGCCCGCGGGCGTGGGCGACGCGTATTTCCAAGTCACTTCGACCGGCGGTGGCGCTGGCGGAAAAATGACGACATTCAACCGGAATCAATGGACCGGCAATTACGCTGCTGCGGGCGTTAAGACGATCAGTATGGACCTGGAAAACCAGGGCACGGGTCCGCTATCGATTCGGCTGGCGTTCAAAGACGGCACGGGAAGCGGCGCGGCGGGCTATTCGTCGACGACCGCCTTTGCCCTACCGGCCGACTCGGCATGGCATCACGCCACATTTTCCATCGCGTCGGCTGCGTTCACGGACGTCAACTTTCCGTCCGAGACATTCGACGCACTGCTCACCGGACCGGCCGAGCTGCGAATCCTTTCGGCCACTTCGCCATCGCTGGGCGGTGACAATCTCGTAGCCGTGCTGGGAATCGACAACATTGCCGCCGGCGGTGTCGTGCCCGAGCCGGCATCGATCTCGATGCTGCTCGTCGGGTCTTGCCTGATGCTGGGCAAGCGCCGGTCGAAATAGAATTGACCTTGTCAGCGGCGCGGAGCGGACAGTCGCGACCGCCGGTTTTATACCGGTCGGTCGCGATCTTGCGCGCACGTCTGGACAGAATCGTTGGCGGTTTTCAACTCCGCCGCAGATCGCTTGCAATCTTTGCACAAACCGGCAAGTTTTTAATCGATTCTCTATTCTGTCCGGCGTCGAAGCGGTGCCCGCTTGCGATTCATTTCCTCCGTCGAACACGTCATCCATCTTAGAAAGGCCAGTCATGAAACCGAGACATTGGTTCGTCGCCGCCGGAGTCGCTGGAGTGGCCAGCCCCATGCTCGCCTCGAGCAGTCTGGCGGCCCAGAACCTGCTGCCCAACGCGATCCATAAGGGAACGATCGCGATCAATCTCAAACCGATCGAGTCCGGGCTTGTCGCGCCGGTCGCAGGCGTGACCGCGCCGGGCGACACCAGCGATCTGTTCGTGGTCGACCAGACGGGCAAGATCAACATCGTGCAGAACGGGACACCGTCGGCGTCACCGTTTCTTGACCTGACCGGGCTTGAAAACGCGATCCCGCTGAGCGCCGGTTACGACGAACGCGGCCTGCTCGGCCTCGCGTTCGCGCCGGGATTCAACAACCCCGCGAGCCCGCAGTTTCGCACGCTTTACACCTACCAGAGCGAAAAGGCCGGGATCACCTCCGCCGACTTCGCACCCGTCGCGGGCACGTTCACCGGCGCGTTCAATCACCAAAATGTTTTGACCGAATGGAAAGTCAGCGCGGCCAACCCGCTGGTGGTCGACACGACCACTCGCCGGGACCTTCTCCGGGAAGATCACCCGGCGTTAAACCACAACGGCGGGACGATCGCCTTCGGACCGGACGGCGACCTTTACCTGGCAATCGGTGACGGTGGCAACGCCAACGACAGCGGTAACGGCCACATCGTCGCCACCGGGAACGCCCAGGATAACCGCGTCGTCATGGGCAAAATGCTCCGCATCGACGTGAATGGCAACAATAGTGTTAACCACCAATACGGCATCCCGTCGGACAATCCGTTCGTCGGCGTCGCCGGCGCGTTGCCCGAAATCTACGCCAACGGCCTGCGAAACCCATACAAATTCTCCTTCGACGCCCCGTCCGGTCGGCTCATCGAAGGAGACGTCGGGCAGAACAACGTCGAAGAGATCAACACGATCACCCGGGGCGGCGACTTCGGCTGGCCGATCAAGGAAGGCACGTTCCTGTTTAACAGGACCACCGGCACGATCGGCTCGGTAAACCCGGTGGAAAGCGTCGGGTTACCCGCGGGGTTAATCGACCCGTTGGCGGAATACGACCACAACTCGGGCTCGGCCATCGTGGGCGGTTTCGTCTACCACGGGTCGTCGATCCCGGCGCTGAGCGGGGATTACATCTTCGGTGACTTCAGCAACGGGCCGTTCAGCGGGCCCGCGAACGGTCGGCTGTTTTATTCCGACCTGACCACGGGACAGATCAATGAATTCGTGCTCGGCACCGCCGACGCCCCGCTGGGGCGCTGGCTCAAGGGGTTCGGGCAGGACGCCGACGGTGAAATCTATGTCATGACCAGCGCCGCGCTGGGGCCGACCGGCACGACCGGACAGGTCTTCGAGATCACCGCCGTCCCGGAACCGGCCGCGGCAGGCACGATGCTCGCGAGCCTGTTCACGATGCGTCTGCTGCGACGTCGTGTGCTGCCGAGCCGGCGATGACCGCCGGCACTCTGTAAAAAACGCCGGGGAATCATGCGGAAAATTCTGGATCGCCTAGGCCGGGAGGCAGCCCGTCGACCGGTCGATCCCCGCCCTGCCGGGACGCGGCTTTCAAGGATTGGCGTTCTCCATGAGCCGGTTGAGATGCGCCGCAATCGATCTCATTTCAGGAGAAACGACTGCTCGAGCATCTCGACCGGTTGCCCGCCGAGGGCGCCGTCGGCGGGTGTCAGCAGGAACTGCTTCATGAGTTCCTGCCAGCGGGTATGCACGTCCGACTTTGCGAGATACGCACACGACGCGGCCCAGTCCTCGCATTCGAGGTACCCGAATTCGGTTCCGTCGGGGCGGAGCCAGAGCGTGTAATTGCGAATGCCGGACGCGGTCAGCTCGGCCGCGAGCTCCGGCCAGATCGGGTCGTGCAACCGGCGATACTCGTCGAGCTTTTCCGGTCGTACCCGGATGAGAAATGCGATCCGTTGCATCGGGGCCATCCTGCGGTTCAGTCATTAGTTGCTTCGAGACAGTACTAGCCCAACCTTGGGCTTACTGATTCACCGGGGCATAAATAGCGACCGCCGTCACCCGCCCGATCGAACGCTCGATCAGACGATAGCGCCGGTTCAGTTCCGCCCAGGACTCGGGGCTGAAATCGTGAACAAGGTTTTCATAAGAAACCACGAGCCAGGGGAGACGCCCGGTTGTTTGTACCGCACGCCGCTCGGCGGCGAAGAAGGCCGATGGTGTCGCCGCGACCTGCAACGAATGCGTCTTTGCCTTGTCGGAATATAAACGACCGACGCCGTCCGCGGTGAGGAACGCGACGCACAGGTTCGTCCCGGCAGGCGCGAGGCGGTCGGCCGTCATGACGGCTTCCCGGACCGGTTGGTCGGGCGGCATTTGAAAGTCAGTCACGAGCATCCAACCTGCGACGCAGACGGTGAGAATCAACCCCGAGGCGAGCCCGAATCGGTCGTAGGTTCGAAGTAAGATCGACGTGAAAGCCACGCACAGAAAGGCCCCCGACCAGGGGAAAAATCGCACCTGCCCTGCCGCGGGAAGTGCGATTGGCACGATCAGGGCGAGCACTGTCGCGATCGCCATGACCGAAAGGAATGTATTTTCCGGCTGCTTGCGATTGCCGAGCAGCAGCGCGACACCCACCGTGATCACCGGCGCGAGCCAGTACCCCCAGCCGGTGAACGGGTCTGGCAAAGAGACCACAGCATCATTTACCCGCGGCAGGTACTGCCCGGCCAAAGCGAAGCGGGGAACGTCATTCACGAACTGTCCGTAGTTTTCCGGGCTCGACAACGGGTGATGGTAATAGTCGACGACGCCGCGGGCCATCGGCAGGTAAAGCAGGGTTGCTAAAACCAGGCCGACCGCCGCGCCGCGGGACCAAGCGGTTGTCCCGTCACGCCGCACCAGCACGAAGACTCCGTGTGCAATCAGCAGCACCATTGAGACTGACACGGCGTAGATCATCCCGGCGACCAGGAGCCCGTAGACGACCGGCCGAGAGGTGTTCTTCCCCGGCAGGTAATTCGTCGCGAGCACGCCGAGCAGAAGCATCAGTCCGTATCCGCGGGCTTCGGTGCTTTCGGCAATGAACCAGGGATGGACGGCGAGCAGGATCGCGAGCAAAACGGCCGCCCGCGGCGCGGAGCGTCGCAGCGGCCAGGCGACGGCCAGCGGGAGCAGCGTCCCGGCCAGCAACGAGGGCAGGCGAATCAATGCCGCCGCGGTGTCCGCAGGATCGACCCGCCCCCCGTTGCCGGCGAGCAGGCAGAGTTTTGCCAGGATCGAATAAAGGACGTGATCGTTGGGGACGTATTGCCCCGGCCCGGGGGCGACGACGACCTGCCAGGGGGCGGCCGCGTATTCCAGCAGCGTCCCCATCTCGTCGCACCAGAGGCTCTGGCCGAACCGCATCAGGCGGAGCGATAGCGCAATAATACAGATAACGACCAGCCAAACGATCACACCGGACTGACGCGCCGCGGGCGGTGTGGGCTCGGTCGGCGTGTCGTCTGGAACCGACTGCATATGACTGCGTCGTGAGAAATGCGTTCGGCGTCGGCCGGCGGGTAACAAACGGGAAATGGCTTACCGAAGGACCGGCAAACCCATTCCTTTTTCGCTTTTTTCTTTTTGGATTTTTTCCCACCCGCTGCCCAGTTCACCGATCGGGTCGGGCGGGAGGATGTCGACTTTCTTCTCGCCGAGCTTCGCTTCGCCGCGGGCGACTTTGTCTTGGAATTTCCGGCATTCTTCGAGCAGCCGGGTCAGGATTTGCTCCTCGGGCACGTTTGCGACCTTCTCGCCTTGCACGTAGATGATGCCCTTGCGGTCTCCGGCAAAAATCGCCACGTCGGCGCCCTCGGCTTCACCGGGGCCGTTCACGACGCAACCCATCACGGCGACCTTGATCGGCAGTGTGATCTCTTTTTCGAGCTGCTTGCGGACGTCCTGCACCAGCCTGAACAAGTCGACCTGAATTCGCCCGCAGCTGGGGCAGGCGATCAGCTCCGCGCCGATCCGTGTCCGCAGGCCGAGGATGTACATCAGCTCAAGCCCGTCTTGAACTTCGTACACCGGGTCGTTGGCGTAGCTGATGCGGACCGTGTCACCGATCCCGCTCGCCAGCAGGTGCCCGAGCGGCACCACCGACCGGATCGTGCCGGTCTCCTTGGGACCGGCATGCGTGACGCCCAGGTGAAGCGGGTAATCGAAACGTTCACTGATGGCCTTGTAAGCATCAATCACGATCAGCGGGTCGATGCTCTTGGCGCTGATCACGATGTCGTGAAAGTCCTGCTCGTGGAAGATCTCCAGGTACTCTTCGAGCTTGGTGATCATGATGGCCAGGAAATGGCCGTGCTTGTTGTCGCTGAAAACCCCGCCGAGTTCTTTCAGGCGTTTTTGCTTGTCTTTCCGCTCGATGATCGAACCTTCGTTGACGCCGATGCGGATCGGAATTTTCTTGGCCTTGCACGCCTGGATGACATCGATCACTTGAGCGCGGTCGTTAATGTTGCCCGGGTTCAGGCGGATTTTGTGGACGCCCGCGTCGATCGCCTCGAGCGCCCGCTGGAAGTGGAAGTGCACGTCTGCGACGATCGGCACCGACACCTGAGGCAGGATTTCTTTCAGCGCGGCGGTGTCTTTTTTCTCCGGCACTGCCACGCGGACGATGTCCGCGCCGGCGGCGGCGAGCTTGTGGATTTCACCGACGCATTTGTCGATCTCGTACGTGTACCCGGCCGTCATCGACTGCACCGACACGCGCGAGTCCGCACCGATCCCCACGAATCCGTGGGCCGCATCTCCGAGAACAATCTTCCGCGTGGGCCGACGCACAATCATTCAAATCTCCGGTGGGTCATTCGGGGCGGCGTCGAACGGTGTCGGCCACCCGTCACTCGTTGCCGAGCGACACTATACAGGGGTCTCGATCGCCGAAAATCGTAAAGCTTCACGACCGAGAAGCAATAGGCAATGGGATTCCGCGATCCCGCGATTGCGAATCATAGAGGGCCAGGGGCGTCCCCGCCCCGGCTCGCCTGGTTAGGGCAACCCGCGTCGGGAAATTAACGCATCCGGCGGAGCGCTTGTAACTTGCGGGGCTCCCGATATACTGCTCCGTCCTTCGGTTTGGAAGGAATTTGGAGATTGCCTCATGGCTGTGAAGTTGAGATTAAAGCGGATGGGTCGTATTCACGCGCCCTTCTACCGCCTTTCTGCGATCGATTCCCGTTCGCCCCGCGACGGTCGAGTCATCGAGGAACTCGGACATTACGATCCAGGTCAAAAGGACAAAACCAAGCGGTTTGTCGCGAAACTTGACCGTTGCACGCACTGGCTCGACGTCGGGGCGATCCCGTCTCCGACCGTCTCGTCGCTGTTAAAGCGGCAAGGCATCGAGCACAAGCAGCTGCGTCTGCCCAAACCGGGTAAAGCCAAGGCCGCCCCGGTGGTCGCCGAAAAGACCGCATAATATAGAACTCAGCATTGAAACAGGCCGCGGGTGAAAACCCGCGGCTGTATTTATGTCCGGGCGTGATCGTGGCGTTGCGCATCGACATACTAACCCTTTTCCCCGAAATGTTCGGACCCATCCTGGGAACGAGCATTCCCAAACGGGCGGCGGCAAAGGGGCTGGTCGAATACCATTTGACCAACTTCCGGGATTTCGCCACTGACGCGCATAAGTCTGTTGACGATAAACCGTTCGGGGGTGGCCCCGGAATGGTGATGATGTGCGACACGGTGTTTGACGCCGTCGAGCACGCCGAAAAACAGGACGACAGGCCGACCGAGCGGATTTTGTTAACCCCGCAGGGCCGGTTATTCGATCAGGACTTGGCCATTGAGTTTTCTCAGAAACCGCGATTGCTTTTAATCAACGGCCACTACGAAGGTTTCGACGAGCGAATTGTCGAAGGCCTGTCCCCCCGCGAGGTCAGCATCGGCGACTTCGTCTTAAGCGGTGGTGAACTGGCGTCGATGGTGCTGATCGATGCGGTCGTGCGGTTGCTACCCGGTGCCCTGGGAGCGAAAACCGGTGCCGAAGATGAAAGTTTTGCTAACGGTCTGTTAGAATATCCGCAATACACCCGCCCCCGGGACTTTCGGGGAATGACGGTTCCGGATATTCTGCTTTCGGGAAACCATTCCCTGATAGCCAAATGGAGACTAGAACAGCGAAAAGAGCGAACGCAATCTCGTCGACCGGATTTATGGGAGACGTACCTGCGACGCGCCGGAGCTGAAAAGTTAAGTTGACAACAGTGAAGTAATAACGCCCGAATGACCCGATTTTCCCCTTAGCGCAGTCGCGGTAGCCGAGATGGTTTTCTCCGGTGACTGCGTCTGAACCGGAGACTAGCCATGACAAACGCACTACTCGAACTCGTCGAAAAAGATCATCTTAAAAAAGAACCGCCGCAGTTTCAGGTCGGCGACACCGTCGACGTCTCGACCCGCATCGTCGAAGGCGAGAAAGAACGCATCCAGATTTTCTCCGGCACCGTGATCATGAAAAAGGGCCGGGGCATCAACGAAACATTCACCGTCCGCCGCTTGGTGAACAACGAAGGTGTCGAGCGTATTTTCCCGCTCCACTCGCCGTTCATCAGCAAGGTGACCGTGAAACGCAGCGGTGAAACCCGCCGGGCCAAGCTGTTCTATCTCCGCGACCGCGTCGGCAAGGCCACTCGGTTGGCCGAAGTCCGCAAGGTCAAGAAGGAAGAGGCCCCCACGTCCAAGGCCGAGAAGCAGGAACTGGTCGGCGCCGCGAGCTGAGCAGCCTCGCATAGGAACTGCAAATCGACTGCCGCAGCTCGAATGACGAATGACGGACAAAAGCTGGGCATTATTGCCCGCTTCTGATTCGAATCATCATTAGTCATTCGAGCTTCGTTTTGCGCCGACTGATTGGTAAGCTCACAGCACCTGCGAGGGGCTTTCTGCACACGCTCGTAGTTGGGACGCCCCGCGGACGCGCCAGCCCGAACGATCTTTTGCAGTCGTTTTCGGCGCGCGACAGACGAAAGTTATTGTCGTCCTACCGCAAACGTTTGGCGCTCTACTGGCCGTACTGGTCGCTCGCATTTTTTAAAGCTTTGCTCATTTCTTCAGCATTAATTGCAATCAGAGAACATGTCAGCGTCGAAACAGTGTTGCCCTTTTATCTGCTCGTAGTCCCTGTCGTAGTGATGGTGCATCGTTTCGCCTATTCGAAAGCATTTCGCCGGTTTATCCTTCAGGACTTTACGTATTTGTGCGAATCGTGCGGTTACGACCGACGTGGCAGCGCCGGTCGGTGCCCGGAGTGTGGCACGGCTGACGATGGCTTCGATCCCGATTCTCTGGCCGGACCAATTGTTTGCGATATAACGCCGAGGGAGCAACGGTGATGACGTATGGAGGGCACGTGAAGAACGGTCAAATCACACTCGACAAGCCTGCAAATCTACGCGAAGGCGCTCTGGTAAGCATCGAGGTTCTGGAATCGCCAGAGGAAGCTTCGGTAGCTGCAAGCGGGGAGCGCCAGTTTCAACCCATTGAGATGCCCGGCGGCCCCTCTCCGATGACATCGTCCGTGACAGGCGATAGTCGACATACTTTCTGGATTCGTCGGCCCTGGTCAAAGCGTATCGCCGTGAGCGCGGGACCGACCGCGTGGTCGCACTCATCGGGGGTGTAAACTCGATCGTGATCTCTCGCCTTGCGCATTCCGAGGTGTCGGCCGCGATGACTAGACGTGCGCGAGCTGCGACAACTCCCGACCCTCATCTTGCATCTGCATTTGTCGAACTGGATCGCGAATTCGCTCAGGTATTCAAGGTCATCGAATTGGATTCTGGGGTGATGGCCTTGTCCGTCGAGCCGACGCGGCGTTATGTGCTTCGCGGGGCCGACGCGGTCCAATCGGCGTGCGGCATTACGGCGAAGCGGTCGTATAAATCAGCTTATTTTTGTCGGAAGTGATTTCGAATTGAACGTCGCGGCAGCCGCCCACGATCTGACCGTTTTGGATCCGTCGTCCTGACGGGTGCGGGTTCGACCGAAGTTCCGCTATTATCCCCGCATGGACATCAACCTGCTGGTTTTAAATCTCGGGAACTCCCGCCTCTCGATCGGCACCTTTGTGGCTGGGAAACTCGAATCCGTCACACGCATCGCGCACGAGGACCGGGCCGACTGGCAGGGGAAGATCGCCGAGTCCTGGGCGTTGATCGCCGACACCGACAGCCCCGCCGTGGCCGGGGCGAGCGTGAATCCCATGCTGCTGGAATCGGTCGAGCACGCGGCGGAGCTCGCGACCGGGCATTCGGTCGAGTGGGTGGGGACCGATTTGGATCTGCCGATCGAGGTGAAGACGCGGGAACCGAAGGAGACGGGCGTCGACCGGGTGTTGAACGTGGCGGCCGCTTACGAACAGATGGGCAAGGCCTGCGTGGTCGCCGACGCGGGGACTGCGTTAACCGTCGACTGCTGTGATGACACCGGCGCGTTTCTGGGCGGGGCGATCGCGCCGGGTGCGGGGATGATGCTGAGCATGCTGCATGAAAAGACGGCGAAGCTGCCGCCGGTCGAGCTGACCCCGCTCGCGCCGGGGATCGGGCGAGACACCCGCGAGGCGATCCTGCAGGGCGTTTACACCGGCGTCCGCGGAATGGTCAAAGAACTGGTCGAGAGCTACGCGACCGAGCTCGGTCACTGGCCCGACCTGATCACGACCGGCGGTGACGCCGAGAAACTGTTCGCCGGCTGGGAGCTGGTGCACGCGGTCGCGCCGGACCTCACGCTGTACGGAGTCGCGCTGGCGTACACGAATCACTACATCAAGCACAGTGACGAGCGCGATTAAAAAACCCAAGGCCGGACTCGGAAGAGTCCGGCCTTGGGTAATGGTTTGCCCCGCCCCGCCGTCTACAGTTCGGGCCGACGGGTATTCACCCGCGGCTCCCTTTAAAACGGCGAACGAATTCGGCGAGAGCCGTATTACAGCGGTGATTGCTCTGCGGTCGAGAATCGGTACTCGGTCACCTGCCGGTACGTCTTGCCTGGTCGAAGGATCGTGCTGGGGAACTTCGGGTGATTCACCGAATCCGGGAAGTGCTGCGCTTCGAACGCGAACGCGTGGTGTTTCTGGTACGCGATCCCGCCCTTGCCGACCACCTTTCCGGTCAGAAAGTTTCCGGTGTAAAACTGAACGCCCGGCTCCGTGGTCCACATTTCCATCACCCGGCCCGTGACCGGTTCGTACACTTCCAGCGCCTTGCCCAGCGAGCCGTCCTGATCCCGGAGCACCAGGTTGTGGTCGTACCCGGCCGGGTCACCGGTCATTTCGTGGCGGTCCTGACCCATCGGTTTGGGGGTCGTAAAATCGATCGGCGTGTCCTTCACGGCCGCGATCTCACCGGTCGGAATCTGCGTCGCGTCCACGGGCGTGTACTGGTCGGCTTCGAGCTTGAGAATGTGATTCCCGATGTCGCTTGCGCCGGCGTCCTGAAGGTTCCAGTACGTGTGATTCGTCAGGTTGATCGGGGTGGCCTTATCTGTGGTGGCCGCGTATTCGATTCGGATCGCGTTCGCATCGGTCAGCGTGTACGTCACGGAGACCTTGACCGTGCCCGGGTAACCCTCGGTGCCGTCCGGATCGGTCAGCGTAAACTTCACGGCGGACCCGTCGGACGACGCGACTTCCTCGCCGTCCCAGACTCGCTTGTCGTATCCTTTCAGTCCGCCGTGCAAAGCGTTCACGCCGTTATTGACGGCCAGGTGATAGGCGGTTCCGTCGACCTCGAACGTGCCCTTGGCGATTCGATTCGCGACCCGACCGGCGACGCAGCCGAAGTACGGGCTTTCGGTTTCGTATTGTTTCAAATTATCGAACCCGAGCACGACGTCCGCCATCTTGCCGGTCTTGTCCGGCACCATCAGGTGGGTAATCGTCGCGCCGAAATTGATCAGTTGGACCGACGCTCCCTTGGCGTTGGTCAGCGTGTAAAGCGTCACGGCTTTGCCGTCGGCGGTGGTACCAAAACTTGTCTGCATTGTTTTTCCTGATTGGGGCTGGGTCGTCGCGCACGAGCACGACAACGCGAGCAAAAGTGTCGATAGACAAACATTACGTCGAAAAAGGGATGTCGCCATTCCGCGCCTCAGATGTGAATTCGCACTGTTCGACCGACCGCTCCGAACCCGTCGTTCGAGGGTCGCTTTAAGAATGCCGATCCGCGGCAGATCGTGCAAGCCCGCAGGTCGCGCATTTTTCAGCTCGACGGCCAAACGCCGGTTCGGTTCGTTCGATTCGCTACTTCCCACCCAGGGCGCGGATCGCGGCCTGCAGGTCGGCGGCCAGGTTTGCTGACGTCATCGCCGCGGTGGTCGAGCCGTTCACCACCGTAGTGTTCTGGACGAACAATGTTCGTTCGGCCGCGTTGACGGCGACCGAGTTCGCGCCCAGTTCCTGCATAACCTGCACGACCGGGAACGGCAGCCCGTTGGCCTGGACGGTCTGCTCGGTGGTGAGCGCGTCGGCCGGCCCGACCGGGTCAATGCCGCCCGCGCGGTCGATCACAGCGGCGACGCGCGACAGGATCGCGGCGTGGCGTTTCAACAGCGCTGCCGCGGCGTGATTCAAACGGAGCAGGACCGCGCGCTGGCGCGCCGCCCACGCGACGTTGCCGGCGGTTACCGCGCCTTCGACGCGGTTGGCGGTCGTGTCCGCGGCCTGCAGCACGGCCAGTAATCGGGCGGCGTTGGACTGCAGCGCCGTCAACGGCGAGGCGAGGTACACCGGCAGTGATTTCGACGCCTTCACCGGGTGGAGAAACGGCGGCACAGAAGCGACCGCCGCGATCGACTGAAAATGCGAATCGGGGACGTTGACCGCGACCACATAATTCAGTTCGTTCCCGAGCAGCCCGGCCTGTGCCGCGATCACGTTGGATGCCGTGAGCGGCGCGCTCAGCAGCGTCCGCGTCGTGCTGGTCGTGACGGCATTCAAGGCGAGCTCGTCGAAATCGGCCGCGAGCCGGCCGAGCGTTGCTTTGACCGTGTCCGTGAATGTAACGGTCGGGTGCTTAATCACGCGGGTGGTGACGACGGCGTCCTCTCCGGATTCGTCGGCGGTGATGCGGGCAGTGAACGATTGCCCGTCGGTGACGGCGATCGTGCTGAATTCGAACGGCCGGTTGTAAACGCCGACCGATCGAGAAAATCCGCCATCGCTTTCGATGATCAGTGTCGCCCCGTTGTCGTTCTTATTCACGCCGGTGGCTGTTCCCAGCGTCGCGGTGATTTCGATCGTGTCCCCCGCCACGACGTTCGGGGGCGCGATCACCACGGGGTTCAAGTCCTGCACCTCCGCCGAAACGCCGGTGCCGTCATTTACAGTGACAGCCGTCTGCGCGTTCAGCGCGGGGTCGTCGACCAGCCCGTAAAGGATCGTGGTCTTGCCCCCCGACGCGGCGAGAACCAGGCCCTCGTCGTTCACGCTCGCAATCTCCGGGGCGGCCGTCGAGTACGTGAACTTGTCGCTGGCAAGGAGAATTTTTTTCCCGCGTGAGTTCTGCTGCGACAGATCGAGTTGAAGTGAGACGCCCGGCGCGAGCGTTTCCGACGACGGCGAAAGCGTAAGCGTCGTGGGGAACTCGCCGTGACGCATCAGCACGCGGTCGTCACTGAATCGGCTGGCGGTGGTGACGTCGGCGGCTTCGTTGGCGAGCACGATGGTATCGGCGGCGGCGGCGTAGTCGGTCGCGCCGGTAGCGTCGCCTCGGAGTTCGGCGACCAGCTTTGTAAATCCGGCGGTCCCATTGGCATGAAAAGCCAGATCGATCAACGCGATTTGCGGGTCGCGATCCAGTTCGTAGAACGCCGGTCCTACCGAACCGCCAACACCGCTGACGGTAGCCCCGATCGAGTCCGCCAGCAGGCGATTCGCGTCCGCTTCGGTGATCACCGGCTCAGTCACGGACGGGGACTGATCGACGAATTTGAACCAGTTCTTGATCTGGGCTGCCGTCCCGGTCTTCAGCTGGTTAAGGCTGTGCCCTTTTTGGACCCAGAGCTGCTTCGTGCTCGTCCAACTGGTCAGGATCGAATCGTAATTCAGCCCGGCCGCGGCCAGCAGGGTGTCGGCGCCGCTCGCCCCGCCGGTGCGGTCGAGGTTCAGGCCCACGCCGACGGTCGGGTGCCCCGCTCCGTCGGGATAAACGTAAAGCGAGAGCCCGTCGTGATATTCGATGAGGTTCGCGGTCGCCGGGTCGGGCGTCGCGTCAGGCGCGCCGACCCCGTTCGCGGCCGTTCGAAGGACCTCCGAAGGTGACGCGTTGATCGACGCCAACGCCGACGCCGCGGCGTCCACTGGCGCGGAGTAGACGCTCCCACTGAAGTAGATTTTCCGCTCGATCGATTCGATGTGCATTCATTCTCCGCCGCCCGCATTTCGTTTCCGGTCGGACTATAACAGAGTCGGCGAAGGCGAGACACCCGCGTCGCTTAAGCTCGCTACCACCATGTTCAATCGTGCCGATTGTCTCGGCGAGGCTTAGTAATCTCTGCATTGGCAGCACCAAGACTTGCCGCAACGCTTGACGATAAAGCGGGATCTCCGTATGATCTTTTGGAAACTGAAACGGAGCATCTGCTCCAGGGCGATTTGAATCGCAGCTTGCGGCCCGAAACAGCTAAAGCGCGGCAGATCCTCTGCCCTGCAATTACGCTATTTCGGCCATGCCTTTTGGGCATGGTTTTTTTGTTAGTTCCTGCCGTCTGGTTGTTTTCATCGTCCCGGCCGTCGAGCGGACCTCCCGAACCCTCGCGATTCTGTTTTACGTGACTAACATTGTTTTGAAGAGTTCGAGGACACAACTATGACACTGCTTGCCGAACCAGTCTCCACGCCGATCGATCGCCCGCTGAGCAACGAACAGATCAACCGGTACAAACGACATTTGATCCTTCCCGAGGTGGGAACCGAAGGTCAGAAGAAGCTGCTGAACGCGCGGGTCCTGTGTATCGGGGCCGGCGGGTTGGGGTGTCCGATCGCGCTGTACCTTGCCGCGGCGGGTGTCGGCACGATCGGGCTTGCCGATGTTGATGTGGTCAGCCCCAGCAATCTGCAGCGGCAGATCCTTTTCGGGACCGCGAGCATCGGTGAAGACAAAGTGAAAGCGGCCGCGAACCGGCTGCGCGACCTGAACTCGGACGTGAAGCTGATCGAGCACAAGACGATCGTCGACAGCACCAACGTGCTGGATCTGGTGGCTGCGTATGACGTGATCATCGACGGGACCGACAACTTCCCGACCCGGTACTGTGTCAACGACGCCTGCGTAATCCTTAAAAAGCCGAACGTGTACGGCTCGATCTTCCGCTTCGAGGGAATGATCACGGTCTTCGCCCCGCACTTGGCTAACCCACTTCGGCCCGGTGAAATGGGGCCGTGCTATCGCTGCATGTACCCCGAACCGCCGGACCCGGGGTCTGTCCCGAGTTGCGCCGAGGGCGGTGTGCTCGGCGTGCTTCCCGGCATCATCGGGACGCTGCAGGCGAACGAAGTCATCAAGCTGATCCTCGGCATCGGTACCCCCGCGATCGGGAAACTGACCACGTTCAATGCGATGGACCTGGAGTTCAAAACGTTCAAGCTGCGGCGTGACCCGACCTGCCCGGTGTGCGGCCCCAACCCGACCATCACCGAACCGATCGATTACGAACAGTTCTGCGGCGTCCCGGCGCTGGACCCCAAGTCGCTGGCCGAAACCGTCGCCGAAGCAAAGCAGGCAAAAGGAGCTCCCGTGGCTGATTCATCGCTGGATGCCAAAGGTTTACCCCCCGGTTACGGGTTCGACCCGACCTGGGAAGTGACCCCGCGTGAAGTGAAGTCGATGCTCGACAGTAAAGAAAATTTCGTCTTCATCGACTGCCGGTTGCCCAACGAATTTGCGATCACCAAGATCGAAGGCGCGAAGCTGATCCCGTTGCAGCAACTGGCCGCCCGGTTCGGTGAACTCAAAGGGCACGAAGGCGAAAAGGTCATCGTCCATTGCCGCAGCGGCGGCAGGTCCCTGCAGTTCGCGAAACTACTGAAGCAGAATGGCTTCAAAGACGTAAAGAGCATGGCCGGCGGGATCTTGTTGTGGAATAAGGACGTGAATCCGGGCGGGCCGCAGTACTGATGGAAGCCACATGAAGTCTAGCGGCTGTCCCGCAGGGACGCCCTTTTTCCGGGCAAAGGCGTCCCGGTGGGACAGCCGCTAAACATAGCTTTTGAACATTTCTATTTAGTCCATGAAAAAATGTCGCTTTGTTTTCGCCGCTCGTTGTCGATTTTGCAGCTGTGGCTGTCAAGCTTCGTTTTAAATAACGACGGCTTGAACTTTCACGGCGTGACACACCAACTCAAAGTCATCATCCGCGATTTACGGCTCATGTGCTTCTCTGATCACTCGTTCCATCGCATCGACGTCCTCAGCAGGTATGTGCGGAGTTGATTGCATCGCTGATAGAATTTCTGCCGGCGAGCCCGACGGAACCTTCGATACGACTTGCAGTTCGACAACCTGCCCGGTGACAAGATTCAAGGGATCGATCGGAATCAGAACAGTTCCATCGAATTTTGCTCGAAGGGTGATCATCGTCGTAACTCTACCTACTTTTGAGCTAGTCGCTAATCCACGAGACTGATCCCCGGATACCGTAGCTTCACCGCCGCCCGGGTCTCTGCGTTCCAATACGGATCGCTCGCTTTGGGGAATCCCAACACTTCCCTCTGCTTCGGCGTGCCGCGGGTAATGAAGCTCTGCAATTGCTCATTTTCGCCGTGCTTCGGCCAATGGTGGTAGCCCTGAAAGTTCTGACCGGCCGAGCGGTACACCAGATGATGGCTGAACCGGGCGCCGGTTTCGGCGGTGATGTCGCTGGCGCGGTGCCAGGTGCGCATGCCGAAGATCAGTAGATCACCCGGATTGGCCAGCACGGGCCGTTCGTGTTCGTACAGGTCGGCGTTGCGTTTCCGAGTGCGGTGCGTGGGCCAGAGCGGCAAATTGGTTGTTTTCTCTTGTGACACGACGTACGTGGGGCCCATCTCGTCGGTGACGTCGCTGTAGTACAGGATCATGTTCACCTGGCGGTAGTCGCCGTCGTCGCGGGGGACGACCAGCGTGTTGCCCTGGTAGTCGAGGTGAAGCCCCTGCTCGAAATTCCCGGTGCCGGCATACTTCGCCCAGATCGCCGCCTGGCTGAGCAGCACGTCCGGCGTGCCGAGCACGCGCTCGACGAACCCGACAATCTCCGGGTGAGTCGAGATGTCGTTCAGCGCGTTACCGGCGAACGGGAACTCGGTCTGCAGGTGTTCGGGGTCGTCGAAGACGAACGCGTACCGCTCGGGCGTGGCGGTGAGTTCGTCGGCGGTGGGAACGTACCGCAGCATGTTCGCGTGGGCGGCTGACAACTCGTCGGCGGTCAGAAAATTCGGCACGATGACGTACCCGTGCTTTACCAGCTGGTCCTGATGTTTCTGTGTAATTCGCACGCGCAAACTGTGGGGCAAGTGACCTGCGAAATCAATTCGCCGTGTCAGCAGTCGAGCGCAGCGACAACCGTCCGCACCGCGTCCGCCAGCCGAGCCAGCGCGATTTTTGAATTTCTATTCAACCGCAGCAGGTGCGGCACCAGCAGCGGGTTGCGGAGCAACCCCGCGGCAATCTTCCCGGGCAGTGGCCTGCCGAGATCGTCGACAAAACGGAGCACGACCGGGTCGAGCGTTTCGTCGGCGGTGTCGCTGATCGCGCGTAGGCTTATCAAAGAAAAGCCCCGCGCGTCGCACCAGGTTTGGACGATCGCCTGCTCCATGTCGACCGCGTCGGCGCGGGTTTGCCGAAACATCGCGGCCTTGTCGGCAGGCGTGGCTGCGATGGCCGACGACGAGTAAATCGTGCCGCGGGGAATCTCTATCTCCCCCGGGACCATTTTTCCCGGGTCGTTGAGAATAAGATCCCCGATGCCGAGCGACGGATTCAGGGCGCCGGCAAGCCCGCAAAGGATCACCGTCGAAACCGCTGAGCCCGGCCGAACATCACCCAACCGGCTCGCCCGGATCCCGATCGCGCCGGCGTTTTGCACGATAAGGCAGGTTCGGGTCGCCGACGCAACCGCGTTCGCTTCGAGTTCGACTGCCGTGAAGATTAGGATTTTGGCCGGGCTCAATCGGTCTGCACTATACTTTCCCGATAAGGTTTATGGGTGTCGGGCCGGCTACAAGGTTTGGCACCTGCGGGTCGTTCCTATATGCTCGACGTTTTAGGGAGTGCCTCACCTCGGCTCCCGGTAAGGGATTTTTTCATGGGCGTGCCCATTTCGCAGATGTGGACGGTTGCCAGCTACGTTCTTAAACAAAAGCTGACCGGTACAAAGCAGTATCCCCTGGTGCTGATGCTGGAGCCCCTGTTTCGCTGCAACCTGGCCTGCGCCGGTTGCGGGAAGATCCAGTACCCGGCCCACATTCTCAAGAAAAATCTGACACCAGAACAATGCTTCGCCGCCGTCGATGAGTGCGGCGCGCCGATGGTGTCGATCCCCGGCGGTGAGCCATTGATGCACCCGCAGATTAAGGAAATCGTCGAGGGCCTCGTCGCCCGCCGGAAATATATCTATCTCTGCACCAACGCGTTGCTGCTGGAAGAAAAGATCGACCTGTTCAAGCCGAGCAAGTACCTGACGTTCAGCGTGCACATGGACGGGCAAAAGGACCACCACGATTTCGCCGTTTGTCGGGAGGGCACGTACGACGTGGCCGTCGGCGGCATCCGCGAGGCGGTCAAACGCGGGTTCCGGGTCACCACAAACACCACCCTGTTCGACGGGGCCGACCCCAACAGCGTTCGCGCGTTCTTCGATGAAATGATGTCGCTCGGCGTCGAAGGCATGATGCTCTCCCCGGGCTACAGCTACGACAAAGCACCCGACCAGCAGCACTTCCTGGGCAAGCGAAAAACCCGCGAGCTGTTCACCAAGATCCTCAGCAACCGCAGCAAGAAGTGGGTCTTTAACCAGAGCCCGCTGTTTCTTGAATACCTGATGGGCAAGCGGAATTACGCCTGCACGCCGTGGGGCATGCCGACGTTTAACATTTTCGGCTGGCAGAAGCCCTGCTACCTGCTGCAGGACGGTTATGCCGACACGTTTAAGGAGTTGATGGAAACCACCAGCTGGGCCAGCTATGGCACCGAGAGCGGCAACCCCAAGTGTGCCAACTGCATGGTCCACAGCGGCTACGAAGCCAGCGCCGTCAACCACACGTTCAGCTCGCTCGGCGGGCTTCTGTCCACCGCGAAGGCCGTGCTGTTCGGCGGCAGCTACGCCGACCCGGTGGCAAAGAAAGCGTTGTCCGATGCGTCCACCGGCGGGCACCTGCCGATCGTTCCGTTGACCATGAACGGCGTGAAACGGGACGCCCGCGAGACCGTCGAAGTGTGACAACGAAGCAGAGGGTGATTGTTGATAGGTGCGTGACGCGCGCCGAAAATCGTCCACAATCACGATCTTCATTACGCAACAATCACCAATCACCATCCCCATGCCCCAGCAAACCAAAGCTCATCCGTTCGACGCCGAGCAGGCCGATACAGCGGTCGGCGTGATTCATGAAAAACTCGAAGGCTGGATCCCCACACTCGCCACCGACGACGAGATCCGCACCGCGCTGGAAAAAGCGTTCGATTACCGCGGTGACGTCACGATCACTTTAAAAGACGGCACAAGGACCGACGGTTACATCTTCGACCGTCGCAGCACCGGTGCCGCGCTCGTCGATTCGGTCGTCCGGTTGTTCCCGAAGGACAGCGACAAAAAGGTGTCCGTTTCGTACGCCGACATCGCCCGGCTGGAATTCACCGGCCGCGACACCGCCGCGGGCAAGAGCTTTGAAACCTGGGTGAAAAAGTACCAGGCCAAGAAAGCCGCGGGCGAGACCAACATCGGGATCGAGCCGGAAAAACTGGACTGATTGCCGCCCGCCCGATTCTTCTCAACCGGCTCGGCCGCACGTTCGCCTGGCCTTCAAGACACCCCGCCATGAAACCCCGCGAGCGATTCGAATGGATCATCCTGGCCGTGTTGATCACGGCCGGGTTCGCGGCGATCCCGCCCTACGCGTCGGCCATGTTCCGCCGGTCACTGTCACCGATCCGCAATCTGTGGGTCGATTTGCACGTCGGTGAACCGGCTGTGCAGGCGTCGATCGGTTTAGTCGTGGCGAGCCTGCTGGTGACGGCCGCCCCGCTCCGCAGCGGGTTAATCGTCCCCCGCTTGCAGAATGTCTGGCCGCGCGTGATCGGAACCTGCGTCGGTTGTGTCGCCGGCGGGTTGTTCATTGCCTATCAAACCCACACGCTCGAGCTGAGATCAATCGACCACGATCATTGGCTCTGGCTCGTCGGTCCGATCGGTGAAGATCTGGTCATCGCCGGGTTTCTGTTCGGCAAATTCGACAGCCTTTGGCCGGGCCCGCTCTTTCGGTGGTTGCCTGTCCGTAGAACCGTCGTGCTGACTGCCGTCTTCTTCGCGCTCTATCACGCGTTGAATTTTCAATCGATGAACTCGACGCGCTTGTACACACAATCGGCGGTCGTCTTTTTAATCGCGGCCGCCGTGTGCCTCACGCGACAGTGGACCGGAAGCATTTTGTTCGTGATGCTGACGCACGTCGCCTTCGCCTTTTTTATGTAATTCGCATTGGTGAACGCGTAGCAATCGCGAGCACGAATCTTGAATAGTGTAGGCCGGGTACGCCACGATCGAGGTGGTGGTTGCGCGTTCGACCGGTCGATCCCCGCCCTGCGGGGACGGGGCTATTTAAGACGAATCGTGGAGAGAATTGCTGTCGCGGTACGGAGTGTGACGCGGTCTGAATCTTGGTCGCTCACACGCCCAGCTGTTTGCGTCGGTAGTGTTCGTCGCTGCGATTTTCGATACGGTCGACGTCGGCATCCGACAGGAACACCGGCCCGCCGAGGGATGATGCCCGGGTGAAAATCTCCGCCGCCTTGGCCGCCATCCGTGTTGCCGCCAGCACGCCGGACGGGCTCGACCCGAGCGCGATCAATCCGTGGTTTGCGAGCAGAATTATTTTCGGAACGCGGCCGTGTGTTCCCGTGAACTGCTCGACCCCCGAGCGGATCGCCTTGGCCAGCGGGAGCCCGGGATCGACATACGGGATCAGCAGGCTCAGCGGCCCGCAGCAGACGATCTCGTCGGGGCAGGTCCGCTTGTCCGCAAACTCTTTCGCCCGCGGTGAACACAGAACCCCGTTCACCGCAACCGGGTGTGTATGCCCGACCCAGCTGACGCCTTCGAGGCCAAGAAGATACGCGTGGAACACCGCCTCGGTGCTGGGGCGTTTTGCGTGTGCTGTAACCTGGCAACCGGTCAGTTCGGCACTGATCTGCTCGTCGGTCGCGTGATCGCGATCGAGCAGATCCAGCAACGGCTCCGCCCTGCATTCGGTGACGCCGTCGAGCATCATGGTCGAAAGGCTCGTCCCGCTGGCCTTGACCCAGAACGTATCCTGCGACCGGCACGAAGTGTTCCCCTCGCCCAGCATCGCCAGCTGCCGATCTTCCCGACCCAGTTCGTGCGACAACACAATCAGTTCGTCCATTAGACTCGACATGCGGTCACTGTATCAGCGAGAGACTCACGCGGCCAAACCGCCCATTGCACTGGTTTGAATTGCCGGGGTTCACGGCAGACCCGCGCGTCAAACATGCTCAGGTCTTTTTCACCGCCGAGACGCAGAGACGCGGAGAAAACGCACACCTATTTATGTGCACAGCTAAATAACTCCAGTTTATTGCCTCATTAGCATCGAGGGAAAAAAAGACGCACGTTCAGCCGCGGCGTGCTTCTCTGCTATTTGCCTGCTCTGCGTCTCGGCGTCTCGGCGTCTCGGCGGTTGGTCATCCGTTCGCAGGAAAGAGCGTGACGGCCGAGTGGGAACCGTATCACCCGCAATCTCTACGACAACTCAGCGGCGATCGAAACCGGGTAGAATAACGTTCGATGGAACTGCCCCGGCTCATTCTGCACGTCGATATGGACGCATTTTTTGCGTCGGTGGAGATGCTCGACGACCCCAAACTGCGGGGCAGGCCGGTGCTCGTGGGCCACGACGGGTCGCGGGGCGTGGTGTCGGCGGCGTCGTACGAAGCGCGCGTGTTCGGATGCCGGTCGGCCCAGCCGATGATCGTCGCCAAACGGCTCTGCCCCCACGCGGTGGTCGTACCTGTGCGGTTCGAGCGATACCGGGAAGTATCGCGAAAAGTGTTTTCGATCTTCGAATCGATCACGCCGATCGTCGAACCGCTCAGCATCGACGAAGCGTTTCTCGACGTGACCGCGAGTCAGCGGTTGTTCGGGGACGGCGTCGCGATGGCCCGGCACATCAAGCAGCAGATCAAAACGCAGACCGGCGTGACCGGTTCGGTCGGCGTCGCACCGAACAAGTTTCTCGCCAAGCTCGCCAGCGATCTGGAAAAGCCGGACGGGCTCACGGTCATCACGCCCGAGAATCTCGACGCGGTGCTCTGCCCGCTGCCGATCGAAAAGATCTGGGGGATCGGCCCCAAGACCGCCGAGCGGTTGCACGCGATGAACGTCCGCACCATCGCCGATTTAAGGCGGTCGAACTCGGACGCGCTGACGCGACGAGTCGGTGAAGAAGGCGACCGATACCACAGGCTCGCGTTCGGGATCGACGACCGGCCGGTGCGGCCCGACCGCGAGGCGAAATCCATCGGGCAGGAACAGACGTTCGGCACCAATCTCACCGACCCGGAATTCGTCCGGTCGGTGCTGCTCGAACAGGCCGAGGAAGTCGCCGCCCGGTTGCGACGTCACGGCCTGCACGCGAAATCCGTTACGGTCAAAATTCGATTCGGAGATTTTCAGACCATCACCCGGCAGACGACTCTGGAGACCGCGGTCGCGACGACGACGCCGATCTACCAAGCCGCTTGCGGGCTCTTCGACACCTGGGCGAAACAGTTCCAGCCCGTCCGGTTGATCGGTATCTCCGCCGGCGGGCTCGGGTCACCCGAATCGCAACTGGACATGTTCCCGGATCCCAACACCCAGCGCGAGCAACGACTCGAAGCGACGTTGGACTCGATCAACGCGAGGTTCGGCAAGTCCACCCTTCGACGCGCCGCCATCCGCCCGCCCCGCACAGAGTAGACGCAGCAAGCGTCGGCTTGCAAAAAACAATCTCATGTCAAAATCGCGAGCCGCTTGTACGATTGCCTGTTGCATTGGTTTTGGACCGCTTGAAGGCGAACCCCTTGCGCAGTCGGCGTGGAGGAGATCTCATCACAGAACTGTTCAAGGCAATCCTCTGACTTCTTTCCAACTTCGCAACTTCTTCGATTTAACTTCGCCGGTCTCACTGCCGCCAACTTTTCGACGCCGGTGACCGGCTTGCACCCTGATTTTTCGCAGTCGGGAGCTACGATCGAGTTCGAATTCTCTCGCGAAAATTCCGCCGATGGCAGCGGCGGGTACACGATCGTCGCCGCGATCGACAGCTGGTCGATCAAGCTTAAGACCCGCAAGCTGGTCGGATAACGCCCGCCGAACCCAGTCACGACACGACGCGATAGTCACCCCTTGCCGACGAAATCCGCCCGGCGGACAATCCGCCGATGGCATTAAGCGCTCGTAATCAATTCGTCGGGAAAATCACAGCGATCCGCAACGGGGCCGTCATGAGTGAAGTCGTGATTGACATCGGCGGCGGGCACCAGATCGTGTCGCTGATCAGCGCCTCTTCGGTGAAGCGGTTGAAGCTTAAAAAGGGCGGGTCGGCGGTCGCCGTCATTAAGGCCACCGAAGTGATTATCTCGACCGACCTGCCCGGGGCCTGACGTCATGGCCGGCAAAAAAAGCAAACCAGTCAAAACAGCCAAACCCGACCGCGTGCTCCGCGGGAAGCTGTGGGTCGACGCGGGCGGGCAACCCGCCATGACCGACGCCGGCGCGGACCTGATCGAGCAGATCGAAATCTGCGGGTCCCTGTCAGAAGCTGCCCGGCGGCTCAGTTACAGCTACCGGCGCGCGTGGATGCTGCTGGACGCGATGAACCGGCGGTGGCCCAAACCGCTGGTGATCTCCGCGACCGGCGGACGCCGCGGGGGTGGCGCTACGGTGACCGACCAGGGCCACCAGGTGCTCCGGACTTACCGCGATCTACAGTTGCAACTCGAGCACCTGCTCGACACCGCCGGCGACCCGTTCGCCCCGTTCGTTTGAACCTTACGCTTGACCCGTTGTATACTCATGTATACAAAGAGTCCGCGTCGTGTGAAAACGACGCCGGGCGGGTCCAGCCGATGCGTAACAACCGATCTATTCACCCCGCATTTACGCTCGTCGAACTGCTGGCCGTCATCGGGATCATCGCGGTGCTGATCGGCTTTCTGCTCCCCGCCCTGTCCCGGGCCCGGGGCAACGCGGCTCAGGTGCAGTGCCTGGCGAACCTAAGGCAGTGGGCGGTCGCGGTGAACGAATACGCGGTCGACAACCATTACGTGCTGCCCCGCCGCGGGCAGGGGCAGCAACCCACCAGCGTCATCAACCGGCCGGAAGACTGGTTCAACGCGCTGCCCGGCGTCATGAAAATGCAACCGTACCAGGACCTGATAACAGCCGGGCAGATGCCCCGCGCGGGCGACCGCGGGCTGTGGATCTGCCCCGAGGCGACCAGCCTTCCGAACGGCGCGGGGTATCTGTTCACGTACGGCATGAACATGCGGCTATCGACTTGGGTCACCCCCCTGCCGGACCGCATCGACCGCGTCGGGCAACCCAGCACGCTGGTGTTTATGGCCGACGCGCCAAGCGGATTCTGCTCGGTGTTGCCGTTCGCAGCGGCGTTCAGCCCGGTCGCCCGGCACCACGGCCGGGTGAATGTTTCGTTCCTCGACGGACACGCCGCTTCGTTTCCCGGCAAAACTGTCGGGTGCGGGATCGGGGACCCACTGCTGGCGGACATTCGATGGGTCGTACCAGGCAGCCCTTGGGCTGGGCCGAGTTGATCTTCGCATTCTGTTTTTGATTTCTAAGGATTGGTGGAGAACTCCGTGACAGCTTCGAAGCGTTTGATGATCGGATCGAACCTGCTCGTGTTCGGCGTCGCAGGCGCGGCGCGGGCGACCACTGTTAACCTTGCCCCGCAGGCGGACGCGTTCGTGTCCGCCAAGTTTCCGGACAACAACTACGGGGGCGCGGGCGCGCTGGAGGTCGCCGCGACGTCGGCTTCCAAGGGCGGGTTCGGCAGTCTGCTCCGGTTCGACGTCTCGTCCGTGAAGTCCTCGTTCGACACGACGTATGGCCCGGGGAACTGGTCGGTTCAGTCCGTCGTGTTGACATTGACACCGACGGCGCCGAATAACTCGATCTTCGCAGGCAACGGCGCCGGGCCCGGCGGGACCAACGTCAACACGGCCGGGCTGTTCGAGATCAATTATTTCGCCGACGACAGCTGGATCGAAGGCAACGGCACCCCCGCGGCTACCGGATCGATCGCCGGCGAGTTGACGTTCAACAACCAGCCCAGCGCGGCAGCGGACCAGAGCCTCGGGAGCTTCAGTTTCTCCGGCGGGACCACAGGCGCGAACGCTTACACGCTCGGGTCATCTGCCGGCGAGATGGCCAACCTGACCGGGGGCACCGCGTCGAATCCGCTGAGTCTTCGGATCGTCCCGGCCGACGCTTCGGTCGCGTATCTGTTTAACTCGCACGAGTTCGGAACCGCCGCGTCGCGGCCGTCGCTCGCGATCTCGGCAACGGCAGTGCCGGAACCCGCGGGCCTGTTGGCATTGGTCGTCTTGTCCGAGACCGCATTGGCGCGGCGGAAGGCCCGGTCGTGAAACGTCAGACGGTTTTAGTTTCCGCGTTCGTTATCGGCGCGGTGGCGCTGGGGTTTCGGGTCTGGGATTCGGCGCGGGCCGACGAGCCGGGCCATGCCCGAGCCACGATCGTGGCGACGACCTCGCCCGGCGCGGTCGTCCGCGTGGCCGTCATTGGCGGCATGTTCGAAACAGGATTCTGGAACGCGCTGGCCGACCGGTACGAGAAACAGACCGGCGTGCAGATCCGGCTGATCGCCGCGGGGCCCAAGGACCACATCGACAAGGCGTTCAAGGAGCACGGCGGGATCGACTTGATCACGATGCATTCGAGCGACACGATCATAAACTTGGTCGCCGACGGTTACGCGAGGGACCCGCAGCCGTGGATGAAAAACGACCTGGTGATAGTCGGCCCGCCGGACGACCCGGCCGGGATTAAGGGGATGACCGACGCCGCCGAGGCGCTGAAAAAGATCGCAGCCGTGAAAGCGGCGTTCGTGGTCCACTCGAGCCTGGGCGCTCAGGAAGTCCTCCGCGAAATTCTCGAACGTAATGCGATCACGCTGGACCCGGACCACCTGACGCTATTGTTTGCCGACAACCAGCGGAACGTGCTCAAGATCGCGGCGGGGAAGCACGCGTATACACTGGTCGGGCGTATCCCGTTTCGTACCGGGAAGCTGCCGAACGAAGGCCTGGAATTGATGGTCGCCGGCGACCCGCGATTGCGGCGGCCGTACGTGGTGGTGACTGCCGATCCGGCCCGCGTGCCCGGTGCCCACGTCGCCGAAGCGCGCCGGTTCGCCAGGTCGCTGCGAACACCGGAGACGCAGGCGTGGATCGCCGATTACGGTCGGGGAAAGATCGACGACCAGCCGCTGTTTTTCCCAGTGGTAACCGCCGCCGGCAAGCCGGACGCGGAAGCGCACTAAGTCATCGCCTACCGGACGCCGCGCCATCGAACCATGTCCCGCTTGAACATGTTGCTGCCGTGGGTTTCGGGCACGAAGATCTCGAAATCCTGGAGTTCGACCTTCCCGTCGACGATGTGGTAGTTCGGCAGTTGCACCGGGAAATTCATGCGGTGCAAGTAGAGAATCTCTTCGGTGCTCATCGGCGTCCCGTTACAGGCGGCGACCGCGAGCTTGGCCTGATCGAGCGTCGCCAATGTCATCGCGAACCCGCACACGGACGGTTCGCGCAGGATCCATTTCAACCACGGCGGCACGAACTCAGCGGGGTTCACCCCGGGCCATTTCAGAAACGCCCCACGGCCCAAAGGGCCGACGGTGTACACCCCGACGCCGTGTTCCCGGGCCCATTCAACCAGGAACTGGCCCCGGCGGAGCGAGTAACTCCAGTACGGCGTGATGAAATCCCAGAAGTCGCCGGTCGAGTAGATATACAGTTCTTTATCGGGTGCGCTGTTCAGCAGATTCAATCCTACGGCACCGACCAGTCCGTCGGCCTTGAGCTGCCTGATCGCGTCGTAGTACCAGTCGGGCGTGCTGCTGTTGGTCTCGAACACGCCCATCGCGGCCGACGTGCAGCCGAGTTCTTCGAGTTCGAAACGAAAGCTCTTGATGACGTCGTCCCGGGAATCGTTCGGGTGCCCGTGGTCCATATGCCAGACGATCGGCTTTAGTTTGCCAGACAGCCCCGCGGCCTCGATGGACCGGCGGTACGCCTGGCGTTCTCGGGCGTAGGTCACGTCGAAGTGATCGACGCCGTGTTCGAGCAGGTACCGCAGGATTTCTCCGCCGAGCTTGTCATCCGGCGCGGGCTCCCAGATGAAGGCGTGTCCGCCCATCGACAGCACAGGGATTGTGACTTTGCTTTTACCAACCCGGCGAGTTGCGACGCTAGACAGGGACATGCGTATCTCCAACGAACTGACATTCAAAACAGGACGAGCGTCCACTCTACACGATCGCTGCGTCTTCGGGAGATGCGGGCGCTCGACTGCGATCGCCGCTCACCGCCGGGCGGGGGTCGGCGGGGGCGTCGGTAATTCGCGAAGAAAGATAAGCCCCGAGATCGAATCGTCGCGGCTCTCGTCCAGGGGACCGGCCCAGCTGGCGGACCGGTTGGTCGCGTGCTGGTGCTGAATCAGGTTGAATCTCAGCAGGCCCGGTCGGGCACGGTTGGCGGCGGCGATCGCCTGCCAGGGGATTGCGAGTTCGGCGCTCCAGATTTTCTGTGACGGGTCGACGCCGGAGCAATAGCGAAGGCCGGCCGCGTCGAACGGCTCCCAGGTCGGTGCGCCGCTGGCCGATCTGGATTTCCGTTCGACCCATTCGCCCGCGGGCTTGCAGACGACGTGCATCGTCGGGCCGACGACGTTGTCGGCGTAGATCGGTTGAATCAACAGTTCGCAGACGTCCTCGCCCCAGGCCCGGCCCGATTGGTAGTCGACGAAATTGTGCACCGCCTTCAGGTCGGTGGAGGTCACCCCGGCCAGCTTGAACGCGAGGTAGAAATTCTCGTCCGACCAGGCCGAGTAAATCGAGGAATGGGTGTCGGCCGGGGCAGGCATCTGCGATTGCAGCGACGGGCGGTCGAGCATCCGCACGAGTGGTTGGTCGGAGTGGATCGCGTCGGCGGCGTCCCAGTCTTGCAGCGATGCGTCGAGACTCAAATGCTTTTGCCGGCGCTCGCTGACGGCGACCGGCAACGTGAGGTTGCAGGAGACGGACTGGCCGTTGAACCCGTCGATGAATTTCAGCTCCAGGGGGCCTTCGGATTCCGGACTGATTTTGTCGAGATTGAACCGCGCGTGGGTGATCACGCGGTGGACTTGGAACTGCGCGAGCGCCTGTACGTCACTGGGCTGTGGGTGGACTTCCCACCCGGCGGGGACACTGGCCCATTGCAGCTGGTTTCGGCTGGGCATTTCCTCGGCCGGGTTGTACAGGTCGATCCCCACGGCGGCGTCGATCCAGCGGCCGGGCGTCGCGCCATCGGCTTGGTCGATCAGGTCGGGCCAGCTCCACCGGACGGCGGCGGGAAAAACGGTCGGTTGTTGGTGTCGGCTGAACCAGCGGACGGTGCTCGGATCGACGGCGTCGGAGGCGGGCCCGCCGTCGGCGCTGGACAGTTTTTGAGTTTGCAGCGAGAGCGCCCGGGCGAATGCGCTGGCGTGAGCGTCGGGCGTTCCGGCGAGCAGATCGAAGATCGGCTCGGCGTGTTGGCCGGGCAGGAGTTTGACGGGCCGGCAGATCAGCCGGCACATTTTCTGGACGTCGTCCTGGTGCGGCGACTGGCTGAAGCAGGCGTAATCCTGAACGGCCTGGGACAGCCATTTGAGCTGAAGTGTCGGCAGTGGCCGGTCGGTGCCGAACGGTTTGCCCGGGTAGAACCAGACCAATTGATCGGCCTGCGCCGGGCCGTCGGACGGCGGGAGCGGGTTGCCGCACTGGACCATCGAGGCGTCTCGGAGATATGCGAGCGCGGCCAGCGTGCGGACGTCCTGCTCGCTGTCGCAAACGGAACTGCCGGCCAATGTCCCGGCAGATCCGGCGTCGATCCAGTGCCGGGGCTCGGGAACGTCGGCCGGCCAGTCTCGTTGGGCGCTGGCGTAAATCAGTCCGGGGCTTTGCGTCGTAAGGCGTGCTGCGGCGCGTGCCGGGATGCCGGCGGGGCGGGCGTCGCTGGCGAGTTCGGTCCGGTCGTCCTGCAGCGGGAGCACGATCCGAACCAGCGGGTCGGCCAGCAAGACCGACCGTGCTTCGCTGCTGAGGGCGGCCGCGTCGGCGTCGGTCGGGTCGGCCTGGGTATCGCGGTGGACGATGACCGCGGAACGGTCGAGCCAGCCGAGCTGCGCGAAATGCTCGGCGGCAAGGTGCCAAAATTGACCGCGGGACCCGGCGTCGAAACTAGCCAACGAGTCGGGCTCGGGGAGCGGCCAGTAACCGGCAGGCTGGTGGTCGGAAAAACCAGTACCCGACGTCCAGGGTCGGAGGATCGAATCGTAGTCGGTCCAGTCCACCTTCGGCTTTTCTCCCGGTGGCCATTTCACGATCGGCTGTAGCCGCGGGACATACACGTTTACCCTGTTTTCGTGCGCGAGCGACACCAGTTGCGACAGCAGCTCGATGACGCCCGCGTGCTGCGGGTCGTCACGACTTAGAAGTCGCGGGGTGATCGCTTCGAATTGGTCGGGGTAGAGCGAGGCAAGCTGCTTCCAGTCCAGCGGCGCGGCAATCGTCAGCTTGGGCGGCGTCCCGAGGTCGACATTGTTCACGTCGATGCGGACCGGGACCGAACCGACGCGATCGCCCCGCGGCGATTCGAGCAGGTCGCACTGGCTTGTGTACGAGCCGGGAAGCACGTCGGCACCGGACCGGAGCTCGACGAAGATGAGCACGGAGCGGTTGATCGCGTGCCGAGCCGTGTCGGCGGTGTGTTCGGGGTCGCGGCAGGCTGAAAGGTCGACTTGGCCGTCAGTCACGGGGAGCGGTAGCAGGACCCGCGGCACTTGCCGGACCCCGCCGACTTCGCCGGTCTGCCTGACGTAGTCGGCGGTGCTCAGATCGGTCGCGACGGGCAGCACCTGATAGGCGAACACTGAAAGCGAAACGGCGTGCCGGGCGGTGTCGATAAATTCGGGAAGATACAACACCGGTTTCGGTCCACCCCCTAACGCAGCTTGCAAGACGAATTCCGTCGACGCGTTTCGCGGCAGCGTCAAGACTACCGGGTCGCGGATGGGTTTCGGATCGGCCGGTTGCGACAGGTCCATGACCACCAGCGGAGGTAACCCTCCCGTCGCAGTCGAGTGCGGTTGGCACGACGCCAGCCCGCCGCACACGGCGATCAAGATGAAGCGGGTGACATGGCGTCGAACAGATTGCATGAGTCGAAGTTTAAACTGCCCCGATTCGGCGAGCGAAATGCACATCCTTAAGGCAGACGCCGTGAGGAGTGCCACTTGTTTGATCCAAACACCGTTAAGGATTGGTTAAGAACCGAGCGAAAATCGGCGGCGTGAAAAATCTCAACATCATAGGACGGCTCAAAATTGCCTGAAAAATCGAACTAAATCGCGACGCGCCGCCGGTCCGGGGCATTTCATAGTGGGCCATTCCAAATATCAGGCACGACCTTTGTAATACTTATTCCGTCAATGCGAGTGCGAACGAAACAGTATTAACATTTTGAAGAGGAACTGCCAACGAAATCTGAAACATTAGACGTCAGACTGAATGCCTACAGTAGAAAGATGCAGAAGACAGTCGAACGCTGATGTGACTAAACCTCGTTTCCTCCTCCGCCAGGCTGCACGGTACTAACCCTCCACCGTGCAGCCTTTTTTTGCGCGCTGCTTGGGAGGAAAATCTGGTGCGGCACGGAAGCGGGACTGCTAGACGGGAAGCAGTGAAGGCGTGGGCGTCGCGATGCCGGGTTCGAGAATGATTCCGGTGTGACGACTATGCCGGGGGGAGCAGCAGTTTTTCGGCGGCGGCGATTAACTTGTCGAGTTTGACCGGCTTGTTGAAATATTCGCTGACGCCGAGGCTTTCCGCGTACATCTTATGACGCGCGCCCTGATTGCCTGTGATCATGATCACGTGAGGTTTTGAATTCTTCGGCTTTTTGGATTTCAATCGCTCGAGTACCAGGAAACCGCTGCGGCCTGGCAGCATCATGTCGAGAATGACCAGGTCGGGCAGGCTCTTTTCGGCCAGTTCGACGGCCTTGTTCCCGTTGCTGGCCGTTTCGACGACCGCGCCGGTGGGTTCGAACGCGGCCTGCATGCTGGTGAGAATATCGTTATCATCATCGACAAGCAGAACTCGTTTTCCGTCAAGCGTTTGGCTCATGGCGTGGTCTCCGTAAAAGCGGCGTGAGAGATCAGTGTCAGTTTGGCCTTAAAAATTGTCAAGCTCGCAGCCGTGTACGTCCGATAACAAATTGATGGCGAATCCGCAGGCACCAATTGTAGTCCTGGACAGTGGACTGGGCGGGCTGACCGTCGCGGCTGAGATCCGTCGGGCGCTTCCAAATGAAAACATCGTTTATTTCGGGGACACCGCCCGGGTGCCGTACGGTTGTAAAAGCCGGGAGACGGTGACCCGGTTCATGCGGGAAATCATTCAATACCTTCAGCCGTACCGCCCCAAGTTGGTGGTGATCGCCTGCAACACGGCGACGGCGTTGTCCCTTGCGGCGCTCAAGGCGGAGTTCAGGCATTTGACGATCACCGGGGTGGTGGACCCCGGCGCCCGCGCCGCCGCCGGCGCCGCCGGCGCGACCCTGTCGCCGGTAATTGCGGTGATCGCCACGCAGGCGACAGTGGATTCCAAGGCCTACGAGCGGGCGATCTATCGTCGCCGGCATCTTGCGGACGTGGTGGTCCGCGCGACCCCCCTGCTCGTGCCGATCATCGAAGACGGCCGGAGCGACCGCGACCCGCTGGTGCGGGTCGCACTGACGCAATATCTCAAACCGTTGATGGCGCACAAACCGGACGTGCTGGTGCTCGGGTGCACGCATTACCCGGTGTACAAGCGGACGATCGCCAAGATCATGGGCGGGCACTGCCGGGTGATTGACTCGGCCGAGCAGTGTGCCCAAGATGTCGCGATGAAGCTGGACGCGGCTCAACTGACCCGGCAGGGCCACTCGGCCGGGAAACTTCGGTGCTACGTGACCGACGATCCGGACAAATTTCAGCGCCTGGCGACGCGGTTCGTCGGCATGCCGATCGACCGGCCGACGTTGGTTTCGACCGACGCGCTGGTGGCGGGCCTTCGCCCGGTTTCGATCGTGGCGGCCTGATGGAAAAACTGATGGATAAAGCAGTGCGTCCGAACCCACCGTGTCAGACCCGACCCCGCGGCCTGCGGGCCGTTGCGCTTTTGTTACTGACGGCCACGGCGGCACCGACCTTGTCGGGATGCGATGTCCTGAATCCGATCACGCCCGAGCAGGCGACGCGGTTGATGGAAAATAAAAACTCCCCCGACGCCCGGCGGGAGGGCCTGGCCGCGCTGGCGACGCGGTGGGGTTTTACGCACCAGCCGCCTTACACGACGCGGTACCAGCAGCTCGCCGAGCACGACCCGGATTCTGTCGTCCGCGCGATGGCGATTCGCGCGCTGAACATCTCCCGGGACACATCGGCGACGAAAATATTTATCGCCGGGCTGGACGACCCGAGTGACGCGATCCGGCTCGAATCGGCCAAAGCGCTGGCGAACGTCCCCGACCCCGACGCGATCCCGTCGCTGCTCGCCCGATTGCAGGGCACGCGGGTCGTGGTCAGTGAAGGTCACGAAATGATGGTGCCGGAGGACAAGGACGTACGGATCGCCGCCGCCGACGCGTTGCGGCAATACCGGAAGCTGGACGTCGCGCGGTCGTTGATCGGGTTCCTCAACGAGCCGGATTTCGGCGTTGCCTGGCAGAGCCGGCAGAGTCTGATCACGCTGACCGGGACGGATCTGGATTACGACCAGTCGGCGTGGTTGCAGTTGCTGGTGAAGACGCGGCTGTTCAGTTGAGCGGTGATTCGCAAGGCGCGTTTAGCGGTCGCCCCCGAAGGGGCACGGGTGATGTTGTTATCAACAAAACGCGTCCCATTGGGACAGCCGCTAAACTGAGCAACCCGATGGCAACACGACAACCGATCCCGCGATCCTTCGAACCGGGGCAATGACATGCGCGCTCTGGTGTTTAATCATTCACTTTCGCTGGACACGCGCCGCGCTGACCCTTCTCCGGCGGACGGGGATACGCTGCTGCGGGTCCGCCAGGCCGGGATTTGCTCGACCGATTTGGAGATCACCCGGGGGTACATGGGGTTCACCGGCGTGCTCGGTCACGAGTTCGTTGCCGACGTCGTCTCGTCACCCGACAAAGCTTTGGTGGGCCAGCGTGTGGTCGGTGAGATCAACATCGTCTGCGGCCGGTGTGACCTGTGTCTGTCGGGGCTGAGCAATCATTGCCGCGACCGCTGCGTGCTCGGGATTCTGAACCACGACGGCGCGTTCGCGGACTTCGTCCGTTTGCCGGCGACGAATCTGCACGTCGTACCGGCTACCGTGGACGACGACCAGGCGGTTTTCGTCGAACCCCTCGCGGCCGCGTTTCAGGTCACCAAGCAACTGGGCCCGCAGGGCCGGGGCGGGTCGGTCGAGGGCCGGCGATGGGTGACCGTGCTGGGTGACGGCCGACTGGGATTACTGTCCGCACAGGTACTTCGCAATGCGGGTTACCCGGTCCGACTAGTCGGGAAACACCCGGCGAAGATGGCGCTGTGTGAGAAGTGGTCGATCCGGTCGCGATTGCTGGCCGACATTTCTCCCCGACACGATCAAGACGTGGTGGTCGACTGCACCGGGAGCGCCGCCGGGCTGGAACTGGCGATGCAATTGGTCCGGCCCCGCGGGACGATCGTGCTGAAAAGCACGGTCGCGGCGGGCAAGTCGTTGAATCTGGCGCCGCTGGTGATCGACGAGATCACAGTGCTGGGCAGCCGGTGCGGGCCGTTTCGTGAGGCGATTCGAGCGCTGGCAGAAAAAGAAGTCGACGTGACCAGCCTGATCGCCCGGCGGATGAAGCTGGATCAGGGCGTCGAAGCGATGCGGCTTGCGACTTCGGCGGGAGTTCTGAAGGTCATTCTGACGATGGGGTGAAAGAAACGATGAAGGATGAACGATGAAGGATGAACAAAGACGATGCGGGGCCCTTCGTAGGGTCTACGGCTGCGTCGCCCTCTGTGCCGGGCGATAACATACGAGTGTGAAGATTTTGAAAATTTTATTTGGGTTGCACTCGGTTAGCCGTGGTGACCCGGAGCTCTTATGGCCAAGGATCTTGCCGTCGTCTTGAACAACGGCAGCATAAACAGCGCGGTGATCACGTCGATGGCGGCGCAGAAGTATCGTACCGTGCTGGTGTTCGCCGAGACGGGGGACAAACCGGGCCCGCGGGCGCGGGCGGCTTACGACCAGCAGGTGACGCATTTTAAGCCGTTCAGGGAACACACGCTGACGATGCCTTATCTGGCCGTCGCCGAGCCGTCGAAGGAGGTGGCCGCCGCCGCGAACGACCCCCGGCATCCGACGCCGATCGCGCCGGCGCTGATCGAGTTGATCCCGCTGATCGCGACCGCGATGCGGTTCGCGGTTCATCACCAGGGCATTGCCGTCTACTTAGGGTTGAGGCTGGGAACAAACGTCGACGCGCTCGCCGAAGCGACGGAATACGCGCAGATCTGGAACGAGCTGATGCAGTTGCCGTGTAATCAGGCGGACTTGATGCTCGAAATGCCACTGCTGGAACTCGAACCCTGGCAGGTGATCGATGTCGGGTTTCAGACGGCGGTGCCGTTCGAGAAGACCTGGAGTTGCAGCGAGTCGGGCAGCGAACCGTGCTGGGCGTGCCGATCGTGCCGGGCGAGGGAAGCGGCTTTTCAGCAGGCAGGGAAACCTGACCCATTGCGTGTAATGCGAAAGGCCTGATCCCCGGCCCCGAGCGTCGCCGAGAAGAGGGCTCAACGGGTTGAATCAGACCGATTTTTGAACCTCGGTAGTGGCCCCTATTGAGTGTTGCGAACTTGGCACTGCCGTCAGGCTTGCGATCCGATCCAAGGTCCTTCGCGCCAAGTCCGTCGAAGGGTCGGGGCCCGCCATATAGTCGAGCAAACCAAGCAATTTTGTCGCAGATTCCAGCCGTTTGGGAGCGACCGAAGCGACCAGATGATCGAACTGCCGGGCGGACAAATTGCTGTGGTTCAGGCAAACGTCGATCGCGTGCGCGTCTTGGGGTGACAGACGTTTAAGCTTGGGCTGCATAGCTTCCTCGGCGGCAAGATATACACTCGTCCTACGACTTGATTGCTTCCAATCGAAATGACAACCGGTCAGCCCGCAACGCAAAGCCGTCACGAAAGCGTTTGACCGGGGTTCGCGGTCTTCCAACGATCCGCGAAAAACGCGACAGCGGTGTGAAGCCGTGATTTCACAGTCCCCAGTGGTATATCGAGTATATCACTGATTTGTTTATACGGAAATTGGTGAAAATAAGACAACAGGAGGATTTCTCGCAGATGCTCGGGCATGTTCGTCACCGTGACCTGCACCTTTTGACGCAATTCACGCTGCTGCATCGGGGCGTCGGGGGCGTCTTCGACGCTCTTCATGAGATCGATAAATTCCCCGCTCGCTTCGTCGCCGGGGCTGATCGACGCCTGCAGGGGGCTTGCCGGCCGCCTCGAATTGGATCGCATCAAGTCGCGGGCCTTGTTCGCCGCGATGGTGAACAGCCACGGGCGAAAACGCCTTTGTGTATCGAACGTCTCGGCCGACTGATGGATCTGCAGAAACGTTTCCTGAAACATGTCCTCGGCGGCAGCCCTGTCGCCTAAAAATCGTACTAGAAAATGAAACAGTTCCCGCTCATAACGCGTGACCAACGCGGCGAAGCTGGCCCGGTCCCCGGCCTGGTAAGCCTTGATCAATTGCTCGTCGGTAGGACCGGCCGGCTGACCCGAGGCCTGAAGGGTCGCCGGTGCCGTTGCCAATTCATCGGGGTTCAGTTTCAAAAAATCTCCTTCACCCGACCTGTTGTTTACAGAGGTTAGGGAAGATGCCTCGTCGGTGGAGCCCTGCCCGGCATGTCGTGCTGCTTTCATTGCAACCTCCAAGCAAACCCGTTACCGTTCACCCCGTTAAACGCCGCTCGAATCACGGAACCGCCAAACCTCCCGAAGCTCTAAACTGCCCATCGAGGCTCGCCTGCGTCGGCGAACCTTCGGCAGACTTCATTAGTATCAAACGTTATGCCTCAGCTCGATCTTCATATTGCTTCCACCGGCGTCGTTCCGGATCCCTCGGCAGAGACGTCGCCGGTGGACGAAAAGTTACCGTTCTACGGCCTTACCGCCGCAGAGATCGACAACGCCGTCCAAGGTTGGGGGTGGCCGAAGTTTCGTGGCAAACAGATCCGCGACTGGGTCTACACCAAGCAGGTTTCAGATCCTTCACGGATGACCAACCTTTCTCCGTCCGACCGGCAGTTCCTTGCTGAACGATTCAGCTTGTCCACCAGTCAGATTCTTGCCAACCAGCTCAGTGCCGACGGGACGAACAAACTGCTGCTGGGCTGGCCCGCCGCGGGCGACGTTCCGGGCCAACCGCCGGTGACGCAGGCCGAAACGGTGATGATTCCCGACGGCGACCGCCGGACCGCGTGCGTCAGCTCGCAGGTCGGGTGCCCCGTCGGCTGTAAATTTTGCGCGAGCGGGATCGGCGGTGTGAAGCGGAATCTGACTGCGTCACAGATCGTCGAGCAGGTCATCGCTTTAAGCACCATTCTGGCCGCTGGTTCACCGTCGGTCGCGGCTCCCGCCGTTAGGATCAACCATATCGTCTTCATGGGAATGGGTGAGCCGCTTGCAAATTATGCAAGCCTGATGCAGGCAATACGCGTGTTGCACGACCCCGGATGTTTGAACATTGGAGCCCGGAAAATCACCGTCTCGACCGTAGGCGTACCGGCGCGGATGCGACAATTGGCCGAAGAGGCCCTTCCGATCAACCTGGCGATCTCGCTGCACGCCCCTAACGAATCGTTGCGAAAACAGTTGATCCCGTGGGCCGAACATTTCTCGCTGGACGATATTCTCGATGCGGCCCGATACTACTTCGAGCAGACCGGCCGGGAGATTACGCTGGAATATATCCTGCTTGCCGGCGTCAATGACCAAGCCGATCACGCCAAACAGTTGGCAAAGCTCTGCCGGACGCTCCGCGCGAACGTCAATCTGATCCGCTATAACGAGGTCACGGGGTTAGGGTTCGGGCGTCCGCGATCGGACGATGTGGTGCAGTTTCAGGAGATTCTGCGGGCCAGCGGGGTCAACACGCACGTCCGGAAAAGCCGGGGCCGGGACATCGACGCGGCTTGCGGACAATTGCGAAGGTCCGAAACGAAGTGAAAAACCGTAAGGCCGATATCAGGGCCGTTCGCCTATAGAAACTCGTGGTTTTCAGGCTGTTTAAGCCCCCGGCCTCTCACGGCCGGGTAGGGTTTTGAAACTATGGGACGTTTTAGTTCTGGCAGAACGTTTGGGAATCAGGTACAGATGGTGCCGTACTTAGGCGATGAGGAAGTTGTGCCCTTGACGCAAAACCAATGGCTGAGTCTTCCTTTCGGAGCACGTTGACGTGAGATATTCCTTTCACGGAAAAGTCAGAGCGACGGGTCAGCAGGTCGACGGGTTCGTCGAAGCCAACTCGTCCACTGAAGCGATCGACCGATTGGCCGATCAGGGCATCATCGGTGTCTACACCGTGCGCCCCGAGGCCAAGAAGCCCCGGAACGCCGTCGTTCTCTCGGGCCAGGACTGGGTCGAGGAAGAAGAAGCACCGGTCCCCGCCGCACTGCCGGCCCCTGTTGCCCACCTGCACCCCGTTGCAGCCCCGCAGCCGCGCGTCGCAGCCAAGTCCACCGGCGCTCCAATCGTTCCGCCCGAAAGCCCCGCAGTTCTGCAGCAATTAGTCGACCAGGTTCAGATGCTGGTCGCACAGGTCGAAAAACTGCTTTCTCGGCCGGCTCAGGTCGTCTATCAGTCCGGCCCCGCCCGCGGGGGTGGTGACGGCGGCGGCAAGAAACGCTCCGCCCGTATCTTCGGGGACGACCAGAACAGCACCCTCCGAGACATCTTCCAGAACAATCTGGACCTGCGTCGGAGCTTGGAAAAACTCGCCAACAACGGCTCGAACTCGGCCCCCGCCGCAGCTGCCGCCAAAGCCGCAGAAGCGCCCGCCCGCGAGGCCGCCAACGGCCGCGACACCGGTCCGCGCGAAATGCCAAAGGCCGCCCGCGAGCCGTCCTCCAACGGCCGCGATCACCAACTGCAGGCTCAGCCCGCGGCGTGATTGACGTTTATAACTGCACATAGGATTGACTAGTTAACAACCTCACGAGCAGTAGCTCTTGGTGTCTAAGTCATTATCGCAGCCGACAAGGACAAGCTTTCCATCCATAAGGTCGACTACCTGCGTCGATAGACAGGCCAAATCCGTCGCGATAAAATTTCCTTCGTCAATTAAACCGCCTTCGGAGAGAGCCAGTGATGAATTTTCCCGGGCAAGTCATAGGTGGCGTCGTCGTGTTCGAAGGACCATCGCGACCGGCGGAAGGTGCGAAGGTACGGGTGGAGGAGTTGCCCGAATCCCGGCAGGAAACACCGGCCTGGGGTGAGGTGTTCAAGGGATTGGCCGGCTCCATCGAGGGACCGGACGACTTGGCAGAGAACCACGACCATTACATTCATGCGACGCCGAAAAAGTGACTGAACGATTCGCCGACACCTTCGTGTTTCTCGCGATGCTCAATCGCCGAGACCGCAAACACGCCGCTGCGATGGCGTTATTGAACTCGACCAGCGAGCCGCTGGTGACAACAGCATGGATCTTAACCGAACTAGCCGACGGCCTCTGTGCCGCGCCGACCCGGGCGTCATTCGTCGCGCTGGATGCAACGCTCCGCGGAAATGCCCGATTCACAATCATCTCGGCCGGGGATGAAATCTATGCCGAGGGTTTGGACCTGTACCGCCAACGGCCGGACAAAGACTGGTCGCTGACGGATTGCAATTCTTTCTCGGTCATGGGTCATCGCGGAATCAAAGAAGCGCTGACCGGCGACCATCATTTTGAGCAGGCGGGATTTGTCGCGTTATTAAAATGACGCTGGGTCGCGGCAAAGGCATACGGCGACATTCTCACACGTCCAGTTCGTCCGCTTCTCCCGCGCGATCCATGATGAACCGAAATCTGGCCGACGCGTCCTTGCCCATCAGTTCATTAATGATCCGGTCCGTGGCAATCTTGTCAGAAATCTCCACCCGCAGCAGCCGACGCGTCTTGGGGTTCAGCGTTGTCTCCCACAGCACTTTGGGCATCATCTCGCCGAGCCCTTTGAAACGGGTGATTTCGGACTTGCCGCTGGCTTTGACGAACTGCTTGAGGATCCGTTCCTTGTCGGCGTCGTCGGCGGCCCAGTGCGTCTCCTTGCCGATGTCGATCCGATACAGCGGGGGCAGTGCGATGTAGACCCGGCCGGCGTCGATCAGTTGCCGCATGTGCCGGAAGATGAACGTCAGCAGCAACGTGGTGATGTGGTGCCCGTCACTGTCGGCATCGGCCAGCAAAACCAGACGCTGGTACCGCAGCTTGCTGGGGTCGCAGTCGAGCCCCGCCCCGCAACCGAGCGCGGTCACCAGGTCGGCAATCTCGCGGTTCTCCAGCACCTTGGCCAGCGACGTGCCTTCGGTGTTCAGCACCTTTCCGCGGAGCGGGAGGATCGCCTGGGTGTTGCGGTCCCGGCCCTGCTTGGCGCTGCCGCCGGCGCTGTCCCCTTCGACGATAAACAGTTCGCTGTGGTCGCGGTTGCTGCTCGAACAATCGGCGAGCTTGCCCGGCAGGCTCATTCGCCCGCTGGTGGCGGTCTTGCGGCTGATGCTCGCGCTCGCGGCCCGGCTCGCCTCGCGGGCCCGGGCCGCGATGATGATCCGGTTGATGATCGTCTCGGCGACGCTGGTGTTGTTGTTCAACCATTGCTCGAGCACCGGCCGAACCGCCGAGTCGACCATCGACTGCACTTCGGGGTTGTTAAGTCGGTCCTTGGTCTGCCCCTGAAACTGGGGTTCTTCGATAAAGATACTAAGCACGCCGGTGACGCCTTCACGGATGTCCTCGGCCGCGAGCGTGACGCCGCGGGGCGTCAGGTTGTGCGTCTCGATGTAATTGCGGATCGCCTTCAGCACGCCGGCCCGCAGCCCATTTTCATGGGTCCCGCCGTTGGCCGTCGGGATCCCGTTGACGTAGCTCTTGAGCAGTTCTTCCGTGCTTTCGGTCCAGCTGAAACAGGTTTCGATGCGAATGCCGTTCTGCTTTTCGAGCACGAACGGCTGGTCGTGGATCGGCTTGGCAGCTTTCTCGACGAAGATCTTTTTCAGGAACGCGAGGATTCCTTCCTCGTGATAAAAGACTTCCTTTTTCCCGGTCACCTGGTCGTTCCAGACGACCTTGAGTCCCTTGTGGATATAACTGGCGACTTCGAGACGTTCGCGGATCACTTCCGGATTAAATTCCGTGCGGGGGAAAATCTGCGGGTCCGGCTCGAACCGGATGGTCGTGCCGGTCCCCCGCGCGGGGCCTAGCTTTTTCAGCTTGCCGGTCGCCTTCCCCTGCTTGAATTCCATCTCCCATTCGGCCCCGTCCCGGCGGATCGTCGCGACCAGCTTTTTCGACAGCGCGTTGACCACCGACGCCCCGACGCCGTGCAACCCGCCACTGGTTTTGTAGTTCCCGGCCGACCCGTTATCAAACTTCCCGCCCGCGTGCAGCGTGCAGAGAATGATCTCGATCGCCGGCTTCTTGTGCGTCGGATGATTGTCGACCGGAATCCCCCGGCCGTTGTCACCGACCGTGACGGTGCTCCCGTCTTTGTGCAGCGTGACTTCGATCTCGTCGGCGTGCCCGTTCATCGCCTCGTCGACCGAGTTGTCGAAGATTTCCCAGACCAGATGGTGCAGCCCCGCCGACCCGGTGCCCCCGATGTACATCCCCGGCCGCTTGCGGACCGGGTCCAGACCTTCCAGGACTGTGATACTGCTGGCGTTGTAACTGTTGCTCATGGTGGTTGTGTTTCTGTAATTCTTCGGAACGGGTTCGGCTCTGGCTCAATCAATTTCATACCGCCGGCCGGCGGCCCGTAGTACGACGATCAAAATCCATTTCCACTGCATCAGAACGAAACCTTTTTCTTTGCTAATGAGTCGACCGGTACAGGCCCAGATGCCAATTGCTCATCTCGGCCGGTTTGAGTGTTTTAATTCGACCGCCGCGGATTTCTTCGACGATCGTGGAGAATGGAAAACGAGAACTCCACACGCCAAAAGTGAGCGACACGTCCGAGTCGGCGATCCTGAACATCGGCGGGTCGATTGGCTGTTTATCCCAGGACTGGTAACTGAGCCCGCCGAGCAGTTCGACCCGCGCGCCGTCGGTGGCGACGATGTGCGTGGCGCGGCCTTCGGTCTTGAGCCCGAGCAACCACAGTTGCCCGCCGGCGACGTCAATCATGTCGGCTTTATACGATTCGGGATTTAACTGCCGGGCCCACACCTTTTCGCCGGGGCCGATGCGAAGCGTCGCGTCTCGGCCGGGTGAGACGTCGTCGATGAACCATTCGCCTCCGGGCTCGACGCCTTTGACCGACCCGCAAAGGCCCATGCTCTGGATGACGACCGTTTTGCCGCTCTTGTTGCAGAACGTCGGCACCGTGCGGGGCCCGTCCCACCCACCGACGATGAAAAATCGCTCGGCGACGACGACGTCGCCTTGCAGGTCCTCGAACGTGAAAATCGGCGTCCCGTTTTTGAATGCACCGGTCGGGTCGATCACGTCGATCGTACACTCCATCCCCAGCACGCGGGTGACGCTTCCATGGACGCGGACCGGGGCGCTGAGTTTGTATTTGTGTTCCCCGGGCTTGAACACGAGTGTGGTGACGCCGGTCTTGGCGGCGTCGTCGATCTGTTTTTGGATCAAGGCCGTGTCGTCTGGTTGCGAATCGTCCAGGACCAACCACTTGGAAAAGTCCTGCTCCCAAGGCACCTCGGGTGTTTCTTTGATCGGCAGCCGGAGTGATTTACCGTCGGCCGGGAACAACGCTTTGGGGGCGCCGTCGACCCATTCTTCCAAAGCGACGCCGGTCACTTTGGTTTGACCGTCGTCGACGATCGCGCCGTAACCGGCTTGAGTGGCATCCCGGATGTAGTTTTTTCGGCCGGTGGTGACGACGGCGGTTTCGGTTTCGACACCACCCCGCAGATCGGCTTCGACGATCGTGAGCGGGTTGCCGCCGCTCTTGATCACGTTGACCCGGTTGTCGCTTTTAAGGCCGCGGATCGTGACCGACCCGCTGGGGTTGACGAAGCCGCACTTGTTCTGGTGGTTCAGGGTGAGCCGTTCGAAAACGATCGCGAACGTGTCGTCGGTTTGGACGCCGATGTCGAACCCGTCGATGGTCACGTCGCGGATTAGTTCCGGGCCTTGCTGCCCTTGCCGGAGGTCCAAGCCGATCGAACCGGCCCCGGCCGGGTCGCTGCTTTTGATCGTGACGTGGTACATCGCGCCGGTGTTGTTGGACAGGAACCGGAGCCCCGCCGCCCCGGGGTTGCCGGCACCGACGTCGACCGACAAGTTGCGGACGTAGCTGTGCATCGCGTCGCCGGTGCCTTCGCCGTCGTACATCGACAGCACGTCCCGGGGCGTGGCGGGGTCGTCGAACCCGGTGCACCGGTCCCGCAGTCTGATCGTCGTACCTTGTTCGCTTTGCCCCTGAAAGCTGAGGAACCGGTCGCTGCTGTGGGCCTTGCTCCGGACCGGTTCGGTGCTGTACCGGGTCCCGCCGACGAACAAAGTCCGGCTGACGAGATAAGTGCCCTTGGGGAAATACAACGTTTTGAGTTTGCCTTTGTTTTCGAAAATTGCACGCTGCAGCGCGTCGGTATCGTCGGTGACGCCGTCACCTTTAGCGCCGTACTGCTCCCGCACGTTGACGACGAGATTGCCCGGCGGGAACACGATATTCTCCGCCCGCGCGGGCGGCGTATAAGCTCCCGTCATCAGGACCGACAACGCAACGAACCCGAATGTCCGAATCAGTTTGTGACGCGCGGGGTGACGGCTCATGAAGGGTTCTCCACCGGATCACAAAGTGGACGGTGCCGTGACTGGCGAGTGCAACAATTCGTCGGCCTCACCGGGGAGGGAAACCCATTTAGCCCGGCGTGAATGCACGCCGGGTATATGTGGGATCGAGAGATCGGCATCGGTTTTGACATCCGCGCATACCCGGCGTGCGCTCACGCCGGGCTAAAAGGGTCGTTCTACAAAGGGGCCGGCGCTGCCACCGGTTCCAGGATGACTTCCACGACCTGCCCGCGGCTGACGAACTCGTGACCGCGGCCGCCGCGGCCTGTCACTTTGTACCTGCCGGTGTTGAGCCGTTGCTCACCGCCGGTGCTCATCTTGACCGTGAGCGTGTCGCGCTCACCGGCGGACAGAATCGCCGACATCAGGCGGTCTGATTTCTCAAGCTTGATCAGCAACACGCCTTTGCCCGGTCCGGACAGAAAATTGATTTCGTCGGCCTTACACAGCAGCACGCGTCGCTGCTGGCTGGCGGCGATGATCGTTTCGTCGCCGGTGACAACGGCGGCGAACACGACTTCGGCGCCCTCGCTCACGCGGGCGTATCGTCGGCCCGACCGGGTCGACACCTCACGTAGGGCATCGAGCCCGAACCGCAGCGAATACCCGTCGCTTGTGATCGCAAGCCCCTGCAGCTTCGGCGCGGTGTCGGGTTTCTTTTCGTCGACTGCGGTCGACTTCGGCGGGAGCACCCGGTCGTCCATCGACTGGGCGGCGATGATTTTTTCGCCGTCCTTGAGTTTGAACAGTTTCTGAATCGGCTCGCCGTAACCCGTGGTCGCGGGAATGTCGATGATCCGGGCGGAATACGCCGTCCCGAAGTTGCTGAAGAACACCACGGCCGCGCGGGTGCTGCCGGCAACCAACGCGAGAATGCGGTCGCCTTCGCGCAGCCGCGTCGTCTCGGGGTTGATTTCCTTCTGCCGCTTGACCCATCCGTCGGCGGTTACCAGCACGTGGTTGTCCTCGGCGACGATGAAATCCTCGGCCGAATATTCGACCTCGTTCTCGGCCGCTTCGATCAGCGTCCGTCGCTTGTTTTTCGGCTCTTTACCGTAGGTTTTGGCCAGTTCTTCGATCTCGGACTTAACGATGCCCCACCGCCCGGCGGCCGATTCTTCGTTCAGCAACCGCTGGATTTCTTTGACCCGTTTGTTGCGTTCGGCAAGCTCGTCGCGGATCAGATTGATCTCGAGACGGGCGAGCCGGTACAGCTTCAGTTCGAGGATGTCGTCGACCTGCTGCGGGTCGAGGCCGTCGTCTTTGGGCCTCCGTGGGCCGTGCGGGTCGATGCCGTATTTTTTCAGGATGCGGGCGGCGGCGTCGGCTTTCCCTTCGCTGCCGCGGATGATCTTGATCAGATCATCTAAGATGTCGAAGGCGAACGCGAACCCTTCCAGGGTGTGAATCCGCTTGCGGAGCTGCTCCAGTTCATGCGTGAGCCGCTTGGTGACGACTTCCAACCGAAAGTGCAGAAAGTGCCAGAGAATCTGCTTGAGTCCCAGTCGTTCGGGCTTCCCGACCTCCGGATTCTCTGTCGGGACCAGGCACGTCAGGTTGACGTTAAAATTCGTCTGCAGCAGCGTGTGCTTGAACAGGAATGCCATGACCTTGTCGGTCTCGGCGTCCTTTTTCACTTGCAGTTCAATCCGCACGTCGTCGGTGCTGATGTCTTTCACGTCCAGCAGCAGCGGCATCTTTCGGCTCAAGACGATGTCGGCGATCGCGATGACCAGCTCGGCCTTGTTCACGCCGTACGGCACGCTGGTGACGTGGATCACCTGCACCGACCGCGTCGCCGGGCCTTTTTCCCAAGTCGAGCGCATCTTGATCGCGCCCTGCCCGGTCTTGTAAATCTCGCGGAGCTCGTCGCGGGTGTTGAGCACCTGCGCGCCGGTCGGAAAATCGGGACCGCGCACGGCGTCGTTGGCGACGAGCTGATATTCCTTGATCTCCGGGTCTTCGATCAGCTTCAATAAGGCCGAGCAGATTTCACCCAGATTGTGCGGCGGGATATTGGTCGCCATGCCGACCGCGATGCCGGTCGAACCGTTTAGCAACAGATTGGGCAACTTGCTCGGCAGGACGACCGGCTCTTCGCGTTGGCCGTCGTAATTCGGTCGAAAGTGAACGGTCCCCTGCCCGATTTCGCTGATGGTCTCGGCGGCGATCGGGGTCAGGCGACATTCCGTATATCGCATCGCGGCGGCGGGGTCGCCGTCCATCGAACCGAAGTTCCCGCTGCCGTCGACCAGCGTCGCCCGCATCATGAACGGCTGGGCCATGCGGACCAGCGCCTCGTAAATCGATCCGTCCCCGTGCGGGTGGTACCGGCCCATGACGTCGCCGACCACGGTCGCGCACTTGCGGTGCTTTTCGGTCGCCCGCAGCCCGTTCTGCCACATCGTATAAATGATCCGACGGTGCACCGGCTTCATCCCGTCGCGGACGTCCGGCAAGGCCCGGCTGGTGATTACGGACAACGCGTAATTCAGGTACCGAACCTGGGCGATGTCGTGCAGGTTCGCGCTGTCTTCGCCTTGCCCGAGTTTGGGCAGCGGCGCGATGATGCCCGAGCCGTTGTCGCCGGCGCTCTGCGCCAAAGCGATCGTCATCGCGTCTTCATTGTCGGGCGTCTTCTCCGCCATCCGTGGCACCTTTCATTAGACGAAATCTCCGCCGCGGCGGCGGGTCAATGCTTGTTATCGGACGACGCGGGGTTATTACTGCAACCCGAGCAAAAAGCAAGTTAGGAGATTGTACGGGTCTTTGGCGTCGGATTCAAACAAATGGCTGTTCGGTCATCACCTCAGCCGCGATAACTTCAGATAAAGACGCCGGTTCTGAGGTACGCCGAAGAGCCGGGTTTCCACGTCTGCTTGCCCGGCTCTTCGGCGTACCTCAGAACCGGCGTCTCCTAATGCTCACGACTTCCCATTCACCTGCTCGGCCAACACCCGCTTCAGCACTTTGCCCGTCGGAGATCGCGGCAGTTCCGTCACGATCGTGACCTCGCGGGGGCACTTCCACTGCACCAGGTTCTGATTGCGGACGAAGTCGCGGATCTCTTCTGGCGTGGCGGTTTGTCCCTCTTTCAGGATCACGAACGCGACGACGACTTCGCCGCGCATCGGGTCCTTTTTCCCCACCACGGCGGCGTCGGCGATCGCGGGGTGCTTTAAAAGCACGTCTTCTATCTCGCGCGGGACGGCCTTCTCGCCGGCGACGATGATCAGCTCTTTCTTCCGGCCCGTAACGTGTAGGTATCCCTCGGCGTCCAGATGACCGATGTCGCCGGACTTGAAGAATCGGTCGGGCGTGATCGCGTCGGCGGTCTCTTTCGGCAGGTTATAATACCCCTTCATAACCATGGGCCCGCGGAGCCAGATCTCGCCGGTCTGGCCCGGGGCAACGGGCTTGCCGTCGTCGTCGGTGATCTGGGCTTCTGCGCCGGGGATCATCCGACCGACCGACCCGAGCTTGATCGCGCCGGGGACGTTCACGGCGATCGGTCCGATCGTTTCGGTCAGGCCATATCCTTCGTACAGAGGGATGTTGAACTTGGCATGGAAGGCGTCCTGCACCGCGCGGGGCAGGGGCTCACCCCCGCTGAGGGCGGCATACATGCTCTTGAAATCCTCGGGCTTGGCGTCTTTCAGACGGACGATGGCGGCGTACATGCTGGGGACGGCGGCCATGATCGAAATTTTGTGTTCTCGAATGGCGTTCAGCGTCGCGACGGGGCTGAACCGGCCGATGTAAACCGTCTGCGCGCCCAGCATCACCGGTGCGAGCAGCGTCGCCAGCAACCCGGTCGAGTGGAACAACGGCAGCACGCCGAGGAAACGCTGCTGGTCCTGCAGGTTGGCGTATTGGATGGCCGATTCGACGTCCGACTGCAGGTTGCCGTACGTGAGCATCACGCCCTTGGGCAATGAGCTGGTCCCGCTGGTGTACATCAGCACGGCGAGGTCGTCGGGCCTGGGCTGGGGGAGTTTCGGCGTGATGCCGGCGGCAGCGGCGCCCGCCTGTTCGGCGGCGGATTTCAGCACGCCAGGCAGGTCGATCACCTTTAGCGGTGAGTCTTTCAGCTTCCCGGCCAGCTGCGGGATCGTGACGATGGTGTCGATCCCGCTGTCGTCGATCACGTGCGCGATCTCCCGGTCGCCGAGCAGAAAGTTGATCGGCACGACGGACTTGCCAGCCAGCAGCGTTCCGTAGAAACTGACCGCGAAGCCAACCCCCGCGGGCAGCAGAAGGCCGACCTTGTCGTTTTTGGTCTGGGATGCAAGGAACGCGCCCAGTCCGGCGGACATGCCTGCCAGTTGCTGGTGCGTGTACCGACCGGTGTCGTCGATGACGGCGATGTCGGTCGGTGTTCGGGCTGCGTGTTCAAAGAGCGGTTCGAATAGCATGTCGGGTGGTTTCCGAAAGAAATCAGTTCGTCAGGAACGATACACGAGGATGCAAGGATGCGAAACATGTCCGGTAAATCGATGATCTGCGGCCCCGACGTTAGAATTACCCGCTCTGCCGCGGGCGTCCGCTGGGCGCATTCGGGATGGGTCGCGATCGCGCTCGCCGCGGCGGTGTCGTGCAATAGTTCGTCGTCTACGCCGGTCAAGCCGACCGGTCCGTCACCGGCATTACAGGCCGCGAACCGGGCGGTCGAGTCGGGACGCGCGGCGTCCAAGACCGGGGACATGGCCACCGCCGACCGGTACGCCGACGAGGCGATCGCCGACGCCGGCAGCTACCTGCGGGGCGATCCTTACGGAACCGATGCGGCCAACGCTTTTTACCTGCAGGGTCGTGGTTACGAACTGAAAGTCGCCGCGGGTCCGACCGAAGCCAGCGGGAACCTGTCGCAGGCGCGGTCGGCGTATCAGCTGGCGCTGGGCCGAAGTCCGTCGAGCCAGCTAGAGGGGAACATCCGGGCGAGTCTGTCCAACGTCGCGTTTTTTCAGGACGACTTCGCCTCGGCGATCGACCAGGCCTCGCAGGCGATGAAGATGATCGATTCGAACGAGGTCAAAAGCCTGCTGTTGTTCCGAATCGGTGTCAGTCAGCAACGGCTCGGTGAATGGACGACTGCCGACCAGACCTTCAACACGGTGGTACAGAAATACTCCCGGCTGACCGCCGCGGAGGCCGCCCGCGAGCACACCGGAGAACGTCAGTTTTATGTCCAGATCGCGACGTACAACTCGCCGGACGCCGCCGATAAGGCGCTGCTGCAACTGACCGGCACGGGGACGATCGTCACCCGGCGGTCAAACGCCCAGGGCCGGACCGTTGCCGACACCGGGCCGTTCGCCACTTACAAGGATGCCAAGCGAGCTAAAGAACAGCTCGGGCCTGCGTTTCCCGACGCGCTGATTGTCCCGTAGGTCGAGATGTCTGATGCGTCGAATTGTCTGCCTAAAGAATGCGAGAGCGGCACACAAACCTGACATAATCTAACATAACCCGACACTAATCAACATAGAATATCACTTTATTGCCGACGGAGAGACGTGCACGCTAGTCGCGACGACAGATCGTCGTAGTCGTGCAGGATTGGTCAGATTGGCTCGAGAGGTCCGTCGACCAGAAGCCGCGGCAATCGGACGACGAAGGCGCTCCTCGGTAACACCAGATCAATTTCCCCGGCGTTGGCGGTTGCGATCATTTCGGTGTCGACATGCGAGACGAACCCTACCACAGGCCGTCCGGTGCGAAGCCGCCATTCCGCGGCCGCGTCCAGAGCTGACTCCTGATTCAAATCGACAATGAGCCACGCACCTGATTCTATTTGCAGTTTAGCAGGGTCGCGAAGGGTTTTGATTTCGATGTTCAGGTGCTTGGCGGTCGCGGTGATTTTGCTTTGAAACAGCAGGTCGCGCACCAGACAGAGAATCGGTTCCATCGGCACTGCTTACCACCGGCCGGGGCCGACGTCGATTAATTCAAAACTTGACGCAATTGCCGGAGTTCGGACATCTGCGGGTCGTCGGGGTTCGATTTGAAGTACCGATCGAGCCAGACGCACGCGGGCTTCGACAGTCCGCATCTAGCCAATACTAATGCCAGATCACGTTGTAAATGCTGCTGCTCCGGCCACAGGAGCATTTCGAGCTCGAGCATCGCAGCCACGTCAGGGTAATGGTCTTCGGCACTGAAAAGGTTCAGCAGGTTTTGCAAAATACGGGTCAGAAACCGTCGATTGCTGACCGGCTCCAAAAGGCTTGCCGACCACTCGGCCTCTGGCCCGAGATGGAGCATCATCTGTTCGCGGGCTTCATCGACGGTGAGGATTCGCCCGTGGTCGAAGCAGTCGACCAGCAGTGAATCGGGCCCGCATTCAACACCGGCCAGGAAATGCCCCGGCAGGCCGATGCCCCACGCCCTCAGCCCCAGACGCTCGGCGATCAGCTTATAAACAAGGCAGAGCGTGATCGGCAGGCCACGCTTGTTTTCGAGCACCGCCGGCAGATAACTGTTCAGCGGATTGTAATAATCGTCACGGCTACCGGTGAAGCCTTCTTCGTCGAACAGGACATCGTGCAGATGCGCCAGCAGTGCCTGCGGTTGGCTGCCGTGGACGCGGGATCGGACGCGGTCTGCATACGTCTTGATCTGACGATCGACCGACTTGATCTCGACGTCTTCCAACTGATGCATCGACACCGCGATCGCACCGTGCAGCAACGCTTCGGAAGAATCCAGCTTCGAAAGCTGCTTGGACATCAGCTTGAATGCGGCAGGCGAGCAGCAAAGCGGTACGTTGGTCATACAAGCACCTCCGAGGCGGTTTTCACCACAATCGGCAAAACCACTCATTGCTGTGCACAATCCGTGCCGGTGCCGGACAAAAAACACCCACCGATCGGTGCCCGACCTATTTCGCAGCCCGCATATCCCTACTGCACCGCAGCGGCGCATTTGTTTGTGGTCTGACGGATCGTCCTTCGACTGCCGCCCGCCCCTTCGTTCGGTTTTAACAGCGTCAACTTTCGCCCGCCGTATTCGGAAACGTACACATTGCCGGTCGCCTCATTTTCCACCAGATCCAGTGGGTCGATGAATCCCGTGAACCCGTCGATGCCGGAAACAGCTTCGACGATTTTTCCGTCCGACGCGACGTCCAGCACTTCGATGTCTTTTCCGATGCTGTATCTCGCGGTCAGGATCTTGCCCTTGAGCGCTCCGTTAAACGCGTTGCTGCGGTACTCAATTAAGCCGTTGGCCGAAGGGCTCTCGCCGTTGTTCCACAACGCCGGTCGGTAGTTGCGGTCGGGCTTCGTGCCGAGCGGGTAACTGTGCACCTGATACTTGTCGCTGCCGCCGTCGGGGTTCCCACCGAATAAGACGTATTCCCCGCGGGTGATGTTCGGATGCCCGTAGTAAGCGCCTTTGACGATGTCGATGACTAGATCCGGCTGCGTTTCTTTCAGGTACGTGATGGCGGGGACCGCCCCGCCGTTATACGAACCGAACCGCGCCTCGTCGTTGCGGTGTGGGACGTCCGCCAGATCGTCCGGCGTTGCCGGCGCGGCCCCGCCCGCGGCCCCGCCGTTCAGGCAGCTATACAAATGCCCGTTGGTGTGCCAAAGCAGGCCGAAACCCGACCGGATACCCGTCGCGTACAAGGTCAGCGGCGCGTCCGCGGCGAACGGGTCGTAGTGCCCGTCGTCTTCGGTCTTGGCGTTGATCGGACCTTGGCCACGCGCGAGTCGCTTCGCAACCGCCTGCGTGTCCAAGCGGAGGCACGCCGCGGTCAACAAGTGTTCGTTGCGAAGGCCCCACTTGTTGTCGGGCGCGCCGGTGCTGCTGCTCGACCCCTGGTTGAAATAGAGCCCGCCGTCGGGTCCGAACGCCAGCTTGAACGAAAGGTGGTCACGCCACGCGCGGGGCAGATTGACCACGTAGTCTTCGTAATGACTCAACCCCGGGCCGCTCAACCGGGTCAGTTTGCAGGTCCAGTCGGGGCAATGCTCGACCCCGCACTCGCCGTGCGTGATCCAGAGAATCGGGTTGTCCGGCGTACTCCTGGGGTCGAAGCAGATCCCGATGATCAACCGGTTCCCGACCATGTTCTGGGCCGACCGATTTCCATTCAAGACCGTGTTGATCACGACCGGTTTGGACAGCATCCCGTCGGGCAGGAAATCGTAAACCAGGATTCGCCCGTCGAACGTCCCGGCGTACATTCTGTGATCGGGGCCGACCGTTAGCCCGGTGAAGATTGTGCCCCAGGTATCCGGCAGCGCCACGTGCGTGAAGGCGACCGGGTACGGCTTCAAAGCCGCATTGGTCGCCGTCGTGAAGGTCATTTCGTACGGCCGAAATAGTGCCCCGGTCGTGTCGCGGACACCGTTGACGATGAATTTGTATTTCGTCTCGGGCTCGAGCATGTCGGTGGGCTGGAAGACGATCGAATCACCGCCGCCTGAGGTGTTCACGTGCCCGTCGATTTCGACTTCCGGTCCCGGTGATATCTTCAGCAGCCGGACGTTCTTCGTGTTCATCGTCGCCGACGACACACCGGACCCCATGTGCGGCAGATAGACGTCGAGCGCGATGCCCGTGTTGGGCAGCACGCCCGTTTCACCATTGGCCGGCCTGCTCAGGCAGACGATCGGTTCCGGCGGGCCCGGTGCGTGTTCCTTCTCCCACCGCGCGAACGTGATCGCGGCCGCGTAAAGCGAAACGGTTAGGCAGGATGCCGAGACCCAGGCGACCGTCGTCCAGATTGTTTTACGCATGCAATGTTGTTGCATAATTGTCGTCGCAGTTGAAGTCGAGCGCGCCGCCGTGCAGTCGCTGCCCATTGTGTTCCGAATTCGAACACGACCCGTGAGGCGGAAAGTCAGCCGGCCGGCATCGATGACCGCCGGTCGGGGGAAGCCCGCACGCGGGTTGAAAATCGGCCTCATGCAGTATCGGCAAGCCCTTCCCGGTGCCGCAGAGAAGATTCTAGCCCTCAGAGATACGTTTTATAGGGCGCACAGTTTGCCTGTTTACCAGCATGCTCGTTCGCCGTGAAGCCGTTTTAGATCGTATCGCATCCCAAATTCAGCGCAGGATCGCGTTTAAGGCCCGTAAGGTTATGCGCGTAACGATTCCGGTCGATGAGACAAAAGCGATCGACACCTCTGGTCGTGGAGCGATACCACGCTCGATCCGGGGACGGGCGATCAAACAGATGCGCGACACCGACGATGAAATCCCGCAGCACCGCCACGAGAATGCGTCCACCGCGTTCGTGGAAAGCTGTCTCGAAACCGTCGCCGGCTCCGCAGTCGCAGCCGAGCTCAAATCCCGCGGCCGGCCGCGTGCCCGGCGGTTGCTCAAGACGCTCGAGCACAAAAAAAACATCCTCATCACCACGCACCTGCACCCCGACCCCGACGCGCTGGCGAGCAGCCTGGGGCTCTTGCACCTGCTGCGAAAGCGTTTGCCGAATGCTTCGGTCAGCATGTCGATCAAGGGCCGGGTCGGCGGCGGGATGAACTGCAGCTTCGCAAGGCTCAGCAATCTGGATCTGGTCCCCTGGGACGATGAAAAGCTGAAAGATTACGACGCGTTTATTCTGCTCGACACGCAGCCGGTGAGCGCGTATTCGCCTTTGCCGCGGAGCATCGAACCAACCGCCGTGATCGACCACCACCGGGGCCGGCACCGCAAACCCAAGTGCCCCTTCTGCGACATCCGTGTCGACGTCGGCGCGACCAGCTCGATCATCTTCAGCTACTTCATGGAGCTGGAAGAGTCGATCTCGCCGACGCTGGGCGCGAGCCTGCTTTACGCGATCGAATCCGATCTTGCCGGCGCGGCCGGGACGCCGGGTGATCTGGACAACATCGCGCTCTCGAGCCTGACGCTGATCGCCGACACCCGCCGGTTGTATCAAATGCGGTACGTGGATCTGCCGCAGAGCTATTACACGTCGTACGCGGCCGCTTTGAACAACGCGATGTATTTCGACAACGTGATCGTGTCACACATCGACACGATCGATTCGCTGGAAAAGCCGGCCGTGATGGCCGACTTCCTGCTGCGATTCGACGCCGTGCAGTGGTCGCTGATCACCGCAGTGCACGAGAGTAAATTGATCATGAGCCTGCGCACCAGCAGCAAGACAATGTCGGCCGTCGACGTGATCCGAAAACTGACCCGCGGCATCGGTGAAGGCGGCGGGCACCGGCTCAAGGCCGGCGGGTATATCCCCCTGACGACCGGCACCCCGAAAGAAATCGCGAAACTGCGCGACGTGCTGCGGTCCCGTTACCTACGATGCCTGGGGATTAAAAACATGCGCGGGCACAAGTTGGTGCCGAGGGTGTAATTTGAAAGCGACGCGACCGCCGAGATCAACCCGTTTAGCGGCTGCCCCGCGGGGGCGCTCTTGGTCTAACTAACATCGCCCGCGCCCCTGCGGGGCAGCCGCTAAACGGGTACTCAAATCACTCCCTCGATCTTCAACACGTCCCGGTTTAAAAGAGTCAAGCTTTCGACTACGACGTTACAACAACAGCATGCCCACGACCGCCCCGGTGACCGATCGCACGCACGGCCTGAACAAGGTGCCGATGCCGGCTCGCGCGGATGCGGGCACGGCGAGCGGGATCAACGTCGGGGCGGGCAGTGACGACGACGGCTGGGTGATCCCCCCGCCGGTCGAGCTAGACGACGGCACCGTCGTCCAACTTTACAAAGACGGCGAAGCCTGGAGCGCGGCTTTCGAGGCGATGAAAAACGCCCGCTTCCGGATCTGCCTCGAACTGTATATTTTCGCCAGCGACGAGACCGGCACCGCCGTCGCCGACCTGCTTTGCGAGAAGGCCCGGCAAGGCGTGCGGGTTTTTGTTCTTTACGACTCTTTCGGGTCGTTCTACACAAACCGCGGGATGTTCGAAAAGCTTCGCCGGGCCGGCGTCGCGGTGCTGCAGTTCAGCCCGATGCGGCCGTGGGAGTGCCGGTTCAGCTGGCGGCCACTGAATCGGGACCACCGAAAGCTGCTGGTGATCGATGACGACACCGGCGGGCTGGGCGGGATGAATTTGGGTCAGGAATACGCCGGGTCGTGGATCGTCAAATCGAAGCTAACCGGCACTAATCTGGCCGCAAGCGAACTGTGGCGCGACAATGCCATTGGCATGCGGGGCCCGGCGGTCGCGCATCTGCTCCGATCGTTTACGAGAACCTGGCATTACGCGAACAAGGGCGGCCGCATCCGCCGGGCCGAGCTGATTCATGACCTGGACCACGGCAGTTTTGGACTCCTGGCGAGCGTGCCGACCATGAACAGCCCGCTGCAGGAAATGCTCTGCGAATTGCTTCAGAACGCGAAGCGGTCGATCTCGCTGACGATGGCCTATTTTGCGCCCGGTGATAATTTAATCGACGAGCTCTGCAATGCTGCCGGCCGCGGTGTGAAGGTCCGCCTGATGTTGCCGGGCCGGGGCGACGTAAAGCTGCTGGTGATCGCCGCGCGAAGTTTTTACGAACGGCTGATGTCCTGCGGCATCGAAATCTACGAACGACAAAACGTCATCCTGCACGCCAAGACAATTGTCGTCGACCAGTGCATCAGCATCATCGGGTCGACCAATCTGGACTACCGCAGCATCGAGTATAACTGCGAACTGTCGGGCATTATCCGCAGCGCCGATTTCGGCCGGCAGATCGAAACCCTCTTCGATCACGACGTCGAGTACGCTAAACGGATCGACCCGGACGTGTGGAAACACCGGCCTTTGTTCGATCGATTCGGTCAATGGGCGGTCAGCCGGGCGCGATATTTGCTTTGAACATTGCATCTGAGATCACGGGCTTCCGTACCGGCGGTCAGCCCTGCCGAAGTTTTATTAACCAGATGCAGGTGTTTCATGGCAACATTTACTGAGTCGATTTCGAACGCGGGGAAAATAGTTCGACAGACCATCGGGTCGGCGCTGTCCGGCATTCATGCCGGGGACGAAAAGCTGACGAGCAAAAAAACGCCGGTGTCGGCCCCCGGCAAACTTCAAGTGAAAACTGACGCGTTCGCCGACGGGCAACCGATTCCCGAGCGTTACACACCACAGGGGCAAAACACGTCACCGGCATTGTTCTTCGCAGGCGTGCCTGCCGAAGCGCGGGAAATCGTGCTGATCGTGGAAGACCCGGACGCGCCGTTTCCGAACCCGTTCGTCCACTGGATATTGCACGGGCTCAGTCCCGACGTGCGATCATTGCCGGCCGCGTTGCCGAACGAGGCGGAACTATCCGATTTCGACGACGCCGTGCAAGGCCAAAACGACAACAAGACCCGTGGCTGGTTCGGCCCCAAACCGCCGATGGGGCACGGCGTGCATCATTATCACTTCCAAGTGTTCGCGCTCGACATTCGTCTCGATCTCGACGCGAACGCCACGCTGAGCGATCTGAAGGAAGCGATGACCGGCCACGTGCTGGCCGACGGTGAACTCGTCGGCACGTTCGAACGATCGGCGTCGACGAAGTAAATGACTAGAAACTTTCAGCGGCATCGACTTCGGCCTTGAACGCCTTCAACGCGTCACGCCATGGCCGGGTTTTTGTCCGCGACGCTCGCTCGAATTTGGACAGATCCAAAACGCTGTAGCTCGGTCGAGCTGCTGCGTTTGGTTTTTGGACGACCCAGTCGGCCGACGTGATCGCGCCCACCGGGTGGTCCACCCCGAACTCGGCAAGTGCCGCCCGGGCGAACTCGCGCCAGTTGGTTTCGCCCGTGTTCGAGATATGAAAAATTCCGGTCGCATCGTGGTCGAGCAGCGCCAGGATTCCGGCCGCAAGGTCGACCGTGTAAGTCGGGGACCCGACTTGGTCGCAGACCACATTTAATGGCTTGCCCGCCCTGGCGACCGTCACCATTGTGCGGGGGAAATTCGCGCCGTGTCGGCCGTATACCCAGGCCGTGCGGACGATCAACCATTTTGCGGGGGCATTTTTCTGAAGCTCGGTTTCCCCGAGCAGCTTCGACCGGCCGTAAGCCGAAAGCGGCGCGACCGGTTCGTCGACCGTGTAAGGACGCGTGCCTTTTCCGTTGAATACAAAGTCGGTGCTGACGTGCACCAGCGCGGTGCCGTGCTCCCGGCATAACCCGGCCAGTTGCCCCACCGCATACCCGTTGACCCGGTCGGCCAAGTCGGGCTCCTGCTCGCACAAATCAACCTTGGTGTGAGCGGCGCAGTTCAGCACCAGCGTCGGCTTGTGGTCGAAGATCCGCCGGACGTCGGCCTCGTTTGCCAAGTCACATTGGGCGCGTGTCAGGACGACCGGTTTCAACCCGCGGGCGTGCAGTGCGTCGGTTAACGCGTGCGCCAGCATGCCATTACCACCAGTGATGACGATCGAGTCGTAAATGCTCATGGTGCCTGATCGGTCCATTTCTTGTCGCGGCGGCCGCCTGCGTCGATCGCAAACGCGCTCGGCGGCGGGTGAGAATATAAAGTGGCACCGCCGAATGAACAGCTGAATTGCTCTCGAATTCATCGATCTTCCGACTCACGACAAACCCCGGCACTGAAAAATAGTCTATAATGCTGACGGCTCAGTCGCCGCGAAGGGTGTAACGCATGCGATCAACCAAGATAATTTTAAGTCTGGGATCGGTTTTGTCCGCGACGGCGATAGCGATTGCCGAACCGTTAACGATTCAGCAGGCGGCTCCGCCCGCCACACAGCCAGTTGCTGTGACGGCCGCAGGCGACGTTTACGTCACCGCTTTCCTGGCAGTCGGTGATAGCTCCCGATTAGAATGGGCCGGCACAGGCGTTCAGCAGAACCTTGTCACTGATCTGGCTCGCGGACATCTTCGGCCCGTCGCGGCGACGGGGTCGGTTGCCGACGCACGGTCGGCCGCGAAAGACGCTGGTGCTCGATACCTGATCACCGGGACGTACCAAAGCGCCGACGACATGCTCCGCTTTACAGGGCAGATTATCGAAGTCGCATCCGGAACCGTGATCGGCGGGCTGAGTGCGACCGGCGCCGACCGCGACCTGTTCTCGATGGAAGATGCGCTCTCGGGGCAGGCAATCAAACAGCTCAATCAGTTATCAGGGGTTAAGCTAGCTGACGAGCGTGCTACGAAACCCGCCGGGGTAGTTCCGCCAGGCCTTCAACCGGCGATTATTGTGCAGATCGTTCAACCCCCGGCCGTCGGGGCAGCGTCCAGTTACGAAGGGTCTACGCTGCAAACTTACGTCGAAAACAACCGAACGCCGTCGACCGATTTTAATCAACAACTGCAGGACACCCGCTACCGCAACACGTACGCGGGGTATAGCAATTTCTACGGCAACTACCTCGGCGGTTACGGATTCAGTCTGCTTTACAACGTCGGCACCCCGCTGGTCGGGTTTAATTCCTTCTACGGTGGGTCGGGTTTCGGTGCCGGTGGATACTTCCACCACGGCGGACATTCCGGTTTCACTGGCAACGGCGGCGGGCATCGCTGAGGCAATCAACGTGTTCCTCAAAACGCCGCGACGGTGTGCTCTTGTTCATCAATGATTCGGTCGATACGATATAAACAGTGCGGGGCGGTAGCTCATCTGGGAGAGCGTCTGGTTTGCAACCAGAAGGTAGCCGGTTCGATCCCGGTCCGCTCCATTTTCGTTCCACTATGCGGTAAGTCACGCCGGTCGTCCCGTGACGGGCAAAAGGGACTGCCGCAATGCCGCCACCGCTTCCCCGCCGATTTAACTTCTGGCCGTATTCCCCGTTGATCGCCGGAGGTGTGCAAATCGTCTGGTTCGTGCTGATGTTCGCCCTGCTGCTGTTTGTCGTGGGTGATCAGCCCACCGCACACATGCCGCCCGCGCAGGAGCGTGCCCGGAATCAATTCTTTGACTTCATTGCCATGTTGCCGTCCTTGGCCGGCGTGTTAATCGGACCGTACGTCATTGTCGTGCGCCGGCCGGTCACCACGCTGCAGTGGGGTTGCACGTTGCTCGGCATTTTGATCTGCTCTTTGTTCATTTTCTGGCTGGGTCACGATCTGGTAACCCGCTGATTTTCTTCGAGTTATTTCAAACCTGCTGACATTTTTGCCATTCTTCGCGAGCCGTGTCGCGGGCTATGATCATGCCTTAGCCGAAAGGATCGCCATGGCAGAGCAAATGCGTCCCGCTTCCAAGGAATTGGCCCCCGACCCGTCGAATAACTACGAAAGGTCGCACCCCGAAAATGAAGCCGGCGCCGGTCGTTTGGACAACAACACCAAAGCGACCCCCACGCCCGAGCCCGACCATATGGCCGCGTCGGTCGGCAACGCCCAGGACGGCTCGAAGCAAATCAACGCCCACGAACAGCATCAGGCCCCCGTCGGGGAAGCGCCGCAGCAGCCGGATCATTCGATGCTGGACGAAGAACCAATGGGCTGGGATCAAGCCCCCACCGGCAGCGCACCCGACCGCGAACGCCGCCACCCCCGCACCGGCGGCAAGGGCGGCACGCCCGATTCGGGTGAAAAGCCGAGTAAAAGTTAAGGCGTCAAGTGGCGACCAGATGTCACCGCGTAATTACCGCGGACGGATTCTGCTTAGGTCGCGTGCCGCGTGTACGACACGTAAAATCACCAGCGGCCTGCTCGTCGCATCGTAGATAACGACCAGCCCTGTTATTTCAGATACACGAGCGTCCGCATCCTGTAGTTGGGCCCGCGGATAACCGAGATAGGGCATCGCAACTAGACGACGGAAATGATTTCGAAGTCGAACGGCGACTAACGCCGCGTTTTGCGGACTTTGTTGAACGGTCAGAATGTGTAGGACGATGCCGCGAATATCCTTGACAGCTGCCTTGCTTAAGCTGTAGTTCACGCGATCCGCTTTTTTCGTTTCTTAGTCGGTCGCACCCTGCCTAGTTCGGAGATGAGGGTCTTCATTGCGACCTCACCGTCTACGACTTGGCCAGTCTTCACCTGACGGCGCGCGACGCTAACCTTTTCGCGCACGGCAGTCCAATACAGGCTCTCTCGCTGTTCCAGAGATTGCGAGAGCCGCAGGCTCTCCCGCACAACCTCGCTGGCGGACTCATAATTTCCAGTCGCGATTTTCGAATTGACGTACCGCTTTAGGGCATCCGTCAACGAAACATTGAGCGTGGATTCACGTGCCATGCTTCGATCTTAATCAACTGTGACAACGGTTGCCAACGCGTGACCGTTTTCAGCTAAGCGGTTCGTACGCGAACTGCCTCATCACCTTACCGAATTTCTCTTCGACGATCCGCAATTCGGTATAGCCCATTTCTTCCTGCCAGCTGCCGACGCGGCCGCGACGAACGAAGTGTTCGAATGACCGGCCGTCGCCCGGCGTCCGCGCCGTGCGCTCCTCGGCCGCCCGCATCTGTTCGAACCGAGACGCTTCGATCGCAGCCTCGATCTGCGTCGGGGACCATTTCATGCCCGCCAGCTTCTGCACCCGCTGCAACGCCGCCACCGGGTCGGTGTGCAGGTCTTCGTAGCGTACGATCACCAGATTCGACTGCCGGCCCGGACGGGTCCAACCGGTCACGTGTTGGTCCCATTGGCACGGCCAGTGATTATCGCTTCGCAGAAACTCCGCCAGCGGCAGGTCCGATTCCCCCCCGATCAGCCGTTCGAAATGCCAGTACGAAACCATCACGTCGCGGGGGTCGCGGAGCAGGTAAACGACCTTGTTCCAACCGGGCGTGAACTGGCTGTGGCACCTCACGATCTGCGACGCCCGGCCGCTCGGTCGCGAGGCAAGGTCACTCGCGGCAGGCACGTACTTTTCAAAGCTGCTCAGGTCCAATCGTTCTTTCGGATCGGGCTTCAACAACTGCGCGAGCAGAAACGCCAGCCAGGTCAGCCCCGACCGCGGGTAGCCGTTCAGCATCAGGTCCCCCGGCGCGGGAGTCACGGCCGGCGGGTCTTCGCCCCGGGCGTATCGGGTCCATCCCTGCGGCGTCGTCGGTTGCATCAAAGTCGTCATCGCAAAACCTTTCACGGGCCATCCCGGCATATCCAAAATGGGCACCGGGCCGGGTTTTTTATCGGACACCTTTGCACCCGAAGATGAAAACCGTGCAGGGTCCGATAATTGTTGGACCGATGCGTCCCCCCCGGTCGATAATGAGTCAAAGACAGGCAGGGAATCCGCATGCTCAAGGAACACAAAATTCGCACGCTGCCGCAGCTGCTCGAACTCCGCGCGACCGCTGCCGCGGCCGGGAAGACCGTGGTACATTGCCACGGCTGCTTCGACATCGTTCACCCCGGGCACATTCACTACCTGCAATTCGCCAAGTCGCTGGGTGACATTCTGGTGGTGACCGTAAGCGCCGACCCACAGGTGAACAAGGGAATCAACCGCCCGCTGATCCCTGATGATTTACGCGCCGCCAGCCTGGCCGCGCTGGAATGCGTCGACCACGTGTACGTGAACGCACACCCGACCGCGGTCGAAATCCTCGGGCAGCTGAAACCCGACATCTACGTCAAAGGCCGGGAGTACGAGAACAACCAGGACCCTCGGTTCCTCGCCGAGCGCGACACCGTCACCGGGAACGGCGGGCGCGTCGTGTTTTCCAGCGGCGACGTGATCTACTCGTCCACCGCGTTGATCGGGTCGCTCGAATCGGCCGAAGTATTCGGCCACGAGAAGGTCCGCCGGTTCCGTCAGGAACACGGCCTGTCGACGGCCGTTCTGTCGAATCTGATCCAACGCTTCCGTGGCAAACGGATGGTCGTCGTCGGGGATTACATCTTGGACCGATACCGCTATTGCGACGCGACCGGCGTCGCCAGCGAGGGTCCAATGATGACACTGCGGTCGCTGCAGAACGACCAGTTCGACGGCGCCGCCGGCGTCATCGCCCGGCACCTGGCGGAGCTGGGCGCCGACGCCACCCTGATCACCACGCTGGCCGACGACGAAGAATCTCAAAACGCGATCGACCGGCTCACCGCCGCGGGCGTGACCGTGCGTTCGGTCCGGCAGCGAAAACAACTGGTCACCAAGACCCGGTTCCTGGTCGACCAGACCAAGCTGTTCAAGCTCGACGAAGGCGCGGTCACCCCGCTCGATTCGCGGAGCCTGGACGAGATGGCCTCGATTATCGACGACGAAACGACCGACGCCGACGGAATTATCTTTGCCGACTTCGGGTACGGGACCATCACCGGCCCGCTGCTAGACCGGGTGTTGCCATCGGTGCGCGACCGCGTGCCGGTCGTGACCGCGGACGTCAGTGGCCGGCAAAGCACGCTGCTACGATTCAAGGACGTCGACCTGTTGTGCCCCACCGAACGCGAAGCCCGACAGACGCTGAACAATTTTTCGAGTGGTTTGAATGCCGTCGTGTACGAATTGCTGCAACGCACGGGCGCGCGATCGGCGATGATCACGCTCGGCAAACAAGGGCTCTGCCTGTTCGACGACATGCGGAACACCAACCCGGAGCAGACCTGGGACCGTAAGCTTCGCACGGCATATCTCCCGGCGTTGAGCGCGGCAAGCATCGACCCGCTGGGCTGCGGCGACGCGTTGCTGGCGACCGCGAGCCTTGCTCTGGCCAGCGGTGGAAGCCGACAGGCCGCCGCGCTGCTCGGGTCGATCGCCGCCGGCGTCGAGGTGCAGCAGATCGGCAATCAGCCGGTGACGATCGAACAGCTGATTTCACAGATTCACGCGACGAGTGGCACTGAAAAAATCCCAGCGAGATTAGCATCGTGAATCGAAGCAACGTTTAGCGGCGGCCCGGAGGGCCGGGCTTCCGCGACACCGGCCGATCGCGGAAATGTCAGATCATCAGGAGTTTCATGCCCGCGTCCCCGGCTAACTGGTTACCGCTAAAGCTGCTCGCGCAGCGGTTCACCGCGAACGTGTCGGCGATCGCCGGCCGTGACCCTCAACTGGCGGCCGAGCTTCGCGCGGTCAGCCCCCCGTCCGAGTATTACATCCGTACTGAAAACAATCGCGTCGTACTGGGACAAGGCCACCGGACCGCGATCGAAGCCGTCCCTCCGGTAATGCTGCCCGTGAGCGCCCAGGCCACACAGGCGAAGCTCTTCCCCGAAGGCAATTATAACCAGCCCGTGTTGGTGGTCGGCGAGGACCTCGGCTGGCTCGTGAACAGTCTGTACCAGATGACCTGCGTGATCCCCAGCGCGCCGGGACACCGCCCGCCGGTGTTTTTCCTCATGCGGGATCTGGAACGCCTCTGGGTCATCCTGCACATCCAAGATTGGGAAGCACTGCTGGCCGACACGCGCGTCCGCCTGTACGCCGGGATGAACTGCGTCGAATCGTTTCGCCGTAGTCTGGTCGAGCAGGTGATGTGCCGATGGCCCACGCTGTCTGTGGCGATCGACCCGACGGTCTGGCCCGCGGGCGTGACGCTCGAATCATGTTACATCGAAGCCCGGGCCAAGCAGAATGCCGAGCTGGCCCGACTGCAGGCCCGGATCGAGGTCATGCACACCGACCTGACACCGTCAGAGTTGGCCGAGTTGTTTCAGTCGAGACGGCCGTTGCGGGTGCTCGGGATCACGTCGCGGTATACGACCTTTATTCAGTATTCACTCCGCGACTGGCTCGAAGCGTTCGGCCGGCTCGGGCACGAGACACGGGTGCTGATCGAAACCGCGGACCACGAGCTGCCGAACAATCTGGCGGTCGCCGGGGCGTGTGCGGAGTTCGCGCCGGACCTGATCGTGTCGATCGACCACTACCGACCGGAGTTGTCCGGCGTACCGGCGAAAATCCCCGTCGTGATGTGGGTGCAGGACCGCATGCCGAACATCTTCTGCCCCGAAGCAGGCCAACGGCAAACCCGGCTCGATTACACGATCGGGTACAGTTGCTTGGAACTGACACAGCAGAACGGTTACCACGTGTCGCGGTTCATGCCGGCGATGATGGCGGTCAATGAGAAACGTTTTTCTCCTCGGCACTTGACGCCCGGCGAGCGCGATCAATACGGCTGCGATGTTTCGTTCGTCACCAACTGCACCGCACCGGCGGAAAAAATTGTACGCGAGTCGGCCGAGCAGGTCGGTTCCCCGATCGCAACGAAGCTGATGAACGCCGTCTTCGAACAGTTGCAGGCGATTTACAAAGCCGGGGGCTCGGTCACGTCCGGGGACGTGATGCGGTCTATGATCGTGAAAACAGCTGAGGATCAGCGGATACGGGCCGACATTGACGGCGTGCTCGACCTGTTCGTGCAGCGGGTGAACAACTCGTTGTTCCGCCATCAGGCGATCCGCTGGGTCGCCGAAACGGGCGTGAATCTGCACCTGTACGGCAAAGGGTGGGAGGACCATCCCGAGTTTAGAAAATATGCCCGCGGCGTCGCCGACAACCAGGCGATGCTCCCCACGATTTACCAGGCGAGCGCGATCAATCTGCAGGTGACGCCGTTCGGTGCGGTGCACCAGCGGCTGCTGGACGGGCTCGCTGCGGGCGGGTTCTTTTTGCTCCGCGGCACGACCGCGGACGATCTGGAACTGATTCTCCGCGACATGGATACCTGGTGCCGGGAGCGAGCGATTCGCAGCGGCTCGGAAATGTTCGCAAGGCAGGACGCGACTTTGCAGGCGCTCGCGCGACGCTATTGCGAACTCGGCGGGACTGATCCGCTGAGTAAACCCGACTATTACTTCGGCGCGGTCCGCGAGTGCGCGCAAAGCGGGTACACGCGGACCGCCAACACGCTGTGGGACGACAGCGACCGCGTGACGTTCTGCACGCGGGACCGACTGCAGACTCAGGTTCGACATTTTCTACAGCGTCCGGACGAACGGCGCGCGATCGCCGGCTCGATGCGGCAGCGGGTGCTCGAGACGCACACGTATTACAGCATCACGCGTCGGATGCTGGATTTTATTGCCGGCGACTTACGCGAGTTCAGACCTTTGTCCCGTGAACCGCTCGCGGCTTAGGTAATGCAGGAAGCACCGATGAGCAGAACTGAACCACCGACGCAGAAGACCCGCCGAAAGCAGCGGTTTTTTCGACACTGCTACGCGCAGGACGGCGAGGACATGATTCTCGCCGAGCTCTTTCAGGGCAAACGCGACGGATGCTTCGTCGACGTCGGGGCACATCATCCGAAACGTTTTTCAAACACGTATCACTTCTACCGATTTCGTGGCTGGCGGGGTGTGAACATCGACGCCACACCCGGCAGCATGCGGGCGTTCCAACGATCCCGGCCGGACGACGTTAACGTCGAAGCGGCCGTCTCGGACGTTCCGCAAACGCTTCAGTTCTTCATCTTCAATGAACCGGCGCTCAACACTTTTGACCCGAAGATGGCGGCCGAACGGGACGGCGTGCAGGGGTATCATGTCGTTCGAACGGTGCAAATCCAGACGCGAACGCTCGCGTCACTGCTGGGCGAACAGCTGCCAGCAAACCGCGCGATCGATTTTCTGTCCGTCGACGTCGAAGGTCTGGACCTGCAGGTGCTGCGGTCGAACGACTGGCAGCGGTTCAGGCCGACGCTGGTGCTGGCCGAGGACGTGACCGCGAGCAGCTGGAAGCAGATCGGCACTTCAGCGGTCACGCACTTTTTGGAACAGCAGGGGTACGAGCCGTTTGCACGGACGCCGCGGACGACGTTTTATCAGCTTTCGTCGAGCGTTCGATCATGAGCGAAGCTTCGGTCGAACTTCTTGAACAGGCGACGCGGGCGTCGCTGGATCGGCGATTCGCCGAGGCCGGGGACTTGCTCCGCCGGGCGTTCGCGGAAGACCCGACGCTTGCCGGCGGGCATCGCGGTTACCTGGCCGACATCCTGAATCGCGGTGCGGATCTACAGAACGTCGCGGCGCTGGCTCCGTACCGATTGAACACGCTGGTCCACTGCGGATGGCTTAATTCGCTGATCACCGCGCGACCGGTCGACGCCCGGGGACTGCCCATCCCGTGGTTCACTTACCCGGCCATCGATTTTCTGGAACCGAAGGTTCGCCCGGAGTGGAACGTGCTGGAATGGGGCAGCGGGAACTCGACCCTGTGGTGGTCAACCCGCGTGCGGCAAGTGACCAGCATCGAACACCATCGCGACTGGCACCGGGTGATTTCCGCCCGGGCACCGGGCAACGCGCGGGTGGTGCTGGCGGAAGATCCTGAAGAGTATGCGAACGCGCGAAACGATGGTCAGTCGTTCGACGCGATTGTGATCGACGGCGAGGATCGCAACCGGTGCGCCCGCCGCGCGGTCGAGATCGCCGGACCGGACGCGGTCATCATCTTCGACAATTCTGACCGCAAAGGCGTCCGAGACGGCCTTGCGTTTCTGGCCAGCGCGGGCTGGAAGCGACTGGATTTTTTCGGACTCCTGCCGGCTTATCTATATCGAACTTGCACGTCGATTTTCTACCGCAACGACGCCTTTCTCGCGGCCGGTCCATTGCCGTGCGACATCGAGTCCAGCCTCGGACTCACCTGCGCGCAGGTACTGGGCGAGTGAGCGTTGAGCCTTCCCCGCGTGCGATACAGGGTTGGTATACTGCGCGCCGGAGGCTCGATGACGACTCTGAACAACCGCGGCACTGTCTGTTCCTGCCTGCTGGCCGTCGTTCTCTTAATCGCATGCATGGCCATTGCAGACGATCGCTTGAGCAGTAAGCGGGGCATCAGCACCGACCCGCGTGACGCATCGGCGTTGCACGCGGGTTGGTACTACACGTGGTACATCGATCCGAAAGGCGGCGTCGACGCCGAGTTCGTGCCGATGATCGCCCACGGCAAGGATGCCAACTCGTGGTTCTTCGATCGGGTTAATAAGCTGAAAGCCGACGGGAAAGTGAAGGCGCTGCTCGGGTTCAATGAACCGGAGCGGAAAGCGCCGGGCGGTGAGATTTCGGTGGACGACGCGATCCGGGCGTGGCCACAGTTCGAGAAGACCGGGCTGCGGCTCGGGAGCCCCGCGCCGGCGTTCGACCCGGCCGGGCGAAAGTGGCTCGACGCGTTCATGACCAAGGCCAACGCGAAGCACCTGCGGGTCGATTTCATCGCCCTGCACTGGTACGGCGACGTGAAAGACACGCAGGCGGCCCGGCATTTCATGGACTGGCTGAAAGACGTCCACGACCGGTGGCATAAACCGATCTGGATCACCGAGTTTGCCGGGTTGAACTGGGACTGGCTGGGGCACCCGATCACGGCCGAGATGAATCAGAAATTTCTGGCCGAGCTGCAACCGCAACTGGAAAAGACCAACTGGGTCGAGCGTTATTGCTGGTTCAACGCCAAGCCGGCGACGCTGATGGACGACGAGAAGACAAAGTCGCTGAGCCGGCTGGGATTAATCTACCGCAATGGCGGGCGATGATCGCGCGAAGAAAGGTTCACGGCATAGTCGCGGGGCCGGGCACGGCGGTCAGCTTGAACAGCGTTCCGGAGCCGCGGTAATAGCGGGGGATGGCCGAGTTGTTATCCATCCGGCCGAAGTCGAGGATGTACAGATCGCCGTTGGGTGCGAACTTCACGTCGCACGGGCGCTCCAGCGCGAGCGTGCCCCAAGGCAGCATGCTGGCCGGCACACCGGCGGTATTACGGATGAAATCTTTCGGCTGTTTTCCGTCCGGGTCGACGATCACGACCTTGAACCCGACGCGGTTCTGCAGCTTGATCCCGCTGGTGGCGAAAGGCCAGCGGTCGCCGTCGAGCGCGACCACCAGATTCCCACGCAGGTCTTTGAACGGTCCGGAAGCGGGAACGAACGCCATCTTGGCCGCGCCCGACAATGACGGGAAGACGCCGTGCAGCGCGACGTCAAACTTGGCCACCTGAAGGCCGCTTAGCTCGGCGTCGATCAATGCCTGCAGTTCGGGGTACCCGCTCTGGATAATCATCGACACCGGTGGTCGGTAGACGGCATCGCTGATGGGGTTGCCGGTCGTACTGAAGTCGGGCCAGCCGTAGAAAGCGCCGGTACTGATTCGCAGCAGTGCGTCGGGGTCGCCGTAGACCGGGCGGGTGCCGCGGAGTTCCATGCCGTCGTTGATCGCGTAAAGCCGGGCGCGGGTGTATTCGTCGAAGACGAGTCCTCGGGGGTGGTGCAGGCCGATCGCTTCGATCCGCGGGTCCCCGCCGTTGGTGCTGACAGAATAGATCGCGCCGCTTGGCTTGTCGGACGGGTCGGTGCGGAGGCGAGACAGAATACTGGTGCCGAATTTCTGCCCCGGTCCGGTCACCGCCAGGTCCGACCCGCCGAACAGGCCGGCCCAGGGGTTGGGGGTAAAAAAGTGGTACCCACGGAGGATGATTTCACCGTCGTTCCCGAAGGTGTACATTTTGTCGTGGACGTCGGGATGTTTCTTGGCCCAGCCTTCGTCGAAATTGTCGAGCCCGACCACGCCGCTGTTGGTCGCCGTGCCGACCCCGAAGAACAGCCGGCCGTTTCGATTGACGACCAAATCACCGATACCGTAATCACCCTGGCAGGGCAAGTCGGCGATGATGGTGGTGTGGCTGCCGTCGTACCCGAAGGCGGTGATGACGCCTTTACCTTCGCGGTCGCGGTGGGCGGCGTAGATCTTGCCCTGGTAGGCGACCATGCCGGTGATCGGGCCGTAGATGACGAACCCGGTCGGGGCGAAGCTGACGGTGCGCTTCCACGGATAGATCTGGAAATAGGAATGGTCCGGGCGGTACCCGAAGATGTGCGGTTCGCAGCCGTCGACGCCGCTTTCGGACAGGAGCAGCGCTCCGTTGGTGTCGTCGAAGCAGAACGCCTGCGGCGAATTGAGTCCGCGGACCAGTGGGACGAGTAAAGTGCCCGGCGGGGTTTCGACGATCGCGCGGTCGATCGGTTTCTGCCGGGAGGCCGGCAGCATCTGCGGCTGATTGATGCACCCGGGCAGCAAGCCGCCCAGCGCAGCCACCAGGACCGTCGAAAGGATGCGGAAACGAACCTTCATTTGCGCTCTTAAACGCCCCGATATCATTGCCGGAGCATCATGTCGGGGGACAGGGTGGATTGCAACAGTGGGCTTCCCCACTAAGCGCGGGCGCTGCGGAGGGCAGAGTAATATCTGTCCAAAGGAGCGTCCATGGCACGAAGAAAGTACACCCGGGAGTTCAAGATCTCCGCGGTGAAGCTGGTGAATGAGCAAGGGTATTCGGTCGTCGATGCGGCCAAAAGTTTGGGAGTGGACCCCAATTGTGTCCGCGGGTGGGTCGGCAAGTTTGGAGCCGAGGCCGGCTTGGCGCCGACTGGCGACGGAGCGATGGCGGCAGAGCTGCGGCGGCTGCGCAAGGAGAACGCCCGGCTTTTGATGGAGCGCGAGATTTTAAAAAAAGCAGCTCAGTTCTTCGCAAAGGAGCAGCTGTGAAGTTTGCCTTCATCGAAGAACACCTCCGTGACTTTCCGGTTGAGGTTTCGTGCCAGGTGCTGGATGTCAGCCGCTCGGGTTACTACGACTGGATCAACCGGCCTGCGAGCGAGCGGTACAAACGCCGGGAGGAACTGACGGCCAAGGTCAGAACCGCCGCCGTGGAAGGGCGCGGCGTCTACGGCAGCCCGCGGATCTATAAAGCCCTGGTGGCCCGGGGCGAAAGCGTGTGTGAAAACACGGTGGCAAAAGTGATGAAAGCGGCCGGAATCCGGGCGAAACAAAAGAAAAAATTCGTGCCGACCACCACCGACAGCGACCACCCCAACCCGGTGGCCGGCAACGTGCTGGACCGGCAGTTCGCCGCCGAACTCCCGAACCAGAAATGGGCGGTGGACATCACTTACATTCCGACCGACCAGGGATGGATGTACCTGGCGGGGGTGATTGATTTGTGCAGCCGGATGATCGTCGGCTGGTCGATGGCGGATCACATGCAAACCGATCTGGTGAGTGATGCGCTGCAGATGGCGATCGCGCGAAGAAGCCCCGAGAAAGGCCTGCTGCACCACAGCGACCGCGGCGTTCAATACGCGAGTGATAATTACCAGCAGCTGCTGGAATCGCATGAAATGAACCAGAGCATGAGCGGCAAGGGAGACTGCTGGGACAACGCCGTAATGGAAAGCTTCTGGTCCACGCTCAAGACCGAGTTGGTGCATCACCAGAAGTTCGCCACACATGACCAGGCCCGGGCGTCGATCTTTGAGTACATCGAGGTGTTTTATAATCGCAGACGTCTGCACAGTTCGTTAGGCTATGTCAGCCCCGAGATGTTCGAGGCAAGCCTGAATTAGCCCTCTGCAGCGCCCGTGCTTAGTGGGGAAGCCCACAGATTGACGGGGATGCCAACAGCTGGATAGTCGTGCGTCGAAGTCCGTCCGGCGTCCGTTTTACATCCGAGGCTTTTCATGATCCCTCTCGCGGTTCATATTCCATTCGTCCACCAATCCTGGCTGTTTTGCGGGGCGGCGGGTTTCGGGGTGATTTTTTCGGCGATCGCGGCTTATTTCGTGAGCGACGCGCTGGCAGCCGTCCCCGTCGAAAATCGACAGGACCTCGCGCCCGGACAAGTCTGGTTGCTCTTGATTCCGTTGTTCGGTCTCGTCTAAAACTTCTTCGTCTATCAAAGAATTTCGCTGTCGTTCCAATCTTATTTCGAATCGACCGGTCGTTCACAGGCCGGCGACTACGGCAAACAACTCGGATTAATTTACTCCATCTCGGCCGCTTGTTCGATCGTTCCCTGTATCGGACTGTTCTCGGGCGTGGCGGCGCTCGTGATGGTTATTCTGCTGATCGTCAAATTTCAGGGTTACAAGAAACTGATCGTTTCCGGCGGGGGTGGCGCGTTTTCGGTAATCCCGCCGCGGTGAATCCTCGAAGGTCGCCGCGACGACCGGTTCAATTAATCCCGTGGGACAACAAACGTGCTCAGCGAGTGCGAAGGCAGCGTCGCACGCCACAGCCGCCGGGCAGGCGTGGCCACGCCCAGCGTGACGGATCTCTGCTTTTCGGTCGTGTTGCTGATTAACAGCACGACCGCCCCGTCGGGTCGGACGAAGGCCACCTTGTCGCCGAACTTGGTGGCGTTGACGGTAATGTGGGGGTCGGTGGCCACGTACTGGACGTCGTCGCCGTAGGCGCCGGTGGCAGCTACCAGATGCGAGCCCGGCGTGATGAAGTGAGCCGCGTGCGCCATCACGTAATACTCGGGGTTGTACGTGACCTGCTTGGACTCCGGGTCGACCGTGATCAGCGTGTCCTGCGGCCAGCCCCACGAGCTTTTGCCCCCGGGCGGCAGGACCAGGTTCCACGAGAAATAGCATTCGCGCCGGCCCGGAAATACTTGCAGACGAGCCTGAATGTGTGCTCGGCGTCGGACACGCTGTTGGCGCCGCCGTGGCATTCGCTTTCGGTTTGCATGATCGGCAGGTCCGGGAACACCCGGTGGGCGTCGCCGATGGCCTGCTGGCCGATCCACTGATAACCCAGCCCCGCGACGAATTTTGCCACCGCCGGGTCGGCCAGAACGATGCCGGCGTAGGCGTCGAAGTCCGTATGATTGACGGTGCCCAGCCAGACCTGTGCCGCCACGTGCCGGTCGTGAAAAGTCGGCCCCAGGTGATCGCGGATGAAGTCGCGTTCCTGTGCCCCCGACCACAGGCAACTGGGATAATTGCTGGCGACGATCGGTTCGTTCTGCACGTGCACGGCAAACAAGTCCACGCCCGCCGAGCGGTACGCCTCGACGTACTTCGCCAGGTAAGTCGCATACGCCGACAGGGTCGCCGGGTCGGACTTGAGGTGACCCCCGCGGTAATCGTTGTTGTCCTTCATCCAAGCCGGCGGGCTCCACGCCGACGCCCACACCCGCAGCTTCGGCCGGTGGACCATCGCCGCTTTGGTGTATGGGATCAGGCTTTGGCGGTCGCGATCGATCGAAAAGTGTTCCAACGCCAGGTCGCCGGGCGTGTCGTCCAGCGAGTACCAGTCCAGCGCGTAATCGCTGGCCCCGATCGGCGACCGGGCTATGTTAAACGCACACCCGTCGTCGCCGAAAAGCCGGCGCAGCACCGTCGAACGGTCGGCTTCGGGCAGGGCCGACAGCGCTTTCCAACCCAGTTCGTTGAAGCACCCGCCGAACCCGTCGATCGTCTGCCCCGTGGCCGACGGGTAAACCATCACGTCGGCGGTCGCGGCGTGATCCGTCACGGCAGCCGGTGCCGGTTGTTGAGCGAACGGCCGGTCGGGAGTCGTGCAGGTCCAGATCGGTACCGCCCCGCGAGCGAAGGCGGCGGCAGCCACGATGATCAACGACGCGAACCGGGGAACGGTCGACCGATGACGCATGTGTTTTTCCTCGCGGGTTCGGAGGACGGGCCACGATGATTATTTGAATTCGTTTAGCCGGCCCGCTTGCGGCCGTTTTACGTTACCAATTGTTAAAAAACGCCCCGCAAGCGGGCCGGCTAAACGGGATTGGTGGTGTTACATTTTCACTGAACTGACCAGTTCCTTGACGTGATCGACGCTGGTCTGGAACATCTTTTTTTCGGTCTCGTCGAGTTCGATTTCGATGATTTTTTCGACGCCGTTGGTGCCGAGCACGCAGGGGACGCCGACGAAGAAACCGCCGACGCCGTACTCTTTTTCGCAGTACGCGGCACACGGCAGGATGCGTTTTTTATCTTTGATGATCGACTCGGCCATCGCGATCGTCGCCGCCGCGGGGGCGTAGTAGGCGCTGCCGGTTTTGAGCAACTTGACGATTTCCGCCCCGCCGTCGCGGGCGCGTTGGACGATCTGTTCGAGGCGTTCTTTTTTCACCAGTTGGGTGATCGGGATGCCGCCGGCGAAGGTGTACCGGGGGAGCGGGACCATGTCGTCGCCGTGCCCGCCGAGCAGCAATGCGTGTACGTCTTCGACGCTGCAGCCGACTTCCTCGGCCAGGAAGCTGCGGTACCGGGCCGTATCGAGCACGCCGGCCTGACCAATGATCTGCTTGGCCGGCAGGCCCGAGGCTTTCCAGGCGACATACACCATCGCGTCCAGCGGGTTGCTGACGACGATCAGCACGGCCTTGGGTGATTCCTTGGCGACCTTGGCGGCGACTTCCGAAACGATCTTGGTGTTGGTCGCGATCAGGTCGTCGCGGCTCATGCCCGGTTTGCGGGGGATGCCGGCGGTGATGATCACCACGTCGCTGCCGGCGGTGTCGGCGTAGTTGGTCGTGCCGGTCACGCGGACGTCGACGCCTTCGACCGGGGTCGATTCGTACAGGTCCAGCGCCTTGCCGGCCGGGGCGGTGTTGGGCTGGCCGTTAATTTCGGCGATGTCCAGGAGGACGATGTCCCCCAGTTCCTTCACGACCGCGAAGTGTGCGGCGGTCGCCCCGACGTTCCCGGCCCCGATGATGCTGATTTTCGCGCGACGCATGAATAGATTCCTTTTGTAAATATGTCCCGGCGTGACCCGCAGGGGGAGGGTCATTATCAGGAATCCCGGCCGAGAAACAATCGGGGCGATTCCTGCAGTCGCAATAAGAACCGCCGCGGACAGCGCGGTGTGCCCTTCGGACCCATCAGCGCGCGGTGCGTCGGGGACGCACATTCTGTAGCATCCGCGTCGTGTCACCCCAGTTCATCTTCGCACAGGTTCTGAAAGGCGTCCTGATCGGGCTCGGGGCGGCCGTGCCACTGGGGCCGGTGAACGTCGAGATCGCCAGGCGGACGTTGCGGGGCGGATTCTGGTCCGGGTTTTTCCTGGGCGCGGGGGCGTGCAGCATTGACGTCGTGTATGCCGTGCTGACAACGTTCTCTGTCGGGCGTTTTCTGGACATAAAGCAGGTCGAAATACCGTTATCGGTCGGGGCGATGCTGCTGCTGGGGTACCTGGGATTTCTGTGTCTTCGATCGGCATGGCGGTTTCGACCGGTGGACGAATCCGTGCCGGCCACATCGGGCGGAGTCTCGTGGGTTCGCGGGTACACGACCGGGCTGCTGATGACGTTGTTCAACCCGATGACGCTGGCGTTCTGGTTCGTCGGGTTGCCGGGAATCGCGGGCGCGGTCCAAAAGTCGGTACTGCCGCTGATTTGCTTCGGCGTTTTTCTGGGGACGATCTCGTGGGTGATCGCTTTCAGCGGGACGTTATCGGCACTGGGGCGTTTTCGTCGCGGGACGTGGATGCGGCTGGCGGACGTTTTCGGGGGCGTGACATTAATTGGTTTTGCAGCCGCGGTGTTTTTGCGTTCGATCCGTCCACATCTATAATCCCGCCCTCCAGGGCGGTTGTGGCATCGTCTTGATACAGCTGATTCGCGTGTCGACGCGGAGAGACAGGCGGTGCTGGCGCGCCGACAGCCCGCAGACCCGCCCGGGCGATTCGCCTGGCGGGAACTTAAAACGGAACGATCATCCATGAAAAAAAGTCCGCGCACGGTCCCGGTGTCTGTTCGACTTTTGGCTCTTGCCGTGGGGGCGGGACTTGCTTCGGTCGGCCTGACCGGTTGCGTGCACGAACCGGCGACCTTTAATCCCCGGGACGCCCAGGTGTGGGAACGCTCGACCGATTCTGAGGTAAAAGTCCGCCGGCTGGGGCCCCTGCCGACCACGGCCGAGACGCCTTACATCAACGGGCCCGCCCGGTCGGGTGAAGAGCCCCGCCGGGATTTCATGAGCGACCCGATGAACGTCCCGGAAGGCCCGCCGGTGCAGATGACGCTGCAGGAAATTATCCACCGAACGGTGGCCAACAACCTGGACATCCGCGTAGCCAGTTACGACACGGCGATCGACCAGACGCGGATCCTCGAAGCCGAGGCGAATTTCGACCCGAGCGTCTTTTCCGACATTTCATACCAGCACGTGGACAAGAACACCGCCGGGGTGGACTCGGCCGTGGTGAACCCGGCGGCGACGACGGGGAACCCATTCACGTCGGCCGTGACCCGCCGGGATCAGGAAGACCTGAGCTCGTTTGATTTAGGGTTTCGGCAGAATCTTCCATCGGGCGGTAAAGCCGAGGTCAAGCAGACGATCACCAACACCTGGACGAACCCGGTCCGCGGGCTGGTAAATCCGTTTTATCAGAACGATTTGACGCTGGAGCTTACGCAGCCATTGCTCCAGAACTATGGCGTTGCCGTCAATCGCGCCCGTATCACGATCGCAGTGAACAACCAGCGAATCAGCCTGCTGGATTTTCGCAAGACGCTCGAAGAAACGATTCTCAAGGTCGAGCAAGCGTATTGGCAGCTGGTGCAGGCCGAACGGGATCTGGAGACGGTCAAGAACCTGATCAAGGCGTCGGAGGACACGACCGAGATTCTCCGCAAGCGGTTGGGAAATGACGTCACTGCGATCCCTCTGCTGCAGTCGATTTCTGAAACGTATTCGCGGAAGGTGACGCTCCGGCAGTTGCAGGGTCATATCTTTGACCTGTCCGATCAATTGAAGCAATTGATGAACGACCCGCGGTACCCGACTTCAGGTTCAACGGTCATCACGCCGAGCGACGCGGGCAACACCGAACCGCTGCATTTCAACCTCGACGACCAGATCGAAACGGCGATGGACAACCGGCTGGAACTGGGTCAGCAGCAGGTGCGCGTCGACTCGGCACAGATCGCGCTCGAGGTGGCGATCAACAATCTGTTGCCGCAATTGAATCTGCAGGCGACCGGCGGGGTGGACGGGCTTCGCCGGCACCTGGGGCCGTCGCTCGAAAGCGAAGGACAGTTTAACCGGCTGGGATATTCGCTCGGGCTTCAGTTCGTCTATCCGCTCGGCAATCGAGCCGCGAGAGCCGTATGGCAACGGGCGCAGCTGCAACGCCTACAGGCGATCGTCTCTTATGGCGCGTTGGTGAAGACGGTGACCTTGGACGTGAAAACCGCCGCCCGCGCGGTCGACTACGCGTGGTACCGATTGAAAGACGCCCACGCGGCCACGCTGTCGGCACGCGACCTGGTGCAGAAGCAGGTCATCCAGCGGCCCGACCAGGCGATCACCCAGGAATCGATTTTCGTGCAGTTGCAGAATCAGCAGCTGCTAGCGTCGGCCGAGCAGTCCGAGCATCAGGCGTTGAACGATTACAATTTCGCGATCGTGAATCTCGAAAAAGCCAAGGGAACGATCCTGCGGTACAACAACGTGATCATGGAACAGGAGCAGCTGCCGGCCGGGATGAGCCTGAGCGCCTCGCACGGCGCGGCCGACGGCCCGGGCGTCGACGGGCTGCATCGCTGATTGCGACGTCGCGAGCGGGGGCATCTGAATCTGTAGCGCGGACTGTGGCACGGGCGTCCCGCCCGTGTTTTAGATTAGGCCGACCAGGCGTTTGGTAAAGAGCGCCCGGCTCGAACGCACGGGCGAGACGCCCGTGCCACGAGAATGGCGGCGATCTCGATAGTCTGGAGCGGAACACCGAAATGAAACGGACGGCATTTTTCCTCGGCTGCTTTGTTGCAACGACGGCGTTTGCCGGGTCGATCGTCGTCCATCTGCCCGCGGGGATGACCGCGGAGAAGGCCACCGCCACGACCGAAAAATTGCCGAAGACGACGATCGACGGGACGGTCGCCGGCGATATTGTTACGTTCAAAGACCCCGTCCCCGGGGCGGCGTATGAGGTGCAGATCGCCGAAAAAGACGGCACGGTTCTGCAGGGGGTTGACACGGGCTGGTATAGCATGGTGCCGGACAGGAAAAATGCCGAGCCGTTGACCGACGACGACAAGCAGCAGATGACCGATGTGCTGAAAAAGGTGTTGTCGTTTTACAACGTGAACGACGTCGTCACGATCACCGGGAATCACGACCGGGCGGTGATGCTGGTGCAGCTGGTTCGGGACAAGGCGTTTCATTCCGACAAGGGAAACGACGAAGTGATCTGGCGGCCGGAGCTGTGGTATTTCGAGAATCACCACGGCGGGTGGGAAAAGGTGCCGCAGACCGACCGTGTGCTCCGCCGTGAGCGATTCGGATCACATTACGATTATCATGCGGTGCTGGACTCGCTGAAATGGGTACCGGAGCTGGGCGGGTTGAAAAGCACGCCGGTCAAACCCGATGTGACGGTCATACTGCCAGAGAACGCGGGGGTACCCACTCCGCCGCCAGGCGGGGCTCCGACGTCGAAACCGGCGGCAGCTGACGACCGGCAGCCGTAGCGCCCGGGCGGGGGCGAAAGCCTTCTAACAACCGAAGCAGGTCCTGCGGGTCGCGCGAGAGTTGCAGTTCCGCGCACCGGCAGCTCTGCGCGAGCCTCGGGGGCAACTGTCCGAGCTTACGGTTGGGGTGCAGATCGACCAGCGGCCAGGACCGGCGAAGCACATTGACTGCTGCGAGATGGGAAAGCTCACGCAGGTGTGCCCGCGGACGCCTGCCGGGTTCGGTGATCAGGGCGAGGTTGCAAAAGGCGTGGTTCTGGAACGCGCCTTCGATTTCGGTGGTCAGGTCGAGCCGGCCCGTGGGCGGCTCGATGCCGAGGTAACGCAGTCTTGGGGCGGTCTGGCGCTCGACCCAGCCGGGGATATGCAGCATGGCGATCCGGCCGTCCTCTTCGCGGACCGCGGTCCAGCGTTGTCCGATGATCTGATAACCGTTGCGGGCAAGCGCGCTCAGTTCGGGTTCGATTCCGAACGGGGAAAAGATCAGGGCCCCCCACCCGTCGCGGGCGACCGACACGGCGGGCAACAGATGCAACCCCTTGGAACGGAGCAGTTGCGCGAGCGGCCAGATGACGGCAGTCTCGACCAACTGGGCGTTATCGGTGGTGGGTTGCGGGAGCAACCAGCTTCTCCAGCGACTTTTCAGCAGGTTCAGCTCGGCCATGCCCCACCGTTCGTCGACGAGCCAGAACCGTTCGCTGTCCTGGTAAAGCTCGATCATGTCGCTGGTGCCGGGGAACCGGGTGGCCTTAGGCGACACGTGACGCTGCACGGTCGCGGCGTCGAAGGGTTCGATGGTGCCGGTGACGGGCGTAAAACCGTCGGGCCAGGCACCGACGCTGAACGGCGAAAACCACTGGTCGATTTCGTCCAGAACGGGGCCGATTGCGCAGTGTAATTCGAGCGCGAGGCCGTGGATGGCGAACCGGCGGACGGGCAGTCGGTCGCGGCCGGCGGTCGGGAAAACGGTTTGACGCGATTCGGATACGATGGATGGCATCTGCGGCATCTCCGGCAACGTTCGATCCAAAATCATATCGGGCATCGAAGCGCGTTGGCTGGAGTGCGAAAGGGGTAAGACGCAAAAACACCCACTGCCGGCGGAACACCGAGGCGTCATCTAAGCGGGGCGCCGAGGGATGGCCCGTCGCCGATCGTCTGGTAGGTGATCTGTGCCGTGAATCTCAGAGGTGCGATGCCATCTTGTGAAGACCGCATCCGGCTTTGTTCGGCGGAGGCTCGGCGTAGCGGTGGATGAGGGTGAACGACGAAGGGGCAGGTTTGAAGCCCAAGGCAGCTTTACTTCGAAAGATCGGCCTGGCTCAGGAGCTTAAAGCCTTTTTTAATCAATAATTGAGCGCCGAGCGTGATGTCGTCGGTGAACAGGGCCATCGCGGGACCCTGGGGCCGGACCAGCAGCGGGTAGGCGTAGTGAATATTGATTTCCGCTGCCAGTAGTGCGGAACAGATAGCGAGCATCGGGTGCGGACTTTCCAGCGGCAATTCGACGGCCAGCAGCTCGGATTCGCAAAAGGGAAATGCGGCTGTCTGAAGCAGTTCCCGCCCGAAGTCGGGTTGCGCGGTGATGAGGCGGATCAGTGAGGCATCGCCGGATTCTTCGATCGCGAGCGCGGCAATCCGGCCGACCCCCTGCTCGAGCGAACGAATCAACATCTGAAGCCGACCGACCTTGTTTTCGAGAAACACCGTGAACTGTCGAACCCTCGGCGATTCGAAGCCGCCACCAGTCGCTGTTTCGGGGGGAAGTACCTGCTCCATAGCCGGCTAAAGCATAATCAATTGTAACGCGGTTTCCTATTGCATTTTGTTTCTGCGCCGGGCGTGCCGGCGGGCACAATTTGCAAAACAGACGCCGATTATCGGTAAAAACTGGATCAGCAATAAAAAATCCAAGCCTGCTTTCGCAAGCTTGGATTCGATTTTCAATACACGGCTTTTAGACCAGTATTATCCGCGGCAATCAGTACTTGCCGGCGTACGGAAGCAGGATGCTGTCCGAGTTGTCGTAAGGCGAGCTGTTCGCGCCCGGGGCAATGGTCCCACCCGAAACAAACGGGTTGGGGTTGGCCGAGGTCGAAAGCCCGGTACGAGCGGTATAGATGTTGTCGTGCTGGGTTCCGGTGAAGGGGTTGCTGGCGAAGTCGGCATGTCCGTCGCCATAGAGGACGTTCTGTCCTTCCTGGGCGTGGTTAGCCGAGTTACCCTGCTTCATGTCGCTCTGGGGCGAGTTGGTCAGGATGGTGGCCGGGGTCTTGGTGCCGTTCGGGATCGAGGTGCCCGGATTCAGATCCGAAGCGATCGCGTAGGTCGCGTCCGGGTTCTTGAGCGAGAAACCATTGGTGATCGCGACGGTCGAAGCGAACACGTTCTGGTAGCTGTAGCTCAGATTGCGGGTGATACCGGTGGTGCCGTTCCAGTTGACCCAGTTCTGGGCGGTGTTCGAACCACCACCGAAGTCGAACGACTCAGCATTGCTGCTGGGGCAGGTGAAGACGCCCGGGGTGATCTGCTCGTTGCGAAGCAGCATGAAGAACGAGGCCGAGACGTCGTTCAAAGCCGGGGCGCCAGCCGACACACCGTAAGGATCAGCGATTGCGCTCGGAACTGCAGAAGCTCCACCAGCGATGCCGGTACCCCAAGTCGGGACCGAAGCAGCGACGGTGTCTTGGACAGTCTTCGGATACGCCTGATTGTTTTCGTTCTGATACAGAACAATCGCGAGGCCGATCTGGTGCAGGTTGCTGGCGCACTTGGCCTTGTTGGCGGTTTCGCGGGCCTTGTTCAGCGACGGGAGAAGAATCGAAATCAGCAGGGCGATGATTCCGATAACGACGAGAAGCTCGACCAGGGTGAAACCCTTGGTGCGGGAGGATCGAAGATGCTTCATGATGAAGCTCCTTTATAGAAAGCGTCGCGTCTGGGCAGCAGGCATCAATCAAGCGGATAAGTGATATGATTGCCGGTCAGCCTTTGATAAAAGCTGGAATATTGATGCCGAAGCAACCTTAACGCGACCGTTGAATCCCGATGACGAACACCGCCACCGGACGATTTTGTTTAAAGATTTAGACGACGAAGGCTAGTCACAGCCAGACTGAGCCGTGCCTTAGAACAACAAGTTAACCTTCCGCCGGAAATCCTCGGGAGAGACTTTCGTTTCTCCTCACGCACAGGCTAACAGATCATCCAAGGCCGTCAACAAAAATAATCGGACATCAACATCGCGGGTGACGCCCGATAATTTGTCTCGTAACAATCGTGTGCGCAGCAGTTTATCCACAACCACCGGATTACACCGGGGGGATATCGGACGCCTCGGACAGGTTCAGGCGTCCTTTTTTTTGCTTTTCCCGCAACTTTTGTACGACTGCTGGCGGGAGCAGGCTGCTCAGCGACCGGACGTCACCGCCAAGTGCCACGACCTGCCTTATAAGACTGCTGCTGGTCAACGCGTATTGGTCGCCGGTCATAATAAAAACGGTTTCGATCCCCCCTACCGCCCGGTTGGCCATCGCGAGCTGAAATTCGTACCGAAGATCGAGCACGTCGCGAATTCCGCGGAGGATCACGGTCGCTTTCACCGACCGTGCGAACTCGACGGTCAGCCCGGTATACTTTTCCACCCGGACGCCCGGGGTTTCGTCTACGAGCGACCGGATCATGTCGACCCGCTCCTCGATAGTGAAAAACTCTCGCTTGTCGGGATTGATTCCGACACCGACGACCAGTTCATCGAACAAAGCCACTCCCCGTCGGATGACGTCGAGATGCCCGTTGGTAATCGGGTCGAACTGGCCGGGAAAGACTGCGATTTTGCGTATTCGGGCAGGCATCGGGGGGCTCCTCTTGTTTACTCTAACAGAATTTCGTCACCGCCTCTCGCCAAGGCGATCACCGCTCGCGCGACGCAGGCTGCCCTGCCTGCTGATTCAAACTTGCAGCCGTCGATCAGGTTTATCTATTTTTCCCGAGCGCGGCACCGGGCCGGGAGTCGGTCTATCGGTAGGATCGGCCGCTTCCGTGTACCCTTTCGAATCCGAACCCGGAGAGATCAATGTTGCTCGAAAGACAGACTGACGAAACCGGTGTCGTGTTTTACGCCTCACCCCAACTGAACCGCCTCGGCGTCCGCCACGGGTTCAGCACCCGGATCGGCGGAGTCAGCCCCGCCCCGTTCGACTCCATGAACCTCGGAAATCCGAACGGCTGCGCGATCCAGGACGACACCACTCATATTGCAGAGAACTACCGTCGACTGCTTCGCGCGACCGGGTGCCGAACGCTGCCAAGGTTTTACCTGCATCAGATCCACAGTGACGTCGTGGCGGTTGTCGACTCGGACGACTTTTCCAACAGCAAGAAGGGCGACGCGATGGTGACCACACTTCCCGGCCGGGTTCTGTCGGTGCGGATTGCCGACTGCTGCCCCATTCTGATTGCCGCGTCCGACGGTCGAGGCGTTGCCGCCGTGCACGCGGGCTGGCGCGGCGCGGTGGCCGGTGTCATTCTTAACACCGTCGCAAAACTGGCCGAGATTTCCAACACGCCCGCTGCCGGCATAACTGCGGCCATCGGTCCGTGCATCGGGTTCGACGCGTTCGAAGTCGGTCCTGAGGTTCTTGAAGCATTCGACGATGCGTTTGGGACACAGTCGCCGGTGCGCCGCAACCCGAACGGCAAAGGACACGTTAATTTGCCCGAAGCCTGCCGATTGCAACTGATCTCGGCCGGCATCGATCCTGAATGCATTGACACGACCAACCGTTGCACGTTCCGTGACGCCGACGAATTTTACTCCCACCGCCGGGAGAACGGCGTCACGGGAAGATTGTCTGCAATCATCGCAAGCGCGTGACCGAGACGCATCGACAAGAGCCAAAGCCACTCGCCCGAGACCTTCGAACGTCGCAGGGTTCTACTTCTTGAACAATGTCAAAGGAGCTACCCGCCGCCCGAGCCCGAGCACTACAATGCCGGGTGAATCCGCCGGACTCAAAAATCTGCGCCGCCTGTGGTCGGGCCATCACCTGGCGGAAAAAGTGGACGCGGAACTGGGACAAGATTCGGCACTGCGGTGAGGCATGTCGACGGCACAAGCCGTCCGACATCGACGCCCGTCTTGAAACTTCGATTTTAACATTGCTCGCCGCCCGCACGTCGGGTGCCACGATTTGCCCGTCGGAAGCGGCCCGGCAGGTCGGCGGGGATCGCTGGCAGACGCTGATGCAGCCCGCCCGAGCGGCCGCCAGGCGATTGGTCCAGCAGAACAAAATCGTCGTCACCCAGGCCGGTCGTGTGGTCGACCCGTCGACGGCCCGGGGCCCGATCCGGTTACGAAAGCGTTGACACCGACTCTCTCGACCGAAAGGCCGGGCAATCGCCGGCGGGCACAAAATCAAAAATCCGCTTTTCGGAACCGTCGTCACTGATTACCATTCCCCACGACTCGTTGGCGTTCGACAACGTTTTGCTTTTTTACGGGGGCCTCCCCAATGCACGCGACTTCTCTCACGCGTCGGTTTTTCGGCCTGTTCCTCTGCACGGCCGTGTCCGCCCCGGTGTCGGCTTTCGCCGCGCCCGACGCGGCAGGAAAAGTCTCGCCCGCAGACCAGGTCCAGTTCCAGCAGAAGACCGTCGAAGCACAGATGCAGGAACTCCAGGAGCGGATGTACCACCTGGCCGACCTGACCCGCGACACCGAGCCGGATGATTCGTCCCGGCTTTTGATGGCGGTCCGCAAGGCCCGCGAAGACCTGATCATCGAACAGATGCGCGACGCGATCGAACAGCTCGGTCATGCCGATCTGACCAAAGCGGTCGGTGAGCAGGAACAGATACTGGTCAAGCTGAATGAACTGAAGAAACTTCTTACTACCACCGATCTCGATCTGCAGATGCAGTTGGACAAGTTGAAAAAGCTGAACGACGCGATCGCGAAGCTGGACAACGGCATCAAGGAAGAACGCCGGGAACAGAAACAGACCGGCGAACTGGCCAAAGCGACCACCGCCGACCCCAAGGCGATGACGACGCCGAAGTCCGACCAGCAGCAGAATCGCAAAACCACCGACGCGGTCGCGCAGACCATGAAGGATCTGGGCGGTGAACCCGGCAAAGCCGCGGAGAAACTCGCCAACGCGTCGCAGAGCATGTCGCAGGCGGAAGCTCACCTGGGCAACGCGCATCCCGCGGACGCGTCACCGTTGCAGGGCCGTGCCGCGGACACGATGCAGGAGGCGCGCGACCAACTGGACAAAGAGCGACAGAAGCTGCTCGACGAGCTGGACAAGCAGGTGCGCCAGCAAGTCGTGGCCAATCTGCAGGAAATGCTCGACCGTCAGAAGAGCATTCGCGGCGCGACCGAGGCCGTCGCCGGTCATTTGAACTCGACCGACCGTGACGTTCAGATGCGCGTGAAGCAGCTCGCCCCGGCGGAGAACGCCGTCGTCCGCATCTGCGGTGAAACGCTGGAGTTGATCAACCAGACCCAGTTCAGCATCGCGCTCCCGCCGGCGTTGGAAGAACTGAAAGGCAACTGCACCTCGGTCGCCGATCGGCTCGGCACCGGGACTGCCGACATGGCCAACGTCGAAGACCAGAAGCAGATCGAGCAGGACCTGACCGACCTGCTGGCGACGTTCAAACAGCTGGCCGCCCAGCCGGGCGGGCCGGGCAATTGCCGGGGTTGCAAGGGGAACAAAAACAAGCTGCTGGCCGAGCTGAAAACCCTTCGGCTGCTGCAAACGCGCGTGAACATCAGCACCGCCAAGACCGACGCCCGGCGTGCCGCCGCCGATCCGTCGAACGCACCCGCGGTACAGCAGGAAATCACCGGCGTCCGCGACCAGCAGGAACAAGTTCACGTCGCGGTCGAACGACTGCAGAAAGAACTCGCGGGCGGATGACGAAATAATCCCTTTAAGCGGTCGCCCCGCAGGGGCACGTTCGACGCAGACGTGTCGACAGCTCATCCTGAACCAATCGTTGAGATTCAATACTTGTATCAAGATTCACGAGCCGGTCGCATGAAATCATCGATTTACATTCTCCCGATCGTCGTCACCGGGCTGACGCTCGCCGCGCACGCGCAAGGCCCGGCCAAGCCCAAGGTCGTAATCCCGAGCCTGCTGAACTGGGAAGCACAGGGTGCACCGCGGGACCCGGTGCAGTCGGTGAATCGTAAGATTACGCACATCGTCGGCGACTTGACCGAGTTCAAAACCGACCAGCCGGTGCAGCAGAATCAGAAGCTGGTCGTTCGCGAGTTCGACGGCATGATCAAAGAGCTCGAAGAGCAGATGAAAAAGGGCGGCGGGAGCGGTGGCGCGAATCCGAACCCGACCAAGCCGGCGAGCAAATCGACGCTCGCCAAAGGGCCCGGCGGGTCCGGTCCACTGCACGACCCGCGGGCCGGTGGTGACAAGTGGGGACAGCTCTCGGCCAAAGAGCGTGCGAAGATCACCCAGTCGCAAACCGAAGGATTTCCGCCGGGGTACGAAGCGGTGCTGGCCAGCTATTACAATCGGCTGGCGCAGGAAAAAGTGAATGCGGAAACCGACACCGCCGGACCCACCACTCGACCGGCAAAGCCTTGAAGAAATGGGGAAGATCTTTCATGCCGAACGTCCGAACCGAAAGTAGATCACCGCGTCGCCGATCGATCGTCGGAACTTTCGCGGCAGTCGTCTGCCTGTCGCAGTTCGCTTCGACGTCATTCGGCGTCACCGCCACGATTCACAAGACCGATGACACGACGGTGGTCGGCAACGTGACTTCGTTCGAGAACGGAAAACTGACGATCGCCACCGCGCCCAAACCGACGGCGGTCTCGCTGGACGAAATATCACAGGTCGTTTTTCGAGATCCCCCAGCGGCCAAACCGCCCACCCTACCGCCGGCGGACGCATCGGTCGCCGCCGACAATTCACCGAGCGTCGCCGGCTCCGTGCTGAGCGCGTTTTTCGGCTCGGGACATTCCAACGGCAACGCTCCCGCACAACCGCCGACGCCACCGCCAGCAGTCAAACCGAAGCCCGCCAAGCCCCCGACGAGTGGGCCCGCCGCGATGTTGACTGCCAAGTTCAGCCTGACCGACGGGGACGTGCTCCGCGGGACGCTGCAGGCCTGGGCGGACCAGAAGTTGACGGTGAAGCTGGCCGCCGCGGGCAACGACCCTGTGCAGTTTCCGTCGACCGCGGTTTCTGAGATCTGGGCCGGCAACGCCGATCTGATGGCCAAAGCGAAAGCGCTCACCGTCGAACCGGGCCCCGAAGACGTCGCGTTTGTTCAGAAAGACGCGGACGTGGTGGCCGTCAAAGGCCTCGTGCTGGGGGTCGACGCTTCATCTTTGCTTTTCCGATTCGGAGACCAGGACCGCAAGATCGGCCTGGGCAAAATCGTCGGCATTCTGCTCCGGGGGAATCCGGTGAAACCGGTCGACGGATTTCACCAACTCTTCAAGACCGACTCGGGCGAAGCGATCTCCGGCCAGTGGACCGGCATATCGGGTGACAACGCCGAGCTGACCGCCCCGTTCGGTGCGGCGATGAAGCTCCCGCTGGCTTCGCTTTATACTGTCGATTTTCTGAATGGACGGGTCGTTTATGTCTCGGACCTGACCCCGACCAAGATTGAGCAGACGCCGTATTTCGGCCGGCTGATTCCGTACCGTGTCGACCACGGGCCGGCCGGCGGGCCGTTGGTTCTCTCCGACGGCACATATAACAAAGGCATTGCCGTGCATTCGCGGTGCGTGCTGAGCTTCGACGTGCCGGGCGAGTTCGAGCGATTTAAAACCAAGCTCGGGTTCGAGATCCCTGCCGGCTTGCACGGCCGCGTGGTCGCCCGGGCGACGGGCGACGGAAAAACACTGTACGAAAATCTCGACGCCCGCGGCGACCAGAAGCCGGTCGACATCGACCTCGACATGACGCACGTCCGTACGTTGACGTTAGAAATTGATTTCGGAAACGACCAGGACGTCGGCGACCGGGTCGTCTGGGCGATGCCCCGATTGCTGCGATCAAAGCTGCCGAAGTAACACGCGGTCTATGTAAACGTTGCGGTCGATGTAAGAGTTCTAGTTCAAGCCGCGCGGCCTCGGCCTGCGGACCGTCCGAACGGTTGGTCGATCTGATTCGCACAACAGCATCCATGAAAACGCCTCTCCTCATAGCCTGCACAGTGTTCTTCCAATCGGTTGCATTACCGGCCTTCGCCGCCGGGCCCGCGACGCGCCCGACGACTGCGGCAGTCACGCAGCCGACCGCCCCGGGGCTCGAAGTCCACGAATGGGCGGTCTTCGTCGTCGACGCCTCGGCCGGCAAGATCAACCCCGACGGGGTCGTCCGGTCCACCCTCCCGTCGTTCGTGAACGACCACCGCTACGGCGCGTCCGGTTACACCGCGCCGGCTACCCCCGCGCCCCAGGCTTTCGGTCGAGGCCGCAGATTCGTCGTCGTCAACGGCATGGTGGTCGCGCAGGGGGCAACGCCCGCCCAACCGTCGGCGGCGCTCCCGGTCGCCGACGTCAGCGAACCCACACCAGTGAATATCATCCGACTAATCGGAGCGGCAGATTCGAAAGTGGACGTGACCGTCAATCTCACCAACGGCGCTTTCCTGGGGTCCTGGCCCAAGGCGGAGGAGCGGACCAATCAGTTACTCTGGCGCGACATTTCGCTTGACGACAAGGCGGCCGGAAAGTCACAACCGGCGCCGGCGGACAGCTGGTTCTCGCGCCTGCGGGAGGCAGGTTCGTCGGTCCTGTCGATTGACAAGCACGACCCCGAAAAGTTTCTGATGTACGACGTGGAGATTCAGTCGACGTCACCGATCAACGTCAAACAGGCCAAAGACGGTTCGGTCGAATTGACCAACGCGACCCCGTTTCCGTTGCACGAGCTGACGCTTTACCAGTCGGGTGAAAACGACAGCCTTCGCTCGGTCGAAATCGGTGAGATCGCCGGCTCGAACAAGGCGGCGACCCAGACGCCGGCAGCGAAAACCAAGCCGATTGAACCGCTTCGGCTCGGCATCCAGTTCGTCGACATTGCCATTGATCCGGAAACCGCCAAGCATCTGGGATACACGGCCGGCAAAGGCGTCATCGTCCGCGGCGTGAACGACCCGGGCCCTGCGACCGCGGCCCTGAAACCAGCGGACATCATCGTAGCGGTCGACGGCGATGACGTGACCGGCGTCAAAGATTTCAGCGAACACATCGACAAATGTTCCCCGCACAGTGAAGTTAAGTTCAAAGTGTTCCGCGGCGGGCAGACGCTCGACGTGAGCCTGACCGCGGACACGATTGCCGACGCCGCGGCTAACAAGACAGGATCGGCGTCGACCCGTCCGGTCAAAAATGTGTACAAGCTGGTGACCGCGGCGACCACCCGGCCGAGCGACCTGACCGGGGTTTGGAAATCGCGAATGGCGACCGCGGGCGTCGACCCGGCCGACGCGGCAGTCATCAGCCGGATCATCGACCGGTACGCAATGAACGGCCGTCGGTTGACGGCCATGTTCCGCATGGACGATGCCGCGTTCGACAAATTGCTGCCGATCGAGATCGTGCCGCAGCCGGCTAAGACCAAACGGTTCGCATTAGTGATCGTTCGCAACGCCGACCCGTCCGCGCCGACCGAGATCGACGATCTGATCGGGCTGCTCGGAGACGACGACTGGAACAAGCGGGACGCCGCGTATCGTGCGCTGGCCGACATGGGCCCCGCCGCCACGGCAAAGCTGACGACCGCGAAGGACAATAAGGATCTGGAGATCGCCTGGCGAGCCGAGCGGTTGCTGGCGATGTCTGCCAAGCCGAAATGAGACGGTTCGTAAATAGTCTACGGCGAAATAACGGCCCGCGAGCGGGCCGGCTAAACGGTGGTTCGCTTTCGCAAGCCTGCCGCTTTTATTCGACGGTCCACGCCTTTTTGGCCATCCATTCCCTCAGCACTTTTTCGGCGGGCTTGCCCTTGGGTGAGTAACCCTTTTCCTCCGGGTCGCCGGGGGGCCATTCCCACATCATGAAACCGCCCAGGTGCGGGTTGCCGTACCAGACGTTGAAGAACCCGTCGTACAGCTTTTTCTGAAGATCGGGATCGGCGGGCAGGTCCTGCTGGGTGTAATCCCAAGGCTCGCTCGCGGCATTCTGAAGGCTGCACCAGCCGGCTTCGAGAAACATGATCGGTTTCCCGGCCTTCCGTTGGAAATCCAGAATGTTTCCCTGAATGTCTCGCCACCGTTTTTCGATTTCAGGCACGGTGACGTCGCGGTCGTCGCCAAGCTTGTAATAGCTGTTCATCCCGATGAGATCGAGCTGGTCCCAGAACGGCAGCGACGTGTAGTGGTCCCAGTTGGCCGAGTAGGTGAGATTGCCTTTGAAGTTTTCCCGGATCCTGGCGATCGTTTTGGTCCACTGGTCGACCTTGGGTTCCGAGCTCACCAGTTCAGAACCGACGACCAGCACGTCGACTCCGTGACCTTGCGCGATCCAGGAGAATTGGGTCATCATGTCACGATAACTGTCGAACCATTCGTCCCAGCTGTCGGGCTTAAGTGTGCCGCGCCACTCGTTGCCGCGGGGACTGTCGAGCAGCACGATCGGCATCAGCACGACACGAAGTTTTCGCTTTTTGGCGTGGTCGATCAGTGCGCCGAGCTGGTCCGGTGTCGGCGTCATCCGCATGTCGAGATAGATGTGGCTGCTCGCGCCGTTCTCCTGTCGGGAATCGATCACCATCAGGACCGTGTCCGCCCCGACGTCGGCAATCTCGTCGATGCTTTTCTGGTACTGCTCGATCCAGTCGACCCGTTGGATCTGGATCGCGATGCCGCGGTACGGAAGCCCGGTCGGAACGGTGGTCGAGTGGTAATGGGCGGACGCGGTGCCCTTCCCGCCGGCACCACTCGGCCAGACCATACAGCCCAGAACGACCAGATAAACGCTAACTGCGGCGGCGATGACGGCAATACGACCCTTCATGGCGGGGATGATACGGGCATCGGTTTAGGTGCGAAAGCTCGGCCCCGCGGTTTCAGTTCGGGCCGGCCTTGTTCTTATCAGACGCGGCACGGTCGATGAATAAATAGCCGGGAGCATCACCACGCGGCGCGGGCATGAATCCATCGGACTACGGCCGGCTCCCGATTATCGGACCCGCAGAAATTGCCGGGTTTCTCGAACGAGCCGCTGAATCAAATTGTATATCAGAGCATGCGATTCACTGATGTTGACGAAGACACGCGGTTTTTGACGGCCCTTGCGAACGCCGAGGTGATCACGGCGGTCGACACGTACGGCGACGAGAAGTACATCGTGTACGGACCGGAGGTGCTCCACGACTGCATCGAAAACATTTTGAACGTCACGGTCGACAGCAGCCTCGGCGAACTCGACGACTTGGTGACGATGGTAAAAACGATCCGCAACCGTGACGTGAAGTGCAAGCTGCGGCGGGTCTGCGCGGATTGCGATCTGAACTAGATTTCCCGCTTCCCAAGATTCTGGGCCCGCCAGTTAATCCGGACGACGGTGCCTACGCTGCGCGAGCAGCCAGTCCCAGAAGCGTGGGTTTCTGACGACCGAGTAGTAGCAATAGTGATTGCCGTGCTTCACCACGTTCCAGACGAAGTTGCGGTGCGGAAGATTCGAGAGCGCTTCGTGCATCTGGTCGGCGGCGGCATCGAAAGGCCCGTCGGTGTCGCCGACGCTGAGATAGACCGCGACGTCCTTTAACCGCGCGACGTCCTGCTCGGGGTGCGGTGACGCCCGGCCGTCCATCGGTGCGACGGCGGCGAACCGGTCGGGAACGGCGATCGCGACCCGCCAGGCGCTCGACGCGCCGTAACTGAAACCGGTGAGGTAAACGCGGTCGTCGTCGGCCTTGTATGCGCGAGAAATCTGGTCGATCAATTTACAAAGAAACTGCGGCATGCCGGGGGATGCCCAGTCGAAACCATTCGGACACTGCGGGACCAGGCCGATGAAGATCGCGTCTTTCCGGAGATTCAGCGGGTACTCGGGCTGCTCGCCGGTCATTCGGCTGTCGGGCCAATTCGAGTGCAGCAGCATGCCGAGCCCCTCACGAACGATCGGAGTTCCTGCGAATGATCCACTGTCACCGCGATTGTGCAGCGCCATGACGATCGGCAGCGGCTCGGTTGTTTTGCCGAAATTCGCGGGAATAAAAACGCCCGCGGCGAAATTGAAGTTGCGACAGCCGATGCTGCCCTTTGCCTTGATAAAATAGAACCCGAGGTGCCGGGGGAGAGTGGCGTCGTCGAGGGTCAGCGACACGGCCGGAATCGCGGACCGAGCCGTGGTCGGCGCGGGCGTTGGTGCCGTGGTAGATGCTGTCGTCGGCGGGACCGCGCCGACTCGTTGCTGCCAGGCGATCAGAACGAGCAGCGCCCCTACCACCGCTGCGACCAAACGTGTCATGGCAACTTCCGCCGTCGTTGAAGAGCGGGCAGTTTAGGGCCGCCGGTTCAACGTGGCAAAGGCGTGAAAACCGGGTCGGCGTCGGCGGGGTCTGGTTTTGGTTTGCGATCGAGCACCAGCGAAGCGAACAGGTGTGTCGGCAGATAAAACGCGAGCCAATATTTCAGCACCATCCGCGCGAGATAGACCCAGGCCGGGAACCTCGTTTGTGGGGAGACGTCGCTGTTGCCGTAGACGCTGTTGATGTTGACCACGTCACGAAGGCCGTGCGGGGGCGGTGGCGCGGTCAAGGTTCGGCAGACGACGAGCATCGAGATCGCGAACACGGTTTGAAACAGCAGCGCCCGGCGGTCGTAGCCGATCCGGACGATCATCCAGCACAGGAGCACGGGCAGCCACAAATGAAACGTCGAGACGGCCCGGACCATGACCGGCAGTTGGTCGTCGGACATGTACTGTGACATGCCGATCGGGTAACGCCCGAAGATCAGGAAGAACAGATAATCGAACGACCAGAGCAGTGCCGGCCCCATGACCGAGACCGCGGTCGCGCTCAGCAGCAGCCTGTTCTCGAACCAGAGCGCGGCGCACCCGGTCAGCAGGGCGATGTCGCAGAACCACAGGTAATTCAGCGGGCCGTAAAAAGGCAGGTTGACGGCCAGGTGGACGGCGACGAACGCGCAGTACCCGAGCTTGATCAGCAACGGGAACGCCGGACGGCGATTATGGGACGCACCTCGAGCCGACATATAAAACGCGATGTCGCGTTATTGTGCTATCGGCTTGCCGGTGCGGCTAGAAAAGCGCCGCCGCTGAAATGATTCGTTCGCCCAATGCGGGGATTACTTCAGCAGATTCAGGATATGGGGCGGAACAAGAAAACCCGCGGACGTCCGCGGGCTTCTTACGAATTAATTTACACGCCGGGCCATCGAACTACATCGGCCGGGAGACGACGAAGTCGGCCATCGTTTCCAGCACGCGCTTGGCGTCGGTGTCGGGCAGGTCTGCCAGTGACGCGCGTGCCTGTTGCACGAGTTTGACCGCGCAGTCGTGGGCGTAACCGATGCTCGTGCTGGGCAGGATGAGGTTTCGAACTTGTTCGACTTTTTCCGCATCCCGGCCCGCGAGCAGCGAGCGAAGCAGCATGCGGTGCTCCGCCGGGGCGGTCCGCAGGAAGTGGATCATCGGCAACGTCATCTTCCCCTTCACCACGTCGCTGCCCAGCGTTTTGCCGACCATTCCGACGTCACCGACGATGTCGAGAATGTCGTCCTGAATCTGGAACGCCATGCCGAGTGACGTGCCGTACGTTCCGAGGTTCTGGACCGTCTCGGGGCTCGCGCCGGCGAAGGTCGCGCCGAGCGTGCAGCAGGCTGCCGTCAGCACGGCGGTCTTGCGGGTGATGATCTGGCGATACGTGTTCTCGTCGAGATCCAGATTGTTTCGGTTGTCGATCTGCAGCAGCTCGCCTTCACAGACCTGATTGGTCGTATGCGCGATCAACCGGCTCGCGTACTGCGACGAGAGACTGGAACAAAGATGATAGCTGTGGCTGATGAGATAATCGCCGAGCATAACCGCGGCTTCGTTCCCGCGGAGGTGATTGATGGTCGCGCCTTTGCGTCTTAGCTCGGCGTCGTCCAAGACGTCGTCGTGTACGAGGGTGGCCATGTGAACCATCTCGACAACGGTCGCGAGCGTGACGTGGGCGTCGCCGATTTCACCGGCCGGCGCACAGGCCTTGCCCGCGAGCAGCACCAGGCACGGGCGGAGCATTTTCCCGCGGAACCGGCTGACGTGCTTGACCAGCGTGTTGACGCACCGAAGATCGCTCGAAAGCTCTGCTGCAAACCGTCTATCGACGGCCGCTAGTTCCTCGGCGATGCAATCGGTGAAATTCGTCATGACTGTGGGCATACGGCTCCGTGACAAAGTTGCGGGAGTATAGAAATCGAATGCCCGTCAAGCCAATTGCTGCCGGAAGTTTCGAAACGGTTGAAATTTGAATAATTCAAGAACGTGTCAAACGGCATCGCGCTCTCTGAGCAGACGCTGAACGGGCCGGACAGCCCGGGACAGTAATGCAGCGAAGAAAAGCGTTAACGCCGCCAAGACCATGATGTTGAAAGGGAAGCGAATTCGAGCCAGCCACGGGTAGCCGACCAGATACAAGTGAACCAGATAAATCTCAAGAGTCAGCGCGGCGATGACATCGATCAGCCAATTGACCGGGCGGATCGAACGGTACAGGCGTACGACCGGCGAGCTCGTCAAAGCGAGTAAAAGACAACCGCAGGAAACGAAAACTAAAAGATGCAGGAGACAATACCACTTGGCGATTCGGGCCTGTACGACCATCACGTATTTGAGAGTTAAATAAGTCGCGAGGACGATGGCGGTAACCAAATAAATGAGCCGTGGAGATCTTTGAAGCACTGTTACTTGTTTCCACAATTTTGCGGCCAGCCCTCCGAAAAGCATTACTTGAAAATAAGCCACGTCGTGCACATACCCCGGCCGGCTTCCCATGGACAAGTGCCAATGGTTCGAGATCTGCCTCGCGTCGGGAATGTAAAGGACAAGGTATAGTGGCACGGTTAAAAAAAGTGCTGCCGCGTAGGCGTTGGCAGAATTCAGTCGCATGACGAAAAAGAAAATGGCGTAAAACGGGACGATATCTTTAAAATACGTATATCCTGTCGGCCACAGATACCGTTTGGCATATGGGGCCAACGACCACCCGGACCAGGCGTTCCCGGCGACCACTGAAAACACAAATACACAGAGAATCAGAGCCGGATACAGCCGAACGATCCGCTGCCGGTAGTACGACAGGAACGATCGTTGCCGCCGCGACTGACTTAGATCAAGCCCGAGCCCGGACAGAAAAAAGAAGAGCGAGTTACCAAGTAGCCCATCAGCGGCAAGAAAGGCCTTGGGGTAAAACTCCTCGAGGTGAGAATTAACGATTAAAAAGGCGGCAAGCGCCATCAACGGCGCAGTTTCAATCGTCCGGCGTAGTGGATTATTAGAGTCGGTGGCAAGTGGTAATGACGAGCCCGGCTCGGCTTTTTCACTAAGATCTCGGCTTCTTGTCGTGGGTAAGTTTTCCTGCATCGCGATTTTGCTCGTCTTAGTCGGCGCGACCAATACCTCTTTTAGACGCCACGAATCAAATTACGCCCAAGCGGCTGTGAGATTAGTAAACACCCGGTAAACTCTCGAAACAATACGACAAATCTATTTCGCGTCCTGCCAGTTGTTTCCCCACCCTACCTCCACCTTTAACGGCACGGTCAGCTTGATCGCGTTGACCATTTCCTCGCGGATGATCGCGGCCTCGGCCTCGACGACCTCGGTGGGTGTTTCGAACACCAGTTCGTCGTGGACCTGCAGCAGCAGCTTTGATCGCATCTGCTCTTTTTGCATTCGTCGATACAGTTTGACCATCGCGGTTTTCATCAGGTCGGCGGCGGACCCCTGGATGATCGTGTTACCTGCCGCACGCTCGGCGCCGCGCCGCTGCGCGATGATGCTGCTGTTGATTTCCAGGATCGGCCGGCGGCGTCCCATGATCGTTTCGACGTAACCCTGGTTCTGCGCCTTGGACACCGCATCCCGGCTGAACTGATCGATGCCTGGGAAGCGTTTGTTGTAGGCGTTAATCAGGTCCTGGGCGGCCCGGGTGCTGAGCCCTTCGATCCGGCTCGACAGGCCGAACGCGCTGACGCCGTACACGATCCCGAAATTAATCGTCTTGGCCTGATTCCGCTGGTCGCGGCTCACTTGATCTAACGGCACGTTGAACACCTCGGCGGCGACGGCCTGGTGGATGTCCTCGTCGTTGGCGAACGCCTTCAGCAGGGCCGGTTCCTGCGTGACGTGTGCGAGCACGCGGAGCTCGATCTGGCTGTAATCGGCGGCCAGCAGAACGTTGTTGACCGGGTCGCCGGGAACGAACGCGAGGCGGATCCGCCGACCTTCGTCGGTGCGGATCGGGATGTTCTGCAGGTTCGGGTCGCTGCAACTCAGTCGGCCGGTTTCGGCGCCGATGGGGCTGAAACTGGGGTGAATTCGGTGCGTCCGCGCGTTCACGTATTCGGGAAGATTGTCGATGTAAGTGTTCTTCAGCTTCGTCAGTTGCCGGTACTCGAGCATCGACCGGGGCACTTCGTGATACGGCGCGAGGCTTTCGAGGACTTTTACGTCGGTGCTGAAACCGGTCTGAGTTTTCTTGCCCGTTTTCAGTTTCAACCGGTTGAACAGGACGTCCCCGACCTGCTTGGGAGAATCGAGATTAAATTCACCGCCGGCGGCGTCGACGATCTTTCGGCGGAGCTCGTCGAGCCGTTCCCCGAGCACGATGCTTTGTTCTTTGAGCACCGCGGGGTCGATCGCGATGCCGTTGAATTCCATCTCCGCTAGCACGTCGATCAGGGGGGTTTCCAAGTCGTCGGCCAGGTGGCGGATCGTCTGGGTTTTCTCCAGCTCGCGGTCGCACAGGTCGGCCAGGCGGAGCGTGATGTCGGCGTCCTCCGACGCATAGGCCGCCACGCGGGTCAGGTCGACTTTCTGCATCGAAATCTGGTGCTTGCCTTTGCCGAGCAGTTCGACGGTCGGGACTTTTCGGAAGTTCAGCAGGTCGAGCGCGAGCCGGTCGATGCCGTATTGCATTCGGCTGGCGTCGAGCAGAAAGGACGCGATCATCGAGTCCAGCACCACGCCTCGGACGGTGACGCCGAGGTTCCGCATTACCAGCAGATCGTATTTGATGTTGTGCCCGACCTTGGCGATGGTTGCGTCTTCCAGAATCGCTTTAATCGGTGGGAGCACGCGGTCGATCGGCAGATGCGTTTGGCCCTCGGGCCCGCGGACGGGCAGGTAATATCCGACACTTTTCGCCCAGCTGAAGCTCATGCCGATCAGATTCGACCGCATCGCGCCCAGGTCGTCGGTTTCAGTGTCGAAGGCGAACCGTTTCTGCTGCTTCAGCTCGGCCAGGAAGCCTGCGAACTGTTCCTCGGTGGCGACGAGGTGATACTTGCAGTCCGCGCCAGATTCGGCCGGCGGGCATTCGAGCGGTGTGACCAGCGCGGTGTCTTGCGGCGATGCCGATCGCGGTAATGTCTGTGGTGCCTTCTGGGGCGGCGGTTCCCCGCCGAACAGCGATTCGGAAAACCGCGGGAGCAGCCCCGCACTGGGCCGCGGCGTCGCCGGCGCCGACGGGACGGTGTCACCCAACCGCCTGAGCAGATTTGTGAATCCCAGCTCGGCGAGATGCTTTTTCAGCGCGTCGGTGTTCAGGCCCGTGTATCGACACGTCTCGGGGTCGAATTCCACGTCCAGATCTTGTCTGAGCGTGACCAGCTGCCGGGTGACCGGCATCTTGTGACCGAACTGCTCGAAGTTCTCCCGCATCTTGGGCGTCAGTTCTGCCAAATGGTTCATGACCGCGTCGGCCGAGCCGTATTTTTTGATCAACTTGACGGCCGTCTTCTCGCCCACGCCCGGCACGCCCGGCACGTTGTCGGTGCTGTCGCCCATCAGCGTCTGCACTTCGATCGCCTCGGCGGGCGTGTACCCGAGCTTGGCTTCCATACCGACCGGGTCCATGACTTCGTCGGTCCCGGCGTCGTACATCTTCGTGCAGGCGTTGAGCATCTGCCGAAGGTCTTTGTCCTTGGACACGAGGAAGATTTCATATTCTTCGTCGAGGCCGCAGAGCCTTTTTGCCATCGTGGCGATGACGTCGTCGGCTTCGAAGCCGGGTTTGACGAAAATCGGCACACCGGCGTCGCGGACGATCTGCAGGATGCGGTCTTCCTGCGGGCCGAAATCGTCCGGCCGGGACTTACGGTTGGCCTTGTACTCCGGCAAAATCTCTTTGCGAAAGACCGCGACCTCACTGGTGTCGTCGATCACCATCGCCAGGAAATCCGGCTTCCGGTTCTCGACCAGGTTCAGCAGCATCTGTGTGAAGACATAAGTCGCCCGTGTGGGCTCGCCGGTCGGGCTGGTCAGGTCGCGAAAGGGTGCGAAGTAAGCCCGGTAAATCTGGGCATGGCCGTCGATGATGTAGAACGATTTGGGCATGGTTTTGGTTGCAGTCTCGCGGCTTGTTTTGATAAGATCGTTATGTGGCCAATGCATTGAAGCGCAAACCCGCCGTCCAGTCAAAAATGCCGACCGAGATGAGATGGACTTACGACGAGTACCAGCGGCTTGCTGAAGTCGGATTGTTCTTTAACCACCGGATTGAACTCGTCGGGGGGAGAATCATAGAAATGGCGCCGTAGCGAGATTCGCACGCTGCGGCTATAGGACTGTGTCAGACCGCTGTTGTTAAGCATTCGGCGTGGGTTTTTCGGTCCGGCCCGGACTGCTATTATGTCTGGACCGCTGGTCAGGGCCCGAACCCGATATTACGGTCGTCCCGGGTGGTCCGCGGGACTACATCGGAACAGGCCATCCCACGTCAGCGTTACTGATCGTAGAGATAAGCGAAACGACCCTGATGTTTGACCGTCGGCGGAAAGCGCCCCGGTACGCCCGGTCGGGATATGCCGATTACTGGATTGTGAATCTGCTCGAGACGCAGGTCGAAGTCTATCGTAGGCCGATTCAGGACCCGACCGCCCGGCTGGGCTGGCGGTATTCCGAGGTGTCGATTCTGAAGCCGCCGTCGCAGATCACGCCTCTGTCCGCACCGCATTCTTCTATTCTGGTCGCCGATCTCCTGCCATAAGCGTTGCCCACCCGACCGACGCCGTGCGGTGAAATCTTCCCGTTCTTGACCCCGTCAATCCCCTTCGGATACATTCATTTTGAATTAGCGGTTAGTGGAATCCCGCCACCCGGTATCATTGCCGGACGTATCCGCAGGTGTCTCCCGGAGGTCCAGAGCATGCCCCCGATCAATCAGCAGAGTTCCCGCGCCGGTTTGATCACCGCGCTTGTGGTTTCTACGATTCTGTTCATCGTCTCGACGGTGTTCGCGTTCCAATTCTTTGGACAGTGGAAGCAGGTCGACGCGAACTACACGAACTACAAAAAGACGTACAACAACATTTTGTCCGACGCGGCGATCCAATCGACGCCGGTGCAGGCGCTGGTGGCCTCGAAAGGCGAAGGCAAGCTGGGCGTCAGCGCGAACGACACGGTCGTTGACGTCTTGCTGAAACAGGTCACCGCGTTGACCGGCACGATCGGGGCCCCGGTCGACCAGCAGGCGAGCGCGGTCGTCGAAGGCGCCGACGGGATCGTCAAGGACAGCCAGAAGAAGCTGGACGCCGCGGGCGTGAAGGTGTCGTTGCCGGCCACGGGCCTGGAAAACGGCGTGAGCAGCCTGACCGACGCGGTGATCGCGCGTGAGAAGACGATCGCGACCCTGAACAGCCAGTTGAAAGACGCCAGCGCCAAGGCCGACGCCGCGACGAAGGACGTTGCCGCCGTGAACGCCAAGCGTGACGAAGACGTGAAGACCGCGACGCAGGCCGGCACCGATCAGGTGACGCAGGTGACGGCGAATCTGGACGCAATCAAGGGTTCCAACGCCCAGATCATGCAGACCCAGACCGAGCAGGCCAAGAAGGACGCCGACGCGCTCACGCAGGCCGCCGCCGACTTGGCCGCCGAGAAGGCCAAGGTCAGCAAAAGCGACATCGACATTGCCAAGCTGCAGACCCGACTCGGCAGCCGTCGGGTGAAGGTGACTGACGCCGTCGTCCGTCAGTCGGACGGCCGGATCGTCCGAGTCCCGAACACCTCGGTCTGCTATATCAACCTCGGTCAAGGCGATCAGGTGACGGCAGGCCTGACCTTCGAGGTTTATGACAAACTCGAAGGCGTCCCGGCCATCCCGGACAACGTCACCGGCGACGAACAGCTGCCGGTCGGCAAGGCGTCGATCGAAATCACCCACGTGGGTGTGACCAGCAGTGAATGCCGGATCGTCAAGATCCAGCCGGGTGCGGTCATCTCCGAAGGCGACCCGATCGCGAACCTGGTCTACGACCCCCACACGAAATATAACTTTTACGTCTTCGGCAACTTCGACCTGGCCGAGAACGGCCGGCCGAACCCGAGCGACGCCGCGTTCGTGAAACAGCTGGTCACCCAATGGGGCGGAAAGCTGACAGACGTCGTCAATGTGAACACCGACTTTGTCGTGCTGGGCGCCGAACCGGTGCTGCCGACCTTCTCCAAGGACGACCTGACGCCCGAAAATCAGGACAAGATGACCAAGGCCCAGGAAGCGCTCGACAAGTACCAGGAAGTCCGTCAGCAGGCCAAGGACCTGCACATCCCGGTGCTGAATCAGAATCGGTTCCTGTACTACGTCGGGTACTACGACCAGGCCAAGCGGTAATCGCTTAGTCCGATATCCACTTTCAACTTGAAGCGTGACCTCAGCGGAGGTCACGCTTTTTTGTGGGTCCACCCGCCGACCACTTGCAAGGTGCCGCAACGGGCAACGTGGCAGTATCACCCGCGAACGATTCCCATTTCGGCCACCTCTTATCGGACTTGTTTTGCAGCACTAAAGAAATGCTTCCGCCGATTTGCACGCCGGGAAATTGTATTCGACATCTGAGTGTCAGCAGTCCGGAAGGCTGCTGGTGAAACAGGAGTCGGAACATGGCACGCAATCAGAATAATCAAGCCGTCACGATCGAAGCCGTCGAAGCCCGGACGATGATGTCTGCCTCAATCGTCCCCCATGTGGCCGCTCACAAGACCGTTCCGGCCGTTACTGTCCCGGCCAAGCACAACACCCCTGTGAAGCTCGTGAACCCGGCCGTCACCAACAAATCGATCACTTACAAAAGCTTTTCCACGAGCCCGTTATTTTCCGACACCGGCCCGAGCATTAACGACGTCAGCCAGGGCGAGCTCGGCGACTGCTACCTGCTGGCAACGCTGTCGTCGGTCGCCAAGACCGACGCGACGTTGATCCGCAACGACGTGATCAATAACAACGACGGGACGTACAGCGTCACGTTCGGTCACTCCGCCGCGATCAAAGTTAGTTCCGATCTGCCGGTCCTGGCCAACGGTCAGCTGGCCTACGCCCAGCTCGGTGCCCAGAACAGCATCTGGGTCGCGATCGTCGAAAAGGCTTACGCCGAATTCAAGAACCCCAAAGCCAACAGCTACAAGACCATCAACGGCGGCTGGATGGGCGATGTATTCACGGCTTTCGGTCTTGCGAACCAGTCGACTTACACGACCACGAACGCTGCGTCGCTGATGACCACGCTCGCAACCGACTTAAAGGCTCAGGACTTCACGACGTTCGCCACCACCAACAAACTGCAGAAGAACAGCCCGCTGATCGCCGGTCATGCCTACGAAGTCGACGCAGTGAACACCGACACCAAGGGCAACGCGGTTTCAGTCACCCTTCGCAATCCCTGGGGGAACGAAATCGACAATGGTGGTTACGTGACCGTGACCGCCGCCCAGGCGTATGCGGCCTTCAGCGGTGTCGCTATCGCCCACGCATAATGTCTTCTAACAACGTTTCGATTGCCTGTTCCCCTCCTTCCGGCCGACGCCCGCTCTTACCAGCGGGCGTCGTGCTTTTTGCCGCACCGTTTATTTATGGTCGTCATGCGGCTTGGAATCGGCACGCACGTCCGGGGGTTGGCTCGCCAGCGTGGCGATCACTTCGCTGACCCTGATCGACTGCTCTTTATTGATTGTAAGGTAACGACGAGTCCCGTCCGCGGCGGGTTCAAATTGCGTCTGACCGCCCGCGTTCACGGTCACACGTCCTGAGGGTGAACTTCCGAAATATTCACGATCGGGACGCACCGCGTACAGCACGGTCGTCGGGTCCCAGTTCGGCCGGTTGTGCGGGGGCGGATTAAACAGCCGGTACGCGTCGGGCAACGGATGGTGCTCGACGTAGCCGTAATCGTCCACGATGCTTCGCGAAGGATATTCGGTCGCGATACCGACTTCGAACCCGCTGAAGACGATCGGCGTCGGCCAGCTTTCGAAGACCTTTTTCGCCGACGGGATGTCGTTGGCGACGTTGTACTCGGCCGACATTTCACGCCCGAACGAACCGCCCATCACACTGAGCAGCCGGACCTTCCGCCGCACCAGATCGAGCCCGGCGAGGTCGGATTCCGCGTCCGGTGTCGTGTCCATCAGTCGAGCTAGGTTGGTCGAAAATCCGACCTGGATTACGATCACGGATCCGTCTCGTGCCTTGCTTAATGTCGAGCGGAGGACTGCAACGGCCCCAGGCGCGTCCGCGCCATGTTCGAGCCGGTGTGGAAATTGGTTTACGAGTGACAGGTATTTCCCTGCATCGGGCGTCGGCCCGTCGCGGACCACACCGATCGGGATCTCGGGGCGGCCATAAAAGGTATTAATCACGTCGACGAACGGCCCGGCCAGGTCGTGATCCTTGCTGACCGTCACGGCCGCGATCCGGCACTCGCCCCGGGTCTGCAGCGCGTGCAGCATCGCCAACGCAACCACGTCGTCGACGTCGTTCCCCATGTCGGTGTCGAAGATCACTGCCGGGGTGTCTCGGGCGATCGACATTGCGGGACAACCTGTAAACAACACGGCAACGACGCAGAGTGTGATTCCGACGCGGATCATACCGGTCCTGTTTTGTTAAACACGGCGCGGATCATACCGCAATGAAACGGACGGCCAATTGTGCCGCGAGATATCCGACGGCGATTCCGCCCAGCACGTCGCTCGGCCAGTGGGCGTCGAGAACGTACCTGAGACAGGCACACAAGATCGCGAGCGTCCAGAAGGTCGCCGCCGCCGGAGGGTACAGCGCCGCGAGCACCGCCGACATCGCCACGGCGTTCGCGCTGTGGCTCGACGGAAAGCTTTCCTTCGCGTTGGAATGCTTCAGCGAAAAACCCATGAACTTCCCGGCATCCTCGCGGTTCGGTCTGACCCGCCCGGTCAACTTCTTCACCACCATCGACAACAGCGACGCGCCGATCGTCGCGACCGCGATGGGAACCGCCGCCCGCTTTCTCGGATCCAGCTGGAGCACCAGCACGACCGCGATCGCGGTGCAGAGCGCCTGCCCGTATTGCGCAATGAACCGGGTCTCGCGCTTGACGTCCCCTTTGAAATTCAGCACCAGTGTGGTGCGCACCCCCGACCGCTCGATCAGCATCATGATGCCGCACGCGGCCATCAGGCAGGCGAAAACAATCCAAATCATGGTCGGCGGAAAGTACGGGGGACCCGCGTGAAAAGAAAGTCGCGAGAGACGCGACGCGACTCGTCTAGCCGCGGCTATACCGAGTCCGCAGCTGACACATGGCAAAACTCGAGAGCCGCGAACGGAGTGTACTCACGGAGTAAGCGGGGATTGCCGTGCAGAAAAGAACCGCTTACTCCGTGAGTACGCTCCGTGCGCGGCTCTCGTCAGAATCGACCGCATGCCCGTCATACCTGTCGAACTCGCCTCACGGTTCGAAGGTCGGTCGAGCGTTTCCACTTGGCCGGGCGTCTGATACCATTCATGCGAATGTCCTTATCGTTCGAAATTTATCGCAAGGGGCAGCGGGTCACCGAGTTCACACCGGCCGGCGCGATCGGGATGGGACCCGAGAGCGTGCCCGTGCAGGCCGACATCAGTTTCGAAGCCGGCATGCTCCACGTCCGCCGCGCCGACGACCAGGCGCTGGGCGTCGCGTTGATGTGGGACATGGAAGGCCAGGGCGCGTACCTGCTCGAAACCACCCGGCTGTTTCCCCGCACCCAGCCTTACAATCTGAACGTCGAATTGGCCCGGTTCCGGCTGATGAAGGTCGTGCAGAAGCAGGAAGACTGGAACCTGTTCGACTTCCCCCGCGCCGAACGGTTCGGCTTAAAATTCCGCGAAGCCCAGGACTTGCTCGCCCAGGCGCTCGGACAATTGCACGAGCCGTCGGCGGCGTCGTTATTGGCCGACCGCGCGCTGTCGATGGCGCTCGAACTCAGCGAAGAACTCGGCGCGTTCCACGCCGAGCTGTTGCTGCAACGTCGCCGGGGCAACGGCGCGTTCGTCCGCCACGTCATCGGGTGCCGGGTCGACCCGGCAGTGCAGAACGAAAAATACCGCGAGACACTGTCGGGTAATTTCGACTATGCCGTGCTCCCCATGAGCTGGCGTAACCTCGAACCCGAGGAACACCGTTTCGACACCGCCGCCGTGGACGAGTGGGTCGAATTGCTGACCAAGAAACGGTTGCCGATCATCGCCGGCCCGTTGATACAGCTCGACGAAGCGAATCTCCCCGACTGGATGTTCATCTGGGAACACGATTTCGATTCGATTCGCGAGCTGGCCTACGAGTACGTGCAGAAGATCGTCCAGCGGTACCGCAAAGCCGTCAGCATGTGGAACGTGGTCGCGGGACTGCACGCGAACAACGCCTTTTCTCTGAGCTTCGAACAGATCATTGAGTTAACCCGGCTGCTGGTGTCGCAGGTGAAAGCCTTGCTTCCGAATACGCGGACGCTGATCACGATCACCCAGCCGTTCGGTGAATACCACGCCAAGAAAACACCCAGCGTGCCGCCGATGCAGTACGCCGACATGGTCGCGCAGGCCGGGATCAACTTCGAAGCGTTCGGCGTCGAGATCGAGATGGGCGTGCCCGCGTCGGGCCGGTTCACCCGCGACTTGTTTCAGCTCAGTTGCATGCTCGACAAGTTCTCCACGCTGGGCCGCCCGTTGTTCGTGACCGCGATCGGCTGCCCCGCGCGTCACACGCCCGACCCGGACGACCGTTCGGAAGGCCGGCTCGACCCCGCCGCCGGGGGCCGCTGGCGCAGGCCCTGGGACCCGGTCCTGCAGGCCGAGTGGATGGACGCCGTTTATCATCTCGCCCTGAGCAAGCCTTACGTCGAAAGTCTCGCCTGGGCGAACCTGGCCGACATCCGACCTTCGTTGCCCGGCGGGGGTCTGCTCGACGACGTGCTCCGGCCCAAACCGGCGTTCGACAAGTTGCAGGAGATGCGGACCAAGTTCCATTCCTGGCACGGCCGTAAGGGCGCGCAGTAAAGCACGAATCATTTCTAACCTTGCGGGGGAGACGCTGTCTTTTTGTTCAGTCACGCGAAAGGGTCCCCCGCCATGCGAAACGCAATACCTCTGCTAACGACCGCTTTTCTGTTCTCCACATTTACTCTGAGTAGGCCGAATCAATACGCCGTCGCGGAGGTCGGTAAAGCGGTCGCGCCCCCGGACAAACCACCCGGTGCTGTTGATACCGATACCAGCAATGGGCCGCTGATCGAGATCGACGCGTTCTGGGTCCGGTTGGACGCAAAGCAGATCGAAGACGTGCAGCACCCCAAGCCGAACACAATCGCAAGCCTGAGCGACCCCGCAACCTTATACTGCCGTGCACACACCGCCGGCTTCAGTGGGCAGGCCGTTTCGATCAAAGCCAAGCAAACTGCGACCGTAGTCACCGGCATGACGCCGATCGTCGCGCCGAACGTCGTTGCTTACGAAGCGCAGTCCGGCACTCAAGAATCTAGCGTAACGTTGCAGTTGACTCCCAGCTTGAAACGCGACAACTCGAACGTGTTGGTCGAACTCGAATCGGCCGTCATTGCCGAAATAAAACCCGACCTCCAGGCCGTTCCGCAGTCGAGCCCGCCGACGACACAGCGTTCTGAGACCGTTCCCGCCGACGAAGCATTTCTGAAAGCCGCCCGGATGGTCTTCCCCCGAACGCAATTCGAACAACAATTTCACACCATCGTCCGGCTTCGCACCGGCGTTCCCATGCTGGTCGGTGGAATGACGGACCGGCCCGGAAACGCCGAGTCGAAAACGCTTTGCTTGGTGCTGGTAGCGCGGGTCGAAGACCCGACCGATGACAAGTGAAGCGAACTGTATTTCCAGAAATCTGGACGACCGCGCAGCGGGGCGTGCTGATCGCGCTGCTGCTGCTTTTGCTGCTGGTGCTGTCAATTCAAGCGTGGCGGCGGCCGGCGTTCGCGCCCGAACCGCAGGCGGTAAAATCACTTCGCGGAGACGAGATCGCCGACCGGCTCGATCCCAACACCGCCGACGCCGCCAGCCTCGCGGCCATCCCTAACATCGGCGAGAAGCGGGCAAGGGATATTATCGACTACCGCAAAACCTTCGTCGCCGAACACCCGGGTTCCCCGGCATTCCGTTCCGCATCAGACTTGATGCACGTGAAGGGGATCGGTGGCGCTACGGCGAACAACGTCACACCATTCCTGATGTTTCCGACGCAACACCCGTGATCGTTCAACGGCCGACGGTCGGACCGTACACCTTCCAGAAGAAGACGGCCGTCAGCAACGACGCGATCGACAGAACGACGGCCCGGAGCACCGGCTGCGGTAACCGCTGCGCGCCGTGCATGCCGACGAATCCGCCGGCGAACGACGCGACCGCCATCGGTCCGGCGAACCGCCAAGGCACAGGACCGAACAGGAAAGTCACCGCCGCCGTCAGATTCGTCGCGGTACTGAGCAACACCTTGAGCACGTTGACCTTTTTCAGGTCTTCGAACCCCACGAGCGAAAGCCCCGCCAAGGTAAGAACGCCGATCCCGGCACCGAAATAACCGCCGTAAATTGCGATCGCGAATTGCACGAGGCCGACGACGAATACCCAGCCCGGGGAATGGTTTGCCACGGTATCCCGACCCGCCCACCGCGAGATCCGCTTGCCGGCCGCGAACACGATCGTCGCGAACAGCAGCAACCACGGAATGACATAGTGAAACGTCGCCTCGGCGGTGTGCAGCAACAGCCACGCCCCCACAGCCCCGCCGGTCAGACAGACGAGCGTGTACGCCAGCACCATTCCGCGGGGCAGCGCTTTGACCTGTTTCCAGACCGCGAGCACCGAGGCCGCTGACCCGGGCCATAGCCCTATCGTGCAGGCGATATTGGCCAGTTTTTCAGACAATCCGCCGAGTTGAGTCAGTGCGGGAAAGGCCAGGAACGTGCCGCCCCCGGCGACGGCATTCACCGCCGCCGCGACGAACGCTGCGAGACAGACGAGAACCACATTGTCCATGACAGTGACCATACGGCAGGGAAGACCCCGGAGGCAAAAGCGACCGATGCAAAGGCGACCGCCTGCCGGAACAATCGCTTGCGAGCAATTGCCGTTTGCATTTCGAACTCAGTTCGAACGCGGCTTGCGGCATTCTTGGTTCGCGGGTAATTGTGGACTGCGGTGAAAGCAGTTCGGCACGGGTCCGTCCACCGGGGATTCATGACGCATTCCAAACAATGGCGACGACCGCTCGCGACGTTGGTCTGCGCGGCTGCCGCGTTGGTGTTATCAGCGACGCGGGCCACGACCGGGCAGGTCGTCGTCCAGGACGGAACCGATGCCGCGACGGCCAACAAAGAGCCGGGATTTTCGCTGCACAAAGAACAACGACCGGTGTCCGACGCGTTCGAGGACTTCGAACGATTTCGAGATAAAAAAGCCTGGGAGAAAGCGTTCGCCGCGCTGAACAAGATTGCCGACGGCGGGCCCGGCCGACTCGTGCCGGACCAGAATGGTTTCTACTTCCCGACCAATTTCAAAGTCCGCACCGAACTGTTGTCGTTGCCGGCCGACGGTCGCGAGGCGTACCGGCTTTTCAACGACGCCAAGGCAACGCAACTGCTGCACGAAGCCGACAGCAGCAATGACCCGGCAACGCTGCAGAAGCTTGTCGACCGGTATTTCATTACGTCGGTCGGCGATCGGGCCGCGGATCGCCTGGGCGATGCGATGTTCGAGTCCGGTGATTTCGCCGCCGCCGATCGTTGCTGGAGGCTGATCGCAGACAATTTCCCGGACACGACCCTGCCGGCAGTTCAACTGCAGGCCAAGCGGGCGACGGCAGTCGCGCGGGGCGGGGACTGGGCGACGTTCGACGTGCTGTCGGCCTCGATCAAAGAGCGATACGCCGGGCAGACGATCCACGCCGGTGGACGCGACCTGCCGGTGACGGAATACCTCGACGGCCTGCGGTCGGCAGGGTCTGCAGCGAAGCAGCCGAACGCGAATGTGCCAGTCGAAGCCAACTCGACATACGTTCGACCGCTCCCGGCCGACCCGGCGTTCGAACTGCCGGCAAGCGACGCCCCCGTCTGGCAGCTTCCACTGATGGACGCCGACGCCGTTCAGGCGCTGAATAACCAATTGGCCCAGTCGGGCTGGGGCGCAATGGCAGGGCAATTCGGATCAGCCGTGCCGGCAACCGCGATCGACGACAAGCGCGTCTACGTCAATTGGCTGGGAATCTGTTTCGCCGCGGACCTTACGACCGGTAAATTGCTCTGGCGGACCGACACCTTCGGTGACATGCCGCAGAAGATTCAGCAGACCGTGTCGCAGGGGAGGTCGATCGACCCGGCGATCTACTACGTTTCGCTGTCAGGCGACCGCATCCTGTGCACCCGCCGGTCTACCGAGAACCAGAACTGGAACGAAGTAGCGATGGTCCGGCTTATGTGCCTGACCGGTGCGAATGGCAAGCCCGTCTGGAAATCCGAAACCACGCTGCCCGAGTGGGGCCTGCTCGGCGAGCCCTGCGTCGCCGGCGAGGTTTTTTATTGTGTGGCGCATCCGTCGGGCTCGCAGGAGCTGTCGGTGCTGTGCGTCGGCCTGGCCAAAGGCGATATCAAATGGAAGCTCTCGCTCGGCACGCCCGCGGCGAGCACCGATTACCGGGGCGTTCCCTCGCTCCCGCAGCCGACACTGATGTTGCGCCGGGACAAGCTCGACCTGCTGACCAACAACGGCGCGCTGATCGAAATCGACCTGACGAGCCGGCAGATCGACTGGGCGTTCACGCACCCGACGCACGTCGACTCGTCGCAGCGGTACTACTACGGCAACGCCCAGCCGACGTCGCAAAGCGCCCCCGGCGCGATGCTGGCCGCGGGGTCGACGCTGTACTTCAAGGAATACAACAACAACCTGTTGTACGCGCTGGATCTGTCCGGACCGGCGATCAAGTGGAAGCGATTGATCGACCCCGAGGTGGGGGTCGCCGGCATCGACGCAAACAGGCTGTTCCTGACCGGCACGGAAGTCGAGTGCATCGACCTGGACACCCGCACGCTGCAGTGGGACGAAAAACTGTCGGTCGGCACCAGTTCGATGGTGCCCTTGCTGCTCGGCGACCGGATGTACATCTTCGGCCAGCGCGGCATCCACGACGTTCGTCTGGCCGAGGGCGGATCCGACCTGCGATTCCGGGGCTGCGACCGCGAGAGCGCCGGCGGGCGTCTGTGGAAAACGCCGGACCGGCTGGTTACTGTTTCGAGCCGTGCCATCACCGCTTACCCCCGGACCCCGGGACATTGAGCCGAACCAGTCCGACAGGCCAGTCGCCCCGAAGCCTGAAAATTCTGCGCCGCGAACACCAGGGAGGTCGATGTTCATGAAAACCAGATCCGGTAAATTCGTAGTTCTGCTCTTCGCGGGTGTTCTGTCGGTCGGCGGCATCGCCCGCGCTACCGACGAGGGCATTTCAGTGTCTGGTATAGGCACGATCAAGGCCCGGCCCACCGAGGTCGAAATCGACGGACTGGTCACCGGGGAGGGCGAGCTCGCCAACGACGCGAGCGTGAAGTTCCGCGACAGCCGGAAGAAAGCAATTGCGACGATCGAGAACCTGAAAAACCCGGACCTGTCGATCGAGACCGGCGGCGCAGACATCCACGAAGCCGTCGACCCGGCGCAGCAGCAGCGGATCATGAACGGACAAGGCGGGGGTGAGACGGCGAAGTCGCGGGTGCAGATCTCCGAGCACGTGAAACTGACGCTGAAGAACGTAGAAAAGCTCGACCCGGAAAAGATGATGGACGGCGTGCTGAAACTGGTCGACTCCTGCCGCGACTCGGGGCTGCAGATCGGTCCCCCGCCGGCGACTAACTACTACGAAATCCAGCAACGGTCGCAGAACGGGACCGGCGACTCGCTGGTCATTTTCAAGATCGCCGACACCACACAGCTGCAAGCCGAGGCATACAAGAAGGCGGTCGCCGACGCCCGCGAAAAAGCGCAGCGGCTGGCCGACCTTGCGGGAATCAAGCTCGGCCGGGTGTTGTCGGTCAACGACGAGGGCGCGACCGCGACGCCGGCGAGCGTGACGGTGTCCATGAATAACAATCAGGAACACCAGATCGTCAAGGAAGCTGCTTCGGAGACGTTCGGCGAAATCCCGATCACTGTGAAGCTGCAGGTGCAGTTCGAAATCGCGAAATGACCGGGCGACGGTGTTGAACCTGGCCTCTGTCGAAGGCTTCCATGGGCATTATTCGTAATCATCGTCTAAAGGCAGTCGTCGTCACCGCGGGCATCGCGTTGCTGTCATTCGGAAGCGCGACCCGGGCGGACGACGAACTGCTGCCCAAGCACATCAACACGCGGTCCCAGGCGGCGATCAAGAAGGCGCTCGATTACCTGGCCGGCAGCGAGACCGAAGACGGGAACTGGAACAACAGTGTCGACGGCCGGACGTACCCGTGTGTGATGGCGTCGCTGGCGGGGATGGCGTTTCTCGCGCACGGCGACACGCCGAGCCGGGGGCCTTACGCCGACAACATCCGCCGGGCCGAGCAGTTTATTATCGGCAATTCGCGGGCGTCGACCGGCATCATCACCAGCCCGGCCGAGGACGGCAGCCGGTCGATGTACGGGCACGGTTTTTCGCTTCTGTTCCTGTCCGAGGTCTACGGCATGGAAACCGACCTCCGCACCCGCGACACGCTCAAAAAAGTGATTCAGGGCGCGATCCAGCTGACCAGCAAAGGCCAAAGCGCTGCCGGCGGGTGGACGTACGTCCCGGGCATGGGGGACGAGGGGGTCGGTGACTGTAACCCAGATGCAGGGGCTGAGGGCGGCGCAGAACGCCGGGTTCAACGTCCCGCGCGGGACCGTCGACGCGGCAGTCAAATACCTCGAGCACTGCAAGCAGCCGGACGGCGGGATCGAATATTCGCTCGGCTCGGGCGGGCCGTCCTGCCCCGCCATCTCCGCCGCCGCCGTCGCGACGTTGTATAACGCCGGTCAATATGATTCGAAGCTGGCCGACGACTGTATGGGGTACGTCGTTAAATACCTCGACCAGTACAAAGGCACGTTCGCCAAGGGCACTGGGCACGAGTTTTACACGCACTTGTACGCGTCGCAGGCGTTCTACACGGCGGGTGATAAATACTGGGACAACTATTTCCCGGCGACCCGCGACCAGCTGATCCAGATGCAGCAGGCCAACGGCACCTGGGACGGTGACAGCGTGGGGCCCGTGTACGGCACCGCGATCGGGGCGATTGTCCTGCAACTTCCGTACAAATTTTTACCTATCTATCAGCGATGATTATCCGCTGGGCAGACGAAGGATTTACATGATTCAAAACGGCGACACCGACAATCAGGACCTGGCCGGGCTCTCACGGCTTAGGCAGGCCCGCGACGATATCCGTAAACAGATCGCCGGCGTGATCGTGGGGCAGGACGACGTCGTCGAACAACTGCTCGTCTGCCTGTTCTCCCGCGGACATTGCATCCTGGAAGGCGTCCCCGGGCTCGCCAAGACGTTGCTGATCCGCACGCTCGCGCAGTGCCTGTCGCTCGACTTCAACCGCATTCAGTTCACGCCCGACCTGATGCCCAGCGATATCACCGGCACCGACGTGATGTACGAGGACCGCAACAGCGGGCAGCGCGAGTTCAAGTTTCTCAAGGGCCCGTTGTTCGCCAACGTCGTGCTGGCAGACGAGATCAACCGGACACCGCCCAAGACACAGGCCGCGCTGCTCGAGGCGATGCAGGAACGCCAAGTCTCCGCCGGGGGGCACCGGCACACGCTGCCCGACCCGTTCTTCGTCCTCGCGACGCAAAACCCGATCGAACAGGAAGGCACGTATCCGTTACCCGAAGCGCAGCTAGATCGGTTCCTGTTGAAGGTTTTCGTCGGTTATCCCAGCGAGGAAGAGGAACGAAAGATCTACCGCCTGACGACCAGCGATAGTTCGTTCAACCCGACCCCGGTCATCAGCGGCGAAGAGATGCTGCACCTGCAGAAGATCGTCCGCCGGGTGCCGGTCAGCGACCTGTGCGTGAATTACGTCACCCGCTTGGTGCGCGCGACGCGCGCCGCCGACCCGGCCGCCCCACAGTTCGTTAAAGACTGGGTGCTCTGGGGCGTCGGCCCGCGCGGCGGGCAGTCGCTCATCATGGCCAGCCGGGCCCGCGCCGCCCTCGACGGCCGGCCCGAGGTCGGCGTCGAAGACATCCGCGCGATGGCCGCCGCCGTGCTCCGCCACCGCATGGTGCTGAACTACACCGCCGAGTCGCAGGGACAGACGACCGAGACGGTGGTCAAAAAGTTAGTCGCGACTCTGCCGTTGCACGAAGGCGCGAAGGAAGAACGCTCACGCGTCGAAGCCGTCCTGCGGTGAACGACTTGGCGAATCACTGACCTTTCGTTTGATTTTGATGATGGTCTCCATACCGGTTTAGCGGTCGCCGCGCAGGGGCACGGTCGATGTTATTCAATGCAAAGAGCGCCCCTGCGGGGCAGCCGCTAAACGGTTTGATGGGATCACGCGCGAACGTCTTTGATGTTGATTGGGAACTCGTCGCGATCAGCTACACTGCCGGACATGCTGTCGCGTGACGAGATCATTCTTGAGTACCTCGACCGGCTTCCGTACCCCCCCTACCCGGTGCAGGAAGAGGCGATGTTCGCCTGGGCCGCCTGCGATCAGGGCGTGCTGCTGTCGGCCCCGACCGGGACTGGCAAAACGCTGGTCGCCGAAGCTGCGATCTACGAAGGCTTGAAAACCGGCAAGGTTGTTTATTATTCGACCCCGCTGATCGCGTTGACCGATCAGAAACTTCTGGAGTTCCAAGACCGCGTCGAAGGCTGGGGGTACGACCGCAACGTCGTCGGCCTCGTGACCGGGCACCGCACGATCAACCCCAACGCGCAGATCAAGGTGGTGGTCGCCGAGGTGTTGCTGAACCGATTGCTGCACCAGGAAGCATTCGACTTCACCACCGTCGGCGCGGTGGTGATGGACGAGTTTCATAACTTCAACGACCACCAGCGCGGGATCGTCTGGGAACTTTCGCTTTCGCTATTGCCTGCACAGGTTCGGGTGATGCTGCTGTCGGCCACCGTGGGGGCGGCCCACGAATTCGTCAACTGGATGGCCCGCAGCCTCGACCGCCGCGTGACACTGGTCGAAGGCACCGAGCGGAAAGTGCCGTTGCATTTTCACTGGGTCGGGGACGAACTGCTGGCCGACTATCTCGAACAGATCGCCCGCGGGCAGGAGACCCAACGCCGGACCCCCGCGCTGGTGTTCTGCTTCGACCGCGAAATCTGCTGGGCGACGGCCGAGGTCTTGAAGGGAAAAGACCTGTTCGTCGAAGGCCAGCGGAAGCTGCTGCTGGACCGGCTGGAAGATTTCGATTTCTCGGTCGGCTCGGGGAACAAGCTGCGAACCGTCCTGGCCCGCGGCGTGGGGATCCACCACGCCGGCTTACTGCCGCGGTACCGCCGGGTGGTCGAAATGCTGTTCCAGGAAAAGTTGCTGCCGATCTGCGTTTGCACCGAAACGCTCGCGGCTGGGCTTAACCTTCCCGCCCGGTCGGTCGTGTTGACGACGCTGGTGAAAGGCCCGAAGGACAGGAAAAAACTGATCGAGACCGGGTCGGCCCAACAGATGTTCGGTCGCGCGGGTCGGCCGCAGTTCGACACCGAAGGTCACGTCTTTGCGATGGCCCACGAGGACGACGTGAAGCTGGCGCGGTGGAAGGAAAAGTACGACTCGATCCCCGAAGAAGCCAAAGACCCCGGCCTGATGAAGGCGAAAAAGGCGCTGGCAAAGAAGAAGCCGACCCGTCGCAGCAATTTCACCTATTGGAACGCCGAGCAGTTTCTGAAGCTGCAGACCGCGCCGGCGGCGAAGCTGGTCAGCCGGGGAAATCTGAGCTGGCGTTGGCTCGCGTTTTTGCTCGATGCGAACCCGAAGGTCGAACCGATCCGGGACGTTATCCGCCGCCGACTGATGGACCAGCCGACCATCGAAGCCGAATTGAAGCGGCTCAACAAGATGCTGGTGACGCTTGCGCAGATGGACATCGTCACGCTCGACCCTCCGCCGCCGGAAAGTTGGAAGCAGGTGGTGAAACCGACCGGCGCGGCCGCGGCCGTAGAGGAGGAATCAGACGAAGACGAATCGGCGGAAGAATTGCCCTCGGAAGAACCGGCGAAGGAAGTCGCACGCGTGAAACCGCCGACGGTCGCGGAGCTGATGGAACGAATGAAGCTCGGCAATCACGGCATCGAGACCCAGGCGACCCGTGCCGGCGTCTCACGCGGCGTGACCAAGACCGCGCCGCCCGCGCCCGAGCCGTACGAGCCGGTCACCGCCACGCCGACTCCCCGGCTTAAGCAGCTGATGGTCTTTCGGGCCGTCCACCCGCTCTATGGCATGTTTCTTATGGACTATCTCGCCAGGGCCAGTGACGAGGAATTGGTGCAGATCCTTGAAAGCCTGCTCGCGATGCCAGGGTCGGTCGCCAAGTCGCTGCGCGTGCCGTGGCCGCACGTGATGCCCCCGGGTCCGTTGGCCACCGAAGTTGTCGACCCCGCCATCCTCACCAGCGGGCTTGTGTCGCACGAGGACCTGTATCCCCCCGCCGACCAGAGCGACATCGAATTCGAGCTGAGAAAATATCCGATTCCGCTCGCGCAAAAAACCCGGATGCTTTTCGAGAACACCATCGACCACGCCGGGGGGTTGTTCGTGACCCCCGTCTGGGCGGTCGGCGATCTGCTGAATTATGGCGGTGATTTCGACAAGTTCGTCCGTTCGCGGGAACTGGTGAAACAGGAAGGCATTCTGTTCAAGCACGTCCTGCGGATGATCCTGCTTTGCAGCGAGTTCGTGCAGCTGACGCCCCGCGACGGCGCGGCCGACGTCTGGAAACAAAAGCTGTCGGCAATCGCCGATGTGCTCACGAAGTCGTGCCGCGCGGTCGACCCGCAGAGCACCGATGAAATGCTCGAAGAACTGTTGGATGAACAATAGAGCGCCCAATTGTTATACGCCCCGCCGTCGGGCGGATTACCGGGTCGTCTGGTGCGACGCGAGCAGTTCGTCGCCGCTGGCCGGCGTTTCGCGAACGACGCCGACACCTTTGGCGTAATATTTATATTCGACGTCGCCGTCGGACGGGGTCTCTTTCACCCTGACGCAATGTTCGAACTTGCCGGCGGGAACGGTCACCGTTTCGTCCACGGACTCGATCACGTCTTTCTCTTCGATCGCCGCTGATACGTCCTCGGACCGCCAGGCGTCACCGACGTGGGGATCGGCGACGAACAGCACGCCGGGCACCGGTGTGTCCTTTCCGGTTAACCAGCTTCCGTCGTGGCCGACGATCTTGCCGTCTTTGTATTCGTCGACTTCCTCGCCGAGGTAGTACACCCGGCCGTTATCGTCCTGCGCGAAAAAGTCGAGCGCGACCTCGGCCAGTTTGCCGTCTTCGAACGCGCGGTCCTCGACCGCGAGCGATTCGACGTCTTGTTCGCCAATTTTAAAGCTGCGATGAACGTCGGGTTTTGCGGTCCGCTCGACGTGGGTTTTCTTTCCGTCCTCGGTGCCGTCGATGACGTCCTGCTTTAAACTCGCTAACGGCAGATACGGGTTAGTGATGTCGCGTGGGTGGCTGAACTTTACACCGGCCAACAACTTTTCCGCACGCGCTTTTCGTTCGGCGGCTGCATCGTCGGCGTCGTCGGTCTTGGTGTCGATCAGCTTCCCGTCTGCGGTGATGTCGAGATCGACGACCTCGCCGTTTTTATCTTTCACGCCGGCTTCGTAGATCGCCAGCCCGTCCCTGGTTTCCGATTCTTTATCGACTTTCATGCCGGCTTTTCCGCCGTGCTCGACGACGGTTTTCTGAACCTCCGCAGGCAGGTCCCTCCACTCGACCGGCGTGCCCGCCAGGCACGCGTTCGCCAGACCGACCCCCACCACCCAACCGATTTGCCGTGCTGCTCTTGATGCGACGATATTCATAACTTCTCCGTAAAAACTTGACCGAGTGTATCTACAGTAACGTCTGCCAATGACGTAAAGATGAAAGGGATTGATCGCGTTGCCCGTGAGACACCGGTTGAGCGATGCACAGCGACTTCAGGATCCGATTGTTCTCATCAGCCCGAGTGCCGCGCCGGCGGCGACCAGCCAGACAGAATTGAGGTCGAATAACAGCAGGACAACCAACGCAACCGCCGCGATGAGCGACGTGAGCGGATCAACGACGGCGGCGGTCGCAAGCTGCCAGGTGGCGACCGCCATCAGCGCGACCGACCCGACGCGGAGGCCGTCGATCGCGCCGGACATCACAGCAGACGATCGCAACCAGGCCACCAGCCGGCCGGTAAGTGCGACGAAGAAAAAGGCCGGGCAGAAGATCCCGAGCGTGGCGACGACCGCGCCGGCGGGACCGGCGATCAGATAACCGATGAACGTCGCCGTCGTAAAAACCGGGCCGGGCGTCACCTGCCCGACCGCCACCGCGTCCAGCAGCTTTGCCTCGGTCAACCAGTGCCGGTGCGTGACCAGGTCTTCGCGGAGAAATGCCAGCAGCACGTAACCGCTGCCGAAGATGACGCAGCTGAATTTGAGGAAAACGAAAAACAGCGACGACAGTGAAGCGCCGACCGCAAGACTCGCGACAGGCGTTACGACGGCGAAAGAAGTCGCTACTGTTACACCCCCGAAAGGCTTCAACGATACCCCGAACGGCCCGACGCAAGAGACCATCGTCGTTCGCCGCGGGGTCCAACGGGTGATCGAACCCATCAATGCCGAAACACACAGAACGATCAACGCATTGACCTGCAGCAAGGCCATCGCGATCGCGCCAGCACTCACAAGAACTAAATGCAACCGATTCCCTAAACTGTTATCTAGAAGCAAATTAGAAAAACGGTGTCGGACACCGTTTTTGGCAATTTCGGTTCGATCGGGAAAACGGTGTCCGACACCGTTTTCGACTGCGACACCGTTTTCGACTGTTTCGCGGGGCTTTGGGATGGTGTTGGGGGAGAGGGAACTGAGTGTCAGTCGGTATAGCGCTTGTATGACGATGGCCAGCACGACCGGTTTGACGCCGTAGAGAATGCCGGTGACTGCGGGGAGGTGGTTGTATTTGACGTAGGCCCAAGCGATGGCGAGCACCATCATGAAGGCGGGGAGGATGAAGCAGACGCCGGCGATGACCAGCCCGGGGAGGCCGGCCAGCAGGTAACCGATGTAGATGGCCAGTTCGGTCGACGTCGGACCGGGAAGCAGGTTGGCCGCGGCAAGCAGGTCGAGGAAGTCCGATTCACCGACCCACTGTCGGCGGACGACCAGTTCCTGCTGCATCATCGCAATATGAGCGGCGGGCCCGCCGAACGCAGTGGTCCCGAGCTTCAGAAAGAACAACGCCAGATCGCGTAGAGGGGGCTTTGGGGACACGGGAGTAAGCTCGAAATCCGAAACTCGAAATCCGAATGAATGACGAAATCCGAATGACGAAACAGACTTGCAAACTTACCGTGGTTCCCGGGATTCGCGAGACATTTCCGTCATTCGAATTTTCTCATCAATTCGTCATTCGAATTTCGTCCTTCGATTTTCAGCCCGCTCAGCCCTGTCCGACTTCGATGCGGACGTACTTAATCAGCGTTACGCCGGCTTGTTTGAGGTAGGCGGTGATGGTGCCTTTGAACGCGCCGGAGTTGAAGAATTCCTGGTCGAGCAGCACGCGCTCGCCGAAGAACGCGTTCAGCTTGCCTTCGGCAATCTTCTCTGCGATCTGCTGCGGCTTACCGGTGGCCTTGGCCTGCTCGACGGCGAACTCGCGCTCCTTGGCGACCAGTTCCGGATCGACCGTGTCACGGGTCAGGCCCAGCGGCTTGGCAAAGGCGATGTGGCCGCCGAGGTTCTTGATTACGTCTTCGCTGGCGGTGCCGGTGAACTCCATGAGCACACCGATCTTGCCGGTGATGTTGTACAGGTAGAGACCCGCATTCCCGGCCGACGCGGCGACCGCCCCGGCTTTACCGACGCGGATGTTCTCGCCGGTCATCTGCGAGACTTCGGCGGCGCCGGCTTTGATCTCGGCGTCTTCGGTGATGTCGGTCGACGGGCTGGCGAGCAACTTGGCGGCGGCTTTGGCGGCGAGCTTCAGGAACGGCTCGCTCTTGGCGGTGAAATCGGTGTTGCAGTTCAACTCGACCAGCGCGGCGGACTTCCCGTCCGGCGAGGCAACGCCGGCAACGCGGCCTTCGGTCGCGGCGCGTTCACCGAGCGAGGACTTGATCCCCTTCTTGCGGAACTCGGCGATGGCGGCGTCGAGGTCGCCGTTGGTCTGGGTCAACATCTTCTTGCAGTCCATCATCGGCTGGCTGGTGCGTGAACGCAGTTCGTTGACGAGTTTGGCTGTGATTTCGGCCATGTCTTCACCTCTTAAAATTCGCTGGGAAACAATAAAACGTCCGTTGTTTGTTGTCCGTCGTCAGTTGCAACGGGCCAACTGCCGGACAAAAAACAACGGACGGCGGACTACTGATAACGAGTAACAAATTAGACGGCGGCGGCGACCGGTTCGGTCGACTCGGCCGGGGCGACCGTGGTCGCCGGGGCTTCTTCGCCGCCGATGGCTTCGGGCTTGCCGTCGTCGGCCTTGAAGGCCGAGCGGGTGCTGCGGCGACGGGGTTGATTCCCGCCGTCTTCGCCCTTGGTTTCCTGCCGGCCGGTCTTGCCTTCGATAACGCTGTCGGCCAGTTCCTTCATGATGATCTCGATGGCGCGCATCGCGTCGTCGTTGCCGGGAATCGGCAGGTCGATCAGGTCGGGGTCGCTGTCGGTGTCGATCAAAGCGATCGTGGGCACGCCGAGCTTCTTGGCTTCCTTGACGGCGATGTGCTCGCGGCGGGTGTCGACGATGAACATCACACCGGGCATGCGTTCCATCTTGCGGATGCCTTCGAGGTTGGCCTTGATCTTGGTCATCTCACGCTGCAGCGTGGACTTCATCTTTTTCGAATAGGTTTCGATCTGACCGGTGTTGAACAGTTTTTCGAGTTCGTCCAGGCGGTTCAGCCGGGCGCGGATGGTGCGGAAGTTGGTCAGCGTGCCGCCCAGCCACCGCTCGTTGACGTAGTGCATGCCGCAACGCTTGGCTTCTTCTTCGATGGCGAAGCGGGCTTGCCGCTTGGTGCCGACGAACAGGATGTCCTTACCACCGGCGACCATGTTCTGGACCAGCTTCTTGGCGCGGAACAGACCTTTGATGGTCTCTTTCACGTCCAGGATGTGGATCATGTTCCGCTTGCCGTGGATGTAGGGCTCCATCTTCGGATTCCATCGCGAAACGCGATGCCCGAAGTGAACGCCCGAATCGACAAGGGCTTTAACGAGTTCTGCTTGAGTCTGTGCCATAACCTGCTCCAGTAGACAACGACGTTTTATAAAGTGTCGTCAGCCCGAACGGAATCACCGGCCAAGTCGCCGATTCCGCCATGGGGCTTTAGTTAGAAACGAAGATGTAAAACAAGACCCGGTTCGATTCTGGTTCCGGCGCCTCTCCGAGGCCGAAACAGACCGAAACGGGCGGCCCTTGGCTAGGCCAAGACGGAAAACTGTAGCCGCCGGGCCGATGGCTTGCAAGGGCGAGTGGGCCTTATTTCGATTTGGTCCGAACGCCTGTCGAGGTTTATTTTCTGGGAATCTGCGGCGGAATTCGACGAATTTGCAAAGGCTTCATGGGTTTACCCCCGACGGCCGTGAATTGACCGGATTCCGGGAACGTCGAATACCGCCGTTCGAAGTCGTTGAAGCCGGCGGTGGCGCGGGTTTCGTCGATTCGGAGCGCCGCAGTCAACGACCGAAGCCGTTCTTCGGCGAAGATATTCGTCGCGAACCCGCCTTCGACCAGCGCGTCGCCACGGTGCAATGCTTTTTCGATCAGCGATCGCTGCGTGCCCGGCGGACAGTAGTTCAACAGAATTTCGGGCCGACCCGCGAACCGGTAGTGCTGGTCGGCCTCGGCGGCGGGATTGATCGGCGGCGGGGACGAATTGTATTCGTCCAGCAAATCGCTGTTGTCGAACAAGTAGTAGACCATCAGCGTGCTGTTATTGACCACGATCGCCATCACGGCGGTGCCGAGCTTCAGCGAAAGCTCTTCACCGATTCGGCCGATCTCGTAGGCGTCCTGCGTTTCGGACCGCTCGTCGTACAGCGTCACCCAGCCGTTTTTCACCGGCGAGACGTAAGCCCGTCCCTGCACGAGGCCCCCCGCCGCGGCGACTACCGCGGCGGCGTCCACCGATTTCACCTGATAGTTGACGAAGTTAGAACCCATGACGGCCCATGATACGTTGTCGGGAGTGAATGAGAAACGACCGATCACCGGCAAAACCCGGTCTTCACCACATCGACGGGCGGGGAAAGCCCCATTGCAGCGCGAGCGCGTCGGCGGCGGTTTCCGGGTCATCACCGGGCCAGCGACCGGCGTTTCTCAGAAACGAATGCGCGACTTCGTGCGCGATCAACCACCGGGCGAATGACGGGGAACGCTTGCACAACGTCCGCTTCAACACAATCGACCGCGATACGCTGCCGGTCCGCCGGGGGAGCCGGACGGGTACCTGCATCACAACGCCCGGCCCCGGTTCGTAGTCGTAAAAAACGACGCCCGGCTCGGTCATCACGTCGTCTAATACGTCGTCCGGCAACGCGCCCAGGACGTGCACGGCGTGCGCGTGCAGGTCGTCGTGCAGCTGAAACTCGCGAAGCCAGTTGTTAATCTCGTGCCGCATCTCGGCACATTATAGCGCCCGACGAGCTCCGATGCGCCGACGAAGGACCGTGGGCCAGTGGGTTCACATTCCGGGCGAGAAGGTGATCCGGAAATCGTCACCGCCGCGGAGATTGTCGGCGGCGACTTCGTCGCCGATGAGGATTCGTTTCGCGACAGGATCGACCGTCACGAGGTCGTTTTTCTTCACTCGACCGCTGAAGACGGTCTTCTGCTGGTTGACGTCGAAAATGGAAACCTGGCCGTTGTCCGTTACCTCGCGAACCATGGACTCGCCCTGCAGGGTGAGCGTGGCCGAGGGGTCCAGCATCGCGGGCCGGTCGGCGTGTGAACAGCCGGTCGCGAGCACTGCGAGCATCAAGGCGATGAAGCGTTTGTTCGGGAACTGCATTCGGATCTCCGGTTTATAGTTTGGGTTCGTCGTGGGGGCCGATGATGTATTGCCCGTCGAGGACCGCGCCGGCGCCGACGGCCAGTGTCGGGGCGGTGATGTCGCCGCGGATTTCGGCTTCGGGACCGACCAGCACGGGGCCCCGGCTGGTGATATTGCCCCGGAGCTTTCCTCGCACGACAAGCCCGCCGCAGACGACCCGGTCGCTGACCACATTGCCTTTTTTCTCGACCGTCACGATCCCGCAGGTTTCGATCGCCCGCCGGGCTTCGTATTGCTTGAACGCCAGGTCTTCGATCTTCAGCGATTTATTACAGAACTTGCACGTGATGGTCATCGCCCGGCGGCCGATCTCCTGCGGTTTGCCGCAGTACAGACAGGTGATCGTCTGCCGGTCGTTCGGGGTTGGAAAAGCGAGACCCTCGGCCATGAGCTTCGTCTGCGTTCCGATGATTAACGGCGGACCTTGTACAACAGATTACGTTTCGATCGACCCTGCACGCGGGGCAGTTGCCGGGCGACCGATGCTGTGTCGTGAACGCCCGGCGGTCGATGTCATTTGTTCGGTTGATTCTGCGGCTGCGCGGCGGGCATCGCGGTGCCGGTGCGCGGACCGCCCTGCTGCGGCGGGCGGGTCTTCACGGCGTCGGGGCCCACCGTGACGTGCCCGCGGAACTGTGCGCCTTCTTCGACGACCAGTTTGCTGGCGGTCAGGTCACCTTCGTAACGGGTGGTCGGTTTCATCTCGACCCGGTCGCTGGCGGTCAAGTTCCCTTTGACCTCGCCTTCGAGAATGATCGCTCCGGCCTCGACGTCGGCTTCCATCTTGGCTTCCTTGGCCACGTGCAACCGGCCCGGCGTATTGATGCTGCCGGTCAACTTGCCGTGCAGCCGCATGCCTTTTTCGAACGTCAGCTTTCCTTCGAAAGACGCGTCCGGCCCGAGAACAGTCGAAAATTCCTGGTTGCCACCTTCGGCCATGAGTGCCTCCTGCACGCGAGAGTATGTCGTTCCAACGAACCCGAAAACGGCCCGACCATCGGACCCGAACAAGGTCGGCGGATTATACGAACCGATCCCGGGGAAGCGAATCCCCTGCCCGGGATCCAACTTTCGCAGGCTCCGCGTCGGTTCCCCATTTCAATTGACCAAATTGCGGGGCCGGGCGAAGATCTCGCTGAAGGATTTGCTGATGGCCGGCAAGCTTCCCGAAAGGGTCTCCCCGGAATTTCCAGCAAGTCCTTCTTTGTTTCCCTTCTTCAATCTCACGGCGGAAGACCAACTAGCCGCTGCAGAGCGCATTCTTTTCATAATCGGCCAGGGTCGAGAAGCAGAGGCGAGTCACCACGGCACACGGCTGGCTTAGGTTTCCGTTTGCGGCTATCACGAGCTTATTGAAACGTAACGCTTTCGAGTTCGAAGTCCGCCACACGCCGGTGCTGCCGGTCGAGGTTCTCGACTCGCTGAAGCCAGTGCCGGGGCAGACGGTCATCGACTGCACCCTGGGGCTGGGCGGACATTCCAAACTTCTGCTGCAGCGCGTCACGCCCGGAGGGCGGGTGATCGCGACGGACTTTGATCAGGGCAATCTTGCCCGGGCGGCCGACGTGCTCAAAACCGTCCCCGGCGGGCAGTTTACGCTGCATCATTCGAACTTCGCGGGCTTGCCGGCGTTGCTCACGAGTGACGGCATAACGCAAGTCGACGGCATCCTGGCGGATCTGGGTGTCGCGTCGCCGCAGATCGACGACCCTGATCGAGGTTTCAGCTACCGCAAACCCGGGCCGCTGGACATGCGGATGGACGCGACCCGGTCGGAATCCGCGGCGCAGTTGCTGGCGCGGATCAGCGAAAAAGACCTGCGTGACGCGCTGCTCGAGCTCGGCGACGAGACCGATGCGCCGGAAATCGCCGCGTTGGTCGTCCACCGGCGGAAAGAAAAACCGATCCTGACGACGCTGGATCTTTCGGAGATTGTCTGCGAAGCGCGGGACTTCACCATGCAGCGAGCGGCCGGCGCGAAACTGCACCCCGCCGCCCGGACGTTTCAGGCGCTGAGGATGCTGGTCAACCGCGAAACACACAACCTCGAACGCCTGCTGAGGATCGCGCCGGGGCTGCTGCGGCCGGGCGGGCGGATCGCGATTATCTCGTTTCACAGTGGGGAAGACCGCCGGGTGAAGCAATCGTTCCGGGATCTGGTTCGCTCAGGCCAGTATTCGAGAATCTCGGACGAGCCCGTTCTGGCTACTGATATAGAGCAGAAGCAAAATCCGCGGTCGCGGAGCGCCAAACTACGCTGGGCGCAGCGGGCCTGACGTCGGCATTGATCCCAAATTGATCCCGTGCGAACGAAGGCTTTCGCAAAGTTAACATTGGTAACCTCACACTTTGGCCGACCAAAACCGCGGATCCTGACACATCGCTAGCTACGATTATTGGCCTATGTTAATTTAGAGAACTCATATTAAGTCTCCAGTGTTAAAATGGGTAAAGAATTTTTCGGTCGTCTCCGATATAAGAAGTGTCGCGAGTGAAACGGATTCACCCGCGTCGCACGGAAGCCGGTGGCACGGACGCTACTGATAAATGTCGGCAGTTCAGGCGGTGGATCGGCCTGCTGTCAACGGAGTAATTGTCCATGAGCACCCTTTCCACCACTGTCGATACCAATCTTTCCCGGTCGTACCTCGAGCCGCTTCTCACGGGGGACCGCACTGCGTGCCGGAAGGTGATCGACAACGCCGTCGCCCGGGGGGTCAGCCCTTACGATCTGCTGACCCAGTTGGTCTGGCCGACGATGGAACTGGTTCAGTCGCTGTATCGTGAAGACCACATCACGACGACGAGCCTGAACCTGGCGACCCGCTTGAATCGTTCGCTGGCCGATCAGTTGACCGGCAAGCTCGAACGGCAGGAACCCAACGGCCGAAAGGCCCTTATCTTCTGCGGTAATGCCGAGCCGGAAGAACTTGGCGGGCAGCTTTGCGCCGACCTGTTCGAGGTCAACGGCTGGACCGTCCGGTTCGCCGGGGGTGGCGTCCCCGACGACGAAGTGCTCAAGCTGATCGGCGACGAGCGCCCCGACCTGCTGGTGAACTTCGGCACCCTGCCCAGCGGTGTGCCGGCCGTCCGCAAGCTGATCGACTATCTCCGTGAAGTGAACAGCTGCCCGAACATGCAGGTGATGTGCTGCGGCGGAATCTACAAACGGGCCGAAGGCCTTGCCGAGGAGATCGGCGCCGACCTGTACGCCCCCGACGCCGCCGAGGCCGTCGCGGTCGCCAACGAGAACCGCACCACCAAGGCAACGGTCGACCAGCAGACCGTCGGCCGGACCCGCCGAATCCGCAAGGCCGAGGCCCGCAAGGTGCAGTCGGCGACCCGGATCGCGCCGGTGTCAGAAGACTCGAACACGATCGCGGCCTGATCGGTCGAAACATAGTTTGTTTAAGAACAGATCCAGTCGCCGGTGCCCGTTACCCAACGGGCACCGGCGATTTCGTTTTTAGAGATTCGGGGGAGCGAAGAATAAGGTTGCAGTGTTACTGTTCTGGGTGGCGCCCGACGGGTCGCCGAGTCGGATTCCAGCTCACTTCAACGGGGTTGAAGAAATCACGGGGCTTTGCAGATTGCAAGTAGGGCGGGATGACCTGAAATGCTTTGAACTCACGCGTGGCATCAGCATCTTAATGTCAGCCGCGTGGCTTCCAGCCCGCGGACGATCGTTGAAACGCGTCGAGGTATAGCGCTCCGCGGGCTGAAGCCGCGCGGCTGAGAGTCGGATGAAACGATACTCGGTTTTGAGCTGAATCTGCCATGACTCCGCCTTATCGTGGCAACCGGCATCCGGGTACGTTCGAGCGGAGCGGTCTTCGTCCAACAGCTGTGAAAGAGGCGAACGCCCAGTTGAGACACCTGGGTTTTCCAGAATCTCGCTTTGGAACACGTCGAAGATCAAAGACGGCGACGATCTAACACAGCCCGGTGTCAGTCGGGCTTCTCTGACGCTTGCCTAGCCTTTCGCTTGGAGCGCGTCGCCAGCAGCAAATTGGCCGTATCCGAAAGCCGCTTGGCGCGTCTGAAGAATTCTTCGGGGTCCGCCGGCGCGGATGTGTCGAGTTGAAGCCGCATGGCGTCCAGCTCCTCGGTGAGCATCTCTAACAGCTTTGCGTTCTGGCCCATCGTGTTCCTCACTGCCCGGCTCACATAGAATAACCTGAATCCCGAATTATGATTTCAAGGAAATCCGGAACCCGCGACTAAGTGATTTCGGCAAAGTTCAGGCGTTTATGAATCGATTTAAGGCCATGCGTCTGCCTTCTATTTGCTGCGACGCGAAGCAAAATCGATGTGGGTCAGTCGATCCGAGCAGACGCCGGCTCGTCGACCCGGTGAAAATAAAAAAGCATGCGGAACTGAGTTCCGCATGCTTTTAGCTTTTGTATTCGAGTCTAGGCGTCTACTTATAACGTGCCCGCTTAGCGATCAACCGGCGCGCTTGGCGTCGATCGCTGGGCCGGCGGGGACGCGTACCTTCCAGGCGAGGCCGACGACCGACATCAGCCAGATGACCCAGTAGCTGAAGTCGACTTGCCACCAGGCCAAGCCGTGGCGGGCGCTGGTCGGGAACGCGTGATGGTTGTTGTGCCAGCCTTCACCGAAACCGAGGATGCCGAAGATCGCGTTGTTCCGGCTTTCATCGCCGCTGTTAAACGGCCGGGTGCCCCAGAGGTGGCATACCGAATTGACACTCCAAGTCACGTGATGAACGAAGAAAACGCGGACCAGACCGCCCCACAGGAAACCCAGCAAAGCGCCTTGCCAGGACCATGAGATGAGCCCTCCGAGGATCGCGGGGACTACGAGCCCGACCATTGCCCAGACGAACCAGGTGGTGCTGACGAAGCGAAGGAACCGGTCGCGGATTAAGTCACCGACGTAGCGGGACAGGTCCGCGGGGTCATTCCCGAAGATCCAGCCGATATGGGCGTGATAGAAACCAGCGATCAGGCCCCAGAAACCGTCGCCGTGGTGGTGCGGGGAATGCGGGTCGAGCTTGTCGTCGCTGTGCTGATGGTGCCGACGGTGCTGGGCGACCCAGCGGAGCAATGGCCCTTCGAGCGCCATCGATCCCATCACGGCAAACATCACCTTGATCGGTCGGAAGGTCTCGAACGACCGGTGCGTGAACAGCCGGTGGTAACCGACCGTGATGCCCAGCGCGCTGAGCACGTACATAACGGACATCAACACCAGGTAGAGGACGCCGAACCCGTGACCCCACATCGTGCAGACCGCGGTGATCAGGCCCGCGAACGGCAGTACGACGAAGATCAGGGTAACAATGCGGTCCCGGACGCTGACTAATTCGGTCGGTTGTTCGGTGACGGGGAGCGTGGGGCCCGTGATAACGGGTGACAAGTCGGGAGTTACGGACGCGTCGTTCAAGGAAGAATCCTTTCAACTTACTCGAAAACGGCGTGAACGCCGGTTCGTCGAGAAGCATGGGAAATAGAGCGGACCTTCCGAAAAGGCTGAAGGCGCCATTGGGGGTTTCCGCCGGAACACTATAGCAGGTTCGACAAGAAGGTCAGTGAAGCACGAAATAAAATTTCTACCTAAGCGATCGCGCGGGCGAAAGCAGCAAGCTTCTGCTCGTCGAGCCCGCCGTCGGTCCTAAGTCCCGTGCAGACATCGACCCCGAAAGGGTTTACGTCGCGAACTGCCTGCCCGACGGTCGTCGGCTTTAAACCGCCGGCGAGAAAAACCGGTACCGACACGCGGTCGACGATCGCCCGGCTTATTTTCCAGTCGTGCGTCTTTCCTGTGCCCCCGAGCAGTTTCACGGCTGCGGTCTGATTTCCGGAGTCGGGCAGAAACCCGTCCACCTCGCCCGCGAGCCGGACTGCCTCGGCGACTGAAGATTCGTCGGTGATGTGAATCACCTGCACGATTTTTATGCCCGGCAGGTTTCGGCGGAGCTCGGCATAGACGCCGGGGTGGCAAACCCGGTCGCAAAGCTGCAGCGTGTTCACCCCGGCACGCCTTTGCTGGTGGATGATCGTCCCGGCGTCGGTGGCCGAGGTCAGCAGAAAGGACGCGACCCCCGGCGGGGTCGTCCGGGCGATCTCGGTAATCAGGTCGTCGTCGATCACACCGGGCCCGCTGGGCATTGCCGACACCAACCCGACCGCCGAGGCCCCGTATCGGATCGCGAGCTGCGACTCCTGAATCGAAGCGATGCAGCAGACTTTGAAGCGTATTTTGCCGTCGCGTGTCATGTGGTCGCGTGTCATGTGACTGTCCAACCCGGCGGGTGGCTGATAGATTCCCGCCGCTGATTGATTAAACCAGGAGAGATGAAGATGGAAGCCCTCATGATTGGTGTGTCGGGGACCCGCGGCACGATCGGCGGAACGTTGACACCCCCCGTGGTCGGTTGGATGGCGGCGGCGTTCGCGGTCTGGCTGAAGGAGCAGACGCCGGCGGGGGCGGGCCGGTCTTTGAAAGTCGTCATCGGTCGAGACAGTCGGCCCAGCGGGCCCTGGGTCCGCGACGCCGCCGTCGCCGCCCTGACCGCCAGCGGGATCGAAGTCATCGACCTGGACATCGTCACCACGCCCGGGGTGGCGATGATGGTCCGGCACCTGAACGCCGACGCCGGCGTGGTCGCGACCGCGTCGCACAACCCGATCGAATGGAACGGTTTGAAGTTCCTCACCCGCGACTGCGTCGCCCCGCCCCCGAAAGATGCCGAGCGGATCAAGCAACTGTTCCTGACCGAACAATCCAGTTTCGTCCGCGTCGAACATCTCAGGCCCCCGAAGAAAAACCCCGAGACCCACGCGTTGCACGTCAAGCGGGTGGTCGACCGCGTCGACGTGCTGGGCATTTCGAGCAAGCGGTTCAAGGTGGTTCTGGACAGCGTCAACGGAGCCGGTTGCGTCGCGACGGCGACCTTGCTGAACAAGCTGGGGTGCCAGCTGGTTCATATCAACGCGACACCCAACGGGCAGTTCCCGCATGAGCCAGAACCGACCGAAAAAAACCTGACCGGGCTGTGTGACGAGGTGAAGAAGCAGCGGGCGGCGGTCGGGTTCGCCCAGGACCCCGACGCGGACCGATTGGCCATCGTCGACGAGAACGGCCGGTACATCGGCGAGGAATATTCGCTCGCGCTGGCGACGAAGTTCATCCTCGGCAAGAAGGCCGGCATCGTCGTCACGAACCTGTCGACGAGCCGGATGGTCGACGACATTGCCGCGGCAACCGGGTCGAAGGTGCTGCGGACGGCCGTCGGTGAGGCGAACGTCATCGACACGATGCTGAAGCAGAACGCGTGCGTCGGTGGGGAAGGCAACGGCGGCGTAATCGACCCGCGGATCGTCCCCGGTCGGGACAGTCTGGTCGGCATGGCTTACGTGCTACAGCTGATGGCCGACACGGGAAAAACGCTAAGCCAGCTGGTCGCGGAGCTGCCCCGGTACGAGATCGTAAAGACCAAGTTCGAATGCCGCCGGGAGGATGCCGAGCGCGCCGTCGCGGAAATCCATAAGCGACTCGCCGCGACGCCTGGCGTGGTCATCGACACGCAGGACGGCATTCGCATCGACTGGCTCGACCAGCGCGCCTGGGTACACGCTCGCCCCAGCAACACCGAGCCCATTATGCGGATCATCGCAGAAGCGCCCGAACGGGGGCTCGCGGAGCAGCAGATTGCGACCGTCAAAAACATCATAAGCGATTTACTCGAATGATTTTACGAAACCAACGCAGGACCGGGTTTCGAAAAGCAAAAATTGAGGAGGTAAGCAAATTTACCGATTGCATTTACGTGATTGCGTGATATTTTTCAAGCAATCATATCTTCGGTAAGGAATTGCATCATGTCCGGATTTCGCGTCGTCTTAGATGTTGAGCGTATTGCCGCCGACCTTTGCGTCGCGGAAGAACGGCCGGTGCGCGTATCCGAGGTGCTGGCGCTGCTTCGCCGACTCGGTTTTCTCTCCATCGAATCGGGCGAGGCCTGGTTCACCAACGCGCATTGCCTGGCACAATTGAAATCTCGGATTGGTCCCAACGCCAATCCATTCCGAACGCAAAGCCCGCTCCCGCCCGAAGCCGCGTCTCGGCCAGTCAAACAAGCCTCCGCATTTTAGTTAACCCGCCTGGCCGACTCGTGCTCGTCCAAGTATCACTCACTGAATGATCCGCGCGGTCGCCTGACTCCGCGGTACAGAAGCCGCCTTACAATCTTAAATAAGTTAGCGTATGCTATCTTTTATGAGTTCCTTTTCGCTCGCCCAAAATGTCGCATCGAATCCCCGCAGCCCTTGGCGCATTCCGATCGTGCCGAAGGTCATTTACTCGGCATTCGTCGCGGTGATGCTGCCGTACTACTGGCACGCCTGCGGTCCGCAGAACTTCCTGTACTTCTGCGACGTCGCGGTCCTGATTACGCTGGTCGGCATCTGGACTGAGAGCCCGCTCCTCATCAGCTGCGAAGCCGTTGCGATTCTTTTGCCACAGGCGATCTGGCTGCTCGACGTCGCGGTCCGGCTCGTGGGGTTTCGGCTGCCGGGGCTGACCGATTACATGTTCGACCCGGCGATCCCCAGTTCGTTCGCGGGCTTTCTACCTTTCACGGACGGTTGCCTCTTTTGCTCCTCTGGCTGCTACCCCGAGTCGGGTACGACCGTCGCTCGCTTCGGCTGCAGACGATCATCGGTATCGCCCTGCTGCTGATCTGTCACTTCGGCTTCACGCCCCTGCCCCCCCCACGCGACCGGGCCGCGCGTGGCCAACATCAACTACGTCTTCGGGTTTTCAGAGCACAGGTCGCAAACCCAGCTGCCGCCGCTCGCGTGGCTCGGCATCCTCGTGGCCGGCATCCCGCTGGTGCTGTACCTGCCCACCCATCTCGTCTTGAAAAAAGTGTTCCCAAACCCGGCCGAGGCCTCAGACCGCTGAACCGGCCGCGGAGTGTGCCGCGGTCGATTCCGCTACTGCCTTCAATTGCACCAGCCCTTTTTCGAAATCCCCGCCCACCATTTTGTCCATGTCCATGACCATGCAGAACGCCTTTGAGATGAACCCCTTCTCGCCGCTCATCGTCCAGCTGGTGACCGTTTTGTCTCCCTGCGGAACGAACGTGAACACCACCGAGTTGGTCGCCTTCATCGGCTTGAGCATCTCCAGCTTCAGGCCCACGCGTTCGCCCGGTCGGCTGTCGTTCAAGGTCATCCGCCCCGCGCCCGCCTTGCCGGAGCCCGACCAGTTGTAGACCGCGCCCACACCCGACGCCGGGCCTTCGTAGTTCTTTTTCATCGTCGAGTCGATCTTTTCCCAAGGCGACCACGTCTCCCATTTATGGAAATCGTTTACGTGATCGAACACCGCGCCCGGCTCGGCCGCGATGCTGGTCGACCGCGACACCGAGAACGCCGCCGGCTGCAACGAAACCACCACCGCCAGCGCCACCAGAAGGACCACGACCGTAATTACAATTGATATCAACATGAAACCGTCTCCCGGCGCAAAATGCCGTGAACAGCACGCCGATCGCGAGCAGTGCCCTTGCCCGAACCATCGTCGAGACTCGCCCGCTCACAGCACGAATTTACTCAGATCCTCGTCCTTCACCACCGAAGACATCCGCTCTTTCACGTATTCGCGGGTGATCTGCACGTCCTTTTCGACAGCGTCCGGCGCTTCGAAGCTGATCGATTCGAACACCCGTTCCAGGATCGTGTACAGCCGGCGGGCACCGATGTTCTGCGTCTTGCGATTCACCCGCCACGCCACCGACGCAATCGCGTCGATCGCCCCTTCGGTGAAATCCACCCGCATCCCTTCGGTCGCGAGCAACAAGACCGTCTGCTTAATCAATGAGTTCTGCGGCTCGGTCAGAATCCGCACGAAATCGTCCTTCCCCAACTCGCTCAACTCGACCCGGATCGGGAACCGCCCCAGCAGTTCCGGCATCAGATCACTCGGCTTGGCCTGGCTGAACGCCCCCGCGGCGATGAACAAAATATGATCCGACTTCACCGGCCCGTACTTGGTCGTGATCGTCGCCCCTTCCACGATCGGCAGCAGATCCCGCTGCACGCCCTGCCGGCTGACGTCCGGGCCCTGCGACTTGTCCGCCCCGGCAATCTTGTCGATCTCGTCCAGGAAAATGATCCCGTTCTGCTCCACCCGGTTGATCGCTTCCCGCTGCAGCGACTCGGTGTCCATCATCTTGTCCGATTCCTGGCTCTGAAGAAATCGCCGGGCCTCGGCGACGCTCAGCCGCTTCGTCTCCCGCTTGCTCGGCAGCATCTTCTCGAACATCCCCTGCAGCTCGAACCCCATCTCCATGCCCGCCGCCCCGAACAGCTGGTTCACGTCCGCCTTCTGCTCGCTCACCAACTCGACCTGAAACTCTTCCAACTGCCCGCCCCGCAGTTGCTCCCGGAACCGTTCGCGCGTCCGCTCCCGCTTGGCCCGGGCCTCTTCGTCGTCCGTCCCGCCCCGCTCGTTGGTCGGCAACAACAAATCCAGCAACCGCTCTTCGACATAAGTGGAAGCCGACTCCTTCACCGACGCATGGCTCTCCCGCCGGACCATGTCCAATGCCACGTCCACCAAGTCCCGCACCATCGATTCCACGTCCCGACCGTGATACCCCACCTCGGTGTACTTCGTCGCCTCGACCTTGATAAACGGAGCACTCACCAGACCCGCCAACCGACGGGCGATCTCGGTCTTTCCCACCCCGGTAGGCCCGATCATGAGGATGTTCTTCGGCGACACGTCCGCCCGCACGTCAGCCGGCAACTGCTGCCGCCGCCAACGATTGCGAATCGCAATCGCCACCGCCCGCTTCGCGTCCGCCTGCCCCACAATGTACCGATCCAACTCCGCCACAATCTGCTTCGGCGTCATGCTTTCCATAGACCCGACATCCTACCCCAACCCCAGACCCCCCCGCCACCGCACATCCTTGCGCATCGAAACGACAGAGCCAAACGCACACAAAACCATTCTTTCATCCCAAAAACGCCATAACGGCAGACCCAAAACCACCCATCTTGCCCGAAACCGAAAATTGCAGACCGAATGTCGCATATCGAACTAGGATTGGACGATAAGCGCCTATTTAACAAATCTTTACAGTAGTAGTCTTGAGCAAATTGCGGCGTGTCGATTTTGAGACATGACGGTAAGCAATATTGACATGCACCCGCTTCGCAGGCCAGATAGAACTCAATCACCGCGCGAAGGCCGGTTTAAAGCGGTCGGGAATGTCTTCAAAGAAACCCGACCGCTCGTACGTTGTCTACCGCAGGCAACCATGGTTCAATCCCGGCTGCTTTGTAGGCCCCGAGATCTCGTTCGGACTGACCTACTTCTTCCCCCGTCGTCCGAGCAACGCGACCGCGCCGATAGCGAGCATCGTTAGCGATGCAGGTTCCGGGACAGCCGATGGAGACGCGACGCTGGCAAACTCCGGCGACACGCCACCGACCGCGTCGTAGCGCACAAAGGGAAGTGGGTCGGTGCCGGTCACATAAAGCGGCACGATATCGGTCGGCGTGATGTCGCCAGTAAGTGTGGGGTCCACCGGCACGCCGAAATCGACTGCCGGGCCGCCGAACGTTTCAATGACTGGGGTTACATCCGTAAACGCAAGGCTTGGATCAACGATAGCCGGGTCGGTGACAATCGTCGGATCAATGAACGGGATGACATCCGTAAAAGCAAGGCTTGGATCAACAACAGCAGGATCGGTAACAATCGTCGGATCTATTGCAGTAGGATCAGTAACGAGGCCCGAATCGACCGGAATTCCGCCATTGTCCACGGCCACGGAATCGATAGCTGCCAGGTCGGTTTCCTCAGAATTGAGGTAGGATACTTCGTTAGGTTTGACATCCGCGGCGCGGGCCATCTTGGGTTCCAGAATCGCTGACACTGCAAGGGTGGCCGATAGGGCGATGGCAGCAATGGTCAGTTGTTTACTGTTGTTTCGATTCATCGATCTTCCTCTCAAGTATGAGCAGAATCAGCCGCCAACCACGTCCGAGCGACACCCTGACAGCGCGACGACTTCACCCTAGCAGACGCTACAGCAGGCAGGAGATTACCATTTTTCTTCCCACAAACAAATTGAGTTCTAACAAACCGTGACGGGACAGTCCGCGACGGTGGTAACTCTCGATTGAAAATAGATGAAAGCACGCATAAGCCAATTTAGATTGGTCAAAATCAGCCGCAAGGAACTCTACACGGCTCTTCGGCAAAACGCGGGGTATAAGGTCGCTGTCGCGAGAAATCAAAGGGGTCGAGTCTCGGATTTTCCGCACCCGCTGTCGGCCCCTGGGACGGAGCGTCGACTCCAGGAGAGAGCCTAAAGGGAACTGTCCGACTGTCCCCTTTAGCCGGCCGCAACGCGGGCGTAGCCACCATTTTCCGACCGGCGATGTCGGGAGGCCGCTTGCAGTCATCGACTGACGACGAATTCTTCAGGAGCCACGCCAATATCGCGGGCGATCTTGCGTAAAAGGGACGGGGAGATATCCCGGCCGCCATGATCAGGCACCGTCGTCGCGCGGCCATCGGCGTGCCGAAACTGCATGTGGGACCCCCGCTGGCGAATGCAAACGAATCCTCGCTCGACGAGAAGGGAGACCACCTGACGAGGTTTAAGGACCGGTAGGCGAGGCATCTCAACCGACTGTGACGAGTTGAGTGCCGACGAATTCTCCTTCGAATTCCACCGGTCCGTCTTCGAGTAGCATCTCGATCACTTCACGCAGATTATGCTGTAGCTCGTCCAATGTCGCGCCTTGCGAGTGAGCACCTGGAAACCCGGGGACATAGCCCACCAAAAGACCGGTATCTACATCGCGCTCGATGACGGAGGTGAAGGACGACTTCATGGATGTGATAATATCATTACCGGCGTACGTTCGTCCACCGCAGTTTGCTCGTCAGTCCACTGCGGCAAATGGCTCCGGCCGCGGTCAGACGGGCGGGCCAACGGGGTCGGGGATGTTTTCAAAGAAACCCGACGCCTTTGTGGGGCTCGACCCCTTTGTGGGGCTGACCCTTTTGACTTGGCCAACTTGCTTTGTTCTCTCATACCGCGTGAAGCTCGCTACAATTAACCTAAAGGTGACGGATGCACACTGTCGGTAAAATCGCTGCTCCGGGGACTCTGATTCGCTTTGTTATCGATCGGCTGACGGCCCAGGGGTCGATCATTGCTCGCTCGGACGGGTCGACACGTGACGTACGCAGTGTGTCGGTCACAGCCGGCGAGGGCGAGGCGCTCACGCGTTGGGTGCTGCGGGAAAACGCGACGCGAACCATCGAGATTGGGCTTGCGTACGGCTTCTCGGCGCTGCATATCTGCCGGGCGCTGGTGGAATCCGGTGTTCCAGAAGTGCGACACGTGGTTCTCGACCCGTTCCAAGCTCACTTTGCTGGCTGCGGCCTGCAGGTGCTTGAAGAAGCGGGCGTCAGATCAATGGTGGAGTTTCACCCGGAGATGTCGCAGATCGCGCTGCCCGGGTTTCTCGAAGAACAGCGTAGCTTTGATTTCGCATTCGTCGACGGAAACCATCGGTTCGACAGCGTGTTCGTCGACCTATTTTACCTCGGCCGGCTGGTTCGCAAGGGCGGCGTCATTTTTCTTGATGACTACCAGCTTCCCGGAATCCGACGTGCCGTTTCCTTTTTCGTGACGAATCTGAACTGGCGGGTGGAAGAGGAGTGCAGCCGGGACGAACTGCACCATTGGGTGGTCGTGCGGTTGCCTGAAATAGAGGATGCGAGAGACTATCAATTTTTCGTCGACTTTTAGATTCACGCCGCGCGGCGAGTAGATAGAGAATGGCATCGCTATCTCTGTTCTAAATAGCTGACCGTTCGGCTTGAAAAGTTGTCAGTAATCCGGACAGGCGTCGACGGACGTCGTGGGAGGATGGGTCACGCAGGAGTAAACTCGCCTGCGGCAGAGCCAATTGGTTCTGCCGCGGGTGCCGTCGTCTTGCACGGTTCTAGTTCCCGAGCCTTTATCGTCGGCGCGGGATTACCGCGGGCTCAGACGTGTTTGTCCCCGAAAAGGTTGAGAGCGGAAACCGCGCCTTTTGCGACTGTCAGTGTGACCGGCGCCACCGTCTGGGTGTACCCGGTGGGAATGACCTGGCGAACCGTATAGGTGCCGAAGGGAAGCGTGAATGAAAATTGACCGGCGGAATTGGTGGTAGTTTTCAGTTCGAACGAATCGAGCTGCCCGTTGTTGTTGAAGTCGAGGTAGACGACGACGCCGGCCAGGCCGGTTTCACCGGTGTCCTTTTTCTTGTTGTTGTTGGCATCGATGAAGACGGTGCCGGTCACGAGCGCGGTCTGGGAGTCACCGAAGTTCTTGCCCGTGACGTTCGCGCCGGCGGCGAGCGTGGTCGAGACGGGGTTCGTGGTCGTCGCGCGGTAAGTGGACGGGACGATCTCGCGAACGGCGTAGGTGCCGGCCGACAGGTTGGAGAACTTGTAAGCCCCACCGGTCGGGGTGGTCAGGCTGGTTTCACCCGAGTCAAGGGTTCCGTTGTTGTTCTTGTCGAGGAACACTTTGACCCCGGCCAGACCGGTCTCGCCGGAGTTCTGCGAGCCGTTGCCGTCGGCATCGTTGAAGACGGTGCCGGCGATGCTGCCGGTCGTGGTCGCGGTGTTGGTCAAGATGAGTGACGCGTTGTCGGCGTAGCCGTCGTTGTAGCTGCCGCTGGCACGAGAGAAGTGCAGCTGAATCTGCGCGAACCGGGTGGTTTTTGGGACCGGCCCGGTCGACGAGCGGGAGAGCATTGCGGTGACGTTGTTTCGGTCGACGGCGAGGACCGGGCCGATCGACGCGGAGTTGACGAAGCCGTGCGACGCGCTTTGAAAATTGGCGAAGACCGTCACGCTGTCGTCCTGGTCGCCGAACCCGCCGAGGAATGCCGAGAGATTGAATTTGACCGTCCCGGCATCGATCGCGGTGCCGACGGAGCTCAGGTCAATGGTCTGGAACAGGTCGGTCTCGGCCGAGTCGGGCCCGCCGGTGAAGTACACGTTCCCGCCGCCGGACGGTTTGGTGATCGTGGTAAAGGTTGAGTACGGGGCGACAGTGGGGTCGCCGTTGGCGGTCCATTTGGCAGGGGTGATGACGGTGGACCCGTCGGCGGTCCCGGAGAACGTCTCGGCCCCGGGGTTTTGGACCAGATTCGTGCCGTAGGTCACGCTCATCAGCGTCCGGGACTCGAGTTGTTCAGGGTTAAACGAAGTGATACGCCGGCGTTTGTTTTTCGAAATCATTGTGCTTTGCCTCTCCAGAAGTGTGAATACGAGATCGCATCATTTTTCTAAATTTTGTCCTATTGTCAATTAATATTTAGATTTGCGTTGTAGGATTTCGCGATGATTTTGCGAGACAAAGCGCGCAGTCGGCATCTTCGGTTTATCTTACCGAACCCCCCTTTCAAGATTTTGGTTCAACTGTCAGGACAACTGCGTCGGTGTGTACTTGGCAGTGAGGATGCGTACCGACTGCCAGCTGGTGCCGTCGGCGGTGCAAACGCTGGCCGCCGCGTTCGCCAGGGACTCGGCCGGCCGGGCCGATGACGCCAAGGCCCGGGCACAGAGTATGGTGGCCCGGATCAACTCGATGTTCGCAGAAAACGACCGGGTACTAGTCGAGCAGAAGGTCGAAAGGGAACACCCCCGCCCGCGGATGCGTGTCGCCCGGGTGGGGTTGAGACTCTAATTTTGCTACCGGGGGTTCACGTTCCGGCGATCCCGATTCGAACCTCACGCCTGAGGCACCTCGATGTGGAATGCGGGGTCGGTCGGGGGGAACAGAAACTTCGAAACCCGCGTATCTGCCAATGCCGCGGCTTTGAACAGCGCGGCGCCCTTGCCGGTCATACTGGGTGAAACGTCGATGACGTTCTTGACCGCCGGGTCGGCGCAATGCAACGAGACGTTCGACGGGCCGAGTTGATTGATCTTGGCGAGCATCGCGGCCTGGATGGTGGCCGCCTGGGCGAGGACCTGCGCGGGCGTCAGCGACTTGGTCTTGGCGACGTACACATCAATCACCTGATCGCCGGCGGCTGCGTACAGCTTGTACTGCGACGCGACGCCCAGCGTCCGGCAATTGTCGAACATCACCTTGGCCTGCTGCGCGGGCGTGCGGGCGGTGCTGGTGATGGTTCCGGTCGCCTGCCCGGCGGCGCGGAGCAGTTCCTTCAAGATCGTCAGTGTCTTGGCGCTGACGACGCTCGCGACCGCGCCGCTGCCGAAGATCACCCGGGTGTCCAGAATGCTCTTGATGTTGTTTGTCTCGTTGGACTCGGCGACGTCGTCGTGCGAGTCGATCACCGCCAGCAACTGCGTCGCGCCGGCCGGGGCATTTTTCAGTGACGAGCCGGCCACGTCCCACGTGCCCGCACCCGCCTTGGTGCCTGTGGTCAGGGTTTTTGTGGCGATCGGCGTGCCCAGCACGGTGTCGACCGTCGAGCCGCTGGCCCAGTACAGGTTCACGTCGGTCGCCGTGGTAAGGGTGGATCCGGTAACGGCGTAACCGACCGTGACCCCGCCTTTGGTCGAGTTCCATGCGAGTGAATTCAGAGCCAGATCGGCTGACGTGCCGCTCAGGCTGACGTGGATCGTGAGTCCGCCGCCGTTGTCGTTGTAATACCCGGGCAGGCGGTTCAGGAAATGGAACTGAAGGTTTTCGGCGAACCCGAACGAAAGCCGGTCCGCCCCGGCCGGGACGATGAAGCTCTGCTTCGCGCCGGCGGTGTCGAGCCCGTTCCCGAGATAGACCTGCTGTCGGCGTTGGGGGCGGAAGACGTGAATCGAGTCGCCGGCGGTGTAGTCGTGGATCGCGGGCGCGGTCATGTTCGCTTTGTCCAGGGTGGACGACCAGAAGACGCCGGTCATGAACATGGTTTTTGTCGTGTGGATGATGCCCGAGATTCCGGCCCAGGCCGGCACGCGGGTGACCCCGCCCCAGACCGCGCCGCCGTCGGCGTCGGTGAAGTGCCCCGCCGCCGCCCAACCGCTGACGGTGCCCGCGGTGCTGTCGATCGTGATGACACGGTCCTTGGTGCTCGGCGCGAAGCTGATCGCGGGCGCTTTCACCCCGCCGCCCCCGCCACCGGGTGACGGCGGGACCGCCAGCAGGGCGCTATAGATGTTCGCCTTTCCATTGACCGCCACCGTCCAGGTTTGCGGTGTCGCGGCGAGCAGGGTCCGACCTTCGAGCAGTTCAACCATCTGTGCAATCGTTATCCTTTTCTGCCCGCATCGCGGCAGGCCTCTGTAATTCGAGCGTGGTGACGACAGCCTAACTACGGAAAAGAATAAAACAATTTATTGCCAAAACTTAAGCGATTTTCGCCTTTGCCGCGTGTCAAAATTGTGAATCTGTATGGATGAAAGCGGCCAGCGCGCTGGCCTTCCTATTGGCGTCGGGAAAGCGGGGGATCATCACTTGCGTTCGCTGCAGTCCGGCAAACGAACTGCCTGAGCAAAACTCGAATTAATCCTTGTTTCTATAAGTACTGAAATGTCAGAGCGCAGATTGATTTTTTGAGCCACGTCGATCATGATCGCGTGAATCATCATTGCCCGGGTACGACATGATTCTGCGGCGAGCGGATCTCAAGGCGTGGACCCAAAGACCACACGAGCATTTGTTCCGTTGATCGTGTTGCCGACTCTTGCGGTCGCGACCGCCGTTGGGGTGGGGCTGCCCCGCTGGGGGATCATGTGGTCACTTTCCGTCGCCGTCTTCTTCGGGTTGAAGATCGTAACCTGGCTGCGGTTCCCGACGCGAAACGTGCCGAGTTGGCTGCAACTCGGGTTTCTGATTGCCTGGCCGGGAATGGACGCTCGAACGTTCTTCAATCTCGAACCGATGATCGATAGACCGACAGCAGTCGAATGGGGGTTTGCGATCTTCAAGACGGTGCTCGGTGTCGGGGTGCTTTATGGACTGACCGCCCGGTTGACCGGCTTAGATCCGTACTGGCTCGGTTGGGTCGGAATGATCGGCACGGTCCTGTTCCTGCATTTCGGGTCATTCCATTTGCTTTCCTGCGCGTGGCGGGCGGGCGGCGTCGACGCCCCGCCGCTGATGCATTGGCCCCTGGTTTCGGTCCGACTCGCGGACTTCTGGGGTCGGCGATGGAACACCGCGTTTCGTGACCTGACGTATCAATTTCTGTTCAAGCCTTTGACCCGGAGATACGGAGCGCGTGGAGCGATGTGGGTCGGCTTTCTGGCCAGCGGGCTGATTCACGACGCGGTGATTTCGTTTCCCGCCGGGGGAGGCTTCGGCGGACCCACGCTCTTCTTTCTGATTCAGGCAGCCGGACTATCGGTCGAGCGGAGCCGACCCGGCCGGCAGATCGGTCTGGGGTCTGGTATCGTTGGCTGGCTTTTTACGATCAGTGTGCTGCTCCTGCCGGCACCGTTGTTGTTCCATCACCCTTTTGTGAATCGAATTATCGTCCCTTTTTTGTACGCGATCGGAGCGGTCCGATGACTTCTGGCTTACTGACCCGATTGATTTTTCTTGCCGGCCTGGTGCATTTCAGCATTTTGATTGCCTCGGCGTTGGTCCCGTTTCGTTTGAACTGGAAAGAGGATCTGAAGTCGCTGTCCCAGCTTCACCGGCAGATGTACTGGACCTATGGCGGATATGTCGTGATGGCGATTATTGCCTTCGGTGCCATCGGCACGACTTGCGCGGCTGAGATCGCGCAGCGAACCCCGCTCGCACGCGGCTTCAGCTTGTACGTCTTCGTGTTCTGGCTGGTCAGGCTCGGACTGCAGGGCGTCTTCGAAGTGAAACCACATTTAACCACGTGGTGGCTGAAACTGGGCTACCGCGTTCTGACGGCTCTGTTTGCGTTCCTTGCGATCGTGTTCGGCTGGGCGGCGTTCGGGCCGGTGCGATGAGAGCAAAACGCGTTCGTAGACAAATCGTGCGTCTGAGCTAAAAACCTGAATTGCCAAAGCCCGTAGCGTACGGTCAGAATCGTGTCGGGAGCAACAGGTTTATGAAATCGATTCGCGTTCATCAGTTCGGCGGCCCTGAATTATTGAAACTGGAAGAGGTGCCGGACCCGAAACCATCGGCCGGCCAGGTAGTTGTCCGCGTGAAGGCGGTCGGGATCAACCCGGTGGACACCTATATCCGGGCGGGCAAGTACGGCCCGAAGCAGTTTCCGTTCACGCCGGGGACCGACGCGGCGGGCATCGTCGAGGCCGTCGGCGCGGGGGTAGCGAAGTTCAAGGCCGGGAACCGGGTCTATGTTTATGGTGCGCTGGACGGCGCGTACGCGCAGCTGATTGTCTGCAAGAAGTCGAACGTACACTCCCTGCCGGACCGGCTGTCGTTCGAACAGGGCGCGGCGATCGGTGTGCCGTATGGGACGGCTTACCGCTCGCTGTTCGTCCGCGGGCAGGCAAAGCCCGATGAGATCGTTTTAGTCCACGGCGCGACTGGCGGGGTCGGCACGGCGGCGGTGCAGCTGGCGGTGAACCACGGCTGCCGGGTGTTCGGGACGGCAGGCACGGCCGACGGGCTGGATCGCGTCCGCGAGCAAGGCGCGGAGCAGGCGTTTAACCATAAAGACCCGGGGTATCTCGACCAGATCACCAAGGCGACCGACGGCAAAGGGGTCGCGTTGATCTTGGAGATGCTGGCGAACGTGAATCTGGACAAGGACCTGGGATTGCTCGCCAAGCACGGCCGGGTGGTGATCATCGGGAGCCGGGCCAAGGTCGAGATTGACCCCCGGCAGACGATGGGAAAAGATTCCGACATCCGCGGCATGTCGCTGATGCACGCCGACGAAGCGGAACTGGCGATGATCCACTCGGCCCTGGGCGCGGGGTTTCGCAACGGCACCCTGACGCCGATCGTCGGCAAACAGTTCCCGCTAGCCGAGGCCGGAAAAGCGCACGAAGCCGTGATGGGCGAGGGCGCGCACGGGAAAATCGTGCTCGTGCCCTGACCGAACAGGAAGCATTGGGTCCCAGGGGCGTCAGATCCCATGCGTCGGCGTTTCGGATTTCGAGCTTCGGATGGGTGTGACTTATTTCTGTGGTCTACGCGGCTGCTCGGTTCCAGTACGAATGCCACAAATCGCTGTACTCCAAGCAGCGGAGGTGGCCCATATGTTCGGCACGTTTGACCCGCCAGCGGGCGGCATTGAGTTTCAATCTCGCACCAATCGTGTTTTTGCATCCGCCTTCAATCAGACCGCTGCCGATGGGCCTTCCATTTTGCAGGCGCCGGGCATACCACATGCGGTCGCGGTTTTCGGCCAGATAGTTCAGCAGCGACCGCAGCGCGTTGACGGCCGATGGCTCTGACTGCCGGTCGAGTTGTTTTTGAAGTTGCTCGATGAACTTCGGACCACCCCATTGGATCAACTGCATCAGTTGATGACCGGACCAGGTTTTGGCCGCGGGGTTTTTTTCCCCCAGCAGCTGTTTGCCGGCGGCGTGGATATGTTCGCTGGCATGATAAATGTCCAGCACCCACTGTGCATTGGATGCTGGCAGTTGCAGTCCCGCCTGTTCCCAGATCCATTTGGCCCCGTCGGCGATGACGCTCAGCGCCGTGTCAGGCTTGACACCCGCATGCTTGAACATTTTCTTCCAACTCTTGCCGACCTTGCGGCTGTCGGCAATCGCGCTCCACGCCAGCCGCGCTGTCGGCGGGGGCAGTACGCGGTCGTCCCATTGTTGTGGATCAGCGGGCAAGGCGTTTTCACGCTTGCTCAGCACGCTCAGACGCATCTCCCGCCATCCCTCGGTGGTGTTGATGCAGGTGCCGTCGGAACTGAATTCCAGTTCACCCGATGCCTGGTTGATCGGTTCCACCGACGCTTTATTGCCAGCGACCCATCGTCCAGCCTTTTGACCTTCCTCGTCGCAGACCGCGCGAACCGTGTCGTTGCTGACCTTCAACCGGCACAGTTCCATCAGCTTGTCGGCCGCCTTCTGAAACGACCAGCTGGTTCCGGCCAGCACGATCAATCGCCGGACCTCCTCGCTGACCGTGCGGGAACCGATGCCCGCCCAGGCATCCATCGGCAAATGCGTCTGCCCGCAGTCACAGGCAAAGTACCGCCGCGGCACCACAATGTCCCCCGCGATTGTCAGCAGATTGCGCGGCCGCACCCCGCGATACCGCTGGCGGGCTCCGCAGGAACAGCTCCGGCGACTTACCCCTTTTTTTGCGCCTCGTCGCGGGCGCCGATCGTCTTCTCGAGTGTCAGGCGGAGCAGGTCCATACCCTGCTCCATCACCGCCCGCTCCAGGCAAGCGAGCCCTTTGCCATAGGGAGCATCGTCCCCGGCCTGCTTGACCGCCCGCGCCATCAAAACCGCTCGTTCGGCAATCAACCGCTCGTCATCCGTGAGATGTCTTAAGTCCATGTGGATCTCCTTTGGCCAAACATTATGCCATAGAAGCCACAACCGCGCGCCTCACCCCTTCGGATTTCGGATTTCGTCCCGCTATTGTGGATCACAAAGCCAGCGTGTATATTCCCTCCCCCTTGTTCAGGCCGGGCTTGAGCGGGGATTTTTGCGCGAAATAAACGACGAATACGACCGAGGTTTGCCATGTCCATGGATCGCAGTTTGAAAAGTGCCAGTGCATTGACGCGGCACCGGAATGTATTGACCCGCGCCGAGCGGATGGCGCGGATGCAGGACGAGGACAAGTGGACCAAGGATCGCAGCATCTACGGTTTGCCGAAGCTGGGGAACCGGAAGCTGGAAGTCGGTAAAGCTGTGAAGGAAGTCGCCGAAGGCGATGCCGCTGCCCCCGCCGCCAAGGGCGCCGCGGGTGCCAAGGGTGCACCAGCCGCCAAGGGTGCCGCTGGCGCTAAAGGGGCACCGGCCGCCAAGGGTGCCGCGGGTGCTAAGGGTGCACCGGCCGCCAAGGGCGCCGCCGGGGCCAAAGGCGCACCGGCCGCCAAGGCCGCCGCCCCGAAGAAGAAATAATCTCGCGTCACCCGACGCGGTCGATGAATCAAACGTGAAACGTGACAGGAGCAACCGCTCTTCTCACGTTTCACGTTTTCACGTTTCAGTATTCTCTCATCCGGACTTCACATGCGCGACTACATTTCAAAACGTGCCCAGGGCGTCGACGCGTCCGGCATCCGCAAGGTCTTCGATCTGGCTGCGAAGATGAAGGACCCGGTGAATCTGTCGATCGGCCTGCCGGACTTCGACGTGCCGGACGTAATCAAAGAGGCGGCCATCGATTCGATCCGCAAGGGTTATAACCGGTACACGCAGACCCAGGGGATCGCGCCGCTGCGCGACCGGCTAAGGAAAGACATGTCGACCGAGATCGGCCGGGATGTCGGCGAGGTGTTGATTACCAGCGGTGTCAGCGGCGGGCTGATGCTGGCAATGATGGCGATCGTCGACCCGGGCGATGAGGTCATTTTTCTCGACCCGTATTTCGTGATGTACAAGCACCTGCTGACGGTGACGGGCGGGAAGCCGGTGATCGTCGACAGCTACCCGGATTTTCGCTTCCACGCCGACCGGGTGGAGGCGGCCGTCACGCCTAAAACCAAGATGCTGTTATTGAACAGCCCGAGCAACCCGACCGGCGTGGTGATGAGCGAAGCCGAGGTGAAAGCCGCGGTCGAGGTAGCGCGAAAGCACGACCTGCTGATTCTGTCTGACGAAATTTACGAGCCGTTTTTATACGACGGGGGGACGGGAAAAATTGCGCTATCGAGCCCGGCAAAGCTGTATGAAAAAACGCTGATCCTCCGCGGGTTTTCCAAGAGCCACGCCATGACCGGGTGGCGGCTCGGGTACGCGGCTGGACCGGCCGAGATCATCGCCCAGATGACGAAGCTGCAGCAGTACACCTTTGTCTGCGCCCCCTCCCCCCTCCAATACGCGGCGGTGGCGGCTTTGGATGTGCCGATGGAATCGGCCGTGGCCGCTTACCGCGCGAAGCGGGATATCGTTTTCGAAGGGCTCGGGAAGAAGTTCGAGTTGGTGAAACCCGAAGGCGCGTTTTACATCTTTCCGAAAGCGCCCAACGGCGAATCGGCAACGGCATTCGTCGCGCGGGCAATCGAGAACAACGTGCTGATCATCCCCGGCAACGTGTTCAGCGAACGCGACACGCACTTCCGGATCAGCTACGCGACGACGGACGACAAACTCCGCGAAGGCGTGCGGATCCTGAACTCACTGGCCTGACCGGAGAGCCGGGGCGTCCCCGCCCCGGGCCGCGCGTTATTTATTTCACAGTTTCATTTCAAAAGACACTCCGGGGCGGGGACGCCCCGGCTCTCTGGGTGGCATCCGTCTCCGTCGCGCGGCACAATCCCGGCATGCAAGACTACCGGTGGTTGCACTTCGCGCTCCTGGCGGCCGCGTGCGCGGCGTCGATCAACATCTTCGCCAAAATCGGCATGAAGGGCATCGATTCGGACGTGGCCACGTCTGTCCGCAGCGTCGTGCAGGCAATCTTCGTCATCGGATTCGTTACCGTGCTCGGGTCGTGGTCGAAGATCAGTCAGATCAATTCGAAACTGGCGATCGGCATGCTCGTCTGCTCGGGCGTGGCGGGTGGGCTGTCATGGATCTTCGCGTTTCGTGCGCTGAAACTCGCCGACGCGTCGCAGGTCGCGCCGATCGATAAACTATCGATGCCGCTGGGGATTCTGCTCGCGGTCCTGATCCTGCACGAACGGCCGACGCTCATCAACTGGATCGGCATCCTGCTCATCTCCGGCGGCGCGTATCTGGCGACCTGGCCGCGGGCGAAGCCCGTCGAGCCGCGGGGGGTTGAAACTGCGGCGGGTTCGACGTCGGCCGCGTCGGTCACAGAGAGCAATTCGTCCAAGACAATGACAGGTGGCAAATAAACCCATTTAGCCTGGCGTGATTACACGCCAGGTTGATGTCAGTTTGGAAACGGGGTCACCAACACGGCCTCCCCCTGGCGTGTGGTCACGCCAGGCTAAACGGGCCAATCGGCGATCCAACGGGCAAGACCGTGTCGGATTTCTTTAGCCCGACACTTTAAACGCGTGAAGCCGGTGTCCCGCACTCCGGGCATCGATCAGGAGTTGCCCGAAGATCATACTTGCAGGAACGACAGCAGCGGTTCCGGCTACGTCGATGCCGAACGATGCGTTTTAAAAGATTAAACAATGGCAGGACCATGAGCAGCGTCACAACCAGCCAGCCGGGAACGCTGACGAGCCACCATGATTCGAAACCGAACTCGGATCGAGGATGTCCTTGAGCGAACCCAAAGCCGAGCCGCCGCCAGAGTGATTTGCGGTCAAAGAAATCCGGTATGGGTCGAGGACGTCGATGTTCGAACGACCACCCTTGTAAAGGAAGGTCATTTCTAATTGCGAAATGTTTATAGAGTGCCCGTTGGTCAGGAATTCGAAGCCTGGTCCACTGAAACTCAATGTTTCTCTCCACACAATGAATTTCGATCATCCTGCTGTTATCTGCATTCGGTTCGTGCGGTGTAACAGCAACAACCCAGTCTTCAGACACGATCGTGCTTCTGAGGCACACGAACACCACCGCCATGGACAACAGGAAACAGGTCCACAGCACCTTATGAGACAGCAAAATTCGTCTGAACGGCTGCTCCAAGATCATCAACCGTGAAGTGATAGCGCTGGAATCAAGACCAATTTCAGTTGGCCCGGGGACGCGGAAAAGTGCTTTCAAACTCGACGGGGTAGTTTGAGTCGGCTTTGGCGGCGGACGCAAAAAATGCTGGGCACGCTCTGACTGTTAAGCAGCTTTGATTACACTTTGGTCGCATTGGACGGCGATGGACGTGCAGTCGCTTCGGGCGCGGGTGTCGGCATTAACTTCATCAAATCCTGATCGCTGATCAGCAGTTTGTTCACGACCGTCTTTGTGTTGTTCTCGCGGACGCGGCCCTTTTTGTCTTTCTTGATCGTGCGCGTCTTCACCGTCAGCGTACGCAGGTCGGTGCACTTCTCGCACCGCTGGCTGCTGAACTCCAGGAACGGTGAATTGGCCGGCGGGGGCAAGGTTGCCACGTAACCGAAGTCGCCGGCTTCCAGCTTTTGTTTTAACACGGGCACGTCGGTCATAGCGGTCGCGCGGAACGTCTGCGGTTTGGAACACCACTGTTCGCACTTCTCGCAGAATGGCGCGTCGTTCAACATCTTTCGGGCGACGACCAACGCGGCGGCGAACAACGTTAATGCCTCGGCGGCCCAGAAAAGGGACAGCGTCGTCCCGCTGACGGCTTCGCGGTGGGCGTCTCTGTCGCTGTAGCTGCTCCCGCCGAGGCTCCAGGTTCCGGTATCGTTGATCAGCGTTGCAATTCGGTAAACGGCGACCGGCTTGACAACCAGTTGTGAGAACGACGGAAAGTTACGCACCTCGCGACCGACCATCGCCTCCCAGCTGGCCCACGAGATGTAGAACGAAAACAGGGTGGCGACCCCGACGACCGCCAGCGACACCGGCACGTTGCGGACTTTCAATTTGAGCAGGATGGTGGCCGGCACGGCTCCCATGAGCAGACCAAAACCGAGACAGGCGAGGCAGCGAAGCTTGATGAAAGGAATCCAGATCACGGCTGCCGAATAGGCCGTGCCAAGAATCGCGCCCGCGACGAGCCCGGCGACCAGCGCCATGCCAACCCCGCCGGCGTTGACCTGTCCGGAATGGCGATAATACTGCCCGTACTTCGCAGTTCCGGCAAACCCGTAATTCAGCGTTCTGATCTGGCTCATGGCCACCCCGGTACAAGTAGTTGCGTTTGGTTCGCCCCCGTTGGATCGATCCGTGGGTCAGAATTTACCCGCGGCTTCCACTTGCTGGCAACAGAAATTACGCACAGCTAAAAAGCCGCAAAAGACAGCTAATGCAGCGAATACACCGAGTGTGACGAGAATTGAATCAGATTCAAATCTCCAACATCAACCGTGCCGGGTCTTCAAGCAGTTGCTTGAGTCGAACGAGGAAGCTGACGCTTTCTTTGCCGTCGACCAGGCGGTGGTCGTAGCTGAGGGCGAGGTACATCATCGGGCGGATCTCGACTTTGTCACCGACGGCCACGGGGCGTTTCTGGATGGTGTGCATGCCCAGGATGCCGCTCTGCGGGGGGAGCAGGATCGGGGTGCTGAGCAGCGACCCGAAGACACCGCCGTTGGTGACGGTGAACGTGCCGCCGGACAATTCGCTCATGCCCAGCTTGCCGTCGCGGGCTGCCCCGGCCAGGCGCTTAATTTCATTTTCGATCTTGGCGAACGACATGCTCTGCACATTCCGCAGCACCGGCACGACCAGCCCGCGATCGGTGCTGACCGCCACCCCGAGGTGGACGTAGTTGTGATAGACGACGTCCTGTCCGTCGATGAACGCGTTGATCCGCGGGAACTCGTTCAACCCCATGGCGATCGCCCGGGCGAAGAAGCTCATGAACCCGAGGCCCACCTTATGTGTTTTTTCGAACGCCTCTTTGTGCTTAACGCGGATGGCCATGATCTCGGACAGGTCGACTTCATTAAAAGTCGTGAGAATGGCGGCGGTCTGCTGGGCTTCGACCAGCGTCTTTGCGATACGAGCGCGGATCTTGGTCATCGGCGTGCGGCGGGTACCGTCGGCGTCGAAACCGAGCACCGGCGACGGCGCGGGCGGGGTCGCGGGGACGACCGCCGACTCGACCTTCGCCGGTTTGGCCGGCGCGGCTGACGGTTCTGCCGCCGTCGCCGGGATCACTTCGGGCATCTCTTCGAGATGCTTCAGCACGTCTTCCTTGGTCAGCCGACCCCCGGGACCGGTAGCGGTGACTTTAGACGCGTCGAGCTTATTTTCTTCGAGCAGCCGGCGGACCGCGGGGCTGGGCTCGTCACCGGCGGGCGACTTGTTGGTGTCAGCCGCGGGCGCGGCCGGGGCCGGCTTCGCGGCGGGCGTGGCGGCGGGCGTCGAAGCCGCGGGCTTGGCCACGGTCGCACCACCGGCATCGTCGATCCGCGCGACGGTTTCACCCACCTGCACGGTAGCCCCGGCGTCTTTCACCTTCCGCAGCACCCCCGCCGCCGGCGACGGCAGGTCGACGTTGGCCTTGTCGGTTTCCAGTTCGCAGAGCAGCTCGTCCTTGGTGACGACCTCGCCGTCGGACTTGTGCCATTTGATTAAAACCGCTTCGCGAACCGAATCACCCATCCCGGGAATGTCGACGTTGATTGCCATAGGTCAGGATTCTAAAGGCCGTGCGGGCAACGTCAAACGGGGAAAGAGAGGTGGGGATGGTGATTGTTGATTGATCCGTGACAGGGCGGAGGAACTTGAAACGTGAGAGAGCAATCCTCTCACGTTTCACGTCTTCACGTTTCACGATCTCACATTTCACTTCTTTAGTCACGCACTGATCAACAATCACCACGAACCCTCTCGAACCCTCACCTTGACGTAACGCTTACATCCGAAATAATCGCAGCCAGCGAAACTTTGTCTTCCGAGGAGATGCATGGAGCCGACGCGAGCCGACTCTTTTCCCAACCCGGCCGTCCGACGGCTCAGCCTGTACCTGCGGCAGCTTGAAAGTTTTAAGCGCAAAGAACGCAGAACGATTTCCAGTAAACAGCTCGGCGAAAGCCTGAACCTGACCGACGCACAGGTCCGCAAGGATCTGGCTTATTTCGGACAGTTCGGACACCCGGGAATCGGGTATCGGGTCGACGACCTGATCGCGCAGGTGAAACACATCTTGGGCACCGATCGCAATTGGAATGTGCTGCTGGTCGGGGCCGGCAATCTTGGCCGGGCGTTGATGGCGTATCAGGGATTCGACGCCAAGGGGTTCCGGCTCGTGGCCGTTTTCGACAATGACCCGACCAAGGTCGGGTCCAAACAAGCTGAATTTATCGTGCAGCCGTTGTCCGAACTGGTCGCGACGGTGCAGAAGTCGCGGATACAGCTGGGCATCATGGCGGTCCCGCCCGACATGGCGCAGGACGTGGCCGACCAGTTGGTGGCGGCCGGGCTGCGCGGGCTGTTGAACTTCGCTCCGGTGTCGATCCAGGTGCCGGCGGACGTGGCCTTGAACGCGGTCGATCTGGCCGTGCAACTCGAACAGCTGTCGTTTCAGGTAAACGTGTCCCCGATGGGAAAGACCGGTTGATTACCGGGCGCGCAGGGGCGTGATGCGAAAGCGTGTTTGAATGATTCTCGTCCGGAACACGCGGAGTGAACCGTCTGCCGCTTGGCCTGGTGAAACAACCGGCGCGGACGCGGCAGCGGACTTGCGGTACACTTAGACGTCCGAGTGTTGTTGAGCAGTTTGCGTAGCAGGAATGGAATTCGGAAGGAGTATACGACATGATCGTCACAGTATCGTCGCGGCACATGGCAGTGAGCGTCCCGTTGAAGGAGTACGCCCAGCAGAAGGCCGGGAAATTAACGAAGTATTACGACCGGATCTCCGAGATCGAAGTCGTGATCGACGACGAGACGTCGGAGATGAAAGTCGAAATGATCGTCAGCGCGGAGCACAACCACCGGTTGATCGCGCATCATTCCGACGGCGACGCTTACGCGTGCGTGGACGCGTGCGTGGACAAACTCGAACGACAACTGTCGGATTACAAGAAAAAGACGCGAAACCGTAAGCACCCGGAAGCGTGAAGTGAAGTTGGAAAGGGAATAGGAACACATGAAACTGCGTGAATTCATCGTCAGCGACGCCATCGTACCCGAGCTGGAAGCGACCGACCGGGACGGCGCGATCCGCGAGCTCGTGGGCTCGCTGGTGACCGCCGGCGCGCTCGACGCCGATGCCGTCGATCTGGTCGTGGCCGAATTGATCAAGCGGGAGCAACGGGGCAGCACAGGCTTCGGCAAAGGCGTCGCGGTCCCGCACGCCAAGCACGCGAAGGTGAAAAAGATGGTCGGCACGATCGGTCGGAGCCCGGCGGGCATCGATTTTTCGGCCCTGGACCACCAGCCGGTCTACAGCATCGTGCTGCTGCTGAGCCCCGAGAACCAACCGCAGCATCACCTGCAGGCGATGAACATCGTGTTCAGCAATTTGCAGAAGGACATGTTCCGCCGATTCCTGCGTCAAAGCCCGACCAAGGACGCGATTGTCGAACTGCTGGACGAAGCGGACCAGGGAAAGTGAGCAGAAAGTTGGTAGTTGTTAGTCATTAGTTGGAAGTAATTTCGACTGGACGCTTTTCTTTTTACTAACAACTGGCAATCAACAACTAACAACTGCATCTATGCCTACCGCGACCCGACAGATCGTTGTTTCCAACAAGCTGGGGCTGCACGCGCGGCCGGCGATGCAATTCGTGGATTTGGCAAACCAGTTCAAGTCGTTAATCATGGTCCACAAAGGCGGTGACGAGCCCGAAGACGCCGACGGGAAAAGCGTGATGCAGATGATCATTCTCGCCGCCACGGAGGGGACCGAACTGCGAATCGACGCCGAAGGCGACGACGCCGACACCGCCGTAACGCAACTCGCGCAGCTGTTCGCGGACAAATTTGGTGAAGAAGAATAGGAGGAAGAAAGTTGCTGATTGTTAGTTGCTAGTTGCTAGTGAAGAGAAATTTTTACTAACAACTACCAACTACCAACTAACAACTTCTCCCACCCCGCACATGGAAATTAAGAAAGGAGTCGGAGTTTCGCCCGGGGTGGTCATCTGCACGGCAATCGTGCTGGACGCGGAAGATCTGCTCATTCCTAAACGCCATATCGCCGCGGAATTCCTCCAGACGGAGATCGACCGGTTCAACACCGCGCTGGAAAAAAGCAAGGAAGAACTGACCCAGCTGCGTCAGCAGGTGACCGGGTCGCACGGCAAATCGGTCGGGGATATTTTTGACTTCCACCTGGGCATTCTTAAAGACCAGAAATCGCTGATCAATCCGATCATTGCCGAGATCAAATCGCAGTCGACGACGGCCGAGTATGCCGTGAGCGTGGTCAGCCGAAAGTTCGCCAACACGTTCGCGTCGATGAGCGACCGGTATTTTTCCGAGCGCGTCAAAGACATCTACGACATCGAACGGCGGGTCCTGAAGAACCTGATCGGGCAGAAGCACGAGGACATCGCGCACCTGACGTCGGACGTGGTGGTGATCGCGCACGACCTGCTGCCGTCGCAGACCGCGCAGCTGGACCGGGTCCACGTCCGGGGATTTGCAACCGACGTCGGCGGGCGAACCAGCCACACGGCAATCGTCGCCCGCGCGATGGGAATCCCTGCCGTGGTGGGCCTGGGGAACCTGACCCAGGAAGTCACCGGCGGTGACGTCGTCATCATCGACGGCAGCCGGGGCATGGTGATCGTCAACCCGGACCCCGACCAGCTGGCGGAATACCGGGAAGAAGCAAAAAAATTCGTCCGGCTGGAAAGCGAGCTCGCCCTGCTCGCCGAGATGCCCGCCGAGACCCTCGACGGGTACGAAGTCAGCCTGCAGGCCAACATCGAAGCCGCCGAGGACATCCCCGAAGCCCTGCAACGCGGTGCCCAAGGCATCGGCCTGTACCGGACCGAATTTCTATACCTGACTCTGGAGCGGGAACCAACCGAGGAGGACCATTACAAGGCCTACCTGGTGGCGATCAAGAACTGCGCCGGCAGGCCGCTGGTGATCCGCACACTCGACCTCGGGGCCGATAAGTACACCCAGGCCCAGCTGCTCAACCCGGAGCGCAATCCGTTCCTGGGCGACCGCAGCATTCGAATGTGCCTGCACGACATTCCCATGTTTAAGCGGCAATTACGGGCCATTCTGCGGATCAGCAAGTTCGGCGACGTCCGCATCATGTTCCCCATGATCTGCACGCTGATGGAACTCCGCCAGGCCAAGATGGTGCTCAACGACGTCATGGAAGAACTCGAGGACGAGGGGATCGAGTTCAACCGCAGCATCCCGATCGGGATGATGATCGAAGTCCCGTCTGCAGCCATCATGGCCGACCAGTTCGCCCGCGAAGTGAATTTCTTTTCCATCGGGACCAACGACTTGATTCAGTACACGCTGGCGGTCGACCGGACCAACGAACGCGTCGCCGGGCTGTTCTGCCCCGCCCACCCGGCGGTGCTAAAACTGATCAGGGACACGATCCGCGCCGGGCAAAGAAATTCGATCAGTGTCAGCGTCTGTGGTGAAATGGCAGGCGACTGGCTGTACACTTTACTGCTGTTGGGACTCGGGTTGACCACGTTCAGTATGAACGGCCCCGACATCCCGGAAGTGAAAAAGATCATCCGCTCGACCACGCTGGAGCACGCCAAGCAGGTCTCGCGCAAGGTCATGAGCTTCGATAGCGAACGACAGGTCATGCATTTTTTACGTGAGGAAACTCGCAAGATTATCCCCGAAGCATTCTGAGAGACGCAGTTGCTGGTTGCTGGCTACTAGTTGCTAGTTCGAACCCTGCACGCGTTTCTCTTCACTAGCAACTCACAACTAGCAACTAACAACTCTCCCTACATGCCAAAAGAAATGCTGATTAACGTCTCGGCGGGCGAAGAATGCCGAATCGCCCTCCTCGAAGACGGCCGCCTCGAAGAGCTCTACATGGAGCGGACCAGCTCCACCAGCCACGTCGGTAACATCTACAAGGGCCGCGTCACCAACGTCGAAGCGAGCATCCAGGCCGCGTTCGTCGACTTCGGCCTGGGCCGCAACGGCTTCCTGCACATCTCCGACCTGATGCCGACCTATTTCGGTCGCCGGGGCGAAGACATTCAGGAATCGGTCGGCCGGAAGATGGCCCGCCGCGACCGCCCCCCGATCCAGCGGTGCCTGCGTCGAGGTGACGAAATTGTCGTGCAGATCATCAAAGAAGGGATCGGCACCAAGGGCCCGACGCTCAGCACGTACCTGTCCATCCCCGGCAAAATGCTCGTCATGATGCCCGGGATGGGGAAGATGGGCGTCAGCAAAAAAATCGAAGACGACCAGGAACGCCGCCGACTCAGGCAGATTCTCGACTCTCTAAAACCGCCGAAAGACGTCGCGTTCATTATCCGCACCGCCGGCGTCGGTAAAACCAAGCTCGAAATTGAACGCGACCTGAAATACCTCACCCGGCTCTGGGAAATCCTGAAGAAAAAAGAGCAGGAACCCGGCCCCGTCGAGCTCTACACCGAAGGCGATCTCGTCTCCCGCACCGTCCGCGACCTTTTCTCGGCCGACGTCGAACGCATCGTCGTCGACGACAAGGACGTCGCCCGCCGGGTCAAAGAGGTCATCAAGATCTCAAGCCCGCGCGCGAAGAACCGGGTCGACCTTTACGAAGACCCGATCCCGCTGTTCCACCAGGCGAATATCGAGCGCGAGATCGAGCAGATGTACAGCCGGTACGTGCCGCTGCCCAGCGGCGGGTCGCTGGTAATCGATTCGACCGAAGCCGTGGTCGCGATCGACGTCAACAGCGGTAAGAACCGCGAGAACAACGACGCGGAGATGACCGCCTTTAAGGTGGACATGGAAGCCGCCGACGAGATCCCCCGACAGCTCAAGCTCCGCGACCTCGGCGGGGTCATCATCTGCGACTTCATCGACCTGCGGTACGAACGGCACCGCCGGGAGCTCGAAGCGCGTCTGTACGAAAACTTCAAGAACGATCGCGCGAAGACCAAGGTCCTCCGCATGAGCCAGTTCGGCATCATCGAACTGACCCGCCAGCGGATGCGCCCGAGCCTGAAGCGGTCAATCTATTTCGACTGCCCGCACTGCAAAGGCGCGGGATTGATTAAGACTCCCGAGAGCATCAGCCTCGATGTAATGCGCAAACTGGCGATCGCGCTCAGCGACGCCAAGGTCGTTCGCGCCGAGCTTTCGGTCTGCCCGGACGTCGCGTTTTATCTGTTGAACAAGAAGCGCGCCCAGTTGACCGATCTCGAATTCGTGACGAAGAAAAAGATCCTGATTCGCACCGACAGTTCGCTCGGGCTCGACGAATTGAAATTCGAATTGTTCGACCTCCGCGACGGGGTCGTGATTCTCGAAGAGATCGGCATGACCTTGCCGGATCGCGCTCATACAAGCCAATTGCGCAACGCCCCCCCGGGGCACACGTCCCAGGGCCGCGGGGGTCGCCAGGGCAACCAGCGGGGCCGCCGTGACGGCAGGCCATTGCCGACCCGGGCCGTCGAGGACGATGCCGACGACATGGACGAAGACCGCACGTCGGCCGACCGCGAAGACGGCGAGGTCGATCGCAGCGGTGACTACGTCGAGCCGGTCGAAGGCCGCGAGGAAGACCCGACCGACATTCCGCAGATCCTCGAAACAGAAGCCGGTGACGAGATCGCCGAAGAACTGGCAGATGAGGACATGGGCGAGGGCCAGAGCGCAGACCGCGAACCGCAAGCTCGGGACGACGGCCGAAACGATCGCAACTCACAAGGTCGCGACACACGCGGCGAAGACCGGAACGACCGGGGTGGTCGCGATCGATATCAACAAGGTCAAGCCAACCGCGACAACCAGAACCGCCAAGGCGGGGGACGCCCGGACCAAGGACGCCCGGACCAGGGACGACAGGACCAAAATCGCCAGAACCAGAACAGACCCGACGCAAACCGCCAAGGCCAAAGCCGTCAAGATCAGCCCCGGTACGACCAGAATCGCGGCGGACAAAATCGAAACGACCAAGGCCGGAATGATCAAGATCGAAACGACCAGAATCGTAGCGAGCAGCGGCAGGGTCGCGGCGATCAGGGTCGACCGTTCAATGGAGGTCAGAACCAACCGCGTCAAGGCGGGCAGAATCAGCCGAACACCAACGCCGGTGCTCAGCAGTTCAATCGCGGTCCCGAAGGGCAGCCCCAGGGTGACGAAGGTCAGGGTGGTCGCAAGAGACGCCGTCGTCGGGGCCGTCGCGGCCGCGGGGGCAGTAATCAGAACGCCGGCGTCGCGGGCGAGCCGAACGGCAATATCCGCCAGCCGGAGTTCGACGACGAGCGTCCGAATTTTGCCGACCAGGGCGAAGAACTCGCCGGTGAAAACGCGAATGATTTTAACGACGACACACTGGACGTCGGACATTCTCCGGTGCCGACCGGCGACTCGCGACCGGCCGACGAGTCGACCCGCGACACGGTCGACCGATCCAACGAAGCCGATCTCGATGCCGAATTCGACGGCGAAGAGTCGTCGACGGGTCCGGTCGAAGGCAACACCGCCGGCGACGAGACCGGCGATCAGAAGCCGCGTCGTCGAAGGCGTCGTGGCGGCCGTCGTCACCGCCGCCGCGGCGCGGGCGATGCCCCGCAGGTCACGGGCGAGCCGTCCGATACGGTCGATGCCGGCGACGACGCCGATCGGTCCGAAACTGACAATCGCAAGGCTGACAACGCCGAAGTCGTTGCCGAAGCGCCTGCCGTTGCCGAGCCGGTGATCGAGCCAGAGGAAGCAGAAGCCGCCGTGGAAGCTGAAGTGGTTGTAAAACCCAAGGCCAAGCGGACGCGCAAGCCCGCCGCCGCAAAGGCCGCCGCACCGAAGCGAATCCCGCCGAAGAAGCGGAAGGCATCCGAGGCGACGCCCGAGATCGAGGTGAACGTCGCGTCGGAAGTCGTCCCCACCGGGTCGGCGGACAAGCACTTGGTCAGCAGCGACGAGCCGATCGCCGACGACGAGCCGGTGATCCCGCAACCACTATCCCGGCCCAGAAGCTACCGTGATCTGGACGCGATTCCCGATGATTACGATTGAGCCTAAGCGGAAGTATGTGAAAAGAATCTAAAATAGCCGCTGCCGAAAGGCGGCGGCTTTTCTTTTGATCGCGTTGTTCAGACCCGGTTCTTGATCGCTTTGAACCGCGATAGCTCTTCGGCAGTCACCATCGCTTCGAGCGTGGTTTCATTGACGACTCCCGCTATGATCATCTCCGAAATATCGTAGTCGTCTTTCAGCCGCTGCGCCCGCAGTTTCATGGCCACAAGGTCGTGCGGCTCGATCAGCCGCACCACTCTCCCGGCGAGCTGCGCGTCGACCGCCCGACAGATGATCTGATCGGCGTATTCGTCCTTCCAGATATCCACTTGGACGCCGCTTTGATGATAAAGCTTGTGGGCACAACTCGGGTCGAAGTGGAATTGTTCCATTTCCTCTGGATTGGCCGAAAGCAGTTCCACGTGCCCAGCGGTAGCCACAAAGTCGACGTCTTCGGTAAACCGCGACCGTCCGTAGTACATCGCCGCGATCCCGCCGATGAGCGCGTACCCAATCTTCAGCGACTCGAACAAATTCACGGCATCCAGCAACGGCTGGGCGTACGGAACAACGATCTCCGATTTGTGTTCCATCAGCAGTTCACCTTTGAGCGCCCGGCCGTAGTCCACTCTCGCCAGAGTACGGTCGAGTTGTGTAGGCGGCAGCGGCATATGTTTACGGTATAAATCAACCTATCGGCGTTTGCGCGGAAAAATTAACGATACTGCGATAGAAGCCGATCATAATCTCCGTGCGTTCCGATGAAGAACCAGACGATTTTATTGGCACGGCGGACGCCAACTGCCGGTAATTGTCGTTAATTCTGACCGACCATCATCCGTGCCGCGTATTAAGCTGTTTGAATTCAAGTCCTGGATGGTTTGGATCTGTAATAGATCGCTCGTACGCATTTCTCGCACGCGCTTGAAGTGCAGAAGGCAATCGATCAAAGCCGCGGCGGAAGTTCGGATGTAGTTTTGAAATCACAGCCGGTCCGGATCGAGAAGCTCGGTCTCTCCTCGTTCGTCTGCCGACAAAACATCCCCGACAAGGTTCGCAACGTTGCCTTCGTGTTTGTTGGTCGAAGCCTCCCACATCGCATCTGTATCCAACTCATGAAGTAGAAACCGAGCGAAGGAGTCTTGCTTGTGTTCCGGCATCCGTCGGAGCTTCTCGATCGCTTGTTCCATCGTCTTGGTCATAGCTTGTATTGTACTCTAAAAAGGTCGGCAAGATTACAACAGATGGTCGACACTCGTTATAAGTCGTCCATTGCAGTCGTAGAAATCTCTAGTCGATCGGATGTGCCGGCTTCGGCAGATCGTCGTGAATGGACTGCTGTTTCGGTTGGTCGCCGTTGAAGCTGAACAGGATCATGTCGTCGTCGATTTTCGCCTGCAGGTGCACGGGCCGCTGCCAGATCTTGTGCAGGCTGCGCAGGGTCTCGATCGCGTATTTGATTTCGATGTCCAGCCCGTTGTGCTTGTGGGCCAGGTAAAGCTCGCCGCGATTGCAGTAGTTGCCGTCGACGACGTAGATGAACGGCTGGCCCATGTTAGTCAGTTGGTAGAGCATCGTCTGCTTGATGCGGTGCGGGTCCCGGCTCAGGATCCGCATCTGCCCCGTGTGGGGGTCGCGGCCGTACTGATAAAACTTGTGCTTCTCGATGAACTCCGGCGTCATAAATTCGTCGATGAAGTTCACGTCGTTGTATACCCGCCGGACCTCGAAGATCTTCTCCCGGCCCTGCCCGAGCCCTTTGTCCCATTTCTTCTTTTCACCCAGCGTGTCCGACTCGTCGTATTCCTTGCCGAATTTTCCTTTGTTCCACCGGTCTTCAATGTCCCGGAACAACTCGATGCCGATCTTATAAGGATTGAAATTTCCCGGCGGCATGTGGACCGTGCCACTGTGATGATCGGCGTAATCAATCACTTCGGCCGCGTCCAGAAAATGCGTGGTCATCAGCTTGCTGTGCCAGTAACTGGCCCAACCTTCGTTCATTATCTTGGTCATGCCCTGCGGGGCGAAGTAGTAACTCTCTTCGCGGACCATGGACAGACAGTCCGCCTGCCAGTCTTCCATTCGAGCGTGTTCCAGTAGATACAGCAGCACGTCCCGCGTGGGCCGGGCGGGCGTTGCGTGACGCATTTTCTTTTTTTCGTCGCGCAGCTTCTTCGCCTCGGCTTCGAGCTTGGCCGGGGGGTTGATCCAACGGTCGAGATAATCCTTGGCCGCGAACTTGGCGACCGGATCATCCCGCCCCGGTGGTTCGGGTTTAGTGTCCTGCGGCCCGCGATTGAGGAACATGCTGTGTGGGTCGATCAGGTGCTCGACTGTCAGGCAGATGTCGAGCCATCTCTCGACCACATCGTGCCCGTGCTTTTCGATGTGCTTGCGGACGTGGGTCGAGTGATTCGCCATCTCGTCCATCATTTTGCGATTGGTCGCGCTGAACCACAGATTGTTTTTAAAAAAATCGCTGTGCCCGTACACGTGCGCGATCACCAGTTTCTGATCCACGAGCGCGTTGCTCTCCTGCAGGTAGGCGTAGCAGGGGTCGTTGTTGATGACCATTTCGTAGATTCGGCCCAGCCCGTAGTGGTGTTGCTTGCGGAGCCGTTCGTACTCCATGCCGAAACGCCAGTGCGGGTAGCGCTGCGGGAACCCGCCGTACGCGGCGATCTGGTTCATCTGCTCGTAATCGCACATCTCGTAGATGACGGGGAAGAAGTCGAGGCCATAGGCGCGAGCCTGTTCGCGGATCAGCTTCTTGGCCGCGAGCAATTCGGGTGGGAATGAGGCAAGGGTGTGCGAGGCCATGCTGATCACATCCTATGCCTTGATATATGGCACAATCACGTCTTTCAACATAGGGAAGTGTTTTATATTTAACGTCACAAGCCGCGCCCGAATCTGTCGGGCAGTTGCGGCGATAAGCGCATCGGCGAGTCCTACTGAGTGGCTAGTGGCGTATTGTCGCACGAACAAACCAGCTGTAACACCCATTTCCTGCGTAACCGGCACGACAAGAACGCCGTTGCGTGCCAGTTCATCCAATTGCGCTCGTTCATGCCCGTCGCGAACGCCGGCATACAATTCGGCAATTACAATCGTTGAGGTGAACGGAAGCTCGGTCAGGGCTCGAATGTAGTCGATTGCCTGCGGTCGCTGCCGAAGCAAATCGATCAGGACATTGGTGTCGAGTAGAAAACGATCAGGCATTTAGGATTACTTTGACTAGACATCACGGTCCATTGAACGCCGCATGGCCTCAAAGTCGGGAAGATCGTCCCGATCTTTCCACATACCTGCTGCTTGCATCAACGCCGCCTTCCAGTCAACACCGGGAGATTCTGCATCAATCTCCTCGAGATATCGATCAACTGCCTCGTTTACGAGATCCTCGGTGGACTTTCCGATCCGACGCGACAGCGCATCGGTACGCTCACTATTCTTTTCATTCAGGCTGATTTGGAGGACGGACATTCAAGATCTCCTTACGAGCAGAGATGGTGCAGATACAGAAGAAACATTAAAAGCAAGCTAGCGATGAACGAGCTAAGTAAAGTTTGAAGAAACTTACTTCCGTGTTTGTCTCTCGCAAATAAACTCCGAATCAACGCCAACGGTAGACCAAAGAGTAAGCCGAGACTCAGGCCGGCTTGCAATGTGATCCGCAAATTCAGCAGTGAAAATGCGAGGGGAGGAGACATTTTCAATGCCCTTTCCCGAAAAACGTCTTGATCGAATCATAAATATCATCCTTCGAGTTCACCCGGCTGGTCAGCACTTTCAGGTGATTCCGCATGTGCTCGTGAAGGACATTGATGAAGTTCCCGCTGCCGTAGGCGCTGGCGACCTGGCAGTAGCCGAACATGTTGCAGATCGGCAGAAGCTGCTCTCTGAGAATCTTGATGCAGTCACGGCTGTCGGCCTCGGAGCTGTTGTCGCCGTCGCTGAAATGGAACAGATAAATGTTCCACTCGTCGAGGCTGTAGTGGGCGTCGAGCAGCGCCTTGGCGGTGCGGTAGGCGCTGCTGATCTTTGTCCCGCCGTCTTCCCGCAGGTGATAGAACGTGTGCTTGTCGACTTCCTTCGCGCTCACATCATGCACGATATATCTGCTTTCGATTCCCTCGTAATTCTTTCGCAGCCAGGTGTCGATCCAAAAACTTTCCAGCCGCACCAATTCCTTTTGTTCCTCGCCCATCGACCCGCTGACGTCCATCATGAAAATGATCACCGCGTTCGACTGCGGGGCCTTGGTTTCCTTCCAGCTGCGATAGCGGATGTCTTTTTTCTCCGGGATGATAACCGGGTGATTCGGGTCGTAATTGCCCGATGCGATTGACCGCTTGAGCGCCTCCTTGAACGACCGCTTAAAATGCCGGAGTGATTCCGGACCCACCGTTCGCAGCGAACTGTATTTCTCCCGGATCGTGGTGATCCGGTGCTTGCCCTTGGGATCGATCCGGGGCAATTTCAGCTCCTCGGCAAGGATGTCCGCAAGTTCGTCCAGGCTCAGCTCGACTTCCATCAGGTGCTGACCGGCGTCGTTCCCGCCCTGCCCTTTTCCATTACCCGCCTTACCCTTGCCGATGGTCTGGCCTTCCTTGCCGTCACCCGCGCCCACGCCGCCGGGGTTGTCACCGTACCGAAAGTGTGGCAGCTCCACCCCCCGCACGGGAATGCTGATCAGGTGTTTCCCCTCTTTGCCGATCAGTTCACCCTTGGTGAGAAATTTTCGCAGGTCGTCGCGGATGCGGCCTTTCACAATCTGGCGAAAACGCTGGTGGTCTTTCTCGATCTTCAAAATCATGAAGCCTCGTAAAAAACGTCTGGTGGCACCTGATTGTACACCAACGAGGAGAAATTCGAATGACGAAACTCGAATTCCGCATCAGCGGCGGGTAGTTGCGGTGAAAGGCGATCGGGCAGGATATGTTGTCGGCGAGCGCACGCCGCGGTTCCAAGCAAGTGCACGCTGGGTCAGATACACCTTCGACTGTGTTTCAGATAACGAACATCGAAGCGTTAGGGTGATAAACACGGTTAAGAGAAAAAAGTGGCCATTACGGATGTGCAGCAATAGAAGACTGGACGGTTGAAGGTAAAAACGCGTCCACGGTCGCCTGCACTGTCGATCGATCGCCACAACGGCGAGATCTCGTACGCCAGCCCAAATTGATCCGGCGGGCGGACGGGCAGAACCTTGCCCGTGTCATCCACACGATAATGTCCCCTGACCCGCCTACGCACGATGCCGAATCGTACATCCTGTCTATCGCGAGGGTCACGCGATTTTCGACACCGCAGAACTATCCTTTCGGATTTCCGGTTTCGGATTTTAGATTTTCCGCCACATATTCTTGCAGCGACCGCACGTCCCACTCGCCCTTTTGCAGTTCCAGGATCGCCCCGGCGGCGGCGTGGGCGGCGGTCACCGTCGTCATCATCGGCACGCGGTTGGTCACCGCCAGCGCGCGGATCTTGCCCTCGTCCGACTGGGGGCCCTTGCGGGTCGGCGTGTTGATGATCAACTGCACCTTCCCGTTCTTGATCAGGTCGCGGATGTTCGGCCGGCCCTCACCGAGCTTATTCAGCAGCGTGGCGGGGATGTCGTTTTTCGCCAGAACACCATGCGTCCCGGCCGTCGCGAGCAAAGTAAACCCGGCCGACGCGAGCATCTTCGCCACCGGCACGATCGCTGTTTTGTCGTGGTTATTCACGCTGATGAAGATCGTCCCCTTGGTCGGCAGGATGGTCCCGGCCGCCAATTGGCTCTTGGCAAACGCCAACGGGAAGTTCCGGTCGATGCCCATCACCTCACCCGTCGATCGCATCTCCGGTCCCAGGATCACGTCCACGCCGGGGAACTTGGTGAACGGGAACACCACTTCTTTCACGCTGACGTGTTTCGGATCGGGCTGCTCGACGGCGTTCAGTTCGGCCAATGATTTACCGGCCATCACCTTCGCGGCGATTTTCGCCCACGGCACACCCGTCGCCTTCGACACGAACGGCACCGTCCGGCTCGCCCGCGGATTCACCTCGATCACATAAATCTCATCGTCCTTGATCGCGTATTGCACGTTCATCAACCCGCGTACCCGGAGCGCTTTGGCTAGCTCCTTGGTCTGCGATTTCAGCTTCGCGATGATCTCTTTCTTCAGCGAGAACGGGGGCAACGCGCAGGCGCTGTCGCCGGAATGAATGCCCGCTTCTTCGATGTGCTCCATGACACCGATGATGATGGCCTGGGGAGAATGAGGAGTGATGAACGATGATTGATGAACTGAAGAATTTTCGGGATTGAAGTCCGCGATGCAGTCGACGTCCACCTCGGTCGCGTTGTCGAGGAATTTATCGATCAGGACCGGGGCGTTGGCGATCGTCGAGACGTCGACGGCGTTGGCCATGTAATAGCCGAGTTGGTCTTCGTCGGAGACGATTTCCATCGCGCGTCCGCCGAGCACGAAGCTGGGACGCACGAGGACCGGGTAGCCGACTTCTTTGGCGATTTCCTTGGCCTGGGTGACCGACCGGGCGATGCCGTTGGCGGGTTGTTTGAGGCCGAGCGTTTGCAGCAGCGTGCGGAACTGCTCGCGATCGCCGGCCGCGTCGAGGGAGTCGACGGTCGTGCCGAGGATCGGCACGCCGGCTTCCATCAGCTGACGTGCGAGGTTGAGCGGGGTCTGCCCGCCGAATTGGACGATCACGCCTTGGACCAAGCCAGCCCGGGCCTCCGGGCCGCCGCTAAACGGGGTGCCGTTGACGCGTTCGCAGACGTTCAACACGTCTTCGAATGTCAGCGGTTCGAAAAACAGCAGGTCGCTGGTGTCGTAATCGGTCGAGACCGTTTCGGGGTTCGAGTTGATCATGACCGACTCGATGCCCAGCTCGCGCATCGCGAACGCGGCCTGCACGCAGCAGTAGTCGAACTCAATCCCCTGCCCGATGCGGTTCGGCCCGCCGCCGATGATGACGACTTTGGGTTTGTCAGTCAGGCGGATTTCGTCTTCGGTGACCGAATGGCCGGGGACCCATTTAGCCCCCGGTGATTCACCGGGGGCTAAATGGGCGTATGGGGTTTCATACGTCGAATAGTAATACGGCGTCGATGCCTCGAACTCGGCGGCACAGGTGTCGACGATTTTATAGACGGGGCTGACTTCGATCTGGCGACGAAACTCGCGCATTTCAGCCGGAACCATTTTCATCACGGATGCCAACTGAATATCACTGTAGCCGTACTCTTTTGCCCGTCTGGTCAAGGCAAAATAATCGGTGCTTGGGACTTCTTCGTCGGCCGCAACCGCGAGTCGGACTTCAAAATCCGTCAACTCCTTCATCTGAGCTAAAAACCACCGATCGATCTTCGTCAGCTCATAAATCTGATCGATCGTCCAGCCCATCTTCAGGGCGTACCGCAGGTAATACAGGCGGCCCTGGCTGGGGACTGCGAGTTTCCTTCGAAGTTTTTCGAGTGGGATGGGCCAGTCTTTGCCACTCAGCCATTTATCGCTGGCGTCGAGGCCGAAGCCGAAGCGTTTGACCTCCATTGACCGGATACCTTTTTGCAACGCTTCCTTGAACGTCCGCCCGATGGCCATCGCCTCGCCGACGCTTTTCATCTGCGTCGTCAGCGTTTCGTCCGCGTCGGGGAATTTTTCGAACGTCCATCTGGGGATTTTCACCACTACGTAGTCGATCGTGGGCTCGAAGCAGGCGCTGGTGTAGAGATCGTATCCGGGGTGGCCTGAGACGGGGTCGCTTAAGCGACCGCCGCCGGCAGGAGTTTTCCGGCTGGTAATGTAGTTGGGGAGTTCGTCCAGCGTGTATCCGACGGCAAGTTTCGCCGCCAGTTTGGCAATGGGGTATCCCGTGGCCTTGCTCGCCAGGGCTGACGACCGGCTCACTCGCGGGTTCATCTCGACCACGATCATGTCGCCGTTGTCGGGGTTGATCGCGAACTGGATGTTGCTGCCGCCAGTCTCCACGCCCACGGCTCGAATGACGGCAATGCTCGCGTCGCGCATCCGCTGATACTCTTTGTCGGTCAACGTCTGGATCGGTGCAACCGTGATACTGTCGCCGGTGTGCACACCCATGGGGTCGATGTTTTCGATGCTGCAGATGATGACGACGTTGTCCTTGCAGTCGCGCATCACCTCCATCTCGAACTCTTTCCAGCCGATCACCGATTGCTCGATCAATACTTCAGTGACCGGGGAAGCGTCGAGCCCGCGCTGGACGATTTCTTCGAATTCTTCGACGTTGTAGGCGATCCCCCCGCCGGTGCCCCCGAGCGTGAACGCCGGGCGGATAATTAGCGGCAACCCGATGTCGGCCAGCGCCTTTCGCGCATCGGTCATGTTGTGAACGACCTCGCTAATCGGCACTTTCAGGCCGATCTGGATCATGAGGTCTTTGAATACTTTGCGGTCTTCGCCGCGGTGGATCGCGTCGCGGTTCGCGCCGATCATCTGCACGCCGTACTTGGTGAACGTGCCGTTGTCGTAGCAGGACATGGCCGTGTTCAACCCGGTCTGCCCGCCGAGGGTCGGCAACACCGCGTCGATCGGGTGCCCCAGTTTTTTCTCACGCGCGAGGATCTTTTCCACCGTCTCGGGCGTGATCGGCTCGATGTACGTCGCGTCGGCGAACTCCGGGTCGGTCATGATCGTGGCGGGGTTGCTGTTGATCAGCACGATGCGGTACCCCTCCTCGCGGAGCGCCCGGCAGGCCTGGACGCCCGAGTAATCGAATTCGCAGCCTTGGCCGATCACGATCGGCCCGGACCCGATGATCAAAATCGTATGAATGTCAGTTCGCTTGGGCATTGTCCGGGGAAATGTACAAGCGCGCGGGTCGAATTGAAACGCGGCCGTTGACCGGCGGGCAGAATACCGGCCGTGCCCCGGCGTCGGCGTCCGTGGAGGTACCGGTGCGGGCATCGGTGCACCCATCAGGTGATTTTGAATCTCGAACGATTACCATCGCCGATATCACCCTCGCCGGGGCCCGTTTCCGGGCGCCGTGACGAGGGAACCGGAGAAATCGATGCCCCGTTTCGACAAGCAAAAAGCCCAGTTCCTGTCTCGCGTTTTGGAAAAAATCCGCGCCGCCGTCTACACGCCGGTCGGCGACCTTTCGGTCGAGGTGTTCGTGTCGCCCGAACCCTTGTCCTTCGAAGACCGGGGCACCGGCCGGCAAATGGCGGTCAAGCCCGGCGACACCTGGGCGGAACACGTCTTTGATTGCGGGTGGTTCCATTTCACCGGCACCGTCCCGGGCGAATCCGCCGGCGCGGACCTGGTGCTGCTGATCGACGTCAACGGCGAGGCCTGCGTCTTCGACGACGACGGCACGCCGCGGCAGGGTCTGACCAACATCAATAGCGAATTCGACAAAGTGCTAGGCATGCCCGGCAAGCATGTCGTCCCCTGGCTGAATCCTGCCAAAGGTAAAGAAAAAATAGACGTCTGGGCCGACGCCGGCGCGAACGACCTGTTCGGCCGGATGCAGGAGAAAGGGACGCTGAAGCAGGCCTGCATGGCCGAGCGCCACCCACAGCTCTGGGCGCTGCAGTGGGATTGGGAAGTGCTGCACGAACTGATGCTGCAGCTGCCCGAGCAGTCGGCCCGGCGGGCGCGGCTGTGGGACGCGCTGTCCCGCGCCTCGCATCTACTCGTGCACTACACCGATGCCGAGGCAACTGCCGCGCGGACATTGCTCGCACCCGAGCTGGCCAAACGCGGCGGAGACCCGTCTTTGACCGTCAGCGCGGTCGGTCACGCCCACATGGACCTGGCCTGGCTATGGCCCATCCGCGAGACGATCCGTAAGTGCGCCCGCACGTTCGCAACCGCGTTGCGGATGCTCGAGCGGTACCCCGATTACGTCTTCGGCGCGAGCCAACCGCAGCAGTATCAGTGGATGAAAGACCATTACCCGGCGATCTATTCGCAAATCAAAACCCGCGTGGCCGAGGGCCGCTGGGAAGCCCAGGGGGCAATGTGGGTCGAGCCGGACACGAACGTGCCATCCGGTGAATCGCTGGTCCGGCAGATGATCTACGGCATGACCTTCTTCCGCGACGAATTCGGTGTGAAACCGACCATCCTCTGGGAGCCAGACGTCTTCGGGTACACCGGGGCACTCCCGCAGATCCTGCTGAAAAGCGGCGTCGATTGTTTCATGACCCAGAAACTGTCCTGGAATCAGGTGACCAAGCACCCCCATCACACGTTCTGGTGGCAGGGAATCGACGGATCCCGGGTGCTGGCGCACCTTCCGCCGGAAGACACTTACAACGGGCCGGCCGCGCCGCGGTCGCTTGCGAAAATTGAACACGAGTATCTCGACAAGAATGTCTCGGACCGCGCGTTGATGCTGTTCGGCATCGGGGACGGGGGCGGCGGGCCCGGTGAGGAACACCTCGAGCGGCTCTCTCGCGAGAAAAATCTGTCCGGCCTCTGCCCGGTGGTCCAAGAGCCGGCTGAGACCTTCTTCAAACGCCTTCGCGAAGGGGCCGAGCGATACTCGACCTGGACGGGTGAGCTGTATCTCGAAAAGCACCAGGGAACCTTCACCAGTCAAGCGAGGAACAAGCGGTACAACCGCAAGCTGGAGTTCGCGTTGCGGGAACTCGAGCTGATCGGCACGGTCGCGAGCCAGCTGCGCGGCTCGATGACGTACCAATATCCTAAGCAGCAGGTCGACGAGATCTGGCGAGAGTTTCTGCTGTATCAATTCCATGACATCCTGCCGGGATCTTCGATCAAGCGCGTCTACGACGAATCGCTGGCGCGTTACGGCGTGCTCACCGAACAGGTGGCTGCGCTCACCGCAGAAGCTGACGCCGCTTTCTTCGCGTCTCCCGGTGGTCAATCAACTGCGGTTCTGAACAGCCTTTCATGGGACCGGTCGCAGTGGCTGAAGGTGAACGATCAGTGGCGATTCGTGACCGTTCCGTCGATGGGGTGCGTGTTCGTCGACGCCGCACAGGAAGCGAAAAAGATTCCAGCGTTCGGCGGGTCGGCTCTGTTGCTGGAGAATGAGCACGTGCGGGTCGATCTGAACGCCGACGGGTCAATCAATTCGTGCTTCGACAAGCTCGCCAAGCGCGAAGCGTTGTCGGCCCCGGCGAACGTGCTAGCGGTGTACGACGATCCGGGCGATGCCTGGGACTTTGCGATGGACTATCGCGAACGGCTCGCCGGGCGATTCGAGCTAAAATCGTCGGAGTTTTTGCTCGACGGACCTAGGGCGATCGTTCGGCAACATTACACCTACAACAAATCGTCGCTGACCCAGGACGTCGCGCTGACGGCCGGGTCTAACGTGGTCGAATTCGTCACGACGGTCGACTGGCACGAAACCGGCCGAATGCTGCGGACCAGTTTCCCGACCACGATCCGGACCACCGAGGCGACCTGCGACATTCAGTTCGGGTCGATCCGCCGGCCCACGCACCGCAACACGCTCCGCGACGTGGCGATGATGGAAATCTGCGCGCAGAAATTCGTCGACCTGTCCGACCGCGGGTACGGCGTCGCGTTGCTGAACGACTGCAAGTACGGCCACGCGCTGATCGATAACACGATCGACCTGAACCTGCTCCGCAGCAGCACTTACCCGGGCGAGGCGGCCGACCAGGCTATGCACGCGTTCACTTACGCACTGATGCCGCACAAGGGGGATCACGTGACGGGCAATGTCATCCGCGCGAGCTACGAGCTGAACGTGCCGGTACGAACTGTCCCCGGCGTGGGAAAGGCCGACGGCAGCATGTCCTGGTTCGCTGTGGACGCCGACAACGTGATCATTGACACAGTAAAACCGGCGGAAAACGGCAACGGCTGGGTGGTTCGGTTGTACGAATCGACCGGGGCTTCGACCGACGCCCGGGTGACGCTGCCGACCTCGGTATCGAGCGTGAAGCTGGCCGGCCTGATCGAAGAGCCGATCCGCCCGCTGCACGTGACGGTCGGGTCGGTGGAAGTTCGATTCGGGCCGTTCGAGATCCAGACGCTGCTGGTCGAGATTTAAAATCGGCCGAGCGTCCAGCGGGCGCGAGCCGGCCGTTCGTTCCGCAGGGACTGCAATATGCGTTGGCAATGGACGGCAGTCTTCGCGGGGTTGCTTCTTGGCGCTCGCCTGGCGGTCGCGGGAGAAGTCGTACACCTGGATCTGAACGGGCCGTGGAATCTCACGCGAGCCGGGCAACCCGAGCCGACCCCCGCCGTGGTGCCCGGGTGTGTTCATCTGGATCTGCTGGCCGCGAAGCAGATCGCCGACCCCTTTTTTCGCGACAACCAGAAATCACTTCAGTGGATCGGCGACGTCGCCTGGACGTATTCCAGAACGTTCGCAATCACCGCCGACAAGCTCGACCGGCAGCACGTGCTGCTCCGGTGCGAAGGGCTGGACACGGTCGCGGCGATCTCCGTCAACGGCCGAGCAGTCGCACGGACCGAAAACATGTTTCGAACTTATGAGTTCGACGTCAAACCATTCCTACAGCCCGGCAGCAATTCAATCGAGGTGACGTTCTGGCCGGTCGCGGGGTACATCAAAACGTTCGTCGCAAACGCGGTGGGCATGAGTTCGATCAAAGGCATGTCGAACGTGCGGAAGGCCCCCTATAGCAACGGCTGGGACTTTGGTCCGAAATTTCTCACCTGCGGGATCTACAAAAAGATCGAGTTGCTCGCGTTCGACCAGGGCCGGTTGACGCACGTCGCGGTGACGACTCATCTTGATCATGCCGGCGGCGCCTGGTGCGGTGTCGAAGCGTTTGTGGATGGCGACCAGCCTTTGCAGGTCGACATGGCGTTGTCGTTGAAAGGAACACAGGTCGCGACTGGGACGATTGGCCTTGGTGCGAACTCGAACGTTTGTCGCCTAAATGTGCCACGACCGCAGCTCTGGTGGCCCCACGGCAGGGGGGCGCAGCCGTTGTACGATTTGGTTGTTCACCTGAAAGACGCAAAGGCCAACGTCATTGACTCGCGGTCCATTCGAGTCGGATTACGCGAGATCGAACTGCTCCCAAAAACGGCCGACAGGCCGTTGCGATTGAAGGTGAACGGTAGGGAGATTTTCGCCAAGGGGACCAACTGGATCCCGGCCGACATGTTCGCGCCGCGCGTGACGACGGCGAAATTGCGCCGCTACGTCGCCGACGCCGCGGCAGTGAATATGAACATGATCCGCTGCTGGGGCGGGGGTTACTACGAAGAAGACGCGTTCTACGACGCCTGTGACGAGTTCGGGCTGCTGGTCTGGTCGGAATTTAAGTTCGCGTGCGCTTCGTATCCGGTCAATGTCCCGGCGTTCGTTACCAACGTGAAGGCCGAGGTGACCGATCAGGTGAACCGGCTGCGGAACCACCCGTGCATTGCCGTCTGGTGCGGCAACAACGAGGTGCTATCCCTCATCACCGGATTCAAGATCCTGAAACAGAAAGATTACGACGTTCTGTTTCACGACGTCATCGGTGCACAGGTGAACGCGCTGATGCCGGGGGCGAATTACGTCGGAGGGAGCCCCGAGGCGGGGGACGAGCACAACTGGTGGGTGTGGCACGTCGGCGCGAATTTCGAGAAATACCTCGAGTCGCACGGCTGGATGACCGAGTTCGGATTTCAGTCATTCCCCTGCCCTGCCACGGTCGAATCCTACACCGACCTGGGCGATCGCGACTCGGTTTTATCACCCGTCATGAAGGCGCACCAGCACAACGGCAACCGCCGCGGCAACGAGATGATCGTCGACATGATGGGTCGATACTTTCAGCCTCCCAAAGATTTCGAATCGACACTTTGGTTGAGTCAGATCAATCAAGCGTACGGCGTCACAATGGGAATCGAACACTGGCGCGGTGATTGGCCGCGGTCCAGTGGCGCATTGGTCTGGCAGTACGACGACTGTTGGCCGGGCGCGACCTGGTCGAGCGTCGATTACTTCGGGCGATGGAAAGCTCTGCACTACAAGCTGCGGGATGCGTTCGCGCCGTTGATGGTGACCGGTTTTTACAACGCTTTTAGTGGCGAGGTGCGGACGATCGTCTGCGGCGACTCACCAGTGCCCTGCGATTGCGCCCTGCGATGGCGATTAACCGACACCGAGGGAAAACTGATTTCCAACGGCGAAACACCCGTCCAGATCCCGGCCGGGACGGCGAGCGTTCCCGGTCCGGATCTGAAGCTAGCCGATTCGATCGCGACCACCGGCCGAAAGCACGCGCTGCTGTGGCTGGACCTTTGGACCGACGGACAAGTCGTCTCGGAAAAAGTGCTCGGCTTCGTCCGGCCCAAAGACATCGCGTTGCAAAATCCGTTTCTGCGTTCACGAATCACGCAGACGCCTGAAGGATTCGACGTTGCAATCACGGCTGCCGCGCCCGCGCTCTGGGCCTGGTTAGACCTGACCGAAGATCCGGACGCGCGGTTTTCGGACAACTTTACCGCCGTCTCGACTCACCGGCCGTGGCACGTGCTCGTGACCCCGTCGAAGGCGATGACGATCGATCAATTCTCGACCCGGTTGCGGGTTAGAAGCTTGTTCGACACCTATGATTCTAAGAGGGTTGCGCAGACGGTCGTGATGCCTGGCGTCGATGGAAGTTTTCTGGCGACCGCGGATCAGGCAGACATCATTGGAAACTCTACCCGGCTCGAACCGGGGCACCCTTCGAACATCGGCGCGTGGTCCGACGCCGGTGATCATTTGGAATGGACGATCGCGACGAAACAGCCCGGCGTTTATCGTGTCGTCGCCGACGTGGCGTGCCCCGGCGGTACCGCCGGCAGCACCATCGAGCTTCGCGCGGGCCGTACGAGTGTGACCGGCACCGTCCTGCCGACGCGAAGCTGGTACGACTACCAGAAACTCGACCTCGGCCTGCTGAAGGTTGATACCGCCGGTACGATGATCCTGACCGTCCGGGCGGTCGCGATGCCGCACGGCAATGTCATGAATCTTCGATCCATCTCTTTGCAGCCGGTCGCCCCTTAATCAAAGCCTGAGTATGACGATTCGTGACAGGGAACAGCGGTCGACACTGAAGATTGTCCTCCCCGATCGATTGGCGGCGTTGAACCGCGGCGCGGTCGAGCAGGGCGACATCATCACGGCCGGTCCGATGTGCGTATTCGTTCACCCCGACGCGGTTCGCGACGTGATGGTGACGCACGACGGAAAGTTTTGTAAATCCCGGGCCTTGCGGTGGGCACGATGGACGCTGGGCAAAGGGTTGCTCACGAGCGACGGCGAACTGCACAAGCGCCAGCGACCGGTGATCCAACCGACGATGCACCCGAAACGGCTCGGCGGGTACGCACAGACGATGGCGCGTCACGCCGGCCTCGCAGCCGACAGTTGGACCGACGGGCAGAGCATTGACGCGCACCGGGAGATGACCGTGCTGACGCTGCACATCGTTGCCGAGACATTATTCGGCCAGGCGCTGGGCCCGGAGGTCGACGCGATCAGCGTGGCGATGAGCTTCAACGTCCGCGCGTTCCAGCGGATGACCACCCGGCTGGGGCGCATTCTGGCGTTCTTCCCGACGCCGTTCAGCATTCGATATCTATTGTCCCGGCACAAAGTGCTCGGCGTGCTCCGGCGGTTCGTGTCCGACCGCCGGGCGTCCGGTGAGGTGAAAGACGACTTGCTCGGCCGGTTGCTCGCGGCACGAACCCCCGACGGACGCCCGGCCATGAGCGAGCAGCAGTTGATCGACGAATGCGTCACACTTTTTGCCGCCGGTCACGAAACGACGGCGAACGCGCTGACATTCACGCTGATGCTGGTCGCGCACCACGCCGGGGTGCAAACGAAACTGAATACCGAATTGGATGCCTTTCTTACCGATCCGACGCGACCGCTTACGATCGAAGATGTCGACCGATTGCCCTACACGCGGCAGGTGATTGCGGAGGCGATGCGGCTGTATCCCCCGGCATGGGTTCAGGGCCGGGAAGCGACCCAAGACGTGTCGATCAACGGGACCGAGGTGAAAAAAGGCCGAACGATCTTTATCAGCCAATGGGTGACGCACCGCGACCCGCGGTGGTGGTCAAACCCCGATGCGTTCGACCCGGACCGGTTCGACGCCAATCGTCTTGCTGCCAGCGTCGACGGATCGCCCCGGCCGCGGTGGTCTTATTACCCGTTCGGAGGCGGTTCGCGGTCGTGTGTCGGCGAGGCGTTCGCCTGGGCGGAGATGGTAATCGTGCTCGCAACGCTCACGCGGCGTTGGCGATTCGAGCCTGATCCAAGCGCTGCCGCCGTCCGGCTCGAAGCGGGGATCACGCTCCGACCGGCGAACGCCGTGAAGCTGATCGTGCATCGCCGCGCCTAGCAATCGGCGTGCACGCAGGTGATCGCGTCGAATGCGCCGCCGCGAGCCGGCCTTACTTAAACGACCACTCGGTGGTTTTTGTCTCGCCTTTCGGCACGGCCAGTTCGAGCACCTGTCCGTCGTCGGCAGACACGTCGTGCCAGACGATCGCCCGGTCAATGCCGGTGACGCGAACACTTGTCGATTTACGTTTCAAAGAAAAGACGCGGGGCTCACCGGCTGTAGCTTCGACGGCAGGGTTCAGCGCTGCATGGAAGCTGACCGCTTCCTTCGGATGCGTGTTCGTAATCGTCAGCCGAATCGCGTCCTTCTTGAAGTCGATCGTCAGTGACGTTTCGTTGTTGCTACATACCAGACAGTTCGGACCGGTCAGCCTCAGTTTTGACAGGTTGCGGTTGCCAACGCTCGTGCCGCCCCAGTTACCGGGCGCGTTGGACAGCAGTTGCTGGTTGCTAACGGTGAGACTGGTGATTCTCCCTTCACCGGATATCACCGCCTGATAGTTTTCGCCTTTGAACGAATACCCGGGCAGCTGACGCTGCGGCTCGCCGAGATGCTTGTCGGCGGCAAGCGTATCGGTGCGGAACGGCGCGGCGGGCAAGCCACTGCGGTTGGTCAATGTGGACCCCGGAACACCGGCCCAGGCGTACCGGGCGGTCACCGGGGCCGGGACTTCCGGGGCGGTCAAGGTGACCGAATCTCCTTCGATGACGGCGGTCGCGGCGTGGTAGTTTTCGTCCGCGCCTGCGATGGCAAATCCGTTCACCGGCGAAAAGCCCGCGGTCAAGCCGTCGCCGTCGGTGTCGAACGAGACGACCAGCTTCGAACCTTCCACTTTTTGTGACTGGTAGACCGGGCCGTAACCCGCGACGTTCTCTTTATAGATTCGGCGGCGGGCGAGCAGCGCGAGGCGACGGCCGATCTCGTGCTTGGCCTGTGGGTGAAGGTCCCAACCGTCGTTGGTGTTGATGCTGATCGCGAGCGCGGTGTTCGGCGTTTCAGCGACGGCCCGCGCCTGCGCGTCGCGAATCCACTGCCAATACAGCCCGCCGGTTTCGGTCGCGTAGTCGGGCAGTTGCACGACGAGAAATGGCAATTCGGGGTCGTGAAACTGCTCCCGCCAGCTCTTGAAAAGAATCGGCAGCAGTTTGGTGTACCGATCCGGTTCGCCGGCGTTTCCCTCGCCCTGGTACCAGATCACGCCGGCGTATGACGACTGGCCCAGCGGCGCGATCATGCCGTTGTAAAGCAGCGTCGGTCCGATGCCGAACATGGAACTTTGCAGTTCTTTCGGATCGAACCCGGCCAGCCCCTGCCGGGGGATCCACGACTCGACGACGGTCCCGCCGAGGCAGTCTTCGAGCAGCCCGATCGGGACGTTCGCCATTGCCGGGTCGTTCTCCAACTCGTGGGCGAACGTGTACGCGACTGCACTGAATTGTCTCGCGGTGATTTCGGTCGCCGGTGTCCAGTTGACCTTGGCCGTTGATTGCGGGGTCGCGGTCCACGCGGTCGAGACTTTGCCGAGCCGTAGATTGAGGTGGGGCACGGCCGCTACGACGGCGCCGTCGGCGGTCTCGCGGAGCGACATCTGTATGTTCGATTGCCCGGAGCAAAGCCAGACCTCACCGATCAGAACGTCGTGGACGTCCGCCAACTGATTTCCACTGGCGACCGACAGATCGAACGGACCACCTGCGGGCAAGGCATCCACCGTAGCGCGCCACGACCCGTCCGCGTTCACCTTCGCGGTGGTCTTTTGGTCTCTGAGTCGAACGGTCACCTCGGCATCGACCGGGCCGGTCCCCCACAGCTGGATCGGCTTTCCACGTTGCAGCACCATGTGGTCGACGAACGGCGCCGCAATCTTGAGGTCGGCCGCCGACACCGGTATGGCCCACACGGTGAGCATCGCGATCATGAACCACAAGGTCGTTCGTCCCTGACACGTCCGCCGGGCGACGATCTTTCGCACAGTCGTTCTCCTGCTGATAAGCATTTCTACGAAGCAAAGTAACGGTAACGCAAAACCGATCCACTCGCCGCTCGCCCGACCGTCGCGCGATCAGTGGTCTCTCTAGATGCGGAATGTTGCATTCGGGCAAACAGGCGCGTAAAAAAAACCCCGCGTTTCCAAAAAGGAAAAGCGGGGTTACAAGGCTCGGCAGGTAGGACTCGAACCTACAACCAGCCGGTTAACAGCCGGCTGCTCTACCATTGAGCTACTGCCGAATGGGAACCTGCCGATGGTCGGCAGGGTCGAGTAATCTAGCCAATGACGCGAGAGTGTCAAGGCAACCCGGCGTACTGTTCTTCGGCTGGAACGGGGCCGAGATCCAATGAAAAAACGGGCAGATATCAGGCGGGCATCAAGGGACCGGCGACGGCTTCGGCGTCGGACGGGGCGGTCAGAGCTTCAGCACTGCCGGCAGCTTTTGAGACCGGGGTGGACGCCGGTTTCACGGTCACCCAATCGAGGTATCCGAACCGCCACAGATAGGCGAAGCCGACGAGCAGGATGCCGAAAAAGACAAGCATATCGACGACGGCCGTGGCCCTCAGCTGGAACAGTGAAAGGCCGACTTGCTTCGCAATCACCGCAGCATCGCCGTACACGACCGCCCATGGATAGAACAAGGCAACTTCGACGTCGAAGACCAGGAAGAGCAACGCGATAATGTAAAAACGAAGGTCGAACTGGACCCAGCTGGAACCCAGGGTCGGTTCGCCACATTCGTAAGTGGCAGATTTATCGCTGCTCGGAACGCTGCTGCGGATCCACGAGCCGAACGCGAGGGTGCCGAAAATGAATGCGGTACCGAGCAGGACGAAAATGGTGATCGAGATCAGGACAGGCATGCGTACTTCGACCAGGATTAGCTGGACTGTTTTTTAGAGACTGACCGACGTCAGCCCTTCACCGATGGCGTATTTGGTGAGCTCGGCGACGCTGAACAGATTGAGCTTTTCCATGATTTGCCGACGATGGGTCTCCACCGTCTTGACGCTGACGTGCAAGTCGATGGCGATTTCTTTCGTCGCACGCCCCTCGGCCATCAACTGGAGGACTTCGCGCTCGCGGGGCGAAAGTCGGAAGAAGACCGAAGCCCTGCCGTCGGAGCCTTGGACATAATCTTCGACCAGCGCACCAGCCACCTGCGAGCTGAGGTAGGGCTGGCCGTTCATTACGGTTCGAATCGCGGTGACCAGTTCCTCGAAAATCCCGTCTTTCAGAAGATACCCTTTAGCCCCGGCTCGCAGCATTTCGCTGGCATAGCGGCAATCACCGTGCGCCGAGAGCGCAATGACTTTCACCTCGGGGTTTGTGGTCGTCATCTGCCGGGTGGCGTCGATGCCATTCAGATCGGGCATCGAGACGTCCATCAGGACGACGTCCGGTGCGAGTTCCCGGGCGACTGCGACGGCGGAGCGGCCGTCGGCAGCCTCACCAACCACGGACAGGCCAGCGTGCGCGGAGAGAAGCGAAGCCAGCCCCTGCCGAAGAATTGCATGATCATCGGCCAACAAAATCGTGGTCTCGGGCATTTTCATAGTAAATCCCTGAAAATTTACTTCTTCGGACCCTTGTTTATAACATATTCTAGCACTGCCATATCCCGTATTCGAACCTCGAATCGCGTCAAATAGAAGTATCTACTAAATTCACATTACACCGGCCATGCCGGTTTCGATTTTGGTCGAAACATAGTCGCGAGGGTCGGTCACGTACCCTGTCAACGCGCTTGCGGCGACCGTCAACGGGCTGGCAAGGTAAACGCTGCTCTTGGTGCTCCCCATTCGGCCCGGGAAGTTGCGGTTGGTGGTGCTGATACACACTTCGTTTTTCATCAACCGACCGAACGTGTCCACCGGCCCGCCCAGACACGCCCCGCAGCCGCTGGCGAACAGATCGCACCCGGCATCGATCAAGACGTCTTCAATGCTCTTTTCGTTGCCCTGCCGTTCGGCACCACGCAGGTTCAACCGCTTCATGTCAGCATGTACTTCCGTGCTGCCGGGCACGACCTTGGTGGGAATCTTGACGGTGTGACCTTTGAGCAGATTCGCGGCAAAGATCATGTCCGTGATCTTTCCGCCGGTGCACGAACCGATGTACGCCTGGTCCAGTTTCACGTCCCGGCAGTTGTACGCGGTGTCGCGATTGTCAGGGCTGTGGGGTTTGGCGACCATCGGTTCCATGGTGCTCAGGTCCCACGACGCTTCGAAAAAATATTTGGCGTCGGGAGATTCTTTGACCACTTCCCAGTCGGGCCGATTGCTGCGGGCGCGGACGTATTGCAGCGTCTTTTCGTCGACGTCACAGATCCCGTTCTTGCCGCCGGCTTCGATCGCCATGTTGGTCAATGTCATGCGATCTTCCAGCGTCAGCGAATTGATCCCGCTGCCGGTGAAGTACATCGATCGGTAAGTAGCGCCGTCGACGCCGATCTCACCGATCACGGCAAGGATCAGGTCCTTGGCCGTCAGGTAAGCGGGGATCTCGCCGTGGAAGGCGAATTTCATCGTCGGGGGGACTTTCAGCCAGGTTTTACCGGTGCCGAGCACGAACGCGGCATCGGTATTCCCGACCCCGGTCGCGAACTGCCCGAACGCCCCGGCCGTACAGGTGTGGCTGTCGGTCCCCAGCAAGATTTCACCCGGGCGGATGTGCCCTTCCTCGGGCAACGCTTTGTGACAGACGCCTTTGTAGTTGGTTTTAGTCGGATCGCGATACGGATTGGGCATCTTCGGTTCGAGCGTCACGAACTCCGGGTCGTAGTAGTATCGAAGTCCCTGCTCTTTGACGAAGTCGCGCAGTGTTTGCACGTTGCGGTGACATTTTTCGTCGGCCGTGAAGATGTAATGGTCCGGGATGATCACGACGCGGTCTTTGTCCCAGACGGTGGCGTTCCGGCCGAACTTTTCGTGGAAGATCCCGATCGTGCCCGGCCCGCAAACGTCGTGCGTCATCAGCACATCGACGTTCACCCAGACGTTGTCCCCGGCCTCGACACGGGTCTTGCCTGAGTGCTTGGCCAGAATCTGTTCGGTCATCGTCATGCCGGGCATCGTTTCGCTCCTGTTACGGTTCGGATTCGCAGTGAAAAATAAGCAAACGGAAGCACCACGCGGTCGAGCCGCCGGTCCTTCCGCAAATTAGGATACAGTATAGGCCTTACCGGGGACAGACGGGCGGGTAGTCGCTCCCAACGTTTCGCGACTGCGGACACCTCATGATGGCGGCGGCGTACACGAATTTCAGTTGGCGGCGAACCACGCGGTCGAACGCCGACGGGTCCCAGGTATCATCCGCCGCAGGCCCTGTCACTTCAGACTGCATGGCTGTCGCTTCCATTACCAATCAATGTCCGCCGGGTTCTAATTGGGACACTCTGGTCCCGCAATTAAATGTTTCCCCGGGCGGGTCGAGCCGACAGGCGGTTGGATGCAAAATTGCCGGTTGGAACTCAGCTCGGTAATCTTTTTTTGCTGAGTCAGCCCGAGGGGTCGACTCGAACGCTTTCGCCTTGCCGCCGCAACTCGAAACGGAGTTCACTTGAACGCCGAACCTTCACCCCAATCCGGGAAGAAAAGCTTAACAGCTGTTGCCGTGCAGGTAATGGTGCTTTTCCTGCTGATCGGCGCTGGCAGCTGGGCGGCGAAACGGTTTTTCTTCGTCGACCGAGAGAGTCAGAACGCCCCGTCCGGGATGACGGCCGCAGGTGATCCCGTTGCGGATCCCGATGCTCCGATGTTCCATCGCGCCCGGACGTTCGCTTCGACGAACCCGTCGCCGGTCGCAATCGACCTTCTAAAAGGGCTGGATATCGACCTCGCTGACGTGGTCGGGACTTGGGAAATCAAAGACGGAGCTTTGACGTCAGACACCGGCGCGGCGACGCGGTTTGATTCCGGTTACCGACCTCCGGACGAATACGACGTTCGACTGGAATTTTCCCGAGTGGCCGGCAACGACGGACTCGACGTGATTTTGGTCGGAAACGGCCGACAGTTTATGTGGACGATCGCCGGCTGGGACAACACCGTCTGCGGGATCGCCGAGGTGTTCGGAAAAGCCGCGGACGAAAATTCGACGACTGTGCGTGGACAATGGCTCACCAACGGCCGCCGTTATGTCTGCCTGGTGAAGGTCCGCCGCGGCTCGGTCCAGGCGTTTCTGGACGACAAGCTCGTCAGCGACTACGTCACCGACTTCGACGACCTGGGTGTGATCTCGAGACGGCTGCACCACACGGACACGATCGGCCTGTCGAGCTGGCAAAGCGCGTACGCGATTTACTCGGCGACGGTGACAGAAATTTCCGGCACCGGCAAACGATACGGCCCCGACGAGCGGGCGGTCCCTGCGACGATCGCCGTCTGGGCGTATTCGGTTGCCGACCGGAGCCCGGTCGATCACGCGATGTTCGCCAACGGTCATATGAAAACACCGGACGGCAGCGAGCTGTGGTTCCTTCAGGGCAATCAGATTCTGTTTCAATGGGGCGGGTTTTTTGATGCCGCGACGCTGGCTCCGGACCGCAAATCTTTCGAGGGAACGACCCGATCCGGTGAGCCCGTTCACGGGGATCTGGTCTCCGGCGGCCTTTGACAAGCGTCCGGCTTAGCGGCCCTGCAGCGATTCGAGCACGGCGGAAAACGCTGGCTTGGGTTTCAGTTGCCGGTCGAACAATAGCGGGTAATTCGTGCGGCCGCGGACGGGGAAATTGTTCAACCAGGAACCGCCGTCGCCGACGCCCCAGAACGTGACCCGTTCGATCGCGTCGGTGTGACGGGAGAACATCTGGAACAGCTCGCGATACCGGTCCGCCTGTTGCCGAAGCACTTCCGCGGGACAGCCGTCCTTGTAAGGGTCGGCGCCGGTCGTCTGAACGTCGTTCAAATCCGCTCCGCCGCCGACGCGCGGGAGCACGTCGATGTCTAACTCGGTGATCGAGACTTTTACGCCCAGCTTGTGGAACGCGACGATCGCGTCCTCGATCGTTTTCACGTCCGGGTAAGTAAGCCCCCAGTGTCCCTGGATGCCGACGGCATCGATCCGCAAGCCGGCCGCCTTGATCCGGCGGACCAGGCGAATCGCTCGCTCGCGTTTGACGGGGACCTCAATGTTGTAGTCGTTGTAATAAAGCTCGATGCCAGGGTCGGCCGAATGTGCCAGTTCGAACGCCCGCTCTACGAAATCGTCACCGATCGAATCCCGGGCGGGTGTGTCACGCAGCTCGCCGGTCAAGTCGTCGGCGAGGGCTTCGTTCACGACATCCCACCCGCGAAGTTGGCCGTGAAAATGCCGCAGGACAGTGCTGATGTGCGTCCCTAGGTTTGCAAGCGATTGGGCACGGGGCAGCGGTTTTCCCGCCGGGGTTTGGAATAACCAGTTCGGCGTCTGCTGGTGCCAGCACAAGGTGTGACCGATCAAGGCCATCTGATTCGCTTTCGCGAAGGCGACGAGTCGATCCGCGGCGGCGAACTCGAACTGGCCGGCCGTGGGTTGCAGTGCGGCCGGCTTGAACTCGTTCTCACCGGTCAGGCAATTAAACTGCGTGGAAATCAGTTTCGCCGATTCCGGTTCCTTGATTGCCGAAGACATGATCGCGGCGCCGATTAAAAGGCGTCCACTAGCCGCCTGGCGTAATGTCTGAGCCGAGGCCGTCGTGCATAACAGAATCACAATTAGGACTACGCGTCGCATTCGTCCTCGCCCGGTTGATGTCGTTGATTTGGCTGACGCCCAAACAATAGCTTCGTACCGGCCAAGACGCACGGTCCAACTGACGGGTGATGTAGACGGTCCGGTTGCTCAGAACATGAAGACGTACGCCCCGCAGACGGGGAGCACCACGCAGATGGTCGCGCTGGCGAACGTTCGCTTTCCGCCGGTGAGCAGCTCGACACAGGTAATCTCGAGATTGCTGCCAAGCTGCCGGGCCAGGTCGGCTTCGAAGGCGTGTTCGTGCAGGATGTCGAAGTTGCAGACGATCAGGAACCCGGTCTTGCCGGGCCGGTCGTCTTTTCGAAAAGCGGCAATCAGGGCGTGGTGGTTGTTGTCGACGAACTCGCAGTTGTCCCCCCGCCGTAGCGCCGGCTGCTCGGCCAATATTTCGTTGACCCTGCGAAGAAAGCCTCCGAAGACGGGCGCGGCCGTCTGTGTCAGCTTCGTGCGTTTTCCGATGAATTCGATCTTCTCTTTGGTGCCCCACTCGACGCCTTGGGTGATCCCGGTGGCGCCAGTGCCGAGCAAAGCCGCTGCGATGTATCGGGGCACCGTCGATTGCACCGATCCGAATTCCTGAGCGGGCGACCCTGAGTCGTGTGACGTGATCGGCATGAAAAACCGAACGTGCTCGGCGATGGAATGAATGTATTTAATATAATCGCGCAATTGCGGGACGAAGCGGTTGTCCCAGGGGGTCGCCAAAATCAGGCTCAGCCCCCACTTGGGGATCGTGTTCAGCAGCGTGCCGGCGTCGGTAAAATATTCGGCGATGATGCCCACGTTCGGGTACTCCGCGTGCATCGCGAGCGTGAGCGCGTCGATGAACGGCTTGTCGCTGCTGTGCAGGTTGTCGAACCGCACGAAGCCGTTGGTCTCGCCGGCGTATTTAGCCCAGAACAGCGCGTACTCGGTCATGTAATTGTAAACGTCGGCGCGGATCTGCTGCGACGGGTGCTCGAAATCGATCAGCACAAGATCGTTCCAGGGCTGCCAACCCTTGTCCGACCAGTACCGGGCGCGGCGTAGCCCGTCCGGGTTCGCCGGGTCGGGCATGATCCATTCCGGCGCGCGGGTGGCCATGTCGCTGTCGGGGCCGATGTGATTCATCACCAGATCGAAACAGAGTTGAATGTCCAGCGATCTGGCGGTCTCTATGAATGCTTCGAGCTGCTGCAGACCCGATTGAACGGTCCCCTCGGCAAGATAGCTCGGGTCGACGTCGAACAGGTCCCGCGCCGAGTACGGGCTTCTTGATGTGTCCAGGGTCGTCAACGGCAACAGGTGCACCGCGTTGAACCCCATCAATTTGATCTTCGAAAGCTCGGCCGACCAGTCGGCGATTGTCCCCGAGACGTTCGGGATCAGCGTATACATCCGCAGCCCGTCGACCTGCGGCGGGTCGACCAGCACCCACGCGTCGGGCACCGGGTCGCGCTGCCAGGTCGACCCGCCGTCTAGCGAATAGCGCGTTCGGAATGAGTACAGCCCGGGCAGGTTTGGGGTGACGGCGCAGACCAATGTTTTTTCATCCCGCAGCGTGAACGGAAACTCGACCCACTTCCCCGACTGCGGAGCGTTCATCGTCGTCACCAGCGTCGCGACGAGTTTTGCCGGTAGCTTGTCACCGGTCGAGACGGTGAGTTCCATGGGCTGGCCAGCCACGGCGCGGGCGAAGTCCTGTCTGCCGGTCGGATATGAACGACGAAGATCGGCTGCGATCGAGCTCGCACGGGGACACGCGGGCAACGGAGGAACGGGACGGTGGGTAACAGACATCGTTGCACAACCTTTGTCGCAAATGACGCCCCGTGTGACCCGCGCGGCTGGTCACGCGGGAATCGACGGAGACTTATCAGACTTATCGGATTTGCCGGCTAAAAGTTGAGGCAAAAAATGTCGAGGCGCGACTACTGAATCCGCCTTGCGTCACGAAGTCGACTGTTTTAGCAACCGACGGTTCAGACAGCAAAACAGAGATAGACATGCCAACGATTCTTCAAAATCACTATGTTCTTGCCGTGCAGAACGTCCGCGAGTCGTCCCGGTTCTTCGTCGAGATGCTGGGGTTTGAGGTCGTCTCGGAGCCGACGGGGTGGGTCTTCGTGAGCAAAGACAACTGCATGATCATGCTCGGCGGATGTCCGGACGAGATGCCGGTAATCCAAACGGGCTGTCACAGCTATTTTGCTTATTTCCGGGTCGACGACGCGGACGCCTATTACACCCGGCTGGAAAGTGCGGGTGCTCAACTCATCGGCAGCATTGCGAATAAACCGTGGGGCATGCGCGAGTTTGGCGTGAAAACACCGGACGGTCATCGCATCATGATCGGGCAGGTAATTACCGACTGACCTGCCGGCGTCGGTGAAGATTTCGCTCATAATCGCCGGGAAGGGGCTGGCATCGGCAATCCAAGTCTTATGAACTAATTGAGCCGACGGGCAGTTCGGGCTCCAAAAAATTGATCGCAAACTCGGAATCGATTTATTCATCGTCGTCGAATTCGAATGCCTGTTTGCCGAGGGTCAGGGGACGATTTTGTCCGACATTCAGCAGCAGCCCCGCGGCCATATAGCTGGCGATCAGACTGCTCCCGCCGTAGCTGACGAACGGCAACGTGACGCCGGTGACGGGCATCATCCCCATGCAGACTGACAGGTTGAGCGTTGCCTGTGTGGCGACGATGGCGACCACACCGACCGCGATCAACCGGCCGAACGGTTCCTTGGTGTTCGACGCGATCTCAATCCCGGCCGCGAACAGAACGAGGTATGAACCGATTACTGCCGACGCGCCGAGCAATCCGAACTGTTCACCGATCAGCGAGAAAATCATGTCGTCGTGCGCTTCAGGCACGTGCCGTCCGACCGGAATTTGAAAAATCCCTTTGCCGAAAAACCCGCCCGACCCCATCGCTTCCATCGCCATCTTCTGCTGGTACCCCTTCTCGGCGGACTTCGCATCGTGCACGAGCATCGCCTGCACACGTGACCGCTGGTATTCCCTCATCATCGACGGCAGGTGCCTGAGCACGGGCATTTCCAATTCCGTCAATCGGCGGCGGGTCGTCAGGTTGTCCGAGTCGTACCGGGGGCCGGCGAACCAGAAGATCGGCACGAACGCCAGCCCGAGACCGAGCACCGTCGTCATATGCTTCACCTTCGCGCCGGCGACGAACAGCATGGCCAACAGCGTGGGCATGAACAAGGCCGCGACCCCCAGGTCCGGTTGCTTGAGAATCAGAATGATCGGCACGAATGCGATCGTGAACGGCGCGAGCAGGCCTTTAAAAGTTCGATAGTTCAACCGGTATCTCAGGTACCGGGCCAGGACCAGCACGAAGGAGATTTTGCAAAGCTCCGACGGTTCGAGGCTGATTTCCTGCGACCCGAATTTGAAATTGATCCAGGCGTACACGCCTTTGGTGCTGTGAACGAACGGCAGCGAAACGTGCGCGCCCAGGACGGTGTACCCCACGAGCGTCAGACTAAGCATGTAGAACGGCCAGACCCAGCGACCGATCACCAGATAGTTGACTGCCTGAAACGCGAACAGGCATCCGAAGGCGATGCCGAGATAGATCAGTTGTTTTCCCCCTTCGGGCCGGGAGTCGGCCCAGATGCTGATCGAGCCCAGGCTCGACAACAGCAGGACCGCCAAGAGGACGGGCCAATTGGTGGCAATCGCGAGTTGAGTCCAAAAACGGTTCAGCGGGCGTCCTCGTCCGGTCGGTCAATGAAGGGCTCGGCGAAGACTTTTACACGGTCGCTGCCCGGATGTCATGGCGGCGTCGTCTCTGCGACCGGTTTCAGTATACTCCGAGAAATGGACCTCGAATCCGGCTCGCAAACCAGTTTCACCAGCAGATCGATCGAGGCGATTCTCGGATTTTACAGCCGGATCACACCGACCGGACGGGGCACCTATCGGCTCGTGCGTTTCGCGCGCGAACTGCTGCCGGCGAGCCGTCGCAGGGGTGAATTTCAAACGCCCGACGGCGTGCTCATGAATCTCGACCTGTCGATCTATCCCGACTGTTCGATGGCGTTCGGTTTCTTCGAACTGGACACCGCCCGGCTGCTTCGCAAGCTGCTGCGGCCGGGGGATCACTTCGTCGATGGCGGGGCGAATATCGGATACTTCACCTTGATGGCGGCCCGAATCATTGGTCCGACCGGGCGAATAGACGCCTTCGAACCGCAGCCGCAGAACCGTGCCCGGCTGGTCGCCCATCTCGATAAAAATGGCCTGGGCGATCGAGTGCGCGTTCATCCAGTCGCACTCAGCGACTCGGCGGGCGAGATGATGATTCATTCCTACTCCGACGCCGATCACAACCACGGTTGTTCATCGTTGTTTCCCGAAACTGGCGTTGCGACGATTGCCCACCCGGTCGCGACGGTCCGAATGGACGAGGCGATTGCCGGGACCAAACCCCGGCTGATCAAGATGGACCTTCAGGGGGCGGAGCCGTTGGCCGTCACCGGAATGACTCGGCTGCTTCGGGCGGACGAACCGCCGATGATCGTGACCGAATATTCCCCGTCGTGTGCGCAGACGGCCGGCTTCAAACCCCGAGAACTGGTCGACCGTATCCTCACCCTTCAGCCAAGTTACAGGGTCTTTAATATCGGACGTCAATTAAAGCAGATCGACCCGACCGACGACGTGCTCCATTCATTGATGGGATCGGGCGGGGAAGTAAATCTACTGTTCGATGCGAATCGCCCCGGCTGAATAGGCGCAGTTTTCTCATTCGAACCACATCGCCGCCACGGGGCGGGATTGCAGGTTTGAGTTGATCACCCAGATCACGTTTTCGGGTTCGAGCGTCGCGCCGCTGGAAGGAACGTAAACCGTGAATAACTGCTTGTTCCGGTGATCGCGAAGGCTGCAACGAATGGCGTACGACAGTGGAGCAACCGGTGTCTGCCTGCGGTCCTGCACGATCGCGGCCGCGGGTTCGCCGGTCTCCCATTGAGATTTCAACGCCCGCTGCTTGATTATCGCAACGGCCAAAGCGAGCGGAGCGAACGGCAGGAACAAAAACCCGACGAACATCGACGCCAGCAGCGGAGCGGTGTCGTTTAAGTCCGTCCACACGGCCGGCGATTCCTTGTCAACGTGGATGGGGAACATCTGCCCCACCGCCATCGTGTCGTGAATCGGCCCGGGCACGTTGAAATCCTGACCGTTGTAACTGAACTGCACGTTCACAATATCGCCGGGTGAAAACTTCTGCCCGGTGATGTATTTGTCGGCCGTCCCCATCATTTTCGCCTGAACGACGGCCCCGTCGCGGATCAATCGTCGATCGATTTCCCGCTCCCATAGCCGGTCGACCACGTAGACGAGAAACACGATGAAGATGCTTAATGCGATCAGCCACCAGACTCGAACCGAAGGTTCGGTCCAGGCGCGGCGCGACACGTGGGGAGTCACCACCCGGGGGACCGGCGGGGGTGGCGCGGCGCCGACGGTGAATTCAGGCGTCGGAGTCGAGTCGTGGGGAAGTTCGGTCATGGGTGCTCGCGAGAGGCGTGCGGGTCGCGGTCAACGGATCGCTAGTTCGATAACGTTGCCGTCGATTGCGCCGGCGGATGAAAATATCCGCCGGCGATGCAGGCATCAAGAATTTTACTGGCGATCGGGGCCGAGACTTTCCCACCACCGGCGCCGGGGTATTCGACCATCACGCAGAACGCCACCTGCGGGTGCTCGACCGGCGCGAACCCCATATACCAGGCGATGACTTCCGTCTTTCCCGT
>CBDFHW010000013.1:0-4283 GCA_965247815.1 Tepidisphaeraceae bacterium | reverse complement strand
CCGAGGCCGGGATTCGCTATCTCGACCAGCAGTTGATGACCGCGCCGCAGGGCGCGGACTGGCGACCGGTTCCGGCCTGTCTGCCCAATGTCGCCTGTACCATTCAGACCAGCGACCCGGATTACTTCTACCTTCAGCCGATGAAGTACGATGCGGGACGACAGGCATTGGTCGGCGGCTACACGCGCGTCAACTTTGGCGGCCCGACGCCTTCCGCCAACAGCAATGGCGGTCGCGCTCTGGTGCGCGTCACCTATCAACCCGATGTCTACGACGAGTACGGCAAACTCCAGCCCAGCACGTATCAGACAACGACGACCGCCTATCCCGCCGACCCCGCGCACAAGTACATTCGTCTGGAATCGGTCGGACGTTCCGGTCAGATCGACCCTTACGACCCGACGACGTTCGGCAATACCAATGCCCTCGGTCAGCGCGTCGAATTGATCGCTTATAAGAAGATCGGACTGAACGAGTACGTTCGCCAGGTCACGAACAAAGACAATCGCCCGGATACCTTCGCGCTCGGCGATATGTATCCCGTACAGGACTACGACGCCAATTTTCCCAGCACGACCGGCAATCCCTCGAACCCGAACGGGTTGATCGCGCGTGATGTCGAAACGCTCATCGACGGCCCTGTTTTTGTCAATGGAAGCCTGACCTTCTATGGCGTCAGCCGCATCGAGCTGAACCCGATTCGCAACGATGCCCTTGAAGTCGCCGGAAAGATCTTCCTGAATGGCGTCTCGGACAGCGCCAACGCCCTGCAGGCGACCGACCCGGCGCGGGTTTATATCAACGTCCCGCCCTCGGCGACGACGGGCAACCTGTATCCGAGCGATTCGCCCGCTTTTACGACGACGTACCCTTATACCGACCCGACGACGAACGCGGCGGGTACGCAGGCAGGAATCGTGCGCGACAATCCGCGCGGCAGCGAAACGCTCTCGCTTATCGGTCCTGCCGGTGATCTGAAAAGCCTGCGGTCGGTTTCACATGTGCAGCCGCCGCTGATCGATACGCCCATCGGCCCAAATGGTCTGACCCGCTACATCGCCCTGACCCGCGATAGCGTTCCGCTGCCCGCGAACGATGTCACCGACAACCCCCTCGACGCCAGTTTGACCCTCGCCGGGTCGAATGGGGTCAGCACGGCGGGCGCGGATGGCTGGGGCGCGGGCCTGTATATCAACAACAGCGTCGATCAGCAGGCAACGGGAACGACCTCATCGCTCCGTACCGAATGGCTCAATCCGCCGACAGGCGGCGCGATCACGGGCAACTGGACCGGCGATCTCAAGTACAGTCCTCCCGCCGTCGATATTGTCCTGACGCCGCGCTACATGATTCTGGGCGCGTCGAGCAACCATTACTACTTCCACGCGCCTTCGACGACGCTGAAAGTAAAAACCACCACCGGCACGACCAGTTATACCGTCACGCCGGGACAGGTCATCAACACGTCGCATATTGTTCGCTATGCGGTCGCGTCTGGCGTGACCGGCCCGCCGACCAAGTTCATCGCCGATGGAACCCCGGTCTTCCAGGGCTACCCGTATGGAACCGGCAGCAACGGCAGCGCCGCCAGCAGTGCGTCGAATCCGAACGGCGATCTGGTCATCTATGCCGAGGGCAACGTCAGCATTCATGGGACGCTAAGCGGCATCGATCCCGAATCGGGCGCGAAGATCAATCCGCGCCACCTGACGGTCGTCTCCAACGGCACGATTTATGTCAACGGCAACCTGCTGCGCGACAATCTGCCCGCAAGCGACGCCGACCACAACCGCTCGACCATCGCACTGCTGGCGAAGCAGTACGTGACCGTCAACACGACGCAGTTCCTGACGCCCGACAACGGCAAGATCGTTCCCGAGGGCGCACCCGACACGTTCCCCGTCTCCATCGATCTGGGCGCGAGTTCCGGTCAGACACTGTATAATTTCCAGGTCAACATGGGACCCGAAGACCGCGACAACACGCCGCCCAAGTACCTGACCGGCGCGACGGGCGGGGGCGGTTCGGCCCCGCCGCCGACCCAGATTTTCTTCCGACACGGTTCGGCGACCTCGTCCACCAAATCGAATCAGGCCGCGGTTCAACTGGGCATCAACGCCTCGACGTACCAGTTCAATACGTTCCCCCCCGACCCGGCGACGCTGATTCTGCAAACCGATACGCTCGATTCGACCGGCGCAAGCAATGTCCCGACGACTGGCTACAACGACGATGTGTTCGCGCTTTCCACCACGGATGTCGGCAATCTGAACCAGGTCAGCAGCCTCGTCGGAACCGGTGTCGATAACCTGTTCCAGATTCGCTATCTGCCCGACGGCTCGATCTCGAACGCCGACTACCTGATTACGCGCTTTGGTGTCGCCCCGCTCGACGTTCGTATCGAAGCGTTGATCTACGCGCAGGAAGGGTCACTGTTTATTATTCCAGGGCCATCGTTCAACCCGGATTCTGACGACACGCTGCTGAACTACATCGGCGCGAACAACAACGCCGCGAATCAGGTCAATCAAAAAGGCCGCCGCACGGGTGAAAACCCGAATGTGGGAACGGGAACGCCCGTTACCCATGTCAGTGCCTACTTCCCGTTCTACAATCAGCCGATGGATGCCCGCATCACGTTCTATGGGGCCATTTCCGAGAACATAACCGCCGAGATCGGCGATCAGGCCGCCTGGCTGGCGAAGTGGGGCTGGGTGCCAAATTTCCTTGGCTCGTCGGGCTTCACCCAGACTTCGGTTCCGCGCCCGACAAATTTCCCGGCCTATCCAACAACCATCAAGGCCGCGCACGGCCCGCTGGGATACCTCCAGTTTCCCGACAACGAACCGCTCGATTTCACCAACGGTGTCACGCAGGACGGAAAAAGCGGCGGCAGCGGCATCGTGTATCAGTTCGACGACCGCGCTATCTCCCCGTATGTCTACACCAACGGGGCGGCAACACCACTGCGGGCCGATGTCTACGGCAACGTTTTACCGCTCGTTCCCAGCCTGCCGGTCGCGCCCGGTCTGCTGTACTTCGGAGAAAATACCAATGTTCCGCAGTAATCGCCGCTCAACCCGGCTCGTTTCCGAGGGGCCGCCCCCGATAAATTCGCCCGCCCTTCGTCGCCCCGCGCGGCGGATGGCGGCCTTTGCCGCCTCGCTGGCGGGCATCGCGGCTGCCGTTGTCGCGACCGCCGCCAGTCTGCTGGTCGCGCCGCAGACGGCCCACGCGCAGAACGGGGCGACCACGTACTCGACCACGCAGCGCGTCTTCAAAGTCGGCATTCTGCTCATCGACTCGACCGACAGTCTCGACGGTCGCCAGCAGGAAAATCCGGACCCGTTCGTTTTTTATATTGCCGACCAGCGGAAAGACTTGAAGCCGCAGGGGTGGACGTTCACCAACCCGCTTGCGCCTGCGACGGTCACATCGACGGTCAAGGAGCGCTGGGACCGCCGTATGGGCGGCGGAAACCCGAACTCAAATGCCTCGGGCTACGAAATCGGTCAAAAGGTCACGCCCAAAATGGCGGCGTACTGGGAAGTGTCGCTGACCAACACGCCGATCAGCCAGCTCATCCAGTTCGATCTGCTCTTCATCACCAACCACCGCAACACCCAATTCCGCGACGCGGATCGCGAAAAGTTACGCAAACTGGTCGATGCCGGGGGCGTTCTCTGGCTCGAAGACTGCGGCAACATGACCATCGGCGGCGGCACGACGACCGGAACGACGGGCTCGTTCTTCCTCAATGAGGTTCAGTTTGAGGGCAACGGCTTCGGCAATTTTTCGACCAGCGGCCCCGCCGTCTACCAGCCGACGCACCCGATTCTGACGACGCCGTACCAGTTAAGCCTGTCGGAACTGGCAAATCTCGGCGACAAAAACTACGGCAACTACCATATCTCGTCCTACTCCTGGGACGTGAATCAGAAGGCGCAGTCCGGGCAGTCTTACACGACCGAGAAAATGCCCAACCCGGAAACGCTGGTGAATATCGTCGGTAATACCGGCGGCATTAAAGACCCCGGTACGGGTCAGTATCTGCCCTATATCGCCGCAGGCCACTATGGTTCCGGCTCGGTTCTGCTGACCTCGGGCGACTCCGGCTGCGACATCAACGACTATGCGGGCGGCGGCAACGCCGGTTCCGGCGGCAATTCCGGCTCCTACTGCGGCGAAAACATTCAAACTGCCCACGCGGAAGACCTCAAGTTCCTGTATAACTGCGTCAACTGGGGAAGTTCCAACTCCTCGTACCGCCGCAACGATCGCCG
>CBDFHW010000012.1:0-642804 GCA_965247815.1 Tepidisphaeraceae bacterium | reverse complement strand
CACATCGAAGAAGCACCGACGCTCGACGCGCTGCTCCGCCGGACGCACTGGTTGAAAGACCACGCGCTGGTCAATTGCATGCACCTGGTGACCCGCGGCGCGTGGTGGAGCGAAACCGAATTGCTGCGGGACGTGTCCCGCCGTGAAGCCGGGGACGCGGCACGGATCGGAGAATGGATCGCCGCGTCGGGGATTCACGACGTCGCGCAGGACGAGCGGCTCGAACGGTTGCGGGCACACGCCCAAGGCGACGACCCGGTGAACGTAGCCGCCCGGTTGCGGTTGATGCGGATCGTGGCGAGACGCCGCGGAAATTCAGCCCTCCTGCTCAAGTCATTCCTAAACGACCCCGACGAACGGATCGCCCGGATGGCGGTCCGCGAGGTGATCCGCCGGCGTTTGCCGGACTACGAAAATATCCTGCTGCAGCGCATGACGACCGCGCCGGAGTCGGCCCGGCGGATTATCGCGCGGTCGGTCGGGCGGAGCGGGTTCGAACAGTTCTGGGGCAAATACACCAAGCTCGAAAAACCGGTCCGCAAACAGGCCGGTAAAGCGCTGTTGAAGATGCTCCCCGACTCGACGCTGCGGTTGAGCCGAAAGATGACCTCCGGGACGTTGGAACAACGACTGCAGGCGCTGTTGATGGTACAGGAACTGAAGCTGGCCGAGCAGACGCAGAACGCGCTGCTGGTCGTCTGCGCGGACGTAAGCCCCCGGCTGCGCAGTAAAGCCGTCTCGCTGCTGGTCGACGTTCCGAGCCTCGCGCCGGACGTCTTAATCGAACGGCTGCTCACCGACCCCGATTCCCGGGTGCGCGCCAACACGATCGAAGTCCTCGAGGCCAACCACCGGACGACGTTCGTCCCGATGCTGATCCAGCGCGCCCGCCACGGCAGCAACCGCGAACGGGCCAACGCCATCAAGGTCATGCACAAACTGCGGATGGGCGCGTTCGGCGCGAGCCTGCTGGCGATGCTGAACGACGCCCGGCCGGAACACCGCATCTCGGCCATGTGGGCGCTCAAACAGACCGGCTGGTGGAACCTGGTCGGTGAAGTCGGCCGGATGGTCAAGGCCGACCCGGACCTGCGGGTCCGCCGGTACGCGCTGGCGATTCTGAAAGCGGCATCCGAGATTATCCGCGAGCAACGCGCCAAGGCAGGGTGAACGATGAATGCCGAGTTGCAGAACAAAGTTACCCCACGCCCGACCGTTAACCGGATCAGGGCCTTCGCGCTGGTCTTATTCTTCGGTCTGCTCCTGCTGCTGTCATCCTCTACCGCGTCGGCCAACCCGACCCAGGACGACGTTTTTAAAAGTATCCAGAGCAACGTGCACAGCGACCCGATCGACGGGACAAAGGTGCTCGGGTTCATCTCGGCCTTCGCCGGCGTGATCGTCCTGGTGGTCGCGATCAACCGGGTGCAGCGGCCGGTCGCCCGCCCGCAGACGCTGAACCACAAAGGCAAACTGATCCGCGAACTGATGAAAACCGCGGGATTAAAGTCGTCGCAGATTCGTCAGCTTAAAGCGCTCCGCGACGACTTGAGTAACAACGGTAAACCGGTCGACAATCTGGTCACTTTATTATTATGCCCGTCGCTGATTCGCGAAGCACGAGAGCCCGAAAAGTCGCGCCGCGATTAGATCGGCGCGAGAAACAGGCCCTCCCACACGCATTTCTCTGCAAAGTTAAGTCGACCCGCTGGAAGCCGATAAAGGCACAGAGGTGCCGTATGCCCATGAATTTTGAGCAGCCCGCCGTTCCCGCCGCACCGGAGGGGGAGATCCCCGTGAAGGGTCGCGGGCCCGACCGGCGTAACAGCCGGGTCGACCGCCGCGTGGGCGCCGAACGCCGGAAGATCGAAATCGAGGATTCCGATTACGACGGCCCCGAACGCCGTTGCGGTTACGAGCGCCGGGCAGAAACCGGTCTTGAACGTCGGCGCGGCCCGGGCCGTCGCCGGTCCGACGATCGTCGCAGCGCCGAGGAGGGCGAAATGAACACCGAGCAATTCGAATTCGTGATGGCCATCGAAACCTACAAGAAGGTCAATCACCGCCTCTACCCGACCTGGACCGAGATCCTGGAAGTGCTCAACCAGCTGGGCTATCGCAAGGTCGCCCACCGCGACATCCAGCTGGAAAACGTGCCGGAGCCCGAGCTGCTGAAAGTCGCCTGACCTGCCCGTTCGCCGGCGGCCGAACAATCCTGAAAACGACCCCCTTCGAAACTTAGAAAAGGCACGGGCATCCCTGCCCGTGTGTTCGAGCGGATCGCTATTCCCATTAGTGCCGTAAACGCAACAAGTGCTCGCGCGGAGCGGCCGAGTCGTTGTCTGCCGCCGGCTACAAATCCCGCATTGTGCGAAATCGTGGTTGCCAGCTACGATCCGGACCGGACGGTGGACGGAGACCGGCTCTATCCCCTGGAACGAATGCTGAGACAGATCAGGAGACCGGCTTGGCCGGAGCGTCCACACCATCGCCCGACGACTGGGCACTGATGCAGGCAATCGCCGCCGGCGATAAAGGTGCGCTGTCGACTTTGTACGACAGGCATTCCCCGCTGGTTCTGGCGGTCTGCCGGCGTGTTCTGAAGGACGCGAACGAAGCCGAGGACGTCCTAACTGACATCTTTTTCGAAGTGTGGCGTAAGGCCGACCGGTTCGACGCCGGCCGGGGTAGCCCGCTGACTTACCTCCTCACACTGTCACGCAGCAGGGCGATCGACCGAAAACGGTCCCGCGACAGCCGGCCGAAGATTACCTCTGATTTCACCGATGCCGCATTGGAAACGGCTCCATCACCTACGCCGCTGCAGTCGATAGATACACAGGAACAACGCCTCCAAGTGCGGGAGGCGATGTGCCGGCTCGAACCGGCACAGCGTGAAGCGCTCGAATGCTCGTTTTACGAGGGTTTAAGCCACAGCGAGATCGCCGAAAAACTCAACCGACCCTTGGGGACGATAAAAACGTATATAAGACAAGGGCTCATCCGATTGAGGGACAACCTCCGTATTATTCAGTGAGACCTGAATTTTTGGATCGAGTTGTGATTGCGGGCGACGCCCGCGTCCTGTAATCGGGCATTTTTGTGACATGTGACACCCGTCGAGATCTTTTCCTGTTGTACGTGTCGGACGCTTTGGACGCGGACGAAATGCAGGAGATGCGTCGCCATCTGGCGACCGGTTGCGTCGAATGTGCCGGGCATTTTGCCGAGGCTCAGGCCGTCTTTCATTCGATTCCCGGCGCTTTGGATCCCGTGACTCCTCCTGCGGGTCTGAAGCAACGGCTCATGGACCGCATCAGCCAGACCGAGTCGAAAAAACAAATCTCCGTGCCGATCAACGAACTGGCCGCCGACAGCCTGCCGATTCGATTGTTCAAGCTGTTTGTTCCCGTGGCAGTGGCCGCCAGCGTTGCGGTCGTCGTGACGCACGGATTCATGAGTCAGAAGGTGCAGCACCTGGTCCTCGAAGCAAAAGACGCCCAGCGGGAAGCCAATGCGAGCAAGATGTTGCTAGCGTCGGTTCAGGAACAATTCCGTTCGCAATCGCAAGTCGTCGAGATGTTGCGGTCCCCGGAAGTGAAAGTCGTCCACCTGCAACCCACGGCTGCCCTGCAACCGTCGGCGACCGCCAACGTGATCTGGGACCAGGTGGACCATCGCTGGCTTTTCCTGGCATCCGGTTTCAAACCGGCAGACCCCGGGCAGACTTACGAACTGTGGATTATCCCCAAAGGCGGGACGCCCGTGCCCGCGGGCACGTTCGACGTGGACCCGAAGGGCCGCGCGATCGTTGCAGTTGATCTGCCCAAAAACATCGGTGATTCGAATACCGCGGCCGTCAGCAACGAACGTCTCGGCGGCGAGTCCTCGCCCAAAGGCAAGATTCAAGTGGTGGGGCCGATCGAGTAATTTGATCGGCAATGCGGGCGGGTTTGGTTCCCAATTCTGTGCCGGGTGGGTTTAGTTTTAATTTGACAAGCTTACGATTTGTACCGGAAGCCGGGGGTCGACCTCGCACGGATCGCAGCCGGGCGGTTTCAGTCTGCGACTGTCTAGAAATCGATGCGGTTTAACGATCCTCCGCAGGCTGAAGCCCTTGCGGCTGTGAAAATGATGCCGCGCTTTCGATTGATTCTTACCCGTGTCAGCTGTTCGATTCGCCCTGCGAAAAACCGGTCGCGCGGTAACCCGCCTCGTTCACCGCGTCCATCATCTGCACGATCGAAACGGTTCGCTTGTTAAATAGAACCGACGCCTGCCCGCTGGCAAAATCGACTTCCACTTCGTGAACACCGACGAACTTCGATAGCTGTTTTCGGATCGCCAGTTCGCACTTGTGGCAATGCATACCTTCGATCTTGATCAACGCAAATTGATCGCGGGTTACATCCTGGGCCATCGCTGGTTCTCCTGCGGTCGTGGAATCAGATGTGGTACTACTGCTCATAAGATTAATTCCCCGCATTTTCGTTCGCAAGGCCGCTACAAATCCGGACTCATGATCTTAGCACTCGATCGGCACAAACGTTGAAAAAGTATGCCGCGTCACCGAACTGCAGCAATTCGAAAACAGACCGCATCGCGGTGCCGATCGCGTGTTGTGCGGGGCCGGTCGTCATCAGGATAAAAACCGCGGCCAACCCGATCAGCTGCCCCTGCTGCGAGCGGATGGATTGCCGCATATTGTCCGGCAGAAAAGGGGCGATGATCCCGAACCCGTCCAGGGGCGGGATCGGCAGCAGGTTCAAGAACACCGCCAGCAACTGGAGCAGGGCGGACGCCCCGAGGAACAACTGCAACTGGGTCCAGTTTCTTGGGTCGTCGTCGAACGGGAGCCAGTTCAGCTTCGGATGAAAAGGTAAGGCCAGGGCGAGAAAAATGATGAAATTGGTCGACGGCCCCGCGGCCGAGACGGCCGAGGCCCAGAACCGGTTTCGCAGCAGGTCGGTCCGTACGTAAGTCGCGCCGCCGGGCAGCGGAATGCCGCCCATGACGATGAACAGCGCGGGCATGATAATGCTCATCACCGGGTCGATGTATTGCAGCGGGTTCAAGCTCAATCCGCCGCGTTCGCGAACCGTGTAGTCCCCGCCCAGCGACCCGACCAAACCGTGCGCGAACTCGTGCAGCACGACAGTCAGAATCCAGCCGATGATCACGGCCCAGAAGACGGGGTTGGCAAGGTGCACTGCGGCGAGCATGACCGAAGCGTATACGAAGCGGCGGGGGCTGTGAACAGGGCCACACTGCCGCCCATCGCAATGACGGTCATACGTTTTTCATAAATGAATAAGTGCAGATGCCGAAGATCAGCAGGCCGATGCCGAACAGAATTAAAAACAAAAGCCATAACATTCTGAGCACGGAAAATGGCTTGCGCACACCGCCGGCGGCTGTTGAGTAATGCAACGGTCGCGGCGGGGCGGCGCCTTCAGGCAATGTGGGCTTGAATGATTCATCGGACGGCAATGGTTCAGACACGCATCGCTCCGGAAAATCCCAGGGGAACCAGTCGTTCACCGACGCCGCGCACGGCGTCGAGCTGCCTTTCTTTATCATCCCGGTAGAACAAATTGAACGTGTCAAAGGGAATGATCCGCCCGTCGGGGTGCACGATATGCACGCAGGTTTTTTTCACGCTGCGGACGTCGAAGTTGTGCGGGTCCAGAAACTGCATGATCAGGATGCGGAAGATGTTGTCGTACGTCAGCGACCCGCCCTGCACTTCGATCAGCGGCAGGCAGCAGAGCAACTGCTTCAACGAAGCCGCCGACGAATCCGGGCTCGCGGCCGTGCTGAACAGCTTGAAAAGCTCGCCCCGCATCGCCTCGTGCTTTTCATAAATAATCGTATTCCCCTCGCCGTGCAGAAGCACCTTCGAGTCGATCAACCCGGTCAACGGTGTCACGCACCCGTCGATCTTCAACGCGTACGCCATCGCCAGGCAATCGGGATGACACGGCACCGGGATCACGTCGCTGGGCTTGAAGATCGGCGACTGTTTTAAAATCTGCTGGCGGATCTCGCCCAGCGTCAGCCGGTCGGTCTCCGGGTCAAAGCTTTCTAACCGGCCGGCGTCCTGGATCGGCTGAAACGTAATGCCGCGGACGCACCGCTGCTTGAGCGCGAAGTCGATCAGTTCACCGATCTCGCCGTCGTTCAAGCCTTTCTTCAGCGTGACAACCAGCGTGGTGCTGATGTTGTGTTCGTTCAGCCGGTCGAGCGCCTTGCGACGAACGTCGGTCAGGTCCACCCCGCGAAGTTCTTTCAACGGCCCCGGGTACAGCGAATCGAACTGCAGGTACACCTCAAAGCCCGGCATGTAGTCTTTCAACCGGCGGGTGAACTCGGCGTCGCCCGCGATCCGGATGCCGTTGGTGTTCACCATCAGGTGCTTGATCGGCCTGGTCTTGGCGAGGTCGAGCACTTCAAAAAACTGCGGGTGAATCGTCGGTTCGCCGCCGCTGATCTGCACGACGTCCGGCTCGGCTTCGTTCCGCACCACGCAGTCGAGCATGAACTCGATCTGCTCCAGCGACCGGTGCGTCAACCGCTGCGGTGAACTCTCGCTGTAACAAACCGGGCACGTCAGATTGCACTGGTCGGTAATCTCGATCAGCGTCAGACAGGAATGCTGCTCGTGATCCGGGCAAAGCCCGCAATCGAACGGACAGCCGTACTTGATCGGCGTCTGAAACTTCAACGGCATCTGCCCCGCCTTAAGCGTCTGCCGGGACAACTTGTAATACTCCGCGTCCGTCGAGATCAGCACCTTCTGCAGCTTGTGCTCGGGGCACCATTTGTGCAGGTAGACCTTGTCGTTTTGGATGACCACCTTCGCCTCGATCTTGCGTAGGCATTTGCCACAAAGGCTGTTGGTGAGTTCGTAAAAAAGGTAGGGGCGGTCTGACATCGCTACTCCGAAAAATACGCGATCAGTTCGACTCAGGTCCGACATAACGAAGCTGCGGTGACGTGCGATTGAGCTTCAGGATCGGAAGATCGATTCTGTCATCGAACGTATTCAACCAATCGTGTTTCGATTCAGACTCAGCCCATTCGACTGTCGTTAGTTCGTCTTGCTTATTAAACACCAGTCGCACCATGTACTCTTTCTGATCCGCAGGATAGGCAGAAAAACAAAGCGGCCAGACCCAGTACGAACCGGCTGTAGTGGTCAGATAGCCGATCGCCGTGTTATCAACAGACGTGTATTTTGGAGTACCGAGTGATGTCACAATCTGCCCGCGAGTGATGTGGTGCGGTCGAATGAGGCGAGAGGAATTCTCTTGTCCGATGACTTCCCGGATATTCGGCCCGCCGTCAGTGCGGTGCTCGAACCACGGCACGTACAGACACCCCGCCATCAGCCACAGTAACGGAGTCAAAACCATCGCCGGCAGCACGAGGTTTCGAAACGTGTGCCTTGAAGATTTCATAAAAAGCTTTCTTCGCGTGATCTTTGACAGCTCGGGCCGGAAGGCCGGAGATCGAACGGCGAAGTGCGCGATTCACCTTTCGATCTCCGGCCTTCCGGCCGGAGCTATTAATGACAGCTTGTCTTCTGCCTTCCGACCAAACAGCAGCCAACCGCACACGATCGAGCCGGTCACGCACGCTAGCTGAATCGCGCTCAACCCCAAGTACGGCCGATAGGTCGGCTTGATGAATTCGACGCTCAGTCGGTAGAGACAGTACGCGAGGACAAACAGACGGAAAATTCTGCCGTTGGCGTAAGGGCGTCTCATCCGGACAGCCAGCGCGACGCCGACGACCAACAGGAAAACGACGTCATACAGCTGCGTCGGGTGCCTTGGCCCGTCGCCGAAGTCGACCGCCCAGGGGAGGCTCGAATGGTTGCCGCAGGTGTGATCGGGCAGCCCGGTCAGGAAGCAGCCGGCCCGGCCGACGCTCATGCCGACGATTAACGGGAAGACGTACAGATCTCCGGTGGAGAATCGGATGCCGAGGATTTTCTTCGCGGCCTCAACGCCGACCCACCCGCCGAGCAGACCGCCGACGATTGTTTTCCCCCCGGCCAGCATCGCCAGGCTGTGTGTCTGTTGCCACATCCGCAGATAGTCCGGCCACGACTCGGCCCAGGCGAGCAGTTTCGACCCGACCAGCGCCCCGAAGATCGCGCCGACGATCACCCAAAGATTTTTCTCGACCGGGACGACCGGCCCGGCCCACCGTCGTCGGAGCAACAGGTAGAGTTGAAAACCGCCTGTATAAGCAAGTATTTCGAGCACCGCGTGCGGGTGCAGGGTGTATCCGAAAATGTGAAAGTAAACAGGAAATCGCATGCGCGAACGCCACCCTGAGCGACCACCGGACCGAACAAGTTAGTGATCGTTTTAGTACGAGGACAATTCTCGTACAAGCCGAATTTCGTGCTCTCGTTGGATCAGAACTCGCGGCGTTGCCGGGCGGTGGGGATGTTCAGGATCTTTCGGTACTTTGCGACCGTGCGCCTGGCCAGCACGATGCCCTGCTCTTTGAGCTTGTCGACGATCTCGTCGTCGTTCAGCGGGCTGTCCTTGTTTTCGTCGCCGATGATGGCTTTGAGTTTTTCTTTGACGGCATCCCAGCTCATGTCCTCGCCCTCGGCACTCTGAGTGCCGCCGGAGAAGAATCGACGCAACAGAAATACACCGCGGGGGGTTTGAATCCACTTTTCGCTAACTGCGCGGGAGACGGTCGCGACGTGAATGCCGAGCTGGTCGGCGACCAGGATCATCGGCAACGGCCGCAGGAATTCAGGCCCCTTGTCGAAGAAATCGCGCTGGGCGTCCACCACCGCTCGGATCACCCGCATGATCGTGCTCTTCCGCTGCTCGATCGATTCGATCAACCAACGGGCGTTGCGGACGTTGTTGGACAGAAACTCGCGGGTCTGCTTATCGCCCTTTTTCTCTTTCAGGAACTTCCGCCACATGCCGCTGATGTACAGGTTCTCGGCCGGCTCGTGCATCATTTCGATTTCGTACTTGTCGTTCTCTTCGTCGTAATAGATCCGGGCGTCGGGAATGATCGGATGCGCGTCTTCCCCGCCGACCTGTTTGCCCGGGTGCGGGTGCAGCGATGTCGCGATTTTCTTAACCGCCGCCTTCAGATCCTCGATCGACCGCCCCAGCTTTTTGCTGATCTGCGGGTACCGGTTCATCTCGATGTCTTTGAGATGCTCGGTGACGAGCGCGCGTTCCAGCTCAAAATCGTGCCCCTCCCCGGCCCCGTCGTCGTCGTCTGCCAGCGCGTCCAGCTGAATCAGCAGACATTCACGCAGATTCCGCGCCCCCACACCGGTCGGTTCCAGCGTTTGCACCAGCCTCAGCGCCGTCTCCAGGTCCGGCAGGCTCAGCGGAGTCTTGGATTCTCCCTGAATTTCTTCCAGCGAGAGCAGTTGGCCTTCACGACGCAGATAACCATCCCCGTCAATATTGCTGATCACCGCTTCACCAGCGAGCCGAACGCCGGGCGAGCAGTCGACGAACGCCCATTCACCCAGCAGGTGTTCCTGCAGGTTCACACCGCGCGACGCGGTGTTGTTCATCGCGTCCATTTTCTTGTCGCGTTCGCCTTCGTAACTCGACTGGCGAAAGCTGCTGGAAGCGCCGTTGGTCGAGAATTCCTCGTTCTCGAAGTAGTCGCTGATGCGCGCCAGACGGTCGAAGTCTTCCGACGCATCTTCTTTCATCGTAAGGGTTTGCTCGCCTTCGGAGTAATCATCGCGGGCCTCTTGCGCCTCGGCCTGTGCTTCTGGCGCGCCTTCCCCGCCCGGCTCGCCTTCGGTTTCGCGCATCTCTAGAACAGGGTTATTCTGTATCTCCTGCTCGATTCGCTCTTCCAACGCCAAAAGCGGCAATTGGAGGATCTCCATGCTCTGGATCATCCGCGGCGTCAGCATCTGCCGCTGATCCATCCGCATGCTGGTAGATTGCGTTAACTGCATAGCGGTCCTGCGATGCACCCACTCGGAAATCGTACAAAAGGCACGTAATTTGCTTACGAGGGACTATAACACCACACAGACAATCGGGCAAAGGGGTAATCTGCCTACAACAAGATTCTAATTCGGCAGGCCGGGTGCAGGCATCAGTTTGCAGGGGTGCGATAAGCCAACGCTCAACGGTCGGCGTCGCGTTGTCATGAGCCGATCGAACTCTTGAATGGTCTTGCGGTTGCTCGACAAAACGCGACGCATCAAGGACCGCCGCCAGTCCACCTCGACGACCGGTGAAACCGCGTTTTGCTCCGACGGCAACGCCGAATGAGGCGGATATTCTCAAACAGCACTACCGCACCGGCAACGACCGCGCCACAAACCCAGCACCAGAGGACTAAGGGGTGCGTATAGGTGGTGATAAGTGGACCCCCTGGACCATGACCCCAGCGGAAGCCCCCCTCATGCAACACTTCAATGCACCACGTAGAGGCAAAGCCGCTCGAAAGCAGGGATTCCCAAAAAAGGGAGATTCCCAAAAAAGGGACATCACTCAATATCTGTTTTTCGACTCTGACGGTCGTCTTGTTATGACCCGATTGTGAGTTATGAGTGATGTCCCCTTCTATGTTTTCCTTCAGCCTAGGCTGATTATTCGACGGGCCGACTGCCGGTTGAGATCATTGAGCGATACGTTACGACCGACTCCGATTCACATTGCATTGGATGCACAGTGACCACTCTCCGCCACTCCCCAAACGATTGGTCATCCAACAGAACCTGGGGCTTTGGCAAGAAGGCGGTGAAACAATTCTCGATGCCGAGTTCCATCGCGACCTCACGAGCGTATTCGCCGCCAGCGGAACTCCAACAGAACAATTGGGCGCCGTCGGCGGCAAGTGAGCGGACATGTTCAATGGAACCCGACATCGGTATACGCTTGGCACCAATCGATCGAACGAGCGTATCGTCCACGTCGACGTAAACGATAAGCGGCGGTGGTTGTTCGTCGTTAGGCAAACCGTCGCTCCTGTCTAATAACGGATGACAATCTCTGGCGGCCGATGCGCCCGCGGACACTATACCAAAGACAGGCGTTCGACTCGACGGTGGGCCATCGACAGCATTGACCGGCTATTCGACACGTTCTGACCGCCGAAATGTGAGCACCACGCCGAGGATGAGCAAGGGAAGGCCTACTGACGTTAACACGATGCCGACTGCTCTGTCACTTACTGGCACACTACCAAACCGCATATCAAAGACGCCCCAAGGTTGGCGTACAAATTGAAAGTGTTGGTTGAGAAGGACTACCGGCGGCCCGAGGAAAACCAGACCACCAGCGATTGCAAGGACGCCGAGGATTCGAGCCGGTGCACACATGTGTCACACAACCAATGAGAAACTGCGGTCGCCAACGCGACACGCTGACGGACACTATACCGACGACACACTTTCGACGCGACGCGTGGCCGTGCCACAGCGTCCGCTGGCTAAGGCGGAGTCTCTAAAAAGGGACATCACTCAATAGTCGTCTTTCGACTCTGGCAGTCGTTCTTATTGTGACCCGATTGTTAATAATGAGTGATGTCCCCTTTTACTCACTCTAAAAAGGGACATCACTCAATATTCGTCTTTCGACTCTGGCGGTCGTTCTTATTGTGACCCGATTGTTAATAATGAGTGATGTCCGGCTTAGTCTCAACCCCTCCCTTTTTCCGGTCCGAGCATCAAATTGTGAGCCAGGCATCTTAGCAGCATCTCCTGCCGGCGGCGGCGATGAATAATCGATCTGAGATACTCACCAAGATTCCTTTTCATCATGCTGTTGATCGTCTCGCTCTGGGATCGCCAGCGGTACATGTTATGGTCAGCACGGCGATTGAATCGGTTCCTCATGTTGCGGCGATGCCGTCCGGTCGGTGCCTTGCCGGTGGGCCTTCCAATCGCCGCCGGAATGATCGACCGCACCTTCATTTCTTCGCGCGCAAAACAATGGTTGGATTCAGAGTCATAGCCGGCGTCGGCTACGGCCACGCGCACCTTCGCGCGTTTGCACGATGCTTCCAGCATCGGACAGAAATCCGGAGCATCCGACCCGTTGCCGATACCGGCTTTGGCCGCGAGGATGCGATGTGTCCCCGCCGCTGCCGCCAGCGCCAGTTTGGGCATGCGCCTCAGGACCGCGCTTCGCGAGGCGTTCACCGCGGCCCCGTATTTGCCGGGTTTTTCAGCATCCGGCGTGCGTGAGCGAGCCATCTTCCGGCAAACGCGATCATAGTGCCGGCTTCGATGACGGGGCTCATAACAGGTGCTGTCCATCGTCAGCGGCATGACTCGCAACGCGGCAGACAACTCCGCCGATTCCATCTCCGCAAAAACATCCAGCGCCTTGTTCACCTTCGACGGCTTCAGCAGCACGCCGAAGGCGCGCCACAACGTGTTGTGGTCAGGAATCTGCTTCATCTCCAACTCCGCCAGCCAGTCGGGAACGTCGCGGAGAAACACCTCGGTCTTGCGATAACTCAACTTGAAAGACTCGCGCAAAACCAGACAGGCGAACAACTGCGGCCGAGTGAAGTCCTGGCGGCTGAACGGACTCGAATAATCCGGCCAGACTCGCTTTGCGAACTGATAGGCTCGAAGCAGCAACTCCTTTTGTGATCGACATGTTTCCATCACGCAGTCTGTAGCGACTGCCGCCAACTCGCGCTACCGAACACGCGCCGAACAAAGGAGGATTGAGACTAAGCCGTGTGGGCTTCCCCACCAAGCGCGGGCGCTGCGGAGGGGTTAATTCAGGCTCGCCTCGAACATCTCGGGGCTGACATAGCCTAACGAACTGTGCAGACGTCTGCGATTATAAAACACCTCGATGTACTCAAAGATCGACGCCCGGGCCTGGTCATGTGTGGCGAACTTCTGGTGATGCACCAACTCGGTCTTGAGCGTGGACCAGAAGCTTTCCATTACGGCGTTGTCCCAGCAGTCTCCCTTGCCGCTCATGCTCTGGTTCATTTCATGCGATTCCAGCAGCTGCTGGTAATTATCACTCGCGTATTGAACGCCGCGGTCGCTGTGGTGCAGCAGGCCTTTCTCGGGGCTTCTTCGCGCGATCGCCATCTGCAGCGCATCACTCACCAGATCGGTTTGCATGTGATCCGCCATCGACCAGCCGACGATCATCCGGCTGCACAAATCAATCACCCCCGCCAGGTACATCCATCCCTGGTCGGTCGGAATGTAAGTGATGTCCACCGCCCATTTCTGGTTCGGGAGTTCGGCGGCGAACTGCCGGTCCAGCACGTTGCCGGCCACCGGGTTGGGGTGGTCGCTGTCGGTGGTGGTCGGCACGAATTTTTTCTTTTGTTTCGCCCGGATTCCGGCCGCTTTCATCACTTTTGCCACCGTGTTTTCACACACGCTTTCGCCCCGGGCCACCAGGGCTTTATAGATCCGCGGGCTGCCGTAGACGCCGCGCCCTTCCACGGCGGCGGTTCTGACCTTGGCCGTCAGTTCCTCCCGGCGTTTGTACCGCTCGCTCGCAGGCCGGTTGATCCAGTCGTAGTAACCCGAGCGGCTGACATCCAGCACCTGGCACGAAACCTCAACCGGAAAGTCACGGAGGTGTTCTTCGATGAAGGCAAACTTCACAGCTGCTCCATTGCGAAGAACTGAGCTGCTTTTTTTAAAATCTCGCGCTCCATCAAAAGCCGGCCGTTCTCCTTGCGCAACCGACGCAGCTCCGCCGCCATCGCTCCGTCGCCAGTCGGCGCCAAGCCGGCCTCGGCTCCAAACTTGCCGACCCACCCGCGGACACAATTGGGGTCCACTCCCAAACTTTTGGCCGCATCGACGACCGAATACCCTTGCTCATTCACCAGCTTCACCGCGGAGATCTTGAACTCCCGGGTGTACTTTCTTCGTGCCATGGACGCTCCTTTGGACAGATATTACTCTGCCCTCCGCAGCGCCCGCGCTTAGTGGGGAAGCCCAGTGATGTCCCCTTTTACGTTTCCCCCCCCTTTTACGTTTCCCCTTTTACGTTTCCCAGCATCTACTGGTTATTGAGGATCTGCTTTGAAACGCAAATCAGTGTACCACCCATTGAGGCTAAGTTTAGTCACACCCGCTGAGTCAGTCACAAGAATAAAATTCGCATACACACTAACGCGAGAACCCTTCGGAAGCGTATTGCCGCTGTTAGAGCCGTCTTCGTTCGCCCGCTGAACAGGCTTTTCCCAGAGCGTTACATTGAGCAGTTCGCCCGACGCAATTAATTGCGGCCCGGGGGCTTCGGTCCTGATCGCAGCATTTGCCGACTGCCTATCGCAACCGCTTAAGATAATTATTCCAAGGACTGCTGCGATGCCGAGAAGCACAACACGACTCATCAGAAACCTCCAGAGGTGGATGACTATGCATTAACCTTCGCACTGCGTGCGATCGCATCCCGTTTTGCGACAACGATCTATCCGTTTGAGTGTCCCTTGGATCCGACTTTAGTCAAGAATCGTTTTCATTGTCGCTTACGACAACGGCTTTGGCGACGGTTCAGCTAATTTGAACTTATTCGCTATCCAGTTTGGCAAGAACGACGACCAAGCTGCTGAAGCCGAAATCCGCGTGGAAATAAGGATCTCGGGCAAAAGCGGCTCGTCGGCTTGCCAAGATTCCGGTTTCCCTCGATATTCTTCCGCACTATGGCCACTGAAACTTTCCCAATCGATCTGAGCAAGCTGAAACCTTTGTCGCTGGACCCGAAGCAGAGCACGCTGACCGACGACCAGAAGGCTACGCTGAAGCACAACATTCAGCTCTGCCGGGACGCGATCGTGTTTTTCACCGCGCTGGCGGGGGCCAAGGGGTTGAGCGGTCATACGGGCGGGGCGTACGACACGGTGCCGGAAGTGATGATCGTCCGTGGTTTCATTGCCGGCGGGGCTCCGATCGTGCCGGTGTTCTACGACGAAGCCGGGCACCGCGTGGCGACGCAGTATCTGCTCAGTGTTCTCAACGGCGCGATGCCGGCCGAGAAACTGCTGCATTACCGCGAGTACGACCAGGGTCTGCCGGGCCATCCGGAAAAGCTGCTAACGCCCGGCGTCGAATTCAGCTCGGGCCGGCTCGGTCACATGTGGGCGTTCGCCAACGGCGTCGCGATGGCCAACCCGGGGAAGGCGATCATCGTGCTCGGGTCCGACGGCAGCCAAATGGAAGGCGACAACGCCGAAGCCGCCCGCCTTGCCGTTGGTAAGCAGCTGAACGTCAAAATGCTGATCGACGACAACAACGTCACCATCAGCGGTCACCCGCAGACGTATATGTCCGGTTACGACCTGACCCGCACGCTGGCCGGTTACGGGTACCTGGCCGATACCACGATGGGTGAGGACATCGACGCGCTGTACATCGCGCTGTGCAAAGTCTTCTCCAACGCCCAGCCACACGGGCTGGTGATCAAGCGCGAGATGGCGCCCGGCATCGAAGGTGCCGAAGGCAGCCCGCACGCGCACGAAGTGCTCAAGGTCGAAACGGCCGTGAAGTATCTGGAAAAGCGCGGCGGGTACGAAAAAGCGATCGAAATGCTCAAGGCCGGCAAACCCGAGAAGAGCCCGATCACCTACAAAGGCAGCAGCGGCGTCGGCAAGAACCGCGACGACTTCGGCAAGATCATCAACACAATTTTGGACGGCATGAGCGAAGCCGACCGAGTCGCCAACGTCCGGGTCTTCGACAACGACCTGGAAGGCTCCTGCGGCACGGCCCACATTCGAAAAGCACACCCCGAAGTGTACGTTCAGGGCGGTATCATGGAGCGCGGCAACTTCAGCGCCGCGGCCGGGTTCGGGTCCGGAAAAGGCAAGCAGGGCATCTTCGCGACCTTCAGCGCGTTCCTCGAAATGTGCATCAGTGAAATCACGATGTCGCGGTTGAATTTCAGCAACGTGATCGCCCACTTCAGCCACAGCGGTTGCGACGACATGGCTGACAACACCTGCCACTTCGGCATCAACAGCATGTTCGCCGACGGCGGGGTAAAGCCCGGGCACGGCGACGACACCACCCGGCTTTATTTCCCCGCCGACCAGCACCAGTTCGCCCAGTGCTTGAAACGAATCTTCAACGACCCGGGCCTTCGGTTCCTGTTCAGCAACCGCGCCCCGGTGCCCGACTTACTCGACGACGCCGGCAAGCCCATCTATCAAGGCAAAGCGTTCGAACCCGGCAAGGACGACATCATCCGCGAGGCCGGCCCCGGCGGCGGTTACATCGTCAGCTTCGGTGAAACCGTCTACCGCGCGCTCGATGCCGTGCTGACCCTAAAAGAGCAGGGCACGAAGGTCGGTCTGGTAAACAAATGCACGTTGAACGTGGTCGACGAAGCGATGATGAAAAAGCTCGCAACCGCCCCGTTCGTGCTGATCGCCGAAGGGTACAACGTGAAAACGGGCCTCGGCAGCCGGTTCGGCAGCTACCTGCTGCAATATGGCTTTAAGGGCAAATACAACCACATCGGCGTCCACAAGGAAGGCTCGGGCGGTCTCTGGCAACAGATGGGCTACCAGGGCCTCGACCCGGCCGGGATTCTTAATGCGGTTAAGGCGCTGATGTAATCGACGCCGATTATTTGGATCGGCGATCATCAATTCCGACCAAGGGGGCTGAATGAAAAATTACTACCGTGTGCGGTTAGGCAGTGGAGGCCAGCGCACTGCAGAATGCGTGGCCGGGGGTTTTATCGGCACGGATTACGGAATCCGCCGCGACCTGTCGGAATTGCTGTCGGACCATGATGCATCCAAATCGACGCTTGCTTCGCTTTTTTTGAACGGCAACGCGGACAAGAGCAAGATCTCCATCGGTCACCACTGCGGCGTTATATGGACCGTGTCCAGGACGATCGCCGTTGACGACATCGTCCTTTGCCCCGCGGCGGACGGCAATGTCTATGTCGGGGAAATCGTCGGGGGATATTCGTACGCGGCAGACGGAATCCTCCAGCACAGGCGCCCCGTCCGTTGGCATTCCGAGAGCCTTTCGAGAGACGCGATGACCAGCCGTCTTCGACGGGCTGTCGACCTCATCGGGTGAGTCAAAAACATTTCTGAGTTCGGTGAGGAAATCGAGCGACTGGTCGCCGGCAACTCCGTTCGCGCATTGGATCCATGCGATCCAATAATCGAAGACTTGGCCAGTTTCGAATTAGAAAAACATCTGGAAGATTTCCTGGTGCAGAATTGGGCCAAGACTGACCTCGGAAAAGAATACGATATCCATTCGCAGAACGGCGAGATTGATGGACAACAGTATCAATCTGACGTCGGCACGATTGGCATCCTCGCTATCAGTAAAGACCGACAAAAGCTGCTGGTGGTCGAGCTTAAAAAGGGGAAACCCAGCGATGCCGTCGTCGGCCAGGCGTTGCGGTACATGGGGTACGTGAAAAAGAATTTGGCGGAAGGCGGCCAGAGCGTTCACGGCGCGATCATCGCGTTGGAAGATGACGAAAGAATTCGCAGCGCGTTATCGATAGTGCCGAGCATTCAATTTTTTCGCTACGAGGTTAGTTTCCGACTGGTGAAGACGTAATTGCGTCGGTGCTTTCACAGCCGCCGGCCCTTCAGGCCGCGGAGTTTTTTGCGGCCCAGGCCGTTTTGACATCGCATGATCCGCGGTCTGAAACCCCGCGGTTGTATTGCGTTGACGTCACCGGTGTCCATGCACAGCAGGCGATCTTTTGTCGATGACGCTCGATGTGTTGCCAGGTTCAGCGTTCAAGCCAACCCCCGCACTTGTGCGCAGTCTCAAGGCCACGACCTCAGCCGGGCAGGCACCGGATCACGAAATTGACAGTTGGCGTCGTCGCGACCGGTGTGACTGCTGACGGTTCGAAGGGTATCCCGCTCGGCGAGATCACTTCGGTTGCGGTGATCGTGTAAAGACCCGGCCGGTCAAACATCAGCGCGAACTTGGCCGACGAATAGGAATACTGCGCGTCAACCCCTTCACGATTGACGTAGTGCACTGCGCTCTCCTGAAACCCCGCGCTGGTTTCGCCGGCGAGCGTCCCGCCCGGGGGTCCGGAAACAAGCTTCAGTGAAATGCCGACCGACCGGTTGGGTGACAGTTCGTTGAAAAAATCGCTGATAGACAGCAGCCGGGATTTGTTGATACCGATTTCGACCGAATCGCTTTGGTTGACCACCGCTTGGGAATACACGGCCTTGATGACTGGTTCCGCGACAACGCAGTTGATCGACAATGGCTGAAGAAGTTTGCCGGCCGTACTCGCGCCCGGCTGTGATGCCTCGCCGACCGTGACGCGGTAACTGCCGGTCTTGCTGAACTCGAATCCGAACCCGTAGTTGACTTGCTGAACGTAGCTCGTCGAATCAAAGATGCTGTGACTGATCAGTTCCATTGGAAACGATGCGGCGGCAGATGCTTGAAGCTCGCCGATCATCGTTCCACCGCCGGAGACTGCGACGGCGGACACCACCGCGCCGGGAAGGTTATCGATCGACACGACCTGACGCCCCCGGGCGTCGAACACGCCAAAGATCTGGACACTGGTGACCGAGTCACCCACGTCGGGGTTGGCGGCCACGAATGGGCCCGGCGGATTCAGCAACTTCAGTTTCAACGCCTGCACCGTGAAGGCCTTGGTGTCGACCGCCCCGGCGGGAGCGGCCGCGCCAATTTCGAGTGCGGTCATTGTGAAGCGTCCCACTCCATTCACTAATGGCCCCCCGTCGACGGCGAAGGTGGCGACGCCGTTCACGAATGTCGCGGTGGTCATGCCCGACAGCGCGGCACCGGTCTGAGCCGGGTCGTTGAGCGACAATTGCGCTTGTGCGGTGTTTTCTGTCGTCTCAATTTGGCCTCGCTTATTAACCACCGCCAGTGTGACTGCGAACGGCGATAGCGCGCTGACCGTCCCGGGCGGTTGCCTCTTGAACGCCAGCGATAGGCCTGCGAGCGTAAATTTGCTACTGGTGACGGTCGGCGTTGTGGTGGCGAGCAACGCGCCGGTGGACGCATCCTGCTCGATCGCGGTGAAGGTGTAGGTGCCCGCAATATTGATCTTCGGCCCCGCGGTTGCCAAAAACGCTGCGATCCCGCCGACGAAATTCAACGTCGTCGTTCCTGACAAGACCGCGCCCGCTCCACCGCTGATCGTGTTCAACGCGAGTCGCACAGACGTCCCGGAATCGGTCACGAGCCGATTGTGGCTGTCGCGGAGCGTGACCGAAAACGGCAGAGCCGCATTAACATCACCATTCTTAGGCTGCGGGCTGAAGACCAGATGATCGCCTGTGATTTTGAACCGCGACGAGACCGCTTGCGCGTCGACGCCGTCATCGGCCTGGAGCTTGTAAAAATCCGGCTTCTTGAGAACAAGGTCGCTGAACGTCGCCCTGCCGTTCACTAATTGCATTGAGTTGCCCGCGATTAATGGATTCGCCTGCAGGCCGATCGGCGTCAGCGTCACCACGCTGCTGCTGTCGCTGGTAATTATTTTGCCGTGAGCATCCTCGAGCGCTACCTCGACGGCGGGGTTCATCGGTTCGCCGGCGCTGCCGTCTTTCGGGGGTTTCACGAAGACCAGCTTCCCGCCGCTGACCTGGAACAACCCCGACGCGGTGGCATCACCCAAGTCGTCGGTAAACGTGAGGCTGTATTGCCCCGGCTTGTCGACCGACAGGTCTTTGAAACTCGCGATTCCCTGGACTGTTGTCACCGTCTTGGTGCCGCTCAGTGTCCCAGTCCCGGTGCTGGTCGACGCGAGCGCGACGGTCACTTGGGACTGCTCGGAGGTGATGATGCTGCCGGACGTGTTCAGGATCGCAGCCTTCACGGACGGATCAATGCTGGCTCCCACCGCGGTGTTCGACGGTTGCTGAGTCACCGACAGCGACGTGGTGCTGGCAAACTGAACGACGTTCGCCACGACGATGTTGTTGCTGTTGATGATGTCGGCATAGCTGGCTGCATCAATCTCGGGACTCGGGGCGTAGATGTCGTCGCCGCTGTAGTACGAATACAGAATATAATCGCCCGCGTACTGGCCCGAACTGATCGGCGTGCCCGCGTCGGCGCGATTGAGAACGATCGTGTCCGCGGGAGCCGACGAAATGCTCGCGAATTGGCTGCCCGAATCCTTCGCGAAATATTGTGGGTTGATGAGCGTCGCCGTGTCGAGCACGTCGCCGCCGTACCAGCCGATGGTCACGGTGCCGGTGGGCGCGTTGGCATACCCGGGATCACCGTTATCGCTCGGCGAATAGACCGATTCATTCAGGGTCATGGCCGTCCCCGAATGCACCGGCCCGAAAAAAACATTGGCTCCCGGGTATAAGCCCAGGGCGGCAAAGTTTCTCAGCGTGCCCGTTAGAAACAACCGCTTTTCCAGGCTTTCCACGGAAAAAAGACCGCCGACGTTACGTTTCGATTTTCGCACCATGAGTATCGGTCTCCGATCCTGACCCTGCCCAACCTCTGTCCTGCACGCCAAAGCTGCAGGCAATCAGCGCCCGGCGTGCTTGCACGGTTGGGCTACTGAAACGCGTTGCCGCAAAACAGGGCTAACCGAAAGACCAACATATGCTTGCACCGGGTCTTTCGACAGCAGCAATCGGCCTTCAAGGATTTCCACCGCAAAGATTGACTTTCCCGTCGATGCGATCGTCACTCGCCTCCGCAGATCCCCACGCCGCTTTGCCATCGATCCAAATTGGCTGCCTGCGTATCGATCCGATGTAAGACTGCTGAAGTCCATGGATTCCAATACTTTTTCCGAATGTTTGCGTTGACCTGACATAGAAGCGGGGCCATGCAGATCACCGGACGACGCGCAGTCCTTCGGCATGGATGTAAACCGGCCCAGTGGTTTTAACGCCAAGAAACTCGAGCGTGGCCGGTATCTCCAGCGTCATCGCGGTGCCGCTCACGGTCGACCCCGTGTTCTGCCAGGCGCCGGTTCCATCGGCAGCGGTGGCGTACGTGTAATTGTAAGTGGCCGACCAGTCGAACCGCAGGTAACCGGTGAACGCCCGATCGAAGCTGTCGCTGTAGGCCGACAGCACAGAGGTGAATCCGAGTGTGCCGGCCGCGGTCAGCAGATGATTGTTTCCATGACGGTCAGGCGCCCCGATCGCCGGCGAATCACCGGTGTCGAGCGTGCGATCCTGCCCCCCGGCCGGGTCGTTGCCCGTCACCGTTTCGACCTCCGAGTCGGGCAACGGCCGGTGCGTGTCCAGCGGGGTTCCGAAGATGGCCGACGGGAACGCATTGTCCTGCGCCTGGGTATAAGAAGAGTCGACAATGGGGAACGTCGCGCCGCGAAGCACCTCGGCGATTCTCGTGCCACCGCCATACCCGAATTGAACATTGTCACTCGTGCCGTTCTGAACATAGCCCAGATGGATTTTGTCGACGCCGATCAACCCGTCCGGACCCCCGCCGATCACGTTGACACTTTCCTTTTGTGTCACCGCATATTTGGACACAAAATCACCGCTGCCGATCAACGTGTTACTGCCGTCATCGGTCGCGCTGAAAAAAGCGTCGCTGCTCGCTTCAGTCCCGCCGGGCTGGACCACCACGTCGACCTCGGCCAGGTGAAACACTTGCAGTTCCTCACCGGGTTCATACGTGCTATCGCCATTCAGATCGTCGTAGCAGATCACGTTGAACGACCCGACTTCGCCCAGCAGTGTGAGCGTTGCGAGCAGGGGAGTCCCCGCGGCAGAAAATACCGTCGGATTGATGCCGGTCTTGACGTCAGTCGCGTTGCGGACGACCGCGAATTTGACGTCTTCCAGAACCTGCCGGGTTGCCGGCGTCAAACCGATCGCCGCCAGATTGATCTCCCCAAGGCCGGTGGGGACGGCAAACACATTGGCATCCGTAATCGCCAGATCATCGTCGCTCGACGTCTGTCGCTGTGACCCGACGGTCGCCCTCACCGATCGCAACGACACGCCCCCGATCTTGAATTTGCGCGAGACCATTTCCGCGTCACCGCCGTCGGTCGCCTTGAGCGTGTAGAACGCCGCTTTTTCCAGAACCAGATGGTCGAACGTCGCGACGCCGTGAACCAACGGCGCGCTGTTACCGCTCACCGCGGGGCTCGCCGTCGTGGTCGTGATCGGCGTCAGTGTGACGATCGTGCCGTCGGCGTCGGTGAGGATCGCCCTATGGCTGTCCTCCAACGCCACCGTAAAGGGCTTCAACGCGACACCGACCGTCCCGTTCTTAGGCGAGTTGATAAACACCAGCTTGCCGCCGCTGATCTGGAACAATCCCGACGACGTGGTGTCCCCCGAACCATCGCTGAACGTCATCGAATACTGGCCCGGTTTGTCGACCGACAAATCGCCGAACGCCGCGACGCCGTTCACGGCCGACACCGTCTTTGTACCGCCGAGCGTGCCGGTCCCCGTGCTGGTGGACGCCAGCGAGACCGTGATCGAAGCCGACGACGTCGTGTCCACACTGCCGGCCGAGTCGAGAAACGAAACCTGCACCGGCGGGTCGAACTTGTCACCGACGGCCGTATTGCCCGGCTGCGCCGTCACCGCAATCGACCCCGCCGTCGACGCCACGAAATCAACCGGGATGTACCGATCATTCGGATCGACACGCGTCGTCAGATTCTGGGCATCGACCCCATTGCCGGACCCGTTAGCGCCGAAATTCGCATCGCCGCTATACCCGGCAATGATCAAATAATCGCCGAAGTTATCGCTCTGAGCCCCGTCGAACGACGAGACGCTTTTCAACGTCAGCGTGGCCGTCACCTGGGTGTCTAGAAATGGCGTGATCACCTTGAAATCGGTGGAGGTCGCAATGACCGGTCCCGACGTTTCGCGAAGCGGCAACCAGAAAAAGGTAATCGATCCGGTCGGGTTGGCCTGGATCGCGTCGGAGTTGTCGTTTTGCCGAATGTCCGCAGTCACGGTCAGGCTCGCGCCGGACACCGCCTGCACCGGTTGAGCCGCGGCAGTGCTGATTGTCACGTACGTGTACAACATCGTCCGGTCTTCCAGCGGTTCGATCACATAACCGGAACCGACCGCCGTACGCGATAACAATCGACTCCGGGACCGGCAAGCATCACGTCCCCACCTTGAGAATTCTTTGGTCATAAACATGCGATGATAGCAAAGACTCCGACGATGCGTTATGGAAAACGGCTGTGGACCGCATCGAGACCAAACTCAAAACCGCGATCGCCCATCAGGAAGCCGGGCAGATCGTCGACGCGCATCGGCTCTACAAGCAGGTGCTCGCCGAACTGCCCGACGAGCCGGACGCGCTGCACCTTCTGGGGCTGATGTACGCCAAGTCCGGCAACGCAAAAGAAGCGATCACGCTCGTCGAACGCGCGATCACACATCGCCCCGCGACGGCCCAGTTCCATCTGACGCTCGCCCACGCGTGCCGAATCGACAACCAACTCGACCGCGCGATCGAAGAATATAGATCCGCGATCGAGTTGAATCCGTTTACGTCCGTTGACGTCTTCCGCGAGTTTGGCGAACTGCTCGCCGCGGTCGGCCGGACCGTCGAGGCGATCCCGCTTCTTGAAAAAGCCATTGAACACGAACCGACCGCGCAATCGATCGGACTGCTCGGTGAACTGCTACTCGCGTCCGGCCGCACCGCCGACGCGGTCGACAAGCTGAGATCCGCCGTTGCATTGCAACCGGCGACGGCCGAGCTGCACGGCGCGCTCGGGACCGCGCTGGAAAGGGCCGCCGACTACGACGGCGCCGAAGCCTGCTACCGCAAAGCGATCGAGGTCAAGCCCGGCCTTTCCGAGGCACACAACAACTTAGGTCATCTGCTCGTGCTGCGCCGGCAGCTGCCCACCGCGGTCACGCACCTCAGCCGGGCGGTCGAGATTCGCCCGCTGTTTCCACAGGCTCACAACAACCTCGCGCTGGCGTACACAGGCCTGAGCCGGGTCGACGACGCGCTGTCGAGCTACCGTACCGCGCTCGAACAGGAACCGAAATTTCCCGAGGCGTGGGAAAATCTCGGGCGGGTTTTGATGGACCTTCGGCACTACGACCAGGCCGTCACGGCCTTCCACACGTTGACGACCTTGCAGCCTTCGGCCAAAGCGTACCTGTTTCTGTCCAACGCCTGTGGTGGTCGCGAAGACCTCGACGGCGCGATCGACGCCGCCCGCCATGCCGTCCGGCTCGCGCCTGATTCGGCCGAAACGCACGAGACGCTCGGCGCCGAACTGCACTACGCCGGTGACCTCGAAGCCGCGCTAAACGAGTTCCGCCGGGCACTGGAGATCGAACCGCAGAATCACTCGGCCCACAGCAAGCTCGTTTACGCACTGCTGACCAGCGACCACCACTCGCCCGAACAGGTTCTGGCCGAGCACAAAAAATGGGCGCAGCAACAGACCGGTGCGATCGTGCCGATCCGTCGGCCCCGCAACCAGCGGTCGGTCGACCGTCGGCTTCGCATCGGGTACGTGTCGACCAATTTCCGCAGCCAGGCGGTCGCCACGTTCGTGCTGCCGATCTTTCGGAATCACGACAAGTCCGTCGTCGAGGTGTTCGCCTATTCCGACGTGGCCGTGCCGGATTCCACGACCGCGCAGTTCCAATCGTTCGCCGACCACTGGCGCGACACGACGCTAATGCCCGACGAGCAGCTGGCCAAACAGATCCGTGAAGACCGCATCGACATCGTGATCGAACTGACCGGGCACATTGGTAAAGGCCGGCTCCGCGCGATGGCGTATAAACCCGCGCCCGTGATCGTCAGCTACATCGGGTACCAGGGAACGACCGGCCTGCCCGCGATCGACTACGTGATCACCGACGAGTCGGCCGACCCCGCCGGCGCGGAAATCAATTACGTCGAAAAACCATTCCGGCTGCCCGGGTCGTTCTTTGTCTACGACCCGCCAATGGAAGCGCCGCTGGTCGCCCCGTTGCCGTCGAAGAAGATGAATTACGTCACCTTCGGCTGCCTGAACGCGGTCAATAAAGTCACTCCGATGACCACTGAATTGTGGGCGAAAATCTTATCGGCCGTCCCCGGGTCGAAGCTGATGCTGATGTCCACCCGGTGCTGGCAGACCAACGACCGGTTGCTCGCCGGGCTTGCCGCCGGCGGCATCCCCGCCGACCGCGTTCAGCTGGTCTACCGTGTCGGCCCCGTCGACTACTACCGCCGGTACAGCCAGATCGACATCGCGCTCGACCCGGTCCCGATGAACGGCCACACCACCACTTGCGACGCCGCGTGGATGGGTGTCCCCACGGTCACGCTCTCCGGTAAAATCTACGCCCACCGGTACGGCAGCAGCGTGCTGAGCAGTCTCGGTCTCGACCATCTGATTGCCACGTCGGAGGACCAATACGTCAAAGCCGCCGTCGCGCTAGCGAAAAATCCCGCCGAACTTTTTAGACTCCGGTCCACGCTCCGCAACACCATGCAGCTGTCGCTCATCACCGACGGCCCCGCGTTCACCCGCAACCTCGAGCAGGCTTACCGGCAGATGTGGACCAACTGGGTGAACCAGCCCGACGCGAACGGCTGAAATCCGCAACAATTCACGGTTTTCACCAAACCCATCGGCAACTTCCAGAGCTTATCCAGCGCGTCCTGAACGCCGATGCTGTGTCCTAGGACTATGAATCTGGCTTACATTATTTCCGGATACAAAAACTTCGACCAAATCCGCCGGCTTATCGCCCGACTGGACGACACCCGCTCGCGCTTCGTGATCCTGATCGACGGGCATTCACCGACCGATGCCTACGAATCGTTTAAAGAGGCGCTCTCCTGGAACCCGCGGGTCGAATGTCTGCCGCGTCGCAAAATGCGGTGGGGCGATTTCAGCCTGACCGCGAACTGCCAGGCTGCACTCGGCCACCTGTTGAAGTCTGATTTCAAGCTCGATTACGTCTTCTGCATGACCGGGCAAGACTACCCGCTGAAGACTCCCGACGAGTTGCGTACGACGCTCGCCGCGAGCAACGGTTGTTCGTTCGTGCTGCACGAGGCGTTCCCGGTCGCGCGCTGGGAACCAGGCGGGATGGGCCGGTTGTTCAGCTATAATTTCATCTTCAACCACAAGGCCTATCAGTTCCCGAAATGGAACGTGCCCGACCGCATATGGGTCCGCTGGGCCTATAAACTGATCAACCGCGTCGTCCCCCGGCGCGGCGCGTTCCCGCTGAACATGCACCCGTTCGGCGGGTCGTTGCACTGGACCCTGTCGCGCGAGGCGGCCGAATATCTCGTTAATTTCGTCGAAGCCAACCCGGCCTACGACCGGCGGTTCAGGCTCACGTTCGCCTCGGACGAAGTGTACGTCCAGACCGTCCTGGCGAACTCTCCGTTGAAAGACCGGCTGGTCGACAACGACCTTCGGTTCCTCAAATGGCCCACCATCGGGGCGGCCAGCCCCAGCGTGCTGACCCAGGCGGACTTGCCCCGCATCCTCGCCAGTGACGCCGCCTTCGCCCGCAAGTTCGACGTCACAATAGACGAGCACGTCCTGGACCTGATCGACGGACACGTGGACGCCCGGCAGCGGAAACAGGAACAGACCGCCCGGTCGCAGGCCCACCGCGATCGAAGCCGGAACGTCGCCTGATCAGGCGTCACCGCGGATCGAAAATAACCTCGGCACATGGGTCATACGGTTTCTATTTGATTCCCGCGCAGTCTTCAGTTCAGACGGATAGATCACCGCAGAGACGCAGAGACGCAGAGTCGCGGAGTAGATAGTGAACAGATATGCCGCGTCCGGAGCTTTAAGAGAAACCGTATAACAGAAGGATTGAATTTCCGTCATGCCGATGCTCGCATTACTGCCCGAACTGAACTAAAAGCAGTCGGCAAGTGCGTACCAAGTCGGACGGGGCTATAAAGGTTGTGTATCAAACGCGGGTTTAGGAATTCGTAACATCCAATTTCATTGTTTCTCACGCCATTCCGGGCGGAGCCGCGGGTGAACACCCGTCGGCCTGAAATGTGAACGGCGCGGCAATCAAACAGAAAGCGTATCAGAGTCCAGCCGGAGAAGATGAGCAAAAGCGAAGTGTGTATCACGCTCGTCGTGACCGGCGCGAACACCGGTCATCCGGAAACATCCAGCTTCGACCCCGGCGACGTTCCCGGTTTCTGCTTGGACAGTTCGGCGTACGCTTTCTGCGCTCCCGCGCTGGCCTCGGCGGCGACCGACAGGTCCTGCCCGCTCGGGTTGGCCGGCGCGAGCGCGGCCGCTCGCACGGTCTGCAATTTCCGGATCGTCGCCCGCGGGTCGCCCGGCACGGACGACGTGTCGATCTGCACTTCGCCGGCGACCGCATACTGCCGGCCGTCGGGGCCTTCTTTGAACTGATAGGTCGGCCCCCCGCGGGCGAACCCGCCCGATGCCGCCAGGTGCGCCGCCTCGTGTTCCCGCACTTCCGAGTCGACCTTCTTGAGCTCGGCTACCTGCTTCTCGTCCGACGAAGACAACCGTTTACCCGGCTTCGGCGGCCCGGGTGATGCTGGTGCCGCGCGATCGTTCGTCTGATTCTTTCGCGGACCGAGAGTCGATGGATCGGCGGACGAAGTCGGGGCAGCCCCGCGATTCAAACTGGCCCTATTCGAACTTACCCGAATCGAAAACGCCGCGGCGTTGTCGTCGGCGAACGTGGCTGCAAGGGATTGAATCATCTGTGGGCCACACCGCGCGCCGGGCTATTCCGAGTCGCAGCGGCTTATGAGCAGTATGATTCTTATCGGGACATTTTGAGTCGGCCTGCAAACCTGCGTACCAAGACCGCGAGGCACGGTTTTATCAGAACAGCAGCCGGGCAAGTCGTTCAAAAACGCCAGTTCGAAACGAACGTTGGGACGCGAGATCCGGCCGAAGCCGACTCTCGCGTCCCAACGCCGAAGACTGTTTTTTCAAGCCGATCGCGGCAGCCTCGTATTTCAGGTCGCCCGGCTCACCCGTCGATCATTCGCCGGCGGTCTGGTGTTCAGAGTCCGCCCGCCAGGTATACGGCTTAGGCTCGAACCGGTTGTAGGCCTTGTTCGAAAACTTCTGTCCCAGCGAAGTGATGATCTGTTCGTACTGCGGCAGGGTCGGGTCGTTGGTCGCGAACGGATGCGAGCCGACCACGCAATACCAGTCGGCCGGTGCCCAGCCGTCCAGGCCTTGAACCACCGAGCATTCGACCCCGGCTTTGTTCAAGTAGTCAGACGCTTTTTGCGCCAGCTGCTGCTCGGCATAGCTTTGAACGACGACGTACTGCGAGCCGACTTCGCGGGTCGTGTTGACCGGGGCGGACGGGTGCTGCACGTCAGCGGCGAGCGAAGCAACGGGGGGCAGTTTCGGGTGCCGGGTTAAACCCAGCACGTCGGGCCGGACCGGCCCGGGGTTGGTCGGTGTCGCTTCCGGTTTGTTAGCACCGGCTTCGTTCAAACCGACGCTGTTTGACGAAGAACGGTTCGACCCCGCATTAGCCGAAGAAGATTCTGCGGGCGTCGCCGGCGTCGAAGGACGCAGCGAATCGATGCCGACCATCAGCCCGGTCGACGCGGCGTTCGGGTCATTGGTTTTCCGAAAATCGTCCTGCGTGTCGCTGGCCAGGATGCCCGATCGGGAACCGACCAGGAAGGCGATCACGACCACGAGCAGGAAGATGAACCCGATAGCGACCATTCCGGCGTAGCTCAAACGCAATTGAATCTCCTTGGCGGCGCGATCCACGGCCACCACGTCGTCCTTGACTGCCTTCGACGGTTTTTGCTTTTTTGCGGGCACCGTCATGGCCGGCTCGACGACATCCATGTCGTCGGAGGTTTCTTCATATGCCGGGAGGGCATCGGATGATTCCGTCCGTGCCACGGGTTCGACCGGCATCACTTCAGCGGCGGCTGCCGCGGCACGCTTGGCGGCGAACCGCTCGGCAAACCGTTCGGCGAACTTCGGCTTCGGCGCCACCGGTTCGGCAACCTCAGCGCTGCCGGCGTCGACCGAATGCCCGGTCGTTTCGCGGTCGTCTGAATCGTCTGCCGCCGGCTCATGGGGCGTGTAGTGGGGGGCCGACATCCGCGCGTGTGCGTTTTCAGTCGGGTCCCACTCCGCGGTCTCGGCGGCGTCGGTCGGCTCGACAGGATTCACCGGCGTCGGCGCGACCCCGCGGCGGGCGGCGGCGGCGAGCCACGACCCCTGCTTGCCGGCAGCTTCCGGGGCGTCCTGATGCTTCGGCGCGGCAGGGGCGGTCGGTTTGCTCTTGGACCACCACTTCGGTGTCGGAACCGAGACCGTTGTGCTCGATTTAGGCGGCTTCTTGGCGGTGTGAATGACTTCAAAAAGGGCGGTAGCGTTTTTGCTGCGGGCCATCCATGACCTCCCTTCGATAAACGACCGGGCGAACTTCGAACGTCGCCGCAATCCGTCGCGACTAAGGGCTTACGCGGGCAGTTCTCCGAACCGCCCGCCCCGTATTCCTGTGCTGAATCACTTATAGACTGTGACTTTAGAGAATCAAGCGGACAAGAGACAAACGACAGGCTGATCGCCGAATAATCGGTTCTATACGAACGTGATATCGGCAACGCGGTGCTTGGCTAAACCGGCGAGGTATATTTCCCCGGCCGGTTTACGGCCGTCCCAGGCGTTCCAGAGCACCACCCGCTGACGGTCGGACGACATGCCGGCGACTTTACCCCCGCAGGCGGTGACCGCGCGCAGTCCGGTGTGCCCGTTGAACTGCGTGACCAGTTGATCATCGAGCCCGACGCATTCGATCGGACCGTCCGCGCGTGTCAGCAACACCCGTGACGACGAAAGCCACGGCAGCAATGCCGCGCCGGTCAGCTTGCCCGACCGACGCGACTCTTCGGTTCTCTGCATCGTCCGAGCATCCAGCACCGCCAGCTGGCCGTCTTCGGTCGCGACGACGAGTCGCTGCTGAGCGTTTAGCACGGCCACGATCGGCGAGCCGAGTGCCGCGGCCTCAACTGGTTTATAATTAGCATCGAGGCGGAAAAGTTTGCCGTCGACCGCGAAGACGATTTCATCGTCATTCACACGGGTCAGATATTTGACGTCCCCGCCGAGCTCGCCGGACGAGAACACTGTAGCCGGCTGGTCCGGTTGACCGACGACCCAGCTCACGAGTCCCGCCCCGCGGTGGCAACCCCACAGCCGGTCGCCCGCGGTGATGACGGAACTGAAGCCGTGTTCGCTGATTAATCCGGGGTGTGAATACACTTCGGCCGAGTCCGGGTCGTTGCCATCGACGATCAGGATGCCGCTCCGCGCGCCGACCAGGATCCGGCCGTCGATGCCGCGAACGCTTCGCAACGGCCCGGCCGTGCTGGGGAGAGGCGACAGCGTCGGTTTCGGTGCATCGGTTTTCAGATCGAGACGCACAAGATACGGCCCGGCAACCGCCCAGAGATCCGGCATCGCGGCAACGGATTCGGCGCCGGTCGCCATCAGCAGCGTGTCCAGCATCGCGCCGCGGTCGGCCGGGTTCAGCTGCTCGATCAGCTTGCCGGGCGTGATCGACGGGACGGAGGTTTTTAATGACTCCCATTGCTTCAGCAGGTCCGCCGCGCGGGCGAGATGCCCGACGCGATCTGCCGACCGTCGCTCGGCGGCGGTCCGCTGCATCTGCTCAATCCGTTCCTGCTGCAGCGTGGGGCTGGTGACTTCGACGTCAAACGGCGGGATCACTTCCAAGCCACAGTCAAACGCGACTTCATCGCCGGCCTTGCGGAGCGCGGTTTCCAGAGCCGGCCGGGATCCTTCGCTTAATGCCGCGTCGGCCTTCAGAATCCTCGCGAGATCGCCCGCCGCCGCCGCCAGTGCCGGGGTGAAATGCGCGACCAGGTCGGCGACGGCGACCGAATCGTTCCCGGTCATGAACACTTCGACGAACAGCCTGCGATCCGCCGACGCGGCGACGGATTTCACACCGCACCCGAACGCGACCGCCAGCCGGTGCCCGTCGGCAGTGATCAGGTCGTCGAAGGCCCACCGCAAACGGACCGCCGCGGACATGATCTCGGCCCGACCGTCTGCCCGGCGGGCGAAGGGCTTTGCTGCTGAGTTCAAAGTGCTCACGCTGGCGAATGATATCCGAAATCAACCCACTCGAGCGTTAGAAAAGTGGTCTAAGATTGGACCGGCAACGGCAGACGTCGAAGGTTCCGCTTCAGAACGGAAGTCGCATCGAGCCCGTTAGAGACGTGCCGTTTGGTGGCACGGGCATCCTGCCCGTGTGGTGGAGCGGAGCGATGTCGATTTAAAAATTGTGAAGGCTCGCAAGCACGGGCGGGACGCCCGTGCCACAGCGAACGACGCCGACCGTTGGTTTTTGAAAGCAATCCGTTGACCGTCGAACTTCGGCCACCCGGCGTCAAAGCTTTGACGCGTCGTCGATTGCAACTTGCCACAGTTTGTCGCGCCTCTTACCATCGCCTGCTCACAGAGGAGCAAATTATGTTGCGTCGGTGGTTCATAGGCAGCGTGACCCTTGGAATGATGGCATCGGTCCTCCTGGCCAAGCCCGGGGTGGTAACCAACAAGCAGGGCGAAACGTTTACCGGCGACGTCAGCGAAGACGACAGCAGCGTTTCGGTCAACGGCGCGGGCGGACAGCTCACCTTCAAAAAAAGCAACATCGCCAAGGTCGAATACACCGCGACGGTGGACGACCAATACGAACAGCGCCACGCCAAGCTCAAAGCGGATGACGTCAAAGGCCGAATCGCGCTCGCCGGCTGGGCTAATGACCAGAAGCGGTCCGATCTCGCGGTGAAATCTCTGGAAGAAGCCCGCGCGATCGACCCGACGAACAAGGACGCCGCCCGGGCTTTGGACGCAGCCGAACGTCAGCTAGAACTGGACCGCCCCCCGGCCACCAAACCGCCGGCAACACCCCCGACCCCCACCGGAAATTCCCCAGCCCCGGCAGCAACCCCGTCCACCGGCCCGGCAATGAAAAACGCGCCCGTGCACCGCCTGTTGACTAACGACGAAGTCAACATCATCCGGCAAAAGGAAATGACCGCCGACGACGCCAAGGTCAAAATCCGGTTCGAAAACGGGGTCGTGAAAAAATACCTGTCGACCGGGGGTCACGACGCCAAAGAATTCAACGCGCTACCGCCGCTCGAACAGGCGATGCAGATCCTCAGCGACGGCGACAAAACCCTGGCAAAAGACGTGCACGTGATGACCGATCCGATCGGGCTGCTGGAGTTCAAGCAGAAGGTTTACCCGATCATTTCCAACGCCTGCGTCAATTGTCACTCGGGAAACAAGGCCGGAAGTTTTTCGCTTTACACCGGCGACTCGGTCAACACGCTTTACACGAATTTCTACATCCTGCAGACGTATGAGACGTCCATTAACAAGATCAAATACCTGGCCATGGACCGCGACGTGCCCGAGCGGTCACTGGTGCTGCAGTTCGGTCTGCCCGCGTCGGTCGGGGTGCCGGCACATCCGAAAGTCGCCGGCTGGCGTCCGCGGTTTAAGAGTGCCGACGACCCGGCTTACATGACGGTCAGTGACTGGCTGAAAAATTCCCTGAAGGTCTTGAAGCCGGACTACGGGCTGGACGTCGCGGCGTCCGGCGTAGCATCCCCGGCGACGAAGCCGGCCACGAAACCGTCGAAGCAACCTTGAAACTTGCCTGAAGGTTGATCGCGTCCGGGCACGCAGCCCGTTGTTGTCCTTGCCCCGCGGGGAGTAACCGCACGCCGCTCTCATTTTTTCCTGTGATTCCCCCCATCGACCTGTTGCTCGTGCTGGTGGTGATTACGGCCGGTGCCGTTTGTATTGACTGGCTGGGACGTCGCCGGCGGCACGCAGAATACAGAAACCTGGCGCTCGAATTTAAGATGCACTACAGCCCCCGCGACTCGCTCCGGCTGACGCCCCGGGTCGCGGCGGCGTTCCCGATCCCCGGCGCCGCCGCCGTCCGCGTCCTCGACCTGCTTTATCGTTCCGACGAGGCAGCTCACTATTACGTGTTCACCGCCGAGTACACGATCGGCGTCGTCGGCGCGAAAAGACGCCTCCGTCGCGCGGCGGCGTTCAGCGAGAACAAAACGTCCGCCTCGACCCACGTTCTGGTTCGACTGGGCTCGAACGACATCCCATTGAAAGAACAGTACCGGGCGCTGCTCGCCAAGGCCGGCTGAGCTACAGCGGACGGCGGTCCTGAGGTAATCCGAAGGTCTGGGTCGGACGTCAAGGAATCCGGCCCTTCGGGTTTCCTGAGGACCGGCGTCTTTCTTTGCTGCAGTCACTTTTCGTTGATTCAAGTGAACTCAAAATCCCCTACAACGAGCAAGCCACCACGGGTTCCGATTCGTCGCCGCTGTGTAGCCAGCGTCGTCCGTCCAGTTCGATGAGATCAATGGCTTTCTGCGGGCCCCAGGTGCCGGGCGCGTACTCGGCCGGTTTGGTCTTGCTGCTCTCCCAGCCGTGCACGATCGGGTCGACCACCGCCCACGCGGCTTCGGTCTCGTCGCCGCGGATGAACAGCGTCTGGTCCCCGCCGATGGCGTCGAAGATCAGGCGTTCGTAAGCCTCGGGCGGCTCGACGTTGAAGGTCGTTTTGTAGTCCATCTCCATCGTGACCGGCTTGATGGTCATCGAACCGCCGGGCACTTTGCCGTTGAACCGCCAGCTGATCCCTTCCTCGGGTTGCACGCGGATAATCAAGTCGTTCGGGTAGACCGGTGATTCGCATTGCTTCTGAAACAGCGCCAGCGGCGGGCTCCGAAACCGGACGACCACCTCGCTGAGCTTTTCGGGCATGTATTTGCCGGTTCTCAGATAGAACGGCGTCCCGCTCCACCGCCAGTTGTCGATGAACACTTTCAGCGCGACGAACGTCTCGGTCGTCGAATCCGCCGGCACGTCTTTCTCTTTCAGATAACCCGGAGTGGATGTTTTGTTCGCCTCCCCGGCGGTGTACTGCCCGCGGACGACGAAGTTGTCCAGGTGCGCTTTATCGAACGGCCGAACGCTCTTGTAGACCTTTACTTTTTCGTCGCGGATGCTGATCGCGTCCAGCGCCGCCGGCGGTTCCATCCCGACCAGCGCCATCAGTTGAAACAAGTGATTCTGAACCATGTCGCGGAGCGCGCCGCTCTTGTCGTAATACCCGCCGCGCTTTTCAACGCCCAGCGTCTCACCGACAGTGATCTGCACGTGGTCGATGTATTTGTAATTCCAGATCGGTTCGAAGATCGCGTTGGCGAACCGCATCACCATCAGGTTCTGGACCGTTTCTTTGCCCAGGTAGTGGTCGATCCGGAACACCTGGTCTTCGCTGAAATTTTTGTGCAGCAGCGCGTTCAAGGACTTTGCCGAGGCAAGGTCCCGGCCGAACGGCTTCTCGATGATGATCCGCTGCCAACCAGACCCGTTCGCCTTAGCCGCCTGTCGCTTGCCCAGGCACCCGATGATCGGTTCGAACGTCGCCGGGGGGGTCGAGATGTAGAACAACCGGTTCGGCGTGGTGCCGAACTGCTTATCCAGCTCGGCCATCCGCCCGGCGAGCTTCTCGTGCCCCTCGTCCGAGCCGTAATCGCCGGCATGATAGAAGAGCCGGGGCTCCAGCTGCTTCCACACGTCTTCGTCCAGCGGCTTGGTCCGGGCGTATTTGGTCACCGCATCCTTGGCTTCGACCCGGAATTGTTCGTCGGTCATCTCCGACCGCGAATACCCGATCACGTATGCTTTCTCGTCCAGCAGCTTCTGCAGCGCCAGCTCGTACAAAGCCGGGATCAGCTTCCGCTTGGCCAGGTCACCGCTGGCACCGAAGATCACAATTCCGCAGGGGGTCGAAGTGGGCATCAGAACGTCTCCTAATTTTCAGAGAGATACGCCGGGGCAGCCGCGAACGCAATCATGGGAATCGAGTTCGCGACCCGTTCGACTGTAACAGTCACTAAACAGGGGCCAGGAATGGCCTTGGGCAAAGGGTCTGGGTGCACGTAGGTGATTTAGTAAATTTTCCGGGCCTCCCCGGATTTTGCGTTGGCATAATAGGCAATTACGGTAATACTCCATAAATGCAGGCCGAATCCGCTATGTTTGCGGAATCCCAGACTCAGTTGCCGGAGCTTCTCGTTGTAGACGACTCACCTTTACAGAGATCGGCACTGTCGGCATTTCTCCGACAAAACGGCTATAGGGTTTCCGAAGCCCCCGACGGACGCGCCGCAGTCGAACACTTAAAACAATCGGCCGTCGACCTCCTGCTCTTGGACCTGGGCATGCCCCACGGCGACGGGTTCGAAGTGTTGACCTACCTGCAGGCACACCGCCGTGCGTTGCCCGTAATCCTGCTCTCGGGAATGCCGCTGGACGACATTGAACGCGGCATGCATCGTCTCCGCGAGCAAACGCTCCCGCCGTTGTTGCTCAAACCGATCGACCCCGACCAACTGATTCAAATGGTCGAACTGCAACTCAGCGGTGAACTTCGAAATCTGAAGTAATAAGTTGACCGGGCCACACACCGGGTGAACGCCGACGCCGAACTTTTTCCGCGCCATCTCTGGATATCCTTCGACTCCCGAGCGAAACTCGCCCGGCGATCCTTTTTCAACCGCGAGGGCCATGTCCGACTCATCGATGCTCGACTACACGCCGCTCCCGAAGCCAGACGGTGGAGGCGCTGCCGTCTTCGCAGGATTCCTCGGCTGGACACTCGACGCGTTCGATTTCTTCCTCGTCGTCCTCTGTCTGAAGGACATCGCCGCTGAGTTCAAGGTCAGTGACACACGCATCGCGCTGTGTACGACTTTGACGTTGGCGATGCGGCCACTGGGCGCGCTGATCTTCGGTTTGCTCGCCGACCGCTACGGCCGCCGACGGCCCCTCATGATCAACCTGGTTTTCTATTCGACCCTTTCCATCCTCAGCGGGTTCGCGCCCAACTTCACGACGTTCCTGATCTGCCGAATGCTGTTCGGAATCGGCATGGGTGGTGAATGGGGGGTCGGCGCTTCGCTGGCCATGGAGAAGGTGTCGCCGCGCTTCCGCGGGCTCCTTTCGGGCCTTCTGCAGGAGGGTTACGCGACGGGCAATCTGCTGGCGTCGGCGGCGTACTTTCTGATCTTCCCGCATTTCGGCTGGCGGCCGTTGTTCCTGCTCGGCGGGGCGCCCGCGCTCCTGGCGCTGTTCGTCCGTTCGAACGTCAAAGAATCCGAAGTCTGGGAGAAAACCAAGAAAGAAGATTGGGGATCACTGGGAGTAGCCATTTTTTCACACTGGCGGACGTTCCTAGTCATTCTCCTGTTGATGTTCATGATGAATCTCGCCTCGCACGGCACGCAGGACATGTTCCCGACGCTGCTCAAAGATCAGTTTCATTTCACGGCGAAAAAGGCGGCAGTGATCAACGCGATCTCCTCGATCGGCGCTATCTTCGGCGGGGTCGTGGTCGGCATGCTGTCGGACCGCATCGGCCGGCGATGGGCGATGGTCGGGTCGTTCGTCCTCGCGATCTGCGTTATCCCCCTCTGGGCTTACGCGTCCACCACCATCCTGCTCGCGACCGGCGGGTTTTTGATTCAATTTTTCGTCCAGGGCGCGTGGGGCGTCATCCCCGCACACATCACCGAGCTTTCCCCGGATTCCGTGCGGGGATTTCTTCCCGGCTTCGCCTACCAGTGCGCCGTCGCGCTGGCGGGCAGTATCGGGTTGCTGCAATCGGCTTTGAAAGCACGCATGTCACTGGTTAACGCAATGGCGCTCACCGCCCTGATCGTCTTCGTCGCGGCGGCGATCGTGATCGCGTCCAGCCGCGAACGCCGCGGCGTGGAGTTCGGCACCGACGCCGCCGCCTGAGGAGTTCCGCCCGTGCCGACAGACCCTTTCAACGGCCGCGACATCCGCTTCGGCATCGTGGGCTGCGGCGCGATCGGTCCCACACACGTTGCCGCGATCCGGCAGCTCACCGGCGCGACACCGGTCGCCGTCGCCGACCTCCTGCCCGACCGCGCGAAGGCGATCGCGGATCAGTTTTCGATCCAGAAAATCTATGCCGACCAAGCCGAATTAATCGCCGATCCAAAGATCGACGTCGTCTGTCTTTGCACGCCCAGCGGCATGCACGGCGATGCTGTGGTCGCGGCAATGCGGGCCGGCAAACACGTCATCGTCGAAAAGCCGATGGAGATCACCGCCGCCGCCTGCGACCGGATGATCGCCGCCCACCACCAGACCGGGAAGCTGTTGACGGTCATCAGCCAGCACCGGTTCGACGCCGCGAGCCAGCAAGTAAAGCAGCTAATCGATGCCGGAACGCTCGGCAGAATTATTCTCGCCACCGCGGACGTGAAATGGTGGCGCACCCAGAACTATTACGACAGCGGCGACTGGCGCGGCACCCGGGCGCTCGACGGCGGCGGGGCGGTCATGAACCAAGGCATTCACACCGTCGATCTTTTGCAGTGGCTCGTCGGTGACGTGGCAACTGTTTACGCGCAGACGAAGACCGCCGGTCACGACCGCATGGAAGTGGAAGACGTCGCCGTCGCCGCGATAACGTTTAAGAACGGCGCGCTCGGCACGTTCGTCGCGACCACCGCCGCTTACGACGGGCTGCCCGCCCGGATCGACATCTTCGGCACCGAAGGATCGGCCGTCATCGAAGGCGACGTGCTCAAGTCGGTGAAGTTAAAGACGGGCGATTCGCAGACGGGCACGACGCCCGCCCTTCATGCCATAAAAGTTGCCAGCGGCGGGACGGCAAGCGTTGCCCATGATCCGGCCGGTCGCGCGCGATCTGCCCCGGAAGGTGCCGTCTGGGGTGACGCCCACCGCGCGCAGATCGAGGATTTCGTCGATGCCCTCCGCATGGGACGATCGCCCCTGATCGATGCCGCCGCCGCCGCGGCACCAGTACGGCTCATCCTGGCTATGTACGAGTCGGCGAGAAACGGAAACGTGGTAAAACTCGCGTAGGTCTGCAATCGGCGGATCGATGCCGTATATGATCGACCGACATGTTTACCGGAATCATCGAACGCACGTTACGAATTCAGGCCGTTGCCGACGGCCCGCATTTTCGTCGACTGACCCTCGCCGCCGACTGGACCGACGTAAAGCACGGGGAAAGCATTGCCATCAACGGCTGCTGTCTGACGGTGGCGGAACTCGGCCCGGGCCAACTCGCGTTCGACGTGATTTCGGAATCGCTGGCCAAGACCAATCTCGGGTTGCTGCAGCCCGGCGACGCCGTGAATGCCGAGCGGTCCCTACGGGTCGGTGACCGACTCGACGGGCATTTCGTGCAGGGCCACGTCGACGGCACCGCGCGCCTGGCCGACGTCTCCTCCACCGCTGACGAATGGCGGCTTACGATCGAAACGCCCCGCGAGCTGGCGAAATATCTCGTCCCCAAAGGCTCGGTCACCATCGACGGCGTCAGCCTGACGATTGCCGCGTTGGACCCGGCATGGTTCCAAGTCGCGCTCATTCCGACGACGCTGAAGCTCACCACGCTGGAACAGAAGAAACCGGGCTGGATGTTTAACCTGGAATGCGACGTGATGAGTAAGACGATCGTGTCGTATCTCGAACGGTTGAAGCTCGCGCATCCTGCCGGCGGCTGACCGTTACTTGCCGTATTTCTCTTTCCAAGCCCGCAGCAGTTCGAACGCCTGCATCGGACTTAACCCGTCGATCTGGGTCGACCCGAGCGCTTTCATCAGTTCGATTGCCGGGTCGACGAATAGCGACAGCTGCGCCGGATCCTTTTCCGCCTTGGGGCCGCGACGGCTGATCTTCGGGCGGGCGATGTGCTGCACCGTCAGCTCACCCAGCAACTGCCGCGCGCGATCGAGCACCTCTTTCGGCACACCCGCCAGCCGGGCGACGTGAATGCCGTAAGACCGGTCGGTGCCGCCCTCGACAATTCGGTGCAGAAAGATCACCTGGTCTTCCCACTCGCGGACGCTGACGTTCAGATTCTTCACGCCCGTGTAACGATCCGCCAGGTCGGTCAACTCGTGGTAATGGGTGGCGAACAACGTCCGGCATCGCACCGTGCCGGCGATGTGCTCGGAGATCGCCCAGGCGAGACTGAGCCCGTCCAGCGTGCTGGTGCCACGGCCGATCTCATCGAGCACGACCAGGCTTCGGTCGCTGGCGTTATTGAGAATATTAGCCGTCTCGGTCATCTCGACCATGAACGTGCTTTGCCCGCCGTGCAGTTCGTCGCTCGCGCCGATGCGGGTGAACAACCGATCGCAAAGGCCAATAGTTGCAGACTTGGCCGGGACATAACTGCCCACCTGCGCCAGCAGCGTGATCAGCGCCACCTGCCGAATGAACGTACTTTTACCGGCCATATTTGGACCAGTAATCAGCTGCAGCGAATCCTGTTCGTCGAAACTCACGTCGTTGGCGACGAATTCGCTGCCCAACTGCTGGTCGAGCACCGGGTGCCTGCCGTCGATGATGGTGAGTCCCCGATCCTCGTTCATCACGGGTCGGCAGTACCGCCGCTCGTGCGCCAGCGACGCCAGTGAAGACAGAACGTCCACCCGCGCGACCGCGTACGCCAGTTCCTGATACGCCGCGACGTTCGGTAGCAGACTTTGCCGGATCTGTTCGAACAACTGCTGCTCCAACGCGATCGATTTATCACGTGCGCCAATCGCTTCGCTTTCAAAATCCTTCAGTTCGACCGTGATGTACCGCTCGGAATTTGTAGTCGTCTGCTTGCGCGTCCAAGCCGGGGATGCTTTCTCGCGGTGCGAGTTGGTCACCTCGATGTAATAGCCGAATACTTTGTTGTACCCGATCTTGAGCGACGTGATCCCGGTCTCACCGGCCAGCTTTGCCTGGTAGTTTGCTAACCACTGCTGGCTGTTGGTCGCGAGCTCACTGAGCCGGTCCAACTCGGGGTCGAACCCTTTGGCAATCACACCCCCCTCGCGCAGGTGCGGGGCCGGGTCGGGGCGGATCGCCGCGGTTAGAAACTTGGCCTGCTCGGCACAGAACGGCAGCATTGCCACCAGTTCCGGCGCCACTTCCTTCGACTTAGGTAGCTTGCCCAACCGGTCAAGAAAGCCCGGCAACGCCGAGGCACACCGGGACAGCGCCGACAAGTCTCTCGGACCCACCCGGCCAACGGCAACGCGTCCGACGATTCGCTCCACGTCGCAGACGTCGTCGAGGTGGTCGACAATTTCTTTGAGAACGGCCGTCGAATCCAGCAGCGCTGCGATCGCGGTCTGCCGGGCGGTGATGTGTTCCAGATCACGCAGTGGGTAGCGCAGCCATTGCCGCAGCAGCCGGGCACCCATGGGGGTTCGCGTACGGTCGATCGCCGACAGCAGCGACCCCGCCGTCTCGCCGGCCCGCATGGTGCGGTCGATCTCCAGGCTCCGCCAACTCGCCGGGTCGATCGACAGATGGTTCGCAACCACGTGCTTCCGCGGCGGGCGTACGTGCCCGACGCCGGTCTTCTGCGTTTCTTCGAGGTAGCTCAGTAACCCCGCCGTCGCGAGGATGGCCGGGTCGTCGTCGGTAAACCCGAACCCGCCGGCGGTCTTCACGCTCCATTGCCGCTGGATTTGCTCGCGGGCGTGGTGGGGCGTGAACTGCCAGCCCGGCCGGGTGGTGATCGCCTTGGTGCCCGCGGCCTCGATCCGCCGACCGATCTCGTGCGGTTGCCCCGACGCGTGCTCGGGGACAAGAATTTCCGCCGGGCGAAGCCGGGCGATCTCGTCGAGCACCTGCGCTTCGGTCCCGGCCATCCCGACGCACGCGCCGGTCGACAGGTCCACCCACGTAAGCCCCGCGCGGTAACCGTCCGTCTTGGTCACCGAAAAAGCGACGGCGGCCAGAAAATTGTCCGCCTTCCCGTCCAGCAGCGTGTCGTCGGTCAACGTGCCCGGGGTCATCAACCGGACGACTTCGCGCTTGACCAATCCCTTGGCCAGCGCGGCGTCTTCGGTCTGTTCGCAGATCGCGACCTTGTGCCCCGCGGCGATCATCTTCCGCAGGTAATTCTCGACCGAATGAAAAGGTACGCCGGCCATCGGGATCTCGTCCGGTGAACCCTTGTTCCGGCTCGTCAGCGCGACGCCCAGCACCCGCGCGGCCAGTTGTGCGTCTTCCCAGAACATCTCGTAGAAATCGCCCATTCGAAAGAACAGACAGTACCCCGGATGCTGAGATTTGAACTGCCGGTATTGCCGCATCGCCGGCGACAGGTTCGACGGAAGCGCGGAAGTTTCGGGCGTCGGAGCGGGATCGGGCATAAGCGGCGGTGAGGGTATAAAGCGACCCGTCATAATACAATCAGACCCGTGTTTTCGGCAAAGAAACACGAGTCCTGTGTTATACTGGCAACGATGAAAAGCCCGTTCCCCGGAATGGACCCATTTCTCGAACCGCATTGGCTCGACGTCCACGGCGCTCTTATCGCCGAGACCAGGCGATTATTGAATCGCTTTCTGCCCACTGGATTGGTCGCCCGAATGGAGGAACGTGTTGCAATTGACGCCGACGACGACCGCGAGTTGCGGGCAGGGCCCGACGTGTCTGTCTTTAAGCCGTCCAGCGGTCCGTGGAGTAAAGAACCCGGCGGAGCGGTAGTGATCGACGCACCTTATAGGCTCGTCGTGGACGTGCAGCCAGTGATCGAACGGTTCATCCGAATTGTCAACGACGACGGGCAGCTCATCACCGTGGTCGAATTTATCAGCCCGTCGAATAAACGAGGGCCGGGCCTCGACGCTTATCTCACTAAGCGAAGCGACTTGCTCGCCGCGGGCGTGCACGTAGTCGAGATCGATCTCGTCCGGGCGGGCAACTGGCAGGCATTGTTTCGGCCGCACGTCTGTTCGCGCGGGATGATGTCGCTGTATCGGGCCACCGTCCGCACCGCCGGCCTGCCGATAACGGCCTATCTGTACCCCATTCACCTGCAGGACCGATTGCCCGATGTCCAAATTCCACTGCGGCTGCAGGACCCGAAAGTAATGCTCCCGCTCCAGCCGATGCTCGAAACGATTTACGCCGACGGACGATACGGAACGACGCTGAATTACAACCAGACGCTGGAACCGTCTTTAACACCCGAAGAACAACAGTACGTTCTTAGTCAGATCGCCTCGCGGCCGACGCTATTCCCGTGATAGGATTTCAGACCCACGTCCCTGCCTCAAACTGCAGCTGGATTCAAACAGCGGATTCGGATAGAGCGGAAGCGTCGGGCATTTTAGGACGGTCAGATTACAATACAAATGTGAAAGAACGAAACCATCAGGGAGCGGATGCAATGCATTGTCAGCACTACACGGGTCGCGGCTAACCAGGAATTTGCCGACAATACGAGTTACGCCCTTACTGAGGCCAACTTATGCATCAGCAAACTCCGCCTGGCATTTTCGAAATCTTTTTTGTACCCCTGCTGGGCGTGGCATTAATCGAATTGCTGCATACGCGGCAGAACGAACTCGAACTTTTTTTTCTGCCGTTTATGACCGTGATTTTGCGATTATTTATGACGCAGTCTAAGAAACCGCAACTTGCGGCAGGGGCTGACCCGCGACGGTTCTCATGGCTGGCGAATGGCCGTTTGGCGATTGAGCAGTTCTCAACATTGGTGCTGCTCCTTGTGCAGGTCACCGCCGTCATGGCCGGCAGCCCCACGGTGCCAAGTGCGATCTGGCTGATCGTTTTTTTGTTGTTCGCGGTCTATGTAATATTGAGATGGTCGGCTCGGCAGCTATGGATCAGGGCCACAAATTTGGGACCCGATGACAGTCGACCGGACTCGTATCGGAGTCAACAGCGAACAATCTGACGTATCAACCTGCTTTAGCCATCACGAGACGAAGGCCTTTGGCGACCATCTGCGATCGTTTTAGCTTGTGACGCCTGGCGTATGAGTCGGCTTTTTTGAGCAGGCCGCGCTCGATGCTGACCGGTACGATCTTCGCGCCTTTGCCGACCATCGGTCGACCGGGACCGATGCTGCTGGGGCCCGCGGCGGGAACTCTGTCGGCCGGCGGAACCTTGCCGGCGGCGACGGCTCGAGCGCGGGCGCGGGCGAGGCGATCAAGCGCCTTGTCCGACTTCCGCAAAGGTTTGCCGAACGGGAATCCGTGGGGAAACTTGTCGTAAATAGCAACTTCCGCGTCCTTTTCGGCGTCGGTCAATGCAATAAAGCGTTCGTACTCGGTGATCTTTTTCTTCTTTGCCATATCAGTCTCCATTCAACGGCCACCGCGCCGGCGGCGCGTGGTCAGCGGCATCGCGTGAATCACAAAAATTGCTCCATCCGCATCGATTGTGTAGACCACCTGGACAAATCGATCACCCTGTCCACGGCCCTGAACCAGTCGCTTTGTCCCGTCACGAATCGGAAATCCACGTGGCGGATGATTCACCACCTTCTCAACTTCCACAATCGTGCAGCCATGCATTTGCACTTTTTCGATGTTCCATTAGATCCATCGAAAATCATGCAGCATCTTTTTATTATATAACAATTTGACATGTGTCAAGAAGAATTGTCTCGGTGCCGGACCCGGTTGGCAAGCTGCCGGGACATTTCGGCTAGCTCAATTCTCTACGTCAACAGCCTGTCCAACTCATCGACGAGCTTCCCGAAATATCTCAACGCCGCGTTCACCGGTTCGGGGGTCTCCATGTCCACCCCGGCGTCGCGGAGCAGGTCGAGCGGCCACTTGCTGCCGCCGCCTTTTAAGAAACCCAGATAAGCGTCCAGCTCGGCCTTGCCACCGGTCGTCACCCGCTCGCTGAGGGCGATCGCGGCGCTCAGGCCCGTCGCATATTTGTAGACATAGAACGCGTTGTAAAAATGCGGAATGCGAAGGCATTCCAGCTCGAGTTCTTTGTCGATCACGAACCCGGGCCCGAAGTACGCCTCGAGCAGCCTGCGGTATTCGGTGCGGAGCGTGTCGACGGTCAACGGCTCGCCCGCTTCGACCAGCGCGTGGCTGACCTTCTCGAACTCGGCGAACATCGTCTGACGAATGATCGTCCCCCGGATGCCGTCGATCTGCCGGTTGATCAGGTACGCCCGCTCGCGGTCGTCCCTGGCGGTCTTCATCATGTGCTTGGCGAGCAGCTGTTCGTTGAACGTGCTGGCCACCTCGGCGACGAAGATCGTGTAGTTGTAATACTGGTACGGCTGGCTCTTGGCCGAGTAATAGCTGTGCATCGAGTGCCCGGCCTCGTGCGTCAGCGTGAACACGTGGTCCAGCACGTCCGGCTGATAATTCATCAGGATGAAGGGCTCGGAATCGAACGACCCGCTGCTGAACGCCCCGCTCTGCTTGCCCTTGTTCGGATACCGGTCGCACCACCGCGCGGTCGTCAGGCCGCGTTGCAGCTCGGTGGTGTATTGGGTCCCCAGCGGCGCGAGCGACTTCACGACGACCTTCACCGCCTGGTCCCAGGTGTGTCGCTTGTCCAGATCCGACAAGATCGGCACGTACGTGTCGTAGTGATGGATGCCGTCTTTCAACTTCATCGCCCTACGCCGCAAGTCGTAATACCGGTGCACCGACGGCAGATTCGCGTGCACCGATTCGATCAGGCTGTCGTACACCCGCGGGGGCACGTTGTCGTGAAACAGCGATGACTCGAGAGCGCTCGGGTAACCCCGCGCTTTGGCATAATAAACGTCCCGCTGCACGCTGCCGTTCAACGCCGCCGCCAGACTGTTCCGGTGCGCCTCGAACTGGGTGTAATACGAATGAAATGCTTCCTTCCGCACGCTCCGCTTCGGTGAATGCAGAAACGCACTGAACGACGAATGGCCGAGTTCGACCTTCTCGCCTCGTTCATTTTTTACCAGCGGCCACTTCAAATCCGCGTCGGTCAACTGGCGGAAAATGCTGCCCGCGGCGCCGGACATCTGTCCCTGCATCGCGAGCAACTGCTCTTCCTTTTTGCCCAGCGTGTGCGGGCGGTATCGCAGGACGCGGTTCAGCGCCAGGGTCCAGCCGGCCAGCGACTTGTCCTTAAGAAACTCGGCCATTTTCTTGGCCGGGATCGCCATGATTTCAGGACGAATAAAACTTGCCGCCTCGGCGGCGTTGGTCGCGGCGGCCTGGTACCGGCCCTTCATGCGCTGGTAATCACTGTTCCCCTGATCTTCGGTGGCTTTCAGGAACGCATAATTCCCGAGTCGTTCCGCCGCCCGATCGAACGCGGCGTCGAATTTCAGACACGCCGAGAGGAGCTCGGCACTGACGCCGAGCTTGCCTTTGTACTGATCAAAATCGGCGATCTGTTTTTGCCAGGTCGCAAACGCCGGTTCCCATTCCGACTCGGTTTTGAACAGCGACGACAAGTCCCATTGGTCTTGTAGTTTTACTTTACTGCGGTGCGGAAGCGCGGTCGGTTTAGCCATGGTCGAGTTGGTAACACGACGACCGGCCCGACGCCAGCGAAGAAACAAGCTTCAAACGATATGGTCGGGGCGGGTGCACGCCGGCGATTCAGTTCTCCGGCCAGGCGGCGCGAAAAAACGCGCGGGCCGCACTCGCCTGATTAATCAACCGGGCCTTACTCGTCGTAAGCGGCTTGGTGTCGCTCCAACGTTCCGGGAAAAGGCCGTCCGTATCGCGGTTGTGATCCCAGATGTATGCGACGGCGGCATGATCGAGCTTCCGCCACCTCGGGTCATGATCGCGGTCGGAAACTTCCAGAAACGCTTCCGCCAGCAGGTGCGCGAAATACGCCGGCCCGGCGATCACGCCCGTATCAGATCGGACCCACTTCGCGTCCGCGGCGGCGGCGACGCGCTCGGCTTCCTTCAGATATTTGGCGTCCCGCGTCTGATCGTACAAAAGGCACGCCGCCCTCATCATCAGCGCGCTGTTGTACGTGAACTTCGCCCGGCCGATTTTCCGCTCGGTGTTGATGTTGTCGAAATAAAGTCCATCCGTGTCCTGAAGATTTTTCTGCGTCCAGTCGTAAAGCCGGACGGCCGTTTTCAAAACTGCAGGGTCTTTGCTGTATTTAAACACGCGAACCGCCCCGCAGATGCCGGGCGCGTTACCGCAGGTATTTTTCGATTGTTTCTTGTTTTCCTGCCACCACAGCCCGCCGCCTAGCGTCGTATCCTCACCCGACAACACGTACCGGAGCGTCGCCTTAGCGCGCTCCAGATCTTCCGGGTCGTGCGTGAGCTCGTACGCCTCGACGAGCCCCAGCACGAACCAGGCGTTGTCGTCGTAATATCGGTCGGGCGACCGCGGATGGATGGTCGAGTTATACCCGCCGATGCCGTTGAGCGTGATCCAATATGCATCGAGCTCGTCGACGAACCGTCGCAACCCCGATAGATATTGTGACCGGTCCACCCGCGTCGCGGCAGTGATCGCCGTCAACTGAATGCCCAACGTCCACGCGTCCGCGGTGCCGTTCGAAGGCTTTCCGTCGGGGCTTCGAATTTCCTGCAGATATGCGTGCCTCTTCGGCTGGTAAAAGCGGTCCTGAATTAGTTTCATCGTCGCATTGCCGTGACGGATCACGTCCGGCCGAAACGGCTGCGTCGCGGGCGCTGCTGCAAAACAGAAAGCCAACACGGCTGCTAATGGAATGCCGACGACCCGACGGTGTGTCATGATCAACCTTACACACAGCGACCGCGGTCTGTTGAGCAGATTCGTTGTGACGTGAGAACCCGGCACGGCAGTCTCAGTCGACTACTTCGGGCTGCACCTTGACTTCGGTCAGCACGGCCGCGAATTGTTCGAGCATCTGCTTGCGCGCTTTTCGCGTGGCACTATCTTCGGTTCGATACGCCGTCATCGCCTCACCGGTCTGAATCAGATCCAGCCCGGCATCTCGGATCACTTCCTGCAGATGGCCCTCACGCAGCTGCAGCATCGCCAGCGCGAGCAAAACCACCGGCCCGTCCTGCGAACTGGACAATGCCCCGCGGAACCGGGTGAACACATGACGTGTGGCATCGGGGACGGTGAACCCCGACGCGAGCCGGCCCTCGAACTCGGCCTTCACCTCGGACGCGAGGTCCGACGCGAGGATCTCTTTCGCCAATTCATCGGGAATCAGGATGTCAGCCATGCCCGGAGCATAGTCAACGCGCGCCGAAGATAGAACCGCGTTTCCGTTGCAAACTGCTATTCGATTTTCTTTAAGAAATCTGCGATGCGGTCGATCCCCTTGTCGATCTGCTCCATGCTCGTCGCGAAACTCAGGCGCACGTGCGTGTCGAACCCGCTGTCGTTGCCCGGCACCACTGCCACGTGCGACTGTTCCAGCAACGCCGCCGCGAACGTCACCGCGTCGGTCAGTTTGACCCCGCCCGCCGTCTTTCCGAGATAAGCACTGATGTTGGGAAAACAGTAAAACGCCCCCGCAGGTTTGACACAGTGGACCTTCGGGAGCGCTGATAGCCTTGCGTGCATGTGATGGGCGCGCTTCTGGAATTGCTGCCGCATCGTCTCGACGCTTTCGTTCCCCCGCGGGTCGGCTAGCGCCAGCGCCGCCGGCATCTGCGTGAAGCTGGTGATGTGGCTCGTCATCTGGCTCTGCAATTTGTTCATCGCGTCGATGATCACTTTCGGCCCGCCGACATACCCGACGCGCCAGCCGGTCATCGCGAAACTTTTGCTGTGGCAGTTGAACGTCAGCGTTCGATCGAGCAACGACGGGTGCAGCGTCGCGAAGCTGACGAACTTTAACCCGTCGTACAACAGCTTCTCGTATATCTCGTCGCTGAAGACGATCACGTTCGAGCGCTTCGCAACCACTTCGGCAAGCGCCTTCAGCTCCTCGGGCGTATACGCGTGCCCGCCGGGGTTACTCGGGCTGTTCAGCACCAGCACCTTGGTCTTGGGCGTGATCGCCGATTCCAACTGCGCCGGCGTAATCTTAAAGCTGTTCGATTCCTCTCCCCGAAGGATCATGTTTACCCCGCCGGCCAGTTTCACCTGCTCGGGATAGCTCACCCAATAAGGCGACGGAATAATCACCTCGTCGCCCGGGTTCAGCACGGCCATGAAAGCCATATACAGGCAATGCTTCCCGCCGGCCCCGACCGTGATCTGATCGGCCTTATAAGGCAAGCCGTTTTCGTTGTTGAACTTCGCCGCGATTGCCTGCTTCAGCTCCGGGAAACACGGCGTCGGTGTGTATTTCGTCTGCCCCTTGTCCAGCGCGGCTTTCGCCGCTTCTTTGATGAACCCCGGGGTATCAAAGTCCGGCTCGCCCGCGCCGAAACCGACGACGTCCACCCCCGCCTTTTTCAAGGCATTCGCCTTGGCGGTAACGGCAAGCGTGATCGAATCAGACACCAGTGAAATACGGTCGGCGAGCGGGAACATGCGAATCTCCTTATCCCCGCACCCTAGTCCGCTTCAAAGGCGAGTTCAAGCAACAGATCGTATCCGGCGTCCCACCCGGCCCGCGGCTTTCAGCACCGCCCATTGCAGAGAAAAGCTCGCGGCAAGCAGGTAGAAGCCGTAACGAAAGTGACATTGCAGTTGCCACTGCAACACGACGATCACCGCCCACGAACTGAACAAGCTGAAATCGATCAGTCTCCAGACCCACCGCTCCCCCCGAATCACCCGCCGATAGGCAAGCAGTGGGCCTAGACACACGACGGCCAAGCCGACATAAAAAGCGACCATCAGCGGCGTGGCCGGTGCTAGCTCTTCGAGATAGATGACGAGATTTTTAACGACGTCCCAAGTCGAGATATTTCCCGCGTGATATCCGTCCCAACTGCACCCCGGCATCCACGCCGACGCGGCAAGCAGCGCAATCGGCATCAACGCGATTCGCGCCATTCGCCAAGCCCCCCGGCGTCGTGCAACGCTTTCCGCCGCGCCCGATGTGGATTGATACTCAATGATCAGCGGACCGTCGCTCATCACGGTTGATCATACCGCTCCGCCACACCGCACGACATTTTTCCCGGTGGTCACGAAACACCGCTGGCCTGCCCCGGCGTCGACGACATACCCGCCGGTGAAAGACCCGAAGGCCGGCAGGATGCAGCAATCGCGGTAGAAGAAAAAGCAGGGAATGCGGATCGTCGACCGGTCGAAATCCCGAACCGCGCACACCGGGTGCAAATGCCCCGCGAGCACGGGCTTGCTCTGCCCGTACCGTGGCACGTGCGACAGCAGCAGGCCGCCGTCCTCGAACGGTTCCTCGACTTCCTGCATTTCCCATTCAGCAGGCAACCTGCCGGCACTTCGGTCGTGATTCCCACGCACCAGCAGCATCTCCACGCCCGCATGCCCGGCCCGCCAACTCGCAATCGCGTCAGTTAAAGAAGGTTGATGCGACGAACGCGCATGAATCAGATCGCCGAGCACTACAAGTCGCGACGCGTTTGTTGCGCCCAGTAAAAGGCTGATTCTCGCAAGGTCCTTGGAACTTCCCCCCGAAGGCACCGGCAGCCCCGCGTGCCGAAACGCGGTTCCCTTCCCGAGATGCACGTCCGAAACAATCAGCGTGCGCCGCGCCGGCCACCAGATCGCCCGGTCGGGCAATAAGATCAGTCGCTCGTCGCCGAGGTCGACCGGCACGGAACCTTGTATCGCTTCAAGCAACAAACGCCTCCGAATCGGCCGCGCGTTCCAGCTGTCTCGCCATTCGTTCGATCCGCTCGGTCGCGTTTTCGCTCCGCAACTGCTGCGACTGAATCCGCTCGGCCCACAAAGGGAACGCCAGCGGCGTCACCCTGGCCGTGTCGACCAACACCAGCTCTTCGCGGTGAATTTTTTCCAGTGCCGCCAGCAGCCGGCGAAATTCGAGTTGCCGGTCCAGCACTTCCCGTCGGGCCTGTTCCATGAGCAAATTGCCCGGGTCGAACTCGGTGAACACATCGAAGAACAATTCGCTGGACGCCTGCAGTTGCCGGGTGCTTCGCGGCGCGCCCGGCCGGGTCGGCACCAGCAGCCCGGCGATCCGCGCGATCTCCCGGAAATGCCGCCGCGCTAGTTCTCCGGTGTTCAGACAGGACAGCACGTCGATCTGCAGATTCTCCGGACTTAGCGCGCGGACCCACTCCTCGGCCGTCGTCGCCAACGGCTGCGGGGACAGCAGTTCAAGCCCGTAATCATTGAACGTGGCCGTGATCGGTTTGAAACCCAGTTTTCCGAACCGATAGGTCAGCAACGCCGCGAGCCCCTCGTGAGCGAGCCGTCCCTGAAAGGGGAAAATAAAATGGTGGTACCCGTCCCGCGTCGCGACGCTTTCGATGACCACTTCAGCGGTCGCCGGGATTTGCGACCACCGCGCCTGAAGCTCGAGAATCGGTTTCACCTGGTTCATCTCGACGTCGACGAACTGCCCGTTCGCCGCCTCGTCCAACCGGAACCGCACGGCCGCCGCCAGGCTCGCCGACATCGGCAGCCGCCCGCCGTACCACCGCGGCACCGCCCCTTTCTTTGACTTGCTCTGCCGGACCTGCGCCGTCATTTCATACACCCGGACGAATTCCAGCGTTCGCCCGGCGAACACGAACGTGTCCCCGGGTTTCAGTTTTCCGACGAACGATTCTTCGACCGTTCCCAGGAATTTTCCGGTCACGTATTTGACGAGCACCGTCCCGTCGGACGTGATCGTGCCGATCCCCATCCGGTGCATTCGCGCCGACTGATCGTCGGCCACGACCCACCGGCCGTTCTCATTTCTGATCCTGGCGAATCGTGGATAAGCCGTCAGGCTGGGCCCGCCGCGCTCGGCGAAATCCATCACCCATCCCCATTGCTCGTCCGTGATCGACGCGAATGCATGCGTCGACCGCACCTCTTTTAGAAGTTCATCCCGGTCGAACCCGCCCCCCGCGGCGATCGTCACGACGTGCTGCGCCAGCACGTCCAGCGCCAGCAGCACCGGCTCCCGCGCCTCGACCGCGCGTTCGACCATCGCATAACGAAGCGCGGAAAACTCGATCAATTCGAACGCCTGTGTCGGCACGCAAACGATCTGGCTCACCGCGCCGGGTTGATGCCCGCTCCGCCCGGCCCGCTGCATCGCCCGCGCGACGCCTTTAGCGCTGCCGATCTGCATCACCTGATCGACTGGCCAAAAGTCGACACCCAGATCCAGGCTCGACGTGCAGACCACGGCCAGCAGCTTTCCCTCACGCAGCAACTGCTCCACGTTCGCCCGGACCTTTCGGTCCAGCGACCCGTGGTGGATCGCGATCCGCCCGACCCACGCCGGCCTCGCCGCCTGCAACGCGCGAAACCAAAGCTCGGACTGAGAACGTGTGTTGGTAAACACCAGCGTGCTGTTGGCCGCTTCGATCGCGTCGGCCACCGCCTCGGTCATCCGGATCCCTAGATGCCCCGCCCACGGGAAACGCTCGACACTCTGTGGCAACAGGCTGCGGACCGAGATCGCCTTTTCGTCCGGCGCGTGAACGACGGTCGCCGACGCCGCGCCACCGGGCCCGAGCAAAGTCGATAAGGATTCCAACGGGTTCGCGATCGTCGCAGACAACCCCCACACCCGTAGCGCCGGCTGCATCATCCGCAACCGCGCCAGCGCCAGCTCGGCCTGCACGCCCCGCTTGGTTCCCATCAACTCGTGCCACTCGTCGACGACCACGCATTGCAATGACTGCAGCCGTTCCAGCGAATCCACGTACGACAGCAGCAGCGACATGCTCTCCGGCGTCGTGACCAGGATCGTCGGCAGCTTCGCCTTCTGTCGCCGACGGACCGACGCCGACGTGTCCGACGTTCGCAGCTCGACCGTCCAATTCAACCCGAGACCGTTGATCGCGCCGACCAACGATTCGACCGTGTCAGACGCGAGCGCCCGCAAAGGCGTGATCCACAGGATCGTCAGCGGCGGCGCTTTCTTCCCGGTTTCATCGGCATCCATACTCGCGATGCACGCGCCCAATGCGGCCGCGAGCGTCTTGCCCGTCCCGGTCGGGGATTGCACGATCCCGCTTTTGCCTTCTCCATACGCTTTCCAAGTCGCCAGCTGAAACTCGAACGGCTCGCGCTGTTGCGATTTAAACCAATGCAGTACTCGTTGCAGTCCGGTCTGGCTCATCGCTGCGCCTCGGCCCGGGCCAGCAATGCCTGCATCGTTTGAAGCTGATCCGCGTCGCGCGGCGTCTTGTCCGTCCGCTGCCGGAGCATCCTCGGGAACCGCACCGCGACCCCCGCTTTGTGCCTCGGCGACGCCTGAATCGCTTCGAATCCGATCTCGAACACCATCAATGGTTCGACAAGATGCACCGGCCCGCGGCGCGCGGTCGTGTGCTTTCGGATGAACCGGTCGACGTCACCGATTTCCACGTCGGTCAGCCCGGAATACGCCTTGGCGATCGGCACCAGCTCGTCGCCGTCCCAGACGCCGAACGTGTAGTCGGTCAACAACCCGGCACGCCGGCCGTGGCCCGGCTCGGCCGAAATCAGCACCGCGTCCATCGTGAACGGTTCGACCTTGAGCTTCCACCACAACCCGGTGGGGCGGCCCGGGTGATACGCGGCGTCCTTCCGCTTCAGCATGACACCCTCGACGCCGCGTTCGCGCGAATCACGCACCAGCAGCTCGATTTCGTCCCAGCTGTTTGCCGTCACCGGCGACGATGCTCGAATTACCGCAGTCTTGCCGACCTCGGCGCACACCGCTTTTAGTGCTTCGTGTCGCTGCTGAAGGGGTTGCGAACGAATGTCTCGCCCGGCCGCCTCGAGCGCGTCGAACGCGATGAACACCACCGGCGTCTCGGGCCAGAACGTCATCTCGACGTGCTGCCGATTCAGCCGCCGCTGTAATCGAGTGAACGCCAGCGGGCGGTCGGTCTCGGGGTTCCACCCGAGAATTTCGCCGTCGAGCACGGTTTCATCCGGCAATTGCGACGCGGCCTGTACGATCTCGGGGAACGCATTTCCGACCGCTTCGTCGCCCCGCGACCAGAGTGTCGTCTGCCCGGCCCGGCGGATCAGCTGCGCGCGGATGCCGTCCCATTTGTACTCGATCAACCAGTCGCCGATTTCCCCGAGCGTGGACGGCGGTTCCATCAGCGCGTGCGCGAGCATGAACGGGTACGGCACGCCCGGGTGCCGGGGTGCGGTCGGGTCGTGTACGCCGAGCAACCGGGGCATCGTCGACTCGTCGACCGTCCACTGCCCCGCGAGCCGGTGCGCGATGATGGCCGGTTCCACGCCCGCCGCCTCGGCCAGTGCGCGGCTCAGCAGCAGCTTCGAAACGCCGACCCGGAAACTCCCGCTCAGCAGTTTGTGAAAGACTAATCGTTGCTCGGTGTCGAGCTGGTCCCAGAGCGTCCGCACGATCTGCCGCTGACTTTCGGCCGTCAGCTTTGAAAGCTGTACCAGCTTTTCGATCACCTCGTGCAACGGCGGCGCGACGGCATCTGTCGGCGGGGCGGGCAGCAGCAGCGACAGCGTTTCGGAAAGATCACCGACGACATGGTAACACTGGTCCAGCAGCCAGGCCGGGTAGCCCGACGCCTCGGTCGCCCACGCGCGGAGCAACCGGGACGAGATGGCCTTTCCGAACTTGCGACCCGACATGACGAAGACCGCCCAGGCGGCGTCGAGCGGGGCGGAGGTGCGAAAATACCGGGTCAATGCCGCGACCTTTTCACTCGTCCGAGTGGTCTCGTCCAGCTCTAGATAAAGGTCGGTGAACGCTTTCACGCCGGCTCCCCCGCGACTGGAACCTCGGCCGCGGACTCTCCGGCGGTCGGCTCGGCGTCTTCCTCTTCCCCGGTGAAATGCGTAGAAAATACCGACGTCTGTTTTCCGCGCTCTTTCATCAGCGCGACCAGCGCGTCGGTGTAGCCGTGGGTGGCGATCACGTGTTCGGCGCCGGTTTCCTCGATCGTTTTCAGCAAAGCCGGGAAGTCAACATGGTCGGAGAGCACGAATCCGCGGTCGACTGATTTTCTTCTGCGGATGCCGCGGACCCGCATCCACCCCGACGCGACGCCGGTCGAGATCGGGGAGAACTTGCGCGCCCAGGTCGAATTCATCGCCGACGCCGGCGCGATCACCAGCGATTTACCTTTGTGCAGTTTCGCGTTTTCGACGCTGGCAAACTCCGCCGGTGGGAGTTCGATCCCCGAAGCTCGATAGACCTCGGTCATCGAATGAGCCGCGCCGTGCAGCAGGATCGGCCCGATAGTCGCGTCCAGCCCGGACAGCACGCGCTGCGCCTTACCCAGCGAATAGGCGAGCACCAGGCTGGTTCGGCCGAGCTCACGATTGCCGGCCCACCACAGGTTGATGTCGGTCGCGATTCCCGCCGGGTCGGACCAGCGGAAGATCGGCAACCCGAACGTGCATTCAGTCACGAACGTGTTGCACCGCACCACCTCGAACGGCTTGCAGGTCGGATCCTGCTCGCGTTTGTAATCGCCGCTGATGACCCAGACCTCACCGCCTCGTTCGACGCGCACCTGCGAAGAACCCAGCACGTGCCCCGCAGGATGCAGCGATACTTTCACCTGATTGAGCTTGATAGATTCACCATATTCGATGGGGTCGATCACCGCGTCGGTTCCCATTCTGTGCCGAAGCACGGCGGCCCCGTCACGGGCGGCAATGTACCGGGCCGACCCGCGCCGCGCGTGGTCGGAATGCGCGTGCGTGACGATGTTCAGGGGAACCGGCTTCCACGCGTCGATATAAAAATCACCGACGGGACAATAAAGCCCGTTCTCGGTCTCGGTGATCAGCGCTTCTGCAGGCATCTAGATTCTGATCAGCACGGCTCGTGCCGGGCCCGTCCATTGTGTTGTTTATTCACGATTCCCGTCACAAACAATGTGTTACTGACCGGCCAGTGGATCGTCGTGATGATCCAAGATTCCCAAAGAACCGTCCGAGGGTGACGGCTCCAGCGGGATCGGGGTGTCGTCGATCTCGGCCCGCCGCAGCACGACCTGGGTCGGCTTCGCAATCGACGCGACGAGTAACGGCGTACCCCCCGGCACCGGGGCCGGCGGCGCGAGATTCAAGCCCGCGTTGAGCGCCTCGCCGGCGCGTTTCTCGGCGAAACTTCGCCGGACCTGTTTCCAGAGCGGTTCGTCCAGTCGGGCGTCGCGGCCACATTCCGGACAGGTCGTCGGTGACTCGCGAAGATCATAACCGCATTGCCCGCAATGCCCCGATTCAGTCCAATGTTCCCGACGCTTCTGCTGCCAGAGCCGGTACATCAGGACGCACCCGAGAACCACCGTGATCGCCATCACGATCCACGCATTCATCAGCGACAGAATGGCGGCCACGAGCAGCCATGCCAGCGTGAGCCCGAGGAGAATCCCGACCGTCTGATAGAACAACCGCAACGCCTGCGGCGACGAGAGATTGGCGAACGGCCGGCGGGAAATCATGACCGGAAATGATAGGCGAGCGGCCGAGCAGAATCGAAGCCCGGCGGTTTACTACCGGGCCACGGCACGGGCAACATTTTCGGAATGACTAATTCAGACGGCCGTCGCGCAGGCGCTTCGATCACGACTTGGACGGCTCAGCACCTGCCGAGCCTTGTTCGGCGGATTTAATTTCTCGCGACCGATCACGTTCGTGCTTTTTCACCGCCAGTTCGATCGCTAACTCGATCGCCGCCCGCATGCTTCCGGGGTTCGCGCGGTTGCGGCCGACAATGTCGAACGCGGTGCCGTGGTCCGGGCTCGTCCGAATGATCGGCAAACCTAATGTCACGTTCACCGCCTGGTCGAACGCGAGCAGTTTGACCGGAATCAAACCCTGGTCGTGATACATCGCCACCACCGCGTCGAACCGGCCATTCCGGGCCTGCATGAAAACCGTGTCCGGCGGGTACGGGCCCGACGCGTCGATGCCCTGTTCACGGGCCATCAGAATCGCCGGCGAGATGATTCGTTCTTCCTCGTCGCCGAATTGCCCGTTCTCCGACGCGTGCGGGTTAACCCCGCAGACGGCAATCCGCGGCTTGGGGATGTTGAACCAGTCGACCAAGGCCTGGTGCATCAATTCGATCGGCTGGAAAACTGCGCCGATGTTCAGCTTCCCCCACAGGCCCATCAGGGGGATGTGCACCGTGGCGAGCACCACTTTCAACGGCCCGCCGGTGAACATCATGTTGTATCGGCGAGCCCCGGACTTCTGCGCGAAAAGCTCGGTGTGTCCGGGGTAGTGATACCCGGCCAGTTTCCAACTTTCCTTCGCGATCGGCGCGGTCACAACGGCGTCGACGATTTTTTTGTTGGCCGCTTCAATCGCGTCGACACAAAATCGCATCGACGCCTCGCCGCCCATTTTGCTGGGACTTCGAACGGCCGAACCGAGCATGCTGTATTGGTCGTAATCGACGACGACCACGTCGTGCGGATAACTCCGCAACCGGCCGTTGAACTGGTCGCGCCACCAGAACACGTCGAACTCGGCAACGTCCGCCGCATAGTGCAGCAGTTCATTCATCCCATAAATAATATACCGGGCTTTGTGACGAAGGATCGGGTCCGCGAGCGCCTTGACGATCACCTCGGCGCCGATGCCGGCCGGGTCGCCTAATGTGATCGCGATGGTGGGTCGGTAGTCCTGTTCCACGGCCGATAAGCGTAAACCGCCGACCGACGCCGGGCAAAGGGAAAATTCGTCGAATCAAAACCTTTGAAGCGTGTCCGATCCTTGCCGGTCACACCACCGCGGGCCTGACGACGATTCGATTCCCGCGGGCTTCTCTGACGATCAGCTTCGCGCCGGCGTTGACGTACCCAGACTCGCTGACGACGGCAACCGTTCGTCGGTCATTCACCGAGAGGTCCAGGAATTCCGCAGACCCGCCGGGCCGAAGATCGGTCACGGCCGTGCCTTCGGTGCCCACACCGGGCCAGGCATTTTCGGGCAATACTTCGACCGAGTTCTGCATCGACGCGCCGCCGCTGGTGGTCGAAAGAATCAGACGGCGGAACATCGGCAACCGCGGCAGGAACGGTCGAAGCGCCGCCGCGAGCACCAGTGACCCGGCGAGCCCGCCGGTGATCGCCAGCACACCGGTCCGCAGGTTCGCCCAGCCGCCGGGGGTCTGCGGGAAAATGCCGCCCCCCGGCTCGGGGCCGACGAACGTTAACAGCAACCCGATTAAAATCATCGCGATGCCAGCTATCGCCGACGCGCCGTGCCCCGGGAAAACAAACACCTCGAACGCCAGCAACGCGAGTCCGCCGAAGATGGCGAGCACCTCCCACCAGTTGGCATAGCCGGCCAGCAACGGCACCCCGAGCAGCAGCCCAAGGCTGACCACCGCACACGCCTCGGCCAGGCCGTGACCGGGGCTGCCCAGAAAAACCCAAAGTGATATCGTCAGAATCGTGAACAGAAGACTGCGCACCGCGCCGTCATTCAGAAACGCAATGATCTTTTCGCCCGAACCCGGGGAAAGATCGGCGACAACTGTCATCCCACGCTGCGACGCTAGCTTCTCCGGCGACGAGGCCACGCCGGTCGCGAGCCCGAGCTTGATCGCCTCTTCAGTGTGAATGGTCAGCAAAGAATCGGCCGAGTCCACCGGGCTAGGAACGCCGGGAACGGCTTCCCAACCTTGCGCGGTCAGCTTCGCGAACTCGACCTCGTTGACGAATTTCTTCTCGCGGGTTTTCGTGTTCTGCGCCCAGTAGACTACCCGGTCGGAAACGACCATCGACTCGAGCAGCAGGCGGTCGTAACCGTTGCGGTCCGCGCTGGCGTCGAAGTCGCTGACGACCGGGCTTTGCGCCTTGGCACGCTCGGCCGCCCCCATTGATTCCAGTTGCCCCGCGTTATTGAAAATGATCGGCGCACAGTCGCCGATCACGGCCGATGGTGCCATCACGATTTCGTTGCACGAGACGGCGATCATCGCCCCCGCGCTGATGGCTTTCCGCACATAAGCGACCACGTGCACGTCGTCCTGCCCGCGGAGGTACTGCGCGATGTCAAGCCCGGACACGACGAGCCCGCCGTAGGTGTCCAGATCAAGGACGATCGTTTTAGCGCCGAGCCGCTTCGCCTGTTCGATCTGACGCATGAGCAGATCGCGGGTGTAGTTGTCGACCTCCCCGTGAAGGGAGACGATCGCCACCGTAACCGGCGCGGTGGTAGGCGTTGCCGCAATCGCCGACGTACAAAAGCAGCCCGCTGCCAGAAAAACCGCAATGAGTTTCGTCCACATGATGAAACATTGTATCACCGCCGAACGGTGTCGGGCACAAATCGTTTTGCCGCCAAAAGGTTTGATGTTGGTACGACTTTCAGCCCGGCTCGCCGAGGACTGCGAATTACCGGGCCGCCTGAAAGCAAAAGACCGCGATCAGCACCACTGCCAGAATCAGCATCGACAGCAGCACGATTTTGCAGACGCTGTAACGCCGCTCGCCGCAGACTTCGCCGGTGCGGGCGTTGACCACAAAACGATACGTCACGTCGCGGTACCGGTAGGCGCTGATCCAGACCGGCAACAGCAGGTGCCGGAAACGGATCTGCGCGTACCGCGAAAAATTCGAAAACGGTGTCGGACACCGTTTTTTATCTCTGGGAGTCGAAAAGACGGTTTTTTTGTTGTCAAATGCAGAAATCTCGAAAACGGTGTCCGACACCGTTTTTGGATTTCCGGCTAAAAGTTGAATCGGCAGTGATTGGCTGGCCATGACCAGGATGTCATCGAAACGGTTCGCTACTTGCCCCTGAACTGAAGACCAGCGGGTCCGGGTAACGTTCCGCTTCCGGGCGACGGCCCTACTGTCTTCGTACGCGGTGTACGATTCGCTGACCGTGTAATCATCGCCGCGTTCACCGGTGTAGGCAGAATCGGTATCGCTGTAGTAAGTCCATGCGGGCAGATACGCCCCGTTGATGGCGGTCCGCTCGGCCCGCCGCTTGAGCTCACTGGGCGCGAACCACCGGGCCGCCACTCAGGTCGCGAACGCCTCGGTCGCCTGCTTGTTCGTCACCTTCACCGGCAGCAACGACCCCGGTCTGATCGACTTCTGACTGCACGCTTCGGCGACGATCGCCGACCCGCAAAACGGACAAACCCCCGCGGTGTTGTCCGGCGGCAGCGTCGCCTGCACGCCGCAGTTGGTGCACCGGTAGGTCAGCACCTCCCGGGTCGCCGCCTCGTCACGCATCCGCTCGAGCTGCGCGGTGAAATTAAGCTCATCAACGGTGCCCGCGGCGGTGATCGGCGTCGTGCTGCCGCAGTGCGTGCAGACCAGCGTCTGCTTCGCCGGATCGAACACCATTCCCGCGCCACACTGCTCGCAGCGCAATTGAGGAAGCGTAGCAGTGATGGCGAGTGAATCCCTTCCAAGACTGTAAACATATATCAGCAACGTCACCCCGCCGCGATCACAAGCGGATCGCGAAAGCGAAGAGCTTTCGACCGCCGAACTGCAAAGAATTCGAAAAACGGTGTCGGACACCGTTTTTCGAATTTAAAACGATTATCGAAAAAAAAAAGACGGCCGCGGGCGTGCGGCCGTCTCTGTTGATCGGTCAATCGATCATGTGATCGAACTTATTGCGGCTTCAAGTGGATCACGCTGACCGAGCTCGCGGGGAACTCGTATGTGAAACTCGGCCCGGCGGTGTCGATCTTCGTCTGCTGCGGCGCGATCTTTGTCGGCAATTCGACCGTGTTCTGAACGACCGGATCGCCTTGAAGCACTTCGACCGATGCTTCTTTCGCGACTGATGCCATGCCCTGCAGATCGATCTGCAGACTCTGGGCAACGCCCGCGGCGTTCACAACCTTCAGGATAACTTCACCGCTGGAATCGACCCGGCTGGCGGCGGCGAAAAGGCTCTCCGTCGGCTTGGCCGGCACGTCCGTGCCTTGCACGATCATCTTGCCGTCGACGTAGCAGCTCACGTCCCGGCCCTTCACTTCGACTTTAAGGTCATACCACTTGCCGGTCTCCACAGTGAACGGAACGCGCTCTCCGATGGTGAACCGGGATCCGTCCTCGGTCTGTTCGATGCCGGCTTCGCCGTTGCCCCAGCCGCCGACGTTGAACCAACCAAAGTTCTGTCCGTCGCGGTAATGGAACAGGATCATGAACCCTTCGTCGCCGCGGATCTTCCGGGCCTTCAGGTTGATCGTGTAGTCCTGCCAGCTGCCGTCACCGGTCGTGGCGCGGAGCTCGGTCGCCATCTGCGTCTGCTGCAATGCGCCATCTTTCACGTCCCATTTGCCGCCCTTTTGACGCCACCCCTGCAGCGGGGCGGTGAAGTCCGACGCGAACAACGTCTTGTCGCCCTGCGTGACTTTGATGTCTTTAAACTCTGCGGCGGTGTTCCAAGTTCCGACGCCGATCCCGCCCTGCGGAGCCGGGGGCGTGGGGAGTTCGACTTTCGGCGCGTCCAGGGTCACTGGCAGCACCGTGTCGCCCCAGCTCTTGGCGAACATCGCCTGGGCGTAGAACGACGGCGAATTGAAGCTCGACGCCGCGTCGTAACCGATCAGATTGGTCGGCCACTGCCACGCGCCTTTGTTCACGTTCGTTAACAGCGGGGCGTAGCAGTTCAACAAAACCGTATCACAATCCGTCTGTAGCCCGGTCAACCAGGCGGCGTCACCCAGCGCCGCGCGCATGGTCGGGGTCGGCCGGCCGTCCTGCGTCGCCCATTCACCGAAGAACACCTTCGGCCGATTCGGGTCCGGCTTGTCGTAACGGTGAACACTTTGCAGCATCTTCCGCGGCGACGGGTAATCGTGATCGTCGTACAAATCAGGCCGACGCGATTTCACCGGAGCCGTCGCGATGCATTTCAGCTGCGGGTACTTGGCCTTGATCGCGTCGAAGATCTGCGTGAACCGTCCGTCATAGCTGCCGGACCGGTCGAACCAGTCTTCGTTCCCGATTTCAATGTAATGAATATTGAACGGCTCGGGGTGCCCGTCCTGAGCGCGGCGCTTGCCCCAGGTGGTATTCACGTCGCCGGTGCAGTATTCGATTTCGTCCAAGTCTTCCTGAACGAACGGCACCAGGTCGGGGCCCGGGTTCACGTGCGCGCCGCGGAGCGAATACCCGCCGTAGACGGCCAGTAACGGCTCCATCTTCAGGTCTTCACACCAGCCGAGAAACTCGAGCAGGCCCAGCCCGTCCGAGGCGCGATAGCTCCAGCAGCCCATGTGCCCGGGCCGGTCTTCGAGCGGCCCGATCGTGGTTTTCCAGTTAAACCGCGTCGCGATCGTGTCCCCTTCCAGAAAGTTTCCGCCGGGGAACCGGAGAAACTGCGGGTGCAGGTCGGCCAGCTTCTGCATCAGGTCGACGCGGTTGCCGTTCGGCCGGTCTTTGTAGGTCGGCGGGAACAGCGACACGAGGCTCACCCACAAAGATCCCTTGCCGTTAGCCGAGATGACGAACCGGTTCGTCGTCGACTTTTCGACTTGCGCGGTGGTCAGTTCGACTTCGTATTTCTTCCAGGCGGTCCCGACGCTGGCGACGGTGGCCGTCGCCGCGGTGGTCGCGCCGTCTTCGGACTCGATGTCGACCGTCAACGGGCCGGTCAGGCCTTCGGTCGCGCGGGCGTAAAAGCTCGCGTGGTATTTCGTGTTCGCCCAGACCGGGATGCCCCAGAATCCGCCGTTGGCGACGCCCACCCGTTGCCCGGCATCAACGCTGGTGATGTCCAGCCGAAGGCTCCGCTTCAGCGCGTGATCATTTACCGGGTTGGTCTCGTCGATCGCGATCGTGCCGCCGGCCGAGCCGGTCTTGACGACCGACCAATGGGCCGGCTTCGCGTCGTCCTGAAAAATCCGGTTTTGAATCAGCTCGGCGTACAGCCCGCCGTCGTAAGAATGGTTAATTTCCTCGGTCATAAGGCCGTAAAACAACGGGCCGATCTTCGGGCCAGCCTGGGTCGTGTTGACCGTAAGTTTGCCCGGGTCGGCCGAGACCGCGCCGACCGCCAGAAGTCCGCACAACGCGGACGCCAATGCTGATACTTTCATTGTCCTTCTCCAAAGAATGTGTCGAGAACAGAATCTCTACCGCCAGCAGACGGCCCGACGGTCCTAGCAGTCTGCCCGTTTCAATGCGGCAGAATCTCAACTCGACCAAGCCGGGCAAGGCTACTCGCCTTTCGCGCTGACCACGCGATCGATCCACACCTTCCGGCGCCACGGGGGCCACGCGGTCGTGTAGTCGATACCTCCATACATGCTGGGCACGGTATCCGTTGTCGGCGAAAACTCTAACCGATAAATCGGATGGACGCTCGGCCAGAGCCCCAGCCCCGGGCGGTACGCGCCAACGGGGTTCACGATCCGCGTCGAGTTCACGTGACCGTCGACTTCGAGTTCGGTCCAGTTGTCGAACTCCATTCCGCCACCGATTTGCGTTCGGGGCACGCCCGCGTCCAGCAGTCGGTCCGCCGCCGCCGCCCGTGCCCGGCCCAGCGCGAACAGTTCCTGCGTCGAACCAATCCCGTAGATCGCAAAGAAAATTAATGCGATCCACGCCACGGCGGGCGGTGATCGCCGGCTTTGCTGGCACGACAGCAGCAGGGGGATCGCCAGGCACGCGATCAGTGGCAGGGCGTACCGGTCGTACGTGTCACCGTGGGCGACGCGCGGCAGCAGCAGCGCGAGATACCCGGCAGCGAAGACGACCAAAATCCGCAGCGTGACCCGGTCGCGCCCGGGCCCGGTCAGAAGGTGAATGACCCGAGACCGACCGCGGCGCGTCAGGACAATCACACATAAGGCATTGACGGCAATAAACGCCGTCGCCGCGTACACGCCGGCCGAGATCACCCAGCGGACCGGGTCGATCAACATTTTCGGCGGCATCCCGCCACCGAGCTCGTAGTGACCCAGAATTCCGGTCGCGTCCAGCGTGTTCCCCATCCACGGCTCGACCGCCCAGTGCGGCCGATGCCGAAGTGCGACCAGACACCCGACCCACAACACCAACGCGATCACCGAAGTCCGCCCCCGCCAACGGCTCATTGCCGCGATCGCAGCGGGGAGCGCGAGCAACACGACCGTCAACAGCAGTCGAAGCAAGTCGGCGAAGAACTTCGCGGGGCCGTGGTAGGCACGTTTCAGATCGACCAGAACGCTCGGCTCGGGCAATGCGAAAGGCTGACGTGCGAACCAATGCATCGTGAAAACGATGCCGCCGATCAGCAGCGACCATGCGACCGCACCGACAATGAAGAACATTAAATCAGCACGCCGAAGGAATATCAGATACGGCACCACGGCCAGCGGGGCAACCCATACGATCTGCCGACTGATGCCCCCGAGCATGCCGATCATCACGCCGAGAAGCATCCAGCCGATCGCCGTTGTCCGGCTTTCCGCTTCGGCCGATCGGACCAGTGTGTAGAGAGCCAGCAAGATGAAGAACAGCCCGGGCACATCGGTCATGAACGAAACGGCGACCGGCATGAACACCGGCGACGTGGCGACCAGCAGAGCCGTGAACACGGCATAGCCGGGTCGAAGCCCCGCATGACGGGACAACTTGTAGATGAGCGAGACCGCGCCGCAGGCCAAAGGCACGGTGCTCAGTCGCAACACGTCGAACGAAAACCCGAAGACTCGGGTCCAGGCCAGGCCCCAATAAACATGCCCCACGCCGGCCGCGGTCGCCCAGCCGTTGTAGGCGAACTGTCCCGTTTCAAGGAGGTGTTTGACGGTAAACGCGTATGACCAGTCGTCGTTGAAAGGCGTCGGCGCGAACGGCCAGCAGGCGAGCAGCGAAAGCAGGCAAGCCGCGACGCACAGCAGCGCGTTTCGTCGGTCCGTTCGGTCCTGCGAGGCGTCCATCATCGGCAGTAGAATCGCCGGGCGACCCGATGGGTCAAGGGCGAGATGTTTCCGTTGTTCGGCAGGGCGGGTAGACGTTGCGAAAAAATCTTACTCGTAACGACGCTCAATCTATTGTGGCAAAGGCGCAGGTTGCAGAACCGTGAGCGGGCGCGTCTTTGTTTCCGCACCGGCCGTAGCCTGTTCGACCAATCCGGACCGGGGCCTTACCGCGACCGCGCAGCACTTCAGTGCCGGCTGCCGGCTGATCGGGTCGGCGTTGTCGGTCGTCACCTCGTTCGGGGACGCGGCCTCGGCCCACAGCTCGTTCCAGTGCATCGGCATGAATACCGTGCCGGCCGTGATGTTGTCGTCTATCCGCAGCACGCTGTTGGCCCGCCCGCGCACGCTCTGCACCGCCACTCGTTGACCGTCGCAGAGCCCTAACGCCGCGGCGTCTTCGGGGTGCATCTGCAGATACGGTGCCGGGTCCAGCTTATTCAGCGTCGGCACCAATCCCGTTTTGGTCCGCGTGTGCCACTGCCCGGCCACCCGGCCGGTGGTCAACAGGAAAGGGAACTCACGGGTCGGCATCTCGTTCCCCGGGACGTACCGCCTGGCGAGCAGCCGCGCGAGTCCGCTGGGTGTGGGGAACACGCCGTCTTCATACCGCCGGACCGTCGACGCGCCGGATAACGGGAACGGCCACTGTTGCGGTCCATCCCGGCCCAGCAGTTCGTGCGACAGCGCGCCCTGGTCGTTCGGACACCCGACCGTCGTCCAGGCGAACTCGTTGAAAATGCCCGCCGCCTGATTCAAGTGGAACCCGCTCTTGAATCCCATTTTTTCCGCGACCTGCTTGGCCCACCACCAGTCGGGCTTGGCGTCGCCCGGCGGGGGGACGACTTTCTCCATCACCGAGACCCGGCGTTCGCTGTTGCAGAACGTCCCGTCCTGTTCCATGTGCACCGCGGCCGGGAACAGCACGTGGGCGTACCGGCTGGTCTCGGTCGGTGTGTACGCGTCCTGCACGATCACCAGCTCCGCGCGCTCGAGCCCGGCGCGTACCACCGGCAGGTTCGGCATCGATGCCGCGGGGTTCGAACCGACAACCCAGAGCGCTTTGATCTCGCCCCGCGCCAGCGCGTCGAAGATGCCGATCGCGTCGTAGCCGTTGTGCGGATAGATCGTGCCCGGCTGAAGCGCCCACAGCTTTTCGATTTTACGCCGATGGTCCGGGTCAGCGATCTTGCGCTGTCCCGGCAGCAGATGGCTCATGTACCCCACGTCCCGGCCGCCCATCGCGTTGGGCTGCCCGGTCAGGCTGAATGGCCCGCACCCCGGTCGACCGATCTGCCCCATCGCCAGGTGCAGGTTGATGATCGCGTTCCCGGTAAACGTGCCGGTCACGCTCTGGTTCACGCCCATCGTCCAGAAAGTGATCAACCGCCGGCGTTGCCCGCCCAGGATTCGTGCCGCGTGAACGATGTCGTACACCGACAGCCCGCAGATTTTGGCCACCACGTCCGGCGGGTATTCGTCGAGCATCGCGTTCAGATCGGTCCATCCTTCGGTGTGACCGGCGACGTAGGCTTCGTCGACTTTTTTGTCGTTCCGGAGCAGGTGTAACAAGCCGTTCATCAGCGCCAGGTCCGTGCCCGGGCGCACGGCCAGGTGCAGCGTGGCCGCTTCCGCCGTCGGTGTCCTGCGGGGGTCTACGACGATGCACTCGGCCCGGCCTTTTTCGATTCGTTTGCGAACTCGGTCGAACGTCACCGGGTGACACTCGGCCGCGTTCGACCCGACGAACATGAACGTGTCGGCCAGCTCGATGTCGGCGTAACAGGTCGGCGGGCCGTCGCTGCCCAGCGAGGTGGACATCGCGCTGGCGGCGCTGGACATGCATAACCGGCTGTTGCTGTCGACGTGGTTGGTCCGCAGGTACCCCTTGGCGAACTTGTTGAACAGGTACTGCGACTCGGTGGTCAGTTGCCCTGACAGATAAAATGCGATCGCCTGCGGTCCGTGCGACTGGATGATCGCGTCGAGCTTTTCACCGACAGCCGAGATCGCCTGGCTCGGGGAGACGGCCAGCAGCGAGTCCTGGCGGTTCGCCCGCATCATCGCATGGCGGAGCCGAGTCGGGGAGTCGATCGTCTGCGCGACCGTCGCGCCCTTTTGGCACATCTTGCCGAAGTTCGCCGGGTGGTTTGGGTCGGCGCGGACGCGCGTGACCTTGGTGCCGTCGGTGCTCGCCAGCAATCCGCAACCGACCCCGCAGTAAGGGCAAAGGGTTTTCAGTTCTTTCATGTTGAACCCCGCGAACCTGCATCATCGCAGGAAACGATCGCCTCGCGAGTGAGGCGGCTGAACGAGATTCAGTATACGTCGCGCTGGTACCGTCCGGCACGCACCATGTCGGCGACGTATTTGTCGGCGTCTGCCGCCGCGAGCTTTCCGTGTTCGGTGATGATCTGCCGGAGGGCTTTGTCCACGTCAGATGCCATCCGCTTGGCGTCACCGCAGATGTAAAAACAGGCACCGTCTTCAAGCCACCTCCACATTTCCGCGCCGTTTTCGAGCATTCGGTTCTGGACGTAAACCTTCGCGCCCTGTTCGCGTGAAAAGGCGGTATCGAGCCGGGTCAGCACGCCGTTAGATTGATACTGTTCGAGTTCTTCGCGGAACAGGAAATCAGTGTCCCGCTTCTGGTCGCCGAAGAACAGCCAGTTTTTGCCCGGCGACTTCGTGACAGCCCGTTCCTGCAGGAACGCCCGGAACGGCGCGATCCCCGTGCCCGGGCCGACCATGATCACGGGCTTCTCCGGCGCGGGCAATCCGAACTTATGCGACGTATGAACGAACACCCGCACCTTTTGACCCGGCCGCAACCGCTCGGCCAGGTAGGTCGACGCGACGCCCTTGCAGACCCGGCCGGTCGCGTGTTCGTAACGGACCGTCCCGACCGTCAGGTGCACCTGTTTCGGGTGTGCCCGCAGCGAAGACGAGATCGAATACAACCGGGGTGACAACGGCGACAGCGTCGCGACCAGGTCGCCCGGCACGGGCCGGGCCGACGGGAATTTCTGCAGCACGTCGAGCACGTGAAGGTCGCCAGCGCCGGCTTCGTCGTCCCGCATCGCCTTGAGCGCCGCCGCTTCTTCGCCGTCTGTCGCCGATCGGCACAGCAGGTCCAGCAGGTCGGGACTCGGCATCGTGATGCTGAACTCGCGGAGCAGCGCATCGTGCAGGCTGATCGGGTTCCCGTCCCAGCCGGGGACGTCTTCGGCGCCGGTCGCGTTCATCGCTTGCAACACGTCCTGCACCAGCGACGGGCAGTTCTCGGGGAACACGCCCAGCGCGTCCCCGACCTTGTACGTGATGCCACTGGTTTTTAAATCGATCATCACGAGGCGGGTGTCTTTGGAGGATCCTTCACCGTTCAAGGGCTTGGCGTGAAGCAAGGTCGCGGGGAACGGGTTATTGCGGTCGAACCCCGTCGTCGGTTCGGTCACGGCGGCCGCCGCTTGCTTCCCCCCGGGGACCGACACCTGCACCGGTTTTGCCGGCGCGGACGCTTGCAATTGCTTGAGCATGCGAGCCGTGTCCCGACCGCCTGGCGTGCACCGGGTCATGTCTTTTTCGGTGCCGTTGGCGATCGCTTCGGCGTAGGTTTGACAGACGTAGCCGCACGCGCCGCAGTCCAGCTGCGCCATGGCCGCCATCAGCTTTCGCTCCTGCGGTTTTCCCTCTGCCAGTGCGAGCCGATCGCCCATTTCCATCGCCGGGTCGTGCCAGGGAAATTCGTCTTCCGCTTCGACCGCGGTCGGCGCGGTTTCGGCGGCCGCGCCCCCGGACGCCGCGCCACCACCGCCGAACACACCGGCAAAGAATCCGTTCAACCACGCCCGCTGCGCCGGGGTGAACGGTGCGCTGTCGGGCAAGACCGGGACAGAAATGACCGCCCGGACGGGGGCGGAGACAGGTGCGTTTAATGTTGCCGTGCTCATAGATTCACCGCGGTTTGTTGAAACAGTTCTCGAAGTTGTTCTGTCGAATTTCGGGCGACGAAATCCTGAAACGTCTGGTCGGTGTCGGTACGGTTTTCCTGGAACGCGCGGAGCATCTGTTCGACGACGGCCGGGACCTGCTCGGCTCGAACGTCGCGGTGCATCTCCCGGCCGATCTGTTGCCGCGCGCCGTACCCGCCGCCGACGAATATGTGATACCCCTCGACCATGTCTTCACCGACCGCTAGCTTCGTGCCGATCAACCCGATGTCGCCGATGAAATGCTGAGCGCACGAGTTGTGACAGCCCGTGAAATGGATGTTGATCGGGTCGTCGAGCTGGATCCGCTGCTCGAGGGACGCCGCCAGAAGCATCGCGTGCGCTTTGGTATTGGCTGCCGCGAACTTGCACCCGGCACTGCCGGTGCAGGCGATCAGACCCGCGCGGATGTTCGTCGCCGACCAGTGCAGCCCGAGCGATTCGATTTGTCTTTTCGCTTCCTCGACGTGCTCGGCCGGGATGTTCGGGATCAGCAGGTTCTGCCAGACGGTCAGCCGAAGTTCGCCGGTGCCGAAACGGTCAGCAATTCGGCTCAGGCCCCGGGCCTGTTCGCAGGTCAGTCGACCGACCGGCAGCACGATGCCGATGTAATTTAAACCCTGTTGCTTCTGCGCGTGCACCCCGACGTGCGCGGTGCGATTCGCGTCGGCGGTTCTCGACTGGCATTTCTCCAGCGGCACCCGGCGAAGCGTTCGCCCGAGCACGCGTTCGGTCTCGGCCATGAATTTGTCGAAGCCCCAGGCGTCGAGCACGTATTTCAAGCGGGCCTTCTTACGGTCGGTCCGGTCGCCGTGGTCGATGAAGACGCGGACCACCGCGGCGGCGACCTCGACGCATTCGCCCGGCGTCAGCAGCACGCCGGTGTCGCGGGCGAAATCCTGGTGCCCGGTGATCCCGCCGAGCTGCATGCGGAATCCGATTTCGTCACCGGATCTGACCGCGACGAACCCGATGTCGTTGGTGTCTTCCAGCGCGCTGATCGATCCACCACCGTCGAAGGCGATGTTGAATTTGCGGGGCAGGCCGTACATCTCGCGGTGGTTGAGAATGTAATGGTGCATCTGCCGGGCCAGCGGGCGGGTGTCGATCAGTTCGTCCGGGTCCAGGCCGGCCGTCGCGCTGGCGGTGACGTTGCGGATGTTGTCCGCCCCCGAGCCGCGGTTGATGATGCCCAGGTCGTGCAGGCCCGTGAGCACGTCGACCGTGTGCTTCGGACCGATCTCGCGGATCTGAAGGTTCGCGCGGGTGGTGGCATCCACGTATCCGCCGCCGAACTGCTCGGCCAGATTGGCAACCCCACGTAGCTGGGTACTGCTGATCAATCCCCCCGCGAACCGCAGCCGGCACATGAAGGAGTTCTGTGCCGGTGCGACGTAGAACATCCCCTGGAATTTGAACAGCAGGACGTCGGTCCCCTTGGGGAACCGGGCGTCCCGGGCGTGCCTGAGCATCTCGTCCCAGATGTCGAGACCGACCAGCGTCCGCTTCGCGTTTTCTTCCGGGGTCAGCTTTTTACCCGCGGCCGTAAACCGGTCCTGCGCCGCCCGCTGTAACGCATCGGGCCCGGCAACCACTTCCTCGCTCGCCCCCAGCGTGCGGGCCCAGGTCGCCTGCTGACCCAGCACCGGCAACGACCGGTTCAACCCGCTGCCCGCGGCGAACCCCTGAAGGTATTGCTTCTGCTCGTCGGTGAATTCCTGGTTGCCAGTCATGGATGTCTACCCAATTAAAAGGTGCAACTCACGGCCAGGTAGGCGAAATCGATGTCTTTGTTCGCGCCGGTACCCTGCAGGAAAGAGCCGGCGAAAAAATGGCTGTACCCGGCGTAGGTCGACCAGTGCCGGTCGATCTGCCAGTTGGCGAGAAAGTCGATTTCGTCGCCGATGAATTTGGGCTTGTTCGTCGACGCCGCCCGGACCACGTTCCCGGCCGGGTCGTAGACCGAATCGTGCGAGTCTTCCCGCCAGAACCAGTGGTTCTCGACCCGACCGGTGATGTTTTTCGTAAAGGCAAATGTCACCTCGGGGTGCAGGTCGACGATGTTCTGCCGGCCGATCACGTCGATGAACCCGAAGTATTTATGGCCCAGCGGAAACAACTGGTTGAACGTCTGCTTTGCGGGGTCGGTGCCGCGGTGGTCCCCCGACGCGATGTCGAACCCCAGCCCGACTCGCGGTTTCAGCGGTTCGGCCTTGAACGTGTAACCGCCGAGCAGCGCGACTGAAAACGCGTCGATGTCGGCTTTGCCGACCCGGCCGAACTGGTAATCCCCTTCGAAGTCGAAATCAAAGTTGCCCGGTTTGCTCGCGAGCCGAGTCCCGGCCGTATACGTGTCGACGTGCGTCTTGGTCTTACCGACCTGCGAACTGTTCAGCCCCAGCCCGTAAACGTCCACCGTCGTCCCGGCCTTAGGAAGCAGGTCGGGCAGGCTGACCGTGTCGTACACGCCTTCGAAGCTGACCCGCCCGTTGCCGTTATCGAACCGGTACGGCTGAACGACGATCGGCCGGACCCAGAACACGTCGAGCTTGTTGTTCGGCGTGGTCAGCGACGTGCGAAGCCCTTCGAAAGTTCGACGAACGTTGGTCCAGTCCAGCGGCGAGATGAGCCGTTCGGCGCCGTAAAGCAGATCCTGACGGCCCGCGCGGATCAGCAAGCCGTTCTTTTGGTCCAATGGCAGGTTCACGTCCAGGAACAACTGTTGGATGTTGAACTCGTCTTCGTCGACCGCGCGGAAGCTGCCGTGCCGGCCGTTCTCGAAGCTGTCTTTAATCTGCCCGAAAATTCGAACGTTGGGACCGAGGTGCAGGTCCACGTCGGTCAGCAGCCGGGTCAGGCTGTACCCGCTGCTGTCCTGCACGCCGGCGCCGAACAGGTTGTTCTTGAAGAACTCGTACCGATACCGGACCTGCCCGCCGAGCGACAGGTACCAGTCTCCGTTGGCGTTCAGCGGGATGTACTTGATCGGGTCGAAGAAGTCGCCGTGCGTGGCCGGGTCTTTCAGGTAGGTGTAGTTTTCGTCCCAGCGGTTGGCGGCGTACGCCGTCGGGGTGACCGGGGCGGTCGGGGTGGCTGCGGATGTCGGGGCGACCGTGGCGGTCGACGTCGGCACGAAAGACGTCTGACTCGGCGGGACGGGCTGTGTCTGTGCGACGACAGTCGAACCAACGGCCGACAAAATCAATGGGGCGAGATGGAGGAGTGAGCGCTTCAAGTTTCCTTTCAAACAAATCAAAAAGAGGGTGAACGATTGAGAGAACAGGGTGCGGGTTCGATCAGGCGATGACCCCGGCGGGCATGCCGATGATCACATTCGACGGAGACGCATCCGTCGGTTCGGCCTTGATCTGCGGGGCATAGGTCAGCGTGTGGGCCGGTTCGCGGATCAGCAGTGTGCAGCAGAACGCGACCAGGCCGGTGACGCCCATGCTAATGAAGAATGTTTTGGCATCGGTCAGCAGGAAGACGGTCATGAACGCGACGCTGCCCACGCTGCCGTACGCGCCGATCAGGCCCGCGATCTGCCCGGTCAGGGGTTTGCGGATCAGCGGGGCGATGCAGAAGTTCGCCCCGTTGCCGGCCATCAGGAAGAATCCGACGAAGACGACCAGCGTCATCGCGGCCGGCACCGACCAGTGGGAATTGATCTGCGTAATGGCGAAGAAACCGATCGCCGACCCGGCCAGCGTGACGATCATGATCGGTTTACGACCGAGCTTGTCACCGAGGATGCCGCCGAGCGGGCGGGCGATGAAGTTGGCGAACGCGAAGCCCGCGCCCATCACGCCGGCGATCGCGACCGAGACGTTGAACATCTTTTCGAAATAGGCGGGCAGCATTTGCTCGACCGCGAGTTCCCCGCCGAACGTGACGGCGTAGCAGAGCGATAGGATCGCGACCTGTGAGAACCGGTAACGCTCCTGGGCGAGGACCTCGTCACCGGCGATGACCGACCGGTTGACGCGGATGATCTTCGTGACCTGTTGGACGAGCAGGCCGGCCAGCAGGGCGTAGACCCCGTAGCTGACCGAGGCGGGCATGAATTTCACGCGGACCAGCCGCCAGGCGGTGACGCCCAGGCAGAGGACCATCGGGATCTGCATCAGCACCAGGCCGGCCAGGTCGGGCTTGGACGTGACTTCGAGCGCGCCGCGTTTGCGGGGCCGTTTAAATTCGGTGCCGGCCGGGGCGTCGCTGGCGTACATGTAGAAGACTGTCGCCCAGAGCACGCAAAGCGCGCCGCTGAGGGCCGTCGCCCACCGCCAGCCGTTGTCCTTACCGAACGCCAGCGCAAGAAGCGGAAGCCCGAACGTCGCGGCGGCCATGCCGAAGTTACCGAGTCCGCCGTAGATGCCCTCGGCGGTACCGATCTCGCGGGAGTCGAACCATTCCCCGACCAGCCGGATACCGACGACGAACCCCGCGCCGACGCAGCTGATTAAAAGCCGGCAGATGACCATCTGCCAGAACTGCGTCGCCAGCGCCGCGCCCAGACAGGGCACGCTGGCGAACAGCAGGACCCAGCTGAAGATTTTGCGGGGCCCGAACCGGTCGACGAGCATTCCCACGCCGATGCGGGCGGGGATCGTCAAGGCCAAATTGCAGAGCAGAAGCACCTGCGATTGCTCTTTGGTCAGGTGCAGCGCCCGGCCGATCGTGGTGCTGAACGCGCCCAGGTTGTACCAGACGACGAAGGTGAGGAAGAACGAAACCCAAGTGAGATTGAGCATCGACCAGCGGCCGGGGGCGCGGCCGTCGTTTGTGAGTTCAGGCGAGTACAGCATGTGGGTCTCCAGATCGTGCGGGTTGGGAAGGTTTTGGTTTCAGGACCGGCGCGTCATCGGACGGGCAGGCGAGTTTCAGATCCGCAGCCGCTACGCGGTAAGCGGCGGTGTCGACCGCTTCGCGGGCGGTGGCTTTCACGTCCGTCCCGGACGGCAGATGGCCCCAGCGGATCATTTCACCCAGCAGCCATTGGCAGTGGGCGACCGCCGGGAACGTGCTGCTGGTCGCGCAGCTGCGGGTCGCCGGCGACACAACACCCGCGGGGCGACGAAGGCGATTCGCCTCGAGGCTGTCAAGGATTATCGAGTCCGGCATGGCCAGGTATTCGGGCCGGGACAGAATCCCGGCGATCCGGGACCGGTTTTGTTTCTGGTCGCAGAAATCACAGGCTCGCAGGGTCGCCCGGACCAGCGCGGTCGCCGCGGCGGTGTTGTCGTCGAGCCAGCGTCGGCTTACGGCGAGCACTTTGTCGGGGTGCGCGGGCATTAGTTCGGTGGTCGCGAGGACCACCCGGCCCTGGCGGTCGGCCTCGGCCATCGTGTTCCAGGGTTCACCGGCGCAGAAACCGTCGACGGTTCCGACGCTCATCTGCCGGGCCATCTGCATCGGCGGGAGCACGATCAGGTTCACGTCCCGGTCAGGGTCGAGCCCCGCAGACGCAAGCCAGCCCCGCAGCAGGTAGTGATGAACCGAGCAACCGAAGACGTGGGCCAATGTCGGGACCCGGACCGGCCGGGGTTTAAGCCGGCGGGCGAGGGCAGCGGCTGAGTCGACACCCGCGTCGGTCCATCGCCGGGACAGGGTGATCGCGTCACCGCCGGTGCCGAGCGCCATGATCGAAACCAGCGGGTCGGTGTACCGGTCGGCCTGAAGGACGCTGAGCGGGGGCATCCCGAACAAGGCGTGGCTCGCGTCGAGGTGCCCGTAGACCAGCTTGTCCCGGACGTTCCCCCAGCCGATCTGCTGTTCGAGTTCGACCTTCAGTCCTTCGTCGGAAAAGTAGCCGAGCTCGAAGGCCAGGATCAACGGCATCGCGTCGAGCAGCTGCACGAAGCCGATCCGCAGGGCCCGCGGCTGGACTGAGGATTTAACGTTTGCCGACGGCAATGAGTCACTACCAAACGCCTCACGAGCCCGACCTGTTTTTGAATCTTCAAACCCCGTTTCTCGGCCGCCAGGTCGATGGGGGGCAGATTAACAATGGCGGTACAATGAATCCAATTCATAATTAAGATACTATCTATCGATCGAATTCATGGAGACTGCATGATTGATACGCACCAGCTAAGAGTATTTGCTGCGGTTGCTCAGAATTTGAGCTTCACCCGGGCGGCCGAGCGATTGGCATTAACGCAGTCGGCGGTAAGCCACCAAATCGCGAACCTTGAGCGTCAGCTAGGCGGGGTATTACTCGAACGGCAGGGCCGCACCGTGACACTAACGGCCGGAGGGCACGCGATGGTCGCGCACGCGAAGCGGGTCTTCTCGGCAATCGATGAAGCCGAGCAGGCCGTCCGGCAGGCGACGCGGCCGGGGCTGGGCAGGCTTCGCATCGGCGCATCCGCGACTGCCTGTCAGTACATCATTCCCGAAGCGCTCCGGGAATTCCGGGAATGCTTTCCGAGCTATTCACTGTCGATTCTGCCTAGCGATTCGCTCGAGACGGCCGAGCTGCTGCTCGGCGGGCAGATCGACCTTGGGTTAATGATCCGCCTCGACCGAAACAAAAAGTTGAGTTACCACGAGCTGTTCGAAGACAAGCTGATGTTTCTCGTGAGCCCGCTGCACCCGTGGGCCAGGGCCGGGCGGGTCGACCGCCGGCAACTGGTCGAGCAGCGGATGGTGCTCTACAGCCGAAACAGTGCGACCTTTCGGATCGTCGAAAGATACTTCTTAAAGATGCGGGCACCGTTGCGAGACTGGATCGACCTGGGGGACATGGGCGCGATCAAGGAACTGGTGAAACTCGGGCTGGGCGCGAGCATGACGGCCGAGTGGATCGCCCGGCCGGAGATCGCTTCGAAATCACTTGCGGTGCTCCCGGTCCCCGGGGCTAGCCTGAAACGAAACTGGTCGATCGCCTCGCTGGCGACGCGGGAGTTATCCATCGCCGAGCAAACCTTTATTGGGCTTTGCCAGGCAGTGGCGGCGAAGCTGGTCGAACGGCCGTCACAATCAGGTAAACCGCAGAGCGACTGACGCGGCTTGATTTTATTGACATGCTGACCGTGTTGATCACTTTGCGTTACGAATAGCGGCCGGAGTCACCCAAAAAAACGGCCGGCGAAGTTACTCGCCGGCCGTCTAAATCTATCGGAATCTGCTGAAGTCGATCAGGTCGCCGGTGCGTCCGAAACCAGTGAAAGCGTATCGACGATCGGCCGGCTGCGCGTGCGGAGCACGCCATCTTCCATCACATGGCGGATCTTGGTCAGGGCCTTGTTTTGGATCTGACGGACCCGTTCCTTCGTGACCCCGATGATCTGGCCGACTTCTTCCAACGTCAGCGGACTTTCGTCCTGCTGCTGCCAGTTGAACCGCCGACGAATCACGGTCTGCTCGACGTCACTCAACTCAGCAAGATTGCGGTCGACGATCTGCTTCAATTCGTCGACACAGTCTTCCTCGACCGCATCACGCCGACGATCCGACCAGTCACTCTTCTCGAAATCCGGCTCGAACTCGACCGGGAACCGCGTCTTGTATTTGCTGGCCTTCATCGACGTCCGGCTGAACGCCTTTAGAATGGCCCGGCAGGCATACGTGCTGAACTTGAAACCGCGCTCGACATTGAACTTATCGACGGCCCGCAGCAGGGCCATGTTGCCTTCGCTGACCACCTCGGCAAAATCGATATCACCGAGCCGGGTCCGCTTGGCCATCGCCAGAACCAACGCGAGGTTGGTCCGGACAAGGTATTCGCGGAAGTGCTCGAACTTGCGGTGCCATTCCAGGAACTGGGCGGCCGTGTCCTTGGTCAGCCCGTCTTTCTCGATCGTCTTTTGGAGCTTTTGCAGCCGCATCTTGCAGTAGTTAAACCGCAGGAACATCATTCGCTCTTCAGGAGCCTTCATCAGTTGCGGCGTCGAAGCCAGCTTATCATCCACCGCTTCGTCGCGGGTGGGCTGATACCAACTGGTCATTGGCAGTTCGGGCTCGTGCTCGAAATCGAACAGCTCTTTTTCGACATTTCGCTGTTTGAACGTCCCGGGACTGTCCATGAACGCGTAGTTCTCGAACAGGACCGCTTCGATGCGCTGTTTTAAAGCGCGCGAGACAGTAGCGCCCTTCGCGACGACGACCTTCTTCTTCACTTCGGGAACAACTTCGACCTTATTCTCTGCGATCACTGTGGCGGCCATCATGGCCTCCTTTTTTATCTAGTCGTTTAACGGATTGTCCGGTGCCTGACTATATACAGCATCAAACACGGTGGAGGTACGAAATATTCCCGAAGATCACTTTCAAGAATATTGATCGCGTTACCGGACTGTCAACGCTAAGAACGTAGAGAGCATGCAGCTTTAGTGCCATTATTGGTTGCGAAAAGTTTTTTTGAAAATAGCGGTTGGCACGCCTTCGACGTTATAAGCAGACACATGCGAATGCTTTGTTATGGCGGGTCGTTTAACCCAATCCATGCCGGCCATCTGATCTGCGCCAGGGCTGCCGCCGAGGCGGCGGGGTTTGATCGCGTAGTTCTGTTTCCCAGCCCACAACCCCCTCATAAAAAAGAAGATACAACGCTCGCGGCCGCCGAGCACCGGCTCGCCATGTGCCGACTGGCGGTTCAGAACGAGCCGTTGTTCGAGGTCAGCGATTTTGAATTCCAGCAACCCGGTCCCTCGTACACGATCGAAACCGCCCGGCGGTTAAAGGCGAACGGGTGGAGCTCGGTCGATTGGTTGATCGGTGGCGACATGTTCAAAACTCTGCCGAACTGGCACTTACCGCTGGAACTATTGGCAGAAGTACAGTTTTGGATTCTCGCCAGACCCGGGTGGTCTTTCGACTGGAAAGCGATGCCGCCCGAATACGCCGCGCTTCGTGAGAAGGTGGTCATCGCCCCGCTGGTCGAGATCAGCAGCACTGACATCCGAAGGCGGGTCGCGGCTTCAAACTCGATCGCCTATCTCACGCCGCCGCCTGTCGTCGGTTATATTCAAGAGCACCGATTGTATCGCTGACGCGATTGGACTAGATCCTGCCGCGCGATATACTTAATCACACCGGAAACAACTGACGTCGACGGCCACAAAACGCCATTTTTTCTCAATGTGCCTTCCGGCTCCGGCGGTTTCTCGAGTCGAATCCCCGTTCTTTCAAAAGTCTGGCGTCGAGGTGCAAAGACCTCTGAGAATAGTCGCGCCAGAGGCCGGCAGCGGCACTGTCGTTCAAGGCCCGGTTGTTGCACTCACCGGCAACTTTGAACCCCGCCCGCGCGTGCTGATGAGTAATCGCTGATCGATTGTCTTCGACCGTTTGTTCACGGAGAAAAGATCACAATGGCCAAAACCAATAATCCGCTCGTTTCCATCATCGATCGCAAGCTCGACACGTCCCGGTTTCGCGAGCAGCATTGGGAGGGGACTTTCTGGGAATATCTCGACATCGCGATGGAAAACCCTGCCGTGGCGCGCAACGCCTTCCAGCGCGTCTATGACATGATCCTGACCTACGGCCACGACAACTTCACCCAGTTCAAACAGGACTACAACCGCTACAAATTCTTCGCCGACCCGATCGACGGCGGGGCCGACGCCATCTTCGGTCTCGAAAAACCGCTGATGACCCTGGTCGATTTCTTTAAATCCGCCGCCCAGGGGTATGGCACCGAAAAACGAATTCTGCTGCTGCACGGCCCGGTCGGGTCTTCCAAATCCACCATGGCCCGGCTGCTGAAAAAGGGCATCGAATCGTACAGCCGCACCGACGCCGGCAAGTGCTTCACCTACACCTGGCGCATGCCCGCTCAGCTCACCCCGGGCGATACCGGCGAGCAGTACCTCGATTGCCCGATGCACGAAGAACCGTTGCTGTTGATCCCGCTCGAAGCCCGGAAAGAGGTTCTCGAAGCCATCAACGAAAAGCTACCCGACGGTAAAAAGCTTCGTCTGTACGGCGACGTCTGCCCCTTCTGCCGGAAGATCCAGGCTGATTTGATGGAGATGTACGACGGCGACTGGAAGAAGGTTATCGAACACGTGAAGGTCCGCCGGTTGATCCTCAGCGAAAAAGACCGCCGGGGTATCGGCACCTTCCAACCCAAGGACGAAAAAAACCAGGACAGCACCGAACTCACCGGCGACATTAACTACCGCAAGATCGCCGAGTACGGGTCGGACTCTGACCCCCGCGCGTTCAACTTCGACGGCGAACTGAACATCGCCAACCGCGGCATCGTCGAATTCATCGAAGTGCTCAAGCTCGATGTCGCGTTCCTGTACGACCTGCTCGGCGCGTCGCAGGAACACATGATCAAGCCGAAGAAGTTTGCCCAGACATACATCGACGAAGTGATCCTCGGCCACACCAATGAGCCGGAATACAAAAAGCTGCAAGGCAATGAAATGATGGAGGCCTTCCGCGACCGCACCATCAAGATCGACGTGCCGTACAACATCCGCCTCGACGACGAAATCAAGATCTACCTGAAAGACTTCAGCGGCCAGAAAATCAAAGGCATGCACATCGCCCCGCACACCATCGAAGTGGCGGCGATGTGGGCGGTGCTCACCCGCCTGGCCGAGCCTAAAAAAGCCGGCATCACCAAGATCCAGAAACTCAAGCTGTATAACGGCAAAAACATCCCCGGTTTCACCGAAGACAGCATCAAGGAACTGAAGGAAGAAGCCCCGCGCGAGGGCATGCAGGGCATCAGCCCGCGGTACATTCAGGATAAGGTCAGCAACGCGCTGGTGAGCCATCAGGCCCAGACCGAAAAAGCGATCAACCCGTTCATGGTCATGAACGAGTTGGAAGAAGGCCTGTCGCATCACAGCTTGATCACCGACGAAGAGTTGAAAAAAGAATATAAGGAGCTGCTCGCCGTCGTGCGCGAGGAATACGAAGACATTCTTAAAGGCGAAGTCCAGCGGGCGATCAGCGCCGACGAAGACGCGATCAAACGGCTGGCCACCAATTACATCGAATCGGTCCGCGCTTACACCCAGCACGAGCGCGTGAGAAATCGCTACACCGGCCGGGACGAAGACCCGGATGAACGCCTCATGCGGAGCATCGAGGAAAAGATCGACATCCCCGACAGCCGAAAGGACGACTTCCGGCAGGAGATCATGAACTACATCGGTGCCCTCGCGCTCGACGGGCGAAAGTTCGAATACAACACCAACGCCCGGCTACTCAAGGCGCTGGAACTGAAACTGTTCGAAGACCAGCGGGACACGATCAAGCTCAAGAACCTGGTCAGCAGCGTCGTCGACGACGAAACCCAGCAGAAGATCGACGTCGTCAAGCAACGCCTGATCAAATATTTCGGCTACAACGAAACCAGCGCCACCGACGTGCTGAACTACGTAGCCAGCATCTTCGCCAGGGGCGATTCAAAACACGACGAATAACCAGGAGCCTCGAAGAACACCCATTTAGCCCGGCGTGAACACACGCCGGGCAAGCGTTATACATGGCGACAATCATCCCCAACGATCGAGCAAAAGTCGCCGAAACAATCGCCGCATACCTTCGCGGCGAGATTGATAACTTCGCGCTCGACGACGCCACCATGGGGTACACCGGCAACGATAAAAGCATCACCGCGATCGCGCTCGGTCTGTGGCCCGCGTACGACGACGTCAAACGTCACAAGGTCAGCTTGAATCGTCCATGCTGGAAAGCGTTTCGGCGGTGCATCGCGTTTCTGCAAACCGACCTGACTTGTTCCAGGAATCATCGGATCGATTTACTGACCTGGCCGTTCTCGACTCGGCACAGCATTTTGGCGGTACGCCCAAATTTGAAACGGTACAACTTGCCACGATTTGACCCGAACGTTCACAGCATCCCGATCCGAACCAAGCCGGTCAACGTTCTTCTCGGCGTGGTATGGATCGTCGCCTTCGCGGCCGCGATGGTTTGGATCGGGTCAATGATCTGGCATTTATTTCGATGATGCCGCACCCCCGGCGCGTGTTCACGCCGGGTTAAAATGGGATTGTTTTGAAATCGACGAAGCGCGTCGGGCTAGCGCCTCGATGGTTCTCCCCATTCCTTCGGCGTTCTTTGCCGGAACGATCTTGTCTTCGCGTACCACGACGAAATCGAGCAGAAGATCAACGTCGTCAAAAAGTGCTGACCCAATATTTCGTTACAACAAAACCAGCGCAGAAATGCTGAACGACCTTGGCAGCGTCACCGCCCGTGGCGAGTCGAAGCACTCCGCGAAACAATCGACCTCGAAAAAACCCCATTTTAGCCCGGCGTGAACACACGCCGGGTACGCATGACAAAGGGAATCCCGCGGACATCTCGCAAAGGGTTCCCGCCTTTCGTGCCACCAAAGCGTGCACACAAACGACGCCCGGCGTCATCCGCGGTGACACGCCCGTCCGTCTAATACCCTCACATCGTCAAAGTTTCCGAATAAACCTCGCGCCCGGGCTCCGCAACATTCGCCGTCGGCACATCGCGCGACGTTTTTTGCAAAACACCATTTCAACTGCGGGGGCCTGACTATTCACGAGGATCCGACATTTTGTTCGAGAATTCCGAACGCCCGGCGTGTGCTCACGCCGGGCTAAATGGGGTTCTATGAAATCGACGAAGCGCGTCGCCGACGCGTACCAACGGATCGCTCCAATCCTTCGGCGACTTCTGCCGGAACAATCGCGTCTGCGGATACCACGGTGAATCCTCGCGATCCAGCAGCCACCGCCAGTCGGGTGAAAACGCCAGCAGCGTCCAAACCGGTTTCCCGAGCGCCCCGGCCAGATGTCCTGCCGACGTGTCGACCGTAATCACCAGGTCCAGTTGCGACATCATTGCAGCCGTGTCGGCAAAAATTTTCAGTTCCGCCGTCCAGTCCACCAGCGTCATGCCAGCAGGGGGCGACGCGGCCTGCTTTGCCGGGTCGCCCAGCTGCAGGCTGTAAAACCGAACGCATGGAACCCCGCCCAGCCCCGCAAAGTCCGCCAGCTTCAACGACCGAAACCGGTCCTTCTGATGCGTCCCGCCGCCGGCCCAGACGAGTCCCACCCGCAACCCGTCCGGCTCGTTCGCGAACCGCGCCGCCCATCGCGCTACGTTCGCCGGGTCGGCCGCCAGATACGGCACCACCGCCGGCACCGTCGCCAGCGTCGTGCCGAACACCATCGGTAGGCTCATCAACGGACAGTGCAGGTCAAACGCCGGCAACGCCGCTCCGGTCGACGCAACCGTCTCGACCCCGCGCAGGCTCGGCATCAATCGGCTCAATTCCTTCGGCACTTCCAACACCACCCGCGCGCCCAGATCCGCCAGCATGGGCGCGTAACGACAAAACTGAATCACGTCCCCGAAACCCTGCTCGGAATGCAGCAGCACTGTCTTCCCCCTCAGTCCCGCCGCGTCCCCCGGCCCGAGAACTCCCAGCATGGGTTGCGAAAAATGTCGCAGGGATTTGCTCTGCTTCGCCTGACGCCATCGGTGCTCGTACCCGACCCAACCCGCTTCGTATTCGCCGCGCAGCAACTGCAGCAGCGCGATGTTCCACGGAGAACAGATCGAATCCGGCGTCAACTCCAACGCCCGCCGGTACAGAACCATCGCTTCGTCACGCCGGCCGAGTTCTTCCAGCGCGGTCCCCAGATTGTTCATCGCGTCCGCATATCCCGGGTCAATCGACAACGCGGTCTCGTACCCCAGGATCGCGCGCTCGAAGTCCCCGGATTCGCAGTAAACATTGGCCAAATTGTTATGAGTCTGCGCGTGCAACGGACCGACCGACAATGCCGCCCCGTACGACCGCACCGCAAGATCGGTTTGCCCGGCGTCCCGCAGCATGTTCCCCAAGTTGCTATACGGATCGGGGGTGCCCGGCTGCATCGCGACCGCGCGCTGATAAGCCTCGATCGCCTCCCCGGCACGCCCGGCCGCCTTCAGGACGTTCCCCATGTTATTGAAAACCTCGGGAAAGTCCGGGTTCAACGACAACGCTTTCCGATAACAGTCCAGCGACCCGTCCCAATCGCCCCGGGCGTACAGCGCGTTTCCCAGGTTGTTCTGTGTCTGCGCCGAGTCCGGGTACAGGTACAACGATTTTTTCAACATCTCGATCGCAAGATCGACCTGCCCCGCGTCGAGCAAAAGGCTGCCCAGAAAATGCAGCGACTCCGGGTCGTCAGGGTCGAGTTCCAACGACCTTTGATAAAGCTCAATTGCCGACTCGTTTTGCCTCAGCGCAACCGCCGTTGCCGCGGACTGCTTTAACACCGCCGCCAGGTTCTTACGCGCGTCCGCATAATCCGGCGATGCCTCGACCGCGCGTCGTAGCCAGGTGATTGCTTCGTCGGTTTTCCCGACCGTCTGCAATGCCGCCGCCAGGTTGTTCATCGCCGTCGCTGACGCCGGGTCCAGCAAAAGCGCCCGCTGATAAGCCGCGATCGCCGGCTCGAGCCGATCACCGCCGGCTAACACTAACCCCAGGTTGCTGTGATACACCGCCTGCCCCGCTGAAGCGGTGATCGCCCGCTCGATCAGCCCGATCGCTTCTTCGGTCCGTCCGGTCTGAGACGCGAGCATTCCCAGCAGGTGCAGCGCGTCGGCATGTGCTGGCTGTGACTGGAGAATTTTGCGATAGACGGTTTCCGCTTCGACGAGCCGGCCCGCCTGGTGCAGCGACAACCCGTGTTCGAGAGCTTGTTCGATCGTTACGGTCGCCATGGTTCAGACATTGCCGGGAGTCATATTTCGCTTCTTGGTGATCGCCCCAAAGGCCAGATGCGGGTCAACACGACCAGCACCGCGATCGTGCCGGCGTGCGCCCCGATCGCCGGCCAGGCCGAGGCCGGCAGGCGGTACTGCACGTCCTGCCCCAGCGTGGTCAGGTTGTACGCGATCGGTTGCTCGGTCCAGATGCCCAGGTCTTTAAGTACGCCGTTGACCACGAACAACGGGTGCAACGCCACCGACAGATTCGGCTTCTCGCCGGCGATCGATCCGGACAGCCAGATCGGCCAAGTCAGCCAAAGGCACTGCCCCGTCGTCACCGCCGCCGACGCCAGAAACATCGGCACCCCGCACCGCACGAGCAACCGCGTCACCGCCGTCATCACACCAATCGTGCCGGCCAGGACGGTCACGCACACCGCGACCTGCCCGACGGAAATCTCAGCCTTCTCCCCGGCGGCGAACCACGCGACCGCGAACACCAACCAGATCATTGCCGCCATCGCCCAGGAGTGGATCGACCGAATCGAAACCGTCACTAAGACCGGACAAATCAGTGCGGAAAACGCCAGGCAACCCAGGTAAAAATCGAGCGACGGCCCGGCCGCAGCGTAGCACGCGGCACAGCCCACGCCCGCCGCCACGGCTGCGGCGGCGAGCATCCACCACGCGTCCTGCCGGTCGTTCACGGGGTCGGCTCGGGTTGCGGGGTCGTCATGTCCTGATACTGCTTTTCCAGCTCGTCGACCGTCCGCTGAATGCGGTCCGCCTCGTCGATCAACCGCTGCTGTTCCCGGCGCAGGTCGGTGATCGCCTGGTAATGAGCCTGCGCCGCCTGTTTAAGTGCCGCCCGGTGCGGGGCGACCGAGTCGGCCCAGTGTTGTTTCAGACGGTCGACCTTCGCCTGATCAATGTGCACGTCGGACAACGCAGTAGTCGCTGCCGGTGCCCCGACCACCGCCGAGTTCACGTCGTCGCCCGCACCCGCCCGGGTCGTGGGCCTCGTCGTGGTCTGGTCGATCGCGGGCGTGAGCACCATCGTGACGGCCGTCCCGGTCGGCGGCATCAGGCCGGGGTTCCGTTCAAAGTCCCGGGCTTCGAGCGCCCGGGATTTTAACGCCGGCACGTCCAGAACCGAGTACTCGTTATTGATCACACCGACCAGGCACCCGGTCGCGTCGGCCGCGTAGGTGTGGTCTTCCATCACCTTCGACCCGGTGAAGACCCAGGCCATCGGCGGGGCCTCTTTCTTGGTCTTCACGTCCCGCATCCACCGGTAGGCCGGCACCTTTACGCTCTGCCCGTCCTTCTGGTATTCGAACCAGACGTCGACCGGCGGGCCCGTCGGGGGTAACCACGCCTTGGTCGCGTCCGAGTACCGCACCGGCTGACCCGGTTTTAACCCGATCATCAAAAGCGCCAAATGGAAATCCGACGGCCGGGCGTCGGTCCGCACGATCGCCTCGTATTCGTTGGTGTTGGTCACGACTGCAAGGAATTCCAATGGGTAATCCGCCTTCACCGCTTCGCAGTCGACGCGGACTTCTTTCGCTTTCACGTCCACCGCAATGTGCGCGAGCTTCCCCGCCGGTTGAGTCACCGGCGCACCCGCCGCGACGCAGCAGCTCAACAACAACGCCGTAACCGCAATCGCCCGCATGCAAACTCCCGCGTTAAACACGCCCGGAGCTTAACCGTCGCGGGAACAACAGGCGAGCGGTTCAGATCTTGCGCACCCACCGCCAGATCATCTCGCCGATCACCACATACGCATTGCCCCACGCGGTCGGTCGCAGGAACGTGGTCGCCTCGCCCGGCCCGCCGACGAACGGACGCAGCACCCAGGCCATCTGTATGGCGATGAAAGAATACACAACCGTCCACGCTCGGAGCAACGTTTTATGCTTCGGATCGAGAGCGATCAGGTCGCGGTAAAACCGTCGGAGCAGCACCTGCCCCGCCGCCGTGGCGATCGCAAACATCAGGCCGTTGAACAGCACCGCTGTGGTGTAGTCGACGCAGGACAAATACCACAGCCCCGTGAACGGCGCGAGCGAGGCCAGCGTGATCACCAGCCCCGCCTGGGCGGCGGCCACCGCACGCAGCGCCCGGCCGAAGTCCGCCCGCAGCCCGGTCAGCGTGTTGAGCACGAAAAAGCTCGGCACGGTCAATGCGAACGAGACGCCCATCAGCATCGGGACCTTCAAGGCGGAATAAAATGGCTGCCCCCAGCGAGCCCCCCCGGGCCCGCCGAAGGTGCCCATCACCAGTCCGTAAAAACTGCCGAACAGGACAACGATCAACACCAGTTCCCGCAGGCGAACCCGCCGGCCGGAAATCAAAGGCGAACCACGCAGCAGGGCCGGGATGAGGGGCATGACGATTCCGCCAGATTTCAAAACGCGTATGGATCGGCCGGTCGCGGGTCGCGCCCGCACTTAACGCATCAGGTTCTGCAGGTTGTTCCACACCGCTTCGAAAAAGTTCGAGCCGATCGGCCGGAATAGCGCGAACGCCTGATGCGGGTGAGGAATAAACGGACGTAGCACCCAGGCCATCTGCGCGCCGACCAAACCGAAGACCAGCACCCAGATGCGGAAGACCGATCGAACGTGGCCGTAGAATAAATGGTCGCCCGTGCCCTGCAGCGCTCCCAAAGCTGTGCCTGCCGGCAACGGCGGGGGCGTCACCGCCTGTTCCTGCCCCACTGTCCAGTCCCGGGTGTCGACAATTAGCTGCGAAGCGGTTTCGACCGGCAAGATTGCCGCGGCTCCGGACATGCCCGTCTGCTGCACGACCGCGAGTCGGTGCAGACTCTGCAACAGAAACGCCATCCCCAACAGCCCGGCAGTCGCGTAGACCGCCACGTTCAACAGGAACATGAACGGCACGCTGGTGGTCGTGAAGGCCAAGAACGCGACGATCGGCCCGATCGACGCCAGCACCGCGAGCATCACCGCCAGTGCCGCAACCAACAGCCGGGTCATCGCCCGGTAGGTCAGTCGCGAACCGACCATCGCGTTAAAGACATACAGAGACGGGAACGTCACCAACAAGGTAAGCAGGAACAAGGCCGGCACCTTGAACATGCACGAAACCGTCTGCTTCCAGGCGTCACCGCCACCGGCCAACCCATACACGCCCATGCACAGGCCGTAGATCAGCCCGAGCACGTCGATCAATACCAGCATTCCCCACACGGGCACGTCGAGGTCGGCCCGGCGAAGGGTCGCGATCGACGTCGCCTCACCGCGAAGCACACGGTCCAAGGCACGAATCCAGTTCAGCATGACAATCTCCCAATAAAACCAATAGTGCCAGCCCGATTTGCCCGGCGTTCACGCGAGCACGAACGGCGACCCTCAACCCCGGGCCGACGGAATGCGACGCAACGAGCGATGCGCACGCCGCGAGCCCCGTTGCCGGGCCGTGTCGGATAACAGTTGCGACGACGCCACCGCCGATTTGAACACACGCCGCAGCCCCGACGGACGCCAGTCGGCGTAAATCACAAGACGAATGAGGGTCGTCATCCAACTTACTTTACCATGTAAAGCTTGTATTCCTGAGAAAATGCCGGGGCGTCGGTGGTTCATATTCAGGTCGTAGAGAGACGGGCCCGCGCGGCAGGATGGACGCCCGGGACGGACAACGCGTCGGAGACGAGGCCTTCGAGCACGCTGATGTATTCAAGAAACCGCGCCCGGCCGTCGGTGGTCAGCTTTGCGAGCGTGGACGGGCGGTTGTTCCGCGTTCCCTTCCAGGTCTCGACGAGCCCGGTCTCCTGCAGCAGCGTCAGTTGCCGGCTCAGGTTCCCGTCGGTGAGCTTGCAGAGCGTTTTCAACTCATTAAACAAAAGACCGCCTTCGTGCGCGGCCAGCGAGGCCAGAATGCTGAGCCGGGCCTTCTCGTGAATGACGCGCTCGAGCCCTTCGTAGGCGAACCGCCCGGTGGTCGACTTGGGACCGGTTGCGTATTTGGCGGGGTCGTTATTCCGGGGCATGATTCCGCTCCAGTCTCCAGTACAAAACCCCGGCCGCCATCGCCTGCCCGAGTCCGAACGGGATTCCCATCGCCAGCGGTGAAAAAGCGGAATGCGTCCGTGCCCAGGCCATCGAGATCAACCCGCACATCAAATAGAACAGCCCGACGAACGAGGTGCCCGCGGGGAGCAATTGCCGGCAGGCGAGAATGCCCATGCCGAAGAAAAGCGTCCAAAGGGACGGCACGATCCACAGGCTCTGCCAGGCTACGCTCGCCAGCACATAGGTCACCAACCCGCCGATCACCAGGCACGGCATAAACTGCCGCACGACGGCCAGCGTCAATTCACGATCCAGGGTGGATTCCGATCGTCGGTATCGAGCGAGAATCCCGATCGACACCACCGCAAGGCAGAACAGGCCCGACCCGAACCAAAGAGCCAGATACAGGTCGATGTCCACTGCCGGGTTAGGGATCAGGATGGATTGTGCGACCGCCGTCGCGACGGCAACGAACGCCGACATCAACGTGGTTGCCGACCGGACGCCGCGGAAGGTTCGTGTCAGCGACATTTGCAGCCGGATATCGGCGATTTGTTCCAGGGCGTCGTTGAGTCGCATGTGCACTTCTCTCTCTTTGCGTGGTAAAGTAACCCGCGGGCTTTACCGCGTCAAGTGAATTTCCGTCCTTTACCAAAGACCGCGATACCACCCCAGCAATTACAAGGCTGCGGGACAAAACCGCGCTTGAAAAACCGCGGTTTTCCGCACACGTTTTTGCGCCGCAAACGTAGTATTATTCTCCGGTTTCGCGATAATGTAGTCGTCAGTCCACGTCACCGATTTTCCGGGTGGAATCTGGCAGTTTTATTGCACGGATCGCAAGTCGCACGGCAACCGTCGCGCGCCCAATATGTCGACCGGTTTACCCCGGTTCAGGAGTCAACGAAATGTCCGAGTCCGATGTCACCAAAGCCCCGTCCGAAGTCCCAGCAAACGCACCGGCAACCCCGCCCGTCACTGCACCGTCCACCGCCGCGGGCCAGAGCGATTACGGGGTAAACCAGATCCGGTCTCTCGACAACGTCGACCACGTCCGCACGCGCCCGGGTATGTACATCGGCGGGTACAACCCGCGCGGGTTGCATCACCTGGTTTATGAAATCGTCGACAACTCGATCGACGAAGCGCTCGCCGGTCATGCCAAGCACGTGGAAGTGCGGATCACCCCCGACGGCAGCTGCACCGTCAGCGACGACGGCCGCGGCATCCCGATCGGCATCCACCCCGACACGGGCATCCCCGCCGTCGAGATGGTCTTCGCCAGCCTCAACACCGGCGGGAAATTCGACCACACCGAAGGCAGCGCGTACAAAACCTCCGGCGGGCTGCACGGCGTGGGCGCGTCGGTCGTCAACTTCGTCTCCGAATGGCTCGAAGTCGAAGTCAGCCGGGAAGGCAACATCCACCACATGGAGTTCGCCCGCGGCCGAAAATCCAAGGAACTGAAAGTCATCGGCAAGACCAGCCGGACCGGCACCAAGGTCTCGTTCAAGCCCGACGCCACTCTGTTCCCTGATGTAAACTTCATCCACGCCACCCTCGCGCAACGGCTTCGCGAACTGGCCTATCTCAACAGCGGCGTCGAGATCATCTTCATCGACGAGCGCGTCGACAAAAAAGACGTCTACAAGTTCGAGCAGGGCCTTATCCAATACGTCGAGCACCTCAACGAAGGCAAAACCCCGGTCCACCCGGTCATCATGATCAGGCGGGAAGACCCGGTTTCGAACATGGCCGTCGAACTCGCGATGCAGTACGCCGACGGCTACAGCGAAACGATCCTGACGTTTGCCAACAACATCAACAACCACGACGGCGGCACGCACCTCAGCGGGTTCAAGACCGCCTTGACCGGCACCATCAACCGCCACGCCGAGGCCAAGGGTTGGATCAAAGACACCCGGCCCAGCGGTGACGACCTGCGGGAAGGATTGATCGCCGTGATCAGCGTGAAACTGTCCGAGCCGAGCTTCGAATCGCAAACCAAAGACAAGCTGCTGAATCCGGAAATGGAAGGGTTCGTTTCGTCGGTGGTGACTGAACAACTCGGAAACTTTCTAGAAGAGCACCCGAAAGAAGGCCGGGCGATTTTCGAAAAAGGCATGCTCGCCGCCGAGGCCCGCGAGGCCGCCCGCAAGGCCCGCGAGCTGACCCGTCGAAAAAACAGTCTGGAAGGCGGCAGCCTGCCCGGCAAGCTGGCCGACTGCCGGAGCAAGTCCAACGAAGACACCGAGCTGTTCCTGGTCGAAGGTGACTCGGCCGGCGGGTCGGCCAAGCAGGGCCGCGATTCCAACATCCAGGCCATCCTCGCGCTCAAGGGTAAAATCCTGAACGTCGAGAAGGCCAACCTCGTCAAAATGCTCGGCCACGAGGAAATTCGCACGATCATCAGCGGCGCTCGGCTGCGGCATCCGCGACGATTTCAACCTGAAGCCAAGCGGCGCTACGGCAAGATCATCATCATGACCGACGCCGACGTCGACGGGTCGCACATCCGCACGCTGCTGCTCACGTTTTTCTTTCGGCACATGCAGGAACTGATCCGCGCCGGCCGGGTGTATGTCGCGCAGCCGCCGTTGTACGAAGTCATCCGCCGGAAAAAAAGCGAATACGTTCTGAACGAACGCACGATGCGACAGACGCTAACCACGCTCGGCAGCGACGGCACCACGCTCATCATCCGCAACGACGACGGCATAGAAGTCCGCCGGATCGTCGGCGACGAGCTGGCCAAGCTGATCGAAGCGCTCAACCGCCTGGAAGAACTCGCGACCGTGGTCCAACGGCGGGGCATCGACTTCGCCGAATTCTTGGCACTCCGTGAGGGCGGGCAAACCCTGCCGACGTATCGCGTGGTCGTCGACGGCGAGGAAAAATATTTCCACACCAGCGACCAACGCGACGAATACCTCCGCGGTCACAAGCTGTCCGCAGCCGACGACCTGCCGGTCGACGCGGTCGGTCAAACCACCGCTGAAACCGCCGCCGTCGTCACCCCCGCCGAGACCGCCGCCAAGCAGGCCCACTGGGCCCGGCTGCAGAAGAACCAGGAACTTCACGAAGTCAAAGAGCTCGAACGGCTGTTCGCCCAGCTCGAGTCGTACAACGTCGCTATCGAAGACTATTACCTCACCCAGGAAGAATCAGTCAGCGGCGAGAAGCTGGCGACCAAGTACGCCTTGTCGAACGAAGAAAAGATCACCGAAGTGGCCGGCGTGTCACAAATCGTGCCGAAAGTGCACGCCATGGCCAAACAGCAGATCGAGGTTAAGCGCTTCAAAGGGCTGGGCGAAATGAACAGCGAACAGCTCTGGGAAACCACGCTGGACCCCAGCAAGCGGGTGCTGCTCCGCGTCAACCTGCTGGAAGCCGCCGAGGCCGAGCGCATGTTCAGCGTCCTGATGGGCGAAGACGTCGAACGCCGCCGGGCGTTCATCGAAGAGCACGCGCTGGAGGTTAAAAATCTCGACGTGTAGGTGAAATCCGAAATCCGAAACCAGAAATCCGAAAAGTGTTCTGCCGACATTTCGCGTGCGACGTAACTCCCGTGGATTTTTCGAGCTTTGGGCTTGGGATTTCCTTCGGATTTCGAGCTTCGGATTTCGGATCTCCGCGAATGCGTCTTCTCCTTACCGCCGATCTTCACTACAACCACCCCAAGAGCCGCCCGCTCGCCGACGAAGTGATCGACCACATGAACCAGGCCGGCGGTGACGTGCTGGTTGTGATCGGCGACACCGCCGTCGCCGACGGGGATGCGCTCGAACGATGTCTGTCGCGATTTCAGTTCGCCGGCCCGAAGCTGTTCGTGGCCGGGAATCACGAGCTCTGGACACACGGCGACGACAGCTACGAACTCTTCACCACCACCCTGCCCCGGCGGGTACGCGACCTCGGCTGGCACTGGCTGGAGACCGAGCCGTTCACGGCCGGGGACGTCGCGGTCGTCGGCACGGTCGGCTGGTATGATTACTCATTCGCCTCGCCCGAGCTCGGCATCCCCCGGCGGTTCTACGCCGCAAAGGTCTCGCCCGGCGCGGCCGAACGGTTCACCGCCTTCGCGCCGTTGTTCGAACAAGCCGACGATATAACTCCGATAGCCCGCGAGGTGATCGCCCGCTGGAATGATGGAAAATTCGTCAAGCTGCACCGCAACGATGAAGCGTTTTTGCACGAAATCCTCGACAGGCTTGAACGACAACTCATGTCGCTGTCGAACTGCCGTGAGATCATCGCCTGCGTGCACCACGTGCCATTCCGAGAGCTGCTCCCGCCCCCGCACTCGGCCCAGTGGGACTTTGCCAAAGCGTTCATGGGCAGCGAACGACTCGGCCAACTGCTGATGAGCTGCCCCAAGGTCAAACGCGTCTTCTGCGGGCACAGTCATTTTCGAATGGACGAAAACATCGGCGACCTTCGCGCGATTAACATCGGCAGCGGGTACCGATGGAAAACATTTCAAACCGCAGACCTATAAAGCGGCCGCGTCAGCGGGCCTGATCGCCACACACACCAAACCCCAGGGTCGCTAAAGCGACCCCGCCGGACGCGCTTCGACATCATACTCGCTACTTTTGAACGCCGAATATTGCTTCGCAAAAGCACACCCCAGCCTATCATCCTCCGCTCATGGATCAATCAACTTCAGCTTCGTCCCGCGCGGTCGTCATCGGCGCCGGCTTCGGCGGCATCGCCGCGGCGCTTCGGCTTCGCAAAAAAGGGTACGCCGTCACGCTCATCGATAAGCTGGACCAGCTCGGCGGGCGGGCGACCGTGTACCACCGCAACGGCTACACGTTCGACGCCGGACCGACCGTCGTCACCGCGCATTTTCTGTTCGACGAACTGTTCGAGCTGTTCGGAAAAAAGCGAGAGGATTACATCACGTTCGTGCCGGTCTACCCGTGGTACCGGATCACGTTCGCCGACGGGTCGCGGTTCGATTACGGCGGAACCTTGGAACAGACGCTGGCCGAGATCCGCCGGGTCGCCCCCGGCGACGAGCAGGGGTATCTCGACCTGCTGAAACACACCAAGCGAATCTTCGACGTCGGGTTCACGCAGCTCGGCGACGTGCCGTTCGACAGCCTGCTGTCGATGCTCAAGGTCGCCCCGGCCATGATCTCGCTGGGCACCTGGCGCACCGTCTGGCAGATGGCGTCGAAATATATCAAAAGCGACAAGCTCCGCCGGGTCTTCTCGTTCCAACCGCTGCTGGTCGGCGGGAACCCGTACAACACCACCGCGATCTATTCGCTGATCCAATATCTGGAACGCGAATGGGGTGTCCACTTCGCCATGGGCGGCACCGGCGCGATTATCGCGGGGCTCGCGCGGCTGATGAACGAGCAGGGTGTTAATGTGCGGTTGGGTAACGCAGTCGATGAAATCACCGTCCGAGAGGGCGTAGCAACTGGCGTAAAGTTGAACAACGGGCAGATGCTCTCAGCCGACCTCATCGTCGCGAATGCCGATGCGCCATTCGTCTACAAAAGAATGCTCGCGCCAGAGCACCGTCGAAAATGGACCGATGCGAAAGTCGACAAGCTGCAATATTCGATGGGCCTCTTCGTCCTCTACTTCGGCACCACAAAGCAATACCCCGACGTCGCGCACCACACGATCATCCTCGGCGAGAAATACGAAAAACTTCTTCACGAAATGTTCGACCTGAAGCTGTTGGAAATGTCCGACTTCAGCATCTACATGCACCGCCCGACGGCGACCGATCCGTCGATGGCGCCGGCCGGGTGTGACAGCTTTTACGCCCTGGTGCCGGTGCCGAACCTGCAGGCGAATCTTAATTGGAAAACAATCGGTGACGACTACAAAGCCCGCGTGATCGAGTACCTCGAACGGACGACGTTGCCGGGCTTACGGCAGTGCATCGTCGAAGATTTCTACGTCACGCCCGAGCATTTCCGCGATAACCTGAACACGATGCACGGCACGGGGTTCAGCATCCAACCGACGTTCACGCAGTCGGCGTATTTCCGGTTCCACAACCGCAGCGAAGACATCGATGGTTTGTATTTCGTCGGCGCCGGGACGCACCCCGGCGCCGGCATGCCCGGCGTCCTCTGCTCGGCGAAGGTGTTGGACCGCATCGTGCCGGCCGCGAAATAAAATCAATCACCACGCACCCCGTTTAGCGGTCGCCCCGCAGGGGCACGGGCGACGTGATTTGCGCCGAAAACGCCCCTTCGGGGCAGCCGCTAAACGCGTTCACTGACGTAACAAATCCGTTACGATACGGGCCTGATGCCGTCCGCCGTGCGCACAAAATCGACCCGCCGCGAATCGGTCAAAGCGCTCCCCCGCGCTGCGCTTTTCCCGTGGCCTCGGGCCGTCGCGCTCTTTCTGCTGACCGTCATTCTTTACATCCCGTCGATGAGCAACGGGTTCATCTGGGACGATCCGCAATACGTCGTCGACAACCCGACGCTGAAAACCGCCGACGGAATCTGGTCGATCTGGACCGACCCGACGTCACTGCCACAGTACTACCCGCTGGTGCACACCACGTTCTGGGTCGAAGCCCGGCTCTGGGGGACCAGCGTCGCGGCGGGATATCACGTCGACAACATCCTCCTGCACGCGCTCGCGGCCGTGCTGCTCTGGCGCGCATTGCTTGTTCTGAAAATCCCACTGCCCTGGCTCGCCGCCGCCGTGTTCGCAGTACACCCGGTGATGGTCGAATCGGTCACCTGGGTGACCGAGCGGAAGAACGTCCTGTCGCTCGTGTTCTATTTGCTCGCGTTCCACGCCTACGTCCGGACCGGGTTTCTCGACGACATCCCCGAACCCGCGGGTGCAGACCCGCGGCCCCATTCTCGCCGGTGGTACTCGGCCGCGCTGCTCTTTTTCCTCTTTGCGTTGTTCAGCAAAACCGTCACCTGTTCACTGCCGGCCGCGATCCTGTTGGTCGTCTGGTGGAAACGGGGCCGAATCACTTGGCGCGACATCCGCCCGCTGGTGCCGATGTTTGTCGTCGGGTTGATTCTGTCGTCGATCACGTCGCATCTGGAACACACGTTCGTCGGCGCCCGCGGGCCGGATTTTGAATGGTCGGCCGTCGACCGATTGCTGATTGCCGGGCACGCGGTCTGTTTTTATGCGTTGAAATTGGTCTGGCCGTACCCGCTGATGTTCATGTACCCGCGGTGGGACCTGCACGCCGACCGGACCGCACAGTTCGCCTACCCGGCCGTCGCGGCGGTGGTCGTGATCGGGTTCTGGATCGCCCGCCGGTGGGTCGGCCGGGGGCCGCTGGTGGCCGTGCTGTTTTTCGTCGGCACGCTGGTGCCCGCGCTGGGGTTCGTGAACGTCTACCCGATGCGGTATTCGTTCGTGGCCGACCATTTTCAATATCTGGCGTCCATTGGCGTGATCGTGCTGTGCGTCGTCTGCCTGCACCGGCTTGTTGTCGTCGTGAAAATCCCACCGGCCGTGCGGCAGGGGCTCGCGGCCGTAATCCTGCTCCCGCTCGCGGGGCTGACCTGGCGTCAGCAGCACATTTACAAAGACGCGAAAACGCTTTGGCTCGACACGATCAGGCAGAACGAAACCTGCTGGATGGCGCACGTGAACCTGGCCTCGGCATACAAGGCCGAGAAACAACTGGATGCCGCGTTGCTGCAGACGAAGCGCGCGATGGAACTCGCGCCCCACGAGGCCGATACCAATTACGATTACGGCATCGCACTGGCGCTGCGGGCGCGCTGGCCCGAAGCAATCGCGCAGTTCCGGCGGGCCATCGCCTGCGACCCGCAGTGCGCGCCGGCCTGGAGTGACCTGGCCCGCACGCTCTGGGAACACGGCGGCAATACCCCCGCGGCACAGACCGAGGCGCTTGCCGCGGCACAAACCGCGCTGGCGATCCAACCGCACATGGCTGACGCCCATTACGTGCTCGCCCGGGTCGCCGAGTACCAGCAGAATTTTCCCGCCGCCATCGCCGAATACAACCAGGTTCTGATCGCCAACGCCGACGACTTCCACGCCCATTACAATCTGGGGAACTGCCTGCTCGCCACCAACCGGCCCGGTGAAGCGGCGGGGGAATACCAACAGGTGCTGAAACACGACCCGCAGGACGCCCCGGCGTGGACGAACCTAGGGGCGGCATTTCTAAAAGTCGGCCGCGTCGACGAAGCCGCGGCATGTTTTAGAAATGCGCTGCAGATCAACCCGAACCTTCGGCAGGCCAGGGAAAATCTCAACGCCATCCGGCAACGCTCCGCTTCCTGATGCCGAAGAACTGTCTACAGAAAGAAACGTGCGCGAAACCCAACACCGCCAGCATTGGCAATATAATGATACCAGATGTGTTTTTACGTTAGATTATGTTAAGTTTTGTTAAGTGACTTCCGACCGGCGACAGTCTTTCAGTGATCGATGCCGAACCTTTGTTCGCCGACCAGATCGATACCTTGCAGGAATGGGCCCGCCGCGTAATCTCGCCTGAACCGGCCCGCGTGGTTACTATCCCTCGCCTATGCGGATGTTCGTTGTTGCCAATCCGACCAAGCCTGACGTGAAGACGGCACTGACCGAATGGCTTTCGCTCATGGCGCACCGCGTCGAGGTGACCGGCGTTGATTACGCCAGCGACGACGATCTCAGCCAGATCAATGCCGACGTCATTCTCGTGCTCGGCGGGGACGGGACATTGCTATCGACCGCCCGGCGGTTGCGCGGCCGACAGATCCCGTTGATGGGCGTGAACTTCGGCCGGCTCGGGTTTCTCGCCAGCTTTACGCCGGCGGAATTCAAGCAACATTTAGGCGACCTGCTCGCCGGGCGGTTGTCGCATTCACACCGCAAAATGCTGGACGTGTCGGTCATCGGGGTCGAGGTGAAATGCGACATGACGCAGGTCGAGCAGAACCTGCCGCAGCGGCGGTTTTGGGCAACGGCCCTGAACGACGCAGTAGTCACGGCCGGCCCGCCGTTTCACATGGTGCAACTGGCCGTCCGGGCCGACGGCGAAAGTGAAGTCCGGTACTTCGGGGACGGCGTCATCGTCAGCACCCCCAGCGGGTCGACCGCGTATAACGTCTCGGCCGGGGGACCGATCATCAGCCCGACCGTCGCGGCGATGTGCATCACGCCGATCTGCCCGCACAGCCTGTCGTTCCGCCCGCTGGTGATTTCGATCGACAGCCTGGTCACGATCACGGCCGAAAAAGTGAACGAAGGGACCACGCTGTTTTGTGACGGGCAGGCCAGCACGCAGCTGCAGCAGGGCGACAAGATTTTAATTCGTCGCAGCAAGCACGACGTGCTGCTGATCGAGAACCCCGAAGCGCGGTTGTGGCGGAGCTACGCCGAGAAACTCAACTGGGCCGTCAACCCCCGGGGCCGGGTGTGATCGCAGGCCCGATCACACGTCCGATAGTCGGCAAGTTGCCGGTTTAAGCGCGGTTTCGGGCCCGGTTTGTCGATGGAGTGACATATGAATCTGAAACTCGCAGCAGTGGTTTTCGTCTTGGGCTTTGGGGGTGTGACGACATGCGACGCGCAGGCGACGCAGCCATCGGCCGTGCTCGCGGGAAGCTCGACGGCGGGGCAACCTTTGCAGCCGGCGTCACCACCTCCGTCGCAATCGGCCTTAACCGAAAACGCCCCGCGCGGCGTCGCAGCCGATGCGCCGGCAGTTCGATTGGTTCGAGAAGGCACCCACCTAACCAATCGCACCGGCCGCCTGAGCCACGCCACCGACGGACAGGCGATTTTCTCTTTCGATTCCGACGGCAAAACCCAGCAGGACCCGCCGATGATCATCCAACCGAACCTGAAACTGCAGACGATGGAATCGGTCGTCATCGGCTTGAGCAAAGACGCCCACTTCCGCGTGTCGGGGACCGTCACCGAATACAAAGGGAAGAACTTTATTCTGCTCGACAAGGCGGTCGTGGCCGCGGACGTCGATCAGCAGATGTAGTGCGGGTTGGATCTGGTCGTCGCGCCGTTGACAATTCGAACAGATTGCTCACCGCGGAGACGCGGAGACGCGGAGACGCGGAGACGCGGAGAAAACAGACCACAACGTCCCGGCTGCATGCAAACTCAAAACAAAGTAGGCGGGGCTTCTCTGCGACTCAGCGTCTTGTATGTTTCAAAAAGTGTCAAAAGACGGTTCAATCCTGCATGTTGCTGACGAGGTTTGCAAGCCTCGTCGGCGGCGGCGGTCGGCAGATCGGTGGCGTCTTGATGATCTACAGAATCTCGTCGCTGAGCGTGATCGCCGACCGCCTTGTGATCTTAACCCGAACAGCCGGTTGATCGCATCGAGTTCCTCTCGGTGCAGTTCGAATCCGCAAGGCAGGGCAGCCACCATGCAGAACCACGCGTCTGATGTTTCGTCCCGTCCGGTCGTTGGCATTGATGTGTCCAAGCTCGCCTTGGAAGTGTTCATCGACCGCACCCTCGCCGGCCAGCCGCCGGTGCGTTTTTCGCCGGCCAACACTCAGCAGGAGATCGAAACGCTTCTGCTGACGCTCCAGGAGCACAACGTCCGCCTAGTGGTGATCGAAGCCACGGGCCGCTATCACCGCCGGCTCGCCGCCGCACTCCTGGCCGGTGGCGTGCCGGTCAAGGTGCTCCACCCGCAGCGGGCCCGCGATTTTGCCAGGTCCATCGGCAAGATCGAAAAAACCGATCGCATCGATGCCCCGGTGCTCGCTCATTATGCACGCAGCATCGACCCGGCTCCGGACCATCCTTCGGACCCGAAGCAAGTCGAACTGGCCGACCTGGTCTCGCGTCGACGGGCTCTGGTTCAGCACCGCATCGCTGAAACCAATCGCTCTTACGAGCAGGTGCCCAAACTCGCCGGGCGGCAATCCAAATCCATGCTCCGCCTCATCGAGCGGCAGATCGAAGAACTCGACTCCGCCATTGCCAAAGCCATCGAGTCCAATGACGACTGGCAGAACAAAAGCCGCCTCATCGACTCGGTCCCGGGCATCGGACCCGACTCGGCCAACCAGCTCGTCGCGACCCTTCCCGAACTGGGACGACTCAACCGCCGGCAGATCGCCAAGCTGATCGGCGTCGCTCCGCTGGCGAACGATTCAGGCCCTTTCAAAGGCAAACGCAGCATCAAGGGAGGTCGCTGCGACATCCGCAATCTCTTCTACATGCTGGCTCATAATGCCGTGCTCTACTGCCCTCGCTTCGAGACCTTTTTCCGCCACCTCCGTGCCCAGGGAAAACCCCACAAGCTGGCCATGACGGCCTGCATGCGAAAGCTCGTCGTGACCCTCAACCAAATGATTAAGACCAATACCGCCTGGCTGCAAAAGCCCTCTCCGGAGACCGCATGAAACGACGGTCCGAAACAACTTCGCGATCCAGAAAAACCCCTGCCCCGGCGGCGGAGCGAAATGAGGCGGGGTGTGGGGCAGAGCCCCAAGAAAAATCCTTGACTTCAGACACAGCCGCTCTGCGGTGAAAAAATCTTCGACCTGTTTCCGACGTGCCGGTTTGTAAGAGTATTCGCCCACGACCTGGCGAACCACGGAACGCCAAACGAAAAAGGCACGGAGCGAATCAACGCTCCGTGCCTTCTGTTTTTTAAATCAACCTGACTGCGATTAAGCGATCGCGCCGGCTTTCTTCGCGCCGAGCACGAGCAGCTTTTCAGTCGCGTCGGCCTGGGCGTCGCTGGCCATCACGGGGAGCGTGATGTGAGCGGCCCGGCGGTTCCAGCCGAGCATGTCTTTGTAGAACGGGGCCGGGTTCGAAACCTTGCCGTCCATCCGCTCGACGTTCAGCAGGTCGGTCGAACCGGGCAGCCGGAGTTCGTTCGGTTCGTCGGTCGATTTGCCCTTCATGAACACGCCGGCCTTCATCGCTTCGTCGACCGCGTCGGTCACATAGACGTGGATGCTGCCGTCACGAAGGTCTTCGAGTGCGAAAATCTGCATCCGATACTTGCCGTCCTGAATGTAGAACTGCATCGACTGCTGGCCGTTGGCCTTGGCCGAATGCGGGGCCATGCTCATCATGGCAGTCGCAAGCCGCTTCCACAGCTTGGCGTGGGCCTTGGTGGAAGCTTCTTCGACGGCAGCGATGTGACGCTCGATATTGAGTCGGTCCTTGGGCGTCAGCTTCGCGAGGAAGCCTTCATAGCTGACAGGAACGGGAACCGGTTTCCCGACTTTTTCAGGAACGGCTTCGACGGCCTTGGGCGCGGCCTTCGATTTGTCTGTTGCTTTCTCGGGTTTTTCTGAAGATTTCGCGGCGGTTTTTGATGACGTAGCTGCGGCCATATGTTTCCGATCCGATCGTCGTTACGCCGGAAAAAAGCTCCCCAGGCGATGACGACAAAAAAGGGCACGGCCTGCGTCTGGGTACGGCCCGCACCGGCCGTGGATCCCGACACAAGCGGTTTTTGATTATACGCGTTTCGCACCAAAAGGGCTAGCTTGGCAACAAACGAATCACATAGATCGCCGTATAGCGCGAGTTGGCATCTTTCTTGCACGTGTGATCTTCCGACATTCAACAGGAGATCAGGATGGCTGCTACTAAGAAACCCGCGTCAAAGTCCAAGAAGCGAACGAGTCGGTGTTGGCCCGGGTTCGAGCCTGTGCCAGGAAAGAAACCCATGACCAAAGGAAGCTGTAAGAAGAAATAAGACGAGCAATGTGGCAGGCGTGATTCGCATTTTCCGCCGCACTATCATCCGGCATTATGCGAATCGCACTTGCACAGATTAATCCGACCGTCGGGGACATCACCGGCAACACTAAACTGATTCTCGAATTCGCTGCTAACGCGAAGTCTCGCGGCGCGGCATTGGTGGTGTTCCCGGAGCTTTCGATCGTCGGATACCCGCCGAAAGATCTGCTGCTGAAGCCTCAGTTCATCAATGACAATTTGCGTGCAGTTCAGAACATCGCCGCGCAGGTTTCCGGTATTGATGTGATTGTCGGGTATGCCGAGCGAAACGCGGACAGCGTCGGGCGGTCACTCCATAATGCCGTTGCGGTGCTGCGTGACGGACGAATCCTCAGCCGACATTTCAAGACACTGCTTCCGACCTATGACGTGTTTGACGAGCGGCGTTATTTCGAGCCCGGCCCGGCCAACGCGACCGAAAACCTGATCCGCATCGACGGCGTCATCGTCGGTCAAAGCATCTGCGAAGACTTGTGGAATGACGAAAAACTGATCGCCCGCCGGTTGTACCACCAGAACCCGATTGCGGATCTGAACGCCGCCGGCGCGGAGATCCTGGTCAACGCCAGCGCGTCGCCGTTCGTCGTCAACAAGCACGCGTTCCGGCTCGAACTGTTCGCCGATCAGGTCAAACGATTCGGCAAACCGCTGGTGTATGTGAACCAGGTCGGCGGCAACGACGAACTGGTGTTCGACGGCAACAGCCTTGTCATGGACGCGACCGGCCACGTCATCGCCCAGGCAAAAGCGTTCGAGCAGGACCTGCTGATCGTCGACGTCGAGCCGGCACGGAACGCGACGGCTTCCCCGACCACAACAAAATCTGTCCACTCAATACCCACCCTCACGCCCGCCGCCGAGGCGAAAGAGCACGGCCAGCGCGGTGACGCCGCAATCGAGTCCATCTACCATGCCCTAATCCTCGGCCTGAAAGATTACGTCCGCAAATGCGGTTTCAAGTCCGTCGTACTGGGACTTTCCGGCGGGATCGACTCGGCCATCACGGCCGCGCTGGCCGTCGAATCGCTCGGCAAAGACAAGGTGACCGGCATCGCGATGCCCAGCCGGTTCAGCTCCGACCACAGCGTAAACGACGCCCGCGAGCTGGCGACCAATCTTGGCATTGAATTCCATGTGATTTCTATCAAGGCAATGCACGATGCGTACGAGCAGACGCTCGCCGAGCCGTTCCAGGGTCTCGCCGCCGACGTCACCGAAGAAAACCTGCAGGCCCGCATTCGCGCCGGCCTGTTGATGGCGTTCAGCAATAAGTTCAACCACCTGCTGCTGACGACGGGGAACAAAAGCGAACTCGCGGTCGGTTACTGCACCCTCTACGGCGACATGTGCGGCGGGCTGAACGTGATCGGTGACGTGCCGAAAACCACCGTCTATGAACTGTCCGAATATCTAAACCGCCGTGCCGGGCGTGAAGTGATTCCGCTCAACACGATCCACAAACCGCCGTCCGCCGAGCTTCGGCCGAATCAGGTCGACCAGGATTCCCTGCCGCCGTACCCGATCCTGGACGCGATCCTGCACCGGTACGTGGAGGATGAAAAAGGTGCCGCCGAGATCATCGGCGAAGGGTTCGACCGCGACGTGGTGCTTCGGGTGATCAAGCTCGTGGACCGCAGCGAGTACAAACGTCGGCAAGCGGCGCCGGGGCTGAAAGTCACCAGCCGGGCGTTCGGTGTCGGCCGGCGAATGCCGATCGCGCAGCGGTACGAACAAGTGATGCCGCAGAACCCCGGCCCGTCCGACGAAGTCGAAAAAGAACGCAGCGAGTTGGGTTGGGGTTACGAACCGGAGAAGGATTGATCCGCACCAGGAGAGCCGGGGCGTCCACGCCCCGAATTTCACCGGCCCGAATTTACCGGGCCGGGGACGGCCCGGCTCCCCGGTTGTCATTGAGCCAATATTCCGCCAGTTGCACGTCGACCGCGGTGGTCATTTTCAGATTGCGTTCTTCACCCGCGATCAACCAGACTTCTTTGCCGATCAGCTCCAGCAGTTGCACGTCATCGGTGACGTCTTCCAGCGGGATCGGGCACCGCGCGAACGCGTCGAGCAGGTCGGTCCGCCGCACGACCTGCGGCGTCTGCATCGCCCACAGTCGGGCGCGGGGGACGGTCATCTCGACCTTCGCCGGCAACGGCCCGGTCGCCTGCTTGATCGTCAATGCCACTGGCAGTGCCGGCACCGCGGCCCCGTGCGTCGCCGCCGCTTGAAGTGTTGCCTCGATCAGCGGCTGCGAAATCAACGGCCGGGCCGCATCGTGAACGGCCACCCATTCCACGTCAGCTGACACCCGTTTCAGAGCTTCCAGTACGCTGTGTGCCCGGGACGATCCGCCCGCGCAGAGAACGATTCTGGGATCCGACGCAGCGCCGATCGCGGCGGCTAATCCCTCGGGATCCGCACAAGGGATAATCGCCTGCGCCAGGTCCGACCGGTCGAGAAACGGCCGAATAGCCCGGGCGATGACCGGCACACCCTGCAGCGGTTCGAGCAGCTTGCTCCGCGGCCCGCCGAAACGCGTCGACCGACCGGCGGCGGGTAGGATGAGACTGAAGCGGGGCATGTCAGTGAAGCAAAACCATTACTCGAAATAGATGCTCGCGCCCGGCTCGATCACCTTTTTCGCGATCGACTTCCCCTTCACCTGCTCCGGCAGGACCGCGAACATCGGGGAAATTTCCAGCGTGCAGTCCGGCTCGCCGTTCCGCATCGGGATCTCCACGCCCGCCTCGCGCAACCACCGCGCGGCGCGGCGGATCTCGTCGCGGCGGCACGTCGCCGGGGAGTCGACCCCGTCGGCGTTCTTCACCGGGGAAAATTCCTCGGCCCGCTCGGTCGTGTAGACCATCGCGTTTTTTGCCAGCGGCACCGCGTCGAACACAAACTGCTCCAGCTTCACCGCGTTCGGCTTGTCCGGTTTCACCAGGTTCCCCGAAGCGTCCACGAACGGCACCTTCTTCTCGGCCCGGTGCCACGGCAACTTCAACTGCCCGCCGGTGTTCAGATGCTCCACGAACGCAACGGTCAGCGCATGAATTCCGATCGACCCGGCGTTAAACCGCAGCGTGCCGTCGGCATTGGTCTGCACGGCAAGCGATTCGGGCAGATCACTGTATTCGATCACCTGCACGACTCCGTCCCCGACGACCAGGTTGCCGACCTTTTCCAGCGCGCCCGCTTTGGGGATCGTCTTGGTGCTCATCTCGCTGCCGGTCAACGCGTGCAGACCGATGAACAGCGGGTCGATCACGTGTACCAGCGGGTTATCGACTTGGAAATACGACAGGTGTTCGACGCCGCGTTTGTGCATGTCGGCGATCGCGCCGCTGCGGAACAGCGCCCGCAGCGATCCGCCGTGCCCGTCGGGGCTCAGCGCCAGCGAGTCTTTCTCGGCCAGCAGCAATTGCCCGTCCATCGAGAAGGCCGGCATCATTCCCTGTTGGAAGAAAAACACGTTCTTCGGGTCCAGCCCGAAATGCTTGTTGCGGTCGAAGAACGCCTGCGTCGGCGCGTCATTGATGTCGCTGGTCATGACGTACCACGGCACCGGTTTTCCAAACGTTTTGCCGTGCGCCAGCAACTGCTCGGCGAACACCTGGAACAACGGCTTATTCTTCACCGGCGTCACCGGGTATTCACCCTTGGGACCGTCATACCCGAGCCGCGTGCCCTGCCCCCCGGCGACTAGAAACGCGGCAACCTTCCCCTGTTTCAACAGCTCCCGGCCTTTGGCATCCGCGTCCTGATACAGCTGCCGACGCGCCGCGTCCGGCACCCGCGGGAACGCCTGTACGGGCTGGATGTCCTTCGGCAACGCCGGCGCGGGCTTGTTCTTCACGTACTCCGTCGCCAGCTTCGACAGGTTGTCCAGGTCCTGCCCTTCGAGTTGACCGAACAGCTTTTTCTTCGCCGCCGGGTCCAGCGTGTCGACGAACCGCAGCACGTTGGTCTGGCCTAAAGCTTTAAGTTTCGAGGTGGGGTCGGTGGTTGCCATCTTGCGTTCCGTAATAAGACCGAGTGACGTTGTAAGCAGCGCAGAATATGAGAACCGGCGGCGGAAAACCAGAACCCGAAGCGAAGACAGCCGGGCCGGTAGGCATACGGGATCGGGTGATAATATTCTCGCGCCGAATGCTCATTCAGGCCCGCGGGTCAAACCTTGTTGAAGACTTTGCTCACCGCGGAGACGCAGAGACGCGGAGCAAGGCCGCATGTGATTAAGCCCGTCAGCGGTACCGCAGCTTCGGTTTTTACTGACAGGCAAAGATCGGCGCGCCACTTTTCTTCTCCGCGCCTCGGCGTCTCCGCGGTGAACAATCTGTCTGGCCCGAACGAGGCGCGAACAGAGGGAAAATGATCTCACGCATCCGGCCCGGGGACGGCCCGGCTCTCCATTCGCGTCACTTCAGTTGCTTCACCGCCGTCGACTCCCATTCTTTGGCGGATTCGGCCGACTTCAGGATCAGTTCGAGCACCGCTCGGCCTTCTTCGATCCCGTGAATCGGCCGGGTCCCGGCCTGCAGGCAGTCGGCGAAGTGTTCCAACTCGGCCGTGAACGTGTCCACGGCCGCGAACGTACGCTTGGCTGGTTCGGTGTAATTGATCGGCAGAAAATACAATTCATTTTCAGACCCGAATAGCTGGCCCTTCTCGCCGACGACGTGGATCTGGTGCGTGCCCCACGGGTTGTTCATGGCCCAGCTGGTGAAGACTTCACCGATGATGCCGTTTTCGAACCGGACCTGCACCGACGCAGTGTCTTCCCCGTCGATGTCCTGGCGAAATCTCCCGTAGGTGCCGCGGACGGCCGACACCTTCGACCCGGCCAGATGGATCAACCGGTACGACGGGTGATACCCCGTGTCGATCAACTCGCCCCCGCCCTGCGTGGCGAAGTCCGCCCGCCAGCCCCAATCGCCGCGGCTGCGTGTCGCGACGAAACAATCCTGACTGCGAATGTGAATGACCCGGCCGAGCTCCCCGGCGTCGATCATCCGCTTGGCCTCCCGCACGACCGGCATGAACAGCTGGTTATGGGCCGACATATAAGTCACGCCGGCTTTGGTCACGGCCGCCGCGATCGCGTCGGCTTCGTCCAAGCTGATGCACATCGGCTTTTCGCACAGGATGTGTTTCCCCGCCCCGGCCGCGTCGATGATCGCCGGCCCGTGCAAATGGTGCGGCAGGCAGATGTCGACGGCGTCGATGTCGCCGTCCATTTCCTGCAGCATCACCTTCCAGTCGGAATACTGCCGCGAAATGCCGCCCAGCGATTCACTCCGCCGCTTCAGCGCTGCGGGGTCGATGTCGCACAGCGCCGACACCCGCAGCTTGTCGTTGTATTTTAAATATCCGGCCACGTGCGCGCCGGAAATTCCGCCGGTTCCGATGATCGCAACGCGAACAGGGCCAGTCACTTTTGCGGGCATGTCGTCCTCCGATCGGGGTCTCTCGAATCTGTCACCAATGATACCGGCCCCACCGGCTATGACGCACGCCCGTCGGCTTTTGTCGATTGGATTTATCTTTGCACAATCAGCGCTAAGATAAGTCCGTGCTCAAACGACTTCTCGCATCAATGGCCATCGTTTCCCTGCTGCTCTGCGGAGCGCTGCTGGTTTACTGGTGGCGAAGCAACCACGGGCACGTCGACCAGTTCTCGCTCGGCGCGACCGGCCAGACCCAGTCGCATTTCCTGTCACAGTCCGGCCGGGTCGCAATAACAGTTCACGAAAATGGGTCGGCGGATATTCGCACTCAAACAAAATTCTACGAATTCCGGCAGTTTATCGGTTACTTCCTGATCATCCCAGGGCTCTGGCTGGCGATCGCCGTCCGCGGCTGGCTCCCACGCCCGGGCGGGCGACCGAAAGCCGCGCGGTAAAAACGCTTGGAAACGCCGACGGTTTAGCGGCTGCCTCGAAGGGCGCGCTCGGCGTGGATAACGTCACTCGTGCCCCTGCGGGCGACCGCTAAACAAAAACCGCGGGACGATATTTCATCCCGCGGCTTAATTTTTTTAGCGTCGTTTCCGACCGCTCATTCCTTCCGATACCGCTGGCGGTGCTGCTCCAGGCTGGCGGTGAGTGCGGTCAAAAACTTCGGGATCTGCGGGGCCGGCATGAAGATGCGGGCCGCCACCGCGGACGTCGGATAAAAACCGCTGATGAAGTCCATGAAAAATTCGGTCGGTGAGTGCCCGATCATGACCGAATTGGCGTACGTGCCGCTCATCAGATCTTCCGGCAAACGGAAGTTCTCGTAAATCTCCTGCAGCGTGGGCCGGTTCTTGGGGACCGGGCCGGGCACCGGCGGCGGCGGGCCGAACTGCTTGGTGTACATCTCGACGTTCTTTGTCAGCGCGTCGGCCAGCTCGGATACCGTCTGCGGGGTCAGCACCACCCGCGACACCACCTGGTACGGCCGGGTCAGCCCCTGCAGGAAGTCGATTACGAATTCCTTGGGGCTGTCTAAAATCACCTGCCCGGTGCAGAACAGCCCCTTGGCGACTTTCTCCGGAACTCGCGCCGCGACCGGTGAATGGTTGAACGTATCGGTCTGGGGCTTGTCGGGAGACGGATCGGACGGTTTATTTGGATCTTCAGTCACGCTCGAATAGTAGCCGGATATCATCGGCGACGAAACTGCCGTCTTGAAAAGTTCCCCCCGGGGTCGCGCAACCGACCCGGACGGCAGGCCGCGAAAAGGAACCTCAGTTGAACCACTGGACCCGCCGCATTCCGTTCAGAGTCGACGTCGCCGGGATCATCGAGATCATGGGCTCGTCGCTCTACAGCCGGTCGACCACGCCGGTGCGGGAACTGATTCAGAACGGCCACGACGCGGTCGTCCGCCGCCGCAGCCGAGACCTGTCCTTCAAAGGCCGGCTCGATCTGGTGCAGGACCCCGCCGCGCATACGCTCAGTTTTACCGACGACGGCATCGGTCTGAACGAAGACGAAGCCGAACGATACCTCGGCACACTGGGCGTCGGGATCACCGGGTTGATCAAGCGCGCCGCCCGCGGCGGGGGGATGACTGCCGTCGCGGGGGATGCCGATTCGCTGATCGGGCAGTTCGGGGTCGGGCTGTTCAGCGCGTTCCTGCTCGCCGGCCGGTTGGTGGTCGAGACCCGGAAAGCCGACGGCTCGCCCGCGGTCCGGTGGGAGGCCGGTCCCGGGTCGGACATCGAATTATCGAGCAGCGACCGCGTCGAGCCCGGAACCACGATCACGCTGCACCTGAAACCCGAACACCACGCGCTGGCGTCGGACGAATCGCTGCTCGCCGCGGCCGTGAAAGAATACGCCGACTTCCTGCAGGTGCCGATCTTCATCAACCGCCAGCCGACCCGCGCGAACCTGATCAACGCGACCTGGTTCGACCCGACGCCCGACCGCGAGGCGATCGAGATCGAGCTGTCGGAATTTTTCCAGGAAGAACCGCTCGACGTGATTTCGATTCGCACCGAGCACCCGGTGCCGATCGCCGGGGCGTTGTACGTGACGCCGTCCCGGACGCCGGGCTTTTCCGGGGAAGCGGTCGTCACCGTGACCGCCCGGCGGATGGTCGTCTCCCGCGACATCCGCGGATTGCTCCCGAAATGGGCTTCGTTTCTGCGCGGCGTGCTTGAACTGAACGGCTGCTCGCCCACCGCGAGCCGGGAAGACCTGGTCCGCGACGAGACGTTTCAGCAGGCGAAAGGTGCGATCGAATCGCTGCTGTTCCGGCATTTCGAATCGTTGGCTACAACCGATCCGGCAAGGCTGGCGGGGGTGATTGTCTGGCACCGGTATTCGCTGGCCGGGGCGGCGATCTCCAACGCCCGGCTGCGGGCGCTGCTCCGCAAGACCTACACGTTCTCCACCACGCAGGGCCCGCTGACGTTCGACGCGATCCTGGCCAAAAGTGCCGCCGACCCGTTGTTCGAATCCGAAGCCGGCTCGGTGATCTGGTTCAACGTCGACCGCCGACAGGAACGGTGGGCGGAGACTGTTTTCACCGGTCAGGCCGCGCCGTGCGTGCACGCCGTGCGGACGTTCGAGGAATCGCTGCTGGCTGCGATGGCCGCCGACGCCGTTAACGCTTCGTCTGCTTCGGCCGCCCACAGCCGGATCGATCTTCGACCCGCCAGCGCGTCGTCGCCGCAGTTCGCGCGAACCGTGCTGGGGGTCACCGACATGGAACCGGCACCCGACGACTGGCAAACGTTTCTGGGGACCGGCAACGCGACCATCTTCCTCGCGTCGTTCGACCCGAAAACACCGGTGATGGCTTTCCTGAACGAACGGCGGGAACTGATTCAGTCGTTCGACGAGATCAAAAAAACCGGCCAGGTCCCGGCCGGGTTCCAACGGATGATCGACACGCACCTAAGCGGCGGCCCGGCGACCAAGGCCAGCAACGAAGTACTGCTGAACCGCCGGCACCCGCTGGTCGCCCGCGCGATGGCGCAAAAAACATCGCACCCGCTGGCCAGCGTGCTGCGGTTATTGGTGATCAACGCCCTGTCGACCGCCGGCGCGACCATGACCGCCGAAGCCCGACGGAATCAAGGCGAGGATCTGGAATGGATCGCGGACGTATTAGGGACGCGCGGTCAGTAAAGAATGCCGATCACGCACGCGGCCATCAGCGAAGCGATCGCCCCCCCGACCATCGCCAGCAGCCCGATCCGCGACAGGTCCGCCCTGCGGGTCGGCGCGAGCGAACTGATGCCCCCGACCTGAATCCCCACACTGGCGAAATTCGCAAACCCGCACAGCGCGTAAGTGGCCAGCAGTCGGCTTCGCGGCGACAGCGACGCCGGGTCGGTCGTCAGCTGGTCGCGCATGTGTTCGTACGCGATCAGTTCGTTCAGCACCGTTTTGATTCCCAGCAGAGACCCGACCGATTTGGATTCACTCCACGAGATACCGCAAAGCCACGCGAAGGGGCGGAAGACCGCGCCGAGCATGTCTTCGAGCGTCAGCGTCGGCAGTTCCGGCAGGTGAATGAAGAAGTGATAGCTTGCAAGTAGATGCGCTAGCGGCGTGTAGCCGAACCAGGCGCTTAGCAGCCCGTTGAACAGCGCCACCAGGGCCGTGAACGAAATCAGCATCGCGCCGACATTGATCGCCAGCCCCAGCCCGTCGGTGGTTCCCCGCGCGGCAGCGTCGACCAGGTTCGCGTCGATCCGCTCGACCTTGAATTCCACTCCAGCGGCCGTGGTCGGTTTTTCGGTCTCGGGCACCAGCAGCTTCGCCACCAGCAGGCTGCCCGGTGCGGTGATCAGGCACGCCGCCGCGAGATGCCCGGCCGCGTCGTGGACGAACGGTTTCAGCCACAGCGTATACAACCCCAGCACGCCCGACGCGATGTTCGCGAACCCGCCGACCATGATCGCCATCAGTTCGCTGTTGGTCGCCACCGCGACGAACGGTTTGACCATCAGCGGCGCTTCGGTCTGTCCGACGAAAATATTGGCCGCCGACGAAAGCGTCTCGGCCCCGCTGGTGCCCATCGATTTGGACATGATCCACGCGAAGCCCTGAACGATGTATTGCATGACCCCCGAGTGGTACGCGACGGCCGTCAGGCAGGAGAAGAACACGATCGTCGGCATCACGAAGAAGGCAAAATACCCCACGTTTTGCGCGTACCCGACCACGTGCCCGGCCGCGTCAGTGACGGCCGGCCCCTGCTGGGTGGCGAGGTCGCCGAACACCAGTTTCGCGCCCTGGAGCGTGAATCCCAACAACGCGTCGACGGCTGCATTGATCGCGATCAGGAACCACCGGTTCCACACCACGATCGCCCCGAAGACGAACTGTAGCGCGATGCCCCAGAAGACGGTCCGTTTCGGAATATCGGCTTTTGCCCCGGTCGCCCGGCCGATGCCCCAGGCGAGCAGGATGAACACCGCCAGCCCCAGCAGCGAATGGGCCCGCTCGCCGATCGTGCCGTGCGCGGGGATCGGCGCCTCAACGGTTTGCGCCCCGGCGATTGCTGGAAACAAAAGGACGGTGATGCTGATCAGCAACAGTCGGCGAAGTGAGCGCGAAGTCATAGGCATTGTGCCTTGGCTGGACTGCCCACGGCGGTTGGTCGTAGGCACGCTGCGAAAGCGAGCGGGAGCATACTTGCCCGACACCGGGGGGTAAATAGAAATTGGACGCGGATCCGCGACGGACGAAGATCAAAGATATAATGCCCGCATGCAGTTGGGCCGTTCGTTTATCAATGTGTTTCGAGTGGTGGTCCCGTCCCTCATCGCCTGCGCGTTACCGTGTGCCGGGTGTTCGGCTCCGCGCGAGGTCCGCCCGGCGGTGCTCGCGGTCCCGGCGTCGCAACCGATTGCGGTGATGCCGATCGCATCGGTGACATCGATCAAGCCGGTCAAAAGTTTACCGGTTTTATTGCTGCATCTTCCCGGCATCGGCGGCGTCCGAAACCTCGACCGGGGGATGACCCGCGGGCTGCAGCAGGGCGGGTTCACCGGCGAGGTGCAGTTCTACGACTGGACCGGCGAAGACGCGGGCCTGAAATCGCTGCTCGGTCTCGTGCGTAACAAGCACCAGGCGAAGATCGTGGCGGAGAAATTAACCGAGCGGTTCGACGCCGACCCGGCAGCGCGAATCATCATTACCTCCCACAGCGGCGGCGCCGGCATTGCCGTCTGGGCGCTGGAAGACCTGCCCGACCGGGTGAAGATCGACACGCTGCTGATGCTCGCGCCGGCGTTGTCACCGAAATATGATTTGTCGAAAGCGCTGCGGCACGTGTCCGGGCGGCTGTATGTTTTTTCCAGTCTGGATGATCCGGTGCTCGGGTTCGGGTGCAGGTTGCTGGGGACGATCGACGGCGTAAAAACCGACGCGGCCGGCCGGGTCGGATTCGACCCGCCCCCGGGCGCCGACGCCGGGCAGTACGCCAAACTCGTGTCAGAGCCGTACGACCGCAGCTGGGTCTATCTCGACAACACCGGCGACCACATCGGACCCATGACCCGGAAATTCGCCCGCGTCGCGCTCGCGCCGCTGCTGATGACTGGAACGCTGCCGACGACCCAACCGCTTACCGCCAAGGGGGTGACTCAATGAGCGAGACTCCGCCCGACCACAACGGCACCGCCCCCGCCGACGTCCGGCCGCGAAAGCCCTGGCCGGTCTGGGCGATATTGCTGGCTTATTTTCTGCTCGCCGCGCTCGCGTCGGTCTCGATCTGGTTTATCGATAAAGACGCGATGCATGTCGCGCGGTGAATCGGCCGGGGACTCGAAACACGGGCTACAACTTCTTTGTCTTTCACTACAAAATGCTCCCATGAGTTCTTCCGACGACCAAAATCAGGACGCCCGTCTCGAGCAGCAGTTGGCTGAGGTTTCGACCCTTCGCGAAAAATGCCTCGCGCGATCGGCCATGCGCGCCGCTTCAGAAACCCGGCGGACCGCCCGGACCGAGCACCGATTGCTCCCGCTCTTGCAGGCGAACTTTCACATCATGAATTTGGCGCAGTCCACGCTGGAGTTCGAGGTCGGCCGTGAGGCGGCGGTGCAGAACATCGCGCTGCTCGAGAGCGCCGACAACGCGCGAAATTTTCAAGGCGATTACGACGAAAGCGAGTACGAATACACCGTGCAATGGATGACCGCCTGTTCGTACGACAACCTCGCGACGGCGACGGCCCACCTGCAGGGGTACAACAGCGAAGGCATGCAGTCGTGCATCGCCGACGGGATCGCGGTCTGTCGCCGGACCGGCAAATTGCGTTGCATCACCTGCTTCCGCGAGTACGCCACGCAGGTATTCAAAGCCGCGGATGATTTGCCGATGGCGCTCCACCACGCGCAGGGCAACGCGTCACGCCCGCCGTCCCGCCAAGGCGACGACCGCCGGTTCGTCGGGGCGCAGGATGAATCTGAAATCTATCTCGTCACCGGCGACTACCGGGCCGCCTACGACGCCGCCGTCCGCGCGTTCGAGCTCGGCAAGACCTACCACAACACGCTCATCGCGCAGCGGCAGGCGAAGTGGGTCATGCTGCAGGCCGCAGAACTCGCCCGCCGGCCTGACTGGGCGGACGCCGCGAATGCCCTGAACGTCGAACCCGCGACACCGGACGAGGACGCGTCACAGGACTGGCGTGACGACCTGCTGAAGGCGACCACCGCCGCGTGCGAAGGAAACCATGCGTCGTCGATCGAGGTCCTGACCCGGTGGGACAAGCGGCTGACCGAGCTGAATTGCCTGGACAACTGGTTCGAAACGCGCCTGCGGCTCGTTGCCGTGTACCGGCTCGCCGGGCAACTCGACCGCGCGACCGCCCTCGCCAAACCGTTGGAAGAAAAAGCGAAAACCGCTCAAGATTATTTGACCTTGAACCGGTTGAAGCGACTGCGGGATGACGCGACCGTGCCGGCCCCGGTGCCGACGCTCGAGCCGGTGATGTCGCAGCAATCGCATGCGCTGCCGGTCGTTCCGCCGACACCTGAAATAAAACCGCCGAGCGACATCGAGCCGGTGTTTGATCGGCTGGCCGAGGCGTTGCAGGAACAGCTCCAATTGGAAACACCGGACGTGTCGCCGATCACCCGCGAGGTGCTGGCAATCCCGCCGGGACGGATTCAGAGTCCAGAGGATGCGGCGAAGTTCCTTCACCTGCTGGCGTTTTTATCGCGCGGTGAACTCCCCGAAGCCGACGCCTGGCGGTGGGCCCTTGCGGTGGCGGCGCCTCACGCACGGCACGCGGGCGTCCTGAGTCTGCTCGCTTCGCTCGGCGATCAACTGCGGACCAAAGAAAAGTCGACCGCGGCCACGACCATCCAGTTGAAAGACCTGGAAAAACTGTTCCGGCAGGCAATGGATTCCGCTTCCGACCAGCCCGGCGCGTTCGCCCGGGCCGGGCTGTTCTATCTCAACAACGACAACGAAGGCGAAGCCGAGCGGTGCCTCGCGCGGGCGTTCCGGCTCGACCGCGCGAATGCGTTCGTGGCCATTCAATTGTCTGACCTGTTCGGCCGGACCGACCGCGCGACCGACGGACTCACCGTGCTCGACCTGTGCCTGCGGGAAGGGACGGTCGACCCCGAAGTGCTCTGGAAAGCCGGGCTGTCGGCCACGTCGCTGGGAAAATACGAGTCCGCGCTCACGTACCTGACCAAGCTTTCCGAGCTGGAACCCGAACGGCGGTGGGTCGAATACTACCGGTCGATCGCGCTGCTGAGCCTGAACGAGTACGAAAAGGCGAACGCCGCCATCGAGCTCGAAGCGCTATTGATCAAGATGCCGACCGCGCTGCACGTGCACACGATCCGCGCCGCGGCAGCGGCGGGGTTGCACGACGTCGCCGGGGTGCGCAAACACATCGACGCGGCCGTCGAACCGCCGCTGGGAATCGTCAACTATTTGTCCCGCGCCGGCATCGTCGGCTGCTTGACCCGGCTCTGGGCGGCGGCGGGAATCCTGCCCGCGGACGACCCGGCGCGACTTCGGGTGCAGGACCGACTGTTGTCGTCGGGCCTGACGCCCGTCGAATTCTGGGACGAAGCGCGGGCCGGTATAGAGAAGATCGCGGAACTGAAACATTACTGGGTCGACGTATCGCAACCGCTCGACGTGCGATGGCCCCGGAGCGGGTCGGCCATGCCGGGGCAGGAGCGATGGACGGCCTACGACATTCGGTACGGCGTGCTGGCCGCGGACGAGTCGGATGCCGCACGGCACGCTTTGCACTGGCAGTCACGGAGCGCGCCGATCGCCGCCGAGGTCCACGCGGTGACCCAAGACGGCGGGCCGTACACGGACAAGCCCGGCGTCACACAGCGTGGTTATCCGGAGCAGAACCAGCGGTAAAACCGCGGTTTTTACGTCGACCATTGCGCCGAACACCTTCAAATGCGACACCCGTTTAGCGGTCGCCCCGCGGGGGCACGGGGCGACGTGATTCGCGCCGGAAGCGCCCCTGCGGGACAGCCGCTAAACGCCTCATCGAGGAACCATGATCAAAATCCTTCGCGGGTCATGGCACAACAATTCCTTGCGTTCATCAACCAAACCGTTTGAAATGCGACCGGACGCACGCCGGCCGTGGGCTGGTTGCTGATCTGCCATTTCAGTCCGCCTGCCCGTTCGCAGGTGAAGGAGAACTCATGTTTCGAAAGATGCTCGCCACGTCGGTTTGCGGTCTGTTCCTCGGAGTCGTCGGCTGTACGCACAATCAAGGGTCTGCACCGATGCCCGAGTCGACACCTGCGACCCCCGCCGATGCCACCACGATGCCGTCCATGAACGGCGCGACCATGGCCGCCCCGGCCAATGAATCGATGATGGACAAGGCCAAAGACATGCTTAAAAAGGGCCAGGAAATGCTCGCCAAAGGCAAGGTCGACGGCAACCCCGAAGAGCAGACGACCGGTCAGAAAATGATCGACGAAGCGCGGGCTATGATGGACAAGGCCAAAGGCAAAATGAGCATGTAATCGAGCCCGGGCGTACTTCGGTCCCGGCGGATTTTTTGCCACGATCACACGCCTGCTCGTCCGGTTCATTTCCAAAAATCAGCAAACCCCCGTCCTGCATCCGGACGGGGGTTTGCGTTTTGATCGAGTCGATCCGACCGGGCGTTCCCGGGATTACTTCGCACGCCGGCGGCGTTTGCCCAGCAGGGCGGTGCCGCCGATCGCCAGCATGCCGAGCGCGGTCGGTTCGGGGACCGACCCGGTCTGGTAGTCACTCAGCACCAGCGAGACCGTTCCGTTGCCCGCGGTTTCTTAGTTCGCGACGAACGACCCGAGCCCGTCGGTGGTTTCCACCCGGCTGCCGTCGACGAAGTTGTCGAAACTCCCGGTAATTCCGGCCGTCTTAAAAAATGTGAACGTGTCGGCGGCCGTGATGGAGCTTTCGAACGCGGGCCGCCCGAGAGCACCGGTGAATGGCTCAGCAGCGTCGCGCCGCTGGTCAGCGCCGCCGGGCTCGCGAGGCTTCCGGTGTTGTTGAGCAGCTTCAGGTTGTCGACATTCAAGTAGTCATTCGCACCGGTCCCGGTGTCGATGTTGACCGACCAGGTGTATTTATTCCCGCGTAGCGTCGCGACGTCATCGCTAGCAAGGGGTTCTACCTACGCAGTTCCGACATCGCGTGTACGCGGGTTCTGGGGATTCGGAAAACAATCGGCGTTCTCGGTGACGTCCCCGTGCAGGCATTCGAAGTCTTTTTCAATCAACAAATTCAGCCCGACGCCGGTAGCCGTCGGTTGCGCCGCGGTAATGGAAACTTCATCGGATCGCGACCAGCGAATTATGTCGGTCTCTGGAACGAAGACAGCGACGCATGTGTTTTCGAACGTCGCCTTGGTCATCGGCAGATCGCGTGCGGGTTCTATCGAGGAACGCAGCACCGCCCCGGCAAGAAATTCGGTCGTCTGTTCGATGCGTTCGCCTCCTGCCAATCGGGCGACTTCCGACCGGCTGAGCCGGATTCGGACGCTGTTTCCGTCGATTCTTAATTTCATGGTTGGTCCAGTTCTGCCTGCGCCGCCGCGAGATCACCGGGCCGGTTTAAGTTTGTCCACATTACGGGCCCGCAGGCGGGCGGAGTCTCAGTGGCAATGTAACTTTCCTGGTCGCAGAGGCCATGCACGGACCGCCGGCCTGTCCCGAGGCGTCGAACAAGTTCGTCCTTCGCTCTCGTTCGAAACGCCGACGGGAACGGTTCGATGTTCGGGCCGCCCGCGAAACGCGTTCGGAACATGATACCATCGACCGAGGGTCGTGATTTCAGACCGGCAATCAAGGTGTCGAACATCGCCGGGATGATGCAGGGCATGTCGACGGTGCCGACACAGAGCCGTTCCGTGCTGCAATGTTCCAGCGCGGTCAGCACGCCGCGGAGCGGCCCCATCCCCGCGACCGGGTCGACCGCCTGTCGATCGAACCGTTCGTGCCCCGGCGGATCCGTCACGCCCGGTGCGGTCACAAGCAGCGTCGGGCCGGGCCATTGAAGCCGGTCCAAGATCCAGTCGAGGATTGGTTTGCCATTGACCCGCAGATTCCCCTTAGGCGTCCCCATCCGGCTGCCTGCACCCCCGGCGAGAATCGCGAGCGTCGTCTGTTTCATGGCCTTCGCTGCCCGAAGTTTACGCGAATCGAACGACCGAGTTTAGGACCAGTTTCATTCTTATCCGGGGACGCCGGTTCTGAGTACCCCGAAGATCCGGGCTCTTTGCAAGCTCGACCCGCTTCTGCTGCACACCTCGGAAACGGCGTCTTCGCTTTGCACACTTCGGCACGGACCGCTAACCTTCCGCCGCAGGCGTGTCGCGGTGGACTGCGGCAATTTCTTCCAGGCTGGAGCCTTCGTGAATCGGCGTAGAAACAGGAAAAACAGGCCGGCGGTCGGGTCGCGGTCGACCCCGCTGCCGGCCCGACGCGTCGTCGAACCGCTCGAACCGCGAACGCATCTCTCCCGCACGATGTTTTCCCCGCCTGCCGAATACGCCACCGGCACCTACCCCAGCGCGGTGGCCACCGCTGACCTGAACCGCGACGGTAATATTGACGTCGTCACGACGAACTTCGGCTCGTCGACGGTCTCCGTCTTCGGCGGGAACGGTGACGGCACCCTCGCGCCCGGCGTGCTCGTGCCGGTCGGGGACCAGCCGCAGGCGCTGGCGGTCGGTGACTTCAACGGCGACGGCATTCCCGACCTCGCGGTCGCCAACTCGGCCTCGAACGACGTCAGCATTCTGCTCGGGGTCGGCGACGGCACCTTCCAGCCACAGGTCGTTTACGCGACCGGCCTCCGCCCGGAGTCTATCGCCGTCGCCGACTTCAACGGCGACGGCCGGCTCGATGTCGTCACCGCCGACCAGGGCTCCAGTTCGCTCAGCCTCTTCTTTGGTAACGGCGACGGGACGTTCGCCCCGGCGGTCAAAACGTTCGGCGGGCTCGAACCGGACGGGATCGCCGTCGGCGACTTCAACGGTGATTCCCACCCCGACATCGTTGCCGTCAACCCCGTGCTCGGGAACGCCCACGTCCTGATCAACCGCGGCGACGGCACGTTTCTGCCCGCGGTAACCTACCTCACCGGTTCGACCACCCGCGCGGTTGCGGTCGCCGACCTGAACGCCGACGGCCGGCCCGACATCGTCACCGCCAACCTGCACGGCACGTCCATCAGTCTGCTCACAAATAACGGCGACGGCACGTTCGCCGCCGGCCAGGAATTCGCCGCCGGCGCGTTCCCGTTCTCGGTCACGGTCGCCGACGTCAACGGCGACGGCCGGCCCGAAGTCATCACGGCCAACAATTACGACAACAACGTCACCATTCTGTCCCGTACCGGCACCGGCACGTTCAACCCCCGCAAGGGATTCCACACCGCAAAGACACCGGTCGATGTCGCGGTCGCGGATCTGAACAACGACGGCCGGCCCGACTTCATCACCGCCGACTACAACGCCAGTCAGGTCACGGTCAGTCTGAACCAGACCGTGTTCAAACCGCGGATCTCGACCACGATCAGCCTGACGCCGCAGTTAAATCCGGTGCAGGCCAAGGGACCGTTGACGTTGACCGCGCAGGTCACCCCCGTTTCGCTCGGAAAGACGGTGCCGAAAGGCATCGTGCAGTTTTTCAACGGCAACAAAGTGCTCGGGCTCGCGCACCCGTCGGCGACCGGGGTCGCGAAAATTCGCACATCGCTGCCGGTCGGGGTCAACACGCTGACCGCGCGGTACGTGGGTGACCCGGCTTATGTCGAGAGCGCTTCGCCGCCGGTGCTCGAGACGGCCGTCGCCGCCGCCGACGCGACGCCGTTCGTTACGCCAACGCTGACGGCTTCGCACTTTCCACCGGTATTCCTCCCGGGCGACCGCGGCCGGGTGAGTCTGGCGATCACCAATCAGGGCCCGGGCCGGGCCCGCGGCACGGTCGAGGTTCGGCTGTTCGCCTCGACCGACGGCATCTTTGATTCGACCGCCGTCCCGCTCGTGTCATCAATCAACAGCGTTTCGCTGAATCTCATCGGCGGGGCGTCGAGATCGGTCGGAGTCGACTTCACACTCCCGACCGAAGCGTCGGGCCCGCACACGTACACGCTGTTCGCCGTGCTCACCCCAGGCCGGGGGCTTACGCCGCAGCAGGTGAACAGCGCGCCGACCGCCGCCGCGACGCCTGTGCAGACCGCGCTCGCGTTTGGCACGGACAACATCACCGCGCTTCGGGTGGCCGGCCCGGTGACCAATTCGGTCGTAGCCGTCGGCGGTGGTCCGATCGACACGAAAACCGACCCGCGGTTTATTGTGTAGCGGCTGCCCCAACGGGGCGCTCTCGGCATCAGATCACGTCGACCGTGCCCCGGCGGGGCGACCGCTAAACTGAAACCTTTCAAAAAGTTTTTTCGATGGACCTATCGAAGTATGCCGCCGTTCTGCTCGACCTGGACGGGACTTTGTACCACGAGGAAACTGCGCTCCCGGGCGCGGCGCGGTTGGTCGGTCGTCTTCAGGCACGGGGCCAAACCTTCGCCTGCCTGTCCAACAGCGCGAGCAGCCCGGCCGAGCTGACGCTCCGGCTCGCGCAGATGGGGATGGTCATCAAAGCCGAACACATCTGGACCGCCGCGGCGGCGGCGTGTGAATACGTGCTGGAACATTTTCCGGCCGAACCAACCCGCAAACCGCGGGTGTTCAGTCTGGCCACTGAAGGGGTCCGGTCGATGCTGGACGGCCGCGTGGAATGGGTCGAACCGAACGACACCGCCTGCGACGTGGTGCTCGCCGCCGCACCGGTCAGCGTGTACGCAACGGAAGACCGTCGACGCGCCGCGTTACGCCTGCTCCGGTCGGGCGCGAAACTGGTCGGCGTGTGCGCCGACCGGGTTTACCCGAGCCCCCGCGGCATTGAGTTCGGCAGCGGCGCGTTCAACGCGATGCTGGCGTACGCCGCGGATGTCCGGCCGATTTTCTGCGGCAAACCCGAGCCCGTCTTCTTCACCGAACTGTGCGATCACCTGAAAGTCGCGCCGAGTGATTGTGTGTTGATCGGCGACAATCTCGAATCGGACATCGCCGGCGCCAGGCGAATGGGCATGGCCAGCGTGCTGGTCCTGACCGGCGTCACCCGGCGGGAAGACCTCGCGCTCGTGCCCGAAGAAAAGCAGCCGGACTTTGTGGTCGAGGATCTGAACGCGTTGGTCGATTCGCTTCGGTTTTGAAGAGCTATTAACCGCCGAGACGCCGAGACGCGGAGAAGATAAGCAGAAGGAAATTTAAGGGTCTTGATCGGACGGATTTCGGCTCAACAAGCCGCCGCTCGAATCCAAGGAAGCGGATATTTCGGCTCTTCTCCGCGTCTCGGCGGTGAGTGACCCTCGCGCGATTCGGCATGCGACCGTGACGGTGTTACTTCGCGATCCGGATATCGAGCTGAAAATCACGGGCCTGCGAGGTCGGGGCGGTGCCGGAGATGATTTCGAACTGGTTCGATCGGAGCAGCGTGGTCTCGGTGCCGGTCGCGGGCTCGATCGGTTTATGGCTGTCGTCGAAATAGATGAAGTGGTAGGTGACGTTGATGTCCAGATCGGTCGTGGCCCGCACGGGCACTTCGACGTGCAGGTTGCCCGACTTGTAGTCGGTCATGACCGGGCTGAAATCGATTTCGTCGCGGAGGCTCGGCTGAATGTTCACCTGCTGCGGCCGAAACTTGTCGGGCGCGACCTGCTGCGGGTCACTGCCATGACAACCGACCGTCGCCAGCAGGGGGGCCAGAACCAACATCGACTTCAACCATGTCATAGAAATGTCCCGCTCGATGCCAACGCACGAATGTCACCGCGATTTAGGATTGAAGACTACGACGGCGCGGGTGTGTGTCAAGATACGCAGCCGCAGCGCACAAGGCGACCGGGCACGCTCCGGGTGCCGGCGGCCCAGGGATGTCGGGTAATCGGCTTAAATCCGGCTTGTTTCAAGCCGGTTCGTCTTCCAGGCAGACCTGCTCGGCGGCGAGCAGGCACCGGGTTTGGAAATCGCGACCGGGCGGATGGAACTCCACCTCGAACGCCATATATGGCGCGCACCACATGCTCCGGACGACGCCGTGCTCGCCTTTGGTGAGTTCGAGTTCCGGAATATCCTGGATTAAGACGACGCGGTCATCGACGTGAGGCATTCGCATAACGACCTCCGTGCTCTGGTACAGAGCGTTCCTCGTTCGGGCCCAGCCGGTAGCCAACCAGAATGGGCGGAGACACGACGCGGGGCGGTACGACCGGGGCAGGATGGGAATGGTGCTGACGCGACCCGCATTGGTAAAGGTATCACGTTCGTGTGAGCGGTAGCAAGGATTAAATGTGATATTTGGCCGATTCTGCGACCTTGATCTTTGCCCGGCACGGCCCGATTATCCGGGGACCTACACCAGGAGCTTATTTTGCCGCAGATTCGACCGTTCGCGGGGTTACATTTCGCCAAGTCACTGGGCCCGGACTTGTCCGCGCTGGTCGCCCCCCCGTTCGACGTTCTGGACGAAAAGAGCAAAGCCGCCCTGCAGGCCAGGCACCCGAATAATATCGTGACGGTGGACTTGCCGTACCTGCCTCCCAAGGCCGTCGGGCCCGACGAGGTGTATGCAAAGGCGAACACCACTTTGCAGTCGTGGATCACGTCCAAGATCCTGGAGAAATCCCCCCGGCCGTCGATTTATCCGTACACTCAAAGCTTCGACCACAACGGCCGGACCTACCACCGCCGGGGGTTTTTCGCGACCGTGAAGATCTCGGCCTTCGGGGAAGGGCACGTCGTCCCCCACGAAAAAACCTACCGCGAGGCGATCGAAGACCGGCTCAAACTGATGCGGGCCACCCACGCGCAGCTATCCCCGATCTTCGGCCTGTACAGCGACTCCCGGCACGAAGTCGCCAATCTGGTCTACACCAATCTCGGTCGCCCCGAGTTCACCGCCACCACCAACGGCGTCAAAAACGACCTGTGGACAGTCCACGACGCCGACATCGAACGGCAGGCCATGGATTTCCTCGGCCGCAAACCGATCTATATCGCCGACGGGCACCACCGTTACACCACCGCCTTGACCTACAAACAGGAACTGGAAAAGCAGAACGGCGGGCCGCTCGCGCCCAACCACCCGGCGAACTTCTGCATGTTCGTGCTGGTCGGCATGCAGGACGACGGGCTGCTGATTCTGCCGACCCATCGCCTGATCGGGAACATCGAGTCGTTCAACATCGCCGCGTTCGCCGCGGCCGTGTCGTCGGTATTCGACGTCACCGAAACGCCTATTTCACCCGAAAAAGTAGCGGATTACGTCGACATCACGCTGCCCATGCAGCCGGCCCACACGTTCGGGCTGTACGACGGCCGGTCCCGCAAGCTGTACCAGATGACGTGCAAAAACCCCGACGTGTTGCAACCGCTCGAACCCACCCTCAGCGACGCGTCACGCCGGCTCGACGTGGCGATTCTGCAGCGATATCTGCTCGACGAAATCATCCAGCCGAACTTCGCCGGCGGTAAAGAGCTGACCAAGCAGTACACCGCCGACGCATCCGAGGTCGTTACGAAGACCGACGGCAGCAAATCGCAGATCGCTTTCCTGTTGAAATCCACCCCACTGGGTGCGCTGGAACAGCTCGCCCAACACCAGGAACTGATGCCGCAGAAGAGCACGTATTTTTTCCCGAAATTGGCGACGGGAATGGTCATCAACCCGGTGGGGTAAACTGCCGGCCGACGGATATGCATCCGCAGCTCCAATGAAGCCGCGTCGCAATCAAAGTCAGCAGAATTCGTACGATTTCTACTTTATTGTCGCGCCATCCCTGCCGAAGCCGCGGGTGAATACCCGCCGGCCGGGACTGGGGACCGAGCGCAATCATTCAGAAAACGTATAGCTCGTTGCCCCCCCGACACGAGCCCGCCCGAGGACTTCATCACCCGAACATCGCGTCGACCGAAACCCTAAATCCCGGCAAATGCGGGTCGCCGGACAGTGCCTGGATCGAGTTGAACAACACCGGCTCGCCGTCGGGTCGAAAAACCGTCACCGTTCGAAACACCGGCTCGGCGATCCAGACCACCGGCACGCCGGCGTCGAGGTAATCCCGAATTTTGCCGGTGATGTCTTCCTGTTTATCCGACGGCGAGAGAATTTCGACCGCCAGCACCGGAATGCCATCAATGATGAATGCGTCGTCCGGGTTCGCCGCCGCCGTCTCGGCCGAGATATACGCGACGTCGATCCCGACCGTTGTGTCCGGGTCGTGACTCAACTGGAACGCGGCTTCGCCCACGAGCACTTCGCCGCGGGGCGTGGGTTGATCGGCGAGCCAATCGGCAAGAAGCCGCGAAATCTTCGCGCCCGCCCGCGTGTGCCGTCGCCCTCTTTTAGTTATCTCTCGCTCCCTCAGCCGCCCGTGCGACAGATCCCGCTCGACGCCGTCATCCGGCAGAGCGAGTAACTGCTCAGTCGTCATCAATCCGACATCCAAGGTCGTCATGCGAATGCTCCAGTCCTAAACCAACCAAATCTTAGCATATTTTGCGCCCCCGCGTGTCTTCGCGACCCGGCGTTTTTCCACTACAATCAGCCCGTGGAATCACGAACGAACTCACGAACACTCACTGAATTGGCCGCCGAGATCGGCGCAGAAGTCGCCGGCGACGGCTCTGCCGTCGTCTCGTCCGTCAACACGCTGCAGGACGCCCGGCCGGGCCAGTTGAGCTTCCTCTCTAACCCGAAGTACGAAAAAGACCTGGAAACCACCCAGGCGACCGCCGTCATTGTCGGCCTCAAAACAACCACCGACCGCCTGAACCTGCTGCGGGCCAAAGACCCCTATCTCGCGCATCAAAAAGCAGTTGTAGCCCTCCACGGGTACCGAACGCACCCCCACACCGGCGTGCACCCCAAGGCGATCGTCGACGAGTCCGCCGTCGTCGGCACGAACACTGTCATCTACCCCGGCGCCTACATCGGCCCGTACGTGAAGATCGGCAACGACTGCGTGATTTACCCCAACGTGGTCCTCTACGACCGCTGCGTGATCGGCGACCGCGTCATCATCCACAGCGGCGCGGTCCTCGGCGCCGACGGTTTCGGTTACGCCACCGCGGCCGGCGTGCACCACAAGATCCCCCAGATTGGCAACGTCGTCATCGAAGACGACGTCGAAATCGGCGCCAACAGCACAATCGACCGGGCCGCCCTCGGCAGCACCCGCATTGGGAAGGGGACCAAGATCGACAACCTGGTGACGCTCGGTCACAACGTGCAGGTCGGGCCCGGGTGTCTGCTGGTCGCACAGGTCGGCGTGGCCGGCAGCACCACGCTCGGGCACCACGTCGTGCTCGGCGGGCAGGTCGGCGTCGCCGGGCACATCGACATCGGTGACATGGTCATGGCCGCCGGGCAGTGCGGCATCACCAATTCCGTCGAAACCTCCGCCATCATCGGCGGGTCCCCCCACATGCCGATCAAAGACGCCCGCCGCGCCTACACCATCGTGCGTGAACTCCCCGAACTGGTAAAACGCATGAAAGAGCTCGAAAAGCTCGCCGCCGGTTACCTCACCAAATCCGCCGAGGGGGAGTGATCGTGAAAATCCAGAATGACGAAATCCGAGTTCACGAATCAATGATCAAACTCGAATGACCAAACAATCGCCGTTTCGGTCGAGTATCATCTTTACTGACTGCCCTGTTGTCCGCTTCGTCATTTGTCCTTCGAACTTCGCCATTGATTCGTCATTCGAGCTTCGTCATTCGAGTTTCCCTCCATGCCCATCGCCACTATCTCTAGTTTAGAAAAATCCTTCGGCAAACGCGTCATCTTCGACAAGCTCGATTTCATGATCGACCGCGGCGAGCGCGTCGGTCTGATCGGGCCCAACGGGGCCGGCAAGTCCACGCTGTTCAAGATCATCACCGGTGAGATCCAGGCCGAAGGCGGCATCGTCGCGATCGCCAAAACCGTCAAGGTCGGGCACCTCACCCAGGACCCCACATTCGAACCCGGCAACACCGTCATGGACGAAGCCGAGCTGGCCTTCGCCAAGCTCCACGAGCTGTCCCACCGCATGCGCGAAATCGAGCACGACATGGCCGTCCACACCGGCGGCGAGCTCGACAAAACCATGGAGGAATACCAGAACGTTCAGCACGAATTCGACCTCGCCGGCGGGTACGTCTGGCAACACAAGCTCGAAGCCACCCTGCAGGGCGTCGGCCTGATGCGCGAGACCTGGGAGCAAAATGTCCTCACCCTGTCCGGCGGGCAGCGGTCCCGGCTCGCGCTGGCGAAACTCCTCATCAGCGAACCCGACGTCCTGCTGCTCGACGAACCGACCAACCACCTGGACCTGGCCGCCATCGAATGGCTCGAAAAATACCTCCTCGACTTCACCGGCGCGGTCCTGCTCATCAGCCACGACCGCTACCTGCTCGACAAGCTCGCCACCCGCATCGTCTGGCTCACCCGTCAGAAATTTAACAGCTACCCCGGCAACTATTCCCGGTTCTTAGAGCAGCGCGAACTGCAGGAAAAATCCCAGCAGCGGGCCTACGAAGAACAACAAGCCGACATCGAAAAGCAGAAAGAGTTCATCCGCCGGTTCGGCGCGGGGCAGCGGTCCAAGGAAGCCAAGGGCCGCGAAAAACGCCTCGACCGCCTGTTGATCAGCGACCAGATCATCCAAAGCGTCACCGTGATCAACAAGATCAAGCTGAACCTCGACACCGACCAGCGGGCCGGTGACCAGGTGCTCAACGTCCGCGAATTGTCCAAAGGGTTCGGCGACAAAAAGCTCTGGAACCAGGTCGGTTTCTCCGTCAAACGCGGCGAGCGCATCGGCATCATCGGGCCCAACGGCGCGGGCAAAACCACCATGCTCGAAGTCCTCCAGGGCCGAATCCCCGCCGACTCCGGCATTATCAAGTGGGGCGCGAACCTCACCATGGGGTACTACGACCAGAAGCTCGACCAATTCGACCCCGAAAGCACCGTGATCGAAGAAGCCGCCGCCGACCGGGAAGGCGTCACCATCAAGGAAGTCCGCGACGTCCTGGCGATGATGCTCTTCCGCAACGACGACATCGAAAAACCCATCAAGCTCCTCAGCGGCGGCGAACGCGCCCGCGTCCGCCTCGCCCAGTTGCTGCTCGACAAGCCCAACATCTTCATTCTCGACGAACCGACCAACCACCTCGACGTCGACTCCTGCACCGCGCTCGAAGGCGCCCTGATCGGTTTCCCCGGCACCATCATGTGCGTCAGCCACGACCGCTATTTCCTCGACAAGGTCGCCACCCGGCTCATCGTCATCGACCCCCCGAACCTGACCGACTTCGACGGCGGGTACACCGCCTGGCAACAGAAAAAAGCCCAGCGCGCCGCCGACGCCAACTCCGCCGCCAAACAAAAGTCCAAGTCCCCACCCCAACAGCAACATAAAAAAGAGCAACCCAAAAACGAACAGCCGAAAAAGAACGACTCGTCGAAAAAGGACAACCCCTACGCCCGCCCCTTCGGCCGCTTGTCGGTCCAGGACCTGGAAAAGCAGATCGCCGACACCGAAAAAGCGGTCAACGACGCCCAGCTGAAGCTGTCCAACCCGTCGGTCGCCAGAGACCCCAATAAAGGCCGGCAACTTAAAAACGAGCACGACGTATTAGCCTCAAAACTAGACGCGTTAGAAGCCGAGTACTACGCCCGCGGGCAGTGAATCCAAACCGTTTAGCGGCCGTCCCAACGGGACGCCATGCAACGTCTCAACCCGCGTCCCTCCGGGACCGGTCGCTAAACTCGGATAAGCAACGCCACAACGGCAAGGCCGCACCCACCCCCGGCTGATCGCGCCGACTTCACAATTTTCATTTTATCCCCCGTCCGGTTATTGTTAGTCCATGGCCAAGAAGGGGATTCCGGCTAAGTCAGTTCCCCCGCCCGCATTGCTCGAGAGTTGTATCGTAAAGTCAATCAGTGATACCGTGCATCGCATACGGGGAGATTAAAATGACGACTTGGCACGAAGTCGGCCGCGACGCCCGGAAGGCCGCAAACGAGCTCGTCGAAAGCAGGTTCAGATCGTGTTTGTCCCGGGCATATTACGCCGTATATTCAAAGGTGACACACGACCTTACCGCGGCACCCGGCATTGCGTTTCCACCAAGGCGTGAAGGGCCTAACCATCCTGGCGAGACCGGCTCGGGGGGGATCCGCCGCCTCATCGAAACCAGCATGCCCGGGATGACACCAGAACGGCGATTGAAGCTGTCTGAACTGATCGGCGAACTGTACACGCTCCGCTTATACGCGGATTATCGACCGTCGGTGGAAATCGACGCCAGCGACGCGCGCGAAGCAATCTCAATGATGAACAAGGTGTTCGACGCTTTCTAAAAAGGAATCGAAATGCCCGCAGAGCAGGAAATACAGACCATCGTCGCCCGGGCAAAACAGTTGCTCTTCGAGGCACGAGCGAAAGGCATTAACCTGAATCTTGACACCTTTACCTTCAACGATGAATGGCTCTATCTGCTCGTAAGCCCCGCTCAGGAAGGCGAACGCGCGTCAAAACACGCCCACCTCATGACGGAGATCGAACGAAAGCTGCGCGGCGAAGGGTTTAATCAGGTTCTGCTCGTTCCAGTTGTTCCCGAGCATGCGGGCTAGATCGATGTGTCTGAAGTGAATGGAATGAACGCCTCAGGGAAAATAGACGGGGCGACCTCGGTTATTTGGCAAATCGCAATTCTTATAAGCTGAAGAAATTCCATGGCGATTCCCGGATACCAAGATTTCATGCTGCCGCTGGTGAAGCTTGCGGCCGACGGCCATGAACACAAGATCACGGACGCAATCGATACGCTAGCGGACCAGTTCAAGGTCACACCGCAAGAGCGCGAGATTATGCTGCCAAGTGGCACGCAAACACGCCTCTATAACCGCGCAACTTGGGCTCTGACATACATGACGAAGAGTTTGCTTCTGGAAAAGTCGGGACGGGGAAAGTTCAAGATGGCCCCACGGGGGCTAGATGTTCTGAAGCAGAACCCACCTCGAATCGATAATACATTTCTAAAACAGTTTGCTGAATATCGAACGTTTGCAAGCACGAAGACCGGCCCATCGCGGGTCGCACCAGTGGCTAACGACGATTCCGAAGGTGCCGATCCTTTATGGACGCCTCTTGAGCAAGTTGAAGGTGGTTATAAGGAGCTGCGGGAAACCTTAGTCGCCGAGCTCTTAGAACGTGTCCGGGCTATGAAACCGAAGATGTTCGAGCAGTTAGTTGTCGATGTTCTCGTCGCCATGGGATACGGCGGTTCGCAGCTCGACGCTGCGCAGGTGGTTGGCAAGAGTGGCGATGGCGGAATTGATGGAGTCATCAAAGAGGACCGACTCGGCCTCGATATGGTCTATATTCAGGCCAAAAGATATGAGTCTGACATTGGCCCATCCGCTATTCGAGAGTTTGTTGGATCCCTTGGCGAACACAAGGCAAGCAAAGGCGTGTTCATAACCTGCGCGGGATTTACATCGGGAGCAACAGAGGCCGCAGCGAAGGCCCATTTCCGGATCGTGCTAATCGATGGCGACCAGCTTGCAGAATATATGATTGACAACGGTGTCGGTGTAACTGACTACAAGACCTACACAGTTAAAAAACTGGATGGCGATTATTTCGAAGGCGTCTGATGCCAGTTGCGGTCGCCGCCCCGACATCGACGCCTTTCAAGCCGTCATGGGAGTCCCGGTTAGTTTTGCAGAGCGCATTGATCGTTTCTTCAAAGTGAGCGACTGATGAAATGCATTTCCTGTGAGCGTGAGGCCAGAGCCGTCTGCAAGTTTTTTGGTCGGGCAGTCTGTGAACAGCACTTGGCAAACCGACGTTACGTAACGGGGTATACCGGTGCCGGCGGTGTGCTCAACTTCACGGATAACGGTTTAAGCATCGAGGACCCATTGTGGTGTTAGAGATGTCACCCAGAACCGAAGCGAACGACCTACCAGGAAATGCTCTAGACAGTTTTTAGTTATTTGCCCTCCCGATGCGTCGAGGCAGGGTATTCGCCCGATAAATAGACCTAACCATCTTTTGAATAATGACTTAGGTCTCCATCCTAGTTTGATATGCGACAAACGCCCGCTAAAAATTGGTTTCGGGCAAGTTAGGTAAGCTATGGGCTTGCCAGACACCGAAAAACCGCGTTTTTACTTCAATTGAGCCACTTTCCTTAGCACCCATTCGGCGGTCATGACCGCCAACATGAGGCCCAGCAGGATCGGGGTCGAGCCCAGGTCGATCTCGAGGGTCGAGCGGACGATTTCGTTTTTTCGGCGGAGGGACTCGGGCAGTTTGTACAGGTCTTCCTCGCGGAAGAAGGCTCCGCCGGTGGTGTCGGCCATCTGGCGGAGCAGCGGTTCGTTCATTGCCGTCTGCATCAGTTCCAGCCTGGCCTCGGTGACCTTGAATTCCAGAGTCGACTTGTCGTCGCGGTCGACATGGAACGAGTAATCCCCGGCCGAGGGGGCGACGAACTCGCCGCGGTACATGCCCGGCTCGTCTGGCAACGCCCGCAGCTCGACCGGCGTTGTGTGCCCGTCGACCGAGTACGACCCGGCCACCGACGGATCGGTCAGCGGGGCGAAGCCCTGGTCGTACAGTCGCCCCAGCAGCGTGACGCGGTCGCCGGTGGCGTAGGATTTCTTGTCACTGCTCAGTTGCGTGTGTTTCGATTCGCCCAGCAAATGCGGCAGCGCCATCCGCTGGATCATCTGCCCCCACAGCGAAACGTAATACCGGTCCCCGACGTTCTTCCGCCACCGCCACAGGTTGTCGGTGCCGAGGTACATCACCTGACCCAATCCGTACTGCTGCACCGCGAGCACCGCCCGCTTGGTGTTTTCGTCTCCATTGGCCACCGGATCGGTCAGTAACACCTCGGCCGCGGGCTTCGCCTTCACCGGGAGGTCCCAATAGATCGGCGGCAGCTTCGCCCAGATGGCTTTCGAGTCCTGCTCGTCGTCCGACAACCGCAACATCGGCGACCGCTGCCCCGCGGGCGAAAGTTCGAGATGAATGGGCTCGGTGCGCGGCGCGACATCAGCCTCCTTTAGCTCGACCGGCAACAGCTTCGCCAGCACACTCCCGGCCACGCCGGTGACGCCGAACTGTCTCCCCGGCAGCACGATCAATCCGCCACCGAACTTGCTGACGAACTCGCCGAGGTTTTCCAGCTGCTGCGTCGAGAACCCGGCCGGGTCGACATCGCCCAGGATCACCAGATCGAAATGGTCGAACAGGTCGGATTTGTTTTCCGGAAACGATTTGAGGAACGGCCCGTTAGGATCCACACCCGACACGGGCTCGGCGTCTTCGAGCAGCAGCTTCACCTCCACGCGCCGGTCCCGCAGCAGCATCGCCTGCAGATATTTAAACTCCCACCGCGGCGCCAAGTCGACCAGCAGCACCTTGATCTTCCCGTCGATCACCTTGATCGAACTGGCGGCGGAGTTGTTCTCCTTGACCGTCTCGTCGGCGCGGGCGGTGATCGACGCCGACAGTTCAAAACTGCCCGGCAAGTCGGGTAAGAACTTCATCGGCACAGCTTGTTCGGTCCCGTCGAACGCGACATCCTTTTCGTCGACGACCCGTTCGCCCAGCTTCAACACCACATGCCCGGACTGCCCCGCAAGCCCGCGCACGCGAACGGTGACCGGGACCTGATCGCGCACGAAGGCGATCTCCGGCGTGTATACGCTGGAGACGATCACGTCTTTGGCATTAACGATGCCGACGCCGTAGATGAATAGCGGCACGCCGTCCGCCTTCGCCTGCTCGGCGGCGGCAACGGCGCTTCCACCGGTGTTACTTTGTCCATCGGTCGCCACGAAGATACCCGCCACCGGCTGCCCGCGCGATTTGGACAACAGTTCACGCAAATCGTCCCCCAGCGGGGTGGAACTGCCGGTGCTCGACAGTCGGTCGATCCACGGAAAATGGTTTTCGCTAGATGAGGCATTGCCTTCGGAGGCGGGGAACTCGGTCAGCGTCTGCGCGAAGCCGTACGGCCGCAGGTCGTACTCGCCAGCCAGCTTGTCGAGCAGACCCAGTCGAGGATTTTGCAGAACGGCCCGGAGCAGCGCGAGCCGCGTCGGGTTGATCGGCTTGGCGGTGTCGGCCGGTTGATCCAGGCCTTTGGTCGGATCGAGACTGCCGGTCCCGATCATGGCCCGCTTGATGTCGGCATCGGTCGTACGCGAGTCGGCGATCGCCATGCTCTGCGAATTGTCGAGCATCAGCAGGACCGACCGGCGAATGCTCCCCTCGACGACGACGCGCAGCACCGGCTGAAGCAACAGCAACGCGAGCAGGCCGATCAGCACCATTCGCAGCCCGGCCATCGTCCAGCGGCGCGATCGGGAAATCTGTGCATCCGCCCGCGTGTAAGCCCAGGCGATCGCGCCGCAGAGCACAATGGTGATCAGCAGCAACCACCCGGCCCAGGCGCCGTGGCGAACCGCGGGGCTGCCTTCAATGATCTTCGACCCCGTCGGGATCTGATTGCCGAAAAAATGGATGAAGAGGTGGGCGAACATTAGCAGCACCGCCCGGGGGTCACCCGACGGGAATGGTTGCGGCGATGATCCGTCGCGACGACAGCATTAAATAGCTCGGCGTTCATTTCGCCTCGCTGAAATAATTCGCGATAAACGGCTCCGCGGCCGCCAGCAGCAGGGCCAGCGCCGCCAGCGGAATCCACCAGTCGTTGGCCGAGCGTGCCGTACTTGCCGACCAGAGCACGGTCGCCGGCGTCCAGTGGATGACCGTCGCCCCGCGCGACAGCTCGGCGGTTTCGGTGTCGGCCAATGCTTCGAGCCGGGATTCGTTCGCGTCCGCCTGCGCGGCGAACTGCACCGCTACGCCCGTCCCGCCAGTCGCGATCGCCTGATACGCACCAGCCACCGGCGTCTGCGACACCTGCAGCATCGCACGGCCGGCTTGCAGCGCAACGGTCGTGTCCGATTTTTGACCAGACGGGTCGGTAATCACGACCGGCCGGGCGAGATCGTCCATCGGCAGAAACTCTCGGAAGGGAACGCCGACACCGACGTTCAACGGCCGGTCCCCCCGGGCGATCAGCGACGCGACGCTGCGGTAGACCAGCGGCAGAAAAAGCCCACCGTGGTCCGCCAGATCGTTCCACGACGTGCCCGCGGTGCTGCTGAACAAAATCACGCCGCCGCGTTGCACGACCGCCGGTGAGCCGTCGGCGTACGCGACCACCACCGCCGAAGCGGCAACCGATTCGTCAAAACCGGCAACAGTGCCATCCGCAAGAAAAACGGTGTCCGACACCGTTTTTTGTGTAGACGACGTTTCCGACGAAACGGTGTCCGACACCGTTTTTGCTTTACTTCCGTCTGTTTCGGCGTTTGCGTTATATTTTGTGTGTCGCCTGGGGTCGAGCGAAAAAGCTCTGAAAAAATGCGCGGCGGCGGGCGAGCCGTTCTGGCCGTCGTTCCAGATCGACGCGATCGGGTGCTCGAAATGCTCCGACTGCAGCGTAAAAAAATGCGACTGATCGGCCGGGTCACCCCGGGGACTGCCGAGCACCGCGGGCAGGATACTCAGCCGCTCGCCCAGCTGTCGGTTGTATCCCGCGGGCTTGGTGTTCGGCCCGGGAAACAGAATCAGCCCGCCGCCGTGGTGAACATAGTCGGCGAGCTTGTCGGCCGTGCGGGGGTCGAAGTCGGCTACGTCGGCCGCGATCGTCACGGCGTAATCGCTCAACGCCGTCGTCGCCAATTGCGATTCGGGAATCGTCGTGACCTGCAGAAAATAGTCGGCCAGCTGGCTCGCGGGGATCGGCAGCAACGCGCTTCGAAGAAATGTGACCCCGGTTTTCTCGGCCGGCCCGGTCGTGTCGCCGTTGACGAGCAGAATTTTCAGCTTGGCGACGGCTTTCACGACGATCGTGCGCCGGTCGTCGGCGGGCATTCGGTCGGCCGCGATCGAAGCGGTGACCGCGTGCGCCCCGGCCGTGCGGAGCTTGCCGAACAGCGACACCACCCGCGACTGCCCGGCGGCAATCGAATCGACCACCGCTTCGTTCTCGGCGGGCCCGCGCTGCCCGGCGTCGTCCACCCGCAACTGAACCGTCGCGTTTTTGATCTCCGAAGTCCCGTAGTTTGTGATTGTCGTCTCGAACCGCAGCGGGCGGTCGATCGGGACCAGATCCCCGCCGACGCGGAGGTCGGAAACGCCGACGTTGTCGTGCACCTGCGGGCCTAGCAGAACGATTTTTGCTGTCACATCTTCGCGGGCGTCGGCCAGCAGCTGCGCCACATCGGCCGTCTGGGACCAGCCCGTGCGTTGTCCGTCGGTCAGCAGATAAAACTCTTTCGAGCCCGGCGACTTTTTCAAAGTCTCGAACGCGGTTCGGAACGCGGGCAGCAGGTCGGTCGACCGGTCGGTTAACGCGGCATCGTGAATCGCTTTCCGCGCCAGCGATAAATCGTAAGTGGGGGACGGGAGGACCCCGTCGACAACGTTGCTGACCAGCAGCACCGAGACGGCCGAACCGGCGGGCAGAGAATCGATGATCTGCGCCGCGGCGGTCTTGGCATTTTGAAATCGCGAGCCGACCCCGTCGGTGCCGGTCATGCTGGCCGAGTTGTCGATCGCGATGACGGCCGTCACGCTACCGCGGCCGAGCAGGCTGCCGGCCTTGCTGAAGACCGGCCGCGCCAGCGCGACCGCCAGGCAGACGATCAACCCGCAGCGGAGCAAAAGCAGGAGCAGGTCTTCGAGTCGGAGCCGGCGCTGGTTCTGCTCACTGGCGGTTAGCAGAAATCGCATCGCCGCCCACTGCACGCGGTCGTACTTCCGCTTATTTAGCAGGTGGATCACGACGGGAATTCCCACCGCGAGCAGACCGAAGAGCATGGCGGGGTAGAGGAACATCAGGAGGAAATCCGAAATCCGAAGCTCGAAATCCGAAAGCAGACTTTTGGAAGCCGGACGGATGGCGTGGTCCGTCGTGGCAAGGGCGTCTCGCCCGTGTGCTTGCGGGCTCCACAGCGATTGGATGAAGGTCGCTTTGCTCGAACAAACGGGCAGGATGCCCGTGCCACTTGAAGGCGCCGTTGCGATTTGTATGCAGTGCCGGCGTTCATCGTTTCATCCGCTGTCTCGAGACCAGATAACCGGTCAACACTTCGCTTAGCGGTGCGCCGGTGTTGACCGGCACGTAATGCGTCGAGTTGCGTTCGCATCCTTCGCGGAGGCGGGTGCGAAACGCGTTCATCTCGGCCAGGTACGTCTTGCGAATCTCGGCCGGTCGGGTGCGGAGCGGCGTCGCCCCGGGACGCGGTTCCAATCCCGCGAACTCGACGTTCCCGGCGAACGGGAATTCCAGCTCGTACGGGTCCATCGTGTGAAACACGATCACCTCGCTGCCGCCGAACCGCAGGTGCTGCAGGCCGTCGAGAATTTTCTGTTCGTCGTCGAACAGGTCGCTGATGACAATCACAATTCCCCGGCGTTTGACCTGCCCGGACAGGCCGTGCAGCACTTCACCGATGCCCGTCGCCTGCGCCGGGCGAAACGCGCTGAGAGTGGCCATGATCGAATGAATGCTCGCCAGGTTGCTGGTCCGCGGGACGTATTGCCGGATGGATTGGTCGAAGATGCCGAGCGTGACGGCGTCGCGCTGCTGCAAAATCAGATACGAAAGGCACGCGGCCATCACCCGGGCGTAATCAAACTTCGACACGCCGGCGGGCTTGAGCTTTTTACTCACCGGCCCACCGCCACCGGTGCCCGATCCGTATTGCATGCTTTCGCTGCCGTCGAGCAGCACGTGCGCGACGAAGTTGGTTTCCTGTTCGTACTGCTTGATGAAATACCGCTCGGTCCGCCCGAGCACTTTCCAATCCAGCCGGCGGGTGTCGTCGCCGGGCACGTATTCGCGGTGCTGGGTGAACTCGATCGAAAAACCACGGAACGGCGATTTGTGTTCCCCGGCCATATACCCGTCCACGACGTACCGCGCCTGAAGCCCGAGGGCCTCGGCCTGGTTGATCGTGGTTGGATCGAGCAGCGAATCCATATTGCTTTGCCCGCTAACGATGTCGAGCGACGACTGATCTGTGAGGTCGGACGATCGTTCATGCGAACCATCGAGCGCGCGAACCCACGGCAGACCAATAATTACAGTCTTCACGCCGCATTGTTTATTACAAGCAGTTAAACCAGCGGGCGATGCTTCGTGGCTGCGGAGTGACACTGCGTCCGGAACTACCAAGGCGGCGCGATCGTAAAGCATTGGAAAAAATGGAAGTTTCGAACAACTCCGGTAGAATTATGACATGAGCGTCGAAACTCAGGAACTTTTGAAGATCTGTGAACAACTGCCCGAGGCGAAGCAGATGGAAGTTGCGGATTTCGCGAGATTTCTGCTGGCCCGCGAAGGTGATCAACGCTGGGAACAGATTATAGCGGACGAGAAACCGCGGCCGAAATTAGAGGCGTTTCTGAAAGATTCTGCCGCCGAGGGATCAGCCGTGCTGGACCCGGATCGCCTTTGAGGTCGCGTCCATGCGTTCGATGACGCGGCCCAGTTTCTGGCGCGCATACACTGCGCTCGAACCACGTGTCAAAGAAGCAGCGCGGCGAGCGTATCGGCTTTTTTCACAAAACATGGATCACCCCTCCCTTCGATTTAAAAAACTGGCCGGTTACGACAACGTTTAGTCGGTTCGGATCAACGACCAATATCGAGCCGTGGGAGAGCGAATCGGGGATACGGTTGAGTGGGCGTGGATCGGATCACACAACGAATTCGACAGCAAGTTCGGCTAGCTCAGCTTCGTGTCCTTGGGGATCGCCTCGATGATTCGCCTTGTGATTTCTTCGGGCGTGACGCCTTCGCTCTGGGCGGCGAAGTTGGGGATCAGGCGGTGGCGGAAAATGGCCGGGGCGACCGCGGCGACGTCTTCACAGCTGACGTGGAACTGGCCGTTGAGAATCGCGCGGGCTTTAGCGGCGAGGATCAGGTTCAGGCTCGCGCGCGGGCCGGCGCCCCAGGTGAGCCATTTCTTGCAGAAGTCGAGCGCCTCGGGCGTTTTCGGCCGGGTGACTCGGACCAGCTTCTCGGCATAGGCATAGACGTGGTCGGCGACCGGCACCCGCCGGACGACGTTTTGCAATCGCAGGATATCTTCCCCGCCGACCACTGATTGCGGTTTTTGCCCCGGCAGGCCCGTGCCCATTTTCATGATCTGCCGTTCCTCGGCCGCGGTGGGGTAGTCGACCAGAATCATGAACATGAACCGGTCGAGCTGCGCTTCGGGCAGCGGATAGGTCCCTTCCTGTTCGACCGGGTTCTGGGTCGCGAGCACGAAAAACGGGTCGGGCAACCGGTGCTCCAAGCCGGCCGCGGTGACCTTGCGCTCCTGCATCGCCTCGAGCATGGCCGCCTGTGTTTTGGGGGGCGTGCGGTTGATCTCGTCGGCTAAAACGATGTTGGCGAAAATAGGGCCCTTGATGAACTTAAATTGCCGTTGGTTGGTCTCGGGGTCGTGAAAGATCACCTCGGTGCCGGTGATGTCGCTGGGCATCAGGTCGGGGGTGAACTGAATACGCTTGAACGACAGGTCCAGCGCCTGCGACAGGGTGGAAATCAGCAGCGTTTTGGCAAGCCCCGGCACTCCGACCAGCAACGCGTGGCTGCGGGTAAACAGGGAGATCAGCAGTTCGTCGACCACCTGCTGCTGCCCGACGATGACCTTGGCCAGCTCGGTCTTGATCGCGTTGTGGGTCACCCGAAGGTTCTGGACGGCATGCAGGTCGGCTTCGTCGGCGTCGGCATCGTACGAAACAGCGGGTGGGGTCATGGTCGGCATCTTACTTGAATGTACCCGGCGCGCGGACCAAAGTTGAAGGGCAGCAAACTTCGTCGGAAAATAGTAAGATATTGGAATGAATGATATCGCCGAGCAACTCGCGAAGCGGGACCGCTTTCAACGCCATCGTCAGCACGCGATGACGCCGGCGGGGCGAATGGCCGCAATGCGTCGCCTGCAGCGGAAATCTTGGGAGATGTTGTCGAATTCTCCTGAGGGCCTCCGGCGTTTAATGGCCCGAAATTTCAAAGCGCGTTCGATCTCGTGGCGCGAAAATGATGCGGGACGACATAACGATCTTTGAAACCTTACGGCGATGTGGCGTGCCGTTCGTGATCGTCGGCGGGCACGCGGTTAATTTCCACGGCTTCAACCGAAACACCGAAGACGCCGACGTAGTCTGGTTGCGGTCCGATGCCGCAGAGGCTTCACTGTTAAATGCGTTAACGGAACTCCAGGCGCAATACATCGGCGACGATATCGACCTCGAGAGCCTGCCGTCGGAGTCATGAAGTTTGCGCGGAGGATGCCGATCGAGCGGGAAGTTGCAAAACCGGCCCGTCGATCCCCGCCCTGCCGGGGCGGGGCTATCAAAGATTAAGGTTTCCGATAGAAGTCGCGAAACGTATTCGAAGTCTGATTCACTTCCGTCCACGCGCCTTCGGTCGGGCATTGCGCTTGATCCCGCAGTGGCAGCGGCGTCTCGCCCGTGCGCTTGTTGCTTCCACGGCTTGCATGAAGATCGCTCCGCTCGAATTCACGGGCGGGACGCCCGTGCCACGAAACGCCACGTTTTCTTCTGGACTCGAATCTGGATCACTTCCGCCCGCGTGATTTCGGTCGGGCGTTGCGCTTGTTCCCGCCGCCGCGTTGCGGGGGTCTGCCTTTGCCGCCTTTTTTCTGACCGCCGGCCTTGGGTTTGACGACCACCGGGTCGGGGTGACCGGCTTTGCCGATCAGCTTCGTGATGGCCAAGTCGAGTTCGCGCCGGGCCGGGTCGACCCGGACGATCAGGGCCGTGACCTGGTCTCCGATGCCGATCTTTTTGCCCGTGCGTTGCCCGCGGATGACGCCGGCGTTGGCGTCGACGTCCCACCAGTCGTCCATCAGGTTTTCGTACCGAATCAGTCCGTCGATCAGGTACGTCTGCAGCTGGATGAAGATGCCGAAGTTGGTGATGCCGGTGACCACGCCGGGGAACTCTTCACCGATGTGGTTTTTCAGCAGTTCGAGCAGTTTCACCTGCCGGAGCTCGCGCTCGGCGTCGTCGCCGCGGCGTTCGGTGAAGCCGAGGTGTTTCCCGAGGTCGACTAATTCGTCGAACGTCGGGGCATCGTGCAGCGTGATCTTCTTCTTCCGCTTTTTCCCGCCGCGGTGTTCCGGTTTTTCGCGGGCTTCGAAATACATGTCGAGCAGACGATGCACGGTGAGATCGGCATACCGCCGGATCGGGGACGTGAAGTGTCCGTAATGCTCGCTGGCCAGGGCGTAATGCCCGATCGCCTTCGGTGAATATTCCGCGCGGGTCAGGCTTTTCAGCACGGCAAGGTTAACGGCGAACCCTTCGGGTTTGCCTTTCACGGCGGCGAGCAGCCCTTGAATCGCCTTGCGGTCCACGTCCTTGGGCAGTTTGAACCCGGCCACCTGAACGAACGTCCGCAACCGCTCGGACGTGTCGCCGGCGGGCTCGGGGTGCGTCCGCCGAAGGAACGGGACGCCCAGTGAATCGAGCAACCGGGCGACGGCTTCGTTCGCCTCGACCATGAACATTTCGATCAGCGTGTGCGTGTAGCTCTGGTCCTCGGGAACGGCATCGACCACCTTGCCGCCTTCGTCGAGAACCAGTTCGGTGTCCGGCAAATCCAGATTGATCTGCCCGTTGGCGACGCGGCGCTTCTGCAACCGCTTGGCCAGCGTGTCCATCTGAAACAGCAACTCGACCACGTCGGCGTCGTAATCCTTGATCGTGCGGTCGCCTTGCGGGTGGGGGATAATTTTCTGCTTGTCGAGAATCGCCTGGGCTTCTTTGTAGCGCAACCGCTTTCGGCTGTTAATGATCGTGTTGGCGAACTTAGTGCCGATCGGCCGGGCGTCTTCGTCGTAGGTGATGAACGCGCTCTTGCAGAGCCGAGGGACCGCTTCCTGCAGCGAGCAAACGCCGTTAGACAAAATCTCCGGCAGCATCGGAATCACGTGACCGGGGAAATAACAGCTGTTCCCGCGCTCGCGGGCTTCGAGGTCCAATGCCGTTTCTTTCGGAACAAAGTACGACACGTCGGCGATGTGCACGCCGAGTTCCCAGTTGCCGTTCTCCAGCTGGCGAAGGCTAATCGCGTCGTCATAGTCCTTGGCGTCGTCCGGGTCGATCGTGCAGACGATCTGGTCGGTCAGGTCGAGCCGGTTGTTGCGTTCGACTTCGGGGTCGAAATGGTCGATCGCCTGCCGGGCCTGGTTTTTCACTTCGTCGGGGAAGTCACCGGGCAGATTGAACTGCACGATGACGGCTTTCAGGTCGACGTCTTTCTCGCCGGCGGCCCCGAGCACTTCGGTGATCACGCCCTTGGGACGGTCGCCGTTCTCGCCGGGATACGTCGTCAATTCGATGACGACCTTGGTGCCCACGCGGATGTGTCGGGACGCCGCGTCCGGCGCGAGGATCGGCTCGGTCAGCATGTTCCCGTCGGGCAACACGAACCATTCGCCGGCCTGTTTGACCAGCGAGCCGACGAACCGTTTTTGTCCCCGGCTCACGATTTCGGTCACCCGGCCGGTGAACATGGCCTTGCCGTCGCGGTGGCTTTTGTTGGTGATCTTCGCGCGGACGATGTCGCCGGTCATCGCGCCGGTGTTGTGACCTTCGGGGATGAACAGGTCTTCGTGCCCGCTGGGGTCGGTCGGGACGACGAACCCGAACCCGCGCTTGTTGTGGCGATAATTGCCGAGGATCAACCCTTCCTGGGTGCGCTCGGCCGGGAGCATGATGGTCCCGCTCGCGCCGGCGACCACCCGGCCGGCGTGCATGAGTTCCTTCAGCGCGTCGCGGAAGGCGTGGTAGTTTCGCTGGTCGGCGAGTTTGAGTTTGTCGGCCACGCTGCGCGGTTTGATGGGCCGGTAGTCGGCGGACTTGAGATGTTCCAGGATTTTGGACTGCAACTGTTCGGACATAAATTTTTTCTTACTTCAGGACTTTCCCGCCACTACCGCAACAGCGGCCGCGAGATCGTGTCACCCCCCGACCGGCCGCATAAAGAATACGCGGGCCCACTCGGGCAGGTAAACAAGGATATCGGATCGAGAAACGAATCAAAAATTCCTGGCAGGAAAACGGGCGGGGCGTTCACCGAAACAAGGCAGATGCGTTCTTCCGTAGACCGGATCGTAACCGAAGACCGGTTCCTGTCCAGTTAATTCGGCAAAATCAGGGGGCGGGATGAGGGCAGAATGACTCGGACAGGCCTACTCCGGTCCCTTCTCCCGGTAAACCGGCAGAAGGTTAGGATGAGGGTGGATTCGCTTTTCCAACCCTGTTTTACGATTGAAACCACCCTCATCGCGGCATACCGGGCGAGAGGAAATCGGCGAATTCCGCGGTCAGTTCGGGACGCCTTTCAAAGCCGCCGGTGCGGGCGGCGGGGGCGTTTCGGTGGGCGGCAGAATGTTGTCCGCCTTGGCCGTTCCCGTCAGGTTTGTCGGGCTCACCGGGGGCGGAACTCTAAGCTCGTCGTGCGCTTCCTTGATCGGGACCATCACCTTCAGGATCGAATTTAAGACCCGGATCTGCGACATCGTCGCGTCGATCTGCTCGATCTTGTCGGCCGGGTAAAAACTCAGCACCGGCCGGGTTTTGGCCTCATACTCGACCAGCCGGCGGTGGATGACTTCGTCGTTGGCGTCGTCAAACCGGTTCTCCCGCAAAGCCCGCCGGCGGAGTCGTTCGACCATCTTGCTCAAATCCGCGCACCGAAGGTACACAACCTTCTGAACGTCGATCGTGTCCTCGAGCAGCTGCGCCTGTTCCAGGTTCCGGGGGATGCCGTCCAGCACCAGAATTTCGGACTCGGGGTGGAACTGGTTGACCATTTCCATCCCCTTGATGTACTGCTTCCAGAGCCGAATCGTCAGCTCGTCGGGCACCAGCTGCCCGCGACCGGCGTACTCCCAGAACACCCGGCCCATTTCACTTTGAAGGTCCAGCGATCGGAAAATCTCGCCCGTGGCGTTGTGATAAAATCCTGGAATCGAACCCAGGATTTTGCCCTGCGTGCCTTTACCGCTGCCGGGGGCACCGAAGAGGAGAATCGACTTATAGCGCATTCCAATTACTCTACGCCATAACGGCGGACGAAGGAATAAAGCCGGGCTCGGCGTTTGTCCCCCGCCGACTTCGCGTCCGAGACGAATGGGGACTCGCGGAAGGCGCATGAATTTCCGGATCGCCTGTCGTTTTATTCTCATCGCACTGGTGTCGACCGGGCCCGCGGTTGCGGGGGTGCGTCTGCCGCTCGGGGGTTACTGTCGACCGGGCAAATATTTCCCGATCGAGATGACCGAGTCGCCCGCGACGCATTTCGAAGCCGCCGGCGCGATCGACGTGATGATGCCCTCGACACAGACCGCGCGATCGATTGTCCCGATGCTGATAGTCGACGTGCCCGGCGATCTGCACTGGTCAGGTGGATCTTTGCCGTTGCACGTGCCCGGCGAACACGAGCGGCTGATCGGATCGACCGCCGACACCGATCTCGCCGCGGCGTTGTTTCCGGGTGACCACATTCTGCCGATCCACCTCGACCCGTCCGACCCGCTCCCCGGGCCGCCCGCCGCCTGGGAAGCGTTGAATGCGATTATGGTGGATGCCGACACCATGGCCCGCATCACCCCCGGCCAGCGGTCCGCGTTGCTCGCCGGGGGCACAACGCTGGCGGTCACCGGGGACAACAAGCCGTCCGACAACTGGCCCTGGCAACGACGCGGGCCACTGTGGGTGCTGGCCTACACGCCCCGGGGGCCGGTCGATCAACTCGTCGTCCCCGACGCTTACAGCCCGACGTTCGCCTGGTCGACCGGCTGGCCGGTGTCGGTCCGGCGGCAAATCGCTGCCGTGGCCGTCCTGCTATTTTTGCTGATCGCGGGCGTTACGCTGCTTCGCAACCGCTGGGTGCTCCCGGCACTGGCGGTCATAGTAGTGAGTACAATTGTCAGCGCCGCGGCCTGGCAAAGATCATTCGGCTCGACCGAACAAGCCGGCGGGGACGTAATCGTCTCGGGTAATGGCTTGGTGCAGAAAGACGCCTGGGTGTTCGAACGCGCGCGGGCGACCGGCCGGGCGGTCGTGCCCTGGGCGGGCTGGCTTCACCCGATTTTTAGCTCCCGGTCCGCCCTGGCCGGTTGCGATATGACTCTGAACGTGTCCGAGAACGGCTCGGCGAGCTTTGAGCTGTCGCTGGTGAAAGACCAGACGATCGCGTTCGTCCGCCGGGAGGTCCGCCCGGATTCGTTGCCGGCGATTTCAAACCCCTGCGGCACCCCCATGCGCGAGTCGGCTCGCACGATCTATCTCGGCCATGGCGACCGCATCGAAGGTGAAACCCCGGCAGCAGAAGGCCGCTGGCCCGCGGCAGTAATTCGGAGAAGCAGCAGTCTGAATTCCGATTAAGTTTGCCGCAGTTTTAAGCTGTTTTAAATCCATAAATAAAAAAACGGTGTCAGACACCGTTTTTATAAAATTCGTCTTTGAATGCCTTTAAGTAACAACGGCATCAAACGGTGTCCGACACCGTTTTTTCGCGTCGCGGTGTCCGACCGAAGGCCGGTGGCCTGCCGCGGTGATTCGGAAAACCAGTTGCCTCCATTCCGATGAGGTTCACCTGGTTTTCCCATCATTTCAGACGCAATGCGAGTAACCCACCAATCGCAGAACGCAGAGCAAAATGCCGACCTGCGACTTTTGTTCTGCGTCCTGCTTGCGATTTAATTTTCGTTGAGAACTCAGGCCGGGATCTTCACGAAGCTGTCCGCGTCGTCCCACTTGGTTTCAGAAAACTCTTTCGAGCAGTCGACCAGCACGTGGCCCTTTTCGTCGACGCTAATGCCGTACCGCGGCAGCGAGCTCTTGGCCGGCCCGCCGGTCACCGTGCCTTCGAATGTGAAATGGCTCTTGTGCGACGGGCAGAACAGCTCGTCATTTTTCACCGTGATCGGCCGGTTCTTGTGCGTGCACAATGAACTGCAGGCGTAAAGTTTGCCGTCCCGGCGGATGACGAAGAACCTGCCGGGCTTTTTGGCCCAGGTTTCAGTGACCTTTTCCTTGTCGTACGACTTCAACGTTCCGACGTCCACCGGCTTGTCCGGCTTGGCCGTATTCCCACCGCCCCGGTCGCCCGGTTCGGCCCGTGCCTGCAACACCGGCAATGAAATCACCGCCGCCGCCGCGACCCCCGCCGCGACCAGAAAACCTCGACGATTCATTTCCGACATGGTGCCCGTCCTTCGAGAATGACAATAAAAGCGGTCCGACTGCCGCAACACAACCCGGCCGCTCAGTATAACTCCCGGCTCGCAATTTTGTTGCGATGCTCTTACAGGGGACAAGTACGTAAGCCGACCCACGCGACGTTGAGCCTCGACACGCCGAACTATTTTTTTGCCGGGTTCGGCCGTGCTGTCGCCGGCGCGAGCTCGACCGCGCCGGCGGTCGTTCGGTCGCCCGGACGGCGGTGACCCTGTCGATCAAAACCAACAGCCGGGTGCGGCTTGCCCTGTCTCAAAATGTTCTCGTCACCCGATGGCGCGCCCGACTCGTCGGTGGTCACCTCCGCGAACGCGTCGTCCTTCACCTGCGGCAGGCTCGCCCAGTCGGTGGTCGTCCGGGTCTTCCCGGCGATCAGAAATCCGTTGCCCCGGCTCTGCTTCGAGTCCGGCCAGACGTTGTTGGCGATCTCGGTGAAACTGCCCAGGTCTGCTTCGTTCGTGTTCACGAATGCCGCGCCGTTCGCGCCGACGTTCAGCTTCGGCGCCACCAACAGGTTATTTTTCATCTCGATGCCGTCGACGTGTCCCCAGATCTTTAAGAACGCGCCGGTGGTGCCGTTGTCGATGGCGGTGTTGTTCAGAATGTGCACGTCGCTGACGTTTCGCCCGTCCTTGTCCGGGGCCTGCAACTGTATCGCCTGCAGCTTGTCGTTGCTCACGACATTGTTCCGGATCATCACGTGATGCGACCCGGGGTTAGCCACGATGTACGTGTCCTTCACAGTGTTGTTTTCGATCACCGCCCAGGTGGTGGCCGTCGACGGGGGCTCGTGCAGCCCGAGCGGACCGACCCGGATCGTCCCGCCGGAAATTTTGTTCCCGGCAATGTACGCGTACGACCCCAGGTGCATCTCGATCGCCCCTTTGGAGAAATCATATTTATCCCCCGGCCGGCGGTCGTCGTTGGTGAATTCATTGTCGAAGATCAACGCGCCGTCCACTCCGCTCAGGCGGACGATGTGCTCGCGGGTGCTGTTCGCCGCCTGATTTCCCAAATACACCAGGTCCGTCCCCTGCCCCCAGACCAGGTACGCCCGGAGCCCGGTTTTCAGCGGGGATTTGCACCCCTGCACGAGCAGCCCGACCGGTGACCCGTTGGCATTGACGGCCGTGTCGACGTTTAGAAACGTGCAGTCTCGCACGGTGATGTTCCGGCCGCGCACCAGGATCGGGTCCAGCCCGATCTTGGGCGCCTCGGCGTCGTCGGCGACCGCGTACGGCGTGCTCATCGTCAACCGGTCGAACGTGATCCCATTGCACCGCGCATCAATCGCAAAGAATCCGACGTTCTTCCGCGTGGGCGTTTTTTCCAGATTGATAACCGGGTCGGCCCCTTCGCCATACCTCGTGATCAGCACATCCGAGCGGCGCAGTTTCATCACACCCCCGGCCGTGTACGTGCCGCCCGCCTTGAGCAGAATTTCACCGTGATCGGGGAGCAGCAGCACCGCGCGTTCGAGCGACTGCAGCGGGGCCGCTTCGGTGCCGGCCGCATTCGAATCCGAACCGTCGGCTGAGACGAAGATCGACTTTCGGTTGTTCTCGGCCATCACCACGTTAGCCGACGCGGTCTCTGAATGGCCGGTCTCGTCGGTCACGGTCAGGCGAATGGAATACGTCCCGGGACGGTCGTACACGTGCGCGGCATTGAACCCGGTCAACGTGTTGTACTTCCCCTGCGGGTCGCCGAAGTCCCAGTCGTACCGGGCCGTCAACGGCGTGCCGGCCGGTAATGGGAAGCTCAAACCATTGACGTGTATCACCCCCGGCGCGACGCACGGCGACGGCAGCACTTCGAACCCCGGTTTCTGTCCGGTCGGCCGCCACGGCTCGGGGATCGACGGCGCGGTGGCCTGCCCGAAACAGGCCGTCACCAGAGAACACAACAGCACGCACGCAAAGCAGTGAGATCGCATAGGTCGAAATTGTATTCCGCCGGCGTCGATCTCTCACACGGGCGCGTTCACTGGATTAACGACATACGGATTGCGACGTCTTCCCGCGCGTTTTGTGCAACTTTCCAATGTTTGATAGCCCCGTCCCGGCAGGGCATGGGTCGACCAGCAAATCGCGTAACCGGCGAAAACGGTGTTGGACACCGTTTTTTAGATTGTCGATAGTTTTTGGGTATTTATCGGAGTTTATTGCAAAACCGGCTCCTCTATTTAAGTCTTGTTTTCAACTATTTTTATAGAAACGGTGTCGGACACCGTTTTTTATCCCCGGACACCGTTTTGCACTCCGGCGATCCGTCGACTTCCGGGCTCGGTTATCAAAAAATCTTACCGTAGTTCGAATTTTATCAGGATCGGAGCAATGATCAGAACAAAACCAACTGCTGCCCGACCCACGGACGCATCGGCCTCGACCCGCTCAGCCATTCGGTTCGGCTGTGTTGTTCGGACAATACCAAGCGTGTGCGGAACCGGCTGTCGCGGAGGAACAGGTCGCGCAACCGGTCGGGGCAGTTGCACTGCCGACTCCGGTGCAGCACGACCACCTTCCCGGGCGGTGAATGCCCGGCGGCCTTGCAGCGGTCGAAGACGGCTTTCACCGCGGCCACCGCCTGCTGGTTGGAAAGGTGTCCGCTGCCGCCCATGATCCGTCGCTGCAGGAACGCCGGTCGGCCGCTGAGCCGCTGCATCTCCGGGTCGTAATTGCTTTCGATCGCCAGCACGTCGACGCCGCAGAAATGCTCGACCAGTTCGTCCGGCACGACACCTAGATCTGTCGCATAACCGATCGAACCATCGCCGTCGGAGAAGTGAAACGCGTGTGAGCCGGTATCGTCGTGCGCCAGCCGAAGGCTGCGGACGGTGACGCCGGGGATGACCTCGAACGATTGATGGTCGAACGGCACCACCAGCGATTCCAGCCTGCTGCACCCGGTAAAACTCAGCAGCCGAAGCACGCGGTCGGCGGGGCAATAAATCCGGATGCGGTGAGTCGCGAGCGTCGATGCCCAAAGCCCGTTGAAATGGTCGCGGTCCAGGTGGGTCAGGCAGACGGCCTTGATCTGGTCGAGCGATACACCGGTGCCGTTAAGGCGAGCCGCCGCCACCCGCGGGCCGATCCCGCAGTCGACGAGAAACACGCCGGCCGGTGTTCGGATCACCGAACAGTTGCCCGACGACCCGCTGGCTAATACGCAGAGTTCCAACGACATCCGTGTCACGCTTTCGTTTGACCCACGGCTCCCCGACGCCGGACACAATCCTAGCACGGGTTCGACCCGAACGAATCCGCGGGAGGGTTAAAAACTGCGAATCACAAGCGTTCGACACCGCCCGGCGGGGCACGGTACGATCGGCAACGTCGGCTGACTTTCGTCGGCTGGTTTCTCGCCTGTGGTTCCCCTGGTTCGGATTGTTATGTACGCCCTGGTTGCCGCCGTCTGTCTTTCGATCGCCTGCGCGACGCTCAGCGTGTTCGTCGTCTCGCGTCGCTGGGCGTTCATCGGGGAAGGCATCAGCCACAGCGGGTTCGGCGGGGCGGGCACGGCCTGGGTGCTGGCGCTGATGTTCCCGGCTCTGGATCATCCGTGGATGCCGTACCTGTGCGTCGTCGTCTTCTGTCTGCTGACCGCGCTGGCGATCGGATTCCTGAGCAACCACCAGCACACTAACAGCGACGCGGCCATCGGTATCTTCATGGTCGCCAGCCTGGCCTGGGGATTCCTGGCCCGGGAAATTTACCGGGCTGCCCGGCACGGGCAGGAACCGGTCGGGTTCGACGACTTTCTGTTCGGACAGATGACCCACCTCAGCCCGGCGTACGCGATGTCGGTCGTCATGCTGAGCGCGGCGGTCGTGCTGATCGTCGCCTCGCTAGGCAAGGAAATCGTCTATTACTGCTTCGACCCGGTCATGGCCCGCGTGTCGGGAATTCGCGTGGGGTTGATCCATTACCTGCTGTTGATGCTTGTGACGCTGACGATCGTGCTCGGCATCCGCATCGCCGGCAGCGTGCTGGTCACGGCATTGCTCGTATTACCCGGCGCGACGGCATTAATGCTCAGCCAGGATCTGCGGACGGTTTTCGCGACGGCGATCACGACTGCCGCCCTCGCCGCCGCCGCGGGGGTGGCGGTGCATCAACACTGGCACTTCGTTCCCGCCGGGCCTGCGATGGTGCTGGTGCTGTTCGGGGAGTTTTTGTTGTGTTCCGCGGGCAAACATGTCGTGTCAATGCGGGCCAAAGATGTCCCCGTTTAGCGGCCGCACTTGTGCCGCCATCCGAACGAAAGAAAACGCCGCACAAGTGCGGCGGCTAAACGGTTGCCGGGTGAATGTCAATCGGGAACCCGACGGCCGGCGGTCGGGTCGCCATGAAATGGGTTGCGAAAGCCCCTTGCGAAGCTGCGTCATTTCGCCGGGCGACCCATTTTAGCCCGGCGTGAATACACGCCGGGGATCGTGAGAATGGAAGTTAATTTCGATATCCGCGCGAACCCGGCGTGTGTTCACGCCGGGCTAAAATGGGGTTATTTCGGTATCAGGCGCGGCTCATGTACTCGCCGGTTTCGGTTTTGATCCGGATCGTCTCGCCGGTCACGATGAAGCCCGGCACCTTGGTGGTCAGGCCCGTCTCCAGCGTCGCGTCCTTCAATTGGTTCGTCGCGGTCGCGCCTTTGATCACCGGCGGGGTGTCCGTGATCAGCAGGTCCACCACCTTCGGCAATTCGTAGCTGACGACCTTGCCTTCGTGGAAGTTGGCCGTGAACTGCGTGTTGGGTTTGAGGTACAGGATGTCGTCGCCGAAGATGATCTTGGGGATCGTGTCCTGCTCGTAGGTTTCCAGATCCATCAGGATGTGACCGTCGTTGTCGCTGTACAGATATTCGACGTTCCGGCTGTCCAGGTTGGTCGTCTCGATGTCGTCGGTCGCGCCGACCCGCTTGTCCATGATCGTGCCCTTGCCGACGTCGCGCAGCTTGAACTGCACCTTGGCCCGCAGATTGCCCGGCGTGTTGTGATCGGCCCCGGTGACGACAAAAAGCTTGCCGTCGATGATGACTGCCTGACCTTTGCGGACTTCGCTGGCGCGCATGATTCCAAACCTTCGGGAACACGGTCCCGGTTGAACAATGTTTAAGTTGCCCCGTCCACCGAAGATTCCGGCACGAGTGGGGGAAGAAAACTGTACTCTGAGAGCCCGCCGTCCGCAATTGCAAAGCGACGGTCGGCGATTTTCGAAGAAGCGTTTTGCTGCTCGACGGCTCGCTCGCAGCTCCGCCGCGCTTGCCCGTCGGAGAAACGGGAAGACGCGAAATAATGATAGATGGTGGGGACTTCCCCGCGTCCTCAAACCAGCAGAATAACCTTAAACTCGCCGGGGCGTGACAGGTCGACGTCGATCTTCCCGCCTATCAGGCGGGTCAGGCGTTGGCAGAGGGACAGGCCCAGGCCGCAGTGGACACCGGTGTCGGTGCGGGACTGGTCGCCGCGGTAGAACCGGTCGAACAGCCGGGGCAGGTCGGCCGGTTTGATCTGGCTGCCGGTGTTGGTCACCTCGATCGTTGCCCGGTCACTCGACTCGGGTTTTACATTTAACTCGATCGTCCCGTGCTCGTCCGTGTACGACACCGCGTTGTCGAACAGATTGTTCAGGACGATGCGGAGCTTGCCCGGGTCGGTGTCGACCTCGCACCGGTCGGGCATGTTCAATTTGACGACCAGTCCCCGGCTTTCGGCGCGTATTCTGAACAACGCCCAACAGTCGTCGACCAACGGAACCAAGTCCACCCTCTGCCGATCGACGACCAGTTGCCCCGCGTCCGACCGGGCGAGCATCAGCAGGCTTTCGACCATGGCCTGCATGCGATCGGTCATGGCCCGGCAGTCGTCGATCGCGGCCTGATATACCGCGGGTTCCCGCGGCCGCGACCGGCACACCTCCAGCGTCGTCGCCAGCCCCGCCAGCGGGGTTCGCAGTTCGTGGGCGACGTCGGCGGTGAACGATTTCTCCCGGGTGAACGAATCCTGCAAACGCGCGAGCAAATCATTCAGCTTGTCGACCACCGGCATTAGTTCGACCGGCACGTTCGAATCGCTCAACCGCCGGGACAATTCGGTTTCGCGCAGCGATTCGATCTCACCGGCGAGCTGCCGAACCGGCCGCACCGCCCGGCCGACCAGTTGATACAGGACGACGCCCGACGCCACGACCGCCGCGCCGCACAACGTCAACAGCAACCATCGGAGAATTTCCAGCACGTGGTGCATGTCACCGGGTCGACCGGCGACGACGATGGTCGCCAGCCGAGTCGGCGTGGGTTTCCCGGCATCGGTCTCGTCGTGCTCCACCCGCGGGGGGACCGACAGCGTGACGATCCGGCCGTCATGCCCGTCCGGCAGATCGGCGTCCATGAACACCGGCGCCCGGTGCTCCTGCGGCGTGGACAAGTCCCGTTTGCCCAGCGACGCCGACCGCGCGAGGACATTTCGATCCCCGAGCCAGACCTCGAAATAGTCCGCCCGCCTGCCGGCCGCGAACTCGGGCATCTGGTCCAGGTCGACATCGAACGTCACGTCCGGCCCGTGCTGTTCGACCATCGCGGCGATAGCCTTTGCCTTGGTCAACAGGCCCGCGTCGAACTGCGACAGCAAGAGCCGCCACATCAGCCCGTAGATGGCAACCCCCAGCAGCGCGAGCACCGCGGCGCTCGCGAGCGACGTGCTGAGCAAAAGTCGTAATCGCAGTGAACGCCTCACTCGGCCTCCGCCCCGAGGGTCAGGCTGAGCACGTACCCCTGCCCCCGGCGGGTGTGGATCAGCCGCGGACGTTCGGGCCGTTCGATCTTCTGCCGCAGCCGGCCGATGTACACGTCGACGACATTGCTCTCGACGGCGGCGTTGAAGTCGTACACGTGTTGCCAGATGTCGGTGCGCGACACGATCCGGTCGGCGTTCATCGCGAGGTATTCCAAGAGCGCGTATTCGCGGCCGCTCAGGTCAATAATCTGCCCCGCCCGGTGCACCTGCCGCTTGGCCAGGTTGAGTTCCAAGTCGTCGATTTTCAGCACGGTCGATTTCGATTCGTACTTCCGCCGGACCAACGCCCGCACCCGGGCCAGCAGTTCCGCGAACGAAAACGGCTTGACCAGGTAATCGTCCGCGCCGCCGTCGAGTCCGCGGACCTTGTCGTCGGCCGTGTCCCGCGCGGTCAGGATCAGCACGTGCGCGGGGCAGTTTTTCTCGCGGAGTTGTTTCAGCACCGACAGGCCGTCGAGCTTCGGCAGCATCAGGTCGAGAATGATCACGTCGTGTTCACCCGATTGGGCCTGCCACAGCCCGGCTTCGCCGTCGGCGGCTTCGTCCACGGCGTACCCCGCCTCGCGCAAGCCCTGCACGACCGACTTGCGGAGCGGCGAAAAATCTTCAACGACCAGTATTCTCATGCGAGATCAAACCTGTTCTCAACGCAAGCCCACACGTCGACAACTGATGGCGCTTATACAGCTTCCAATCTTTAATAGCCCCGTCCCGGAAGGGCGGGGATCGATCTGCGAATCGCGCAGCGACCGAATCGATCCGTAGCCTTCCGGCAACGGCTATTAAAGAATTCCGCGCACGATCGACTCGCGTTTTGTAGACCGTGCGCGCCGTTTCATTCCAGCGCCGTTGCCCGCGGCACTGCTAATGTATAACCGCCGGATGAAACAGACATGACAGCGGCGGGGTCACTTCAATTCCGCCGCGGCAACCGGGGCGGTCACGCGGTGTTGTTGTTGCAGCCAGACCAGGAATTGGTGGTCCGCGTAGGCGGGGATGTCACTGGTCGCCGACGCCGTGCCCGGCATCTTGGTGACTTTCCAGTCCAGCTTCGTGTTCTTCATCAACTGCGAGATGCGGTCGGCCGATGCCGCGTCGTCGGGCTTGACGAAGACCCGGCCGGGGATGGTTTTCACCACCGCCGCCCGGTCGTCGCCGGGGGTGAACGGCCCGGTGGTGACCACCGACGAGATGGCCGAGAACCGGTCGGGCGCTTCGGCCGCGAGTTTCCAGACGCCGTCCGCGCCGGCATTGATGCCGCTCAGGCAGATTCGATCGGGATCGACACCGACCCCTTTGACGACGTGGTCGAGCAACTCCAGGATCGCCTTGGTCATGCCCGGGCGGTTCCAGTCGCAATCGATCGGGGCGCGGGGCGAGATGACGACGAACGGGAAATTGTTCTGCAGGCCGGGTTTCTTTTCCAGCTCGAGATCAGGCCCGTGCACGCAGATGTCGTGGTAAACCGGGCCCATGACGTCCTGTTCCTGCAGGAACAGCATGGCCGGATAAGGCGGCGCGTGGGGGCGGTATGTTTTCGGCAGGTACAGCACGTAATCCATGTTGAACGGCTGGTTCCCGAGCATGACCGAAAAGTTCAAAAAGTAATGTCCCGGCAGCGTCGGCAGCGGCTGCTCCCCGCTGGGGATCGGCTTGGAGTCGAGCTTTTTCCGCTGCGCGGGCGTCAGTCTTCGGTGCGACAGGAACCATTCGTAAAACCCGACGCTCTGGTACGGGGGCCACCACGCCTCGTGGCCTTTGTCGACGAAATACGTGAACCGGGTCGGCACCGGGTTATGCGCCAGCGCCGCTTCCATGGATCGTGTTCCGTCGATGAACCGGGGCTGGTCGTTCACGCCTGCGACGGTCCAGATGGACAGGTATTTGAACTTCAAGGCCGCCTGATCGGGGTTCCACGCCATCGCCGACAGCGGGGCGATGGCCGCGAACATGTCCGGCGCTTCCTCGGCCACGCACCAACTGCCGAGCCCCCCCATGCTCAGGCCCGTGGCATACACGCGGTCTAGGTCCGCGCGGGTGTTGCGGATCGTCTGGTCGACCAGTTTCGCGGATGCCTTGTAAATGTAATCAGTGTCCCAGGTCACATCGGGCGGGCACTGCGGGCAGAGCACGATGTACGGACACGACGCGGCAAAGACCGGGTTCCCGCCGTCGGGCCGCAGCCAGGTCATCGGGCCCAGCGCGTAGACCCCGCCCAGGTCCGTGCCCCGCTCGCCGATGCCGTGGAAGAAGACCAGCACCGGGTGTTTCTTGCGGACGTCCTTGTTGTATTCCGGGGGAAAGTGCAGCACGTACGGCAACTCGACGGGGTGGTCGCCGATAAGGGTTTTGTACTTCAGTTTGAAGTCGCCCGGCTGGTTGGGGAGCACCAGGTGCCGGTTGAAATCGTCGTCGCCGGTGCGGTCGATCGGCGGCGTTTTTGCCGGCGCGTCCGCACGAACTGAAGCCGGCTGCAGCAGCACTGCGGACAGCGCCGCCCCGATCAGCAGTGCTGATGCGAACCGATGGCTCTTTCGAGTCATGCTGCACTCCTGCCCGGCGCGATCACGCACGAGAAATCCGTCACCCGCAACGACATATTCACGACATCAAAGTACGACCATCCATAAGCACCTGTCAGTCTGCCCTGCGCACGCGGACCGCCCGTCTAAGATTTTAAACCACGGATTACACGGATGGCACTGATAAGAGGGCAGGACTCAGGCATTTTTCCCATCCGTGTCATCCGTGCTATCCGTGGTTAAAAACTAATGCCGGCCTCAGAAGTTGCTGGACGGTTAAGCTCATTCGTTGCTTACCCGGCGATCCGTCTGATGTACGGGATTCGCATGATGATGATCGCCGACACCAGTGACGGAATGTAAACCAGTGCCGCCGACACAGGAACGCCCGTCCACATGCCGGGCCAGGTGGCGTTGATGCCGTGGTCCATCCAGCTTTTCATCAGGTATTGAAACTGACTTAGAACAGGGTAACTCGGCCAGGCCAGCAGGTGCTGAATATACGGGTGCGTCCAGTCCGGCGCCTGCAGGAACCACATCTCGCGGAAGAACGGATGGATCAGGTAAAGGCCCAGCGTTGTGTTGGCCCAGAAGCGGACGATGGATCGCCCGCGGTGCCCGTGCGGCCAGGGGTCGCGGAACAGGTTTACCAGCACCACCCAGGCGCACAACGCCATCACCACCCGCACCGGGCTGAGAAAGTCGTATAGGATCATCGCCAGCGACGGCGGGCCGGTGATCTTCGTCAGGTGATCGGCGACCATCAGGTGGTGCACGATCAGCCCCGTCCCCCCGGCCAGGGTGGCAATGCAGGCACACAGCCCGACGCAGCAGACCGCGAGCGTCCGGCGCGAAACAATCGTCTCCCGCAGCATGTACCCGGCCAGGTAGTATCCGAGGAACGGGACAAACCGCCCGAACGCGCTCAGCTCGGTGCCGGTGATGTTGTTCGCGACCGAATCGGCCGACGACAGCACCAGCATCGTGACGACCGCGCCGGTCAGCATGCCCCGGCTGACGTGTTTCAGGCAGACGCGGATCAGCGGTGTAAATGCATACAGCCCCGCGATGCGGAAGATGAAATGCATGTGCATGTACGGCTCGCCCTTGAGCAGGTTGAGCCACGCGCCCTGCGGCCGGACCAGCAGCAGATATTTCACCCACTGCCAGTTCGTGTGGTCGGCCCAGAGGTACTGTTTGGCGTTTTCATAAGCCGGGTCGATGGTCGCGCGCCATCCCGTGTAATAGACATCGACCCACATGAAAAACAGGGACCAGAAGACCAGCGGCGCGCCGATCCGCATGAGCCGCTTGTGGTAGAATTTGCTCGGGGATTCGGTGCGGTGCGGGTCGAGCAGCAGCGACCCGCTGAGCATGATGTAGATCGGCACCGCCCACCGGCACGCGGCGTCCCAGATGTTGCACACCCACCATTGTTTTGTGAGCGGTGTTTCCGTGTAGAGCACCATGTCCGAGACGTGCCCCATTACGACGACAATCGTCCCCAGGATGCGGATCACGTCCCCGTAATGCATCCACTGCGGTTTTGGTTTGTCGAGCGAATGCGTGGGCAGGATTGGGGACAGGACCGAGGCCGCGACCGAAGACATGACCACGGGCGCGGCACCGCCCGCGGAGGACGGGGCCGGAGCAAGTTGCGGTTCCAATGCGTTCACGACTGTTCCTACTGAGATCCGGCCGCTGCGGGTAAGATGCCCCGCCGAGTCATAGGTTAGGAGCAAAATCGCAAATGCCAACACCCACACGCACCGGCGCTTTCCCGATCGGCTTTCGCCGAGGTTGGACTGCCTGGCAGAAAGACCTGCCCGCACTCACCGCCTGGGCCAAGACCAGCGGGTTTTCCTCGCTGGACCTGCCGCGTTTGACCGGCGAAGACGCCAGAGTGGTCATCGATGCCGGGCTGTCGATCGGCAGCGTCGACCTGTTAAACATGGGTGAAATTGCCCATCCCGACGACGGAAAACGCAAAGAGATTCTTGCCGCCAACCTTGCATACGTGAAAGAGTCGGCGGCGTTGGGGGTGAAAATATTTTTCACCGTGATCGGCGGGGAAGCGACGAAAAAACGTTCCGAGAATTACCGGGCCGCCGTCGACGCGTTCGCGCCGCTCGCCGATGCCGCCGCGTCAGCCGGCGCGGTCGTCGCCTTCGAGGGGTACCCCGGCGGCGCGCCGCACCTGGCGCTGCTCTGCACGACCCCCGAAACCACCCGCGCGTTTTTAAAAGACATCCCCCGCGGAATGGCGATCAATTACGACCCGTCTCATCTGATTCGGCTCGGTGTCGACCACGTCCGGTTTCTGAAAGAATTCGCAGGCCACGTAGTCCACGTGCACGGCAAAGACACCGAGCTGTTCCCCGAAGCGGCGTACGAATACGGGCTGTATCAACCGAGCGCTTTCAATCCAGCTCACGGGTTCGGCGACCAAGTCTGGCGATACACGATCCCGGGCCACGGCACCGCGCGGTGGACCGAGATCTTCAAGACCCTGCAAGCCGCGGGGTATCAAGGCGGCGTCAGCATCGAACTGGAAGACGAAAACTTCAACGGCACCGAAACCGGCGAGAAGACCGGGCTGTTGTCAGGCCTGGCGTTTCTGCAGAGCGCTTGACCACGCAAAGGAGAGCCGGGCCGTCCCCGGCCCCGGGGAATTGATTCGATCACCAGACGAAGTCCGAACGGCGGACCGCACTGCTCCTGAAATCAGTTCGTTTCTTATTTACTTGTCCGCCGCACTCGGCCTGTCGTACGATAGCGGCATGCCACGGTCGATGTTGACCCGATCTGCCGCGCTCCTGTTTGCGACGTTGGTCGGTTCGACGACGCTCGGCAAGGAAGCGCCCGCGGGGCCGCCGCCGGCTCCGTCGAAATCTGTCGCCGCAAGCGTTGCCGATCTGGATAACGCCGACCCGGCCATCCGTGCGGTCGCGACCAAGGACCTGATCGCCGACGGTCCGGCCGTCCGCCCGCTGTTGCGTCGCGCTCTCCCGACCGCCCGCCCCGAGGCGGCGGACCGAATCCGATTCATCCTGATGCACGTTCCCTGGGTGTTCGACAGCGACCCGGACATGGTCAAGCAGGCCATGGTAGGGTATGCCGACGCCGATGCGGACTATCGCCGGGCGGTGATTGATGAGCGTTTTGCCGGTGTCGAGTCCGGCACCAAGGGACCGTTGCTCCGGATCGTCCTGCAGGACACCTGCTCGGCCGTCCGGTGGGAAGCGGCCTCGGTCTTGGCGCAGTTGCTGGACGAGCCGACCGACCCGATCTCCGTGCAACTCGACGCCCAACTCACCCGTCACCCCAAGGCCGAGGAAGCGTACCCAACCCCGTCCGACAACGCGGCACTGCTCGCGCTCGCGGGCTATGCGTGTCGTGATCGCAATCCGGACCAGGCCCGGCGGTGGATGGAACAGGCCGTCGCGGTCGAATCGGCCGAGCCGACCGCAACGGTCGGTCAGATGGATTTCGCATTGCGGTGGCTCGCCGACGAAGCGCTCACCGCACGGCAGTACTCCCGGCTCATCCAACTGGTCCGCGAACAGGCCGACAGAAGCATCTGCACCACCGCGGCTTTGCCCGAACCGGTCGCGAATCTGTTCGCGTTTCACGCCGACTTTGGTCCGTTCCCCGGGGTCGAACAGGATCTTCATAATTACGTCGGCTATTTCTGGCACCCCGAATTGATCTATGCCGCCGGTCGCTGGTTGCAGCGACAAGAGCACCCCCTGGCGGCCGCGGCGGTGAACGGGTTCGCCTTTGCCGACGGCGGGTTCTCGCTGGAATCGCATTTCGCGGCCGGCGTTTTCTGTCTCGAGCACGAATGGTTCGACCAGGCCGACCGCGAGCTCGGCACCTGCTTACATCTGCCCGGCGGTCAGTCGTTCGGGGTCTATTACCAGTTATACCGGCTAGCGTCGCAACGCAACGACGACCTGGAAGCGGCACGCTCGCTCGAAACCGGGTTGACAAAGTTGTCCCCCGAAAACGCACAAGCGTTCAACGGCCGACCCGGCAAGCCCGCGGCGTGGACGCCGGACGACGGGTGGGGGCAAGTCCATTGGCATTACCTGCGCGCCGCCCGCGACGCGCACGATTCTGCCGGTGCCGAGTCACATCTCGCGAAATTGCTCGAACTCGACCGGGACGTGCACGTGCTCCGGCGTGACCCGGGCATGGCCGCCGACATCGTGCCCGCGTTGCAGGACCTGAAACGGGACCGCGAGGCCGACCAGATTTTTGCCGACGCCTACAACGCGCTGGCCACCGAAGTCGCCGCCGCTCCCGGCAAGGCAATGCCCAAGAATAATCTCGCGTGGCTGTGTGCCTGTTCGGGTCGGCACTTAGACGAGGCCGTGCGGTTAGCCGACGAAGCGGTAGCCCAGCTCCCCGAAGACGCCGCCTGTCTGGACACGCAGGCCGAGGCCTATTTTCGCAACGGAAAACTGGCCAGGGCAGTAGAAATCGAATCGCACGCCGTTCGGATCAAGCCGACCGATCTGTATATGCAAAAGCAGTTGCAGAAATATCAGTTCGCGGCAACGCCGCAGCATTAATCAGTGCCTGTCAACGTCTCTCCGCCACGGTAGCACACCGCTAACAACCGATAATTAAGCCGATTAACGTGTCGTTGCGGACCGAGCTATTTTGATGCATACGAGAAAACGGTGTCGGACACCGTTTAATTACCTTTTTTTCTAAAGTGATCACAGAAGCTGTTTTATAAAAACGGTGTCCGACACCGTTTTTATAGTCGCCACGGTAGCGCACCGCTAACAACCGATAATTGAGCCGATTAACGTGTCGTTGCGGACCGAGCTATTCTGATGCATACGAGAAAACGGTGTCGGACACCGTTTAAGTCCCTGTTTTTATAAAGTCATCACAGAAGCTGTTTTATAAAAACGGTGTCCGACACCGTTTTTATAGTCAACACTGTTTTATAGTGCGAAGACTGAGTCGGTAGAGCCGTTTTGACCCAATCGTCAAATTCACGAGGTCCAGTAAATCAGCCCTGCGCAGAGGGCTAACGAGATTGCAACACCGATAAGAAATCCCCAATTCCGATCTCTCACTCCAAACGAGATCCCCGACGCCATTAAAGCGGTGATGACGACGAAGGCAGGAAGATAGATCAAAGCAGGGTAATTCGAGCTTGACGTACTACCCGTGCAAAAAAGAATGCAGGTAACGGCCGCCCCTGCGAGCGAGCACGAGCACCCGTAGGCACCACTCTGACGGTATTGAGCCGGGGATCGTCGAAGTACCTCACGCTCACCGGCGGGCGAGCGGTAATCGATCGGTGGCAGGTCTTGCATTTAAGCCTCTCGACCAACCAAGGCATTAAAAAACCCAGAGTGATAACACTCTGGGTTTTTCATTGATTCGATGATCGAACCGTTACACCGAAACGGCGGACGACTCGGCGACGGCGGCGGACTTGATGGCGTCTCGTACGCTGGCGGCGATGCCTTTCGGGTCTAAACCGACTTCGGTCAGCTGTTCTTTCCGGGTCGCGTGGCTGATAAGCCGGTCGGGCATGCCCAGCCGGGTCAGGTGCGCGGTCGGAAGCGAGTGACCAACGGCGTACTCAGTCACCGCGGTGCCGAAGCCGTTCTGCAACGCGTGGTCTTCGATGGTGAGCACGGGTCGACCGGGCTCGAGAACGCGGGCGAGCATGTCGCCGTCGATCGGTTTGCAGAACCGGGCGTCGACGATCTCGACGTTGATGCCGTCCTCGGCCAACAACTCCGAAGCGGTCAGCACGCTTTCGGCCAGCGCGCCGTAGACGATCAGCGTCGCGTCGGTGCCGTCTTTCAGGACCCGACTCTTGCCGACCTTCCATTCGGTCGCGGCCTGCGCCCGCAGGGGGTGGGCGATCATGTCTTCGAAATTGCAATCAGGGACGTTGTCGCGGGGGTAGCGGATCGCGCTGGCGGTATCCAGCGAAAGTGCCAACCTCAGCGAGCGGTTCAGTTCGATTTCATCGCTGGGGGCCATCAGCACCATGCCGGGCATGGGGCGGAGGAACGACTGGTCGAGGAACCCGTGGTGCACGGCCCCGTCGTCGCCGACGAAACCCGCGCGGTCCATCGCGAAGACCACGGGCATGTGGTTCAACACCACTTCCTGCCAGACCTGGTCGAAGGCCCGCTGCATGAAAGTAGAATAGACGGCCACGACCGGGCGAAGGCCCGACTTGGCCATGCCGGCCGCCATCGCGGTCAGGTGGCTTTCGCAGATTCCCGTGTCGACGTACCGGGCAGGGAACGCTTTTTCGAACTTGCTCATGCCGGTGCCGTCCGGCATCGCGGCGGTCAGCCCGTACACCCGGCTGTCCTTCTTGGCCAGTTCGATCATGGCGTCGGCGAACGCGATCGTCCAACTCTTGCCGGTCCCTTTTTTCATCTCGACCCGGCAACCGTTCTGGACCAGGCCTTCCTGCCCGTCGTGCCCGATGACACTGAACGCGCTGGGGCTGTGGAAACGGGTCGGCTCGTTGGTCGTGACCTCGTAACCGTTGCCTTTTTTGGTCTTCACGTGCAACAGCACGGGCTTATCGACGTGGCGAATTTCTGAAAGGAAATTGATCAACCCGGGCAGGTCGTGCCCGTCGATCGGGCCCATGTATTTCAGGCCCATGCATTCGAAGATCTGTCCGGGCCACATCACGCCTTTGACGCCGTCGCAGACGGCATTCCAGGCCTGTTCGACCTTGTGGCCGATGCTCACCGGCAGGCGGTGCACGAGCTTCTCGCTGACTTTCTTGAATTCGTCGTAAGTCGTGCTGACGCGAATGCGTTCGAGGTACTGGCTGAACGCGCCTTGCGGGGCGCTGATGCTCATGCCGTTGTCGTTCAGAATTAAAAGCAGCTGACGATTGATCGTGCCGGCACCGTTGAGCCCTTCGAAGGCCAGCCCGTTGACGATCGAGGCGTCGCCGACCAGAGCCACGACGTGGTTCTTCCGGCCCATGGCCTGGTCACCCCTGGCCATGCCCGCGGCGGTGCTGATGGCGGTCCCGGCGTGCCCGACCGAGAACAAGTCGAACGGGCTTTCCTCCGGCGACGGGAATCCACTGACCGATCCTTTTTTGCGGAGCGTGTCGAACTGCCCGGCCCGGCCGGTCAACATTTTATGCGGATAGCACTGGTGCCCGACGTCGAACAGCAACCGGTCAGGCCCCGACGGGTAAGCGCCGAAGTCGTAAACATAATGGAGTGCGAGCGTGAGCTCGACGATGCCAAGGTTGGACGCGAGATGCCCGCCGTTTTTGCTGACGGCCGAGAAGATGCGTTCGCGCATTTCCTTGGCCAGTTGGCCCAACTCGTCCATCGACAGCTTCCGCACGTCCGAAGGTGAATGGATTTTATCCAGCAGACGCTGTTGACGACTTCCGTCGGGCAGTGCCATCGGCGATTTCTCCAAAAGTGTCGGGTTCCAGACCAAAAAGTGGAACCGACACGGACTTTCAATATGCGGTCCTGTCACGCATCCGTGCAATGGCAGAACGTTTCACTTCTATCGGTTGCCCGAAGGCTGTCGCAAGAGCACCCACGACGTGCAACCCGTTGCTGTATTATGACCAAAGACAAGGCATTGTCACGTGCGCGAATGGGGTGGCCGACAAATCTTGCCCATCTTCCGCCGTGCTGCGGCTGACCCCGGTTTGCTTGCGATCTCTGAAATGCGCGGTGTTTTCACTGGAACTTATCAGGGAGTCGTCTTGGACCTATTCAAATTTTGGTCAAAGTGGGTATTGCCGATCAAGATAGCGGGGTTTTGCAGCGGCGGTTTCGCGATCGATTTCGGCCGGCGGGGTCATTTCTGCTCGCCGACCAGATAAAGCCGATTGTCTTCGACTTTGTAAATCATCGGTACGACCGGAATCTTCGGATATCGCCGATTCAACCGCCCGGCCTCTTCCCGAACGAATTCGATCTCGTTGCCGATTTCGAAAATCGGCGCGAATGCGTTGAAGTGGTCCTCGGCCCGCTGGCGTTCCCAGCCCGCGTTTTCGACGAGGCCATTTACGAATTCTTCGCGACGGGAGTGCAGGCAGCACATGCCGCAGTTGGTGTGGCCGACCAGCGCGATCGCCCGGACCCCGCCGACACCGATCGTGTAGGACACTTTAAAGTCGGCGTGCCGAAGGTTCGCCCCGCCGGACCGGATGATGTACGCGAAATTATCCGGAATCCGCAGGTGCTTTCGGCTGTCCATGCACATGCCGATCAGCAGCTTGGCGGTCGTATAGGTCTCTTCAAACGGCTTGTCCAGATTGTGATACCGCAGGAACAGGCCGATCGGGTCGTTCCTGTGTGCCGCCGGGATGTCCCGTTCGGACTCGACCGGCGTAAGGTTTAGCTCTTTGGTCATAAACAGTGATTCCATTGCCGCGTTCGCTCGAGATGCAGTTTACTCGGGCTTTGCGTCGGTCGACACTTCTTTGATTCTCTGGATCAACACCTGATGGACACGTTTCTGCTGGATGCCCGCGACCCGCACTTCGAACGGTCCGAGTTTTACGGAATCGCCTACGCGGGGCCAACGTTTCAACTGACGGATGACGTATCCGCCCACGGTGTCCACGTCTCCCAGGTCCAGTTCCTCGGGCAGTGGCAGCCGTTCGCGGAGCTCGTGCAGAGGGTATTGCCCGTTGACGCGGAAGGTCTCACCCTCCTGCACGAAAGGCTGCGGGCCGGCGGTGTCGAATTCGTCTTCAATTTCTCCGACGATTTCTTCCAGCACGTCTTCCAGCGTCACGATCCCCAGCGTCGCGCCGTATTCGTCGACGACGACCGCGATGTGAATCTGCCGGGTCTGGAACTGCCTGAGCAGTTTCGGCACCGGCAACAGTTCCGGCACGAAAAGCACCTCACGCTTGATCTTGCGCAGGTCAATGTCACCCGCCCCGATCACGTGCACGGCCGACCCGGGCAACCCGTCGGGGATCGCGATCGCCTCGCCGGTCGGGGATCTTTCGTCCAGAATCCGCAGCTTGCCGGGGGTCAGCTGCAGGTGCGCGAACAGGTCCTTCATGTGGACCATGCCCAGCACATGATCGATGTCCCCGTTGCACAAAGGCAGGCGGGTGTACGCGCTTTTCTGAACCGTCCGGAGAACGTCGCCGATCGGCTGGCCCAGCAGCAGGTAATCGACCTTCAGCCGGGGGGTCATGATCTGGCGGACCTTCAGTTCGCCGAACTCGAACGCGTTGGTCAGCACTTCTTCGTTGGTCTTACTGATAGTTCCCGCAGCGACGGCCTGCATCAGCAGCGAACGCAGCTCTTCCTGCGAGTGCGCCAATTCACCCCCGCCCGGGCCTTGCGGGGGCACCCGCGCGAGCCGGAGCACGCCGTTGGCGGCGGCATTTAATGCCCAGATCGCCGGATAAAACAGATAAGTAAACGCAATCAGCGGCGGGGCGAGCGGCATTAAAATCCGGTCCGCGTACCGAATCGACAGGTTCTTCGGGGCCTGTTCCCCGATGACGATGTGCAACGCAACCGCGATCGCGAACGAAAACGCGAACGCCAGCACGTGCTTGGTTTCAGTGCCGAGCCCCATAAATGACGTGATTGGTTCGACGAGGCTCGCCACCGCCGGTTCGGTCACGGCGCCCAGCGCCAACGCCGCGAGCGTGTTTCCCAGCTGACAGCTCGACAGATACAGCCCGAGGTGTTCTTTCACCGACAACGCGCACCGGGCAAGCCAGCTGGTTCGCGCGAGCGGTTTCAATCGCCCCGTGCGGGCACTGACGGCCGCAAACTCCGCGGCGACGAAGCAGGCGTTCAATAGCACCAGCCCCAGGGTGGTCAGGATCTTGAGAAGAATGTCCACGGCGATACGGTTTTACCTGTTCAGAGAACCCGGCGACAATCTATCAGCAACTTCAGCGACCGGGCCGTGCATGCTGCAAACCCGAACGGCAAGAAAACGTCCGGTCAACACCAGGCTGCATCCCCACCAAAGTCTAAAATCAGCGACAGTTATAAAAACACGAACACCGCTGCCGGATATTTGACGGGGGCTCGTCCGAGCAGCGGTGTTCGAATTAATCGGGCAAATGAAACGTCGACGGCGTCCGCCGACACTTAAAAGCCTTATTTCTTCTCGCCGGCCGCCGCAGCGGAGGTGGCCGTCTTCTGGAAACTGTAGGTCCCGCCGAACTTCTTGCTGAACCGCTCGACGCGACCGGCGGTGTCCACGAACTTCTGCTTGCCCGTGAAGAACGGGTGGCAGGCGTTGCAGATATCGACGTTGATCTTCGGCTGCGTGCTCCGCGTGACAAACGCGTTTCCGCAAGCACAGTGAACATTACTCGTTACATACCGGGGATGGATCTTGGCTTTCACGTTCAAAACTCCTTGTCCGGTCGTGCGTCGAGTGAATCACCCGACGTCAGCCGAACCAACACCTCGCAGAACAATCCACCGTCAAAGGGTCGCGGTCGCGAACCGGCGGGGGCGTAGAATCATACACGCATCGGATTAAGACGACAACTGCACTGACATGCCGATTACGCCCGCTTGCCCGATTCGGCATCGTCTACATTGCCCGAGACAGAAGTGCGGCTAAACTCGCTGTCGTGACGCCAAAAGAAATCTGCTCCACACTTCAAACTCGTTTCGGCAGCGCCATCACCGCTTCTTATTCTGAGGACAAGCACCCCCGCGTGCATGTCAGGGTCGAAAACTGGCGGCAGGTCGCCGAGTTTTTGCGGAACGATCCTGTGTTGAAAATGGATTGGCTTTCCAACCTGTCCGGCATTGATTACACCGCCGACAACCAGATGTGTGTCGCGTACGACCTGTGGAGCTTCGACCTGCGGCACCATTTCGCAGTGAAGGTGTATTCCCCGCGGAATACGCCCGTTTTCCCCACCGTGATCGACCTCTGGCCCGGCGCGGACTGGCACGAGCGTGAGGCGTTTGACCTGCTGGGGATCCAGTTCGAAGGACACCCGGACCTCCGCCGGATTCTGCTCGCCGACGACTGGGAGGGCTTCCCGCTCCGCAAGGATTACGTTTTCCCCCGCGAATACCAGGGAATCCCCGGCAGTGTCGAACTCGATTGGCAGCAGCAGTAACTTTTGCGCTTCAAACCAGGCTGGGATGGTGAATTGTTTTTCAGCCCGGTTTCCTCGAAGTTATGTAGTATTTTCGATTTATTGCCCGTAAAAATAGGTAGAAGTCTTTTTGGTTTGGGCTTGCCTGTAATGAAGCGGGTGCTAATATAGACATACCAGACGGGTTCGAAACCGACTGCGAAATTGATCCGGGAAACCGGTGACTATTTCTTTGCCGGGGGCATTCCCCGAAGAAGGTTCCCCCCCTCCTTCTTCACCCTCCGGCATTTTTACAAAGCTTTCGAGCACATTGCTGCGTTGCCGCGTGTGTTTGAAAGCGGAGCTTCGGACCGCGGATTTTTGTCCGCGGTCTTTTCGTTTATATAGTATGTCATTTTACGTTTTTCCCCGCGGTCGGCGGTGTTGGCAGTTGCACGTTTTCGCAAAAACAGAATTCGCAAGTCCGCCGAATCTTTTCAGCTTCGACCCCTTCGTCTACGATAAAACCCGGATGGATCGATCGCGCGTGCGATATTTTCGCCTCGGCGCCTTTGCGGGGCTCGCAAGCCTCTGCACGGCATGCCAGGACGACCGCGGCCCGGTCAGCGTTCGCAGTCACGACCCGGATTTGAAAATCGTCGCCATTAAACGCGACCTGGCCTGCCCCAATCATGAACAGCTCGCCCAGCTGGTGGAAGACCTCGAAAGCGACGACCCGGCCATCCGTTTCTATTCGATCCAGGCCCTGCAACGCGTGACCCGCGATGATTTCGGCTACCTTTTCTATCAGGACGAAGACCGAAGGAAGCCGGCCGTTAAAAAATGGCAGGAATGGATGAAATTCAAATAACAAGCGGCATGTCATTCCAGACGAAAGACCGTCGCGGCATGCCCGGGCGAAATCGCCCGGTTCTGTCAGCAATTTTGAACCGGTAGTATTGAGCAACCGAGAGTAAAACAGACAGGCGGAGCGATTCAATGACGTTCGCGGAGTGGATCAAGGCACAGATCGAAGCCCTTCGGGCGATGATCTCTTCGGACGACACCCCGGACCCGGCCAGGCCCGGGGACGACGTCGTCCGCGAAACCCGTTCGAACGACACGCTCACGTGGCATTTTTTCAGCAACCCGTCGAACCTGTCCAGGGTGCGAAAATCGATCGAACGGTTCTGCGGCGAATGCAGTCTCGACACCCCGGCCTGTGACGAGATCGGCCTGGTCGTCAACGAAGCGCTGGCCAACGTGATTCGTCACGCCTACGGCAATGCCAAGGATAAGCCCATCGAAATGCGCGCCGCCCGGCTCGAACGCGGCGTCCGTATCAGCATCCGCGACTGGGGTAACGGCATCATCCCCATGACCGACAGTTCAGTCGAAAAAGACCCGCTCGTGCCCGGCGGTCTCGGGCTGATCTGCATGCGACACCTGATGAACGACATGCACTTCACCCCCGAGCCGGACGGAATGCTGTTGGTAATGACCCGGACCACCCCCGGCAGCAAGGCCGCGACGGTCGACGAAACAGACAGAAACAACCCGTAAACCCCATGACGACGAAGCACCGACAAAGTACGATCGCGATTCATTCGAACGAAAGCATTTCATGAGCGATAACAAACTAAGCGACCTGATCACTTCCGCCCGCCGCGAAGGCGCTTCCGCCGTGGTCGCCATCCGCGGGGAGATCGACCTGCACAACAGCCCCGACCTGCGCAACCACATGCTGCAGCACCTCAACGACGCGAGCCTGAAAAAGCTGGTGCTCAACCTGTCGGAAGTCCCCTACATGGACAGCAGCGCGATCGCCGTTTTCGTAGAAGCCCTGCAGAAGCTCCGCAAAACCGGCGGAAAGGTCTACCTGACCAATCTGCAGCCCCGCGTCAAAGGGCTTCTGGAAATCGCCCGGCTCGACACGATTTTTGTCGTCACCAAAGACGAAGCCGAAGCACTGGCCGCCGCTTGAACGAGGGGCCAATGGCTCCGCATTTTTGTACGCCCGAATGAACCTTTTTTTCCGTCCCATCACCGCAGTCGGCGCGTTCACGCTGGGAATGATCGATTTCCTCGGCGGGCTCGCGCTGCTCCTGCTCGACACGGCCGCGGCCGTCCCGTCGGCGCTGTTCAGCAAGCGGGGCTGGACGTTCGGCTGGGCGAACCTCTGGATCCAGATGGACCGGGTCGGCGTGCAGAGCATCCCGATCATCTGCCTGGTCATGGGGTGCATCGGCGCGATCCTCGCGCTGCAGATGGCCCCGACGCTCCGGTCGTACGGGCAGGTGAATCTCGTCGCCAACGTGGTCTCGGTCGCCGTGTTCCGCGAGCTCGGGCCGCTCATCAGCGCGGTCGTGCTCAACGGCTTCGCCGGCGCGTCGATCGCCGCGGAACTGGGAACCATGGTCGTTTCCGAAGAAATCGAAGCGCTCCACGCCGAGGCCATCGACCCGATCCGGTTTCTCGTCGTCCCCCGCGTGTTCGCCACCACGGTGATGATGTTCTGCCTTGCCGTGATCGGCGACCTCACCGGCATCCTGGGCGGGATGTTCACCGCGTCGGTTTTTCTCGGCATCAATTACAGCCAGTATCTCAGCCGAACCTTCAGCGCGATCCGAGTGGAAGATTTCACAACCGGCCTGGTGAAGGCGGCCGTGTTCGGCCTGCTGATCAGCGGGCTCGCCTGCTACCAGGGACTGGGCGTCACCGGCGGCGCGCAAGGCGTCGGTGTCGCCACCACGCGGACTGTCGTCCGCACAATCGTCGCGCTGATTACCGTCGATCTGATGTTCACGGCGGCGTTTTATTATCTGGGCGTCTGATCCGCCGCATTTTTGTCCGCCGATCGCCGAATCGTGTTCACAATGCCAGAAGTCGCCATTCAGGTTCTCGACGTCACCAAGACCTTCAACGGTCGAACGGTCCTCGACGCCATCCGGCTCGACGTCCGGCAGGGCGAAACCCTCTGCATTCTCGGCGGGTCGGGGTCGGGCAAATCGACCCTGCTCCGCCTCATGATCGGGAACGTCAAACCCGACGGCGGGGACATCCTCGGGCTCGGCATGAGCCTGGCCAATATGACCGCGACCCAGCTCACCGAATACCGCAAATCGATCGGCGTCCTGTTCCAAAGCGGCGCGCTCTATAACTCGATGACCATCGGTGAAAACGTCGCACTGCCGCTCCGCGAACACACCGACCTGGCGGACGAAACGATCGCCATCATGGTCAAGATCAAGCTCGAGCAGGTCGGCCTCCGCGAACACGCCGACCGCATGCCTTCTGAGATCTCCGGCGGGATGAAAAAGCGCGCCGGCCTCGCCCGCGCGATCGCGCTCGACCCGAAAATTCTGTTTTACGACGAACCCAGCGCGGGGCTCGACCCGGTCACCAGCCACGAGATCGACATCCTGATCAGCGACCTGAATCGCAAGCTAGGCGTCACCAGCGTGGTCGTCACCCACGAGATGGATTCCGCCTTCCGGATCGCCGACCGCATGGTGCTCCTCGACCGCGGCAAGTTCATCGTCAGCGGAACGCCGACCGAGATGAAAGAATCGCAGGATCCGTTGGTCCGCCAGTTCGTTCACGGCCTCATCGAAGGCCCGCTCACCGACCGACGCAAGGCCGACGGTTACGAACGCGACTTGCTCAATGACGAACCCGAATGGAAAAACGTAGACGGAGGGGTCAAAAACGCCGAGTGATGACCGCGACCTGCCGAGCCGTTCCCGGGCACGTCCGACCGTCCTTCTGCTCCCACGAAACCCATGGCACAAAAAGAACGCAGCCAATTTAAAGCCGGCCTGTTTATCGTCATCAGCCTGGTGCTGATCTTCGTCGTGGTCGTCGCCATCAAGGGCTTTCGCACCGTCTTCACACCGGTCGACGAACGCAAGGCCCGATTCAACCTCGCCGACGACGTGAGCGGTCTGCGGATCGGTGACGACGTCCGCATCGGCGGTTTTAAAGTCGGGGTCGTGAAAGAAATCTCGCTCGCCGGGCTCGGTGACAATCAGCAGCCGACGCTGCTCGTCACGTTCTCCATCCCGCAGCAATACCCGCTGCACGAAAACGCCCACCTCGCGATTCAATCCACCGTCACCGGCACCAGCTGGTTGAACATCGACTACCTCGGTACCGGGGCGATGCTCGCGGGTGACAAGGAAATCGAAGGCCACCCCAGCGGCATGACGACCCTGCTCGCCTCGCTTAGCACGGCCGGTCCGGACATTCAGGAGATGATCAAGACGGTGAAGACCGAGACGCTGCCGAAGATCAACGTCGCCGCCGGCAAAGCCGGGGACACCCTCACGTCGATTCGCGCCGCCGCCGAGCACGGCACGTCGATGGCCGACCAAGTCAGCAGTCTCGTCGGAGACACCAAGCCCGACTTCCGCGGGACGGTCTCCAATCTGAACGCCATTACCACGGCCGGCAAGGCGAAGATCCCGGGCATTCTCGACCATTCCGACGGTCTAATTGTCAAAGCCGCCGCCACGATCGACAACGCCAAGCAGGCGGTCGAAGACCTCAAGGCCACGCTCGCCAACGCCAAGGATATCACCGCCAACGCCCGCAATCTGTTGACCGGCAACCGCGGCAAGTTCGACAACATCATCGCCTCGTTCAAGGCCACCGCGGACAACCTCAAAGGCGCAACCGCCGAGATCCGCCGCAGCCCCTGGCGCGTGCTTTACCACCCCGGCGCGGGCGAGATGGACAACTTGGAACTATACGACGCGGCCAGGCAATTCGCCGACGGCGCTAATAACGTAAACGACGCCGCCCTGGCGTTACGCGACGCGATGCAGAATCCGAACGTCGACCACGATCAGGTCCAGAAGCTGATGAACAATCTGGACACGTCGTTCGCGAATTTCAACGCCGTCGAGCAGAAGCTGTGGAAGTCGGTCAAGCCCGAGTAGACCTGTTTAGCGGTCGCCCCGAAGGGCCACCGGCGGCGTGACCGGCACGACCAGCGCTCCTCCAACGCAGCCGCTAAACGATAAGGGAAACCAGCGCCACCCGACGGTCAATCGCGTACGTCGAAACAACCCATCAAGGACGGCAAACCCGGGCAGCGCCGGCTATTCATCCGCCCCGTTTATCGGCCGCCCCGAAGAGTTTGGAAAAAAATCGAAACGGCGCAGGTCTTATGTTCCACTGGAAGACGCGAACCGCATTTTCAGGCAAATGGTGAGGGTCGTAATTCAAAAAAGTGGGCATTCGACTCATAATTTCCATCGCTTTCCATTTTTTCCCAAGCTCGAAGGGGCACGGGCGACGTGATATCGGGCCGAAAGCGCCCGTGCGGGGCAGCCGCTAAACAGGTCGTCAAACTGGGTGCGCCGGCACCTGCGGGCCTGCGTCACTGAGCCAGGTTGATCCCCCGCGCGATCGCGAATTCCAGGTCGGGCACGAAATTCTCCAGGTCAATGACTTTCGTCAGACCGCAGTCGACCAGCGTTTTGAACTGAACCCGGTTCATACCGCTCACCACCAGCGTGCGGTCATGACTTTTGAGTTCCTGCACGGCCGCTAAAAGGCTCGCCGCACTGTCGGTGTCGAACTGCGTAAGCGGGCTGATGACCAGGATCACGACCCGCCACCGGCGTGGGATGCGGTCGACCCAGCTGCCGAAATCAGGCGCGTGGTGCCGGCGACCCGCGCGGTGGTGCGCGAGCCGGAAAATGCCGACGTCCGCGGGCAGCAACGATTGCAGCTGTCCTCGCATCACTCCCAGGTCGCTGTCTTTGGTCGGGTCGATCTCCCGGACGTCGGCGATCGGTGTGAAGAACTCGCGGAGCACCATCCCGGTCAAAAACAGCACTGGCCCGAGCAATGCCGGCGGTCCCAATTTAATAAACAGCATCGTGCCCGCGGTCGCGCCAAACAGGAAGGACCCGAAGATGCTCGCCAGCAACGCCACGCGAAGCACGGTCGGATGACGCCGGCTGACCTGCCAAAGCCGACGGTACCGGTCGGCGTTTTCCGCCCGAGCCTTGTCCCGCCACCAGTGCCACAACTGCACCAGTTCCAGCCCCAGGTCGGTGACCACCCCGGTCAGGTGCGTCGTGCGGACGACCGCGCCGCTGATGCGTGTAATGGTCGCGTTCTGCAGCCCCATCGCGAACGCGGCGATCCCCGTTACACAAAACAGCGCGGCGCGGTCCGACGCGGTACCAATCGATAAGTGCGGATAACGCAGCAAAGACAGCAACAGCATCGAAAGCAGGATCGCCTCGACGGTCATCGGAATAATGTATTTCGAGCTTCGACCGGCCCGACGCGCGCCCTCGGTCATGAACCCGCTGCTGACGGCGCCCAGAAAAAAACACGAGATCATAAACCCGAAGAAAACCGCCTCGGCCACCGCCCCGGGCCGGCCCATCAGAACATCGCCGACGCTGTTCCCAAAATGCGTCGTGTTCCCCGTCTGATGCGACACCGTCTCCCCCGCGGCCGTCAGCACGATGACGTTGGTGTATCCCGAAACCCATGAGAGGCTGATCGCCAGCCGGGACTTCAATCGGAAGGAATAAGCCTGGGCTGAGAGCATCCTGAAGACGCCGAGAATAAGGCACCGGGGCGTGAAGATCGAGTACGCGCCTGTTTTCACCGACCAGCCGGGGCGACCCGCCTCGATCTTCGTCCGCCGGCGTCCTATTCTAAGTTTCGAATGCTCTGGGATTTCTCCACGATCGCCGACAACCTCGGTCAGACGCTCGCGAATTGTGAGGCCGACCTTCGGCTCGAGCAGGCGGTGTACGGGCTCGACACCCGGGACGAACGCGAACTCCAGACGATGCTCGCCGCGGGATTAAAACAATGGCACGGCGTGACCCGCGAGGTGCATTATCCGTCGTCGGCGGGAAAGAAACTGACGCACCGCCGGCGGTGTGACCTGGTGCTAACCCCGACCGCCCGGCCGTTAAAACTGGATTCCGCGCCGCCGAGCCTGTTCGACCCGCCCGATGCTTGCCTGCCGCAGGAAGCGCTCTGGCTCGAGGTCAAGATCGCCTATCAGTTCCGCGAAGGCGGGGCGCCCCACGGCGGGTACGGCCCGCAATGGCGGCAGGCCGTCATCGACGACCTTCGCAAGATGGAATCCGAACCGCTGATCCACGAAGCCGGGTTGCTGCTGGTCGTCTTCAACGAATCGTCCGACATCCTTGATAAGGACCTCGAACTGTTCGAAGACGTGCTGGCGCGGAAGGAAGTGTTGGCCGGTTTTCGGCAGGTCCGCAGCGTGCCGATCCTCGACCGCATCGGGCACCGTCTCTGCACCGTCGCCGTCTGGCCCACCGTGCAGCGGTAGCAGGTCGCGCGGGTTTCGTAGATGATAAATGAATCGAATGCCGACCCAGACGTTCAAAGAATTCGCCGCCGGGGTCATCGTCTTTCGCACGATGGGTACCGCGCGGGAATACTTGTTACTCCGAAGCGTGCGGGGTCATTGGGAATTTCCCAAAGGTCATCTGCGGACCAATGAAACCTGGATTCGGGCAGCATTGCGTGAACTGAAGGAGGAGGCCGGCATCACCGACGCGCTCACCATTCCCGGCTTTTCGCGACAAATTCAATATTATTTCCACGACCGCCGGCGTGGTCTGGTGCACAAGACGGTCGCCTTCGTGATCACCGAAACTCGGCAGACGGGAGTCGCTCTGAGCAAAGAGCACGATCAGGCCGAGTTCCTGCCGTTCGAGCACGCATTGAAGCGAATCACGCACGCCGGGCTTCGTGAACTGCTCCGCGACGGCGACAAATTCATCGCAGCCTGCGACGATTGGAACAGCGCGCACTGATTCGAATAGAACGGCTACGCATTGATTAATCTCGATATTTTAAGGTAATTCGTCCGCGCCAAAAGAATCGGTTTGTTGAATTTAACGACCTCGCTGCCAACAATGCAGCGAAAGGAACCTCTGTTTTGACCTTCATCTCGCAGTCTCATCTCCAAAGCATCGAAGGTCATCTAGCCGGGCGGTTGGCCGAATTGCTCACCGCCGACGGCCCCGAGACTTCTAATCTCGACGCGCTGGCCCAGCGTGTAAGCGGGTATGTCCTTCGTGGCGGGAAGCGAATTCGCCCGCAGCTTTGCGTTTGGTCGTACCTTGCTGCCGGCGGCACGACGGTCGACACCAATGTATTAGACGTCGCCAGCGCGTGGGAAATTTTTCATGCCTTTCTGCTCGTCCACGACGACCTGATCGACGTCGCCGACACCCGCCGGCAAACGCCCAGCCTGCACCGCCAATTGCAGTCACTCGACCACGACAGCCCGGCGTTCGGTGAAAATCTGGCGATCGTCGCAGGCGACCTGCTGTTCGGCGTTTCAATCCGGCTACTGGCCGAGATGAATATTGATCCGGCCGTGCAGGTGCAGTTGCTGAGACTTTTTTCGCGAATCGCCTGCACCACAGGCTTCGGTCAGGCCATCGACATCTTTCAATCGAAGGAACCGCTCAACGGCGTTTCTGAAACCGTATTAATGCGGGAGTACGACTGGAAGACTGCCGCTTACACCTTCGAAGGACCACTGCTCAGCGGCGCAATTCTGGCCGGCGCGTCGACCGCAACACAGTCGACGCTATCACGGTTCGCCAGAGCGATCGGGCAGGCGTATCAGTTGCAAAACGACTTGGCCGATCTGTCTCAGCCCGCCCACGATGGATGCGATTTGATTCAGGGCAAACGCACCGTCACCCTGATGCACGCACGCGCCGGGATGACCGCTGATCGCCGGCAAATGTTTGATTCGCAGCTCGACGCTCTCGCCACCGCCAACGGCCAAGCCGTAGCCCAGGCCGAGACGCTTCGGATGCAGGTTCGCCGCAGCGGCGCGATCGAAATGACCGGGCAGACGATCCATAAGCTGCTGGGCGAAGCCCGCTCGTCGGCTGCCGATTCTGCCATCTGTCCGTCGCTCTCGTTGTTGCTCATCGGATTAACTGATTCGCTCGAGAAATGCTATTTCGCGACCGCCGATTGAAGCCGACCCCGCGCGAGCCTTCCGGTCTTTCGACAAGCCATCTTCGATCCTGAGTAGAGTTTCCACCCCGTTTGCCCCGCCCGCCGCGGATACCTACGATGTCCGCCCATTCACAATGCTTTTGGACGGAGACACGCATGCGCGCCAGACATTTATTTCGCACGTCGGTTCTACTCTCGGGCTTCGCGTTCACGGCGATGGTTTCCGCGCAATCACACCGTGCTCCGACGACCGAATCCGTGACCAGCACGCAGCCTTCGGCTAAAGCAGAAAATTCTGCCGATGCCGCGAAGCAGGACGGGAAGCTGTCGGTCACCCGGCAATCAATCAAGCTGGACGGCGCGGTCTTTAAATACCGCGCCACCGCCGGTCAGATGGCGATGAAGGATGAGGCGGGCAAACCGAAGGCGGATATTTTCTTCGTCGGTTACGACACCGAATCGACCGAGCCGGCAAACCGGCCCATTACATTTCTGTTCAACGGCGGGCCGGGTGCCGCGGCCGTCTGGTTACACCTTGGCGGGGCGGGACCAAAAACGATCGACCTGGACGACCACGACCTGCCGGTCGGTCCGCCGTTTAAATTAGTCGACAATCAGGCCACCTGGCTCCGCGGCTCGGACCTTGTTTTTATCGACCCGGTCAGCACCGGTTTCAGCCGCGCCGCCGCAGGTGAAGACGCGGCGCAGTTCCACGGCTACCACGCCGACATCGTCTCGGTAGCCGACTTTATTCGCCTTTACCTCACTCGGAACCACCGGTGGGGGTCGCCGATCTACCTGGCCGGCGAGAGCTACGGCACTACCCGCGCGGCAGGACTGGCCGGGTATCTCGCCGATCGATACGGCATCGCCGTCAGTGGGATCACGCTCGTTTCTTCCGTGCTCGATTTTCAAACGCTCTCGTCGGGCCCGGGCAATGATCTGCCGTACGAATTGTTTCTCCCGACCTACACCGCGGTCGCCTGGTATCACAAAAAGCTCGGCCCTGACTACCAGGCAGATTTCAGCAAGACTGTAGACGCGGCCCGGAAATTTACCGTCGACGAATACGTCCCCGCACTGGTCAAAGGCGCGAAGCTGTCGCCCGACCAGCGAACGCATCTGGTCAAACAACTCGCGGCATTCACGGGCTTGCGGGAGGACATTGTCGACCGCGCGAATCTGCGCATCGACCCCGGCGTGTTCGAAAAAGAACTGCTCGGTGACGGCCGGCACATCATCGGCCGATTCGACGGGCGTATCACCGGTTTCGACCCGCAGGGCGACGCCGGCGGTCCTTCATACGACCCCAGCCTTTCTCGTTACTTGCCTGCCTATTCGGCCGCGTTCAACGCCTACGTTCGTGACGAACTGAAATTCGAAAGTGATCTGCCGTACGAAGTGCTGACCGGCAAAGTCCAACCCTGGAGTCTCGGTAACGAGCACGGCGGCGGGTACCTGAACGTCGCCGAAGATCTGCAGAATGCGATTCTGCAGAACCCGCACCTGCGGGTGCAGTTTATCAGCGGGTATTACGACCTGGCGACGCCGTTCTTCTCCGCCGACTACACAATCGACCGGATGAACCTGAGCCCGGAGACGCGCGGCAACGTCACGCACCTGTATTTCCCGACCGGCCACATGGTGTATCACCACCGCGAGTCGGCAAAGAAAATGGCGATGGCGGTCGAAAAATTCGTCGCTCCGGCAGTCGCCGCGTCACAGCCGTGAACCCGTCCGCGATAGACGACCTGCAAATTCCAAACTCACGTTTTATCACAATGCCTTCATTCAATTACGAGCCCATTTTTCAATACGGTTCTGACGATACGGCCTATCGGCTGGTCAACCGCGAAGGCGTTTCGGTCGCCGACATCAACGGCCGGTCTTACCTGAAGGTCGAAGCAGAGACGCTGCAATCGCTGGCCCGGCAGGCGTTCTTCGATATCTCGTTTTTCCTCCGCTCGTCACACCTGCGCCAACTCCGCGAAGAACTCGGCGACCCCGAGGCGTCGGACAACGACCGATTCGTCATCTACACGCACCTGCAGAACGCGGTCGTCGCCGCGGCCGGGCAGTTGCCGACCTGTCAGGACACCGGCACCGCCATTGTGCTCGGGAAAAAAGGGCAATACGTGCTCACCGACGGCGATGATGCCGCGGCATTGTCGTCCGGTATTTTTCAGACCTACCAGGAACGCAATCTGCGGTATTCGCAGATCGCGCCGCTGGAAATGTTCAAGGAAAAAAACACGGGCACGAACCTGCCCGCACAGATCGATCTGATGGCCGAGACCGGGGACGAATACAAATTTCTGTTCATCGCCAAGGGGGGCGGCAGCGCGAACAAGGCGTACCTGTTTCAGTCCACGCCCGCGGTGCTGAACGAAAAAGATCTGGAGACTTTCATCCGGTCGAAGCTGAAAGAGATCGGCACGAGCGCCTGCCCGCCGTACCACCTGGCGATTGTCGTCGGCGGGACCAGCGCCGAGAGCAACATGAAAACGGTGAAGCTCGCCAGCTGCGGATATCTCGACCATCTGCCGACGACCGGGTCTGCCGGGGGGCGGGCATTTCGTGATACCGAGTGGGAGAAGCGGATCTTAAAAATAGCGCAGGAAAGCCGGATCGGCGCGCAGTTCGGCGGTAAATATTTCGCCCACGACGTGCGGGTGATTCGCATGCCTCGGCACGCCGCATCGTGTCCGATCGGGATCGGCGTGTCATGCTCGGCCGACCGGCAAATCAAGGCGAAGATCAACCGCGACGGCGTCTTCCTCGAGCAGTTGGAATTTCACCCCGAGCAGTTCCTGCCCGCCGAGCAGCCGAAAATGGCGCCGCCGTTGAAGATCAATTTGGACGTCGGCATGGATAAAGTGCGGGAGATCCTCACCCGTTTCCCGGTCAAGACCCGGGTCGAGTTGACCGGCACGTTGATCGTCGCGCGGGATGCCGCCCACGCCCGCATCAAGGAGATGCTCGACCGCGGCGAACCGATGCCGGACTTTTTCAAGAATCATCCGATCTACTACGCCGGCCCCGCGAAGACGCCCGAAGGGATGGCGTCCGGTTCGTTCGGCCCCACGACCGCCGGGCGAATGGACAGCTTTGTCGACACCTTCCAGGACCGCGGCGGCAGCCTGATCATGATCGCCAAGGGAAACCGATCCAAAGCCGTCACCGAGGCGTGCAAGAAACACCGCGGTTTCTACCTCGGCAGCATCGGCGGGCCGGCCGCGATTCTCGCCCAGACCAACATCAAAAAAGTCGAGATGGTCGCCTTCGAAGAGCTGGGCATGGAAGCGGTTCGAAAAATCGAGGTCGTCGATTTCCCCGCGTTTATTGTGGTGGATGACAAAGGGAACGATTTTTTTGAAGAACTGTGACGGGCCGTTCAATGTCACGCCTTCGGGAATAGTGCGGTATACTCCCGTACATGGAACCGACCCCGGAGCTGCTTCGAATCCTTCGCAGCGAAGAGATCGCCGACGCCCGGCATCTGCCGATCGAGCGGAAGCTTGTCCTTGGGGGGGAGTTGTTTGACACTGCTTGTGAAGTGACGCTGTCGGGCATCCGCATCCAGAATCCAGAAATCTCGTCCGAAAATGCCCGCGAGATTCTACGATCTCGCCTCGAGCTAAGCCGGCGGATGGAGTCGCTCAACGCGGGGGCCAAGCCGTGACCTCAAATGAAGTCGTGCTGCGCGTCATCGAGCAACTCGAACGCCTCGACATACCTTATATGCTCGTCGGGTCCTACTCGAGTAACGCCTGGGGCATCGCGCGATCAACTCAGGACGCGGACTTTGTAATCGAAGCGGGAAGCAAACCACTCGCGCCTTTGTTCCAATCGCTAACCGATGTCATTGAATTCGATCCGCAGATGCTGCTCGAATCAGTCACGATGACGCTGCGATACGTCGGTAAAGTTCCCGCGACGGGCTTTAAAATTGAGCTGTTCATGACGAGCAGCGATCCGCACGACCAGCAGAGATTTCTCCGTCGCAAGCGGTATCAATTTCTGACAGGCCATGCTTTCCTGCCCTCACCCGAGGACGTGCTTTTGCAAAAGCTGCGATGGTTCAGCCGGGCGAAACGACCGAAGGATTGGGAAGACGCTCAAAACGTCCTCGCGGTCCAGTCGCGAACGCTCGACCTTCCGTACATCCGCCAGTGGGCAGACCAGCACGGCACGCGGGAGTTGTTCGAAAAACTCTGGACTCACGTGCAGGCTGTTCTATGAATCTGCGGCGGGGTGTTGATCCGGCCTTGGTGACGGCGTTCCTCAAACGCTGCGAGCAGAACCATCGGACCAAAACCTATCTGGCGATCGGCGGCGGGGCGATTCTGTCGCTGGTCGGACCGATGCTGATCACGGTCTCTTTCCTGACAATCTCGCTACCGATGATTCTGAAGTTCGGCTTCTGGGGAACCTATGCGCTGGTCGCGGCCGTGTCGTTGCCGGTCCTGTTTCTGCTGGCGTATTCAGTTAAAGGCAGCATCCTCGAGAACCAGATGCCCGACGGCGATTCGTTCGGCGGTCGCTTCGTGCAGCGACGCGTCGTGGGAATTCTTCTGATCGCCGAGATCGCCAACATCGGCCCCCGCCTCGTGCTGTGGGGCGTGGCCCGGCTTCAAGGCCGAAAGCGTATGGGACAAATCGATTTGGACCGGCTTACACAAGCGGTCGGCGTCCTAGCGGCCACCGACGGGGGCGTCGGGCCGGTGAAACTCCTGCAGTCCGGCGAGTCGGCCGACCACCTCGCGCCGCTGCTGGGACTTCTTCTGTTTTACGACATCGCCGACATCAGCAAGGCCGGCGACCGCGTCTGGCTCTCGTCCGACGCCCGGCGAAAGATGCTGCAGACCGTCGGTCATCAGAGCTGAGCCGCGCGAATCGCGTACTGTGCACGGATTTGCAACTCGCCGCGACGTCGCGCACGATAGCAGGCGAATCACCATGCAACCATTTCTGCTCGATTCAGCTCCGCACAGTCCGACGCTTGCACAATGGGGGTCGATCGCCGTCATGGCCGCGCTCACGCTTTACGCGCTGATCATCCGCCCGGCGATGAAGAAGAAAAAAGACCCGCTCGCCAAACCGCCGGCTTTTGCGAGCCTCGCGCAGCAGCGCAACGTCGAACGCCAGATGCAGAATCTGCTGGTCGAATTATCCGAAATGACCCGGCAGATCACCGCGCAACTCGACACCCGCACGCAGAAACTGCAGATGCTGATCGAAGACGCCGACCAGAGAATCGCCCGGCTGCAGCAGTTGGAAAAGTCCCCCGCCGAACCCCGGGCCGAGCGGTTCACCGAACCACGGCGTCTCGAGCAGGACGCGTCGGCAATGTTCAAGCCCGCCGCCGTCGACAGTCAGCACCAGCAGGTCTACACGCTGTCCGACCAGGGTCGGTCGGCCCCGGAGATCGCCCGGGAGCTGAATCGCCCGCGCGGGGAAGTGGATCTCATTCTCGCGTTGCGGGCGCACGTCTGAACTGGATTGTACAATCGTGAACGCTCTGCGCTGACGCACAGCCCGGCTTCTGGGCCGCCGCTAAATCGGCTCAAACTCGGAAGATCGCGCCCATGCGTTTTCCGAGCAGCGAGTTCGCCGACAGGATTGTCAGCGTGAGCAAGACCATCGCCCAGACGCCCAGGGCGCTTGCGATATACGGGCCGTCGCCGAGGCGTTGGAAGAGTTCGTAGATGCCGCGGGTGATCGGCCAGAACTGCTGCTTCTGCGCGAGAATAAGCGAATCGCTGACTTCCAGCATGGCGAAGGCGAACGCCAGCAACCCGCCGGCGACCAGATTCGCGCTGATGAGCGGAATTGTGATCCGGCGCAGCGTCATCCCGCCGGAAGCACCGAGGTTTCGCGAAGCCAGTTCTAAATCGACCGGCGTCTGCTCCAGGCCTGCGACCGCGCTGCGGACGACGTAAGGCAGTCGCCGCATAGCGTAGGCGACGACCAGTAGCAGCGTCGGATTCTCGGTGACGTTGACCAGATCGCGCAGCCATTTAGTGCCGCTGAAATAGGCTTGCAATTGAAGACTTACTGCCAGGTATCCGAAAGCCATCACGAGGCCCGGCACCGCCAGCGGAAGCATCGCCAGGCTATCAATGGTGGTTCGAACGAATCCGGGTAACTTCGACCGGACGACCAGGAACGCGATGGTCAACCCGAGCGCCACGTCGATCAACGTACTCAGCGAAGCGTATTTAATACTCTGGCCTACCGACGGCAGCGTCACGTCGCTGGTGAGCGCATTGAGATAGTGCTGACCCGTGAACACACGAGGCAAAGCCGACTGGTACCACGAGCCAACCTTGCTAACGCTCATCAGGATGACGCCGAAGTGCGGCAGCAATGCCAATCCGCTGACGAGCAGGAACGGCAGCAGCACCGGAATGCTACTAAGAAGGCCGAGCTTGCGTGTGTTGGCCTGCACGGATGCCTTGGTGACCGCGGCATCAAGCCGGCGGCCCAGGACGAACTTACCGATGATATAGAGCACCACGCTGCTCAGCAGCATGACGACCGTCAGCGCGTACGGCAGGGGGTTGCCGGCGACCTGCCCGATCTGTTCGTAAATCTGCACCGGGGTGACCCGGTAGAAATCGAACATCAGCGGAGTACCCAGCTCGGTGAAACTCCAGATCAGCACGATCGTGCCGCCGGCAAAAAGACCGGGCCGCATGAGCGGGAGGGTGATTTTTCGGAAGATGGTCCATCGTGTCGCGCCGAGGTTAGCCGCCGCCTGCTCCATCGCCGGGTCGAGATTCGCCAGCGCCGCCGACACGTTTAAAAACAGAATCGGGTACAGGCTCAGCGTCTCCATGAGGATAACGCCGAGAATTTGTGCCGAGCCGAACCAGTTCACCGGCGCGTCCGCTGCGACAAGACCAGATCGTTCGGCGATCGCGGTCAGGACGCCGAACCGTCCCAGAATCTGCCGCATGCCGATCGCGCCGACGAACGGCGGCAGGATCAACGGCACCAGCAACATAGCATTGACCAGGCCCTTGCCCCAGAAATCGAACCGCCGCGACAACAACGCCAGCGGGACCGTGATCAAGGTGCATAAAAGTGTGACGCAGAGAGCGATCGTCGCGCTGTTAAACAATCCACTGCGGAGCAGCGGGTCTTTGAAGATTGCGCCGACGTACTCGCCAGTAAAGGGACCGTAATGCCCGTCCACCGCGACGCCCTGGAAGCCGACGCGCACGGTCTGGAAGATGGGCCAGCCCAGGAACGCCAGGAAGATGGCGAGGATGAACAGGAACAGAGAGGTTCGAATCAAAAATCGCATAGTGTGCACGGGCGTTCTGCGCGTGTCTTTCTTTTGCCTGTAGCCCGACGCCGTCAGCCGGCTCGTATTGCACCGTTATTTCCCTTGAGCTTTTTCACGAAGGCGTTTGTATTCGTCCCGAAAATCCTGCGTCCATCCACGCATGATTTTCAGCTGATCGACCGGTTTTGCTTTGCCATAAATGGCCAGTCGTCGGAGCGCTTCCTGCTGGTCGAACGGAAACGTGCCGAGGTCGTCGTCCAGCTCGGCCGCCCGCGACGAGGCGAGAATTTCTTTCCTCGTCTCCCGCAAATCTTCAAGGCAATTCATACAACTTGCCTGGATCAGTTCCCCGAGAATTTTAAACGTCTGCTCGCGCGCGTTGGATTTATTGAATCCACCGGCAGCCGCGTACGGGTTCACCTGGTCGGTAAAGTTTGCGACTTCCGAATAGATCGACGGCATGATCGGCAACCGCCGGAGATTGGTCGATCTGGGACCGCCCGGCGACCCGGCCTTGGTGTTCCAGAGGCGCTGGCCTTCGGGGCTTAGGACGAACTCGATGAATCGCCGGGCGACGATCGGGTGCTCGGCCCCTTTGACCATTGCGATCGGGTCCGGGTTAATCATGGTCGCGCCGGCCGGTTCGACATACCCCATGCGGTCCTCACCCACCGCCTGGACAGTCGATCGACTGTAGAAATCGATGGTCATGCCCGCCGCCGCGTCACCGGAGGCGATGATGCCCGGCACTGTCGCGCTTCCGTCGGCGAACATCCGTGCGTTGGCCGCGATTTGCCGAACCAGTCCCATCCCTTTTTGCCAGCCGACGTCTTCCGACTTGCCTGCCGCTTTGGCATCGACCATCGCCTTTTCGACGACGATCATAAATGCCTGCTTGGCCGAGGCGCTGCGGGTGGGATCGGCTGCGATGATCCAGCCACTGTAAGCCGGATTCTTCAAATCGGCCCACGTCAGCGGGTCCCGCAGCTTCAGGTAGCGATCGACGTCCCGGTTGTAACCAATGCCGAAGCTGCTGAGCGCTGTCCCGAACCACTGCGGCTTGGGGCTTTTGACGTCGTACAACGAAAGCCCGTTTAAATCCGATTTCGGAAACGCCAGCTTCATCACATCAGGGTCGAGCTGAACGCCTTGCAGGTACCCGGGATTTTTCAGCTGCTGGTCGAACAGGAAGTCCCCACCACCCCAGACCAGATCGACCTGGTAGGTGCCCTGGGTTTTAAAAACCGTGTTCGATTCCTGTTCGAACAGTTTGACGATGTCGCTCGCGCCCCCGTACGAGCGGTAATCGACGTCGACGCCGGCGTTGTATTTCTTGCGATACCAGTCCGAAAACGCGGTCGCGAATTCGCGGCGAATTCCTTCGACGTGCGGCGTCACAATGACGACGTGCTCTCCGGCACCGTCGACCTTGGCCGGCTTGGAGATGTTCATCACCGCCCGAAGGATGAACGGCGTCACCAGCACGAACACGAACAAGAAGGCGGAGATATATTTCGCGAATCCGCCTTTCACCGCGCACCCCCGCGGAGTTTTTCGGCGGCGTTCATCATGTCGAAAAACAGCTCGCCCTGTTCGATCGCGTCGTCCAGCGCGATGTGTGTGTGCGGGGCGTCACTGACCCAGGTGGCGGGGAGGTTCCGCTTCGTGCACGCGCGAAATCCCTTGCCGGTCAGCACCATGGCCATCGTCTTCATGTCCAGTGCCGAATGGGAGAACGGGCTCGTGCCGGTGAAGCGGACCAGATACCAGTTGACGAACAGGAAATCGAACCCGGCCGGGAAGGCGACGAACACCGGCGTCCCGCGGAGCGACTCGACCCATTTGCTGTATTCGACCATCGCGGTGGCGGGGTCTTTCAGGTTCGTGCGGGTCGCGTCATAGGCGGCCTTGTTCTGCTTCCAGAACTCCATGGTGGCGGGGCTTCCGGTCGCCCCGGAGAGCGGCTCGAGGTTTGCGGTGAACGTGCCGACCAGGGTTTTGTCCGGGCGGTATGCCACGGAGGCAAAACTCAACATCGAATGCGGACCGGGTATAGGGCCGTCGGATTCGATGTCGGTACAAATGTAGATTTCGGCCATGGTCTGTTTAAAAGGGGTCGTCGAACGGATTTTGATTACACCGCTAATACCACCGCGTCTTTCGCGTCGAATTCGATCGTCATTTGTTCCGGCGGTGAGAACAACGGCGGGGCGCAAATGACTTTGAGCTTCTGGTCGTTGGTCAGGATTACGTGTTCGCTGGCCTCGCCGAGGAACGTCGTCTCCAGCGTTTTGCCGGTGAAACGGTTGACCGCCGACGCGATCCCGTCGCGGGCGACCCGCATCTGTTCGGGGCGGATGCTTACGATCACGCTGTCGGGCGGGTTCTGTTCACCCACGGACGCCACTACAGGCCCGGCGGCAGTGTCGACCCGTACGGTCGCGCCGTCGCGCGAGACGATCTTGCCCGGCAGCAGATTCGTCTGCCCGATGAACCCGGCGACGAAAGATGAATTGGGCGTGTGGTACAGATCGCCGGGCGTGCCCACCTGCGCGAGCTTGCCGTTTTTCATCACCGCGATTCGGTCGGCGACGCTCAGCGCTTCCTTCTGGTCGTGGGTGACATAAATGGTTGTGAACCCGGCCGACTTACAGATGCGGCGGATCTCGGTCCGCATCTCCAGTCGCAATGCCGCGTCGAGATTGCTCAACGGTTCGTCGAGCAGAAGACAATCGGGCCGCACCGCCAGCGCCCGTGCCAGGGCAACGCGCTGCTGCTGCCCGCCCGACAATTGATTCGGCTTGCGATCGGCCATGGCGGTCATCTGCACCATCGCGAGGACTTCGTCGATCCGCTGTTTCTGCTCGGCGGGCGGAACGTTGCGGACGTCCAGCCCGAACGCGACGTTGTCACGGACGCTCATGTGCGGCCACAGCGCGTAGCTCTGAAAACACATCACGGCATTGCGCTTGTCAGTGCCGAGTTGGGTAACGTCGCGGTCGTTGAAGAAAATCTTGCCCTTGCTCGGCTCGTGCAGTCCGGCGATCAAGCGGAGCAGCGTGCTCTTTCCGCACCCGCTGGGGCCCAACAAAAAAAACAATTCACCCGCACGGATGTCCAGGACAATGTCGTCCAATGCGAGGGTGGAACCGAACGTCTTATAGATATGGTCGAGGCGAACAGCAGTCATGTCGGAGCGGGATTGTAACGGCTCGATTCGGTTTTGGCGCGGGGTCCGTCCGAACTTTGCGCCGGGCAATTTTTTCAATTGTCGCTGCCCGTCTGCCGGGTCTCGTGCCTCTACTAAATCGTGGCCCGACCCTTTACGCTTATGCGGATGAAAGTGCTGAGAACGATTGCCGAGGTTCGAGCCGAGCGGGGTGCCGGCCCACTGGCGTTGGTACCGACCATGGGGGCGCTGCACCCGGGCCATCTGTCGTTGATCGAGGTCGCCAGGACAAAGGCGTCGCGGGTCGCGGTTTCGATTTTCGTGAACCCCACGCAGTTCGGCCCGCGCGAGGACTTCACAAAATATCCCCGGCCGATCGAAGCCGATCTGGAAAAATGTAAGGCCGCGGGGGTCGACTGGGTTTTCAATCCGTCGGAACAGGAGATGTACCCGCCGGGCACGCCCGCGGTGCAGATCGACCTGCCGATGCTGGACAACGTGCTGGAAGGCAAGCACCGGCCCGGGCATTTCCGCGGTGTTTGCCAGGTGGTCGCCAAGCTGTTCAACATCACCACGCCGAGCGTGGCCTGCTTCGGCCAGAAAGATTTTCAGCAACTCCGGGTTCTATCGGCCATGGTTGAATCGTTGAACTGGCCCGTCGAGATGGTCGCGTGCTCGACGCTGCGGGACCCCGACGGGCTGGCGATGAGCAGCCGGAATCAATACTTGTCGGCTGTCGACCGACAGAAGGCGCTGGCGATCAGCAAGAACCTGTTCGCGGCCCAGGAACTGGCCGCCGGCGGGGTGAAGCAGGCGAGCCGGTTGATCACGATGATCCAGCACGCGCTGCTCGCGCAGCACCTGCAGATTGATTACATCGCCGCGGTGGACCCTGTCACGCTGAAGGGTGTCGAGATGATGGTGTCGCCGGTGGTGTTGGCCGTCGCCGTGCGGGTCGGCGCGACCCGGTTGATTGATAATGTCGTCGTCGTGCCGTCATAACCCGCCCGTTTAGCCGGCTCACTTGTGAGCCGTTACGGTCTACGATTGTTGTAATAACGCCCCGCAAGCGGGGCGGCTAAACGTTGAGGAATTGCCGGCGTTTTGGATTCCGATCATGTACCCGACCATCTTCCACCTCCCCTGGCTGAACATTCCCATTTACGGCTACGGCCTGATGATGGTCTTCGCGTTCTTCGGCACGCAATGGCTTTCAACGCGGCTGGGGCGCCGCATGGGGTTCGACCCTGAGATTTTTATCAATGTCACGCTGCTGGCAATGGTCAGCGGCGTCATCGGGTCGCGCATGTCGCACGTGCTGGAAAACTGGCACGATTACACCGACCCGAAAAACGGTTTTCTGGGCAACCTCTGGAACATGGTCAACATCCGCAGCGGCGGATTGACGTTTTACGGCGGGCTCATTCTCGCCTCGCCGGTCGTGCTCGGGTACCTGATCCACAAGAAGGTCCCAGCCCGGTTGGGCATGGACATGATCGCGCCGTGCATCACGCTCGGCCTGGGCATCGGGCGGGTCGGGTGTTTTCTCAACGGGTGTTGTTACGGGGCCGAGTGCAAGCTGCCGTGGGGCGTGGAATTCCCGTATTACAGCAACGCCTATATCGATCAATATAAAGGGACAGAAGGCGAGCGGCTTGACCACGCACCGCCGGCGGAACTGTTCGGAATAACTTCCGACGGACGCCGCGAATTAATGCCGCCGTCGCAGTTCGAAAAGAATCCGGAGCTGGTCGCGATCGCCGCCCGGGAACACTCCAACCCGGTACACCCGACGCAGTTGTACAGCACGTTCAATTCGCTGCTGATCACGGCTTTGCTGCTGGCGTATTTCACGACCCCGCACGCCGGTGGTCGGGTCTTCGCACTGATGCTGATGCTCGAAGGGCCGACCCGATACATTTTGGAATTGCTTCGAGTCGAGCCGCCGGTGAACCCGCGGTTGTTCGGCTCGATGAGCCTGAGCATGGTGATCGGGATCGGGTTATTCGTGATCGGGATCGTGCTGTGGTTCGCCTTCGGCGCGGTCAAAGACCGCGACGCAGAAGTCGCGGGCGTACAGCCCGCCTAGAGCATCACGCCCCGACGACCGCCAGGCTGCGGAGCGAGCGTGGCAATTCGAACGACACGTCTTCTTCGATCAGCGTACGGGTTTCGACTTCGCCGCCGAACTCGGTCTGCAAACGCTCGATCAAACCTTTGACCAGATGTTCCGGGGCGCTCGCGCCGGCGGTCACAAGAACAGCCTCGTGCCCGTGCACCCAGGCGGGGTCCAGTTCGGACTGATCGTCGATCAGATACGCGGCCCGCCCGGCGAGCTTTGCCGTTTCGACCAGCCGCTGTGAATTCGAGCTGTTGCGACTTCCCACGACCAGAACCAGATCAACCTCGGGCGACAGGTCGCTGACGGCCGTCTGCCGGTTGGTCGTGGCGTAGCAGATGTCTTCCTTCGGAGGGGCTTTGACGTTCGGGTACTTTGCCTTCAAAGCAGAGATCGTCCGCATCGCGTCGGCAATGCTCAACGTCGTCTGCGTGACGTACGCCAGCTTCGTATCCGGGGCTAAGGTCAACTGATCCACTTCGTCGGGGGATTCAACGACGATGATCGCCTCGGGGGCCTCGCCCACGGTGCCGACGGCTTCGTCGTGGTCGCGGTGACCGATGAAAATAATCGTGTACCCCTCGCGGAAGAACCGCAGCACTTCCATGTGAACCTTGGTCACCAGCGGGCAGGTCGCGTCGACTTCCATCAATTGTCGGCCCTTGGACGCCTTGCGGACTTCGGGCGAAATCCCGTGCGCGCTGTAAACGACAACGCCGCCCTCGGGGACTTCCTCGATCGTGTCGACGAACGTCACGCCCCGGCCTTGGAAGTCCTGCACCACGTGCTTGTTATGCACAATCTCGTGGTACACATAGACCGGCGGGCCCTTAAGCTTCAGGACCTTGTCGACGCAGTCGATGGCCATGTTCACACCGGCACAGAACCCGCGGGGATTGGCTAAAATAATCTTCATATCGAAAGAGAGTTTATCGCCGCAACGGCGGGGATGCCAGACGGGCGGGAAGAATGCAGAAACCGGAACAAGTCTCGGTCGGGCGGAAGTTCTGAATCCAGTCGGGGCGACGCAGCGTCGACCCTACATCAGAAGCGACTTTTCCCAGTCCCTGTCGATCTCGGCAAGCGCGGGCACAGGCGGCTTAATATAATCCACGTCGTAACCGTACGACCCGTTCTCGTATGCCTGGTCGATCAATGACTGCAGATCCAACAGCGCATCGGGGTCAGTCTTCCGCAGCGGGACGCTGATCACCGGCAACCGTTCACGCAACGTGATGGGATACACCTCGTATTGAAACCGATTCCAGCCCCGTGTGACACAAACATGGTAAGTGCCGTCGCGATGTCGGGCGGCGACCATCCGCTGCGGCGCGCGAAGGTTCCATTTGCCCGCACGGATCAGATCCACCTCGACCAGACTCACCTTGCCGGCGATCAATTCCTTCGACTTCCGGCGGTACATCTTGCGGCCCATGCCGGCTAGCTTGTTCGCCGGTGACGTGAACTCGATAACGGTAACAATCTTCCCGCCGTTGCGTGTGTCGATAACTTGAATGAAACCCTCGGTCACCGGCTCGTGTTGGATCTCGATGACCGGCGGTTCGGTCGCTGGCAGCGATTCGAGCAAGGCGACGCTACCGGGTTCAGACTTCCCGCGTTGAATGACACGGACGTCGGGGATGATTGTTCGCTCTTCGGCATCGTCGTCTTCGATGACCGTCCGCTCGTCGAGCCGTGGAACAAGGCCCTCCGGAAGTTTTCGGCGATGAAGGTCGCAGGCGTACGTGCAAAGCCGGTGGTGCACGTCACCCCAATATTGCTCCAGATACGGGTCCATCCCGGGAAACGGACTGCGCGTGCGTGGCGTCTTCTGCGGCTCGGCCATGCTTTTTAGTACGCCCGGATTTGAGTATCACTGCCCGGCATGAACGAGAACCCGAACTGGCTGGACGCCGACGACTGGAAATGGATGCAGGACACGATGCCGATCGCCTGCTGCGACGTGGTGCCGGTGCGACTGGCGGCTGACCGATTCACGGTCTCGCACGTCGGGCTGATCCACCGCGAGACCCCGCACCAGGGCCGGCGGTGGTGCATGGTGGGCGGGCGGATGTTCCGGGACGAATCGCTCGCCGACGCCGCGACCCGGCAACTCCGCGAAACGCTCGGCCCGGCGATCCGTTTCGCGATCCCGCCGGACCGCCAGCCTGATTACGTCGCGCAATATTTCACGACGCCGCGGCCGGACTCGTTGCTAGACCCGCGCCAGCACGCGATCACTTTGGTGTTCGTCGTCCCGATCGACGGCCCGGTCACGCCGGGCGGTGAAGCGCTGTCGTTTCATTGGTTCGAGAGCGGCGAGTTACCGAAAACAGAACAGTGGGGATTCGCCCAGGACGAGGTGACGCGGGCGAGCCTGGCCGCCCGGGCGAATGCCCGGACGCTTTGAAGCGTTGTCGGCCGTCTCGCCCGGCCGCCGGCGGTCGGATACAACCATGCACATGGACGCCGACATCGAACGCGTGCTCATTTCCGAAGCCCAACTGGCCGCCCGTGTCGGGGAACTCGCCCGGCAGATCACCGCCGACCACACCGCGCCGAAACTCGCCGACGGCGGGGAGATCACGATCGTGCCGATCCTCACCGGCGCGTTTATCTTTTGTGGTGATTTGATCCGCCGAATCCCGCTGCCGATAAAAATCGGTCTGATCACCGTCAGCAGCTACCCGGGGTCGAGTTTGCGAACACAGGGGTCGCAACTGCTCGGGCAACAGCTCGGTGACGTCACCGGCCGGCACCTGCTGTTGATCGACGACATCCTCGACAGCGGGGGAACCCTGAAGCTGGTGACCGCCATGCTCGAGCAGCTGAAACCCGCGAGCGTGAAAACCTGCGTGCTGCTCCGAAAAGACCGCCCGGCGGCGAAGGAAGTCCACGTCGACTACTGCGGGTTTGAAATTCCCGACGAATTCGTCGTCGGGTACGGGCTCGATTACAACAACTATTACCGCAACCTGCCCGACATCGTGACGATCACTCCGGCCGCGATCGAAAAATATCGCTGACGCACTCACGGCACCGTCACGACGAGCTTGCCCACCTGTTGGTTGCTCTCCAGATATCGATGCGCTTCGACGATCTGCGACAGCGGGAACGTCTTAGCGATCACGGGCTTGAGCGCCTCGCTCGCCAAGCCGTCGAGCACGTATTTTTTGCCCTTTTCAAACCGCTCGGACCCGACCTTCAGTTCCATCAATGTGTAGCCGCGAACGGTCAGCGCGTTCCCGAGAACTGTAAACAACGGGAACGGCGTCGGCTCCGTCGAGAGCGCTCCGTACTGGAAGATGATCCCTTCGTACGCGGTCGCCTGCGCGAGCTTTTCCAGCATCGGCCCGCCGACCGGATCGAACACGACCCGCGCGCCTTTGCCGCCGCTGATCGTCTTCACCTCGGACGGCAGATCCTGCGTGTCAGTGACGACCACGTGTTGAGCCCCGTGATCGAGCAATGCCTGCTTTTTGTCGGCTTTCCGCGTCGCCGCGATCGACACCGCGCCGGCGGCGTTCACGATCTGAATCGCCGCCAGTCCGACCGACGACGACGCGGCCGTGATCAGCACCACGTCACCGCGCGACACCTTGGCGATGTCGACCAGCGCGCCGTAGGCGGTCATGTATTGCATCCAGACCGCGGCCGCCTGTTCCCAGGACAGGTTCGCCGGGTGCTTCACGGTCGACGCGGCGGGGACTACGGCATATTCGCCATAGCAGGAATACTTATTCATCGAAAACCCGGGGATCACCGACACGGCATCGCCCTTGGCAAAGCCGGTGACGCCGGTCCCCACTGTCTCGACCGTGCCCGAGGCTTCGTATCCCAGACCCGCGGGGAACTGCGGTTGCTCCATATAACGCCCGGACCTGAACATCGACTCGGCCCGGTTCAGTCCGATCGCGTGCACCTTGATCAGCAACTCGCCGTCACCGGGCGCACGCACGTCGGCGTCGACCAGTTTTAAAACTTCGGGGCCACCTGCTTTTTCGAATCGGACGACTTTGGCTTTCATGCGTGCTCCTGCTTAGCGGTCGTGGTTTCACTTCTTCCTGCGGACATGATAGGCCACCGCTGATCAACACCTCCGAAGGAAGATCCGGCTACTGCTCGCGATTGGTTTGCAATAGCATCGACGCACGGCAAAATGAAACTCGAATGACCGGCGCGAAGCGGTTTGGCGAAGAAACGTCACCAACATGGAAGAAAGCATTCCTAAAACCGACCGCCGGCAGGCCAACGGCACCTTTGCCGCCGCCGCAGCCGAGGGCGCCGTCGTCGCCGGCGTCGTGTCGTCACGCCCGTCGCTGGCGATGCTGCTCGCGTCACACATCCTGCGCGACGGCGAACTGGTCGTGCTGATACTCCGTCCGTCGCTGTGGTTCATCCTGCTGACCAGCCTTCGATTCCTCGCCGGGGCGTTGATCCTGATGACCCTGGCGCACGTCGTCAGCCTGCAGAACGGCAGACCGGTGCACGTCTATATCGAGCTCGGCCTGTTCAGCATGGCCGGGCGTTTGATGTGGGGCATCGTCCAGTGGATGGGCCGGTTGTACATCCTCACGGACATGCGCGTGCTGAGCCTGAGCGGCGTCTTTCATGTCGACGTGTTCGATTGCCCGCTGCGGAAAATCGCCCGGACCCGTGTCGTGCGAACTACCCCCGAACGGGCCTTGGCGGTCGGCTCGATCGAGATCATCCCCCAAGACCCGGCCTACCCCTTCGGGCTGTGGACCACCGTCGACCACCCCGACGCGGTGCACGAGCAGATCCTGGCCGGGATCAGCCGGGCGCGGGGTAACAGCGACTGTTAAAAACCCTTATCAGAACCCTTTTTCCAACACAACCATTCCGCTCATGGGGCCGAACTATCTTAATTACTACCCCCTATTTAATGCCAACGACCAGCCGCGGATGACCGCGTTCCTGCAAAACGCGATCGCCACCGGAACCGTCCCGGACCTGATGGCCTAGCACCTGCTGTTGACCAACTCGCCTGCCGACTACGGCGCCGCGCTTAAAAACGACTACCGCCCCCTCGAAGCCTCGCTCGGATTACTGAAGCTTCCGTTGGTCTGCGAGGAATACGGCATCAACAACGGCGCCTACACCCGCATACCCAGCGCGCTGATCCCTTTCTGGGGCGAGTTCGAACGCGACGGCGTCAACTACGCCTCGGCCGGTGTCTACGACAACGGCGGGACGCTCGGCAAATACCCAGGTCCCGGGCGGGCCCGCGGCAATCGTCGCGACTTCGACATCGGTGGCCGAAGTTCCCACTGCCGCAATCGCTGGCACTTCCGTCGCGGCCGTCTCACAGTCCACTGCGCCGGCGGCGACTCGGTTTGCTTTTCCAAAATGGGTCAGCCGGTCGGCGTCAGTCACCCCCGCAGTTTTCAGCAACCAGCCGATCTCGCTCGAGCTGGACCGCCACAAACACACGCACAAAGCGTCAAACCCTGAGCCGGCATTACCAGGCATTTTCGACCCGACCGCGATGCTTTCCAAAATGCTTTAATCTCGGGAAACGAGTAAATGTGTTGTGATCGCCGGCCGCCGTCCGATAATCTTTTCAACCGTATGCCCGTGCTCCACGCCAAGTCCGCCGAAGACCCCAAGGGTGAACTGAAGCGGATCATGCGCCTCGAGGTTCCCGTGATCGTCAAGCTCGCCGAGCGCAAGTTGCCGGTCGCCGAGGTGCTGCGGCTCGGGGTCGGGTCGATCATCGAATTCGTCAAAGCTAACGACGAACCACTGCAGCTGATGATCAACAATAAAACCATCGCCTACGGCGAAGCGGTCAAAGTCGGTGAAAACTTCGGCCTGCGGATCAAGCAGATCGGTGATTTGAAAACTCTAGTGGCAGCACTCGGCGGGGCGATGCGGTAAGCTGCACGACCCATGGCCGAAAAGTCTTTTCTCGTTCAGAAGTTCGCCAAGCTGTTGCTCGGCACTCACCACGTCGTCGGGTACAGCGTCGCGGGCGAAGAATCCGTCGTCCAGATCCCCGAACTCAACGTCTGCTTCGACATCGGCCGGGCACCGTATTTCGCCCTCACCAGTGACATCGTCTGCATCACGCACGGCCACATGGACCACCTGGCGGGGTTGCCGTACTACCTGAGCCAGCGGTTTTTCCAAGGCATGAAACCGGGCACGGTGTTCCTGCCCCGGGAATTAGAACGCACCGTCGACGCGATGCTGCGGTGCTGGCGCGACGTCGAGCGACAGAATACGCCTTATAAATTGATCCCAATGTCGGCCGGGCAGATGTACGAGGTCCGCCGGGACTTTGGCATCCGCGCGTACCAAACGCACCACGGCGGCCCCAGCATCGGGTACGGCCTAATCAGCATCCGCGAAAAGCTCAAACCAGAACTGGTCGGCATCCCCGGCCCCGAGCTGGTCGAGATGAAAAAGCGGGGCGAGGAAATTCAATACCGGATCGAAGTCCCGACGGTTGTTTATTTAGGCGACACCACGCTGGGCACGGTCTTCGACGAGCCGGACGTTCAGAACGCCGAGATCCTGATCACTGAATGCACGTTCTACGAGGCCGACCACCGCGCCAAAGCCAAGGCCGGCCGGCACCTGCACCTCGAACAGTTCGCGACGATCGAACCGAAGCTGAAAAACAAGTACATCGTGCTGATGCACGTGACCCGCCGCACCGGGATCCGGCACGCCCGGAGCATTCTCCGCAAACGCATCGGCGACGAAGCGATGAAACGGATCACTTTTCTGATGGACTTCGACGGCTCGCTGGACGCCGGTGATGTCGAATCGGCCGGCCCCAACCCGACCGCCGACACCGCCGAGTGACGCTCGGTTCTGATTACCGCCACAGGGTTCGCAGCGAGATAACAAGAAACAGTAGAATCATCAGGCCGATCGGCAGAAACAAAAACACGCAGACGATGAGCAGCGTCACCAGGCTCCGCCGCGGGGGGCGGGGCGGTGGGGATTGATAATTCAGCGGCGGTCCGGGCATACCGGCTAAGTATAGCAAGAGTATGAAGAGTAAAAGCTCTGAAGCCGAACGACCGAATGTCCTGCGGCTTCAGAGCTTCAAGTTTATCGTCGAGGCGAGGCTGTTCTATAGTTTCAACGTGACGGTCGCCATCAGCCCGAACATCTCGTTATTCCATGACCCGTCCACCAGCGGCGAGTTGACGCTGCCGGCGACGTGATGGCGTTCGCGGTAGATGTACAACGCCGCGACGTTGAAATCCCAGACCGGTGTCGAATAACCGGCACCGAGGGAAAACAAATCATAATTCGAGTCCGGCACCAGCGGTGAGAACGTCGAGTTCGGCACCGCGTTCTGGCTGTACGCGTATCCACCGCGAACCGCCCAACGGTCGGTCAACATGTATTCAGTGCCGACGCGGTAAGTGAACCCACTGTTCCAATGGGCCGGGATCGTCGACCCGTTGAAAGCCGGGTTCGGCGAGTGGATCTGGAGCTGATTGACGGCATGCCAGTCGGTCCAGATCACGTCCGCTTCGACCTTCAAAGGTTTGATCGGCCGAAACGCGTAACCGATGCCCGCGCTCTGCGGTAATTCGAGGGCGGCCTTTGCCGGGCTGGGCCCGATGGTCGCGGCGCCCGGGATCCTCACCTGGGCGTCGCCGTCGAAATTAAGACTGAACGGCGAACGGTAATACGCGCCGATCGAGTTCTGGTCGTTGATTTTCCAGAGAAAACCAGGCGTCACACCGAACGACACCGCATCGGCGCGGAGATGGAATTTGCCTTCCGGGACCGGCGGCGCGCCCAGCGTCACCTGCCGGGTCAACAGCAGGTCGCCGTAATAAATGTTGAACGCCATGCCGAGCGAGATGTCTTTGTTGATCTGGTACGCGACCGTCGGGGCGATGTCGATCACCGCGAGCTGCGCCTGGTCGACGATCGTCCGCAATGGGGCCGTGCCACCCCAGTCTTCATTGATGCCGAACGTGTTGTTGATCCCCAGGCCGAACCTGAATCGATTCAGCCCGAAATCGCTTTCGGCGTAAATGTGCGGCAGAACCGCGGGCAATGACTGGCGCTGGTTACTGCCGTTGTCGCCATGGAAGTGGAACTCCGGCTGCAGGTAAAACGCGCCCACGCTGATGTTGGTCCCGTGCAGCTGCGTGAGACCGGCCGGGTTGTAGAAAATCGCCGACGGGTCATTCGCCTGTGCGGTGAACGCATCGGCCTGACCGGCCGCGCGTGCGTCCTGCATCGGGACTTCAATCCCACCACCGAACACCGGCGCGGCCCCGGACAGTAAGAGCCCTGCCACCGCCGACCATACTGACTTATTGTGATTTCGCATGCTGACTCCGCGTCAAAATTCGTCTCTTGCTCGTCGCGCCGCCACACAAGGCCTTGGCCATTTTGTGTTGATTTGAGCGGGACAGATCGAGTTTCCTATAGATGATCGACGAGAAGATGGGCAACCATTACCTGCTTTTCCGGTGCTACCAGTGGTTGCGGTTAATCTGGATACACTGAAGCTGCCTGTTTTTACGTCCCATAGTTAAGCAGTTGGTTTTCAACCAGCGGGCAATCGTCTTATCGGACGCCGCAAATCTGTTACAGGCCTCACTTTAATTTTATTTTACGGCGGCTGCTATTTAGGATCTGGATCACTTGCCGGGCCGGAGCCTTAAAAAGGCAAGAATGTGAAGACTAGGTATTCCAAGTGTTTCGGAGTACTGGTCGCCAACTCATTATGTCTGGAGTTTCTACAGAAAACTCCTTTATGAAAGGTGATCCGCCATGGCCGAATCAGTTTTAAGGTCGTCCGTCCCGCTCCGACGCGGGACTATGAAACACACGCCGGTGAAACTACGCAAGCCGCAGTTTCGGGGCCTCGTGGACAAGCCGGTGCAGTGGGACACCGCCGGCGTGTCCGTCCAGACCATGCTCGACCGCGTCGACCGTCGACTGAGCGGGTCGCTCGATCAGGTCGGGCCCGCGATGGAAGACCTTCTCACTGTTCTGTGGTCGGTGAAGTCGACCTCCGACGAGGACGTCTGGGCCAGGACCGTCGAGCGGTGCCTGAACCACCCGGTTCGCGACCTGATTCATCAGGACCCGTTCGCCCATCGGTGCTTCGTTAAGCCGCGGGGTTATGCCGGCGATGCGACGCTGATCGACTATCTTTACACCCGCGACTGTCATTCGACGGCCACCACACCGGTCTCGGCCCTGGGGTCACGGATCTTCGAATTCACCCGCGACATCCCCGCCGGTCACGCCGTCCGCCGCCGCCGCGACCTGATGGCGAGCATCATCGACCAGATCTGCCAGACCCATAAAAACCCGCGGATTTTGTCGGTCGCGTGCGGGCATTTACGCGAGGCGACGCTGTGCAAATCCGTCGCAGCGGGTCGCACCGGGCGGTTCGTCGCGCTCGACCAGGACGAACAGAGCATCTCCGTCGTGGACCGGGAAGTGTCCGGGTTCGGCGTTACCACCGTGCACAATTCCATTAAGGCCCTGTTCCGCGGCCCGGTTTCCGAAGAGCGGTTTGACCTGATCTATAGCACGGGTCTTTACGATTACCTCGACGACCGGATGGGAACTAAGTTGACCCAGCGGATGTTCGAAATGCTAAACCCCGGCGGGCGGTTGATCGTCGCCAACTTCGTGCCGGGTCTCGTCTGCAGCGCCTACATGGAAGCGTTCCTGGATTGGAAGCTGATCTACCGCGACACCGAACAGATGCGCGATTTGTCGGCGACCATCCCACAATCGGAAACAACATCCCGCCGTGTGTTTCTGGAAGACAATGACAACATTGTGTTTTTGGACATCACTCGCCAATAGTTCGTTTCCCTGGTCCTATAGTTATGGTATTTAATTTTCGAGCCCGATCTGGAGCACCAGACCGGGCTTTTTTACGCGCCCTGATTTGACTCATTGAATTCCATAGATCCGGGCACAGATGCTTCCCTAACCCGCCGATAAACAATTGCAGCAGCTCAGAATGTCAGCCGCAACGACACCAACCCCTCAGGCCGTTCTGATCGAAGCGTACAAGCGCTTCTATCTCGGGCTCAGGGTCCGCCAGGCGAAGATCTGCTTCTCGCTGGCAATGCTGCTCGTGCCCGCCTGCATCGGGCTGGACTATTTCGTCTACCCGCAGCTCGCCTGGACCATTTTTAAATCTCGCCTCTGGTGCGATCTTGCAATGGTCCCGTGTTTCGTCGTCCTGTTCACCAAGGTGGGGCAGAAAAAGGTTCGCTGGCTCGACAGTGCGCCGCTGTTGATCGCCGCGCTGGCGATCTGCTGGATGATCTACCTGGCCGAGGGAGCGTTGTCGCCTTACTACGCCGGGCTGAACATCGTGATTGCCGCCGCCATCCTGCTGATTCCTTATACATTGACCGAGGCGGTCTGCGTCTGCGGGTTCGTCGTCGGTTGCTATGCCGGGGCGTGTCTGCTGCACCAGTATTATCCGCCGGCCAATGTGTCTGGTTCGTTCAGCCCGCTGAACACCGGGCGGACGCTGGTCAACAACTTTTATTTTCTGGGCATGACGACGCTGATCGCGTTGACGTCGTGTCATTACAGCTCCGTCCGCAGATTTGCCGAGTTCCGGCTCCGGCACGAATTGGACATCAAGAACACCGAGCTGGCTGAAACGCTGAGCAAGTTGCAGGCGACCGAAGTGCAGCTCGTGCAGAGCGAAAAGATGAACGCGCTGGGCAAGCTGTCCGCCGGCCTATTGCACGAGATCAACAACCCGCTGAATTTCACTTTCATGGCGCTGCAGGTCGCCGAGCAGGACGCCGGCGACAACGCGAACCTGAAGGAAACACTCGGCGACATCCATCAGGGCATGACCCGCATCCGGACCGTGATCGCGGACCTCCGGGCATTCGCGTACCCGTCCAAGCTGACCGACACTGACGAATTTTCGCTCGAAGAAGCGCTAATCACCGCGAAGCGGTTAATCGGCCAGGAGATCGGTCAAACGACAATCGACGACGCTGCCGTCAAAGGCGTCATCGCCTGCGGGACTAAGACTCAGATCGTTCACGTGTTTATGAATCTGATAATGAACTCGGCGCACGCGATGAAGACCAAACCGCAGGGCCGGGCACCCAAGATCACGATCTCGTGCAAGCCGGCGGATTCGCGGCTGGTCGTCAGCGTCCGCGACAACGGCGTCGGTGTCAAACCGGCGGACCTGACCCGATTATTCGAACCTTTTTTTACGACAAAGCCCCCGGGCGAAGGGACAGGGCTCGGGCTCAGCATCTGTCACACGATCGTCCAGAACCACGGCGGGGCGATGTCGGTTTCCAGTGAGCCCGGGGAATGGACCGAGGTCAGCTTCGACCTTCCCCTGCCGGTCGCAAGGAGTTTAGCGGCATGAGCGAAACAACAGATTACATGAAGTACGCGGTGCTCTACGTTGACGACGAAGAACAGGCGCTGAAGTATTTTCGACGCGGTTTTGACAAGCAGTTCAAGATCCTGACCGCCAACAACGTCGACCAGGCGATGGTCATTCTCGAAGCCGACGCGAATTCGGTCGGCGTAGTCATCACCGACCAGCGGATGCCGGGGCGAAGCGGCGTCGAACTGCTCTCGGAACTCAAACGGCGCTGGCCTGCCATTTCCCGCGTGCTGATCACCGCCTACACCGAGATCGACGACGCGGTCGCCGCCGTGAACACGGGCGCGGTTTACAAATACGTCAATAAACCAGCCGATTTCGCGCTCATCAAGCAGGTGCTCACCGATGCGCTGGACCTGCACCGGCAGACCATCGAACGCGACGCGTTGGCCCAGACGCTGAAGGAACTCGAGCTGCAGCGTCAGGCAACCCAGGCCGCCGAAACCCAGCGGGAAGAGCTCCAGCAGCGCCTGCTTAACGCGTCCCGGGACGCCGGCCGCGCCGAAGTCGCAACGGGCATCCTACACAACGTCGGCAACGTGCTGAACAGCATGAACGTCTCGGCCGCGATGGTGAACAAGACGTTGCACGAATCCAAAGTCAGCAACTTGAACAAAGCCCTGGCGATGCTGCAGGAACATTCCGACGACCTGTCGACATTTTTGACCGCCGACGACCGCGGGCGAGTGCTGCCCGGTTATCTGTCCAAATTGGCCGGCGTTCTTGCCCAAGAGCAGAACACGCTGATCGCGGAAGTCGCCTCACTCCGGCAGAGCCTCGAACACATCGGGCACGTCGTGCAGATGCAGCAGGCCTACGCGAAAGCGTCGAGCGTCAAAGAAAAGGTCGACCCGGATTCGTTGATCGAAGACGCGGTTCGAATGAACCGGAGCTCGATCGACCGGCACGGGGTTAAAATGAATAACGAACCGGGCGGGGCGGCCCCGGTCCTGATCGACAAGCACCGCGTCCTTCAGATCCTGATCAATCTGATCAGCAATGCGACCAACTCGCTGGCGGCGTGCCCGCCGGAATCGCGCAATATCAACACTCGAATCTGCGTCGATCCCGGCGGAGAGTTCCCGCAGATTCGGTTCCAGATCATTGATACCGGCTCGGGGATCCTGCCCGAGAACCTGACGAAAATATTCAACCACGGGTTTACGACGCGGCAGGAAGGCCACGGCTTTGGCCTGCACAGCTCGGCCAATGCCGCCCGCGAAATGGGCGGGTCTCTGACCGCGTCCAGCGAAGGCGCCGGCCGCGGCGCGGTCTTCACCCTCGAGCTTCCCGTCAGTTCGGATCAGGCCCCCAACGTCCCCGCGGAATTGATTGAGAAGGTGTCCGTATGATCTCCCGACCCTCGCAACCGTGGCGCATCCTGGTCATCGACGACAACGAGGCGATTCACGCCGACTTCCGGAAGATCCTTCAGCACGGCAGGCCCTCGACCGACCTTGCCGGCGATGAAGAGGCGCTGTTCGGGTCGGCGCGACCCGCGGTCGTCCCGTCGTCATTCGCGATGGACTGCGCGCAGCAGGGCGAAGAAGGCCACCAAATGCTGATGGCGGCCCTCGCGGCGGGGCAGCCCTATCACGTGGCGTTCGTCGACATGCGGATGCCTCCCGGCTGGGACGGCGTGCAGACGATCCAGAAGCTCTGGGAGGTCGACCCCCGGCTCCAGGTCGTGATCTGCAGCGCGTACTCCGAATACTCGTTCGAAAAAATTATCGGCGCGCTCGGCGTCACCGACCGGTTGCTGATTCTGAAAAAGCCGTTCGACGAACTGGAAGTCTCGCAACTCGCGACCGCGCTCACCGCCAAATGGCACGCCACGGCCCAAGCCGAACTAAAGCTGTCGGAAATGGAACGGCTCGTGAAGCTCCGAACGTCGGAGCTGAAACAGGCCGCGCTGGTCGACCGCCTTACCGGGCTGCCGAACCGAGAGCTGCTGAACGACCGGTTGAATCAGCTGATTCAGCACGCCCGCCGGGACAACTCGCAGAAATTCGCGCTCCTGTTCCTGGACTTCGACCGGTTCAAAGTCGTCAACGACAGCCTGGGGCACAACACGGGCGACCAACTGCTGATCGCGATCGCCGACCGGTTGCGGGACGCCACCCGCGGGACCGACACCATCGCCTGCCTGGGGACCGCCGCCCGGCTGGGAGGGGACGAATTCGTCGTGGTGCTGGACCAGCTCCGCGACTACCACGACGCCGCCCGCGTCACCGAACGCCTGATCGAAACCCTGAGCCGGCCGTACAATTTGAACGGCCACATCGTGCACAGCACCGCCAGCGTCGGGGTCACCACCAATGCCGTGGAGTACACCAAACCCGACGAGATGATTCGCGACGCCGACACCGCGATGTACCGCGCCAAGGCCGCCGGCCGGGCCCGGTACATGCTGTTCGACCAGCACATGCACGACGACGCGGTCTGCCGATTAACGCTGGAAAATGACCTCCGGCAGGCGATCGAGCTCGACCAACTCGTGCTTCATTACCAGCCCATCGTGGCGCTCTCGACCGGCAAACCCGTCGGGTTCGAAGCACTGGTCCGCTGGCAACACCCGGTCCGCGGGCTGGTTTCCCCGCTGCAGTTTATCTCGCTGGCCGAGGAAATCGGTTTCATCGTGCCGCTCGGGTATTGGGTCCTCTCGACCGCCTGCAAACAACTCGCCGAATGGCGCAATCGTCTGCCCGAATTTTCCAACATCGGGGTCAGTGTAAATCTGTCCCGCAAACAGTTGGCCGCCCCCGACCTGATCGAGCGGATCGCAGGCACGCTGGCCGAGACCGGCCTCCCGCCCGGCGATCTCAAGCTCGAGATTACCGAGAGCGCGATCATGGAAAACCCCGAAGAGGCGGTCAAAATCCTAACCCAGATCCGCAGCATGGGCATCGAGCTGCACATGGACGATTTCGGTACCGGGTATTCGTCGCTCAGCTGCCTGCACCGGTTCCCGCTGACCGGATTAAAAATCGACCGGGCGTTCGTCGAGGACATTCAGATCCGCCGCGACGCCGCCGCGCTGGTCAAGGCGGTGGTGAATCTCGCTCACGACATGGGCATCCACGTCGTGGCCGAAGGGCTCGAACTGCCGTCGCAGGTCGCGTTCCTGCAGGCCATGGATTGCGACCTCGGCCAGGGCTTCCGCTTCGCCCGCCCCCTCACCGCGGCCGCCGCCGAGGCTTATCTGTTGTCGAATCAAAAGCTGGCAAAATCCGCCTGAGTTATTCCCCGACCAGACTGATGATTCCGACATCGAGTGATAGCCACGCCACACAAGGTTTCGTCGGCTGCCGCTACGCCTCTCGGAACTGCAATGTTTCGTGCATTTCGTAAGATTTTACGTTTCGGGCTGAAGATTCAGCGCATTTATGACCGTCGGCTTGCGATTGATCTTTCGGAGACATGACCGGTATTGAGGGGCTCCCACCTTGTCCATTAGACTCCCGTTTACATGGCCGACCAACGAAAACGACGCGCCGCCGCTGTGGCAGATCCAATTCTTTTTTCCTCTCGTACGCGCAGAACCCATCCGCACCTGTTTTTTAAGCGATACCTCGAAGACGGTGCCAACCATCTCGCCGTTTCGCCGGCAGAACTGGAACGAACGACCGCAGTGCTAAAAAACTGGGCGAACGCCTATCAACAAGGGCATTTAAATCAGAAAGAAACGTCGCTGGACGCCGAATTTCTGCAGAAGATCTTCGGTGAAGCGCTTGGTTACAAATCGATTACTGACTCCCCTGACGACTATCATCGCGAGAAAAATCCAACCATTGAAGGTGCAGGCATCGCCGACGGCGCTATAGGGTGGTTCAGTTCGGGAAAGCCGTTCAAACCGACCGCGGTAATTGAATTGAAAGGGGCAAACGTCGATCTCGATCTGGACAAAACCAACGGCCGTACCCCGGTGCAGCAGTGCTGGGATTACCTGAACAACTTGCCCGACACGCAGTGGGGGATCGTCAGTAACTATCAGTCGATCAGGTTGTACAACAAGTCCGCCACGCCTCGCGCGTACGAAGAATTTACTGTCAACGATTTTCTCGACCCCGATCGCGTACGCCAGTTTTACTACGTGTTCGAGCGGGAAGGACTTCTCGGCAGCAAAGCGGCTAAAGAACCGCCCCGTGCGACGAAACTTCTGCGACAAACCCTGAATCAGCAGCGCGAGGTCGGAGACAAGCTTTACAAGTATTACGCCCGGAGCCGGGAAGAACTGATAAGAGAACTAATCACCGGCAAGGGGTTCACCCAGGACACTGCCATTCGGGTGGCTCAAAAGCTTCTCGATCGCGTCATCTTCATGGCCTTCTGTGAAGACCGGGGACTACTTCCAGAAAAACTGATCGAAAGCACATGGAAAAACGTGGCACCCCTCGCCCGGGCGACCAACCCCCGCTGGAACAATTTTCTCGACGCTTTTCACGCCATAGATCGCGGTCACCCCAGCCTCGATCTTCCGACCGGGTACAACGGCGGCTTATTCCGGGAAGACCCCGCTATCGACACCTTGAACCTCCAAGACAACTGGACCGATGTTTTCCGCGAGATCGGATCGTACGACTTTCAAGAAGGCGGTGAAGTCAGTGTCGACGTTCTCGGTCATATCTTCGAAAGGTCAATCACCGAACTCGAAAAGATGCGGGTAACAGGACTGTTCGGCTCGCAAGCCGGAGTGTCGCTCGCCGCCATGCCCGCAAGCGCCGAGCGAAAACGATTTGGTATTTATTACACCCCGCCGGACTTCACCCGGCTGATCGTTGACGAAACGGTCGGCAAATTAATTACCGAACGGGTCGACTCGCTGCCCGAAGACCATGGCGGCCTGCACGCACGTGTTGCCGCGCTGCGCGCGCTGAAAACCGTCGATCCCGCCTGCGGGTCCGGCGCATTCTTAATTGCCGCCTATGAAAGGCTCGAAGAAGCCTACGAATCCACCGCCCGCGGCTTCCGCATTGCCGGGCACCTTCAGGAAGCACTTAACCTGACCAATTCCTACCCCGATTACATTCTGTTCGACAACCTGTACGGGGTTGACCTTTCGGCCGAGTCCGTCGAAATCACCCAGCTCGCCCTCTGGATTCGCTCGGCCCGCAAAGGCAGGCCATTAACCGATCTGTCCGGCAATATTCGGCGGGGCAACAGCCTGGTCAGGGATGCCGCCGTACACCCCGACGGGTTTGACTGGCAGGCCGTGTTCCCCGGAATCTTCGCCAGCGGCGGTTTCGACGCCGTCATCGGCAACCCGCCGTGGGAGAGGATGAAAGTACAGGAACGTGAGTTTTTCTCCCTTGCCGCCCCGGACATCGCGTCGGCAGTAAATGCCGCCGACCGGCGCAAGATGATCGCCGCCGTCCAAACTGCCAATCCCTCGCTCTGGGAACGCTACAACACCGCGCAAGACACGGCCGAGAAAATTCTCGCCTTCGTCCGCAGCAAAGATGCCGGTTTCCCCCTCACCGGCCGCGGAGATGTAAACACCTATATGCTCTTCGCCGAACTCGCGCAGCACCTGGTTGCCCCCACCGGCAGGGTTGGTCTCCTGGTTCCCAGCGGGATCGCCACCGACGCAACGACTCAACATTTTTTCGCCGACCTCATGGAATCGAAGACGCTCACGGCCTTATACGATTTCGAAAATAAGCAGGGTTGGTTTGCCGATGTCCATCGAGCATTTAAGTTCAGTGTATTATTGATGAACGGAAAAGCAGTGCCTCCCGAGGCCGCACGGTTCGTGTTTTTCGCGCACGAAATGAAGGACCTCGCGGATAAAAATCGGCAGATCGCTTTGTCGTTGAAGGACCTGAGACTTCTAAATCCCAATACACGCACGTGTCCTATTTTTCGCACCGTCCGGGACGCCGAGATTACGAAAAAGATCTACCGGCAGGTGCCCGTCCTTATCGACAGCAACCGAAAACAGGGCGGCAACGCCTGGGGTCTGAGATTTATGACGATGTTCCATCAGACCAATGACGCTGAGCATTTCGTGACCGGCGAAACGCTCGAGTCGAACGGCTTCAAATTAAATGGCAACCGATGGGCAAAGAATTCGGTGACATATCTTCCGTTGTACGAAGCGAAAATGATTCAGGGATATGACCATCGCGCCGCGGGCGTTCGAATTGAAGCCGGTAACTGGATGCGGCAGGGACAGACCGAAGCCACGTCGCTGGTAGAACATCAGAATCCAGAATTCGTGGTGCAGCCGCGGTACTGGGTTGCCGACGACGCGATTACGCCCGGCGTCGGCGAAAATCAATGGTTGCTGGGGTACAAAGACGTAACCAGTGCCACCAACCAGCGGACGATGATCGCGACGTTCATGCCTCGCGCCGCGGTCGTGAACAGTGCTCCATTGATTCGTCTGGAACTTCCAATACGTCGCCAGGCCTGCCTGCTGGCCAACCTGAACAGCCTCGCGTACGACTTCGTCGCCCGGCAAAAAGTAGGGGGATTGCACCTGAATTTTTTCATCGTCGAACAACTGCCCACAATTCCGCCGGACACCTACGATGAGACGTGCCCCTGGGAGACTCCGCGAACACTCGAAGATTGGATTGCCGAGCGGGTTTTGAAATTGACCTGCACGGCCGACGACATGCGACCTCTGGCAGAGGCCGCGGGGTTCACCCCAGGGGTCTGTAAATGGAAGGAAACCGAGCGTGCACGACTGCGAGCCGAGTTAGACGCGTGTTACTTTCACCTTTACCACTCGACCCGCGAAGAGGTTCAGCACATTCTCGGCGCGTTTCAAGGCATTGCCGACGAAGATGAGAAAGCAAACGGCACCGGGTCCACCCGGCAGCTAGTCCTCGAGTTTTTCGATCAAATGACGAGCTGATCGTTACTTTCGATGAACCTCTGTCCATTGGGCCCTGAGTCTGATGCCGTTCAAAACACAGGCGATCACTTCGCAGGGTGCTCCTTCAGGTCGGCTTTGATTTCTTCGAGGGCCAGAATCGAGAACGAGGTTACGATCGTCGCGTTGGATTCCATCCATTTCGCATCGCCGGTCCAGCTGCCGTCCGGCTTCTGGATGGACGCGAGCTTGTTAGTCAACTCAATGCGCCAGTCGTGCTTGTTCCCCTGGGCGTCGGTGACGACCGGCTCGCCGTAGGCGTGCAGCGCCCGCGCGGCGGTGTGAAAATAATAAAACAGCCCGGCCTCGCTCGGATTCCCGGGGCCCAGCTTCAGCCCGGGGTTCTCGTCCCAGGTCCAGTTTTTGGCGATCCAAGCCCAGGCGGCCGTCACGCGCGGGTCGTCCTTGGTCAGACCCGCGTAGATCATGCTTTTGAGTCCCGCGTAGGTCATCGACCCGTAGCTGCGGAACATTTTTTCGCCGTTGGGTCCGGTGTATTCACCGGCCGGAGAACTCCCGCCCGCGGCATCGGTGTAGATAAACCCGCCGTCGTTCCCGGCCCATTTCTGGTCGTTGGACTCGCTGCGATTTTGCAACCGGCTGGCAAACGTGACGGCGGCTTTGTAGGCCGGGTCATCGGATTTCACGCCCGCATCGTGCAGCGCGTCGAGCGCGATCTGCAGGTTGCTCCCGTCCGGCCGGCCGTCGGGCCGCGTGGGTTTCCCGTACCCGAACCCGCCGTACCGCGGGTCGGTGGTGGGAACGGTCGACCGCTCGGGGACATTATCGATCTTGTCGGTCCACTGAAGCCTGTGCAGGTACTCTAGCGCTTTGGCCAATTTCGGTTGATATTCGCCTTCTTTCGAAGCCGCCAGCGCGCTGATGGCGATCGCCGTGTTGTAATTGGGCAGCAAATCCTGATAGATCCCGCCGTCGGGTTTCTGGTTGTCGAGCAGTTTGTCGAACGCCTTTTCCAGGAACGGCATGTCCGCGTCGTAGGTGCCGTCCTGCATGAACGCCTTGAGCACCAGCGCCGTTACCGCCGGAGGTTCCCCGGTTTTCTGCCAGCTGTTGTCGGGCTGCTGTTGGGTCTTGAGATAAGCCAAACCCTTGTCAATCGAAGCCTGAGCCTTGTCGGCCGCGGGATCGGTCTTTGGAGCGTCGGCCGCGTGGATATTGGCCGTCATTAGCAGCGCCACGGATAAAGCAGCGAGCCGAGTCAACGTCGTCGATTTTTTCATAAAACGCTCCGATAAGCAGCATTAAACGTCCTGAACCATACAGTACGCGAGGCGTCGCCGGATTGGCAATCGAGCATATCAAAGCGACCGGGAACTGAAGTTGCAATGAAACTACGGGATTTTGATTCTTGGTGAGTTTCACGGCCAATTTGAAGCGGTTTTGCTGAAGGCGGGCGTGGTTGCGTTGCCCTGTCGCACCGGCTCCCATAAAGTCGGGCCGCAGCCGATATTATCCGGCAACCGCTCGAAGCGATTCGGGCGAAACTTTGGTCCCCACAGCGCGTGTAATGGATGAGACGCCGCAAAAGTCCGACGAGACAACCGACGCGACCGGCGGTGAAGCCGCTCCGTCGCCGGTGTCGACGCCCGAGGTCGACCGGCTTTTCGAGAAAGCGGTCGCCGATAATTCCCGGCGGTTGCTCGGAATCGCCCGCGGTATTGTCGGTTACCGGGCGTCTCCCGAAGACGTCGTCCAGCAGGCGGTGATGAATCTGTACCAGCACCGGTTGCGGTACGACTGGCGCGAACCCGGCGGCTTGCTTCGCCGGGCGGTGGTGAACGAAGCGCTGCGAATTCTAAGGCAGCCTCGGATGACCGCCATGGAGGAAGACTACCACGGCGCGACGACTTCCCCGCCCGAGGCCGGTCTGATCGACCAGGAGACGATCGCGCAGGTGAAGCGGGCGATCGAGAAGCTGCCGGAAAATTTCAAGGCCGCGTTGGTTTTGTGCGAATATGAAAAGATGCCGTATGCACAAATCGCCCAGACCTTGAACGCGAGCATTCCGCAGGTGAAGACCTGGATCTTCCGGGCCAGAAGGCAGCTGGCGGAAATGTTGAAAGACGTGGCCGGTCCCGGCCAGTATTGAAGGTGAACCATGACAGTGTCCGAGATCGATCTTGAACTGCTCGAGCAATCTCTAGACGGCGCGCTCGACACGCAATCCGAGGCGGCGTTGACCGCCCGGCTTAAGACCGATGCGCATTTGTCGGCCGCGCTTTCGGAATTGAAATCGCAACGCATCGTGCGTGACGCGGTCTGGCAGTCGATCGAACCGGAGCAACGCTCGGTCGACGCGCTGGTCTGGCGGGTTCGAGGCGCCGTGCTGGATCAGAAGCGAATCGCGACCGCGGTCGTGGCAAGTCAGTCCCACCGCAACCCCTGGAGTTCCTGGCGGATCGCCAGCTTCGGCTCCGCCGCCGCCGCCTGTCTGGTGGTCGGGTTCTTTGCCGGTCGCGCGGGGCAAGTCGGATCGATTCCGAGTCAATCCGGTCCGATCGTGTCTTCCGTGAATTCCGGCACCAGCGGCACCGTCGCGGTCAATCAGACGCCGTCGCCGGTCGGTCAATTCACCCGCGCCGGTTCGACGCCGCAGGTGTTGGTGCCCGTCAGCAATGAATACGGCTTTGTCAGCTGGCAGCCGTTCGACAGCGCCGAGCAGGCGAAGAGTTTCGAGGAAGACCTGCACAAGTCCCAGGGCGGGACGTCCGGCCCGGCGAGCGGGCCCGCGAAGCTGGCGTCGCAGGAGCATTTCTAAAATCAGATGATTCCCGACATGACCACCTCGCCTCGGATTCAATCTCAAACCGCTCGCCTGAGCTTCGGCTGGCGGCAATTGCTCGGTGGTGGGGCTTGCGTGCTGGCGGTCCTCTTTGCCGTAAGCCGTCTGTCGGCCGAGCCCCCGGCACCTGTTTCTGCCGGCGAAACGACGAGTCTTCTACAGCAACTCAGCGACGAAACACAGCGCGTTTACGGCAAGGCCCGGCTCAGCATGGTCCGCGTGCAACTGCCGACACCGCAGTGGCTGGAACAGATCAACCGGCAGAAGGAATTCCTCGACAAATGGGGCAACCGCCTGGACCCGGCCGTGCGCGAACAGATCATCGAACAACAGGAACGTGCCGTCCTTCAGCTGCGGCAACATCAGGGCGGGGTTCCGTCGTCACAGCCGGCGGGAGTCGCGCTCGAGATTCGGTCCACGCCCCGGTTCGACCTGACCACGCGCCCGAGTATGCCGCCGACATCGCAGCCCGCGCTCGGCAAACTGCAGGTCACCGACGGCCACCGGTCCGACCCGGGGAATCTGGTCTTGATCGTCACCGGGCTTCTGGTCGACACCGACGGGCACGCCGTCTTTCCCACATTCGTCGACAAAAAAGTGTTCGGCGACAACCTTGCCATGCTGGCGTTGACCGGTGACGGCCAGCCGACCCGGGCGAAGTTTGTCGGGTCGGATCGGCAGACGAACCTCACCGTCCTGCAGCTGGAAAAGCACACCGGGCAAGCGGTCGCGCTGGGACACAGTCGGCCCGACGACGGCGTGCTGACGCTGGTGATAGCCGGTGACGGGGGTGCCCGGCTCGTCGTCTGGAGCAATCTTCACCCGGAACCGGGGCTCGCCGTGCTGCCCGATGGTTCGGTCGCGGGGTTCGGATTCGACGGACATTTTCTGGGCGCGTCGACCGCAAAACCGATCGTCGATCAGTTGATCGCAACCGGAGAAGTTCGTCGCGCGGTGCTCGGCGTCACGATGTCCGAGGTGGCGAAAGAGGACCTGATTCGTCAATCGCGTCCCGAGCTGGGCTCGCAACCGGCGATCAGAATTCTCGCGGTGGACCCGGACACGGCCGCATCACGCGGGGGTGTGCAGACCGACGACCTGATTCTCGCCGTCGGGGGCGAGCCGGTGGGCGACCCGCCGACGTTCGGGGCAGTGATCGCCACGCGGAGCGGGCCTACCGTGCTGCATGTGCTACGCGGGTCGCACCTGATCGACCTGACCGTCGACCTTCGACCGAAATAATCCGGAACGGCCCCGCATTGCTTTCCCGACGCGGCCCCCGGGTAGGGCCGAGGAATTTGACGGTATACGTTCTCTGCCCGAACGCCCGATAAGCAGGTGCGTTGCATGCCTTGGGGTCAACCCCGAGCCCATTTTTCTCGTCAATATTTGCCGCGCCGGAGCATTCCTTCCCGTCCGATTAAGGCGTCCATTACTCTCGACGATGAGAGACAGGCAGTCACTTCATGTGGCTGTCTGTATGTCAGCAAAGCATAGCGAATCCTCGGCCGTGGACCCTTCGACAGAAGAGGCGAGTCCGCGCGGCAGCCGAATGATGGGCCTTCAGGGGCGGCTGATCATTTCGTTCACCGTGCTGCTCGGTCTGGCGATGGCGGGCAGCTGCTGGCTGTCGGCGACGCAAAGCTCGGCGCAGATGACCGATCTGGTCGGTGAACAGGCCCGGTTGATCGCTACCACATTGGCAATGGCGGCCGGGCCTTCGATGGCGGCGGGCCACCGCGGCCAACTCGACGAGCTGGGCAGCGAGCTGCTGAACACCCGGAATATTCTGTTCGTCGCGTTCCTCGACTCGGACCGGAAACCGATCGCGTTCGCCAAGCGGTACGCGGATTTTTCGTGGTCCGACGTCAGTGCGATTCGTTCCGACGCCCAGGCGTTGTACGTCATGCACCCGCCGGCCTCACCGGTCATCGGGGACTACGTCGACGTATACGCGCCGGTGACGGCCCGCACCGGGACGAAGATCGCACGGACCGTGACGGTCAAAAAACCCAGCGAAGCGGGCAAACCCGTGGAGCTCGGGTTCGTCGTCGTCGGTGTCTCGCTCGACCACGAGCTGGCGGAAATTAAGACCGTCACCTGGATGATCGCCGGCGTGGGCGCGGTGCTTGTACTGGTCAGCATGCCGGTCGCGTCACTCATCGTTTACGGAATTTTTAAGCCGATCCGGCGACTGGTCACCGCCACCCGCCGGGTCGCGATGGGCAAGCTGGACTTCAAACTCGACGGCGACCGCAACGACCTGATCGGGGAACTGTCTCAGTCCTTTCAGGACATGGCCACGAAGATCCACCACCAACGCGACGACCTGGCGCTGAGCAACCGGCAGCTCGCCGACGCCAACCACCAGCTCAATATTGCCAACGGGAAATTGTCCGAATCCAATTCAGCGCTGGAAACCAAGGTGCAGCAGCGCACCGGGCAATTGGAAACGGCAAACCGACGGTTGACGAACGAGATGGCCGAGAAGGACGACTTCATCCGGGCCGTGTCACACGACCTGAACGCGCCCCTGCGGAACATCGCCGGGATGGCCGGCATGCTGCTCGCCAAGCACCGCGAACGGTTCGACCAGGACATCATCCACCGGCTCGAGCGGATTCAGAAAAACGTCGAAGTCGAAACCGATTTAATTTCAGAACTACTGGAACTGTCCCGGATCAAGACCCGGCAACAGGTCATGGAACGGGTGGAGCCGGGCACGATCGTGACCGACCTGGCGGGAATTTTCGAAGAAGACCTGCGGAGCCGGCAGATCGCGTTGGTGATCGACAATCCGCTCCCGGCGCTCAACGCGGACCGGTCCCGGGTCCGGCAGGTTTTTCAGAATCTGATCGACAACGCGATCAAATACATGGGCGACGGTCCGATTCGCGAGATTCACGTCGGCAGCTCGGCCGGGCAGGACGAGACGCAGTTTTACGTCCGCGACACCGGCATCGGGATCGAGGCCGACGACCTCTCGAAGGTGTTCGGGATTTTTCGCCGCGGGAAGAGCTCGGCCGTCCAGAACATCCCGGGTAAAGGCGTCGGGCTGTCGAGCGTCAAGACGATTATCGAGACCTATAACGGCACCATCTGGGTCGAGAGCAAGCCGGGCCAGGGTACGACGTTTCGATTTACCATCAACGGAAAGTTCCTCGCCGACGCCGTGCCATTGCCGGCCGAAAAATCGACAAGCCTGCTGATAAAGGACGCGGCAACGCCCGGGCGTCGCGCCGCGTGAGAGACCGAGCGATCTGGACTGAAAGATTTGTGAACGGATCACATGACCAACAAAGGCCGAGCATGCAAAGCGTAAAAACGCCGCAATTTCGTTCGTTCGCCAAGCCCGAGGGGGACAGGATCGACATCTTGCTGATCGACGACGACCCGGATTGCCGGATGCTGGTCCGCGACGCGATCGCCGACAGCAAGGTTCGCAACCGGGTATTCGAAGTGGGTTCGGCCGAGGAAGCGCTTCGGTTCCTCAAGCACCAGTCCGAATACACCGCCGCGCCCCGGCCGGGGTTGATTTACCTAGACATCGAAATGCCGGGCATCAGCGGGATCGAACTGCTCAAGCAGATAAAAGCCGACGCTGATTTGAAAAACATTACGGTGGTGATGATGACCGGGGTCAGCGACGAGGGGCAGATGCGTGACGCCGCCGCCGCCGGCGCGAACAGTTACACGATCAAACCGGCCAACGCCGAGCAGTTTCTGCGGACGGTCGCAGACAGCACCAATTATTGGTTGAGTATTCACCAGTATCCGCAGCACCACGTGCCGCAGGAGGCGTGCCGGCGATAACGCCGGGGCAGGGGCAGGAAGATCGCGATCGATTAGGCCTGTTGGATAAAACCGAGGTGAAGTTTGCCCGGTGAACAGGCTATATCGTAAGTCTTACCCAGAGCACCGTCGGGTCGGTGGGCCGAGGATTCGGGAGACCGATCCGGACCGCCGGGGCCGAACAGTTTTGTTGTTGATGAAAGCGGGTCCGTCCGTGGAACTTCTCAAACTGCTGATCGTCGAAGACGACGCCGACCAGCGCGACCTCATTCGCGAGACGCTCGAAGACCACTTCGGCGTCGGGACCGTGACGGCCGTGGAAAGCCGGGCGGGCGCGCTCGCCCACGACCCGGCATCGTTCGATCTGATCCTGACCGACTACAACTTGCCGGACGCCTGCGGGATGGATCTGCTGGACGAGATCCGGGGCAAGTGTTCGACGCCGGTGATTCTGGTGACCGGTGAAAACGTCGGACAAATCGCCGCCGAGGCCATCCGCCGGGGCGCGACTGACTACGTCGTCAAGATCGGCGACTACCTGTTCACGATCCCGCTCGTGGTCGAGAAGAATCTGACCATGGCCAAGATGAAGCACGAAAACGAGCAGCTCCGCCAGCAGGTCGAGCGGGCGATGATCGAGTTGCAGTTCAAGAACGGCCAGCTGCAGGAATCGCTGCAACGAGTCGAGCAGATGGCCGCGACTGACCCGTTGACGAGCCTTCACAATCGCCGGCACTTCAGCACGGTGCTCGAGCAGATGTTCGCCGAGGCGCACCGGTACAACACAGACCTTGCCTGCGTGATGATCGACCTGGACGCGTACAAGCAATTGAACGACACGTTCGGTCACCAGGTGGGGGACCAGTTGCTGGTCGCCGCGGGGAAGGTGATCGCCGCGAACCTCCGCCGGATGGACGTCGCCGCCCGGTACGGCGGGGACGAATTCGTGCTGCTGCTGCCCCGCGCCCAGATCGCCGAGGCGACCACCGTCGTGCAGCGCATCCGCGAGGAGTTCTTCACCGCATCGGCGGCGATCCTCCGTCGCGAGGCGGGCGTCCGCATGTCGGTCGGAATCGGCGCGATCAGCACCGGCGGAATTTCCAGCGCCGATCAATTGGTCGCGTCGGCCGACAAAGCATTGTACCGGGCGAAAGAAGCCGGCCGGGACCGAATCGCCGTCGCCGAACTGCTGTCGGCGTCGCCCCAGTTTGTGGCGACGACCACGCACGCCGCCTAGAGACGTTCTCCACAAGCCGCCAACAATCAGGTTTTACTGTGGATTAGTTCCGACGGCGGTAATTCGTACGGACATGCCAAATTCGCTTGTTGAAATCTTCGGCCCAAACCAAGTCTAATTGCCGACCAGTGCCGGCTCACGGACTTGGCTTTCTCTGGCCGCGCCGAATTGCTGGCGAACCAGCTTCGCGTACAGCCCGTTGCGGGCGAGCAGTTCGTCGTGCGCACCGGCTTCAACGATCTGACCGTTCTCGATCGCCAGGATGCGGTCGGCATTGCGAACGGTGCTCAACCGGTGGGCGATGATCAGGCTCGTTCGTCCCTGCATCAACCGGTCCAATGCCTGTTGCACGAGGGCTTCGCTTTCGGCGTCCAGCGCGCTGGTCGCTTCGTCGAGAATCAGAATGCGGGGGTTCTTCAAAATCGCGCGGGCGATGCTGAGCCGCTGCCGTTGCCCGCCCGACAAATTTACGCCGCGTTCGCCCAAGACGGTTTCATACCCCTCCGGCAAGGCGGTGATAAAGCTATGGGCGTTAGCGCCCTTGGCGGCGGCGACGATCTCGGCGTCGTCGGCGTCGGGCTTTCCGTACAGAATGTTGTCGCGGATCGTCCCGCTGAACAGAAACGAATCCTGCTGCACCACACCGATCGCGGCCCGCAACGATTTCAAGGAGTAGTCTCGAATGTCGACCCCGTCGACCGTGATGGTTCCCTCATGAACGTCGTACAAACGGGGCAGCAACGACGCGAGCGTCGTCTTGCCCGACCCGGACGGCCCGACCAACGCGACCCGTTCGCCGGCCCGAATGCGCAGGTCGACTCCGCTCAGAATGTAGGGCGGGGCGGCCGCGTGCTTGTCACCGGCCTTGAACGGCGAATCCGAAGGTTCGTCGTCGTCGAGGCGGATCCGGCTTTCGTCGCTGTCGTCGGTGTACCGGAAAAACACGTGGTCGTAGACCACTTCGCCCCGCAACGGAACGCGGTTGATGCAGTCTGCCTTGTCGATAATCTTGGGCCGGATGTCGAATACCCGGAACACCCGCCGGACCGATGCCAGGCTGTTCTGATAGACCATGTTCAGGTCGGCGAACCGGCGGACCGGGCCGTACATGATGCCGACATACCCGAGAAACGCTGTGAACTCACCGACGGTCAACGCGTTCTTGTGGAACGCGAGCCACCCTCCGAAACCGATGATGACGGTCGTCCCGAGGTGGATGACGCCCTCGCTGGCGGCACCCATGAGGTGCCCCAGGTGGCTCTGTTTCAGAATAAAGCCGAGCTGCTTCTGGTTGTCGTCCATGAACCGCGCGATTTCCCGGTCCTCGGCGGCGTAGGTTTTGACCAATGCGATGGCGGCGAACTGTTCCTGCACGTTGGCGCTGATCTGACTGATGTGCCGGCTGACCGCGTCGCTGGCGGCCCGCACCCTCGGGTTCATCATATACAACGTCAACCCGTAGAACGGCAGCAGGCAAAGCACCGCCACCGCGAGCTTCCATGAAATCAAGACCAGCAGAACCGTCGCGATCGCCAACTGAACCAGGTCGAATGCCAGCAGTAGCACGCCGGCGTAAATGATGTTGGCGACGCCGTTCACTTCCTGGATCAACCGCCAGACGATCCCGCCGGTTCGTTCCTTGGCATAAAATTGCAGCGACAGTTTCTGAAAGTGCTCGAACAGGTCGTGCCGAAGGCGGGTGACGATGTGGTTGCCGAGTTGCAGGGTGAAATGACCCTTGGCATACCCGACGACGGTCCAAGCCAGGGCGGTCACCCCGGCGAGGATGCTATACAGCATCAACTCATCGCCGCGCTGTTGCTGAGTGAGGGCGAGGCCCGCGCGGGTCTTGCCGATGATCACGTGATCGATCACGAGTTGAATCAACCGGGGGTAGGCGAACGGAAGGCACAACCCGATGACGCCGAACGTGGTCGACAGAACCATCAGCCGGCGCTCGGCCCAGACGTAGACCCCCAGGCGGCGGAAGTATTTCTCGGTGTTACCCGGCAAACGGCTCATCCAGCAACTCCACGACCGAAGAGAGACCACGGCAAATCCGGCCGACCCATGATGTACCGGGGGTTGTTCGAGTAGACAGGTCGCATCGGCAATGGTTAGCCGCAGTCAGAAGAATATCGCGTGCGGCCGCGAACCCGCAAGCAAAAAAGCAGGCCTCAGGTTTTGCCGCAGGATAATCGTTCCCGGAGCGGAAGGCGGTTCAGTCGAACTTCGGTCTTTTGGTCTCCGACTGTGCATCATACCACCTGCCGGGCCTGAGCGTTATTTTTTTCAGCCCCGTCGACTTGCACGCTAACAGCAACTGGTCCTGTAACCCCGCAAGCAGCAGCTGTTTCAACTCGTACAGATGCGAAGCGCTATCGACGAGCACCGTCAACGAACCGCGGGTCAGACTTTCAAGGGCGCAATGATCAATCAAAGTGGACGGCACCAGGACCTGCCAGCACTCGGCAATCTTCACCAGCTTGGTCTGTCTTTTGGCAACAGATTGCTTGAAGAACCCGATAAGCTCCGGCCCGAGCGGTAAGCCCGAGGGAAGCGTCTGGTGCTTAAACCGCGCGAGGCGGGCGAGTTCGGAATCGATCTGTGAGGAGCGTTTCATGGTGGTGGTCGCGAGAAGAGCCCGGCCCTCCGGGCCGCCGCTAAACATTGTCGTCGAATTATGAATTCTTCCTCATTTCGTACGGTGTGACGAAGGACCAGGACTGTCGCCGCTTTTGCTCTTTCCCAGGATTTCTTTCTACGTAATCAATCGCGCGGTCGACGTCGTTCATTGAGTTCAAATATACCTTCCACAACCCCTGGGCCCACGGTGACGGCGTCTTGCCATCCTTTGTCACGTGGCCAGCTAATGGGTGACGACCTTTTACCGCAAGTTCCCGCGTGGCCGCGCCTTTTAATCGATTCGTCACCTGCTCGATCAGATATGAATGGCGGGCGATCACCAGATGCGTGGGATCCGGCAGGATTGCACAAGCGAGAATCTGATAATTGGATCGCCGGACTCCATCGGCGAAGCCCGCCGCGATGGACAAAGCCTGAAGCCCTGTAAACTCTACCGCCGGATACATTAAAGCTGCACGGGCAGCCGCGCGTTTAGACCAATCAAACGATTTGCGCGCGACCGAGTGCCGAACATCGATTTTTGTCGCTTCCCCGTACCGGAGCAATTCCCACCGTCGCACAAAATCCGACCAGGATCCGCGTTCGTCATTCGGCAGCCAAAACCCATAAGCCGCGACAATGACGTGATACGCAAGAACCATATCCAAGTGTTGAATACGTTTAGCGGCGGCCCAGAGGGCCGGGCTTGCCGGCGGCAGACCGGGCGTTCCGTCGACGCGCCGGGCTCCTACTGCAAATTCACCGGCATAATCACGTAAAGAAAATTCGCCCCGCCCCGCAGCAAACCCGGGCGATTCGGGGCAGTCATCTCCAGTGAAACCTCGTCGCTGTCGACGACGCGCAGCGCTTCGACCAGGAACGCGGGGTTGAAGCCGATCTCGATGTCGGTCCCGTCGTACTTGCAGGCGAAGTTCACCGTCGCCTCGCCGGCCTCGGGGGACCGGCTGGTCAGGACCAGGCCTTTTTTCGAAAAGTGCATCTTCACGCCACGGCTTTCCTCGGTGGTCAATAGCGCTGCCCGCTTGATCGCCGACAGAAAATCAGCCGTCGCGGCGGTCATCTTTTTATCGGTGTCCTTGGGGATCACGTCGTCATACGGCGGGAACGATCCTTCGATCAGGTTGCTGGTCAGGGTCGCGCTGCTGGTGTGGAAGATCACCCGGTTTTCGCGGAACTGGAACCCGACCATTTCCTCGGGGTCGTCGATCAATTTATCAATCAGGTTCAGGGCCTTGGTCGGGATGATGATCTTCGCACCGTCCTTGGGCAGCCGGTCGGTGGCGAGGTCCCCCTTGGCCATCGCGAGGCGGCGGCCGTCGGTGGCGACGAAGGATATCTTCTTGCCCATCGCCGTGGTCAAGACGCCGTTGAAATTATACCGGCCCACTTCCCTTGCCGCGGCAAACATGGTCTGCCCGATCAGCTGCTTGACGTGCCCGGCCGGCAGTTCGAAATCCGGTTCGCCTTCGAAGTCCGGGATCGGAGGAAAATCGGCACTCTTCTGGGTAAAGATCTTGAAATGCGAGTCCTGCCCGCGGATGTTCGCGAACGTCCCGCCGACCGAGTCCTTTTCCTCGCCGACTTCGATCGCCAGCGTGTCGTCGACGCTCTCGCGGACGATGTCCCGGAACTTGTCGGCAGGCACCAGCGTCTCGCCCGGCTGTTCGATCTGGACTTGGCTGTCGCTGTACCGAATCGCGACTTCCATGTCCGTCGCGGCGATCGTCAGCTTGTCGTCGGCGGCGGTCAACTTCACGCATTGCAGCACCGGCTTGGGTGTGCGGGCCTGAACCACGGTGCTGGCCACCTGCAAAGCGTCCAGCAGCGCACCCCGGTTGCAAATCACTTTCATGTCACGTGCCTTTCGAGCAACAGTTCCGTCTGCGTCCGCCCCGTCCGGCAGACGACCATCGACCGGCAAAGGTACACGATTCCAACACCGGGCGTTAAGCCCTGAACTGGGTTTCGTGTTCCCTCAATCTTGCCGACCCCTTTAGTCTACTCCCTCTGTTCTTATACATAAACTTTAAAGGTAGTAGCAGTGGTGATGATGCTTGGCGCAATGTGGATAACTTCTGCGCGATGATCGAAAATTGTTCATTGGAAACAACTTACAGTCGACATTATCAGACATTCCTTGTGCATAACCTGTGCAATCCGGAATGTTGAACCAAACGTGAACTTCTCATCCCGCGGCAGCGGTCGGTCGCCAGGCCGGGTCGGGGTCGGCAGACCGCCGAACCTTGAACGCCCCCGCGAGAGGCGCCGCCAAGTTATCCACGCGTTATCAGGCGTGCCTGTCGGAAGGCCGATAACGTCGACTTTCTTAAGGCAGATCGGCCTCATTTTATGCGGCGATATGTGCAAAAACTGAGTGCACCCAATTGCCCTGAAACTGAATCCGAAGAAATTTTTTCATTTTTATCGCCCGCAGTCTCCCCCGCCCGCGTTCAGCCCGTCTCGTGTATGATCGACGATTGTGGTGCAGAGCATCGTCAACATCACCAACCTTGACTTCAAATACCCTGAAGCGTCGCGGTCGTCGCCGCTCGCGCTTAATCAGGTAAACTTCCAGGTCGACCGCGGCACCACGGTCGGCCTCATCGGGCCCAACGGCGGGGGCAAGACCACGCTCGTGAAACTGCTCATCGGTCTGTTGACCCCGACTCGCGGTTCGATCACCGTCGACGGCCTGACACCCACGCAGGCGGTCCGTAAAGGCAACCTGATCGGTTACCTGCCGCAAAGCCCGGCCCGGCCTGAACGATTTCCCCTGACCGTCCGCCAGACCGTTCAGTTGGGGCTCGCTGGTAAGACTGGTTTCATGCGTACCGCTGGCCGGGAAGACGTCGAATTCGCCGACAGTCTTCTCGAACGTGTCGGGGTAGCCGACTTGGCCAGTAAACCGATCGGGCAACTATCCGGCGGGCAGTTGCAACGGGTGCTCATTGCCCGGGCGCTCGCGCCGCGGCCCAAGATCCTGATTCTCGACGAACCGACTACCGGCGTCGACCGGCTCAACCAGGCCCGGTTCATCGAATTCCTTCAAGCATTAAAAGCAGAACTCGGGCTCACCGTTGTCATCGTCAGTCACGACCTGCGCGCGGTATCGGCAATCGCCGACCGCATTGCCTGTCTGAATTCGACGATGCACTATCACGACGTCCCCGAGCGTCTCCCGGCCGACCTGGTCTATCGCATGTTCGCCTGCGACCTGCAGGCCATGGGGATCGGCGGGGACCATAAAGGCTGCGGCGACCAGACCTGCAACCACCCGCGCGCCGCCGAAATAGCCGAAGCACAGGCCTGAGCCGATGACAAGCATGACCCGCTCGGTTGTATTTACTCTTCTCGCAGTATTCGCTCTCGCGGCACCTTGTTCGGCTGCCGACCCGTTTCTACGAACCAACGGCCGGGAGATCCGCGACCGGCACGGCGCAGGAACGACCGTCCTTCTTAGAGGAGCCAACCTCGGCGGGTATCTATTGTTCGAATCCTGGATGTGCCCGATGGATACGTCGGGGCTGAAAGACGACTTCTCGGTCCGCGAAACCCTTATCCGACGTTTCGGCGAAACACGCGCCGACCGACTGCTGGACGTGTACGAAAAGAACTGGATCACCGATGCCGATTTCGAACAGCTCAACCGTCTGCACGTGAACGTCGTCCGCCTCCCGTTCTGGTATCGCAATGTCGAATCCGAGGACGGGACCTGGCGCGTGGATGCGTTCGCCCGCCTCGACTGGGTCGTCGAGCACGCCTGGCGGCACGGCATCTACACGATCCTCGATCTGCACGGCGTCCCCGGCGGGCAGTGCGGTAGCGACACCACCGGCCGGGTCCGCAAACAACCTTCGTTCTGGGTGAATCCTTCCGAGCAGGACCGGGCCAACAATATTTGGAACCGCGTCGCAAAACACTTCGCCGGCAACCCCGCAGTGGCGGCGTACGACCTTCTGAACGAACCGATCGGCGCGCCTGGCCTCGATCAACTCTGGGCCGTCTATGACCGGTTTTACAAAACGGTTCGCCGTGCCGATCCGCAGCACATGATCACGGTCGAAGGCTGCTGGGGCGGGCAGGTCGACGGCAAATACCTGGGCTGGGAATTGAATGTTCTGCCCCCTCCGGAAAAGTTCGGCTGGACCAATGTCGTGTATCAGGCCCACAGTTATGAGTGGGACTGGAACAACCTGAACAAGCAACTCGCGAGCGTCGAGAACGTGCTGAAAGACGTGGAAAATCATCGGTCATGGAACGTGCCGGTGTACGTCGGCGAGTTCAATATGATGGCACAGGAAAAAGCCTGGGACGCAGCCGTGAAGAAGTTTTCAGCCGCCGGCATCCACTGGACGATCTGGAGCTACAAGGCCACGCACGGCACTGATTCCGACAGCTGGGGCGTCATCAATCCTAAACAGCCGATGCCTGCAAAGCCGGACATTCAGCACAATTCAGCCGACGAGATAGAAAAGAGATGGGTCGCGTGGAACACCGAAGATGCATTCGCGGTCAACCCGATGCTGGAACGGGTACTGATATCTCGATAGCGGTTTGACATCTCCAAAGACCGGCGTCTTGAGAAACGATCTTCTGTTCGAAGCGCACATTAAACAGGATCGCGTGTCGCTGACCGACTCGCCAACGAGCCGAGGCAGAGCAGGCCAATCAGCGGCCAGACGCTAAGCCGGATCATTGCTTCAATACCGGAAAATATCTTGGGAAGCAGCGAACCGACCGTCGAACCGCTCGCGGGTTGCCCGGTCGTCGGGTCGACGTCGGCGTACGGCGTCGATACCGGCGGGACGGGTTCGTGATAGAGCAGCTCTTCCAGTTTCTGTCGCGTGACCGCGCCGGTCCACGTCGCGGCACTCGGCGTGCTTCTGATCAGCGTCAACGCATCCTGACGCAATTGCGAGTCCGGCTCATTCAACTCCGCGTCGATCAGTGCCGCGGGGAACGGGCATTGGTATCGGTCGTAGTCCTGGCAGACCATCGCTCGCTCGGCGGCGTTGCGAACGCCGGCGTCGGCGTCGGTCAGTAGGGCCGTCAGCGCCGGCACCGTCTTGCGGGGATCGGTTTGCAGCAGAAGTTCGGTCAGCTCGGGCCGCCGGGTCGGATTGCGCAAGCCCTGCACCAGCGCGGCGACGTCCGCGCCGCCCGGCCCGGCATCGGATCCAGCCGTAGTCGACAACGCGAGATCGGCGGCCTTGCGAACACTTTGGTCGGCATCGGCCGCTGCGACCTTTTGTAACGCGATAATCGCGTCGGCACTCAGTGGGCGACGATGACCGGGCCGGTCGGGGCTTGCCAGCGCGGAGACGGCCGCTGAACGAACGCGTGCCGAGTGATCCTCGCGAAGGATTTTCACCAGCAACGGCTCGCCGTCCGCGCCGGCGGTGTTTAGAGAGTTCAATACCTGCTCGCGGAAATCCGGTTCGTCGACTTGGTCGGCCATCAGCTGCAACACCTCGGCACTTCGCGGTTTTAGATCGTGCAGAAGTTCCATCGCCAGCCGGCGGTGGTGGGAATCTACACTTTCACCAGACACGCGGGCGTTGCTTGCGAGCCACTGTCGCAGGGTCGGCAGCAGCTGCTCGTTCGAGGCAATTCGCGTTAGCATCTGGATCGAATATTGCGGAGGCTCCGACTGCCCGACCATCTTGATCAGCACCGGCACCAGAGCGTTCGCTGACTCGACGGCCGCGGGGGGCATCGCGTCACCGACGTTGGGCAGGTTAGTCAGCAGTGGGTACAGGGCCGCGTTTTGCAGGTCCGGGTCGGGTTCGTCGGTCACGAATTTCATCAGGGGAACCAGTGCGTCACTTCGGTCGATCAGGGCGAAGAATGCGTCCTGCCGTTTCGCGACCGGCGCGGCTTTGGCTGCGTCGAGCAGTTGTTCAGCGGTGGGATTCGCCGGCGGCGTGGCCGCAGACGACCGACACAGCAGCGCGAGGCTCAAGAGTATTAATAAAGCAGCGACGGCTTGCCGCCGCCTTAGCAGCGTGATCGTCGCATAAACAGTCACCAATAGTCCCGAGGCGATGCCGACGCACCAAGCCGGGCTGGTCCATCGCGGGTCGAACACGCAGCCGACAATCAAGAGCAAGCCCCACACCCCGGCAATGACCGCGACGGGCCGGGACCAGCGGTCCGGTGAAAGGCACGCGGCCAGCTGTTTTTGCCCCGAAAAAAACAAAGTGCCGACCCTCCCGCGGCTTTCGAAATATCGTCGAACCTCGAACGAACCGGCTACAAGGAGGACCGCCAACGGCATCGCCGCCTGCACGCAGGTGCCCAACGCCTGGACGATCACGGTAACGAACGACGCGTTGGATAATTGAGTCGCCGTCGCGACGCCCAGCGTCAGGTTGATGAGCACCAGCGGCACTTTCAGCAGCACGTAAAACCCGTAGAGCCGGAGTGAAAAGCCGTTCTGTTTTAACGCGAAGATGCCGGCGATCAGCAGCAGCACCGATGCCCCGGCCGAGACGATGTATTCGGCCAGCGAGCCGAAGATCAGTGACGAATCAATCTCCACCCGCGGTCGCCTCGATGCTGTTGGCGGTGGCGGGATGACCGGCTGAACGGATGTAACCGCGCCGGTGGGCAGCAGGTACTGCAGGTAAGGCGCGGTCGACGTTTGCATCGTGACGGTGCCGGCGCCATCAGGCAGGGGTGACACGGACGGCACCTGCGAGACGCGTCCGGGCGTCGCCGCCGGGGTTATCCACGGCAGCGACCCTGCCGGCACAGACAGGCCGCGCAATCGATCCGCGAGCACGCGCGCCTGCAGCGCGTTCAGGCCGGGCACCGAAGCGTGGATCTGGTCCATCGTCTGGTCGACGCAGGTCGCATTGAATGCCGTACCGGCCGAGGTTCGAACGAGATTTCCGAGCACCTCGATGGTCGGCGAGCCGTTGACGGGTCGAAACGACGCGCGATCGTTGGCGACGGTGATCACACCAGCCGGGAGGGTCAGCACGTCGACCGGCGGGCCGTTTGGTGGGGTCGTCTGACCGAGCGTGGTCAGCGCCGACGGCTCGGACCCGAACGCGGTCATGCCGGCCTCGGCCAAGATGCGGTCCCACATCGCGACGCGGTCGGGCGAGCGCTTTCCGTCAGCTTGCAGCAGTCGAATGACGACCGCGCGTTGCGACCGATTCATCCCACCAGCCGGCGCGTAGTCGCCGTGGTACGGCACCAGCGGCGACGGCGGTTGTGCGAACACCGGCCTGCCCGCGGAGGACGGTCCGGCCAGCGTCGCGACATACAAACCAATGACAATGAAAATCCCGGTGGCGTTGGCGAGCCAGGACAGCCAGGGGGCAATTAAGCTGACCACACCCAGTGCTATGAAGATCCCCGGCGGCCGTGGGACAGATCCGGGGTCCTGGTAGCTTAAGGACAGCGGTTCCAAAAACGGCAACTCGGAATTCGGATCTGACATCTGCTCCCCGAGGCCTGTTGGTTATGTCGAATCGGATTTAGACCTGCGCGCGGCAGACCGGCGCTACAGATGCCGGATTTTTGAAACTCGGTAATCTAGGTTTATACGGTGCACGGAATGCTGATAAGCGGCGCTGTGAATTTTGGCCGAGCACGGCAGTAGTCTCGTAAGCTTACGACGATGACATTTCAACGGTTCTGAACGCAATTGATCACGCCCTGTTGTATTGACAAAACTTCAAATCATGCTGGAACGCCACGTCGGTGAATCGAACGGATCGCGAAGATGCACGTGCAACAGTCCTTCGACGACACCCATCTCCGCGACCATTTTTTTAAGAGGCGAGTCTAGGCTGTCGAGCCAGGCTTTGATCCCCTTAGTGTCTTTCGCCTGCGCCCAGCCGGCGGCGAGACGAGACACAGCCGTGTACGCAATGTCACCACGGAACTGTCGGTACGCGGCGTCTGCGTCACCCGGGTGACCCGTCCGGGCCGTGCATTCGATCGAATCCAACATTGCAAATTGACGGACACCCGCTGCCTTTGCAGCCATGGCCCGGGCGTTTACGTCATCGTCGACAGCGGCGTAAGCGCGTGTCATGCCCCAGTAGAAATTGCCCTGCCAGGTATCCCACTGACCTGCACGCACTTTACTGAACTCGGCTAACAACGCCGTAGCTGCAGAGAAGTCGCCGGCCCACACGTCCAACTCGGCCTCGACCTGTTTCAGTTGGACCGCACGAGGCGACGCGTTGACGGATGATGTTTTTAGGACTTCGAGGGCAGCCTTTGCCTCAGGAATTGCTTTCGCCTCAGCCAACGCGACGACGATTTTAGCTCCAGCCTCGACAGAAGACGGCGGCTGCTTTTTCCATTGTGTCATAACAAGTCCGGCGACTGTTTTGACCGACTTTTGTTTTCCGCTATCCGACGCCAGCAGAATCAGGTCGGCCCAGTAGGGCTCTGACTTATAAGGGCTTCGGATCTGAGAAGCGATTGCGAAAGCCTCGGCCCATTGTTCTCGCGCGGCCAGGATGCGGGCAAGAGCGTATGCATCGATTCCTTTATCAATTGCCGACGCTGCCGGTGCGGCGCGCAGTGCCATCGTCATGACCTTGTCACCGTCGGCGACGTGCTTCGAAGCATACGCTGCCCACGCGATTTGCCCGAAGCTTCTGATATTCGTGTTAGCGGGATTTCCGTTCGTGACGGCGGTAAGCGCCGCGTCGACATGACCAAGCCGCGTCAGGGCCGTCGAACACATCGCCAGCTTGTAGCTCGCTGTTGGATTATTGACTCCGGAGAACGCATTGATGCTTTTTTGCGCCTGAGCGATTCTTCCTGCACTGATTTCGGCAGACAGGGTGGTTATCACGTCCGTGTCTTGACCGAACGTCCCATTCTCGGTGTTGACTCGCTTTTCCATCCAATCGATTGTTCGCCCCGCGCCGGCTATGTCGCCGTGGGCGGCTTGGCATTGAGCGATAGAGTTCATCAGGCTAACAACGCCGACTTCCTCTGAGGAAGGAATTTCGCCAGCGCACGACGCAGCATCGGTCAACCACTGTTTTGCCGACCGACCGTCGGCCGTGGTGGAGAGCGTCGGGGTTGCAGCCGCTGAAAAGGCGAGAAGATAAGGAACAAAAATCGAAACCAGCAAATTCGTTCGCCGTCTCATGAGCTAATCGTCCTCAAAGAGATGCTGCGGGAGCACAAAGCACGAATCAATGCCCGTTCATGCCGTACATCGCCTGCTGGTAGACGGTCATGCAGGCTTTGGCGGCGTCGTTCCAGCTGAGGCGTTTGACCTCGAAGTTGCCGTGGTGCCGGAGCGTGCTGGCCAGCGGGGGGTGGCGTAGCACGGCGACGATCTTGTTGGCCATCTCGTTGATGTCCCAGAAGTCGACCTTGAGCGCGTGGGCGAGCACTTCGCTGACGCCTGACTGCTTGGAAATGATGACCGGGACGTCGTGGCTCATCGCTTCCAGCGGGGCGATGCCGAATGGCTCGCTGACGCTGGGCATGACGTACAGGTCGGCCATCTTGAACACTTTTTCGACATCGGGGCCGCGCAGGAAACCGGTGAACAGCACCTTGTGCCCGATGCCCATGCTCGCGGCAAGCTCGATGGTCCGGCGGATCATGTCACCGCTGCCGGCCATGACGAACTTGACGTTGTCCATCACGTCGAGCACGCGCTTGGCGGCGGCGAGGAAATACTCCGGGCCTTTTTGCATGGTGATGCGGCCCAGGAACAGGACGATCTTTTCGTCCTTGTGGATGGAATATTGCTCGGCGTCGAACGGGGCGTTCCCGCCGTTGGTTTCGATGGCGTTGTAGACGACTTCGACCTTACCCGGGTCGATGCCGTAGTGGTGGGTGATCAGGTTCTTGGTCAGATAGCTGACGGCGATCACCTTCATGGCCGCGTGCATGCCGCGGCGTTCGATGTCGTAGATCCGCTGGTCGACGTGGAGGCCGCTGCGATCGAACTCGGTGCTGTGTACGTGAACGACCAGCGGCACGCCCTTGATGCCGGCGACCGCGAGCGCCGCGGGGAAGGTCATCCAGTCGTGGGCGTGGACGACGTCGAAGGTTTCACCGCGGGCGATTTCGGCGGCCAGAGCGGCGTACCGCTGGACTTCGGCGAAGAGGTCGCCGTTGTAGTCCCCGTTGGGGCCGTGCGGGAGGACCGCGCCGGGGATAGGGATCGATCCGGATTCCTGATCGGACGACACCGGGATGGTGTGGACCGGGTCGGTTTCGTCGATCAGCTTCGGGTTGGTCTTCACGTACGATTCGGGCCGGACGTACGGGTCGGTCATCTGCGCGTTGACCGTGCGGAAGGTCACGTGCTCGAATTCGTCGAGATGGAATTCGGTGCCCGACGGGGCGAGCTGCGGGGCGGGCCCCGGGTTGTTCGATTGGTTCTGGCTGGAGAACGGCGACGACACGGGGCGCGGCAGCACGAAGATCACGTCGGTACCGATCGCGCTCATAGCCTTGGTCAGGCCGTAGCAGGCGGTCCCGAGTCCACCGCTGATGAAGGGGGGGAATTCCCACCCGAGCATAAACACCCGCATATGCCCAACTACTTTCTAGAAAGGCTTTCCCGTGGTCGTAACGGGGCAAGCTTTATTACTACAAAATACTGCGCTCAAAAGCCAAGGAAGGTCGTTTGGAATGAGTTCAGCCGATGGACATATATCCGGACCGAATGGGCAGCGGAATGGCGAAATTTTGCAGAACCGGCACCCTGACGGCGACTGAATAGATGTACCGTAAAAGACAAGCCGCAGAGTAAGACTTCTGATCGGGTCTTGTCAATAAGACCGCCATAGTCAACTGAAATTTCTGAGCCGGCGATTTTACATTCGCTTTCCGACGATAGACTGATCTCGACATGACCACTGTGCCTGCGATTTATTACCGCCGAGGCGGTCACGTTCGGCTGTCCAAGGCGGGGCGCTTTTTCGCCGGTGCGATTGCCGCGGCGTGTCTGGGTTTGTTGGTCACCGCGTTCCAGTTGACACCGAGCCGCGGGGGGTTCGGGACGCACCGGCAGCTGGGGCTTTCCGAATGTGGATTCCTCCTGCGCACCGGGTTACCATGCCCCGCCTGTGGGATGACGACCAGCTTCGCCTGGTTCGCCCATGGAAATGTCCCTGCTAGTTTTTATGTCCAGCCGATGGGATTTCTGCTTGCCGTAGCATGCGGGATGACGTTCTGGACAAGTGCCTATGTGGCGACCACCGGCCGGCCGGTTCACAAGCTGCTGTCTTTAGTGCCCGAGCGGTATTACCTGATTCCCATACTGGTCATGGCGGTGTTCGGCTGGGCGTGGAAGATCTACATTCATCTGCACGGGATTGACGGTTGGCGGTGAGTGCGGCGGGCGTAGTCGGCAGAATCCAGCAACAGTTTTGTTCAGCATATCGCGATCCAGACTGCTGCGGGCCCGCGAAGTGCGAGTGTTCGATTTTTTTGAAACGAGGCGTTATGTGGCGTTTTGCTTGGCCGCTCGTGCGCGGGGTTCTGGCCGGTGGATTAATCTCGAGTCTGCCGTTGTTGAACGGGTGTCAAACGCTCGGTGCAATGGGTGGCGTGGTCGCTCAGGCGGTGCCGCAGTACACCGACGCGGCCTATAAAGGGCTCCCGAATCAACCGACCGTCGTCATGATCTGGGTCGACCCGGGCATTAAGCTCGACAACCCTGATTTGCAGATCTCGACTTGCGCGGGCCTGCAGGGCAAGCTGATCGAAGTGGAGCAGAAGGACAAACCCGCGGCCCTGGAAGGAACGACATTCCCGGTCCGGGCCGCGACAGTCATCCGGTACCAGGAAGACCACCCGGAGATTCAAACCGAACCGCTTACGACGACGGCTTCGAAGTTCGACGCGACCCGCTTGATCTACGTCGAGGTAACCGGATTCGAGACACGGTCCGAAGCGGTCGAGCTTTACCGCGGCAACATGAAGGGGAACGTGAAAGTGCTGGAGATGAAAGACGGCACGGCGAAGCAAGTGTTTTCCGAGAACGACATCGAGGTCATTTTCCCGAAGGACAGCCCGAAGGAAGGGCTCCCGGTCGGGACCGACTACAAGATTTCACAGGGGACCATCGACGCATTCGCGGCCGAAGTCGCCAAGCGGTTTTACCGCCATCTGGACGACCCGGTTTGATCGTCGGTCGGGCCCGACGGTGAACCGTTCATTTTGCTGCAAAATTGTTAAGGTCAAAGATGCAAATCACGACGCGAATTGTTCTGCCGACGCTGGGGTTGGCGATGGTGGCGATGCTCGGCGGGTGCTCGGCAGTTGGGACAGTCATCCACGGCGTATACGGCGACCCGCCGATCCCCGCGCAGTACGAACCCCCGAAGGCCCCGACGCTGGTGCTGGTGGAAAATCTCCGAAGCCCGGGTGACGTCCAGCTCGACGCCGACCAGATCGCGCAGCAGGTCTGCGAAGAGCTCAAGACGCAGGGCAAGATGGAAATCATCGACCCGGACAAGGTCGCGCGGTTGCGTGAGGTGGATCCGAAGAAGTATCACGCGCTGTTCGTGACCGACATCGGGAAGTCGGTCGGGGCCAAGCAGGTGATTTATGTCGATTTAATCGAATCCGCGGTGACGGCCGACATTTCCCAGACGGCAGTCCACGCCCAGGCGACCGCCCGCGTGCGGATCGTCGACACGACCACGGGGGAGACGCTCTGGCCCGCCAGTCCGCCTGACGGGAAGGAACTTGCGAACAAGATCGATTATGACGCGACCAACAGCACCAAAGCGACGGCGATGCACAACCAGATGCTGACGCAGCTGTCGAGCCAGATCGCGAAGCTGTTTTACAAGTGGAAACCGGACAACCAGACGCAGGAAGACGCGGGCGGGTGATGGTTCGCGGGGGCGGACGACCGAATTTTATTTTTTGCTCGAGGCGATGCGCACGCGGTTCGGTTTTTCCGACAGATATTTTTCGTAAGCGTCGGTCAGCACCTGCGACACCCGGGGCCAGGTGAATCGTTCCATCACCAGCCGCCGACCGGTCTCGCCCATTTGCCGGGCCAAGTCGGGGTTCGACAACAGCTTGTCCAATGCGCCGGCCACCTTAGGCGCTTCGAGCGTGACGACTTCACCAGCGCCTTCGGTCCCGACTTCCGGGAAGTGACAGGCGGTGCTGATGACCACGGGCTTCCCGCACGCCATCGCTTCCAAGATCGCGATGCTGAAACCTTCCTGACGGCTCGGCAGACAGAAGCAGGCCGAGTCGATCATGCTGTTGAACCGGTCCTTACTAAAAGTCGGTCCGACGACGTGGACTCGGTCTGCGAGCCCGGCGTCGCGGATCGTCTGTCGGAACTCGTCACCCGCGCCTTCCTCCGGGCCGGCGACGACCAGATGGACGTCGGGGTGCTTCGGCGCGATCGCGATGAATGCCGCGGCTAGATAGTCGAGGCCTTTTTTGTAGTGCAACCGGCTGAGGAAAAGGATGAATCGCTTTCCGGCGAGTGCCGGTTGAGCGGCGAAGAACAATCCCGGTGCGGGAAGCGGGTCGAATTCCTGTGGATAAATACCGTTGGGAATGATCTCGATGGGGGCCGAAAGCCCCATCTGTTCGACGCCGCGTTTTTCGTCGAGATTTCCGGTGTGAATGAACAGGGCGCGGTTCAGCGTTCGCCGGTACCCGCTGGCGAGCATCAGCTTTTTTTTGAGTTTTTTCTGTTGCAGGCTCCACGGGTCGAGCATGCCATTGGGGAGCAGAACGAATCCGACGCCGTGCTTAACTGCCAGCGACATCGCGTGTCGGCTGATTCCGCTCCAGACGTCATGGGTATGGACGATATCGAACTCCGGAACAATCCTGTCTAGCTCACGGCGGGCGCGGAAACCCAGGGCGCGTTCGAACCGAGTTGGTGCCGCGAATTCGATGCGTTGAACCAGGTCGGCCCCGGGGACCGATTTGCGATCTTCGACGATTGCCGGCTCGGCTTGTTCGGGCGCGGAATAAGCGGCGATTGTGACGCAATGCCCCTGTGCCGCTGCTCCCGCGGCCAGGCGTAACGCGATCCGGGGAGGACCGCCGTGCGCCAGATCGAACGAAGAAATCACGTGGAGAATTTTCACAAATGTCGCATACAGCATGAAGAAAAGACACCCCCCGCCCCCCCGGGTGCATTACTATCGAAGTATTTGTCTATCATGTTGTTGGATATTAAACCATCGAGTGAAAAAACATTAGATCGATACACAAAGACTGAACCGAAAACTGTGTTCCCGCCGGGCCACCCGGTCGAATCAAAGCCCGATGACGCACATAAGATATTCTCTGCGGACGAAAATGAAGCAATATCATTAATTTTGCGTTCGCCGGTGCCATAGTGACTCGCATCAGTGACTTAAGGGGGTCAAGCACGTAGATTCCATGTAACTTAGTCCTAAGCAAAATTGGCGGGAACCAATACTCGCGAGCGGAACGTGGCCAGTCATCTGGCAAGAAACCGGACGGTTTCTAAGTGGCCTGACAGGTGGCCCGGTTAGAGGAGTAAGGTGCTGCGACTTATGGAAGATATCGTGCCGTCAACCATTTCAGACTCGGGTAAAGGCTCGGGGGTACCCGCTTCACCGAAGCCGGCGGTCGCGATCATCAGCAATTCCCAGACACCGTACCGCCTGCACCTTCACCGACGGATTGCGGCAGAGCTCACGGAAATTCGCCTGTTCAGCGTTTATACGCACGAAACGAGCAACTCGACCTGGGAGTTCGTCGCGCCTGCTGAGATCGGCCCGGTGTCGTTCGGCAAAGGCGAGTCCGCTCTCGACCAGGGCCGGCTCGACCGGTCGTTTCGGGAGTGGCGGCGGGGCGGTCGAGTCATTCGCTGGATGAGGCAGAACGACGTCCGGTTCGTGGTCATGATGGGCTACAACGATGCCGGTCGGATGCGGATCATCCGCTGGTGTCACCGGCACGCAGTCCCGTGCTTTTTGTTCGGTGACAGCAATATAAACGGCGACGTCACGCGGGGGATGAAGGCGGTGTTGAAACAGCTGGTCGTCGGCTGGGTCGTCCGCACCTGCGCGGGTGTATTGCCGTGCGGGTCGTTGGGACGGGCGTATTTTATGAAATACGGCGCTGACCCCGCAAAAATCTTCTATTTTCCGTACGAACCCGACTACGGTATGGTCCGGGATGTCCCGGCTACTGTGGTAGCCGCGGTTGCAGAGCGATTCGGGCTGTCGACCAGTCGTCACCGGTTAATGTACAGCGGGCGGTTGGTCGGCGTGAAACGGGTCGATGTGTTGATCGACGCCTTCGTTGCGGTCGCGGATCAGATTCCCGATTGGGATTTATTGATCGTCGGGGACGGCCCGCTGAAACCAGATCTGCTCGCGCGCGTCCCCGGGCAGTATCTCGACCGAATTAAATGGACAGGATTCGTTGACAATCAGGCGGTCGTAAGTGCCGCGTACCGGTTATCGGACGTCCTCGTCCTGCCTAGCGACTACGAACCTTGGGCGTTAGTCATTAATGAAGCGGCAGCGGCCGGACTCGCGATCATCAGCAGCTCGGCCGTCGGCGCGTCGGCAGAGATTTTACAGGACGGGGTCAACGGCCGTGTGTTCCCCAAAGGCAACGTTGACGCGTTAATCAATTGTATCAAAGACGTTACGCTACCCGAAACGCTGGCAGCCATGAAGGCGGCGTCGCCGGCGGTCTTGGCGGACTGGCGACGACGGGGTGATCCGGTGAATGGGTTGCGGGCGGCCTTGCGATCGGTCGATATAATCAGATAGAGGCAAATTCCGATCGGTGGTGTACCGAAACCGGCTGGAATGTATATTCTAGACCCAGCAGCAGAACGTCTCGCCTCGGCCGCCGTATGTAGGACAGAAGTCTACATTCCGCGACCGCGTCATTTGTCGACGTCGTCGGCAGTCCTCATTTTAGTACAGAACGGTTGAGATGAGCTACGTAATCCCGGCTTACCAATACGAAGACGAACAGGAAGTCGCCGCCCCGACGAGTCTGCCCGCTCTGCTATTCGTTCCACGATCCAAATTGCAGTGGCTCGGTTTCGTGATGCCTGCTGTTTTTTGCAGCATTTCATGGGTCTCCGGGGGGATCCCGGCCTTGACTGACGCTGGCTTTTTATTGTTTTTTCTCGTCGCGGCTGCGTATTTGTGCGTGGAATTCTATCGCTTCCCTGTCCGATTCGGGATCGGGGGGCTTGTGTTGTATGGCGGAACCCTCTGCTGGTTCGCTCATGACTACTTCACACACTGGTTCCGTCATGATTTTAACGGCCTGTCTACCGACATCCCCCCGTGGGTGATTGCCAAGACGGCGGCACTGCACTGCATGTTCGTGATGATGATGAGCATCGGGCTCAATATATCGAAGGGAGCTTGGCTCTCAAAAATCTTAAACAGTGTTCCGACGCCCGGCGACAACCGGAGTTATCTGTTTTTGGTGCTGCTGATGTTCGCGATCGGGATTTCTCCGTTTTTCCTCTTTAACGCCGAGCCCTTCTACCTTGCTATCTTCCACGTTCTGTTCTCACAGTGGACCGGTGGCGCACAATTGACCGTGTTTCGTACGGGCAATCTCAATTACAGCTGGGGCGCGTATGTGGCCCAGGTGATGCAGGTCGGACAGGTCGGCGGCATCTTTGCCATGCTTTATGCTCTGATGATCAGCAGGAGCTTGGCCGGGAAGGTCTTCGGGGTGACGATCTGGCTGTTCTGGGCGCTTGTCGCTTTCGAGTCGGATCGCCGGGGTGAGATTTCATTCGCACTGCTCCCGCCGATCGCGCTGTTGTTCATCAAGAATCAGGCGAAAGCCGCTGCCGCGTTCCGGAAATTCAGCCTGCGTGCTTACGTGTTCTGCGGAATGCTGGCGTTCGGCCTTCTATTCGTGGTCCAATTTCAAGGCACGTTTCGCGGTGTCGGGTTCGCCAAGGCCGACCTGTCTCGGCTCGATTTGACTGTAAATCAGGGCAACACAATGTTTTCCGAAGGGTTGCCCGGGTTTCGGCTCGTTCCCGATACCAAACCCTATTTCCGAGCTACCATTCCCGGCGAGCAATGGGTCAGACCGATCCCCCAAGCGGCTTTTGACTTTGCGATCGGAATCATTCCCCGAGCGCTTTGGAACAGCAAGCCGATCGACGGAATGTGGAAATGGTATAACGAGATCATTACCGGTAATCTCGACGGTACCGTTGGCACTACCATTTCTCACGGATTGGTCGGCTCATGGTACTTCGCGTACGGCTTTGGTGGAATTGTCGAGGGAGGCCTGCTCGTTGGCTGGTTGATGGGTAGCAGTGAACGTGCACTCCAGAACTCAGGCGGGCAGCCGATCGGTATCCTGATGAGCCTGGCGTTTGCGACCTGGCTTTTCCGCGTCTTCCGCGATTTCATTTATATCGATCTTTACGGCCTTGTCATCGGGGGCATCGTGCTCGCCATCCTGGTCAAATTTACGCGTCCGTTTCTCTCAGGCGCCCCCGCGTCGTCGCCGCCCTCCACCTAAACGGTGGTCGACCGCAGTCGGCGGATCTTCCGTCTCGGATTTCAATGGCCTTTAATTGGATCGTTTCACAGATCGGTGCCCGACAACACTACGGGGTGCCCCGTGGATTTCTCTACAAAGACGACCTCCGCCTGCTTTACACCGAGGCGTGGTGCAACTGGGGACGCTCCTTGCTACTGCGGGGAAACCGACAGATGCGGGCGTTCGCCGGCCGATGTCATCCCGATATTCCACGTCGTAAAGTGGTGGCATTCAATTTTCACGCGATTGTCGCCCAGCTGCGCAATCGCAATGGCAGCGTCACGACCGAGGAAGCCCACGCGGAATACCTCCGCGTCGGCCGGTGGTTCGCGTCCAGCGTGGCGCGTGACCTTTCGAAGCGGCATTTAGACCCCGGAAAAGACGTCTTCTTCGGCTTCAACACCGGCTGTCTCGAGACTTTCCAGATGCTGAGCAGCCGAGGAATCCCGACCATCTGCGACCAGATCGACCCGGCCAAGGTCGAAGAAGAAATGGTCTACGAGGAAACTTTAAAGTGGCCCGGCTGGCAGAAAGCGGCAGGACGGATTCCTGAGATTTATTGGCAGCGAATGCGGGACGAATGGGCTGCCGCATCGATGATCCTGGTGAACTCCGATTACTCGAAACGGGCGTTGATCCGGCAGGGTGTACCGGCCGAGAAAATGTTCGTCGTCCCGGTGGCTTACGAAGCCGAGCGGACCCACATCCCGGCCCGTAGAAATTTGACCGACCCCATCACTGTGCTCTGGATCGGGACGGTCAACCTTCGCAAAGGCATTCAGTATCTGATCGAGGCCGCCAAGCTGCTGGTCGACAATCGGAATATCAAGATTGTGATCGCCGGCCCGTTGGCGATCTCCGACGACGCCGTGAAGTCCGCGCCAGCCAACATGACCTTTCTCGGACGGATCACCCGCGACCAGACCGAAGAGATGTACCGCAGGGCAGACCTTTTCGTTCTTCCCACGGTTTCCGACGGTTTTGCCATCACCCAGGTCGAGGCCATGGCCCAGGCGTTGCCGGTGATTACCACGCCGAATTGTGGCGAGGTCGTAACCGACGGCGTCGACGGAATTATTGTCCCGGTCGGCGACAGCAAGGCCATCGCCGAGGCGATTACAAGACTCGAAAGCGACCGTAAACTGCTCAGAGAAATGTCGTACCGAGCTCTCGATAAGAGCGCCCATTTTTACCTGCCGAGGCAGGCCCAGCTGGTCGAAGAAGCGGTTTCAAACTTTCGGGCTGGCAGACGTTGGGACCAATCGCAATACCGAATTTGATTATCCGCTGCCCAAGCCCGATGAAGCATCTGTGATCCCCGATTGCCAGCGTCGCGGTCGGCCGGGTATCGTCATACGAGCCATGAAATCGATGAAGGGTCAGTTTCTCGTCGCCGCACCGAGCTTAACAGATCCGAACTTCAATCGAGCCGTCGTTCTGATGCTCCAGCACGACCAGAACGGCGCCCTCGGCGTGGTAATCAACCGGCCCCTTGAAATCTCGGTCGCCCAGGCTTGCGAGCAGGTACTCGGCGCAGAGTTCGACGTCGAAGGTCAGCTGCACCAGGGCGGGCCCTGCGAAGCGGTGTTGATGGCCCTGCACTCTGACCCATTTGCCGACACCGGTGACCACCCGGTGCTCCCCGATCTCTACTTTTCTACCGACAAGGATACGATCGAGCATTTGCTCGGTGATTCCGCTAAATCGCTCAAATTTATCGTCGGTTATGCCGGGTGGAGCGCGGATCAACTCGAATCCGAGATTCAGTCCGGTTCCTGGATCGTCACCTCGGCGACGGCCGAACGCGTCTTCGGACCGACCGAAAAGCTCTGGACTCGCCTGATTACCGAGGCCAATCTCAGCAAATGGATCGACCCGTCCAGAATCCCCGAAGATCCGTCGATGAATTGAGCACGCGACAAACACCCGCCTGACTCGGGATGCCTGCACCGAGCGGCACCGACAGCCCCTTCAAATTCACCGAGTTACAAAAGCCCAATTTTCGGTCTTCCGCCGCGCCTTGCTCTTCGGTGACCGCTTGCTATATTGCCCGGCTCGAAAATTCGTTTGGAGATCTGAAATGGCAAGACAGTTTGGTGGCGGCAGTGGCGGCGGTCGTGAGCGTCGCGAAAAAGCCGAAAAGTTTCAAACGTTCAATCGTCCCAAGGTGAAGGTCGCCAAGACCACCGTCTCGGGCGAAATCTTTATTGATTACAAAGACACTGAATCGCTGAAAAAGATGATCAGCGGTAATGGCAAGATCCTGTCGCGCAAGCGGACTGGTGCGTCGGCCATGGAGCAGCGCATGCTCGCCAAGGCGATCAAGCGCGCCCGGTATCTGTCCCTGCTACCGTACGCCACGGCAGCAGGCTGATTCTGACAACACGTCGACGGAGTGTCGCAACCGCGACGCGAAGTCTGACTTTAAGAACAACAAGAAACCCGCTCTGGTCTTCACGACCGAGCGGGTTTCTTGTTGAACCAGTCCTGCTAACGAATCGAATCAGCCCAGACCTTCATGCAAGCATCTGGTCCAGAACGGACAGATGCCGCTCCTGCCCCGGGATAAGCTGATTCTGGATCAGTTGTGCCGACGTCGGATCAACGTCATTCAATGCCGCGTTGTAATCCTTCAGCCCGTGTTCTTCACCCTCGCGAAGGGCACGCAAGCCGCCGCGATCACCACCAAACAAGGTCAAAGTGCCTTGAACGGCCTGTGCCCAGATGCCCCACACGCCAGAGGAATCTGCCGCTTCACCGCCCAGATCGAGAATCCGCTGGCGAATCAACTGACAAGCCCGGCCGTGATCTTCCTGTAGTTCACGCAGCGTTCCGATATCCGCCTGACTTCCTTCCGCTGCCTTGCTCAGCACGTTTCGGAACGTCTCCGCGGCAGAAATCTCGCCGCGTAAAAGTGAATTTAATCGGGTGATCACGATCGACGGGTCGGCGCCTTCCACCGCCTGATCGTTGTTTGCAAAGATGGCAGCCGCACCGGTAGGTTCTCCGGAGAAAGCAGGGATGTCTGACGGAATTGCGCTCATGAATGATCTCCATTAAAAGACATTCGTAAAACAGCAATTGTCGTGCCCTGAACCGGCCGCGTCGGCCGGAACCCGCGGCCCGGCCGAGACTCGTACCAACGAAAACGCCACCGGCAATTACCGGTGGCGTTTTCGTTTGTACGAGGAAATCGGTTTACTTCTTGACGCCGAGGATCGCGTCCTTGGCCGATTTGGAAATCAGGAACTTGAGCTTTTTGCTCTTGGGAACCTTGATCGTCTGGCCCTTCTTCGGACCAAACTGCATCACCATTTCCCGAGCCGGGCGGTCGGTGATCTTGATCTTGCCGATACCAGGAATGATGAACTGATTCTTCGCCTGCTTGTAAGCGAGGGCGGCCTGTGCCTCGAAGAATTGGCTCACCTGTTTCTTAGTGATTCCAACGGTCTCCGCGAGAGCGGCAGCGATTTCGGACTTGGTCATGGGCATATGCGAATCTCCTTTCCGAGAGATATTTCACGCGGACCCGTGCGGCATAGCCATCATGGCACCGCTGGCGGCCCCGACGTGGAAGCCAATCATCCGTTCCGCCTCCGTGGCGATTCCGTGATGACCGCGGCTACAGCCCTGCAGCCGCGACGCGTGAAATTATCTATAAAATCGAGGTTATCAAGGCCTCTGCGCCCTAAATCCCCTGAAAAACCGGGAGATTCTCGCGCCCTCGCCCTTTTTTACCCCAAAAAACGGGGCCAACCGTTATCTCAGCCCCTCTTCAACGCCAGCCCGGTCTCGTCCACCAGGAGTTCGTACTCGTCAAACATCGACGCCATCTGGTCGGCCGCCGATGCAATATCCGTCAGAAACTCGACCGATTCCTCCGGCGTCAAATCCAATTCCAACGCGGAAACACCCAGCATCATCGCGTTCAGGCATCCCCGGATCGAATGCCGAAGGCGGGAAACGTCGTCCTGCATTTCTTGTCCTCAACAAATTCGCCCGAAAACATACCGGCACAACTCACTCCCGCACACTATATCTAATGCCCGTCCGACCGGCGACCTCTTCTGCCGCCGCGACCGCCCGTTCCGACCTGGCCCTTTACACCCAGTTTCGCACGCCCGACCCGCACGCCCGCACCAACACTTCCTGCCGGCTCGTTCCCCACCCGTCGGCGACCGCGGACACCGCCGGGCCGTCGTCACCCAGCAGCACCACCTCATCCCCAACGCGATCGCCCGCGCCGAGTTCGACGAACGCTGATTGCATTCCCACTTCGATGATTCTCCGGTCCGTTCCGTTCACACGACACGGGCCGGTTTTCCAGCCGTTTCGATACCCGGCCAGGACCACGCCGAACCGCGGCGACTCGAACCCCGTGTACCCAGCCGGGCCGACGGAATCGCGCGCCTCGACCAGCCGCGCGGTCACCCGCACCGCGCGGTCGTAAAGCGCGAGCCCCGGTCGCACCGCGTCCAACCGGGCCGCCGGGTCACCCAGCAACGCCGACCCTGCCGCGTGCAGGAACCGGTTCGCGCCAGCGTCAGGCAACGCCTCTACGACAGCATGAAATGGTGCGATCTGCTCCGGCCGGGTTGCGTGCGTCATCAGCTCTCGGGCGTCGCACGCCCGGGCGACTGCCGCCGCTCGATCTGCAGCCACCGCAAACCGCTGTTGCCCGGTGTCGATCGACACCACCGGCCTCGCCGACCGCAGTGAAACCGCCCGTTCCGTCGTCCACACCACCGGCACAATTCCCGCCGAGCGGTAGTCATCGGCATTGGTCGAATCACCTTGTAACGCGATCGTGCGTTTTCCAGTCAATCGCCACAGGTCGGCCGCGACGGCCTCCCAGGTATTGAACACATAGAACGCGTCGACCAGATCGCCCAGCACTCCCGCGACTGCCGCCGCCCCCAGCCCGTACGCGTCTGCTTTAACCACAGCAATCAGTGCCACACCGGTCTCACGCGCGACCCGCTCGGCATTTCGCCGGACCCGCGCCAGGTCGACGCGGACGGTCACGTGCTTGCTCGGCTCCATGCCCGCATTGAACCGCGGATTCCTCCCGGGGTCCAGCAGATCCCCTATAGACGACGCATTCGATTCACGCCTCATAAATTAACAATCGAGCCCGGCGGCACCGCACCTATTTCATCTCAACAGTTCAACCGTTGCCGGTGCCGCTCCGATTAAGAACGTGGGAGAGATGTCAGAATGCCTGTGCCCCGAATCGAATGTCTCGAAAGATTTCAGGCCGGCTCGATCACACACCTGTTAGTGCTCCTCGCGACGGCCGACATCGCCGTGTTGATGACACGGGTTGGCCGACGCCGGGTGCTACTCGGGCCGTCGCAAGCCGCGTCTTTCGATCGACAATTTGCCGGTTTTCTCTACGTCACCTGCGCGCTGGTGTTTCTCCGTGACCTTCGGCCCGATCGGCTCGGGCTCGAGCGGTCATTACCCCTGCACATTTGCGACCTCGTCTGCCTGTCCGCCGCCATCGCCATGCACACCCGCCGGCCGCTCACGCGGGCGGTCCTGCACTTCTGGGGACTCGCCCTCAGCTCCCAGGCGTCGTTGTTCCCGACCTTCACCGCGGGCCCGGCGCATTCCGACTTCTGGCTTTATTGGCTGCATCATTCGTCGATCGTCGTCGCCGCCGTCTACGACATGACCGTCCGTCAATACCGCCCGTCCTGGCGGCAGTGGCGCCAGGCGATTCTTCTGCTCGGCATCTACACCGTGCTGATCGCGTCGTTCGACGCGGCCCTGGGGGTGAACTACGGCTACCTCGGACCGGCCGAACACGGACAACGCCCGGCGATCACGGCCTTCGGGCCGTGGCCCGACCGCGTGCCCGCGCTCTACCTGACGGCGGTCGCCATGATGACTCTGATGCTCGCCCGTCTGGGTAAACCACGGGAAGACTTGCCGGCGTCAGAGCCGATGAAAATCGACCTCGCGCAACGCCCCGTCACACGGGTCGCAGCGTAGATGATCACGCCGGTTCAGCTCCGCGTCAGCGCGACCGGCGGCTTCGACCCGAGCACGCGTTCCCGTATCAAGTCGGTGGCCAACTGCACGAACATGGCAACCCCGCAGCCGATGACGGTCGCAAAAAATCGTTCTTCCCCGGAGCTAAGCACATGGGTCGGTCCGCCGACGGTTAAAACGATGACCACCGCCACGCACGCGGTCCGCAACGCCAGTTCGAGCCGGACCAGTTCACAGGTAAAAACGACGATCACGATAGCGATGATCAACCGAGCTTCAGGCGGGCCGAGTCCGGGCGTCCAGCCGATCATCAGCGCCACGCCCGCGCCGATCGTGTTAGCCATGATTCGCAGCACCGACGTCACGACCGACTGCTGAAATCCCGGCTGCAACGCCAGGATCGCTGAGACCACGGCCCAGATCGAACCTTCGTAATGCGTACGCCGGTATCCCGATTCCAACACGATGATGCAAACCGCGACTTGAACCGAGAAAAGCGCCGCGATTTGAATCGTCTTCCAGATCGAAGGCTGCGGTAATTGAAACAGCAGACGCACCGAGGCGAGTTGGGCCTTAAGCATGGGACTTACAGAGTACGCGCAACGACCTCGTGTGCCAGTCAACTTTCCGAGGAGCAATAGCTCGCAGGCCCAGCGGGATTTGATCTTTACATCGGAAGGTAAATGAACCTCCCGAGATCATCTCTACGTCGCAAAAAATGACCATCGCTCGCGCCGTTGCCAGTTATGGTGTCCGTTTGACATAATGCGTTGATGGCGAGGCCGGGTAAAACGAACCAAAGCAAACGCAGCACCCCGAAAGCGGACCCCGGTAGCAAGACACGCAACCCCACGGCAAAGCGCGGTTCACCCGAGCCCGGCTCGCAACCTTCGGGCTCCAAAAATAAGTCGACCGATAAAACACCCGTGATCGCCCGGGCCGCCGCCGACGCCGCCCACGACGCCGAGGCAAATCTGCCCGTCATCGAACCGCTGCCGGCGCCGGTGGTCATGACGCCGATGCCGGCGTCGTCGAAACCGCCGATGGCATTTTATCGTTCCACGTCCACACATCGTCCGGCGTCGGGCGGACCGGCGTTCACGCCCCCCGCGCCGGTGTTACCCCCGTCAGCAGACCGACCTCCGACGCTCCCGCCGGACGTCAGTGCATTTTCGACCGAACCCCAACCACAGGCCTCCGGGTCTTCTCACATGCGTTCACGGAAAAATAAAGAAGTCCCGAAGCTCAAAGAAGTTCCTCCCGCGCCGCTGGCCGTGCCGGTGATCCCGTCACCGCCCCCGCCCCAGCCGCGGAGCGAACAGCGCAAGGCACCTGCGCCGGTCGAAGTCGCCTCCCAGCCGACCGTCCGGCTCGAGCCCGAGGTGCCGAAGGACGAAGCGCCAAAACCCAAGCCCGCACCGGCCGAGCCACTGCTGTTCGAAATCGCCTGGGAAGTCTGCTGGCAACTAGGCGGGATCTACACCGTGCTCCGGTCCAAAGCGCCGGCGATGCTACAGCGGTGGGGCGAGCGCTACTGTCTGATCGGCCCTTACAACCCCCAGACGGCCGCGTTCGAATTCGATGAACAGGAAGCCACCGGCGTCTACCGCGACGCCATCGAAGGGCTCGCCCAGTCCGGCATCCCCGCCAAGTTCGGTCGCTGGCTCATCCCCGGACGCCCGCAAGTAATCCTGATCGACTACCGCGCCCGGTACAACTCGCTCGACGCCGACAAGTACGTCCTCTGGAACGACCACGGCATTTCCACCATGGTCAACGACGGCGAGGTCAACGAAGTGGTCGCGTTCGGGTTCGCCACCGCCGAGCTGTTTATCCGCTTGTCCCGCGCGGTCGGTGAGCGGAAAATTCTCGCGCACTTCCACGAATGGATGGCCGGCGTTGCGATCCCGCGGATCGCGCACCTGAAGCTGCCGATCTCCACCGTCTTCACCACCCACGCCACACTGCTGGGGAGGTACATCGCCGGCGACTCGCCGAATTTCTACGAGCACCTGCCGTTCATCAACGCCGACGAGCAGGCCGCCAAATATCAGATCTTCCCCCGGTTCGCGATCGAGCGCGCCGCCGCTCACGCGTGCACGGTCTTCACGACCGTCAGTGAAGTCACCGACTCCGAGGCCACGCAGCTGCTGGGCCGAAAGGCCGACGCGATCGTGCCTAACGGTCTGAACATTCAGCGGTTCAGCGCGCTGCACGAATTTCAGAACATGCACCAGATGTACAAGGAGCGCATCCATGAATTCACCATGGGGCACTTCTTCCCGAGCTACACCTTCGATCTGGACCGCACGCTCTATTTCGTCACCAGCGGCCGGTACGAATACCGCAACAAAGGCTTCGACCTGTTCATCGAAGCGATGCACCGCCTGAACCAACGGCTCAAAGGAATTCCCGACCACCCGACCGTGGTCGCGTTCATCATCACCCGCGCCCCTTCGAAGCACATCAACGTCGGCGTCCTGCAACGCAAGGCGATGTTCGAAGACCTGAAGAACACCTGCAGCGCACTAGAACGGCAAATGGGAAATCGCCTGTTTCGTGCCGCGGCACAGGGACGGTTGCCGCGGATGCAGGATCTGCTGGTCGACGAGGAATTGCTGAGATTACGGCAAGGCATTCAAGCCTGGCGCACCGGCCCGCAGCCGGCGATCGTCACCCACGATCTGGTCGACGACGCAAAGGACCAAATCCTGCAGCACTATCGCCACCGCCACCTGTTCAACGCGTCGGATGACCCGGTCAAGGTGATCTTCCACCCCGAATTCGTCACCCCGACCAGCCCGCTGTTTAATCTGGATTACCAGCAGTTCGTTCGCGGCTGTCACATGGGCATCTTCCCCAGCTATTACGAACCCTGGGGTTACACACCCATGGAATGCGTCGCACTCGGCTTGCCCGCCGTGACGACGGATCTCAGCGGGTTCGGCGCGTACGTCCAGCACCACATTCCCAATGCCGCCCATCAAGGCATCTGTGTGCTCAACCGGCGGACCAAGACCTTCGAAGAAACGACGAACAACCTGGTTGATTACTTGATGAGTTTCGTGCAGATGAATCGTCGGCAACGCATCGAAATGCGGAACCGCGTCGAACGCCTCAGCGAACTCTTCGACTGGAGCGCGCTGGTGGTGCATTACCACGAAGCCCACGACATGGCGCTCGAACGCGGCCCCGCCGGCCGCCCGGCGGTGGGGCGGCTGGAAGTCCGCTTCGCATAGGTCAGCCGGGCAAACCTGCTTGAACAAACTAAAGTTTAGTTCTCTAAAGCCAGTGTGGCAGATTTCGATTTGCGGCGAAGCTAATTCGAGACACCGCGCGCCACCCGATCCTCAAGTCGCGGACACGCGCTATAAGCCGGTGTCTAGATGAGTGGGTAAGAATTTTGTCCACCAACAATTCCCGCCTAGCATGTCTCGGACTCATATCGGTTGCCATTAACGGAGTACGCCATGGCAAAGAAGTTGCGCGCGGCCGAGCCGGCGCTATTTTTGTGGCCCGAGCAAGACAAAAGTTCCGAGCAGAAGTCGCGACCGGACCGCGACGCGTCGAAACCGACTCGGCCGAGTAAAACGCAGACGCCCGACCCGGCCGTGGTCGACAAGGCGCGGTTCGTGCACGAGAAACTGTGCGAAACGTATCGCTGTCCGATCGGTTATTTTCACACGCTCGACCCGCTGAGCGAACTGGTCTCGTCGCTGCTGTCGCACCGCACGCGGAACAAGGAAAGCGGCATCGCGTTCAAGGCGCTGCGGGCGGCGCTGCCGACCTGGCAACAGGTGATCGACGCGCCGACGATTGAGGTCCAGAAGTTGATCTCGAACGTGACTTGGCCGGATATGAAAGCGCCCCGCATTCAAGCCGTGTTAAAGCGGGTCGGTGAACTCCGGGGCGAGTTGTCGCTGGAATTTCTGGCCGACATGGACGTAGCCGGCGCGATCGCGTGGCTGCGGTCACTCCCGGGCGTGGGACCGAAAACGGCGGCGGCGGTGCTCAGCTTCAGCACGCTCCGCAAGGCCGCGCTGCCGGTCGATTCACACCACCATCGCGTCGCCGAGCGGCTGGGGCTCTTGCCCCGCGGTACGTCACTCGAACGCGCCCACGAGTTACTCGCGGTTCAACTGCCGCCGGGTCTGTCGGCCCAGGACGTGTATGACAACCACGAAGTGTTCATGCTGCACGGCCAGCAGTGCTGCTTCCACCAAAAGCCGGCGTGCGAACGATGTGCGGTGGCGTCGGTCTGCCCGAGTCGACGCGACGTCTGACCCGGCCGTCCGGCAGTGAGGCGGTTGGAACTCCGATTCGCGTAAAACAACATCTGCCGTCAGCGCATCACCGAGCCGAGCGGCTCCGCCGACGGGCGTTCCTACATCGTCATGAAGCAGGTGCCCTCGATTAGTGCCGTCACAGCAGCCCCGAGCAGCAGGCCTGCGAGCGCAAATCGACGAGGCGACTTTCGCAGTAGGGTCACGCCCAAGACACCGGCCACAATCGCGGTCACGCCGTAACACGCAACAGCCCCGTACGGGGAGTGATGTTTGCTCGATACCAGTTGAGCCGCACCGAGGGCGACCAACACGCCGGTAACTGCGACCAGAACGACGCCGACGAAAACGCCACCAATTAACGCCGCGACGTGCCTCCGTTGCGACGGCACGTCGTCCTTCGCATTGCGATACGGAATTGATTCCGGCGGGTCGTTTGTATCCATAGCTGAACGATCTGTTTAAACGAGGATGGCAGCTTTCGATAAACCGATAATACAACATCGCAACCTGCATAGTCGCCTGTGGCTACGGCCGCGCTTGAAAAGCCCTTCCCGCTCGACGACCGTATCCGCAGATGCGAGTCCACCGGCTGAGCTTTCTGGTTATTTTTCTGACCGGCGGAGCAGCTTTCGCACAGGTGCCGGTCACACACCAGCCCCACGTTCACGACCCGTGCATCATCGCTTCCGGCAACTACTTCTACGTCTATTCCACCGGCTGGCGATTGCCGAGCTTTCGTTCGACGGACCTGTACAACTGGACCTGGTGTGGGCCGGTCTTCGGGCCTAATCCTGCGTGGGCGCTCAAGGCCGTTCCGGGCGTAACCAATCCGTGGGCGCCGGACATTTCATTCTTCGACGGCACCTATCATCTCTATTACAGCATGTCGACGTTCGGCAATAATCGATCGAGCATCGGGCTGACGATCAATCAAACACTCGACCCCGCTGACCCGAAATATAAATGGGTCGACCAGGGCGAAGTCTTCTCGTCGTCCCCGCGGGACGATTTCAATGCGATCGACCCGAACCTGATCATGGACGAAAAAGACCGGCCCTGGCTGGTGCTCGGTTCGTGCTGGGGTGGCGTGCGACTAAAGCGGCTCGACCGGGCGACAGGTAAACCGTCGGCCGACGATTCCACGCTGTACGCGCTGGCGACTCGACCCGAGCACAAACTGATCGAAGGACCGTTCGTCGTCCGGCATGACGGTTACTTCTATATGTTCGTCTCGTTCGACGCCTGCTGTCGCGGCGCAAAGAGCACTTATAAAACGATGGCTGGGCGGTCCCGGTCCATCACCGGCCCGTACCTCGATATGGACCGAACGCCGATGCTCCGCGGCGGGGGCAGCCTGGTGATCGCCGGGCAGGGGGACATCCGCGGTCCCGGGCACAACGCCGTGCTGACTGGCGCGCTGGGTCGTGACTGGATCGTGCATCATTTCTACGACGCCTCCGACCGCGGTCGATCGAAGCTGCAGGTCCGGCAGCTCTGCTGGGACGAAAACGGCTGGCCGCTGGCGGGGGATCCGGTGGTCGCGGCAGTGAAACCCGCAACGCCGCGAACCGACACCGACACTGTCGACCTCGCGGGCGAATGGAATCTCTCGACCGACTTCGGTGCCGAACGCCTGATAACCTTCAGCCGGGGTCAATCCGTTGCGAGCAATGGGAAGCTTAATCTGAAAGCCGGCAACGGGTTTCCGGCCATAAGATGCATCGTGTCTGACGACGCCAGCTGGTTTACCGGCCACGATGCGACGGGCAGAATCGTTCGCGGCAGACGCACGCACAAAGTCGCCTCTGCGTCTAATTGAATCACCTCGGCAGCAACCGGTTCCATCAAATTTCCAGACATTCCTGCCCTTTTCGGAGTCGAACCTGACGAGAAAAAGGCCGATTCCAACAGGGTGGTTTAGGTAGGTATTTCTACGGAGATTCCTAACAAATTGTGATTAACCCCAAGAGTTCTCTCTCCGATGAATAGTGCGGATGGCCATCAGGACACGAGGCAAAGCCTCGATGCAGGGTATGTACCCGGCAGATGACCAGCCAGTCCGAGGTTACGGAGAAAGTCATGAAAGCGATCACTCACACGCTGGTCAAAGTTCTGAACGACGAACAGGGCGGCGAAGTTCTGGAATACGCACTCATTGCGGGCCTGATTATTGTGTCGGCCCTGGCCGTCATCGGCTCGGTCGGCACGAAAGTGCTCGCCCGCTGGGGTTCGCTCAACAGCTCGATGTAATCGAGACGAGCCCACGCTTGAAGCTCAAATGCGGGGTAAACTGGTCCCGGGACGACGGCTCGCGCCGTCGCCCCGGGTTTCAGTTTAACGCCGTCAGCAAATGCGAATTCTGCATCTCCTGAATCACTGTCAGGACGTCGGCAACGGCATCGTCAACTGCGCCGTCGACCTGGCAGCCGCACAGGCTGACGCGGGGCACACCGTGGCGGTCGCGTCCGGCGGGGGCGAATTCGAACCGCTGCTCGCACGGCACCAGGTGACCCACCACCGCATCGACCAACGGCCCCGCTTGAAGGTGGCCGCCCGGGCCATCGGTCCGTTCCGTCGACTTCTCGACACGTTCAAACCCGACGTCGTGCATTCCCACATGATGACCGGCATCCTGCTCGCGCGCGGGCTGCGGTTCGGCCGGTCGTACCGCATCGTATCGCACGTCCACAATATCTATCAGCGGTCCTCGGTCCTGATGGGATTGGCCGACCGTGTCATCGTCGTCAGCAGTTCGTCCAAAGCCATGATAGTTTCCCGCGGTGTCCGGGCCGAAAAGGTTCGCGTCGTACTGAACGGCATCGTCGGCGGGGCCCGCAGGCAACAGCAACCCGACCCGGTTCCCGCGTCGCTGCAGCACCCCGCGATCGTGACCGTGGCCGGGATGAGCTATCGAAAGGGGATCGCCGAGCTGATCGAAGCATTCGATAAACTGTCGACGACGTTCAGTGACGCGCATCTGTATCTGGTCGGGGACGGACCCGACCGATGGGCGCTGGAAAAACTTGCCGCCGGTTCGCACGCGGTCGGTCGCATTCATTTCGAAGGGTTTCAGCGGACGCCGCAGTCTTACATGGCCGCCGCCGATTTGTTCGTGCTCGCGTCCCGCCGGGAGTCTTTCCCGCTCGTGCTGCTCGAGGCCCGCGAAATGGGCTGTCCGGTACTGACCACCGACGTCGACGGTTGCGCCGAAGCGGTCGACTTCGGAAACGCTGGCCGGCTGGTCAAAAGCGGCGACGTCGACGCGCTGTCTGCGGCAATGTCCGAATGCCTGGCCGATGAATCGGTCCGCGCCGACCTGCGGGTCGCCGCCCGTCGCGGCGCTGATCAGATCACCGTACGCCGAATGACCGCACAGGTCATGGACGTTTATGACGAAGCGACGACGGCGAAAAATGCCCGTCGGTTTCCCGCATTTCGCTCGTCCTGATTTCCCCGCGTGATGTCGCAGCAGGACGCCCGGCGTTCATGGATTTCATGGCCCGCGACATTCCTTGCCGCCGCGTGCTCTCTGTCCTAGTCTTTCAACCATGCAAGTGAAGCTGTTGGATCTGCAGGCGCAGTACGCCCCGCTCCGTGAAGAAATCCGCCAGGCGATGGACGAAGTCTGCGACACCCAGGCGCTGATCCTCGGGCCGGCCGTCGCGCGATTCGAGAAGAATCTGGCCGCGTATTGCGGGACGAAGCATGCCATCGGCGTTACCAGCGGGACCGACGCGCTGCTGCTGTCCCTGATGGCAATCGGTATCAAGCCGGGCGACGAAGTGATCTGCCCGTCGTTCACGTTTTTCGCCACCGCCGGCAGTGTCGCCCGGCTGGGCGCGAAGCCGGTGTTCGTCGAGATCGAACCGCAATCATTTAATCTCGACCCGGCCAAACTGCAGGCCGCGGTGACGAAAAAAACCAAGGCGATCATGCCGGTGCATCTTTTCGGCCAGATGGCGAAGATGGAAACGATCAACGAAATCGCCTGCAAGAATGACCTGCTGGTGATCGAAGACGCCGCCCAGGCGATCGGTGCCAGGCGTCACGACATTGCCGCGTGCGCGCACGGGTTTGCCGGGTGTCTCAGCTTTTATCCGACGAAGAACCTCGGCGCGTTCGGCGACGCCGGCGCGGTCTGCACCAACGACGACGCGCTCGCCGACCGATTGCGGTTGCTCCGCGAGCACGGCATGCGGCCCAAATATCATTACAAAGAAATCGGCGGAATGTTCCGCCTCGCCGCAATCCAGGCGGCGGTGCTGGACGTGAAGCTGAAATATTTAGACAGCTGGCACGAGGCACGCCGTCGCAACGCGGCGTTGTACGCAGAGCTGCTCGCCGGGTCATCGGTGCAGATTCCCCGCATCGACGACGGCAATTATAGCATTTATAACCAATACTGCGTTCGCATCCCCGCGACAGTGGCCGACCGGGACACCGTCCGGCAGAAGCTCACCGACAAGCAGATCGGCACTGAAGTGTATTACCCCGTGCCGCTGCACCAGCAGGAATGTTTCGCCGACCTGGGTTACCGGACCGGCGACTTTCCGATCAGCGAGCAGGCCAGCCGGGAAGTGCTCGCGTTACCGATTTATCCCGAGCTTCCCGAAGACCAACTCCGGTTCGTCGCGGCGGAGCTGCTGAAGGCGCTGGCATAAACTGCGCGTCGTGTAAGGTCAGCTGAGAATCTAGGCGCAGTTTCGGTCGGACGATCTCGCCGACGGTTTTACCTCAATTCTGCCGGTCAGAAAGCTCGATATCAACAGACTCCGACGACTTGTCGGTCTGATAAGTCCGCGCACGGCCGGTCATAATTGCGCCATCAAGGCGTTACCCGGTCCCCGCCGATAGCAGCGGTATCGTGACCGACTCGCAAACACCACCGTCGATTGCAAATCTTGAACAAGCCATCAACCAGGAACTGACCTACGCCCAGCAACAGCTGGACTCGGTTCGGGAGCAGTTAACCGAATCGAACCGGCTCGCGTCGATCGGCACGATTGCCGCGGTCATCGCCCATGAATTTAATAACCTGCTGACCCCGATGGTCAGCTACAGCCAGTTCGCGATGCAGAGCGCCGAAGGCGAAGCGCCGGACATGGCGCTGATCCGCAAAGCGCTCAGTAAATCATTCCAGGCGTCCAGCAAAGCCGGGAAGATCTGTAATTCGATGCTCAGCCTCGCCCGCGGCGACACCACGTTCGGGCTGGTGAAAATTCAAACGCTCGTCGACGAAGTCTTACAGGTGCTCGCCCGCGACCCGCACAAAGACGGCATCGCGCTGCGCGTGCAGATCCAGCCCGACCTGGCGGTCGAAGGGGATCAGGTTCAGCTGGAACAGGTACTGTTAAATCTGTTGATCAACGCCCGGCACGCGATGCTCGGCAAAGGCGGGGCGCTCACGATCAAGGCGTCGCCCGTAGAAGCAACTGATGACTTAAAAATTCAGGTGATTGACACCGGTCCCGGCATCCCCGCGAAGCTGCTGCCGAAGATTTTTCAGCCGTTCTTTACCACCAAGGGGACCGCCCGTAAAGGCGAAACCAAGGGCACCGGGCTGGGGCTTTCGATCTGCAAAGACATCATCGAACACCACCGCGGACGAATCGAAGTGCAGTCTGAAGTGGGTAAGGGGACGACGTTCAACATTTACCTGCCCGCGCCGTCGTCGGTGAAACGCGCGGCGTGAGAGGTTCGCGTCTGGTGCAGCAGAGCCCGGGTCTTCGGCGTACCTCAGACGCCGGCGTTGTTTTTCGTGCCGCCCGTTTTCCTCAGCAATCGAATCCCGTCGATCGTCATTGTCTTATCAATCGCTTTGCACATGTCGTAGATCGTCAACGCGGCTAACGACACGGCTGTCAGCGCTTCCATCTCAACGCCGGTTTTCGCGGTGATCCGCGTCGTTGCCGTGATCCGCACGCGTGATTCTGTGGTGGTGGGCATCTCGAAATGCACTTCGACGCTTTCCAGTGGCAGGGGGTGACACAACGGAATCAACTCGCCGGTTCTCTTGGCGGCCATGATTCCGGCGATGCGGGCTGTACCCAGCACTTCACCTTTGGGAACGGTGCTGTCGGAGATCGCCTTCAGCGTGGCGGGCTGCAGCGTGATGAATCCCTCGGCCACCGCTTCGCGCGCCGTCACCGGTTTGTCGCCGACGTCCACCATCTGTGCGCGACCCTGTGAATCGATGTGACTTAAGCCGGGCATAGTCCCTCTCGTTTAGCCGGGCCGCTTGCGGGCCGCTTTTGCGTTATCCGAAAGCGCCTCGCGAGCGAGGCGGCTAAACGGCACTTTCTTATTCTGTCTTCTTTTGGTCGTCCAGCCATGCCTGCAGTTTCGGGATCGCGCGTTGTTCGCGTTTTAGGCCTTCGTCGTCGCCGGAGTTTTCGCAGACATGTTGCAACAGCTGATGGGCGTCCATGTCGTACGGGTCGATGTACACCGCCTGCAGCCCCCAGGTTTGCGCATTTTTGAAATCGCCGGTGTCTCGATACAGCCGGGCGATCCGCTTGGCGTACCGATCGTCGCGGACGTCGAGCAGGTGCAGAATCTTTAGATGATCGATCGCCTTGTCGGGCTGGTTGACCTGCGCGGTGAGATACAGCCCGGCGAGTTTCTTGTGTGGCGTCTGGTCCATCGGCCGGAGCTTGCCGATTTGCTCCCAGACGGTCACGGCGTCCGAATACCGTTTCGAAGAAATCAGCGAATCGCCGCGTTCCACCAGCGTGTCGTACTTTTTTGTGTCCTGCTCTTCGTACCCCCATGTCGCGACCTGCTTTTTCGTCCAGGCGGTGAACTCGGTGAAAAACTGTTCCTGCCGACGGCCCAGGATTTTGGGGAAGACGTCTTCCTGCAACCCGCCGTTCTTGAACTCGTTCAGCATTTTCAGGGTCGCGTCGTGGCCGTAGGTTTCCTCGATGTACGTGCAGACCCAGAACGATTCGGCGTACGCCATCTGCCGGTCGGACGGCTTTTTCGGGCGGACGAACATCCACGTCAACTGGTCCATGTCGAACAGCGTGTCGTGCGTCACCGCGTGGTACATCATCGGCACCCAGGACCACTGCAGGCCCGAGTGTTCCTCGTAGACCGCGAGGCCCTCGGTCATCCAATGCGAAATTCGGTTGTCGGTCGCCGCGAGTGTCACAGTGTGCGTGAATTCGTGTCGAAGCACCTGCGCCCAGTTGTACGCCTTCCAGGTGTTGTCACCCTTACGCGGGGTCACCAGCGCGATGATCCGGCCGGTGCTCGCGCCGACCGTCCCGATCCACGGCGACCCGGTCGTCCGTACGCTGAACGCATCGTGCGTCGGGAACACTTCGATGATCGTCTTCACGGCCGGTTCGGTTTTGTATTCCGAGGTCACCTCGGCGTAGACGCTTTCCAGATAATCGTTGAAGTACTCCGGAATCATCGGGTCGCTTTTCGCGTCGTATACCACGACGAAATGAGCCGATTCCTTGTGGTCGAACTTCGCCAACTCTTCGAGCAGTCGCAGGTAGTTGGTGGTTTCGACGTTGAACGGGTCGATCTTGTGAGCCGCTTCGAGCATCTCCCGGGCTTTGTCTTCCTCACCGCTTTGGGTGTACAGCAGGCCCAGGCCGTTGCGGGGGTCGTTCCACCACGGCGCGCGTTCGACGGCAATCTTGTACATCGCGGCGGCGCGGGGATATTGCCGCATCGCGCCGAGTTGCTCGGCTACTTCCAAATACGCTTGTGCGTCGGTGGGGGAGGCTTTATCGACGTCAGCCAGCAGTTGCCGGGTTGCGTCATCATGAAGCTGCAGCGCTTCGGTCGCGGCGAGCAATCCCTTGGCTTCGAGCAGGTCGGGGAGCCGGGCCAGCACCCGGCGGACGACCACGGCCGCTTCCTTGGGTTGCCGTTGCTGCAACAGGTTCCGCGCTTCAAGCAGGTCCGCGTCGATCGACGTCGGGTTCTCCCGACGCACCGCGGCAATGACTTTGTCAGCGGCGTCGAAGTTGAACTGGCTGGTCGCGATTCTGCCGTACAGGTCCAGCGCGGATATCGCGTCGGGGTTGACCCGCATGGCCGCTTTAAGTTCCATCTGGGCGTTGTTCGAATCGTCGTGGGACAGGTAAAACCGGGCGGCAGCCACGTGCGCGGGCCAGTATTGCCTGTCGACCACATCGTACGCTTTAACGAACAGGTCCAGGATCGTCTGGTTTAAGTCCGAGTCATTTTCGTAAGCACCGTTCAGTGTCGCCCAGCGGTCCAGCGCGAGCCCGACGGTGGTGCAGTCCTCGGCGCTGTTGAACAGCTTTTCGCCTTGCTCGCGCCAGCGCGCCAGATAATTTTGCGGGGCGGTGACGAACCAGTCGTAAGCGTCCCGGGCGGCGGGGATGTCATCGATCTGCTCGCAGATCCTGCCGAGTTCGTAGCGTCCTCGGATTGACCCGGGCGTTGCGCGAAGGTGTTCGTGCAGCAACGCGATCGCGTCGCCGGGGTGACCGGTAAACCCGAGTAATACGGCCCGGCTGATCTGAATCCTCGGCAGATTCATCACCGCCGGGTCGGACAAAACCTGCAGCGCTTCGTCGTCCCGGCCGACACCGATCAAGGCCTGAGACTTCAACTCCGCAAGCGTGCCGGCATCGGCACCTTTGTCGGTCGGTTTGATGTCCGCCAGCGTCTGAAGCGCGAGCTTATATCGGCCGGTCCAGACCTGCTGCCTGGCCTTGTCGAACGTATTGAAATAGGCCGGTGATTGCAGCGGCGGCAGCGCCTCGGGCATCAGCGGGTGAATCCACTTACCGGGGATCGTGTCCGAACTGAAGTCGGCGGCGTGCGTGGGCGTTGCCAGCCTCGCCAATGTGCAGAGCGCCGAATACAGAAACAGCACAGCTCGGGACTGGGACCGGCGAAAAGATTTCATTCTGCTTTCCTTGAGATTCCGCGGCTTTAAAACATCAGTCGGCGTTCCTCGGCAGGACAATTTAGTATACGCTGAAAGCTAACCCCTATGACCGATATTTCTGACTACATTGGTAATGCCGACCAGTTCCCGGTGCTCCGCAAGTGGACGTACTTCAACCACGCGGGCGTGTCGCCGTTACCCAAAGCAGTAGCCGACGCCGCCCGGCGGGTGACGACTGAAGCCGAGGCCGGGGCATATCTTGAAACGACGTGGTACGCCGAGCTCGGTAACGTCCGGGAGACTTCCGCCAAGTTAATGAACGCCGACCCGTCCGAGATCGCGCTGGTGAAGAACACCAGCGAAGGAATCAGCATTGTTTCGCAGGGGGTGGATTGGAAACCCGGCGACCGGATCGTCACCGCGGCCGTCGAATACCCGGCCAACGTATACCCCTGGATGGAAGCGGCCCGCGTGCACGGCGTGCAGCTGGTGATGATCCCGGAAGAGACCGACCGCGAAGGCCGGCGGTGCGTGCCGATGGAAAAAATCCTGCTCGAAGCGGCGTTGCCGCAGACCCGGATGGTCACGCTGTCGCACGTGGAATTCGCCAGCGGGCAACGGCACGACCTTGCACGGGTCGGCGCGTTCTGCCGGGAGCGCGGGATCCTGTTCAACGTCGACGGAATCCAGTCGCTAGGCGTGTTGCCGGTCGACGTGAAGGCAATGAACATCGATTTTCTGTCAGCCGACGGACACAAATGGATGCTGGGTCCCGAAGGGGCGGGGATCTTTTTCATCCGCCGGGAACTGCAGGAAAAAATTCGCCCGCTGTCGATCGGGGCGACGTCGGTCATCAATTTTCAAGAGTACGGCAGCTACGATTTCACGCTCCGGCCCGACGCCGGGCGTTACGAATCGGGCACGTTGAACATTCCCGGGTTCCTGGCGATGGAGGCGGCCATCAAGCTGCTGCTAACGGCGGGGATCGAGAACATCGCGGGCCGGTGCAAGTTGTTGACCGACCGGTTGATCGACGGGCTCGAACTCCGCGGGTATCAGGTCGTCACGCCGCGATCGCACGACGCCTGGAGCGGGATTGTCAGCTTCACGTCGTCGAAACATTCGCACGCCGAGATTCAAAAATCGCTGCGGAAGGACCACCGGATCGAGATCGCGGTGCGGGAAAACCGGTTGCGGTGCTCGCCGCATTTTTACAACACCGAGGAGCAGATCGACCAGGTGTTGTCGGCGTTGCCGACGCACTGAGCGGGCGTCGCACATTTACCTCTCGATCTTTTATAGCCCCGTCCCGGCAGGGCGGGGATCGACCTGTTAATCGCAGAACCACGAGTTCGATCCGCGGCCTCCCGGCCTCGGCTATCAAGGATTTCGCCCGCACAATTCCTCGCGTTGCTAATCGTTTTTACGGACAACCAATCTTCGCACCATCGCGCCCGCTTTGCGGGCAGATTTCGCGCCGATCGCGAGCTCGAACGGTTTGATGACTGGGACCTGCCGGTGTTCGCCCCACGTCGCGATCCGGTCGGTAAGCGCGCGGATCGCATCGGACGACGCAGCTATCTTGATATTCACCGTCTCGTGTCTTCCGATGCCGAAGGGACGCTCGGTGCGGAAGGTGTATTTCCCGTCTCCGAGTGATTCGACCTCGATCGATTTGAATTCCGTCCATCGAAGCAGGCCGGGCCGGATGCCGTTTCCCGGAAATGAGACGCAAGGCTTTTTACGAAAAAAGTAGAGCGAAATTAAGCCAAGTGTCAGCCCCGCGATCGTAAGGCCCCATGCGATCGACGTTGATGCCAGGCAAATAAAGATCAACAGCGCCGGGAAAAGCACATACGATACAAAGTGCACGACCCGCTGCGCTTGATACGCGGGCGAGTCCGGCGCGAGCAATGCCTGCTGCCCCATGCCTTGTCGTCCGAGCCAGAGAAGGACGATGCCGCGGTGTGATTGCGAAAACCAGGCGACGCAGTAAATGAACAATTCTAGAACGCCCGCGCAACACAGGATGAGCACCAGCGGACTGCCCGGGCCAACTGCGATGGAGGCTGATGTAGCGGCTATGATTGCGATCGCAAACGCAGGCGCATCGCTTTTATTCCCGTGCGGATGCCCACCGTGCTTCACGGGCTTCCCGCGGAGCACGATGAATTCCTGGCTGTAGGGTTCGCCGCACTCGGGGCAGTTGCCGGCGTCCGGCAGGCCGGTCAGGGAATAATCGCAGCGGGGACAGAGCGTCAGCTTCCAGATATCGACCGGCTCGGGAGGGATCGGCAGTTCGCTCATAACACACGTTCAAGCGGTCGAACGGATCGAACTATCAGAGGTCTTGCGCAACAGACTGCGGTGCCAAACCCTTGACCAAAACAGATCTCAAGCGTCGCGTTCGACGACGAATGTTGCGAGGAACCGCAAACCGTCGGCGGCGGGGCCGAACTCGTTCAGCGACTCGAGCGCGAGCATCAGCTGGTCGTGTGCCTCGGTCTTGCTCGCCTCGAGCCCCATCAAGACCGGGTACGTGTTCTTCCCCTTCGCGGCGTCCTTGTTTGTGGCTTTGCCCATCTGCTCGGGGGTGCTGGTCACGTCGAGCACGTCGTCGATGATCTGAAACGCCAGCCCCAGATGCCGGCCGAATTCGGTGACGGCATTCAGCTGGGCTTCGGTCGCGCCGGCGGAGATCGCGCCCATTCGGCACGACGCGGTCAGCAGCGCGCCGGTCTTCATCCGGTGGACACGCTGCAGGTCGGGCAGGCTCAGGTTCTGGTCCTCGCCGTCGATGTCCAGCACCTGCCCGCCGATCATGCCCTCGGGGCCGCTCGCCTGTGCGAGCTCCTTCACCAGGTTGGCGATAACAGCCGGCTCGGCGTCGGTCGCGAGGATCTCGAAGGCCATCGTGACCATGGCGTCCCCGGCAAGGATCGCCATCGCTTCGCCGTATACCTTATGGTTAGTCGGCCGGCCGCGACGCAGGTCGTCGTCGTCCATGGCCGGCAGGTCGTCGTGGACCAACGAGAACGTGTGGACGAACTCCATAGCCGCCGCCGACGCCAGCGCCGACGCTTGTTTGCGGGCCGGGTTGGTCGGGTGCGTCGCCTGCAGGCAGGCGTTGCAGCATTCGAGAACCAGCGTCGGTCGAAGCCGTTTACCCCCGGCCAGCAGGCTATATTGGATCGATTCAACGAGCCGGGCGGGCGCGTTGACGTGCCTCTCTTTGACCTTGGCAAAGTATTCGTGCAACCGCTCGCCGTGCTGGCGGAGCAGTTCGATCGCGCTGGGGCTGGTTTGCGTTCGGGCGTTCATATGTCGTACGTCGGATACTAAAGGATCGGTGTAGCGGGGACAAGAAAAAGCGAGGCGTGCTCGAAGCTCGAAATCCGAAACCAGAAATCCGAAAGGAAATTCGAAATGGACAGTCGCACGCGCGAGTTGTCTCACCAGCGCGACGGTCGTTAACCGGTTCGGGTTTTCGAGTCTTTTTCGAGCTTCTGGTTTCGGATTTCGGGCTTTTTCCTCCTATTCTGCTTTACTTTCAATTCCCTTGCGGTATCACATGAGTGGTCGTGATCGCTTGCGCGTCGCAGGCGGTTGCGAGACACTTAAAATTCCATCCCGGAGGACTCCGGGTTCCCCAAGCACACGGAGGTGCGACCATGATCGCCCGTCATACAACGCTTCGATTGCTCGCCAGCGCGGTTGCTTCTGTCGTCATCGGCTCTTCTGTGTTGTCCCCCTCGATCGCGACTGCCGCCCCCGCGGCCGCGGCCGTGGCTGCGGACGGGTCGCAGCCGTTCGTCGGACTGCTGAACGACGACAACGTTTACGTCCGCTCCGGTCCGAGCGACGTTTACTATGCCACCACCAAACTGACCAAAGGCGCCAAGGTCACCGCCGTCGCCACCCGAAGCGACTGGTTGAAGATCCTCCCGCCGGAAGGGTCGTACTCGTACGTGGCCAAGGCATACGTCGAGAAGCGTGGCGACGGCACCGTCGGCCGGGTCACAAAGGCCGACCTGAACGTCCGCGCGGGTAGCATATTGAACGGCCTGAAGACCACCGTGCAGACCAGCCTGGAACAGGGCGAGGACGTAAAAATCGTCGGTGAACAGGACGAATATTTCAAAATCGCTCCGCCGGCCGGGGCTTATCTGTACATCAAGAAGAGCTTCGTAGATCCGGCCCCGCAGGAAGTCCCGGCGGTTCCCCCGGTGCCGGTCGAAAAGGTCCGCGACCCGATCGCAAGCAACCCGGTTCCCGCAAATAACACTCCGGCGAACAACGTAGTGGTCGCGCCGCCCGCCGGTGGCGCTCCGGTCCCTGCGGGTAATGTGATTCCGCCGGACGCCCAGCCGACGACCAAGCCGAGCGAGGTCGCTGCGGTCCCCGCGCCGTCCACGCAGCCAGTTGCCGTGGCCCCCGCGACCCAGCCCGCAGAGCTGACCGCCGAGGCCAAGTTCGACGCCGCCGAGGCCGCATTTCTGGACGCGTCCAGCCTGCCGTTGAATCAGCAGCCGGTCGCGAGCCTGTTGAAAAAGTACACCGCGCTGTCGGCTGATTCGACCTTGCCGTTGTCGATGAAAAAGATCACCGACATGCGGGTCTCGACTCTGAAACTGCGGTCCGATGCCCGCGAGCAGTACACGTCGGCCCTGAAGCTCGCCAGCGAGGCCAAGGCCCGGCAGGTCTCGCTTCGGGCCGAACAGGATGAACTCAGCCAGCGGATCAAGGATCAGCAAGTGATGATGTTCGCCGCACTGGGCACCCTGCGGACGAGCAGTCTTCAGCAGTCGGGCACGACGATGTACCGTCTGACCGACCCGGGAACAGGCCGCACGCTGGTCTACGTTCGTTCGAACGATTCCAAATATGCCGGCATGTTGAATCAGTTTATTGGGGTCAAAGGTGACGTGACCGAGGACACGAACCTGAGCCTGAAGATGATCACCCCTACCGACGCCGAGCAGGTCGACCAGGCGAAGGTGAACACCACCGTCAGCGCCGGGATCATCCCGCCGTCGCTGCTGCCAAAGGCCGCGACCGCGAGCCTGCCCACCGGTAACTGAACCGACGCTATTTGATCGATAAACAAGAGCGGCGTGTGACGGAGTCACACGCCGCTCTTGTTTTGGTATCACGTCATCATCAGCGTCGCCGACCGAGTTGCGTTATTGCCCAAAGCTGAATCATAAACTAAACGCGCTGATACAAATTACAATTCATTTCCACACGTTCGTACGAAGCCCCTGCCCGTTCAATCCGCGGCCTTTCCCGGCCTCGGTTCTTATAGATCTCCCCGCAGGATGTTCGGGCGTTTCATAAGAAAGGCGGACTATGGTGTCGGGGGCGTAACCTCACCGGCGGCTGAGACGATCGCGTCGGTGCTGCCCGGTGCCGGAGGCGGGGTGGCGGGGTCCGCGAACTCGTCGTCGAGCTGGTCCAGGTAGACGTCGTCCAAATCAGTGGCATCCACCTCACGGCGCATCAGGTAATAGATAATCGTGTTGGACGAGAAGTAGAAGCTGATAGCGAACGCGCCCAGGATCGCGATCACGCCGTGCACCCAGAGCCAGATCAGTCGGGCACCGATCTCCTGCGAGAACGTCAGGCCCAGCGAATCGATGTCGTAGGTTAGCCGGCCGGCCGTGCTCGGGCTGGGCCACAGGCTGGTCCAGAGCGGGGCGGTCGAATCGGCCGAGGTGAAGATTCCCGCGCCGACCGCCCGGTGGGCCAAGACCAGCATCAGGTAGATGAACAGGCGTACGAAAAGATAAGTGATCGCGCCGTAGATGAGGGAAACCAGCGTGTAAAACCCGAGCCGCCAGGGCCGGGCGTAGAGGTAGCTGAAGCTTCGGCTGATGGCGTCGAAACTGTCGGAGCCCTCGACGGCAATCGTCGGGTACATCAGGTTGAAACCGCCGACCAACCCGAGCAGCACCAGCGCCATGACGAACCCGGCCGCGAGGACGACTACGAAGACGAGCCCGACCAGGATCGGTCCGAAATACGGCACATTTCCGAGCAACGCGCCAAGGCTGACCAGCAACCCGACCGCCGTCACGATGAGCAACGGAATGATCGGGGCGAACAGAAAGCTCAGAAACTTCCCGCCCGAAAAAACCAGTGCCGAGCGGATGCTGAGCTTTTCGTCCCGCGCAACGTGCACCGCGGCGATTCGGCTGATTGCCCCGCCGAAGACCGACCAAAGCGCAAGGAACAGGATGCCGAACGCGAGGAAGTAAATCGGGTGCTGAGTTAGGAGCCAGATCGGCCCGACGGTGGAAAACCGCAGCATCGACTGCACCACCCCGGCGGTCGACCCGCCGGACGAAAGTGCCTCGATCGAGGCGCGCAGGTCCAGAACGCCGTCGCCCGCTGCGATCGGCATGGCTTGATCTTCGCCGAACCAGTTCCAACCGCGGATGCCGTGAATGACGTTGCTGACCTGATTCGATTCGTATTCGAAAAACGCGTCGAACAGGCCTTGGTTTTTGATCCGTGTGTCCCGACGGTACTCGGCCGTGGCAGCCGCGTAAGCCTCGCGAACCGCTGATTTATAAGTCTCGTCGCCCGTGCGACGGAGCTCGTCGGTGGCGGGCGATTTTGTCTTGTCGGCGTTCGCGACGGCGGTGTCGCGGGCCGACTTGGCGGAGGCGACGGCCTGATCGCGGATCGCCTGGATCCGGGACTTTAATTGACCCAGGTCGGCAGCATCGTGGGCGGCGCGGGCGGCGGCGTCTGCGTTCGGCTCGATCTTGTACCGCAGCAGATCCTGCGCGTAGACCGACTCGATCTTCTCACGCACGGCCGATCGCCCGTCGACGAACTTCTCGCCCGGCATCGCGTGGCCGGAGAACTGGTCGTACATCGCGACCTCGCCCGGGACCGCGCGCCCCTGGACGGGCCAGACCAGATCGAGCAGTTGCCCGCCGACAAAGAGAAGAATCAGCGCGACCAGCGCGAGAACGAGCTTCGACGGGTGAATCGCGATGCGGAACGCCCGGAACAGGTTGGTGAACGGAAAGGTCTCGCGCCAGTTGACGCCACGAATCGTAAGCGGTTCATCCGCCATGAGGGGTAAGCTCCTTCCGACCGACAAGACACACACCGCCATTGCACCGGCGGTCCATCGCGGCGGGGATTATAAGGGTCGGCCGCACCACGGCAACCAATGTCCCCTGAGCCAGTGCGGGGCACAGTTTGTTACCGGCCGCGTGAACTTACCTGTTCCAACAAAATATTTTTTAGCCGGCGGTTGCATCGTCAAGCTCGTTCTGTACATTTCCCCTGCCGCCACGGGCATACCCCGAAGAGGGTCCCCCCCTCCCTCTTCACCCCGTGCGGCATTTTTTTGCGCTCGCCGGGTGACCTCCGCGAAATTGATTTTATTAGTCTCCTGTTCTCTTCGATTTTTCGTGACCTGCGGCTGCAATGCTTCCATTCATAAGCTTTTTGCATTCACGAATGTGGTCGAACCGTCTGATAAAAAACACAACGCCGGCCGTGGCAGGCGACGTCCGTTCGGACGGCCCGAATCGCCGACATTAGACGGTGCAACTCTGTCGATCATCCACGTCAAGATTTTCCTCCGGCCGGGTCGGGTTTTACCTGCTGATTTCGGTCCTGGCGGTGTTCGCGGCGGCCAAGCCGGTGCTCTTCGATACCCTGGACCCGGACTGTTTCTGGCACCTGCGGGTTGCGAGCCAGCTGCATCGTGACGGGATCGGGCCACTGGTCGACGACTTTTCGTTCGCCTCGAGCAAGCAGCCGTGGACCCCGTATTCCTGGCTCGCGGAACTGGGAATGAAAACGATCTGGGACCACGGCGGGTATCGCTCCGCTGTCGCGCTGACGGCAGCCCTGCAGGGGGCGCTCGCGGTGCTCCTGGCCATGTGTTGCCGGGAGACCCAGCGAACCCGCTCGCCGACGACTGAAAAGATCGCCGTCGACAGCTCGCTCGCACAGTCAGTCAACACAAAAAACCGCTTTTCCGAGCGGTACCTGGCCTCTGGCGTCGCGACGGCCGGGGGACTATTCATGACCTTGCCTTATCTCAGTTTTCGGCCCGTCACTGCGGGGCTGGTCCTGCTGTTCACCATCGCCTGGCTGCTGCTCCGCGACCGCCGGCTTGCCGAAAAGTCCCGCGCGGTCTGGTTGATCGTTCCGCTGACGATTCTGCTGACCAACATCCACCTGTTCAGCATTTTTGTCCCGGTCGCGGTGTTCGCGCTCGGCGTCGGGTCGATGATCGAACAGCGGTCACCCGTCGGCAAAAGCTCGAATCGGTACGGATTTTTATCCTTCGGCGTCACGATCGCCTGCCTCTGCACGCCGATGCTGCCCGGTGCGGTTCGTACTGCCGTCTTCTATTCCGCGCAGGACAAAATGGTCACCGGCCCGGTCATTGCCGAGATGCAGTCTTTCGCCCGCGGGCGGTTTGGTTTCGTTTCCGCGATCCTTCTGCTGGGCATGCTCGGCTGCGTCGCCGTTAACCACCGACGCCTGCGATCGGGTCAATTGATCTGCGTGCTGGGCGGAACGCTGCTGTTGTTTAAACTCGGTAGATTTGCGCCGCTTTTTGCGCTGGCGATGAGCCCCGCGCTCGCGGTCACGTTGCCGGGCTTGAAGGATCGACTGCTCGCCAAGCCGGCCATCGCGGGTCTTCTGGCGGTCGTCACCGGGGCAGGCATTTGCCGGGTCGTCTCGGCGTTCCCAACCCCATCAATGACCATGTCCGGCTGGGTCAACCGACACGGCCCCGACACGCCCGGCTATCCGTGCGCCGCCGCCGACTTCGTCGAACACCAGCTGCCCCGGTCCAACGGCCGGCTGATCAACGAATTCTCCTGGGGCGGATACCTCGAATGGCGGCTCGGCGATCAGTACCAGGTGCTGCTCGACGGCCGAACACAGGTCTTCCCGGCCGCCTTATGGCAGGCGACCTATCTGGGGACCGACCAGCAATGGGCGAAGTTTTTAGCCGCCACCAAAGCCGACGTCGCGATCGTACCCGCCGGCAAAAGCAGCTTTCGTTCGACGCTGATGCAATTGGGTTGGACGTCGGCCTACCAGGACGACCGGGCCCAAGTGCTGCTCCCACCCGCCATAAGCGCCCACGCCGAGTAACCCGATAGTTCAAGGTTTGATGAACGACGCGGTTGCCGCTAGACTTCTAAACAGAAGAGCCACCCCGGCCGGCCCGGGCGATTAACTCAGCGGCTAGAGTACCTCGCTTACACCGAGGGAGTCGGGGGTTCGAATCCCTCATCGCCCATTACCCCACTCCGCGTTTCCTTACGCGGCCGGCGTTCGCAGTGGCCGCTTAAATCGTTCTCACAATCAACGTGTAATTACCACTTTGGACGACAGCACCCGCGGCGTCCCGTCCGCCGGTGATGGCGTTGTAGTTCTCATTAGCCGCCGTTGAGACGGCTACATAATAGGTACCGGCCGTTGTGAATGTGTATTCAAGGTAAGACTGCTTGCCGTCGTACGTTTCACCCGGGGCGGCGCTTCCGCTGTTGTAGGTGACGTAGTTGCCGGCGGAATTTAAAATCTCCAAGTAAGAATAAAGCGAGCCGCCGCCGGGGAGGTTGATGTTGAAGCTCATTTTCTGGCCGGCCGAGACGGTGAATTTAAATAGGTCGACGTCGTTGGCGTTGCTGATGTTGTCGTTGATCGTGCTGTTCGTGGAAATGCCGGCCGCTTCTGTCAGTTGGTCGTTGGGGTCCTGCGTGCCGATGTCGGTCACGATCAGCGTGTAAGCGCCGGTGGTGCCGCCCGCGCCGGCGTAGTCGCTTCCGCCAGTGACCAGATCAAAGTTCTCGTTCGTCGCGCCAGCCACCGCGACGTAGTAGGTACCGGACGTGATAAACGTGTATTCGAGGTAGGACTGATTCGGGTGATAGACCTCGTCCGGAGCGGCGGCCGATTGGTTATAGGTGATGTACTGCCCGGCCGAGTTCGCGACCTCGATGTACGACGACAAGCCGCTGCCCGAAGGGACATCGATGTCAAAGCCGACCGTCTGGCCCGCCGACGCGGTGAATTTGTAAACGTTGACGTCGTTGGAAAAAGTAATAGATCCAGTCGTTGTGGAACCGATCGAGATCGCGTGAGCCGAATCGATCGTGTCGTCGCCGTCCTGGGTGGTCAGGTTGGTCAGCGTTATTGAATACGCGCCCGAGGAACCTGGAACATCGCCTTTCCCGGTCAGGGTATTGTAGTTTTCATTCTCACTGCTGGAAACGAATACGTAATACGTGCCCGAGGTTTGGATCATGTATTCGAGGTAGGCGTCTTTGCCGTTGACCGCCTCGTCCGGTGCGGCACTGCCGCTGTTGTATTTCAGATATTGCCCACTGGGTAGCACAAGTTCGATGTAGGAATTGAGCTGTGAGGATGTCGGGACATCGACATCGATTCCTATCAGCGTGCCGGCGGTGGCAGTGAACTTGTAGGCGTCCACATCGGTGCTGTTGCTGATCGAATCTGAAACAGTCGAATTTAATGTCGTAGTCCGTGCGGTGGCGACCGTGTCGTCCGGGTCGGTGCTGCTCGGGACCGTGACAGTGAACGTGTAGCCGCCGGTGCTCCCGGCAACGTCGCCGTTCCCGGTTACGGCGTTATAGGATTTATTCGCAGACCCGGAGACGGCAATGTAATAATTTCCGGCAGTAGTAAATGTGAACGATAAGCTTGCACCGTTCCCGCTGCCGGCCGTGGCGAGTTGCGTTCCCGCGCTGTTGAACACCCGCAGCAGCGGGGTCAGCGAGCTGGCGTTATCGGCCACGGTGAAAGTAAGCGTCACGTTCGCGGCCACGCTCACGTCGTACATGTCCACGTCGGTCGAGTTGGATATCGAATCGGTCGCGACGCTTCCGGACGCGATAAAGTGGGCTTCGGAGATCTGGTCGTCGGGGTCGCCGGTCGGTGTGATGTTGGCGGTGGTCAGGGTATATCCACCGGTGCTTCCGGCGGTGGTGCCGGTGCCGGAGGTGATGTTGTAAGCGGTGTTCCCGTTGCCCGATAGACCCAGGTAGTAAGTGCCAGTGGTGGCGAAGGTGTAGCTTAAATACGAGGCTTTCCCGAGCGCTTCCCCGGGGCCCGCGCCGTCGTTGTTGAATGCGATTTGCGTCCCCGCGGAATTGAACAGGCGAAGATAAGAGTCCAGCAAACTGCCTGAGGTTAGATTAATGTCAAAGCTATAGGTTTGCCCGGCCGTGGCTGTAAATGAATAGACGTCCACATCGGTCGAGATGCCGATTGAATCCGAAACACTCGTGCCGATTGAGACCGACCGACTGGTGGAAATCGTGTTTCCGATATCGCTGACCGTCCTGGAGATCGTCAACGAATACGTTCCGGTGCTGCCGGTTGTGGTGCCCGAACCGGTCGCCACGTTATAGCTGATATTTCCGTTCCCGCTGATGCCGATGTAATAGGTTCCGGCCACTGAGAATGTATAGGAAAGATAGGACGCCTTGCCGAAATTTTCACCAACGGCCGCGCCGTCGTTGTTCGACGCGATCATCGTTCCCGAGGAGTTGAAAAGCCGAAGATAGGAATCGAGGCCGCTACCCCCGGGCAGGTCAACGTTGAATTGAATGGTTTCGCCAGCTGTGACAGTCAAAGAATAAATATCGATGTCTGTGGTCGTGCTGATCGATTCGTAGACGGTCGAACCGACAGTGACGCTCTTGGAACTCGTCTTCGAATTTCCGGTGTCGGAAGTTGGGGTCAAGTCAGTGAAAACCACCGAGTAGGAACCGGTGCTGCTGCTGTTGACCAAATAATCTTCAGTGACCGGGTCATAGCTGCTGTTTCCTGCCCCGCTGACGCCGATGTAATAGGTTCCGGCGACAGAAAACGTGTAGCTGAAATAGGACGACGTACCGAGCGTTTCGTTGGCCGACGCGCCGTTGTCGTTGGAGTAAAGCTGGTTGCCTTCTTCATCGAACAGGCGGACGTACGAGTCGAGCGAGCTCCCCGTTGACTGGTTCAGGTCGAAGCTGATCGTTTGACCTGCGGTAACATCGATTGAGTAGAAATCGACGTCGGTTCCGCTGGCGATGCTGCCTGAGATGCTGGTCCCGGCTTTGATTTTCGTGCCCTGGCAAAGATGCTCATTACCATCCCCGGTCGGGGCAGTCCCGGTATAACGCGCCATCGCGATGTCAGAGACAGTGCTTCCGCTGGCGACGCTGCTGCCGACGGCGATGATCTTGCCGTTGCTCGCGACCGCGACCGAGTTGGCCTCGTCGTCCGAGCCCACCTTGGCGGTAGTCGTGAAATTGGTCACGACCGACGATTTGACTCCGGCGGTGTTTGAAGGATTAAACGTCAGATCCGGCGTCCCGTCGGCGTTGTACTGTGCCAACGCGAAGTCATAGTTTGGATTGGTCACCGACCCCAGCCCCTGCCCGGCCAGGACGATTTTGTTCATTGGCGTGAATGCCATGCCCAGGGCAAAATCACTTGTCGATCCGAGCTCGGTGGTCACTTTGCCCGACCGGGTTCTGCCGGTGACAAGGTTGCCGAAACTCGAATCCAGCGACCCGTCGTATTTGAAGCGGACCATCGCGAAGTTGTAGTTGGGCGTGGCCGCGTTGGCCGCGGCGACGTTGGCGCCCCCGGCGACGGTGATGCGGTTCCCGCAGGTGATGGCCATCGCGTAGGCGTAATCGTTGGTCTTGCCTGTGGCGGTGTTCGCCGTGAAATCTGCCGTGGTGATGCCGCTGCCGTCGGTACCGCCGGGCGAGAACGTGGTATCAAGCATCCCGTTGTCGTTGTAGCGAATCACGCCAAAGTCGGTGTCGCCCGCTTTCGTGCCCGACTTATTGGTCACGGTTCCGGACATCACAATTTTACCATTTTTGAAGACGGCGACGCCTGTGGCGTTGTCGTCGAACCCGGCATAGTCGAATGTCAGTTTCCCGGTCTTTGCACTGCCGAACGTAGTGTCCAATGTGCCATTGGTGTTGAAGCGAGCCAGCGCCATATCCGTGTAGCTGGTCCCTTTGGCGACGCCCGCGACGACGATTTTGCCGGTGATCGGCGCGACCGAAAGGCTCGTAGCGAACCCGTTGGCGTTGCTGAGAAAGGTCGTCGTGACCTTTCCAGTCTTTGCCGACCCGAAGGACGTATCGAGCGAGCCGTCGGCATTGAACCGTGCGATCGCGAACCCGCCGGCCCCGGAGCCGACGGCGACTAATTTCCCGTCACTCTGCAACGCCATCGCCTCGAATTGATCCGCGACGGCGGTGGCCGGGGCGGTGAAACGGACCTTGGCTATTCCTTTACCGGTGCCGGCAAAACTGGTGTCCAGGACACCGGCGGACGTGTAACGCTCGACGATCGCATTGGTGCCGTCGGTGCCGGCCACGAGATAGCTGCCAGTCGAAAGTGGCAAGACGTAGTTAGCCGCGCTTGTGGATTCGACCAGTGCAGTGACTTTGCCGGTCTTTGCTGCGCCAAAGCTGGTGTCGAGCGCCGAAGCCGAAAGCAGCGCCCGTTGCTCTAGTGTTTCGATCTGCAGACGATCTGCGCGTTTTAAACGCACCTTTGAACTGGGTACGAGCGTGCCGGTACCTAATTGTCCCCGAGTTTTGATTTTCAAGCAGTTCTCCCACGGAAATGAGCTTTAAGCAAGATAAGGGTAGCGATCGCAAATGCTCGACGCAATCAAATTTCGGCAGAGTAACCATCGATTTGATGCCGACCTCGCTTGCCCTTAGTCAAACGGCGTCGGCTGGGTCAGTTATATTTTCTTCAAATCCGATCCTCCCCGGTCTCCGTATTCAGCTTTTGATGCCTGCGAATTGTTTCGCCGGCGATCGACCATGTCGTAGTGAATTATTTCCTTGAAGGAGGTCCCATGACGATCGAGAGCAGCCCCATTCCCGGCAATTCGGGCACAACTTACAGCCGTCGAAAGCTGATGCGGCTTGCGGCTACTGCCGGCGTTTCTCTTGCCGCCATGAAATTGATCAACCCTGCGGTCGCGTTCGGCGCGGGCACTCCGCCCGCCGACACCGGCGGTCCGACGGACGGAGCGACGCAGTTCGCCGCTGTTCCGGGCAACAGCATCAATGAGAAGGTTTTGAACTTCGCTCTGACCTTGGAAATTCTGGAAGCGGACCTGTATCGCCAAGCGCTAAACCTTGCTTCCGGCAAGTCGCTCGATACGCCATTGGACCCGATCGCCCGCAAATACACGCTCGCGGTTCCGGGCGGCGGACTGTCAGCCGGCGCGACTCAGGCCGGGTATTTATATCTTCAGGAATTCACCTACGTCGAAGCCGCTCACCGGGAATTTCTCCGTAACGCCATGCTGAAAGCAGGGCTTACGCCAGTCACCCGGAACCCCGGTGGTTACAAATTCCCGACCGCCGTTGCGGCCAATATCAAGAGCATTCTGACCGCTATCCTTCCTCTGGAAGAGACGGGCGTCCGGGCCTACCTGGGCGCGCTCCCCTACCTGACTGATTTCGGGCTGGCGACCGCTGCCGGTGGGATCTATTCCACCGAGGCCCGGCATTCGGCGGCGATCTCGTATCTGCTCGGCATCGATCCGGGCCCGCGGGCCATGTCCGGTGACAACACCGTCGTGGCGTCCCCACCGGCCGGAAACACGTTCGAATATTACCTCCATCCCGTGCAGGTGCTGGCGGCCGTCAAGCCGTTGTTCGCCTGACCGACCGCCGAGTCAAAATCGCTTTAAACCTATCAGAACGAAGGAATTAAAAATGACTGAAAACCTAAACAACAATGCGGAACAGGTCGTCGGCCGACGATCCATGCTGGGCAAGGCCGCCGCCGTCGCCGCGGGCGTCGCCGCCGTCGGATTTCTCAACCCGGCCAAGTCGTTCGCTGTGACCCCGGCTTTTACTTTCAACAACATCCCGGGCACCGGCGATGTAAAGGTTCTGAATTACGCTCTGGCGCTAGAAGACCTCGAGGCCGATCTATACAAGCAGGCGTTGCAACGGCTGACCACTGGTGGCACCAACGCGCTGGGCACTGCCATTCCCGGGTTGAACATTTCTTCTTCGCAGATCGACGTGCAATACCTTGTGGAATTCGGCAAGGTCGAAGCCCAGCACCGTGACTTTATCCGCGGGGCTTTGGGCGCTGCCGCGATCAAGCCATTCAAGTACAATTTCAACATGCAGAATCTGTCGCGGAAACAGGTTTCTGACTTGGTCTACACTGCCGAAGCGACCGGGGTCGGTGCATACCTTGGCGCGATTCAGTACCTGGCCACCAAGACCTACCTGCAGATCGCCGGCGCGATCCAGGGCACCGAGGCTCGCCACACTGCAGTGTTTGCCGAAGTCATCAACATCTTGTTCAGTGAAGGGCTCAACGTAGCCCCGGTCACCAAGCAGTTCGGCAACGGGTCGCAGATGGGAATCGATTATTCGATCTCGCCGAATACGGTTCTGAAAGCCGTTTCGCCGTTTATCGTCGTCTAAACGAGGCGTGCCTGCGGTTTCGCACCGTCCGCCCGCCGGTCGAAACCGCAGGCTATTTTTTTGGTTTCGCAAGCGAACTGATCGCGACATGCGTCACGATATTACCAAGCCTCGTCACCGCAGCGGATTTACGTTCGCCGAGGTGATGTTCGCCGTAATAATGCTCGGGATTGGGTCGATCATGGTGGCGGCGATTTTCCCGGTCGCCATTCAACAGACCCAGAACACTGCCGACGAAGCGTTCGCGGCTCAGCTGGCGCGCAACGCGATCCAGTTGATCACGAACGCGACCACTGCCGATCAGTTCACTGCCAACGACACGACGACGCATCCGTTCGCGTCTTCATCAACGCTCTGGGACGTGGTTTCATCCAGCGTCATCAGTCAGAGCGACTCACGTTATGCGTGGGTGCCGTTTTACTCCAAGCGATTGTCCGACGGCGTCGTGACCGTAACGATCGTGGTCGTCCGCCGAACCCTGCACGGTAACTATTCAGCCGCCGACGCCTCGGCGAGCACCGGCGAACTGGTCCCGCGGGGGGTTAAAATTGCACAGTTTATCAAGCAGGCCGACGGGACCGGTGCGGTCGAGATTACCAAGGACGATTTTTCGAAATCCGTCGCCACTAATACCTTTCTGGTCGTGACCGCCAACGGCCACGTCTATCGGATAGGCGAGAAGCTGTCTGATTCGTCCACTTCGACGATCTGGGCTCTAATGCCCGGCAACGGCTCGATCGACGACGAGACGGTCGCATCCAGCTCTGCCAGTGTCATCGGTCGTGACTGGTCCGATCCACAAAACGACACATCCGGCTACGACGGGCCGTCTCAGGACGTTGCCGTTTACACCGCTCTTTTTCGTCCCCGGTAAGCATATAATCCCGAATCCGAAGCCAGCGCAGCACGCTGTGCGTGCATGATCCAATGGCATGTTGTTTTGCAGCTTCGTGCTTGCGTCTGGTAACGTTTTAAAACTGTTATTCCCGATTCCATGCAGTTCGACGCAGAGTTACACACGCATTCTGGCCGGCTTGACGAACTCTCAGGGGCCAAAAGATTATAAGTAGCAACTGCTGAAGAATTTTTGTAACTGTTCAGTTTGGCGGGCGTCCTTAATTATCGGAGGATCATTGGTCGCACACGGGGAACGGACGTCTCCGAACGGGCAAGAGTTGCTTGCCGAGTTCGTGCAGTACGGACATCAAAAGCCGTTTGAGGAGATCGTGCGCCGTTACGCGGGCATGGTTTTCAACGTCTGCGTCCGCATCACCAAAGATAAACACGAGGCCGAAGACGCGACCCAGGCAGTGTTCCTCACGCTAGCATTGCAAGCCAAGCGTGGAACTGAAATTAAGGCGCTCGGGCCGTGGCTTCAGCAGGTCGCCAAGCGTCTCTCGCTTGATACTCGACGAAGTAAAAAACGCCGTAAAACGCGCGAAGAGCGCCACCACGACGAGCAGACCCACCGTCGGGAATCCATCCTCGGCGACGCACTTCCTGAAGCCGATCTAGACGAACTGAAAACCGTCCTCCACGAAGAACTCCAGAAGCTTCCGGCCAAGTATAGACTGCCACTGATCTTACATTATTTCGGGGGGCTGACCCGTGACGAGATGGCGGCAGAACTTAACTGCAAGGCCAGCACGCTGGGCGTGCGAATTTTCCGGGGCAGAGAAATGCTCGCCGGGCGATTAAGCGGCCGGGGGATCAATATCTCCGCCGGTGCGCTGGCGATAGCGCTCGGGTACACGATCCACCGGGCAATCTCCGACGGGCTGATCGCATCCACGTCGTATGCCGCAACCGCCCTCGCCGCCGGGCACGACGGCGCGGGTTTGGCGTCGGCACACGTGATCGGGCTCACCCGCCGGGCTGGTAACGCGCTGGTGCTCGGTAAGGTTAAAGTCGCGGCGATGACGCTGCTGATCGCCGGCACGTCGCTGGGCGCGAGCGTCAAGGCCATGGACATGATCCCGGCAATCGACGTCCGGGAGATTATTTCCAATCAAGTGCAGCGAATCGTGCGTCCCCTGTTCGCCCCGTTCAACAACCCGATGCGGGTCGACGCGGCTCCGGTCACGTCATCCAAACCCCAGGTCGTTGCCGATTCGAAGCCTGCATTTGTCGCGCCATACCCCGAACCGATTATCCCCCGGCGGATTTCAACTGCTGCCGTCGCACAAACTAAAGCGCCGATACCCGTTGCCGCGGTCGCCCCGGTGCTCACGGTCGTCACCCCGGCAGCACAGCAGCCCGTGGCGCTCCGAATGCCCTGGCTGGATGTGCCATCGAATCGGACCGACGAGTCGGCGACCGCGACGGCGTCCACCGCCGAGGACCACACAACGAATACGCCGACCCCACACCAGCCCGATGTAATCGCAGCGTCGGCCGCCGGTGCATCCGGCGGTGGGGGTGGTGGCGGCGGAAGCGGTGGATTCTCCGATTTCGCGGGCGACCACCGGGCTTCCGACTTCGCAATCGCACGCCCGGCCCCGTCGCTGCCGACGCCTCTGGTGATTGCCGTAACCAATGACCTGATCGTCCCGCCGTCGCTGGGTAAATCGACCAAGAGTTCCTCTGCCAAAACCGCGTCGACGGCTCTGGCTTCTACCAGCGGCATGACCGGGGCGTCGACCGGCACCGAAGGTGCGACTGTCGACGGATCTTCGTCAACCGCCGCGACCCCGACCGACACCGGTTCGCCCGTGTCGGCTGTGCAGATCGTTCAAATCCCCGCGACCAATGGCAGCGTCCAGGAATCCGACGGCGCGGTCCGCGGGTACGGCATCGTCCACCGCACGGGTACTATTCAAATGGACGGCAAAGTTATTGCCGACGGTCACGGCGTCGACCGTACGCTCGACCTCCGCAGCTTTACCGCGATCCAGAAAGATCTGGTCAATGCGTCTGCCGGTGGGTGCAACGGGTGGTACGCCGTCGACCACGGCCGGCTTTCACTCCCGCTTCAGTCCGGGCCGACCGCGAACACGCTCACCTGGGGCGACGTTCCGGGTGACGGCAAACTCGATCTGGTCAACAGCGTTCGCCTGGTTCTCGACGGCACCACGCCCGACTCGCCTGTAAGCCTGTCACTGGTTTCTCCGGACCGGCAGGACCTGCCGGCCCTGATGGGCATCAGCGGCGCGCCGGTCGGCCTCTGGCAAGTTGACCCGTCGGCCGGCAGCATCGATTCGGCGGATCTCACCGTCCGATACAACGACACGCTCGTCGATCAGTTGGGTGCGTCCGAATCAGCCGTCAGCCTGTGGACCCTGTGCGCCGCGACCGACGTCTGGAGCCCGGTCGACCCGGCCACGTTCAGCCTCGACACGGTCGATCACACCGTGACCGGGTCCGCTCAGGACTTCAGCTACATCGCCGTCGCGGTGCCCCCGGCACCGGGGCAGGACGTCGGATATCTGATCGCCAACCCACAGGCCACGCTAGGACAAGTCCCGGAACCGGCAAGCCTCGTCTGGCTGGCGCTGGGCGGTGGATTGCTCGGTCGACGCAAACGTCGATGTCTGTGAACGCCGGCCCGCCCGCGGCGCGATCCCTCTTGCCTGCTTCAATCTCATCCCGATTCGGACACGCGAGGTCGCGGAGTTTTTTTGTAAGAACCGTCACGGGCTCGGCGTCTTCATTGCGACAGACAAAACCGGAATGCTCCTGCCGCCGCGGTCGACCACAACCCTCGACTTTGGCGCGGGATCAAAAGCCCGTCGGTTCGAGTGTGGCAGTCAACGGCGCGATTGCCGGCACACGGACCGCGGGCTTTTTTGTTGAGCGACACAGCGCCCGTCTCCTATACTCGCCGGCATGACTCCGTCCGAACTCGCATCGAAAATTGACCACACGATCCTCAAGCCGCAGACCACCGCCCCCGAGGTCGAAAAAATCGTCGCCGAGGCAATCGAATATAAGTTCGCCTCCGTCTGCGTCTCGCCCATCTGGGTGCCCCTTGTCGCCGAACGTTTGAAAGGGACCGGCGTGCTCACCTGCACGGTCGCGTCGTTCCCGCACGGCACTTCGAAGGCCACCGTCAAAGCAATCGAAGGCGCTTCCTCGGTCAAAGAAGGGGCGGAAGAAGTCGACGTGGTCGCGCACCTCCCGTACCTCGCGCAGCACGACCTGGCGTCGGCCAAGGCGGAACTGCTCGAAGTCGCCCGCGCCTGCCGGGCCGCCCGCAAGGAAACCGTCATCAAGGTGATTGTCGAGTCGGCGTACCTGCTGACGTTGCCCGGCGACGCCGGTGAAAAAGCGATCGCGGTTGCCTGTCAGGCCGTCCGCGAGAGCGGATGCGACTTCATCAAGACCAGCACCGGCTTCCACCCCGACGGCGGCGCGAGCATCCGTGCGATCGAGCTGATGAAAAAGTACGGCCAGGGCCTGCAGATCAAAGCATCCGGCGGGATCCGTGACTTGGCGGCTGCCAAGGCAATGCTCGCCGCCGGCGCTGATCGTTTAGGCTTGAGTTCATCGGTTGCGATCGTCAAATCGATGTAAAGCCGCGCGGACCGTTATAAAGTACGAGAACAGTCGCGATCCAGCCCCCGCGTCAGTTAAGGCAACGGTACACTCGCGTCTTGAAGCCGTTCCTGATTGCCATTCACTGCAACCCGATTCGCGACCAATCGCCGCAGGCCTTCGGTGTCGTGCCGGTTGCCGATCGCCAGCACCTGTGCGACACGCCCGTCGACCGCGATTCCAATCTCGACGAACTTCGCGTCATCCCCGGCCGTCGAGCCTCGCACGATCCGGCGGTCGACCAGCCGTGGTTCGCCCCAGACGGTCGCGTTCAGTTCAAAAGTTGATGTGGAAAACGTGTTCACAACGTCGTAACGACGATCACCGCCGGCCATGTTAATCCCGGCCAGATTGCCGGTGACCCGCGCGTGATCCCAGTGATCGATGATCCGGTGTTTGTTAAACAACGGGTCGAAGACCGCGCAGCAATCGCCGGCAGCATAAATGTGTTCGTCGATCGTTCGGCAGTGGTCGTCGACCAGAATCGCCTTCTCGGCCGGCAATGGTGTGTTACGCAAGAGCTCGCGGTTGGCGGTAGATCCGACGGCCGCGATCGCGAAGTCGCAGGCAATCGCCCGACCGTCGTCGAGCTTGACCCGTTGCACCCGCCCGTCCCCTTCGACCCCGACTGCTCGATAGCCGTTGGAAAGTTCGACCCCGCGATTCCGCAGATAGCGAGTGACAAAACCGCCCGCTGGCGCGCCGGCAAAACGATGCCACGGGTGCTCACGACCGACGATCAGATGAACGGCAAGTCCGAGTTGAGAAAGCGTTCCGGCCAGTTCGACGCCGAGCACGCCCCCGCCGATAATGGTAACACTGCCCCTGCCTTTGGGATGCGCGCGGCCTTCGCGTTTTGCTTTTTCGATGGCGTGCCGCAGACGTTCGACATCAGCTAGCGTACGGACGTAAAACAAATTCGGCAGTGCTGCCCCGGGCACCATCAGCCGGTCGGGTGAAGAACCGGTCGCGAGCAGCAGCTTGTCGTAGGAAATTTCCTTACCATCGTCCAACGTCACCGCTTGCCGGGCGGTGTCCAGATGCGACACCCGCCGGCCGGTCCGCAGGTCCACTTTGTTTTCCGCGAACCACCCCTCTGGCAAGGTAAACAAGTCCCGATGCGTCGTCGCCTTCAGCAGGTATTCCTTGCTCAACGGCGGGCGATGATACGGACGATTGATTTCTTGCCCGATCATCAAAATCGGGCTCGCCGGATCGATCGCGCGGATCGCGACCGCGGCCGAGCTGGCCGCCAACCCACCCCCGGCAAGAAGATATTTCACGTTCGAGTGACTCATGGCTGACCCTTTGTACGAACGAGCAGCTCAAACGCTCTGCGAATATTACGGCATCCGTGAACGCGCTGTTCGAAGCCTGCACGACAGGTCGCCGATCAACGAGCCAACAATTGCAACAGGCTCAGGCACTTCTAGACATTATTGCATCGCACAACGCCGCAATCGTGGTCGCGAAGGGCAACATATCATTACTCAGTAAGCTGACGTCCCGCTCGGTCGCGGTCACATTTGATGTAGTTGGACATCGCAGATTGCAATTCTGGACATCTACTTTGCAAACGTCCACTGCGCGTAGTTCAAGCGGCCCGATCCGGGTCGCTTTTAAAAACCAGCCTCAATGTCGCTTCGAACGCCGGTCAAACCGTCGTTGAAGCACCTTCCTCGATCGCTGGGATCGAGCAGTCTTCGAAGTCAACCGCTGCCATGATCTGGCCGCGGTTGGCGTGGTCCCCGCAGTAGTGCTGGATGTAGTTCTCCATCGCAGCACGCTTTTGTTTCTTCCAGCTCCCGCCGCAACGGTTGAACGCCATCGGCAGGCGGTTGATCGTGATGCCCGACCGGATCGCGGCCAGCGAGATCACGCCCTCGTCGACGACGCTCCAATGCCGGTCGGACGTGGCGGCCGCGATCGCACGCGCGTCGGCGAACAAGGCCGCGTGCACGGGCGGCGAGAACATGTACAAGCCGCCGTTGAAGTGATCGGTGTCTCCGTTGAACGGGATGCCGTACTGGACCTTGTCGCCGTCGATGCCGGCGACTTCGAACAGCTTGCCCAGGTGAGCCGCTATCGACGGCCGCCAGTCGTGGCCGGGCTGAAACCCGGGCACCGCCGCGAAGTCGCACACCCGCACCAGGTCGAACAGGTTCGGGCAGTCGCTGCGGACGATCGTGTCCCAGCCGTCCAGGAACAACACCTGGTCAAAGTCTTTCGTGTGGTCCGGCAGATAGAGCTTTTCCTGGTAGCCGCTGGATTGATCCGAACGCAACGGGCGGGTCAGCTCGACATACTCCACACCCCACCTCAATGCGGCCGCCTTGAAGCTGGCACGGCTCACGGCAGGGATGTTGTCGCGGAACCAGTTGCCGACGGCGATCGCACGGCGTGGGTTGGCCATGAAGCCCCAGCGCCGGCGCGCCGCGTCGATCGTGGCGGTCGGCTGTTGCTTCATCTGGTCGACGTGGGCGTGAAACTCGTACAGGTATTCGAACCAATGATCCGGGTCGGCCGGGTGCGACTTGAGATAGTCGTGGGCATCGATCCTGCACGAGCATTTCGAGGGCGGGAGTGAGTCGACGACCTGCTGCATCAGCTCGGCCGAGGGAACGGCCGCGGTGAACAGTTTTGACCAGGCGACGACGCCCCAGTGTGGTCCGCTTGTGTTGGCGTACCGACGCCGGACCTCGACGTTCGACTGTGACGACAAATGGGCTTTCAGTCCCCTGAGCACCTTCGAATCGGTCTGCTGTTCGACCGCCGCCTTCTGGGCAACGGTGAGCTCGACGAATCGCTTTCGCGAGTCGGTACACCGGACGCAAACGCCGTGGGAAGGAAGGCCGCCGAAGAGGTCTAAGCCGCATCGGACTGATCGATCGGTCGGCTCTGAGGCGTGAATGCAGATCACGAGACCACCACGTTTCGGAAGTAATAGACGGTCCCGCCGGCCAGCGGGCAGGCCATCGGTTGATTCCAGATGAACGTGTTGGCGGGATCTTGGAACACCGGGCCGCTGTACCCGGTGCCAATGATGTCGCCGGACGTTTTGACGTTGGCGGGATTCTGCGACGCGCCCAGATCGATGGCTAAAAGCCATTCATAGATCGAGCCCGCGCCGTCACAGGTGCGCAGGGTCAAGCTGACAGAGTGCGAGCCGTCCAGGCCGGGCAGGGCAACGCCGTCGGCTTCCAGGAAGTTACAGCCCCCGGCGGCCCCGGTCCCGCCGCCGCCGGTCAGTGTGAGGGAGACCGGACCATGATCGGTTTCGACGATGTGTCCGTCGCTGTCGCACGTCGCGGAAAACACGTTTGCAGAGAGCGAGACTGCAGTAATCTCGGAACAATCGTAGTCGCCGGGCACGTCGCACGGGCCTGGGGGCGTGTCGCCGCCGCCGGAACTGCTGCCGATCACCGCACAGGTGAACACGCCGATTAGAGCGCCGTACGGCGCGGTCACGCAGACGGTGTCCCAGGCGACCGAGTTACTCGCGCCGTCACCGTTGGGGTGGAAGGTGTAGCCCGCGCCGTTGGGGATGCTGCCGGTTGCGGTGTAGGCGTACGACGTGCCGGCCGTGACCGGGAGCGGCACGCCGCCTGAATTCGTGCCGTCGATGCGGATGTCGGTGCCGTTCCAGCTGAGCGTGAAAAAACCGCTGTTGTCGAAGAACCGGTTGATCGTGTCGTTGCACAGGACGAGCAGCGTGCCGGTGAATTCCGCGACGTACGTTCCGGCGCTGCCGAGCTTGACGCACGACGGCCGGCAAGGGTTGCCGGCATCGGACGAGGACGACGACGACGGAGTCCCGCAGTGGATACCGCCGGAAGCGCACTCGGTCGTGACATGGGAGTACCCGTTACAACAGGGATCGAGCGAGCCCTGGATCGTGATCGTCCCCTCCATCTGGTCGTAGTACTCCGTCGTCGCGAACTCGGGCTTTGGACTGACAAAGTTAAAAGTGATTTTTTCAGTCGGATCGTCGAAGACTTTGGACTGCGGTACGACGGTAGCGGCTGGATACACGATGTTGTTAAAAGATCGAAAAATACCGTCGAAGATCGAGCTGAACAACGGCGCGATGCGATATTGATATTTGCCGGTTGCTGTGTCGTTTGGGGACCAGACGGTGATATTTAGAAACAGAACAAGGCAACCTTCCCCCGATGTCGGATACACGTCGGGGTCGCAACCGCCGCTCCAGTGATAAGTCCGACACCGCGATACGACCTCGGTTTGTGTAAGAGCAATTCCCGCGCTGACAAACGAGCCCGACTCGTGCAACGTACTGTAAAAGCCGATGAACGGGCTGCCGGGCGGCCCGGTACGGCAATAGCCCGCCATTTTGATCGTCACGTCATAGCTGACTTTAAGACACTTGATCGGGCAGATGCCTTTCGACGAGCAGCGAGTCACGCCGGAGTAGACGATGCGGGGATTCTTTAAATTGAGTGACTCGGGATCGTCGTTGGAAACATGGTCACTCCTCAGATTCGGCCTGATCCGAACCTTTCGATTTTTAACTTGGAGCCTGGCCATTTGTTAACCCCCGCTCGACGACGAACCGTCGTCGGTAAACGGAACACACGATTCGTCGGTCATCAGCATTTCGTCCGCGTGCCAGAGTCGGATCGGCGTCGGTCCCGTTCCGTCGGGCGTGGTGCCGTTGCTGACCACGGTCAGTTGCGGTGCGTAGCAGGCGATGCCAGTCCCGGCCGGGAACGTCGATAACGGCCCGATTCGGAGCGTGTACAACGGCACATCTAGGGCCAGCACAGTCCCGTCCAGCGACTTGACCGTGTACCGCCAGGAAGGCGGAAAATCGCTTCCGCCAACCGTCGACGACTGGGCACCGCCGGTCTGCACCAGCAGCACTGGTATGAAATCACTCGACGCGGCCGGCGGCGGGAAGTACGGCGTCATCGGCTGTACCGGCGCTGCCGACGCCGCCGCGCCCTGGGCGGCCCGCGTGCCGGCCGACTTGGCTTCGTGCGGGTGGCTCTCCTTGGGCTTCCGCAGGTTGGAGAACGCCTGGGCGAGATAGCTGCCGGCCGGCCGGAACCAGGCGTCGACCTTGAACCGCGTCGCGATCGACGACTGATCGATCTCGACCTCGGCGATGCGGCCGTTGAACGTGAATGGGATGAACCCCGCGCCGGCGAGCAGCCGCGGCGGCTTGGCCGTGTCTTTCAGGTACCGGCCGGCGAACGCCTGCATCTGGTCCTGCAGCTTGGAGAGGTTGACCGGGTCGCCGGTCATGCCGGTCCGCATGGCCACCAGCTCGTGCACCGGTACCACGATCGTCTGCGGGTCGGTCAGCTTCGCCTTGCAGTCGTCGCTGCCGATCTTGCCAGGGCTGGCCGGGTCGCCGGTGAAGCCGACGTAAAAGTAATCGGGAATGAACTCCTGCTGCGAATCGTCCCACGGCGCGGCGCCGACGCTGAAGCGGATCTTGATGTCGGTGTCGAGGTCGATCGCTTCACAGTTGCCTTCCAGGTCGGTGGTCGCAGTGACGCCGGTCTTGAGCTTCACCAGGCGGGAGCTGAAACCGAACACGTTGCCGTCGTGGACGCGGTCGACGGCAATCTGCACCTTCTCGTCGGGCATCTTCCACTGCTTATTCGCCGGGTCCTGCACGGCGATCATCGCCTTAACGACGATGTCGATCTGCGCGGGCAGGCCGTTGGGGTTGTCGCTGTCGGTGTCGCCGGCCTCGTGGTAGGTCTTGCGGAGAATCGGCGAGTTGACCGGGTCGAACCGGTCGGGGTTCAGCCTCACGTACCGGTAGCAACCGCTCTGGTCCTGCGGGTCGGGCGTGTGCGAAAAATGCCCGTTCATTTCATCGATCGCCGAGTCGCCGAACACGCCGCAGTCGTCGATGCCCTGCCAGGCCCCTTTCTCATTGCGATAAACGTGCTTTAAATCGCCGTCGTCCAGGTCGTCCTGGGTCAGCGTGTTGGTGATCTGTGTCGGGTAGGACGCGAAGACCACCGTCGTTGCCCGGGCGTCCGCGCCGTCGGTGGTGAGCGTCGGCAGCTGCCGGCCGGACGGGATCGTCGGGTCGTTGCCGTCGTTGCGGTTGAAAATTCCGTACGTGCCGTCCGGCTGCAGGGCGAAAACCATGTCCGACATGCCGAGCAGCTTTTCCAGCTCGGTCGCGGCGTGGGTGCCGAACCACTTCAGGTCCTTCGGGGCCTCCACGCTGGTGCTCGGGGCACTGCAGGTGATGCCCATCCCGCGGATGCAGGCCGTGATCAGGTCGTCCATCTTCTGAACGGCCGGGACGTGCGTGCGGTCCGGATCTGACGGCGTCTCGGTCGACGGGTTGATCACGCCGCCGATCAGGCGGCCGCCGCGGGGGTCTACAAACGCCGCCCGGCTGTCGGTGAAGACCAGCCGGTATTTGATCACCTTCCACGCGCCCAGCTGCGCAGCGTCCGAGCCGTACAGGGCGGGCTCGACGTCCTGCAGGATCACGTTGCGGATCGTCAGGTCGGCCGAGTTGTCGGCCGAGAAAAAGAACTCGAGCTTGTCGTGCGTGCCGACCGCCGGAAGGTTGGCGTATTCGCGATAGGTGCAGCTGGCGCAGTTGGTGTCGGGCTTGAGCCCCGTGCTCATCTTCCAGGGCGATTCGAGCTCGATCGCCGCGCCGGCGAATTTGACGATGTTGAACTTGGTGTTGTTGATGCCGCCCATCAGATCACCCCCACGCCGACGGTCGACGGCCGGCGGATCAGGCTGAGGAAAGACTGAATGTCGGCGAAGTTGGTCACGTCCAGCAGCTGGTATTCCCAGTCCGTCCGCTTTTCGGTCTTGCTGATGTCGGTGTACCGGTAGTGCGGCGGGTTCTCGTAGGTTTCCAGCACCGGCGACGGGGCGGGCAGGAACTCGCCCAGGGCCGTCAGGCTTCCGCTCTGACTCACCCGCGTGAACGTGGTCGGCCGTGCGACGGCGATCGGCTGGATGCCGGGATAGGTGTAGGTCTCGTAGCTCTGCTCGTTGGGGACATAATCGATCGTCTGGGTGTAATTGAGCAGGCCGTTGTTGTCGGCGCTGCCGAGCTGGGTGAAGCTGGCTTTCAGCCGCCACGCCTTGACCCTGCTGAAACTCACCGACTCGCTGATCAGCTGCGTCTCGCCCAGGCCGCCCTGGGCCGGCCGCATCGCGGCGACCAGCGTCATGTAGTCGCCGGTGTTCGGCTGCAGCTGCACTTCGTAATCGGTCACGATGGTCTGCCGCTGCTGCTCGTCGGTTTCGAGGCGGCGGGTGACCTCGCCGTCGACCACCACGACGTTACCGCCGGCCGGAAGGCTGCCGGCCAGCTGCACGCCGCTGATCCGGTACCGGGTCGTCTCGTCGCTGATGTCGGTCTCCGCGCCGGCCTCGCTGATCTGGTGACCGTTGGCGTAGTCGACCTCGTAGGTGATCAGGTACTGGTCGGGCGGGTAGGCCGCTTTAAATGCCGGCAGCACGGTGGTCGCGAACAGCGTCGACGATGCGGCCGGCTGCAGCGAACCCTGCTGGCTGACCACGACCAGGCCGTCCAGTCCGGTCGCGATGCGCAGCCGCCAGTTGTGCAGCATCTGGGCGTAGTGGCACTTGGCGGTGACGGTAAATTTAACTTGGCGATAAAACCCGCCGTCGCCGTCGAGCACCGTGAAGCTGATGTGCGGGCCGCCCTCGTAGCAGTCGGTGGCCAGGACGCTGTGCAGCGTGGTACCGCCGGTGCCGACCAGGTTGAAGTCCTGGCCGCTGACCCGGCTGGTAGATTCGAGCGTCGCGATGTCGGCCGCCAACGCCGCCGCGCTGGTCGAGGCGATGAACCCGTGCCCCTCGGCCTTGATCGTCGTCGCGGTCCGGCCGACGTCCTGGACGACCTGCGCGTCCTCGCTCCACTGGATGCCGTCCACCTGCAGCGGCAACGTGCAGCTCATCAGGGCCGACAGGTCGATGGTGCCGTGATAACTCATTCGTCACCCCCGCCGACCGACATCGCGACCAGCTGGGTTGCCATCGCGTTGGCGAGCTGGTCGTCCTGGCGGCGTTTGAGGTCGCGTATCGCCGGGAGGACCTTGGCGGCGAACTGGTTGACCGACTCCCGCGGGTCGAACTGCGTGTTGACGGTGAAGTTGTTCGTGACCGCGGCCGCGGCGGCCGTCTGCTGGGCGGGCTGGCGGGCCGATTCGGTCATCCGACTGACCAGCGTGTTGACGTTGTTGTGCAGCGATTCGAATCCGCTCTTGAGGGCGTCGGCGGCGATCGTGACGGTCGAAAAGCTCTTTTCCATTAAGCCGATCGGGGCCAGCAGCTTGTCGATCGCGGCCGACAGCTCGGTCATTCTCCGGTCCGCCTGGGCCGGTGCAGCGCCGGCGGCCACTGGTGCGGCGGCCGGGGTCGGCGGGACTTGCTGGGCTGCGGCGGTCGCCGGTGGGGCGATCGTCACTTCCGGCTTGAGCTGCTGCTGTACCACGGGAGCCGCCTGCGGTGCCGCCTGGACAGCCGCCAACGGCTCGGACGTCTTCGGCCGGGCTTGCGGCGGGGTCGTGCTCACCACGGCCTGCGGGGCGACCGGGGGGGCCTTAGTCTCTACCTGGGGGAGGGCGGGCTGTTCGGTCTTGGCGATCGCCGGCGTGACGGGCGGCGGTGCTTCAGCCGGGGGCTTGAAGAGCATCGCGTCGACTTCGCGGCTGGCCTGCTCGGTGACCCGCTTCCCGGCATCGAGTGACGGATTCGGCACGCCGGCCGCGATCGCGTCGTTCATCTGCTCTTGGTCCGGATGATTGAACTGCGTCGGTCCCCGCCATTGAGCCGAAAGCTGCTGTTTTTGAATCGAGTCCGGTTCTTCCGGGTGATACTTTTTCCATTGCTCGATACTGTCGGGGCCGACGAAGTCCGCGCCCGCGGCGGCAACGTCTTTGGCCACGTCACGCTTGGCCGGTTTTGGCGGCTCGACGTAGCTGTTGCCGGCGGCCGTTCCCGTGCCCTGGCGGGCCTTTTCCCGCTCCCGCAGCGAGTCGTATTGTTCCTGGGTCAGCGCGCCGCCGATGCCGCCGGCGGACGAGCTCTTGACGTGGTACAGGCCGTCCTCGCCCTTGGTGGCGTCGGTCAGCTCGGTCCGCACCTGATTGTACCCGCCCTTGGCGACGTTGGCTTTTGAAGCGGGTGGTGAAGCCGGCTTCGTCGGCTCGGCCGCAATCACAGGTTCCCCGGCGGCTGGCGTGGCCGGCTGTTCGACGGTCTTCACGGCCGGCCTCGTGGCGGCCTGTTTCGGTTTCGGCTCGGCGGTCGCATCAGCCTTGGGCTCGGCGGCCGGCTCAGCTTCAGGAGCCGGGATCACGGAAATGCTTTTCGGATCGACACCGAGTTTCTTTGCGATCTCTTCAGTCGTCGACGGATTTTCGGACTTCTCTGCCTCAGCCGTCGGCTCTTTCTTTTCGGTGGCTCTTTCTGGTGACTTTTCCGCCGGGGTTTCGGTTGCCGGCGTGTTGACATCGGTGCCGAACAAATGCGGCGTGGTTGCCAACTTGTGGAGCGATTCAATCAGATGCGAGACCTTGTCGATCACCCAGTCGATGGACTCGCCAATCTTATGAAACACCGTCACGATGGCTTCTAGGGCCGGCGCGAGCGGGCTGTTGGCCAGTTCATTAAATGCCTTTGTTAGAAGTGCCGCGGCGATCTCGGCCATTTCGTGGAATGCGGACGACAGACGCGTCACGACCGCCTCGGTCGCCGCGATCGCAACGATCACGAGGTCGGTTACGACCTGTGCAACGACCGTGTAGGCATTTGCGAATTCGCTTACGGCCGCCGTGTGCGTGCCGAGTTGCGTGAACAGCGACGTCAAAGCATCGGTGATCAGAATGATCGCCCGGGTAACCATCGGCCCAACGACTCCGGCAAGCCGGTCGAACACGACCAGCAAAGCATTGTTCACCGTCGATGCCACATGGAGCATTGCCTCGGCCAGCGGCATTAGGCTTTGCACCAGCCCCGCGGCCGCTGGTCCCAGCTCGCCGAATTTGCCGCTCAATACGTCCAATGCCGGGGACAGCAGGTACAGGTGCCCACGGACCTCGTCAATTACCGTCGATAGGATTTTCCAGGCGGTCTCGATGCCCTCCACGATGTAGCCGACGATCTGCTTAAGCCGCTCGGCGATCTCGTCCGCGTGCTCTTCGAGGTACTTTAAAATCGGCTTTGAAACGACCTTTTCAATGCCTTCCAACGCCGCTTTAAAATACGCTTCGAGCCTGCCCATCGACTCGCCCATGCGGACGTCTGATTCACTGACGCCGCCGCTGAGTCGTTCGATTGTTTCACCGGTCTTGTCGAATTCCTCCCGGCTCATTGCAAACAGCGGGATCAGGTTCGCGCCCTGGCGGCCCATCAATTCGCCGGCCGCCCGCTGCCGTTCGCTCGCACTGGTCATGCGACCCAGGGCGGCGGTGACCGTTTCGTATAGTCGCTCTGGTTCCTTGGCAAGTTCGCCGGCCTGCTGCGTGCTGATGCCCAGGCGGCGGAAGCCGTCCTCGGCTTGCTTGTTCCCCTCGCTCGCTTCGATGACCCGCTGTTCGAGGATCTTGAAGCTGGTGCCGACCTGCTCGATGCCCAGGCCGACCGTACCGGCGACGCCGACCAGCTTGCTCAGGAACTCGGCCGACACGCCGGCCTTCTCGGCTTCGAGGCCCATCTGGTGAAAGCGGCCGCCCGCGCCCTCGACCGCTTCACGGACCGCGCCGGCGGCGGTCGCGATCGCACCCATCACGCCGATGACCGGCCCCTCGCTGAACCCGGCGAACACCGACCGCAGCGTCTGGCCGAAATGTTCGACGGCCGGCCCCATCGCTTCGTTGAAAACTTCGGTCAACGATTCGAGCACTTCGCGGATGCGGCCGCCCTCGGTCTCGGCGTGGGTGTGCGCTTCGGAAAATCCGTGCGTGAAGCTGGTCGTGTCGAGATCCAGCCTGCCTTTGATGGTGCCCGCGTCGAATCCCATTATCTGCCGACCTTAATTGAACCACCAAAGCCCTGGCCGCCGGTCGCTTTGATCGCTTCCCGCATGCCTTCCAGGGTGCCGAAGCTCATTGCCCGGCTTCCGTCCGGACGCGATTCCCATCGTGGCGAATCGTCCCGTTCCTTCGTCTTCTCGACCGGCTCGTCCAGCTCCCGCCGGGCGGCCAGCACGATCAGGGCGACGTCCGCCGGCATCGCGGCGGCCGTTGCCCAGTCCGGGGCCATGCCGGCCCACAGCACGGCCGCGATCAGCTTCCAGCAGAATCGGTCCACGCCGTCGCGACCGCCGTGGTCGCCATCTGCTCGGCGGTCGGTCCCTGGTCTTTTTTTTGGTCAGTGTGCCTCTGGAAGTAAGCGAGGTATCCGCCCAGAAACGCCCGCAGCGTTGCGACGTCCCAGTAAATCTCGGGCTTGGTGACGAAGAGGCTGTTGACCAGGTCGACGATCCCGCCGATCTCCTTGCCGCCGATGCCCTGCATCGCCGCCAGCTCGACGATCGACGGCCGCCGCGTCGGGTAGTCGACGCCGCCGATCGTGACGACGAAGTCCCACGGCAGCACGTGCTCTAAGATTTGATCGATGTTGAGTTTCATAGTGGTTGATCGCGTTCGAATTTAAATCAGAAGCTCGGCCGCCGCTTACGTGCCTTTGAGCGTGCCGGGCGTGATCACCAGCGGCGTCGTCGACATGACGGTGCGGTCGGGGTAGCACTGAAAGACGATGTCCCAGACGTCATCTTTGTCACCGCCGCGCTTGAGCGTCGAAGGCGGCTGCATTGGCACGGCATGAGGGAAGATAATGTCCTCGGTGGTCACTGCGAGCATGTCGACTGGGTGCAGCACCAGCAGATCCGAGTACTGGTACATGTCCGCATTCAGCGGCGGGAAAAGGGAAAAGGGCGCGACCGTCGACCACGGGCAAAGAGCCGCGTACTGCGTCGCGTTCAGCTGTCGCATCTGAATTTTGATAGTAGCCTCGACGCCGACCAGCCGATCGCCGAGTTTGTTCTTCTTGCCGGTCGTGCCGGTCATGATCCCGTCTTGAACGAATTTGATGCCGGTCGTGTCGACGTCGTCGAGCAGCCCGAGATCGACAGGGCTTGTCGCCTTCCAAAGCACTTGCCAGGACGTGCGACGGGAAATACCAGGAACGAGAATACCGGAGGTAGGAGTGGGCATGGTCAGGTCACCTTGTAAAAGCCGAGTGAAAAATTGGACACGATTTTGACACGGCCGTTTTCGAATCGGCCGACTTGTGCGGGGAGATTGATCGTCACGGCGTCGACCAGCATCCAGCTGCCGTCCGCCGAGTTGTCGATCGCCTTGAAGCCGGGAATGGTGAGCATCCGCAGCTCACGCTCCTGATTGTTGAGCACCAACGCGCGGTACAGGGCATTGGCCGTCGACCAGGCGGCGAGGTTGCTCTTGCCGATCGTCTCGGCCTGGACGTTGATCGTCACCTTCGGGTTGTTGCGTTCGTGCGAGCCGCCGAAGCTCCGCAGCACGGTGTACGGATCGCCGCAGTTGGGTCCCTCGGTCGCGTTGTTGAGCCACAGATTGAACGGCCCGGCCGGTGTGCCGGTCCCGAACGGCGCGTAAGCGATCGCCACCGCCGGCGATTGCTGCTGGGCGGCGGCAAGGGCGGCGTAGGTCGCGTGGCTGTGCAGAAAATTGATCGGGTCGTACAACATCAGCCGGTCGCTTCCTTTACTTTCGCGGCAATGAACGGCCCGAGCTTCGAGGCGTTCTGGTCCAAGGCCGTGGTCAGATATTTCGGCTGTCCGATGTCGTGGTGGGCGACCATGTTTTCGTGCACGGCCGCCGCGTAGTCGGTGTTGAAGCCGATTTCTTTCACGATCGAATCACCTTCGGACTCGATCGGCAGGGTGGTGCCGCTGGCCTGCAACGCGCCGGTGTCCACGGGTGCCAACTGCTGGGCGTCGCCGATCACGTGCTCGGCAAACACGTCGACCGCCCGCTGCGCGGCCGCCAGCTGTAGCTTGCGGCCCTCGTCCATGCCCTTCAAAAATCCGCTCAAATCAAGACTCATTTAAAGTGCCCTCACAAAGCATTGGACGTGGCTTTGACCGCCGTGAATGCGGACCATCGCCTTGTCGACCCGAAGCGTCTGGGGCGGCGTCCCGTCCTGCTGCACCAGGACCTGGGCGTTGTCGAGCAGCGCCGCCTGGGCAGTCGGCATGTCGATCAGTTTCACGTACAGCACGGCCGTCGAGCTCAGTTCCATCTGGTCGATCAACCGCTGGGCGGTGAAGGTCGGGTCGTCCAGGACGCAGCGGACGCTCAACAGCGGACCGGGCACGTAAGCCGCGGTGTCGCCGCCGGGACCCGGCCCGGGGGGAGCGTCGACGCGTGTGAGGGTCGCATTGGTCATAGCAGTTTCCCCGTCGCCCGCTGGTACCCGCGCAGCAGTTGGTAGGCCCGCCGGCACAGGCCGGTCTCCGTGCCCATGTTTTTCAGCTCGTAGCTTTCAGACAGGTTGCCGGTCTGAATGCTCTTCACGCCCGCGTACTGGTCGTCCTGGCGGCCGTCGCCGCCGCGGAGCAGGAAGTCCGCCTGGTAGATGACCGCCTGCAGGACCTTCGCCGGCACGACCGGCTAGCTCGTGACAGGGTCGAGGTCCCAGACGATCACGCCCCACGGCGTGCCGGGCATCGCCACGCCGATGTTGGGGATCGTGACCGTGCTGGGCTCCCTCGCCACGCGTGGGAATTCGTTGACCTGGTTGAGCGTGTCGTACCGCCGGCCCTGGTAATAAAACGCCTCGTCGACGTCGCCCGAGGCCGTGAGCAGCGCCGCCGTCTTCGTCGCCACATCGCCGGTCGAGCCGGTCAACGCCAGATAAGCGGGGATGAGCGAACGCAGGATCGTCGCGGCGATCGCGTCGGCGTCAGAGGTTTGGGAAAAGTAACCGCTCATGTTCGTTTACAGCCTGCTCGACCGGTGGACCGTGCCGCGCATCTGCATCGTGGTTCCGTTGACGCTCGCGCCCTGGGCCCAGACGGTGATCTCCACCGGACGGCCGACGATCAGGAACTGGACCGCCGAGCCGGCCGCCAGCGGAAGGACCACGGCCGGCAACACGTACGCGAGGTTTGCCAGGGACGGGGAATTGAAATCGGTCCCCGCCGCGACGTCGGCCGGGCTGGTGTCGTCGATCACGGCCGACTGCGTGACCTTGAAGCTGGCGATCGTCCCGCCCGCGGTAAGCAGCTGCACCAGGACGTCATTGCCGCGGACGACCACGCGGCCGACCTTCTGCCACGCCGCGCTGGTCGTGACCGGCTGAAGCCCGGTGTCGAATCTGCCGTCGTTTTCAATTGCGATTTGGTCCATGATTGATCCTGTCAGTACGCCGCGAATTTCCCCGAGCTGGTGGTGACGACTCTGGACGCCGCCGCGGCGGTGCCAGTGAGCGGGTTGTAACCCTGCAGCGCGTTCTGCACCGGTGACCGCCGACACCGTCCAGTAGTTGGCGTCGCTGGCCGCCACCGCGAGCGGGCTGACCAGGGACGCGGCCGTGACCGTGCCCGTGCACGGGGCGATCGTCAGATACGTCGCCGTCGTCGTCAGCGTGCCGACCGGCACGTGGGCCGACCGGCTGGCGGCAGTGGTGCTGAGCAACGCACCGGTCACCGATGCCGGCGGCGTCCAGCTGATCAGCGTCTTGGCGTTGGTGACCGTCAGGATCGCGGCCGACGCGGTCACGACCGTGTACAGGGCGTAGCGGCCGGCGGTGAAGCCGACCAGATTGGAGCTGACCACGCCGGCGGCGCTGACCTCGACGTAGTTCGTGGCCGACCCGGCCAGCGTCAGCGTTGCGCCGGCGGTGTTGATCACCGTCGCCGCCGCGCGGATCTGACCCGGCCCGTACACGAACGACAGCCCGCCGGCCGCCGCCGACGCGTCCGGGTCATAGCTGAACGACCCGCCGCCCAGGCACAGCGAGTCGATGTCGCTGCCGAGTGACGTGCAGCCGACCGTGCCGCCCGCAATCTCGGTAAGGATGTCCTGGAACAGCTGGCCGATCCCGCCGGGGTAGAGTCGCTGAAAGGGACGGCTGATCTGATTCAGGCTTGTCAGCAAAGTTGGGGAAAGCGTTGTCATCATGGGCTGTCACTCGTTCCGAGGTCGTCGGCGACGGACTCATTCCTGCTCGGCGGGCTCTTCCGGCGGCGAGTCGGTCACGGTGAACCCGAGGCCCTTGAACCAGATCGCCAGGGCGGGGTCGTTGGTCGTCCCCTTGCCGGCGACGAAGCTCACGCCCGCCCGCGTGCCCTTGTAGTTCGACACCGGCGTGCTGATGTAGAAGGCCGGCGCCTTCCGCTTGGCAGCTGCCTTTGGTTCGGCCGCGGGCGTCTCTGCCGAGCCGTCTTTTTCTTCTTTCTTAGCCACGTTGTTGCTCCTTTGAATTGAACCTATTTTCGACCACGGTCCCGGCGGTCAGATCACCAGACGAGCGCGTTGATAAACGCTTCGTAGGTGATCGTCGGCGCGGTCCCGGCGATCGTCACGACCAGCTGGTGAAACCGGTGCTTGCTGAAAAATCCGAACGCCAGGTTGCCCACGGCCGTCAGCGGCTGAGTGGCCGTTCCGTCGGTCCAGGTGATCCCGTCGTCGCTCCACTGCACCTTGGCGGTGTAGGTCTCGTTGCCGGCCGAGGTCTTGATCGCATTCACGTTGATCACGACCGCCATCGGCTCGCCGATCATGTTCGGGGCGAAGCCGACGCCGGAATCGACCGGGCCGACCGCGCCGGTTGCGGTCTGCGTGACGATCGGCGTCAGCCGACCCATTTCGTCCTGGGGAGTTGGAATTTGCGGGTACTTCATTTTGCGGTCCTTCGTTTGTGTTCGTCGCTTCTGTTCGTCACGACGTCGGATTCAGTCGGGTGAGCCGGTTCGCACCGGCTTACGATCAGGCGTAGGTGATGCCGGCCAGCCGGGCCGCGCACCGCGGGTGGAACAACGCGAGGCCGAATCGACCTTCGACCAGGTCTTCGTAGATCCCCGACCGCTCGCCGTACGCGACGTGCTCGATCATTTTCGGGCCGACCAGTCCCTGAAAGTTCTGCTCGTCGCGGTCCTGGCCGAAGTTCAAGCAATACATGCTGCTGGTGGCGTTGTTCGTGCCGAGCGTCTCGTTGAGCGCGAGGATCGGCTGCTCGTCGCCGTCCTCGTCGATCACTTCGATGTCGCTGCCGTTGAACTTCGCCGCCTGCGTCCCGCTGGCTTCGGTGAACTGCATGCCGCGGGCGTCGGTGCGGATCAGCGAGCTGAGCGCCCGCCGCTGGCCTTTGTTCATCACGAGCACCCGTCGCTGGCGTCGGTGAAGATGCCCGGCTCGGTCGGCGTCGACCTGCGTCAGTTCACTCAGGCCCAGCGGGACGAGGCTTTCCGCCGCCGCGACGTGCTCAAAGCCTGGGACGAATTCTGCAAACACTGCTTTGCCCTGGGCTATGACCGGGTGCGGGCGACCAACACCTTCGTCGAGCGGGAATTGATCGCCGGCAAGAAGATCAGCGTCCGCACGCTCTACAACTGGCAGAAGATGTACCGCGCCGGGGACGTGGCCGCCCTGGTCGACGGACGGGGACTGACCGCCAAGCAGCAGGACGGCCCCGACCCGTTTCTGCAGGCGGTGCAGCAATACTACCTGACCCCGACCCAGCCGAAGTTGACGGTCTGCATTCAATGGGCCGAGCTGAGCGCCCGCGAGCAGGGCTGGCCGATCCGCAATTACAAGCGGTGCCAGCGTCACATCGCGACCCTGCCGGCCGCCCTGGTGATCAAGATGCGCGGCGGTGAGGACGCCTACGTCGCCAAGGCCGAGACGTACATCGAGCGGGACTACACGAGCCTGGACAGCAACGGAGCGTGGAACGCCGACCACCATCAATTCGACGTGATCTGCAACCTCGGCGGCGGGAAGCTCGGCCGGCCCTGGCTGAGCGTGTTTCAGGACATCCGCAGTCGCAAGATTATGGGCTGGACGATCGTCGCCCACGACCCGAACACCGACGTCATCCTGTCGACCTTCCGCTCCGCGGTGATGCAGCACGGCGTGCCGGAAATCCTGTTCATCGACAACGGCAAGGACTACGACAGCTACGCGCTCAACGGCCGCACCAAGGCGGACCGCTGGGCGAAGAAGACCGTCCGCGTCGAGCTGGACGCCGAGCGATCGGCCGGGTTGTTCCCGCAGCTGGGGATCGACGTGCGTCACGTCTGGCCGTACCACGGACAATCCAAGCCGATCGAGCGATGGTTCGGCACCCTCGAAAATCACACCGTCTGCTGGCCGACGTATTGCGGCCGGTCGGTCGCCGACAAGCCCCACGACCTGCAGCTGCAGCTGGAGCGCGGCAAGGCCCCGACGCTGGAAACCTTCACCGGCTGGTTCGCCGACTGGCTGGCCGCCCACGAGGCCGGGCACCAGCACCAGGGCGACGGGATGGACAACCAGACGTCCGACGCGGTTTACGTCGCCAATCTGCACACCAAGCGGACCGCACCGGCCGACCTGATCGACCTGCTCTGCCTGAAACGCACGCAACCGATCAAGGTCGGCCGCAACGGCGTCACCTGGCAAAGCATCCGGTACGGACAGCACGAGCCGGCACTGCACAAGCTGCTCGGCGCGGAAGTGGTGCTGCGTGTGGACGAGCGGGACGTGACCCGCGTCCAGGTCTACAACACCAAGGACCAATTCATCTGCGTCGCCGACAGCAACGTCAAGCTGCCGTTCGCGGCCGACGCCCAGGACCTTCGCCAGGCGATCGCCAGCAAGAAGCAGGACCGCAAGCTGCTCGGCGAGTTCGTCGGCCGGCGGATGCGGATGGCCGAGGACGTACCCGACCGCCTCGTGCGGGCCGCCGCCGCCCGCGCCGAGCAGCAGCAGCGGGACAATCCCACGCCGCCCCCGGCGCACAACATTCTGCCGATCCAGCACGCGCTGGCGGACCAATTACCGGCCCTTCAAAGGGCATTAGAACGCAATTCGAACGTCGGCCGCGTCGCGGTCGGCGCGGAATCCACCAGCCTGGTGGACGTGGCGAAATTCGTCCAGGACCGCGGGACCGACGCCGGCGAATCCGCCGGCGACGCGTTCGCGAAACTGGGCGCGAAATTCAGGAGCGACCATGAGTGATAAGACACCGATGGATCGGCTCACGGACGAGACCCGAATCAAGGGAGCATCACGGATGATTGCTGACAACACGCCGCCGGAAGCGGTGACCAGGGAAGACGCGCAAGCGGTGATCGACAACACGATCGCCTACATCGACCAGAGCGGCATCAGCCGGTCGGCAATCGCCAAGTCGCTGGGGGTTGCCGGCTCGACGCTCGGCCAGGTGCTGAACTGGAAATATGTCGGCCAGTGGCAGCAGATCGTCATCGACCTCGACCGATGGCTGGAAGAGCAGCAGAAGCGGGACTCCGCGCCCAAGGCCAGCAGCTTCGTCTGGACCAAGGTCGCCAACGAGATCCGGACCGTCGCCGACATGGCGAGCACCCTGAAAACCATCGGGTTGGTCTACGGCCCGGAAACCAGCGGCATCGGCAAGACGATAACGCTGCAGGCGATCGAGGCGAGCAAGACCGGCTCGATCCTGGTGACCGCCGAGACCGCCGCCGCCAGCGCCAGCGGACTGCTGCGGTCGATCTGCAAGGCACTTCGGGTCGGCGATGGCGGGACGAAGACGCAGATGTATGCCAAGGTCAAACAGGTCCTCGCTGGCACCAGCCGGCTGCTGATTATCGACCAGATTCACTCGCTCTGCGGGGCTCGCAACGACGAGCCGCTCTTCGTGCTGACCGATCTGTTCGATGCGACAAAAGCCCCGCAGTTGTGGTGCGGGACGGCCGACCTGGTGGCGTACCTTGATCGCGGGCAGGCGAAGGGGTCTCAGACGCTCGCCCAGATCCGCCGGCGCATTGGCATCAGCCGGGACCTGATGCAGCGGTGTGACACCCAAGGCGGCGACGGCGAGCCGCTCGTTACCGTGGATGAAATCCGCGCCATTTTCGCTCGCAATAAAATGCGACTTGCCTCGGACGCCGTCCGTTATCTCTGCGAACTGGCGTGCCTACCAGGTTCCGGCGCGCTCGGGGCCTGCACCAACCTTGTCGTCATGGCGACCAAAATCAACGAGGACGAGGCGACCACGCTTACGGCCCAGATGCTTCGCCAGACGCACAAGCTTCTGGTCAACAGCCGAGCATTCAGCCTGCTGGAAAACCGCATCGCGGCGACCCGGCCGGCTCCAATGATGAAGGTGGGGTGAGCATGACCGAAGTGAACATCTTTGACGCCGCCGGCCGCACTACGCTGCTGCTGAAACCCTGTCCGTTCTGCGGCGACAATGCCGAGCTGGACGTGGCCGACGGGGACTTCACGATCGGCTGCGGTGGCGCGACGTGCCCGGTGTACGTCGTCGCCGGCCCTTACGACACGGTCGCGAAGGCGGCCGAGGTCTGGAACGAGCGAGCTGGAGGGACGTCGTGAACATCAATATCCCGCCAGATTCACGCGAATGGTTGTTTGCCGAGAAAGATGAGGACAGCTGCTGCCTGTGGTCACTCGGTCGCTTCCGGCCCGTGGCAGATGTTGGCGGTGAACTTATTTTTAGATTCGACCGACAGCCCGTTGCGATCGCCGTCGTGATGGCGGTCTATCCGCCTGGTCAAAAGGACTGCATCAGCCATCACGGAATTCGTTCCCTGCGCGGCTGGAAAGTGATCTGGTCACAACTGCAGTTTGTGGACATCCGGCCGTTTAAAGCATTCTCCATGGCGATCCGCCTTCGCGACCGACATCCTCAGTCGATCAATGTTATCGACGACCTATTCAATGTGCTCCGCTGGCGCGGGCATCATGAGGCCGAAGCCGTTCTGAAACTCTTTCAGAGGAATGTCGAACTCGAAGTTGAGCTCAATGAGATCGAAGGGAGCTTGTTCCGTGCCCACACCTAAGCAGGTCACGCTCATACACGTCGCAAAAAGCCGCATCGGTCTGACCGACCCGCAGTACCGGATGCTGCTGCGCAACGTCGCCGGCGTGGGCAGCTGCAAGGACCTCGATCAGGCCGGCGTCGAGGACGTGATGGCGGTCATGGAAGACAGCGGCTTCCAGGACAAAGAGGGCGGCACCTACTGGCGGGACAAAGTCCGCCGCCGCGGGGCCGAGTGCGGCGAGCGCATGCGTCGCAAGATCGAAGCCCTTGCCGCCGATCAACAGTACCCGCTGGCAGCAATGGTGCACCGTCACAGCAACAAGCGCACCGATCGCGTCGAGCAGCTCTACCCGCGCGAGGCTTGGAATCTGATCGAGGCGTTGAAAGCAATTGTCGATCGACATGACATTGAGCCGGCGGTGATCGAGCAGCAGCAACTGGCGTTGTCGGCTGATGAGTGTCCGTTTTGAAAAAATTTGGTTGCCCGGGCGGTTGCCCGGGCGGTTGCCCGGGCGGTTGCCCGGGCGGTTGCCCGGGAGAAAAAGGGTTTGCTATGGGATTCGAAATCGTGACCCCGCGTTGTTCACCCAGGACTCTGGCCAAGGGCGAGGTCTCGGTTGCAAAACCGGGAAATCTTTCCATGAGCTTTGCTGACCTGACTGCTGCCGGCATCGGCCCGAAAGACTCGGTCACTGTGTTAGCTGACAAGCTGACAGGTCGCATTGCGATTCGGAAAGGCCGTGACGGCGAGCCGTCGATCAAGCCGTACTACAACAAGAGCAGAACCGGCCGCATCGGTATTTCTCCTGCGTTGGCCGCGATCGGGAAAAAGATCGAAGCGGTTGTTGGCCGGTATCAGGTGAGCACGAAGGATGATTTGATGATTGTGCAGTTGCGTTAATGAAAAGCGGGGCCGCCGGATGCTGAACACATCCGAACGACCCCTGACCTCAGCCTGTATCAGAGGCCTCGGCTACCGACTGAGTCGGCTAAGGATGGCCATGGCTTTGGATGTTGTTAGTTATCGGGACCGTGTTCCGCCAAAATTCGTGTCATTGTTCACGGGCATCGGCGGTTTAGATCTGGGTTTGGAACGTGCCGGCTTTCGCTGCACCGCGCAAGTGGAAATCAGCCCGTATTGTCGAGGAGTACTGCGACGGCACTGGCCGCGCGTGGCAAAATTTTCGGACGTTAAAGCGTTCGACAGGAGTTGTGTTCATGGACGAGTTGACCTTGTTGCAGGCGGGTTCCCGTGCACGGACATCAGCAACGCCGGCCGCAAGGCCGGGATCACCGGCCCGCAGTCGTCGTTGTGGAAAGAAATGCTCCGCGTCATCGTCGCGCTTCAGCCGCCGCTCGCGCTCATCGAGAACGTCGCGGCCCTGCGTGGCCGCGGGCTCGACGTTGTCCTTACCGACCTTGCCGCGAGCGGGTTCGATGCGGAATGGGACTGTCTGCCCGCAGCCGCCTTTGGTGCCCCGCACCTCCGTGATCGGATCTTCATTGTGGCCTACTCCAAACGCCTCGGATGGCCATGTCCTGCGGTTTTCGCCGGAATCGATCCGCCGAAACCTGGACGGTGGGCATCAGCGAAAGCTGGTCGCCTTGTTGAAGCTTACGGGCGTCGTTATCGCGCGTATCCCAGCCGTCTACGAGTGGGCGATGGGCTTGCCGCCGGGGTGGACCGAATCAGGGGATGCGGAAACGCCGTCGTGCCCCAAGCGGCAGAGTGGATCGGCCGCCGCCTGCTCATCGCGATCAGGAAACACAAACTAAGGTAAGGATGCCCCCGGACGCGGGACGGTCACGGATGACCGACTTTTTAACGATGAGGACAAACCGATAACCGAACGGCATGGATGCCGCACATTCCAACCTCGCTGACCAGTCCAGGCATTCGACCAGCCGCCTGGCAGGGGAAACTGCCGCCCTGGCCAGCGGTTCACGCCGCGCCGCCATCCTCACCATTCTGCGATCCAACGGTCCGCTGGCGATCTTCGAAATCGCCCGGTTGATGCACTGCCACGACCATCAAATCTCAGGCCGGTTCGGCGAGATGGAACGCGACGGCCTGCTGGTGAAGACCGGCGAACGCCGCACCAAGCCGAACACGAAGTGCGACGCCGAGGTCTACACGATCTCGGCCGAGCAGGTCACACCACCGTCCGCCGCCGACGCCCTGGTCGAGCAGCTCGGGTATCCGCCGACGTTGAAGGTCGGCGACGAAGGGATCTACAACCGTTCACCGATAACCCAGGGCGACCCGCCTGGAGTGCCGTATGTCAGCACGTCCGGACTCGGCCAGGTGTATCGGATCGAGATCATCGAATGCCCTGGTTGCGGGCGGCCGCTGAAGTTCATCGTCAAAGGGCAATACACCTGCAGCACACCGGGATGTAACCGGACATGGTATCCGACGCTCGTGAATGAGTCGGGAAAGTCGCCGGTGCTTGCGCTGGTGATGAAACATCTATAAGGTGGTGCCGTGGCTTCGCTCGACTACTTTTTGCCGTACCAGCAGCTTTGGCTCAATGAGACCGCCGGCCTTGCCCTCGGCCAAAAAAGCCGGCGGATCGGCTGGACGTATGTCAGCAGTTATCGAGCGGTCGAGCGGCGATTGCAGAACAAGTGCAACCTGTACTTTTCGTCGGCCGACCTGACCTCCGCCCGCGAGTTCATCGACTACTGCAAGACGTGGGTGGACGTCTTCGGCGCGGCAGCAACCGAGGCGACCGAAAAAACGTTCATCGACGACACGGAGATCAGCAGCCTGGTGCTGACCTTCGCCAACGGCCGCAAGATCGTGGCCGGCTCGTCGAATCCGAAGTTCTTTCGGTCCAAAGGCGGTGACGCCGACCTGGACGAATTCGCTTTTCACCGCGACGGCCGTGAGCTGTACAAGGCTGCGCACGCGACCGCACTTTTCTGGCGTTATCAGATGCGGATCTGGTCGACGCACAACGGCGAAGGGTGCTACTACAACCAGCTCATCAAAGACCAGAAAAGCGGTCGGCTGAAGGCCGCGTTGCACACGGTCACCGTGCTCGATGCCGTCGACCAAGGGCTGGTCGAGAAGATCATGAAGCTGAAAGTGCGCGACGACAAGGCGAGGCAGGAATGGCTGGACGAGCTCCGCGCGACCTGTCCCGACGACGACACCTGGAACGAAGAATACCTCTGCAAGCCGAGCAGCGACCAGACCTCCCTGCTGAGTTATGACCTGATCCGCGGGTGCGAGGCGGATCTCGACCTGGTGCAGTCGGTCGAGCAGCTCGACACGTCCGGCAGTTACTACGCCGGGTATGACGTCGGCCGCCAGAAGGATCTGTCGGTGCTCTGGGTTCTACAGCGCGTCGGCGACGTGTTTCACACCCGCATGCTCCGCGAGCTGGCCGCCGTCGACTTCACGGCCCAGGAAGGACTGCTCAACACGTTGATGGCAAACCGATCCGTGAAGCGGTTGTGCATCGACTCGACCGGCCTCGGGATGATGCTGGCCGAGCGGCAACGGCAACGCTGGGGCGCTCGAGCGGAAGCGGTAAACTTTTCCGCACCGGTAAAAGAAGAATTGGCGATGCCGCTGTTGCGGTTGTTTCAGGACCGCCTTGTGCGCGTGCCGGCGATCGATGCCGTCCGCGAGGATCTGCACCGCGTCCGCAAGATTGTCACCGCCGCCAACAACGTGCGGTTCGACGCGGACAGGGACGAAGGCGGCCACGCCGATCGGTTCTGGTCACTTGCCCTGGCGTATCACGCGGCAGGCGCGGCAAAGCTGCCACTGCCCCCGAGCCGCCGAATGAAGCCGATCGGGTGGTGAGGGCAGGCACTGCCTGACTTTTATCCGGCCCTTCGGGCGCGATTTGGGCGCGATATGCAGAATGCTTGATCGAGGTTTGAAGCCCGTTCAAAGAGCGTTCGAGCTACGGTAAAATCGGGTTGGTCGCGAGGACGGAAGCAAATCGCGCTTTTGCAGAGTGGTTTAAGAATCGCCCCGGATCGCCAAAGTTTGCAGACATCGACGCCGCCCGCCCGCCCGCCGCTAAGTCGTTACCCGCTTGCCGCTTCCGTCCTTCTATATCCCTTTATGTCCTTTGCAGTCCTTCGTGTCCGTTCACATTTGACTGTGATTTGACGCGGGCGGCAATCCATCCAACAATATATCCGGATGGAAGGATGGAGTTCGGGATGCTTGATCTGACGAAAGGTGCGAGCCGTGGCAACGCGTAAACCATTTTTGGAACTGGCAAAAGAGCGGATCGTCGTCCTCGACGGCGCGATGGGGTCGAACCTGCAGACCCGGCCATTGGACCTGCACCGCGACTGGTTGGGGCAGGAAAACATTTCCGAAGTGCTGAACTTCAGTCGGCCGGACGTGATCCAGGAGATTCACGAAGCGTTCCTTGCCGTTGGGTGTGACGCGGTCGAGACGAACACGTTTGGCGCGAACAAGATCGTGCTGGCCGAGGCCGAGATGGCCCACCGCGTGTTCGAGAACAACAAGGTCGCCTGCGAGATCGCACGCCGGGCCTGCGATAAATACGAAACGCCGGACCGCCCACGCTACGTCGTCGGTTCGATCGGTCCGGGGACCAAGCTGCTGACGCTGGGTCACACCGAATGGGACACGATGCTAGACAGCTACACCGAGCAGGTCCGCGGCCTGCTCGCGGGTGGCGCGGACGTACTGTTAGTCGAAACTCAGCAGGACGTGCTGGTGATCAAATGCGTGATCGCCGCCTGCAATGCCGCGTTCAAAGAAGCGGGGCGGCGACTCCCGATCATGGTCCAAGCGTCGTTCGATCTGAACGGCGGGCAGAACATGCTGACCGGCACGCAACCCGACGGGTACGTCGCCACCTTCGACGCGTTTTCGGACATCGACGTGCTCGGCGTGAACTGCGCGTTCGGCCCGCCGGAGCTGACGGAAACCGTTCGGTTCATCGCCGAAAATTGGAAGGGCATGGTCAGCGCGTTGCCCAACGCGGGCCTGCCGATCATGGTTAACGGGAAGAGCGTTTTCCCAATGAATCCTGCGGATTTCACCAAGGGCATGCTTCGGTTCGTCAGCGAGTTCGGTGTCGGAATTGTTGGCGGGTGCTGCGGGACGATGCCCGAGCATTTGCAGGCACTCTGCGACGCCGTCAAAGACTTAAAACCCAAGGCGCGGACGATTTCCCGCAAGCCGCAGCTTTCCAGCTTGGTGTCGGCGGTCGACATCCGGCAGGACAACAGCTATCTGATCGTCGCCGAGCGGACCAACACCAACGGCTCGCGCCAGTTCAAGCGGCTGCTGCAGGCGGAGGACTGGGACGGCCTGGTGAGCATGGCCCGCGATGAGATGCGCGAAGGGTCGCAACTGCTTGACGTCTGTGTCGACTTCGTCGGCCGCGACGGGGTCCGCGACATGCACGAAGTCGTGAAGCGCTACGTCAACAGCGTCGATGCCCCGCTGATGCTGGACAGCACCAACCCCGCCGTGATGGAAGCCGGGCTGAAGCTGGCCGGGGGGCGGTGCGTGTTGAACTCGATGAATCTCGAAGACGGCGAAGAAAAGATGATCGCCATCTGCAAGCTGGCGAGCAAATTCGGCGCGGCCGTCGTCGCCGGCACGATCGACGAGGACAAGCTCAACGCGATGGCCCGCACGGCCGAGCGGAAGATCTCGATCGCGACCCGCATCCGCGACATCGCCGTCGCCAACGGCTTGCGCGAACAGGACCTGATGTTCGACCCGCTGGTGTTGCCGATCAGCACCGGGATCGAGGAAGACCGGCGGAACGCGCTGGAGACGATCGAAGGCACCCGGCGAATTTCAAAAGAGCTGCCGAACTGCCACACAACGGTCGGGCTGTCGAATGTCAGCTTCGGCTTGAAGCCGGCGGCGCGTGTCGTGTTGAACAGCGCGTTTCTGCACGAGCTCCGCGAAGCCGGGCTGACCAGCGCGATCGTACACGTCTCAAAAATCCTCCCAAAAAACCGCATTCCAGACGAACAATGGGACGCGGCCATGGACCTGATCTACGACCGCAGAAAAGAGGGTTTCGACCCCCTCACGCATTACATCGGACTGTTCCCCGACGACGCCGGCGGGGTTGCTTCGGCAGCCCAATCCCCGGTCGAAAGTCTCCCGATCGAAGAAAAACTTCAGCGGCACATCATCGACGGTGAAAAGCGGAACCTGACCGCCGACTTGGACGAAGCCCGCGCGAAATATCCCCCGCTGGCGATCATCAACGACCACCTCCTGGCCGGCATGAAAGTGGTAGGCGACCTGTTCGGGTCGGGGCAGATGCAGCTGCCATTCGTGCTGCAAAGTGCCGAGACGATGAAGGCCGCCGTCGCGTATTTAGAACCCTTCATGGACAAGGCCGAGGGATCGACCAAGGGGAAGATCGTGCTCGCCACCGTGAAAGGGGACGTGCACGACATCGGCAAGAACCTGGTCGACATCATTCTGACCAACAACGGTTACACCGTTTACAACCTGGGGATCAAGCAGCCGGTGACGGACATTCTCAAGGCCGCCAAGGCGAAGAGCGCCGACGCGATCGGCATGAGCGGGCTGCTGGTGAAGTCGGTCGCGGTGATGAGGGAAAATCTCGAGGAGATGAATGCCGCGGGGATCGACGTGCCGGTGCTGCTCGGCGGCGCGGCGCTGACGCGCGACTATGCCGTGAATGATCTCGCGCAGCTGTACAAGGGAAAGCTGTTTTACTGCAAAGACGCGTTCTCCGGCCTGAGCACGATGGACGCGATCGTGGGCGGTTCGATCCAGACCGTGTTCGACAAACAGCAGGCCGAGGGCGCGCGTCGGCAGGAGCTGCGGGAGACCAAGGGATACGTCGCGCCGGACGTGTCGACCTTGCCGGCCAAGAGCGACGTCCGGCAGGACAACCCGGTGCCGGTCCCCCCGTTCTGGGGTCGCCGGGAAGCGCGGGGCATCCCGGTCGAGCAGATTTTCTCGTACATCAATCCCAACGCGCTGTTTCTCGGGCAATGGGATTTCAAGAAAAAGGGACTGAGCGACGAGGCGTACGAAAAGATGCTTGACGAGAAAGCCCGGCCGATTTTCGCCGAGCTGCAGAAACGCGCGATCGCCGAGAAGCTGCTCGAACCGAAAGTCGTCTACGGCTACTTCCCCGTACAGGGCGACGGGGACGACCTGGTGATCTATCACACCGAAGAATTCACGCACCCGATCGGCTGTGATTGCGGCGCGCACGGCAGGACCGCACAGGCGGTCAGCCTGAAGCCGCACGCGACCCCGCGTGAACAGATGCGCTTCAGCTTCCCCCGGCAAAATACGAAACGCCGGCTGTGCGTCGCGGACTTCTTCCGGTCCAAATCGTCCGGCGAGTACGACGTGCTCGGCGTGCAGCTGGTGACCGTCGGTGATCGCGCCGCCGAGCTGGCACAGGAACTGTTCAAGGCCGACAGGTATCAGGATTATCTGTTCCTGCACGGGTTCGGGGTCGAATCGGCCGAAGCGCTCGCAGAACTCTGGCACAAACGGATGCGGCAGGAACTGGGCTTCGGCAGTGAAGACGCGCCGAAGATCAGCCAGTTGTTTCAGCAGGGCTACCGCGGCAGCCGATTCAGCTTCGGCTACGGCGCGTGCCCGAGCTTGGAAGACCGCGCGAAAATCGTCGAACTGCTGCACCCGGATTCGATCGGGGTCACGCTCAGTGAAAACTTCATGCTCGTTCCCGAGCAGAGTACCGACGCGATCGTCGTCCACCACCCGCAGGCGAAGTATTTCGACACGTGATTTTTTGCAGATTGCTGAATCAAAATCGGCGTCGGCACAAAGCCCTTCGGGATTGTGCCGACGCCGATTGGCGTTCAGTGACCAGCTAATTTGAGCGGTCGCTCAGAACAGTTTTAGAGACGGCAAATCAGTTTGACCCATCAGATATTTGTCCACCGCATGAGCGGCGCAGCGGCCTTCGCTGATCGCCCAGACGACCAGGCTTTGACCGCGACGATTGTCACCGGCGGCGAACACGCTCGGCACGCTGGTCATGTAATTGTCGTCGACTTTTACATTACCCCGCGTGTCGAGATTTAATTCGAGCTGACTGATCAAGCCGTCCGATTCGGGGCCGCTGAAACCGATCGCGATGAGCGCCAGGTCACACGGCAACGTGAACTGGCTGCCCGGCACTTCCCGCATGATCTGCCGGCCGTTGCGGACTTCTGCAACTTCCTGGCGGATCAGCACGACTTCGTTTACGTGGCCGTCTTTGTCGCCTTTGAACGCCTTGGTGGCGACGGCCCATTCGCGCTTGCCGCCTTCTTCGTGTGCGGCGCTGGTCCGGTGAATATTCGGCCAGTACGGCCATGGCATGTCGTCGGTTCGGGCCGCGGGGGGCTGGGGATAAATATTCAGCTGGGTGATGCTCCTGGCGTTCTGGCGATGCGCTGAGCCGAGGCAGTCGGCTGCGGTGTCGCCGGCGCCGACGATGATCACGTTCTTTCCCTCGGCGTGAATGTGCTGCTGTTGGAAAATCTGGTCACCGACGTGTTTACCACCGACTTCGGCGCCGCCGTACTTGCTGCCGACCCGTTGCAGGTGGTCGTTGTCCGCGCCGGACAGATTTACCTGCGTCGGCTGCGGCAGGTACGTCATAGCCAGGTGAATGCCGTGCAGTTCCCGGCCGGGCACTTCCAGGTCGCGGGCGCGGGTCGCGCCGTTGCACAGCACGACGGCATCGTAATCGCGGCGCAACTGATCGGCGGTGATGTCCCGGCCGATGTCTTTGCCGCAGACGAAGGTGATGCCCTCTTCCTCCAGAAGTTTGATCCGCCGGGCGACGACGGCCTTGCTCATTTTAAAATCGGGGATTCCGTAGATGAGAAGCCCGCCCGGGCGGTCGGCTTTTTCATAGACGGTGACCCAGTGACCGGCCTTGTTGAGCTGCGCCGCGACGGCCATGCCGGCGGGGCCCGAGCCCACGACGGCCACTTTCTTCCCGGTACGCTGGGCCGGGATGCACGGCTTGATCCAGCCTTCTTTAAACCCGCGGTCGACGATCGATTGCTCGATGACCTTGATCGTCACGGCCTTGTCATTGATCGACAACACGCACGCTTCTTCGCACGGCGCCGGGCAGATTCTGCCGGTGAACTCGGGGAAATTATTGGTCTTGTGCAGCGCGTCGAGCGCTTCGCGGAACCGGCCGCGGTAGACCAGGTCGGCCCAGTCCGGGATCAGATTGCCGAGCGGGCAGCCGTTGTTGCAGAACGGCACGCCACAATCCATGCACCGTGCGCCCTGGCGTTTGAGCTGTTCTTCCGGGAACTCGGAATAAATTTCCTCCCAGTCCAGAATGCGCAGCTCCACAGGCCTGCGGTGGGGGGTTTCACGGGGAATTTCTTTGAATCCGGTGGGCTTGCCCATATTGGTCAGTCTTGCTCGAAGTCGGAAATATGAAACACTTCACTTAGTGGCATTGAAAAGCCGGGGAGAACAGCTCCCCCGTCCAGAACGTCCGCGCCACTCAGACTCTGAACCGGAACCTCTGTGGGAGCATCAAACACTTCGATGCTTTTTGTCTTCGGGTAGATCAGCCAGACGAGTGTCGACCCTGACGCGAAATACTCCAGCTTCTTCTGGTGCATCTCCGCAGCGGTGTTGCTCTCGCTGATGACTTCAATTGCGAACGTCGGCGGCAAGCGAGGGACTTTGTCTTTGGGTCGTTTTCCACCGGGAAGATCGTTTATGCTGATAAATGAAACGTCGGGAAGCCGGATGTTTCCGACAGACATTCGCAGCGTGGCATCAGGTCCTACGACAATTCCAAGTTTTCGCTCTCGAACAAACACGTCGAGTGCGAACGCGATGGCCAGAGCGATAAGAGACTCCTCAAACCCCACCGGCTTCTCCACCAAAGTTCCGTCGACCAGTTCACATAGACGTTTGTTGTCGCCTTCGACGAGCGTGAGCAGATCCTGCTCTGTAGCAGTTCCCGGCAGGGGATCGAAAATAATGCGACGCAACGGCACGTCGCCAAGGCTGTCGTGCCATTCCTGCGCATTATCAAACCTGGGCTGAAGTCCCGTGCCCGGTATTCGAGTTATGGCGGACATAGTAACCCCACGTTATCCACACCATTACGGTGACGCACTAAAGCTCGCGCCACAGAGCGGTAAAACCTGCCAGTCGTTAACCGGAACTACTACACCGCCGCCTTTTCCCGCTGTGCAGCCTTCTGCTCCAGCACGCGTCGGTAGTCATTCGGCATCACCTTCACGAACCACCGCAGCTCATTTTCCCAATCATCGAGAATTGCCTTGGCGACCGTCGATCCGGTCAGCTTCACGTGGTTTTCCAGCAGCCGTTTGATGGTCTCTTTATCTTCGGGCTTGTCCGGTTTTTCCAGGCTGACCATGTCGGTGTTGCACAACTTGGCGAACATGCTGTTGTCGTCGTATACGTACGCGATTCCGCCCGACATGCCCGCGGCAAAGTTACGGCCGGTCTGCCCGATGACGACCACGCGACCGCCGGTCATGTATTCGCAACCGTGGTCACCCACACCTTCGACGACCGCGCTCGCGCCGCTGTTCCGCACGGCGAATCGTTCGCCGGCCACGCCCCGCAGGTACACTTCCCCTTCGGTCGCGCCGTACAGAATTGTGTTCCCGGCGATGATGTTTTCGTTGGCCTTGAACGTCGCCTGACGGGGCGGATAGACCGCGATCTTCCCGCCGGCCAGGCCCTTGCCGACATAGTCGTTGGCGTCGCCCTCCAGCAGCAGCGTGACGCCGCGGGCCAGGAAACAGCCGAAGCTCTGCCCGGCCTGACCGGTGAATTTGAACGTGATGGTGTCGTCGGGAAGCCCGGCATGGCCGTACTTCTTGGCGATCTCCCCGCTGAGCGTGGTGCCCACCGTGCGGTTGGTGTTTTTGATCGGCAACTCGTGCCGCACCTTCGCGCCGTGCTCCAACGCCGGCTTGGCCAACTGCAGCAGCGCGGTGTTGTCCAGCGACGCAGCCAGCCCGTGTTCCTGCACGGCGTTGTTGCGGATCGCGCCGTCGCCGATCGGATTTCCCGGCCGGTGCAGGATCGGATACAGGTCGACGTACTTCCCTTTCCAGTGGCTCGACAGGTCGGCAAAGTCCAGCAGGTCGCTGCGGCCGATCATGTCGTCGAGCTTGCGGAACCCGAGCGACGCCATGATCTCCCGGAGTTCCTCGGCCACGAAAAACATGAAGTTAATCACGTGCTCGGGCTTGCCGTTGAACTTCTTACGAAGGTCCGGGTCCTGGGTCGCGATGCCGACCGGGCAGGTGTTCAGATGACAGACCCGCATCATGATACACCCGCTGGCGATCAGCGGGCCGGTGCTGAACCCGTATTCTTCGGCCCCGAGCAGTGCCGCGATCGCGACGTCCCGGCCGGTCTTCATCTGCCCGTCGGCTTCGATCACCACCCGGCCGCGGAGGCCGTTCATGACCAGCGTCTGCTGTGTCTCGGCCAGGCCGAGTTCCCACGGCAACCCGCAGTGCTTGATGGACGTCAGCGGTGAAGCGCCGGTCCCGCCCCCGTCACCCGAGATCAAAATGTGGTCGGCCTTGGCCTTTGCTACGCCGGCCGCGATCGTCCCGACGCCCACTTCGCTGACCAGTTTCACACTTACGCGCGAGGCAGGGTTTACGTTTTTCAGGTCGTGAATCAGCTGCGCCAAATCCTCGATCGAATAGATGTCGTGGTGCGGCGGGGGGGAGATCAACCCCACGCCCGGCGTGCTGTGACGGATGCTGCCGATGTAGTCATCCACCTTGTGCCCGGGCAGCTGCCCGCCTTCGCCGGGCTTCGCGCCCTGAGCCATCTTGATCTGCAGTTCTTCGGCGTTGACCAGGTACTCGGTGGTCACACCGAACCGGGCCGACGCGACCTGCTTGATCGCCGACCGGCGATAGCTCGGCGTGCTAGCCAGCTTGGTGCCGTTGATCGTCAGTTCCGGCTGCATGATCTGCTTGCCGTTGCCGTCGTGATCGACTTGGAAACGAACGGCGTCTTCGCCGCCTTCGCCGGTGTTGGATTTCCCGCCGATGCGGTTCATCGCGATCGCGAGCGCTTCGTGCGATTCCCGGCTGATCGACCCCAGGCTCATCGCGCCGGTCACGAACCGCTTGACGATTTCCTTGGCCGACTCGACTTCCTCCAACGGCACCGGCGAGACCGCCTTTTTGAACCGCAGTAACCCGCGGATCGTGCAGCGGTGCATTGTCTCGTCGTTCACGAGCTTGGCGTATTCCTTGAACGTGGGATACCCGGTGATGCGGACCGCCTGCTGCAGCTTGGCGACCGTGTCGGGGTTCCACATGTGGTATTCGCCGTCGCGACGCCACTGATAATTGCCGCCGGTTTCGAGCACGTCACCCTCGAAGGCGACGGCGGGGAAACCGCGGTGGTGCCGGAGCAAAGATTCGCGGGCGATGATCTCGAGCGTCACGCCGGCGATCCGGCTCGCGGTGCCGGTGAAGTATTTCTCGATCACCGGCCGGCCGATGCCGACCGCTTCGAAGATCTGCGCCCCGCGGTAGCTCTGCACGGTGCTGATGCCCATCTTGCTGGCGACCTTGATGATGCTCTTGTTCGCGGCCTTGAGGTAGTTCTTCTCGGCCGTTTCGAGGCTCAGTGTCGGCGGGAACATCTGGCCCGCGTGCGCGTGTGCCAGGGTTTCGAACGCCAAGTACGGATTGACCGCGCCGGCGCCGTAACCGATGAGCAGACAGAAGTGGTGCGCCTCGCGGGCTTCGCCGGATTCGATCACCAGGCCGCACTGAGCGCGGGTCTTGCTGCGGATCAGGTGGTGGTGCACGGCCGCCGTCGCGAGCAGGCTGGGGATCGGCGCGCGGTCGCGGTTCACGCCACGGTCGCTGAGCACGATGATGGACGCGCCGCCTTCGACGGCTCGGCTCACGTTCGCGCACATCTCGTCGATCGCCTTACCGAGGCCGGCTTCGCCGTCGGCGACGTTGAACAGCATCTCGACGGTCTGGGCCCGCAGTTCGCCTTTGAGTTCCCGCAGCTTGGCTAGTTCCACGTTGCTGATGATCGGCTGCGTCAGCTTTACCAGATGGCAGTGCTTCGGCGTCTCGTCCAGCAGGTTTCCTTCGCGGCCCAGGTACGTGTACAGCGACGTGACCATGGCCTCGAAATTAGCGTCCAGCGGCGGATTGGTCACCTGCGCGAACAGCTGCTTGAAGTAGTTGTAAAGCAGCTGTGGTTTGTCGCTCAGACAGGCCAGTGGGGTGTCGGTCCCCATGGAACCGAGCCCTTCGATGCCGGTGACCGCCATCGGGGTCAGGATCAGCTTGATGTCTTCGTTGGTGTAGCCGAACGCGTGCTGGCGGACCAAGAGTGTTTCGTGGTCGGCGACCGGCAGTTCGCTGGGGGTGGGCAGCGAGTCGAGCGGGATGAGGTTTTCGTCCAGCCACTTTTTCCACGGCCGTTTGTCGACGAGTTCCCCCTTGATTTCCATGTCGTCGACGATCCGGCCCTGCTTCATGTCGACCATGAAGATCTTGCCCGGCTGGAGCCGCCATTTGCGGAGCACGCGTTCGGGGTCGATCTGCAGAACCCCGACCTCGCTGGCCATGATGATCAGGTCGTCCTTGGTGACGTAGTACCGCGACGGGCGGAGCCCGTTTCGGTCGAGCACCGCGCCGATCACGGTCCCGTTGGTGAACGAGATCGAGGCCGGTCCGTCCCAGGGCTCCATCAGGCAGGCGTGGTATTCGTAGAACGCCCGCAGGTCGGGTTCGATGGCCGGGTTGTTCTGCCAGGCCTCGGGGATGGCCATCAGCACCGCATGCGGAAGGCTGCGGCCGTTGACGGCCAGGAACTGGATCATGTTGTCCAGCGTGGCCGAGTCGGACCCGGACTCGGTCAGGATCGGGAACATCTTCTGCAATTCGTCGCCGAACGCTTCGCTCTGCAGCGAGCCGTACCGCGACCGCATCCAGTTGCGATTGCCGCGCAGCGTGTTGATCTCGCCGTTGTGGGCCAGGTACCGGAACGGGTGCGCCAACTGCCAGCTGGGGAACGTGTTGGTGCTGAACCGGCTGTGGACCATCGCCAGCGCGCTCTGAAACTCGGGGTCTTTCAGGTCCAGGTAATAGTCCCGCAGCTGGGTCGCGGTGAGCATCCCTTTGTAGATCATCCGGTTACCGGACAGGATGCAGATGTAGAACTGCTCCCGGGTTTGCGTCGTCAGATTATTCTGCCCGAACTCGACTTCGTTTTCGGTCCGCTGGCGAACCAGATATAGCCGGCGGTCGAAATCCTTCTTATTGAAGAAGATGTCGCCGAAGCTGAGGAACACCTGCCGGATGCGGGGCTCGACCGCCCGGGGGGTGGGGCCGACAAATTTATTGTCCACCGGCACGTCGCGCCAGCAGAGCACTTTCATGCCATTTTCCCGCGCAACGCGTTCGAGCACCCGCTCGCACAGGTGCCGCTGCACGGCGTCCTGCGGCAGGAAGATCATGCCGACGCCGTACTGACCCACCGGGGGTAGCGTCACGTTGAGTTTTTTGCACTCGCGGCGGAAGAACGAATCGGGCGTTTTGACCAGAATTCCCGCGCCGTCGCCGCTGTCTTCCTCACACCCGCAGGCCCCGCGGTGGTTCATGTTCTCGAGCATTTCCAGCGCATCGGAAACGATCTTGTGTGACGCCTGGCCTTTGATGTGGCAGATGAACCCGACGCCGCAGGCGTCGTGCTCGAACTGGGGGTCGTACAATCCCTCTGCGGGTGGCAATCCGTTCATGGTCGTGGTCCTGGAATGTGGTCCGGGAACGTCGAAAGCCGACAAAAATTAAGTCGGCAGAATACTCGGCGCGTAAAGCTGCGGAGGCTCGTGGTTGCGACATTCTAGCGTTTGCAGACCGCGGGGCAACGGAAACTTAGCCGGCGGCAATTGTTGAAAGGAATTTTTCTGCAAATCGCCCGTCGACCGTTGCCGCGGCTTAGGATACGAACAAGGCGTTACGATTCATTTTACGGAGACGGACGATGGGAATTCAAAGATCTTTCGGACCCTCGCGGCAATTACGGTCTATGGCGATTCTTTCAGCCGGGACGCTCTTTGCCGCGGCGGTCGGCTGTCACGGCAACGACAACAAGACCATGGCCAGCGGGCCAGTCCGCACGGGAAGCCAATCGTCGGAGGTTCAGCTTCTGGATGACCTTCCCGCGACTGTGACCAAGGCGGTCGCGAAGATCGGTCCGTCCAAGTCCGCGACCACGCAGCCGTCGAATAATGACGTCACGGGAACTGTCATCTTTACGCTTTCGGACGGCCATCTGACGTTCGTTGCCGATGTCGACGGGCTTGCCCCACAATCCGAGCACGGGTTTCACGTTCACGAAAAAGGTGACCTGAGCGACCCCGATCTGAAGTCGGTCGGTGGCCACTTCAATCCCGGCAAGGAAGCGCACGGCGGACCGGGCATGGCGCACCACCATGCCGGCGACCTGGGGAATCTGACTGCTGACGAGCACGGGCACGCCCATGCCGAAGGCATGCTCATGAACGCGACCTTCAGCGGGGACAACTCGATCCTGGACCGGGCGGTGATCGTTCATTCCAAGGCGGACGATCTAAAATCCCAACCGGCCGGGGACAGCGGGTCGCGAATCGCGGGCGGGGTGATCAAGGCCAGTCCGCAGTGAACGGTTGAGTAAGCGGACGACCGTCCGTCGATAGAGCGAAGCCTATTTTCCGATGCAGAATGCCGAGAACACCCGGCCCAGCACGTCGTCTGCGGTGATGGTGCCGAGAATCGACCCGAGATGATCCAGGCTTTCCCGAAGCTCGGCGGCGACGAGCTCGGCCGCGTCGTCGTCGACCTGTTCTGCGCCCCGGGCCAATGCCGCCCGGGATTCGCCAATCGCAGCCAAGTGCCGACGGTTCAACGAAACAACCGTCGCCGTCGTGTCCGAGCCGAACGCGAGCCGGTCCAGCGCATGCCGCAATTCGTGCAGACCCGAGCCTGTGTGTGCGCTGACGAACAGCTGGCCGTCGCGGTTTTGTTCGGCGGGCAGAAGATCTGCCTTGGTGCGCACGACGAGTGAGACCGATTCGGAAGGTGTCACCGGCGGCCGGGTGTCGGTCGCGTCCTGAACCAGCAGAAGATGATCCGCCGACGCCATCGCCGAACCGGCGCGGGTCTGCATTTGCCGGGCGATCAGAGATTCTGGATCGATCGGTAATTTAGCGTCAACCGAGTTCGATTCGGCCGGGTCGACACCAGCAATATCGGTCAGCAACACCCGGCCGCGGGGCAGGTCCAGCGGCGCGGTCAGCACGTCCCGGGTGGTGCCCGCCTGATCGGAGACGACCGCACGGTGCCCGTCCGTCAGTGCGTTGATCAACGAACTTTTTCCCGAGTTGGGCTTGCCGACAAGCACAACTCGCGGCTCGTGCGACAGCGACTCGAAACGACTGCTCCGGTTAAGCAGATCCGCCAGCGCGTCGTCGGCCGACTGAATCTGCCGGCGGAGTTCGTCGGCGGCGAGGAATGTCACATCTTCTTCGGAAAAATCGATCCCCACTTCGATCAACGCCAACGTCTGCGCCAGGCCGTCCATGATCGGGTTCAATCGTCGGGCGAGCTCCCCGGCCATCAACTGACGGGCGGCGCGGAGTTCGGACGTGTTCCCCGCCGCGATCGTGGCCGCGACGCCTTCGGCCTCGGTCAGGTCCATTTTTCCGTTGAAGTAGGCCCGCGCGGTGAACTCGCCCGGCTCCGCGGGGCGGACGCCCCGGCTAAACAGTTCGTCCAGCAGCAACTTCGCCAGCACCGGACTGCCCGGGAGATGAAACTCGATCAGGTCGTCGCCGGTGTAGCTGTGCGGTTTGCAGAACGCGTAAACCCAGACCGGAAACCGCAGGTCGTTGAACGAAAGAAATTGCCGCGTCGCCGATCCCGCCGCGAAAGCCTGCACGTCGCAAAGCGAGCACGCGATCGAGTGCGCCGCCGGCCCCGCGACACGCAGGATGATCCGCGCCGCCGGCGCCGCGGCCGTGCTCAGCGCCGCGATGGTGTCGTCAAACTGCACACGCAGATCCCGTTAGACAATCTCGCGCGATTCCGTGCACGGCTCTTCGGCTTCCATCACGCTCGATCTTTTCCTCGCCGCTGGGCGTCGCGCTGGATCTGCTCGGCCTTAGCCTGCAGGTCGGCGAACCAACCGGCGAGCCCGCTCTTCTTCTCCGGGGTTGTACGCGGATTGTCGTCGTCGCGGCGTTTGCCTTTGCCCTTCTTCCCGGGGTCGACAATAATCCGCCCGGATTTTTCGGCTTCGTCGCGCTGCTTGATGTGATCGCGGATGATCTTGCTTTCAATGATGCCGATCGTCGTGCTGGTCAGGATGTACAGGTTCAACCCGCTCGGCCCGGTGTACAGCATGACCGGGAACAGCAGCGAGACCCATTTCATCATCTTCCGCTGCTGTTCCTGCTCGGGGGTCATGTTCGCCGGCGCGGGCTGCAGCATCTGGTTGACGAAGAATACGACCGCCAGCAACAGCGGCAGAATGTTGATCTGCTGTATCGAGAAAAACAGCAGCGGGATCGGCGCGTGGAACGAAATCAGATTGTCCGGCTGGGAAAGATCCGCGATCCAGCTCAGGTGCGCGTGTTCCCACCGCAGGAACCCGGCCTGGCGAAGCTCGAACGTGCTCTGCAGCGCTTGCCAGAGCGCGATCCAGATCGGCGTCTGCAGGAACATCGGCAGACAGCCGAGGATCGGGGCCATGCCCTGGTCCTTGTAGACCTGCATCATGGCCTTGTTCAGTTCGTCTTTGTTGTCGCCGTGCTTCTTTTTCAGCCGTTCGATCTCGGGGCTCATCTTGCCCATCTGCAGCATCTGCACCTGCGACCGCTTGGTGATCGGGTGCAACAGCGACCGCACGCAGATCACCAGACAGATGATCGCCAGACCCCAGTCGCGGGTGATCGAATGGAACAGCCACAGCACCCAGTACAGGGCGTTTATGAGCCAGTTAAACGTGATGAAAGAGCACATCCCGCCGATGTTGACCAGCGTGGTCTGGAAGCAGCGGGGGAACGTGTTGTAGTAGGCGTTGTCGGCCAGGACCGACCGCCATTTGGGGCCGAAATAGATGTTGAAATTGAACGGCATCGACTTGCCCGGCGCGAGCGAGAAGTCGGTGGTGGTGATCGCCAGCGCGGTGGGCTGTTCTTCGGCTTCTGGTTTATCCGAGGGCAACCCGGCGGCGAACGCGGAGGCGATCGCCACCGCGGGCTTGCCCGGTTTCCCGGAATACTCGGGGATCAACAGCGCTTCGAAATAAGAGCTGCCGGCACCGAGCCACATCAGCGGCCGGCTGTCGAGAGCGAGCAGGTCTTTCTGGTCGGTCCACCGGTCGCCGCTGGAAGTCAGGGCGGAGTGCTTGCCGTACAGCGCCGTCGGCGCGAGGTGCTGATTGACGATCGACTGATAACCTTCATCGTGACCGGTGACAAACATGCGGTCGTCGGACCGCTGGTTCTCCCGCGCCGGCGTGGTGGGGCCGTTGATGGTCGCGTGAACATTGATCGGCCGATCGCTGTCGTTCCGGTAATCCTGGGTGACAGTAACTTCGAGTCCCTGGCTGTTGTCGGTCGCGTTGCGGTGCCGCAGCGTGAACGTTTTGCTCATCGCCAGGAGCGGTTTGCCGTTGTCTTCAACGTGCGCGACGTACGTGGCGGAGTCGGCGGCTACGCTCACCCGCTGCCAGTCGAGCTTCGACACATCAAGCTGTTGCCCGTTGATGGTGATCCAGCGGGTCGCCAGCGGGCGGGTCATCGCTTCCTGGCCGGCGAATGGTTTCTGGTAAGCGTAAAGCGATTTGCGTTCCGCGCTTTCCCAGAAGTCGTTCAACGTGACCGAGTCGATCCCCGCGCCCTGCGAGTTGATCAGCAACTGCATCGGGAAGACTGGGTCCTTGGGCTGCTCGGAACCGAGTGTGGAAGCGACAGCGTTGGGCGCGCCGACGGGACGCATGCCACCACCCGTGGACCCGGTGCCGGCCGACATGGTCGGAAGGCTGTTTTGCGTGGAAGGGCCGACAGGACCAACGGGTCCGGCGGTGCTGGCGACCGGGGCGGTCGTCGGGGTCACCAGCGCGGTGTTTTCGGCCGTCTGCTTCGCCGGCGGGTCCCAGTCCGGGTGTGCCTGCTTGACGGACTTGAGCACGAACTGAAACCCGATGAAGAAGATCATCACGATCGGGAGGAAGATAAGTAACCGCTTGTTGTCCATTCAGTTCCTAAAATCCGACGCGGCAGACGAATCTGCGACGACCGGTGGGGCTGGCCGTCGGGCCTGCCGGGGCGGATGTACTCATCTGCCAGATGCTTCGTGAGAGACGGCCGGCAGAGTACCACCGGTCGTGGCGGGCAGGGATAGCTGCCTTGCCAAGGATAACCAAGACTATCACCGGCCGTCGCGCAAGCGAGTCCCCAGGAAGTCGTCAAGGTCGGGGACCTGCTCCACTTTCTTCACGGTGGTTTCAATGTCGTACGGCAGACGAACGAACTCGACGGCCGTATCGGTCACGATCACGAAACTGCTCCGCGGGTCGCGGTCGCGCGGCTGGCCCACGCTGCCGACGTTGATGATCGCCTTCTCGTCGGTCAGCTCGAACCGATAATCCAGTTCGTCGGGGCTGTAAAAGTCCGGCCCCTCCAGGAACACGCCCGGCACATGCGTGTGTCCGACGAAGCAGAGCTTCTCAAACCGCTCGAAGATGCTGACGAACTTCCCGGGATTGGTGTAAATGTCGTCGGGGAAAATGTATTCATTGATCGGCCGGCGGGGCGACGCGTGCACGGCAACGAACTCCGGCGTCTTGATCCGCACCGGAAGACTACCCAAAAACCGCCAGCGCTTCGCGCGGTTCACAATATCCGTATCGTTCTCGAAGCACTGCCGGCTCCAATAGCACGCCTGCTCGGCCCCGCTGTTGAAGTTAAACGGCTCATAGAACACCGCGAAATCATGGTTCCCCATGATCGCGGCCCGGCACCGGGTGGCAACCAGGTCCAGGCATTCCATCGGGTTGGGGCCGTAACCGACGATGTCGCCGAGACAGACGATGTGCTGAATTCCCCGCCGCTCGATCTCGCCGAGCACCGCGGTGAACGCTTCGAGATTTCCGTGAATATCACTGACGATAGCGAACATAAGCGCAACGCTTCCGCACCATTTTTAGCAGCAAACAGTGGATCGCGGATGGTAAGGCACGCGGCCGGAACCGTCAAACGCGAATGGAAGGTCAACAAAGCTCGACCGTTTCGCGGCGGCTCGGCGCTTAGGCTTCTCGATAAACTGTTCAGTATACCCAAACTACCCTTTTGGCCAGAAGGCTATTTGCCTAAACTTCCCGAAATCGAAAAAATGAAACACACATGTCGCAGATCAAACTAGGATTAGGTCGCGAGATTCACACATAACTATAGTATAGTTGTACGCTTGTAGAAATTAAGCTTGCTGAAATTTGAAGCGACCGTGTGCATGTCGCCTTGGTAACAGGGTCAGCCGGCAATTTTGATCCAAATCATGGCCGGTACAATGCGGCTGCAAGTCGCGGTTCCGGCACGTTAATCAACACGAAATACCACCCATCAGTTGGTCGGCACTTTCAGGCTTAGCCCGCAAGCCGCGGTGATCGATTTGCGCTTGGGGTCTTGGACAAACGCGATGACCGAAGCGTTAGCCGTCGACAGATCGGCCGGGAGGTCAAATTCGACAATCCCTTCGCCCGATGCCGGAACGTCTGCCGTTTGAAAACTGCGGACCACATTGTCGTGGTGCAGCACCCGGCCGCCGTTTTCACCACCGCCCACTTCAGTCTTCAAACCGCGTTGAACGATTGCGACGACGACCGATCGGCCGACCGATTCGGTCGTGCGAAATTTCACCGTCAGTCGGGCGTCACGCCTGGTCGTGTCGAGATTCAAAGTCGCGACCGGCACCTTTTTCAGTTCGTGTCGAATCACGCCGTCGGCTTTCGCCTGGTCGCTGCCGATAAATTCGGTGGAGCCGTTGATCACCATCTGCGGCGTGTAAATCTGATCGAGACGCAGCGCCGCCGCGTAACTTTTCTGACGCGCCGTCGCTTGTTCTGAACTGAAACGGTCGGCCCAGCCGGAATGGTTCCAGTAGTCGACATGAAACGACAGACAATACACCGCCGCACCGGACCGGCCGGCGTCCGCGACCAGTTTGCTGACGACCGCATCGGCCGGGGGACAACTCGAACACCCCTCGGACGTGAACAGCTCGACGACGGCAAATCCGGGCGCTTTCGCGCCGTCACCGCCGGCCGATTCGTCGGCGGCGCACGCGCCCGCTAGAGACAAAACCAGCACACTCAAAGCCATTAAGATTCTCGTTTTGAAATGCACAATGCTCCGTGTTCGACACTAAATAAAACCCACTGCGCACACGGCATATTCCCCTTTCAGTTGATATACTTTGGTGATGGCAACGGTTCAGCGAAACCGGCGGTATACCCTCGCCGAGTATTTCGAGATCGAGGCCGGCTCGATGGAACGACATGAATTCCGATCCGGCGAACTCGTCGACATGTCGGGCGGGACGATCAATCACAGTTTGACGATCGCAAACATTATTCGACAGCTTGGTAACCGTCTCGAGCGCTCGGGGTGCCGGTTTTTTGATTCCAACCTTCGCGTTCGCATCTCGCGAAAAACGCTCTACAGCTACCCGGACGTCACGGTCGTCTGTGGCGAGCCGGAGTCGGATCCGGACGAACCGCGCGGCGAGACAGTGGTGAACCCACGATTGGTGATCGAAGTGCTTTCTCCCTCGACGGAGCTCTTCAACCGGACCAAGAAGTTTGTCCAGTACCAGCGGATCGAATCGTTTCAAGAATATGTCCTGGTTTCGCAGGACGAGCCGCGAATAGAAACATCATTTCGGCACCCCGACGGGCTTTGGATGCTCGACTCCGCCGCCGGGTTGGATGCGGTAATTAAGTTGCGATCGCTCGGGATTGAGCTTCCGTTGGCGGAAGTTTTTGCAGGCATTGTTTTCTTGCCAAGTTAGCAGCTTTTCAAATTGTAATGTCGAGCCGTGCGAGGCCAGGGCAGCTGAAGCGGCCACCGCCGGGGTTTAGGCGGTTAGAATGGGGAATTTGCTGCTGCTGATGGGGAGCGCTGAATATTCTTCGACCAGGCGTTTGTACTCTGCCGCGACGCGTCTGGGCTTGCGGTTGAGTGTATATAACCCGACGGGGTTTACGGTGCCGCGCTGTTTGGTCAGCGCTGTGTCCCAGTCTTTCATGTCGACCAGGCCGAACCAGGTAAAACCGACGACCGGCACGCCGTCTTCTCTCAGCCGCAGCAGGTTCATCCACTCTTTCCACAACCACTCGACCGCGTTGCTCGCCGCCCGGTTGGTTTCGGTATGCATGACCGGCAACCGGTAGCGGTCGAAATACTGCCGGGTGATGACGTAATACCCGTACACGTCGCCGGCCCCGATCGTGGTGCCGTTGGACCGGATGATGTGTTCGTTGGTGATGTAATAATCGGTCCCCATGATGCAGTGGGACCGCAGGTCGCGCTGGTCGCGGAACCAGACGTATTCCTCGGCCGACATCCCGGCATTCAGCAGGTATCGAAACATCGTGGCCGACACGTCGTGACCGAACAGCAGGTCGAGCGACAGGAATCGCCGTTCGTTCATGAACAGCGCGTGGGTCACCATGTCCGGCGAACCCGGGTGCACGTACTCGGTACTCTCGCTGAAGATGAAAATCGCGTCCGGGCGGAGCTCCAGGATCGCGCGCATGCACAGGATCGACGCCTTCACGCAATGCTTCACGTTGTTGACGAAAGCCGCGTCGCTCATCATCCGCTCGTTCCACCACCCGTAGCTGGCGCTGAAAAGAGCGGTGACATAAATTTCATTCACGGGCGTGTAGTACCGAACCCACGGGTACCGCTCGGCGAACGCGTGCGCGTACTCGGCGAATCGTTCGGGCCAGTCGTGGTTCTGAAAATTCCCCAACCAGTCGGGCAACCCGAAATGAACCAGGTCGATGATCGGCACGATCCCGAGCCGGCGCATCTCGTGCATCACCGGGTCCAGGAACGACCAGTCGTATTTGTTGCGGTCGACCCAGATGCGATAGATCGGCGGGCCGTACCGCAGGTAGCGGAGCCCCAGGTCGCGGACCAGCTTCAGGTCCGTCTTCCACATTTCGTAGTGCCCGGTCTCGCGGAGCTGATCGACTCGAAAGTTGTTCTCGACCAACGGGCAGGAGCATTCGATGCCCACCGCGAACATGAACCGCAGCGTGTCGACCGGGTCGGCAACGCGAATCACAGTGGACGAAGGCTTACCTGACACGAGCGGCTCCTAACAGACGGCCAATCCCAAAGGACGGGTTGTTATACAGTGATCGGCTCGAATGGGGAGGGGAAGGAATCGTTTCCCGGGCACATTTGTTCGGCAACGAAATGGCGTAAATATGCCGGCTTTTATCGGCGACCGCCGGCGTGACGGCTTCGTGGCAGATTCTATTTCTCAGGCACGCGATACATTTAATCGCGAAGCCGCGGGTGAACACCCGCCGGCCCGGAGTGTGGTTCGCGCGACAATTAAGGAAAGCGTGTCATACGCATTCCAGATAACAACGCTGTAATTGTGCGGATAAAATCCGTAACAGCCGAGGCCGGGAGGCCGCGGATCGAACGGGTCGTTGTGTAATTGCACGGTCGATCCCTGCCGGGACGGGGCTATCACAAATCAGAAATGTTGCCGTCACGACTCGTCCGACTCGCTGTCTGCTTCGCTCGCCCGCTTGCCCGCCTCGGCCCAGGCGTCGATGTACGTGGTCTTCACCCGCGGGCCGGTTTCCCTCGGGAAGAAAAATCGGCCCATGCGGAACGTTAGCATCAGGCCCACGATCAGGATTACCAGCAGCACGGTCAACAGCAGCCGGGCGTAAGCCGCGATCTCCAGCTTCTCGGCCTTGGTCGCGACATTGAACGCCGCGAGCGTGGGCAGCAGATACCACTGCGACACCATCACGATCAGGATCGCGAACAGCAATAAAAAACAGAGCACGGCGACAATCGTCCGGCCCGTGCGAAATGGGACGCGGGCAGATCGGCGCGAAGCCGCGGGTCCGATCGCGCCGGCGTGAAGCAGAAAAACACCGTCGCCGAACTTACGATTTGCTTTCTCGTTTCTAAGCGTCAATTCCGCCTCCACGTTTCACCGCCGGATCGTCGCGTGCGCGCCGGTCAGGTGGTCGATCTCCTGCTTCTGCATGTCGTACACCAGCGTGTCGAACGTCATCCCGCCCCGGCCGGCGGTGTCGGACGTTTCGCCCGGCTCGGCGTCGCTCGCCCGCGCGGTGATCGTCTGCCGGTCCGGATCGTATTCGACCGAGTGCGCGTCGAAATCGACCGCCTTGGCCGAGAAATGAACCTTGCCCACCGCGAGCAGGTTCGACAGCTTGACTCGGCCCGGTTCGCCCGGGGACACAGTCCCGGCGGGCGCCACGCCAGTCGGCTTCTCATTCTTCAGCGTGACCACCAACCTTTGCGCATCCAATTGCATCGGCGGGTCCGTTTCGCCTTGCTTTGCCACCGGCGCATCAGGCTTGAAACGCGAATGCGTGTCCCCGTCGATCGTAATCACCTGCGACGCCTGGTCGTATACCAGCTCCTTTGACCAGACGACGTTCATTTTCCCCTGGTTGCTGCCGCCCTCGTCGCCGGTGGCGGCTGCCGCAGTCTTGGGCCGATGGTTTTCCATCGTCATCTTGCCCGGGCCGGGGATCACCGCCTTGCCGTCGGCCGCGGTATAGACCAGCTGGTCCCCGAACAACTCGGCATGTCGAATCAGCTTGCCCTGGCCGTCCTTTAGAATCGATTCACCGTGCACGTGCCCGGCCAACGTCAACCGCTTGAGCTGCTTGTTCCCCATCGCGGTCGGGTCGGCAGACGCGGCCGATCGACGGGTCGTCGGCGGGGCGATGTCCACGAAATCGATGTGCGCCTTCTCACCGGTCACCGTGCTCACCGTTCCGTCCGAATCGAGCGTGTTCACCACGACGTGCCCGACAATGTCGGCCGTGTTCGCGGCCCCGTCCACGTTCAGCGAATCACTCCAGGCCAAATCGATCGGGCGGGGCGTGCCCGGTGTGGTGCCCGGTGCCGTGCCCGGCGCGGCAGCCGGCTTCGCGGCATCCCCGGCCGTACTCTGGATCGTGTGCATCGAGCCCGGGCCGTCGACCGAGATCGTGTTACTCCCCGGCGACAGGTGTACCACCGGCCCGGTCAGCTTCGATCCTTTGCCGTTGGTCAAAGTCGCGCCGTGCTCGCCGGACAGTTCGACGTTCTGCTTCCCGCCGGCGACGGTGGTCACCCGCAGGTCGTCGCAGTCGGCGGTCGCGCCGTCTTTCATCACTGCTTTGACGTTCGACGTGGCGTGCAGCGATTCCAGCTCGGCCGAACCGGCCAGGTCGGCCGTCGGATCCGCGCGGGTGTCGGCCTTGGCCGGCACGTCCGCCGCGACGACCGTTGCGGGCTTCGGTGCCAGCAAAACTTCGAGCCGGTCGGCGCTCAGATGTTGATCGGGGTCGTACGCGTAGACGTTCCCGTCCGCGGCAATGTTTCGCGGATAGGTCTTGCCCGCCGGCGCTTTCTCCATCGCGATCGCGAGCTTGTCGCTGCGAATGCCCTGGTCCGGTTTGCCCGGTGATAGCAGCTTGCAGTCGACCTTCCCGGTGGCCGTGATCCGCTTCGGTTCTTCGGCGGACTGGTCTTTGTGCTCACCTTCGCCCGGGACCACCGCGAGCGTGATGTGCAACTGGTCGGAGTTCAGCAAAAAGGTCGGGTGCGCGACCGCCACCTCGCCCTGCAGATCGATCCGATCGACCCCGCCGGGCTGGCTCTGCCCCTTGGCGACCACCGTGTGAATCAGCCCGGTTTTGGCCCAGTTCACCGTCATGGGCTTGGGTTGATTCGCCATCGGCACCGTTAACGCGCTCGGCCCGCCCAGCGTGGCGATCTGCGTCGCCGGGTCGTAATCCAATGAAGACGTGGTCAGTTCGAAGCCGGCCGCTCGATCCGCCGTTCTGGTCTGGGTCAGTTGAACGACTGGCACCACCGGCGAGCTTTGCAATTGCACCGCGCCGTCGGGAGTTCGGTACGTCGCGCTGGCGGCGCGGACCTCGGCCCCCTCGGGGGTCAGAATCGCCGGCGACCCGACCAGCCGCACGACAGATTGCTTCGTCAGCAACGGCATCATCGGCGGGGTCGCGTCGAGCGGCTTCACCGTCAACTGCCCTGTCCACTGAATCTTGACCGGTTTACCGGCCGGGCGAGACGTGGTAGACGTTGTCGGTGTCGATACGGTCCTCTTATACGCTGACGCCGACGGAGCGTTTTGTGCCGACGGACTGGTTAACACCGCCGGCGTCGAAGCAGGTTGCGATCCCATCATGAAGTCGATCGCCATCGTGTCGGCGACCGCCATCTGCCTTGCGTCTTCCAGAATGTGAACGTTGTCATTGAACACGGCGCGGTAGGGCACCGCCGTAGAGGCCGGGGCGGCGGGCGCCGGCGGCTTCGCCTGTTTGACCGCCGCAGGATCGATCGACACGAGCATGTCGGGCCACGGCGTAACCTGGGCCGCCTTGGCGGGTCCCGGTTCCGTCGCCGAGGGCATGCCGGGGACCGACATCTTCGCGGCGTTTTTCAACACCAGCTCTTTGCCGTGCGACACCTGCAGCAGCTGAAGGTGCCCGTCCCGGCCGTTCCATTTGACGATCAACCCGTTGCCGTCGAAGTCGAAATCGTCGCCGCGGATTTTTACCGGGACCTGGTCGGCCGGCGTGACCGTGCCGTCGGCGTTTTTGGACGCATCGGTGAACATCCGCAGCGTGTCGTTGTCGAATTTGATGTTGTCGGTGTCCACCTGCATCGTCGGTCGCGTGATCGATGCGCTGGGAAAGACGCCGATGTGCACCTTGTGCAATGTGCCGTTCCGGGGGCTCGCGGCCGACCCGCCGAACAGGTTCCCCTTAGTCACCGGCCCGCCGTTGTCGGTGTTCACGGTCCCGCTTTCGCCGGTCACCGTGACCACCTGCCCGTCGGCCAGGTACAGCCTGGAGATCGGCGACGTGAGCTCGAAGGTTCCGTCCGGACGCGGGGTGCACTCGGCGGCGTAGAACTCGGAAACGAGCCGGCCCTTCTCGAAGCTTTTCGCCCACGGCCGCGAGCTCGGCCCGACACCGTTCTTCCCGCCCCCGTTAGAAGACAGCGGCACCACGGTAAGCGGCAACGACACCAGCGGCTGCCCGCCGATCACCGTCGACGATCGCGCGTGCCAGACGAAAAAAAAGCCCGCCGCCAGCACCGCGAACGAAACAACGAAGATGATCAGCGATCGGAACATGTTGGGGAGATGGTGAACGATGAATGATGAATGCAGAACGAAAACGGACGATGACGATGGTTTGGGGCCTTTGAAAAACATACAGTCGGCATCATCTGCCGTGGCACGGGCGTCCCGCCCGTGTGCTCGCCGCCTCCACAAAGAGCACGCGCCGCTCGAACACACACGGGCAAGATGCCCGTGCCACGGGAAGGCGGCAATTTCGAAAGGACCCGTTTACGTTTTCTCTGTTAATACTGCGTCAAACCCGGTTCATAAGCGACCACTGTAACGCAACGCCGCTTCTTCGTTCTGCATTCATCATTCATTTTTCATCGTTTCTTCCTACGTTTCCGGCTCGACGTCGAACAGCTTGAGCACGACCAGGTCCTGCACGTCGATGAGCCCGACGGGCCGGTCGTCGGCGTCGACCACGGGGAGTTCGTCGATGCGGTATTGCCGCATGATCGCCATCGCCTCGGTGGCCAGCTGATCCCCTTCGATCCGCTTCGGATTCGTCTTCATCACCTTGCGGACCAGCAGGGTCAGCGCGTCGCTGTTGTCGGTAATGAGCCGACGGAGATCCCCGTCGGTGAAGATGCCGGTCATCTTTCCGCTGTCGGCGGTCAGGATGATCGCCCCGCTGCGTCGCTTGATCGTACTGACCGCGTTCAACGCCTGCCCGACGGTCAACCGGTCCGACGCCACCGACAGATTTTCGCCCACGCGGAACGTCATCGCCTCTCTCACCCGGATCAACTTTCGGCCCAACTGGCCCGCGGGGTGGAAGACGGCGAAATCCTCGGCGCTGAATTTCCGCAGGTGCATCACGGTCAACGCCAGCGCGTCCCCCAGCGCGAGCATGGCCGTCGTCGACGCGCTGGGCGCGAGCCCCAGCGGGCACGCTTCTTCGATCTTCCCCGTGGCGATGGTGATATCAGCAAACCGGCCCAGCGAACTGCCCCGGGTGGCCGTGATCGCGATCACCGGATGACCCAGCGTTTTCACCACGCTGAGGATTTTTAAAATTTCGTCGCTTTCGCCGCTGCTGGACAACAGCAGCAGCACGTCCCCCTGCCGGACCGACCCGAGGTCGCCGTGCGCCGCGTCGGCGGGGCTCAGAAAATGGCTCGGCGTCCCCGTGCTCGCCAGCGTCGCCGACAGCTTCCGGGCCACGTGCCCGGCTTTCCCGATGCCGCTGACCAGCACCGACGCCGGGCAATCGAGCATCAGCCGAACCGCGTGCTCGAAGTGCTCATCAACGGCAGAAGCCATTGCCGAAACCGCGGCAGCTTCCGTGCGGATCACCTCGCGGGCAAACTCTCGGGTGTTGGAATCCATGCGTGTGTCAATCAAGCCCAAAGCCGCGGCCACCACCGCCCTCGCCGCGAACTATACGCGGAATGACGGTGTACCTCACGTCCGGGTCGCCGGTGCATGCAGCTGATCCCGCCTTGCCGTGTATCCAACAGGGATAGCTGACAAAGCAGCGATCCGATGTTCCGAAACGTTCCAAAAGTTTCCACTCTTGAGTCAACAACTCAACCCATTTTACAAGTCCGTCGAAACCACACCGCTTCTTATCATTTTTTGCTAATAACGCGACGAAACATGAATTGTGTTGACTCGAAATACGGTATATGTTAGGGTCTTCGGAATGAATGACACTTTAATAAATCGTGAGCCAGAAACAGCTCGTTCCCCGGCCGACATGGCGTTGTGTACGACGACGCTTTTGGTCCCCGTCTCCGATAACGGCCCCGACAGGCAGGTATCACTGACGCCCGCGCAGCAATTGGCGCTGGAATGCCTGTTCGAAGGCGGATCGATCACCAGCGCCGCCAAGTCCGCCGGTGTCACCCGCCAGACCGTCAATCGCTGGATCCGTGTCAGCCTCGATTTTAAAACCGTCTACGACGCCTGGCATCGCGAAATCCAGAAGAGCGTCAAAGACCGCCTCGCCGCCATCGGCGACGCCGCCATGGACAACATCGCCAACGCCATCCGCCTCAAGGGAGACCTACGCGCGTCAGAATTTGTAGTGAAGCAACTGCTGGGGCGGAAAGAGAAATGACCTGTCGCTACCAGGCCCTGCTTAAGACGAGCAGGGATCTCGGGACGTAAGCAGACGTGGCGGTTAGCCAAGTATCCTAGACGATAATCAACAGAGGTAAACGTCGTCAAACATTTGCGTCCCCGAGCCTCCCCACTGAATACGGGCGCTGCAGAGGGGCTAATTTACGCTTGCCTCGAACGTTTCGGGGCTGACATAGCCTGACGAACTTTGCAGGCGTTCGCGATTGTAAAAAGCTTCTATGTACGCAAGGGCCGACCCTCGGGCCTTATCGTGCGTGGCGTACTGCTCGTGATGCACCAGCTCGGTCTTGATCGTGGACCAGAAGCTCTCGGTCACGGCATCGCTCCAGCAATCGTCTTCGCCGCCTATGTTCGACATTCTATTGTGCGATCGTATCAGATGCAGGTAATCGTTGCTTGCATCTCTGGGATCCACCCTAGGCTCTTGGCCATTTCGCCAATCGAATATTCTTGTTGCTTGACCAGCTTGACCGCGGAAATCTTGAACTTTCTCTCGTACTTTCTTCGTGTCATGGACACTTTTTTGAACAGATTCTACGCTGCCCTCCGCAGCGTCCGCGCCGAGTGGGGAACCCTACCCCGTATCCCCGTCCGCCCATCCCTACCCGGCGAGGTTAAAACGGTTGTAATTTCTCCGGACCATAAGTTGTGTAGATCGTATCTTTCGCCGATGCGCCAGACGGTAAATCGAACGTTAAATCAAATCCCTGTCCCAAACCTTCCGACATGCCTGTTGGAACAATCTGGGTAACTTTCACAGCGGTTCCGCTTTCGACTTCGACCTCACCGATTTTGGTACCCTTGTATCGCAACTGTTTCCCAAGCCACAATCGTTTTGCGTTTTCCAAATCAGCGGTAGGGCAAAGGTCCAAGCGGAGAATTTCTCGATCGGTGTAAGATATTTGGGCTGTCAATACCAGTAACGTGTTGGGGATGGATACTTGCTTGTCATTTAAGAAACCTGTCGAATCGATCGCCTTTGCACCTTGTGTCATAATGTAGAGTTTGGAAAAAAAGGCATCGTTTATAACCTTTTTTACAACCACCTTGCTCATTGGAACAAGCTGGACCCTCCTTGAGTCGCCAACCACCGGAAGTCCTGTCCCAAATTTGTCGGTGTAGAGGCATTCTACCCCGACGAAACAATTGAGCTTGTGATAAGCCGCGAACCCCAGACTTGGTCGTGAGCTTGTCGATGTTTGATTCGCTTGAATTGAGCGATTTGAGTGAGAAGAGGAGACTGCGAGTCTTTTTTCGACCATCTTCAGGATAACAGTGGTCAATCCTAAAGAAATGAAAGCCGCTGTGGCACAGATGACCACACCGGCAAAAGCGAAACTGGCACTTGATCTTTTGCCAACAATGGAAACGAGAAAGCCGAGGCCGCTCAAAAGCAATCCAATCGCACATAGCGGCAACGCACTCAAACCAAATCCGGGTATCCAGCAAACGGCACAGGCGAGCGTACCAAGAATGAAGCCCGCAAGTCCCAAGGCGCTGATGGGCTTTGGTAAGCGATTAGCAGGCCGACGAGGTTCCTGCCCTCGATAATTTTGAACTGGCGGTTGATACGAAAAACCCACATCATCTTCTGCCATTTGAAGCCTCATAAGTTTTGGTGGTGCGATCAAACCATGTAGGACATGACTCTGCAAGTTTTTGACGAAGTACTGTGGCCAAACGAAAAATGCATATAATTCGGGTCATGCAAAAACAAAAAACAATCATCGCACTCCGTGCCAAGGCCGATTCGGGAAAGACCACCACCATTGCTTATGCGTATAGGATTCTGGCCGATCAACACAAGCTCATCTTCCGTGGCAATGGCCGGAAGGAAATAAACGGCGACATTCTCGAAATCGACGGGGTTAAAGTCGGGTTCGCAAGCAAAGGTGACATGGATTGGCTGTTGGAGCAAGAGTTCACCCCGCTTATTGAAAAGGGTTGCATGGTGATCGTTTGTGCCGCCCGTTCAGCTGGAAACACCAACAGATTTGTTGAGGGATTTTCGGATTTCGATGTTGTGTGGATCGAAAAGGTACGCCGGGATTCAGAACGCGAACGGGACATTGTGAACCGCCGACAAGCCAACGAAATTATAGAGGAAGTTATCAAAGCCGTGGAAAACGCCAACGTGGTGGCAACTTGAATCGCTAGAAGCTGCAAAGGTGACCTCCATTTTTTCAGCGGTCTGGCCGATGAATACGGGATGCGAGCGTATCAATCCGCCAGCCATACGCTGAATTGATTCTGGGGCGGACCTGCGTCAGCAGATCAAGCCAATTAAGTTCCGCTTCCAGCTAACACGAATCATCTGCAAGCGAGTCATGGAAACTGTTGTGTCCAGGCGTGTGCCGGGCCGTCGAAAAGCAGCGATACGCTGGCCAAGACGTCGCGGCCGAGAATGCCGCGTTCATCGTCGGTCAGCAAATAGCGGCCGCGGAAGGCTTTTTGCAGAAAGATCATGTCCAAGTCTACCGCCTGCGTGGTGCTGCGAGTCCCGTCGAAGCCGATCAGGTCGTATGCGAGAGAAGGGTCTGGCGTAATCCCAAGACGGGCAATAGCGCTGCGAAGGAGCAGGGGTGTATCGGCACCCGTGTCGATCAGAAGGAGCACGTCGCCTGCCTCGTCGCCGCTGGGGGCGCGCAAAATTACCTCTGCGATCGGAGCCGGCGGATCGTAATGCGAAGCGTCATACCTGGGCATTAGAGGCAAGCTCCGAGACCTGCTTGATGAAGTCTTTTGACTGCTCGGGCCGAGCCAACCGCGGGCTGCGGACGTGCATAGGTCTGGGCGCACCGTGTTTTGCTTCAAAAAGCTCGCGCAGCTTGGCCTGAACCTCTGCCAGTTCGGCTTCACTGAGGCGGGGCAACTCCGCAATAATCTCGGCGGTGCTCATCAAGTAAATAATACCACGCGAACAGACGGACCGATACCGGATGTTCACCGATGCGATTAGTCCGCTGGCCTACTTTTTTTGAGTCAGCACGCGCCCTCGCTATGGATTGTATCGGTGTTACGCTATTCAGCTTATTTGCAAAGGAGCGTGCCTTGGAACACCGCGAATATCTCGTCGATCTGGACATTTTCCACGGGCCGCTCGACTTGCTGCTTTATCTGCTCAAGCGGGACGAGCTGGACATCTATGACATTCCGATCGCGCACATCACCGACACGTACATGCGGCACGTGATGATGCTGAAGGACTTGAAAGACGTCGCGGGGTTCGACATCAATCTGGCGGGCGATTTTCTGGTGATGGCGGCGACGCTGATGGAGATTAAGTCGGCGACGTTGCTGCCGGCCCCGCCGGTGACGTCGGCCGACGGGGCACCGACCGCGGCGCAGGAGCTGGCCGACCCGCGGTACGAACTGGTGCAGAAGCTGCTGGAATATAAAAAGTTCAAGGACGCCGCCGGCGCGCTCGACCAGCAGCACCGCCGGCACGAGGCGCGTTATCCGAGATACCCGGCGAAACAGGACGGCGACAACGACGAGCCGCCGCCGGTCGATCTGGACGAAGTTCAGGTCTGGGACCTGTTGTCGGCGTTCGACCGGCTGATGAAAGAAGTCGGCGTCCGCAAACCCAAGTACCATGAGGTCACGTACGACGACACGCCGATCGATCTGCACGCGGCCGACATCGAAGACCGGTTGAAGCGCGACGGCAAGCTCACGCTCCGCACGTTGATTGCCGGCCGGACCAGCCGGAGCGAAATGATCGGCGTCTTTCTCGCGCTGCTGGAACTGATCCGCGAAAAAAAAATCCTCGTCAACCAACCCGACGCGCTGGGCGAGTTGGAAATCGAAACCGCGCCCGAGGAACACCGCAAGACGTACATTGGCGCGTCGCTGCACCTGTCGGACGAGGCTGCGCCGCCGGGCGAGTGATCTTTGCCCGACTTCACATTCGGCGACGACGCAACCGACTCCGGGCCCGGCGGCAGGTGGACAGCTTGGCGTTCCACACAGCGGCAATGCATCGGTGATAAACCGACGACCCAAATTACCACTTCCGCAGGTGCTGGATCACGCGTGAGTTCGGTTCGCTTCGACGCAGCCCGCCACGTCCGATAATGTCGTAAGTGCGCGCTGGCGCGCGACTTGCGTATGGTTCGCCGCGTCCTGTTAGAATTGTTTAGTCGCCGTCACGGAGGACTGCGGAGGTGACGGCCGATGTCCATCCAACTTCAGCCAAAGCGACGATCGGGTCGCAAATCGCAGCTTATACCGCCCGATATCGAACCGATGCTTGCCGTGCACGGCAGCCTTCCTGCGGATCAGACGCAGTACACATTCGAATATAAATGGGACGGCGTTCGCGTCCTGAGTTATTTCGGTGCGGGGGGCTATCGCCTAGTCGCTCGCAGTGGTACCGACGTCACGGCCCGCTACCCCGAGCTAGCCGATCTCGCCAAGGCAGTGGACGACCGTGGCGCGGTTCTCGACGGAGAGATTGTTTCATTCGACGACAACGGCCGGCCCGACTTCGGCCGGCTGCAGCAACGCATGCATCTGAACGACGCCCGCAGCATCGCCCGGTTGTCACAATCAGAACCCGTCTTCTACGTGCTGTTCGACATTCTGTTCGCGGACGGAAAGTCGTTACTCGACCAACCCTACACCCGTCGGCGGGCGATCCTGGAAGAGCTCACCTTGATCGGAAGTCACTGGCAGGTCACACCGGCACACGTCGGTGAAGGCACGGCGATGCTGGCCGCGGCCAGACAGAACCAGCTCGAAGGACTCGTCGCCAAACGGCTCGACAGTCCTTACCGACCGGGCAAGCGGTCCGACGACTGGCTGAAGATCAAAATCATCCAACGCCAGGAATTCGTCGTCGCCGGGTGGGTGCCCGAGCGCACCGGCACCACCGGCCGGATCGGGGCGTTGCTCGTCGGGTATTACGACTGTGATGGAAAACTGAAATATGCGGGCAAGGTGGGGACCGGGCTGTCGGCGGCCGATCACGCGCCGCTGCTGCAGAAATTAGGACGCGGGACGGGCGTCGCGTCGCCGTTCACCGGACCGGTGCCGGCCGGGGCATTGTTCTCGAATAAACCTCTCATGGCCGAGATCGAGTACCGGCGGTGGCCCGCGCGTGGGCTTTTGCAGCAGGCGGCATTCAAAGGTCTGCGGACCGACAAGCCGGCCCGCGACGTGATCCGTGAACCGATGGTCTGATTTTTAAAGGCAGGCGTCTATGGCAACCGTTACTTCAAGGCCGGTCTGGTCCGGGTCCATCAGCTTCGGGCTGGTGACGATCCCGGTCCGTCTCTTCACCGCCATCCGCGAAAAGCGGCTCGCGTTCCGTAGTCTTCATGACCAGGATCAGGTCCCACTGAAACAGAAAATGGTCTGCCCCGCCGACGGCAAGGAAGTGCACGCCGAGCACATCGTAAAGGGGTTCGAAATAGAGAAGGACCGGTTCGTGATCGTCCGGCAGGAAGAACTCGACGCCGCCGCCCCCAAGAGCACCAAGGCGATCGAAATCGAAGACTTCGTCAATTTCACCGACATCGACCCGGTCTACTTCGACCGGCCGTACTATGTGGTGCCGAAACCGGAAGGGCTGAAGTCATATCAGTTGTTGGTCAAGGCAATGGAAAAAGCCGGCCGGGTCGGCATTGCCCGGGTGGTGATGCACACGAAGGAATATCTTGCCGCGCTCAGGCCGGTCGACGGGGCGCTGTGCCTGGAGACGATGCATTTCAGCGACGAAGTCGTCTCGGCAAAATCGATCACCCCCGCCGAGAGCAAGCCGGACGCGAAGTCGAAAATCGACGAGCGCGCGCTCAAGATGGCCAACCAGCTGATCGATTCGCTGACGACGAATTTCGACCCGGCGAAATACCACGACGAGTACCGGGATAAGATGATGGCGCTGATCGAGAAAAAAGCGGCCGGGGATAAAATCGTCACCCGGCCAGAGTCGGACGGAAAGTCGACACGCAAGGGCAGCGACCTGATGGCAGCGCTGGAAGCAAGCCTGGCCAAAACCAAGGCGACCGTAAAAGCGTCCCGGTCCGGGCGGTCGCATGCCGTAGCGGGGCACGGCCATAAAAGGAAGTCGGCATGAGCGGGAAAGCCGGGTCGATCACCGTGGGGAAGCGCACGCTCGCGTTTTCGAACCTAGATAAACCGATGTATTCGACCGGCTTCACCAAAGGTGACGTCATCGATTATTACGGCCGGGCGGCAGTGGCGATGTTGCCTCTGCTCGCGGGGCGTGCAGTTACGCTGAAGCGATACCCGAACGGCGCCGACCAGCCGTTCTTTTTCGAAAAGCGTTGCCCGCCGCACCGGCCCGATTGGGTCGACACGGCGACAGTGGTCGGCACGACCGGCACCGTCGAGCACTGCGTGATCAATGACGTCGCAGCACTCCTTTGGGCGGCGAACCTCGCCGCGCTCGAACTGCACGTCCCGATGGCCCGGGCGAAGTCCCCCGACCGTCCCACCGCCGTCGTCTTCGATTTAGATCCCGGCGAGCCGGCGACGCTGATCGACTGCCTTCGCCTCGGTCTGACGTTAAAAGATCTCTTCGAGCGTTACGATCTCGAATGCTTCGCGAAAACGTCCGGCAGCAAAGGGTTGCACCTCTATGTCCCCCTCAATACTCCGACCACATTCGAGAAGACCAAAACCTTCGCCCGCGGGATCGCCGACCTCATTGTGAAAGACCATCCCGACCAAGTCACGGCCAACATGGCCAAGGCATTGCGCAAAGGAAAAGTGTTCGTCGACTGGAGCCAGAACGACCCGCACAAGACGACAGTTTGCGGCTATTCGCTGCGTGCCCGGCCGACGCCGTCGGTCTCCACGCCCGTCACCTGGGCCGAGATTAAGACTGCGGTGAAAAAGGGAGACGCGGGCAAACTAAACTTCGATGCCGCCGCGGTGGTCCGCCGGTTGGGCAAAGGGAGGGACCCGTTCGATCCGGTCACGACGCTGAAACAGAAGTTGCCCAAGTCGCTGTAATTTGCCGGCGTCGCACTGCGGTCGCGGAGCCTGGTAAGGGCGGCCGGTCATGACGGGGCCGGCCGCTTTTTTCGACGACCCGGGCGTCAATGCCCTAGGATGCGCACAATGAGAATGCTCAGTCGCGAGTGCCAGTCGAAAATCATCGCAGCAGTGGCGGGGCTGTCCCTAGGCGCTTTTGTTTCAGCGTCGCCGGCGCAGACGCCCGCGCCGGCTCGCGTGGCCGACCCCGGTATCGCGTTGAATTTCCCCTCCACGATCGAGGTCAAAGCGCTGATCGATTACGTCAGCTCGCGGACCGGTCTTAATATCGTTTACGACGACGAGCTGCTGAAGAAGGCGGGCACGGTCGCGATTCGTTCGCCGAAGAAGATGGCCGCCGACGAACTGCCGGCGTTTCTGGCCGACGTGCTCCGGCTCAAAGGCTTGTCGCTGGCGATCGATCCGACGACCGGGTGGACCAAGGTCGTCGCGGCCGGCGCCGGCGCGGGGCTGCCGTCGACGGTCGACCATTTCGTGCTGAAATACGCCGACGCGTCCCGGCTCGCGCCGCAGATCAAGCAATTGGTGAACGCGTCGATGGGCGCGGCCCGTGCCGATGCGACCGCCGGGTTTGACGTGTCGTTCGACGGACGGACCAGCCAGATTATCGTGATCGGCCCCCCCGATGCGGTGCGACAGGCGATGGCGGTCGCGGCGCTGCTGGACGTGCCGGTGCCGGCCGAGGAGAGCCCGATCCGGTTCTACAAATTGACCAACGCCACCGCCGCCGACGTGCTGGACACGATCCGGGACCTGGAAGGAAAGCCGCCGTCGGCGCGACCCCGCGTGACCGACCGGCAACGCGACACCAGCTCGGCCGCTGCGACCGGGACGATGTCGCAGAACGGCAGCACCGGTGGGTCGCAGACGACCGTCCGCCCGGCGAACGCGTTTTCGTCTAACGGGAACTCGAACAACGGTTCGACCGGCGGTGGAGGCAACACCGTCACGATCCAACCGCCGTCGTTCAGTGAATCGATCCAAACCACGGCGACCGGTAACAACTCCGGCGGCGACGCCGGGAAGCTCGGGTACGAATCGGTCACCGCCGACACGAACACCAACACGATCATCGTCCGCGGCAGTGCCGAAGTGCAGCGGACCTACGAGCGACTGATCAAAACACTCGACCAGCGCCGCCCGCAGGTGCTGCTCGAAGCCACGGTCGTCACGCTCGACACGTCACACAATTTTACGTTCGGTGTCGAGTTCTCGGCCCACAGTAACGGGGCGACGAAAGTCCTAAGCTTCAGCCAGTTCGGGCTCAGCACCGTTAATGCCGGGACCGGCGCGTTGAACGTCATTCCCAACACCGGGCTGAACACGGCGGTCATCGGCAGCGGGGTCGCCAACGCGGTAATCCAGGCATTGACCACCGACACGCACGCCCGCGTGCAGTCGGCGCCGCGGGTGTTGGTGAACGACAACGCCACCGGGTTATTGACCAGCATCGCCGAGCAGCCGTTCACGAGCGTCAACGCATCAACGACGGTCGCGACGACCAGCTTCGGCGGGTACGCCGACGCGGGGACCACGATCACGCTGACGCCGCACATCAGTGAAGGCGATTATCTGCAATTGGAATACTCGGTGGAACTGAGCAGCTTCACGGGGCTCGGCAATGCCGCGACGGGCAGCCCGCCGCCCCGGCAGACCGATCGCGTGGAAAGCAAAGTGACGATTCCCGACGGGGCGACCATCATCGTCGGCGGTCTGAATCGCAACCAGCTGAGCACGACGGTCAATGCGATCCCGATCATCGGACAGATCCCCGTGCTGGGCTGGCTTTTCAGTGACCGCACGAACACGACCAGTTCTTCGACGTTGTTCGTTTTCCTCCGCCCGACGATCCTGCGGGACGAGGAGTTCGCCGACCTGCGAAACATTTCGGAGTCGGACCTGAAGGACGCGGGAATTCCCGGCAATCTTCCGCTGAGTTCTCCTAACGTGATGCGCTAGGCCCATGACCACCGCGACGCCACTCAGTACAGCATCGCCCGTGCCCGCGGGCATCGCCGACCGCCCGGCGTCGGCGGACTTCGTGGAGAAGATCCCGATCGCCTTCGCACGCCGGCACGCCATGCTCGGCCTCGCGTCGGAAGGAACGAGCTTGCCGGTCGCGGTCACGTCGCCGATCAATTACGAGCAACTCCAGATCGTGTCCCGGTTCCTCAAACGACCGGTCGTGCCTGTGGTGGTGTCCGAAGCGGAGATCAAAGCAGCGATCAACTCGGCTTATCAGCAGAAGACGGGCCAGGCCCAGGCCGTGATTGAAAAGATGGAACGGACCGAGGTGCTCAGCGAGGTCGAGCACCTCGCCGACCGCGAAGACCTGCTCGACGCCGACAGCCGGGCCCCGGTGATCAAGCTCGTGAACCTGATCTTATTCGAAGCGGTCAAAGTGCGGGCGTCGGACGTGCACGTTCAGCCGTACGAGCAGACGCTGGTCGTCCGGCTGCGGATCGACGGGATCCTGTACGACTCCTTTCAGGTCCCGAAAAATCTGCAGGAAGAAGTCGTCAGCCGGATCAAGGTGATGGGGCGAATGAACATCGCCGAGCGGCGGCTGCCGCAGGACGGCCGGGCGAGCGTGCAGATCGGGGACCAGACGGTCGACCTTCGCATCTCGTCGCTGCCTACCCGGTTCGGCGAACGCGTCGTCATTCGCCTGCTCGATAAATCGAAACGGTTGTTCAACCTGACCGAACTCGGGATGGACGGTCAAACGCTCGGCCGGTTTCGAGAGTTAATCAGGTCCGAGCACGGGATCGTATTGGTCACCGGCCCGACCGGCAGCGGGAAGACGACCACGCTGTATTCGGCGCTTCAGGAACTGAACGGCAAGGAACTCAACATCCTCACGCTGGAAGACCCGATCGAGTACGGCCTCGACGGCATCAGCCAGACACAGGTCAGCGACAAGAAAGGGATGACGTTCGCGTCCGGCCTGCGGACCGTGCTCCGACAGGACCCCGACGTGATCATGGTCGGGGAAATTCGCGATCAGGAAACGGCCGTCATGGCGATCCAATCCGCTTTGACCGGACACCTGGTTTTTTCGACGCTGCACACCAACGACGCGGCGACGGCCATGACCCGACTGCTCGACCTGGGGATCGAGCCGTTTCTGGTCGCCAGCTCGGTGATCGGCGTGCTCGCGCAGCGTCTGGTCCGGCGGATCTGCCCGAACTGCGGGGTGAAAGTCGACCCAACCCCCGAACAAGTCCGGCGGGTCGGACTCGATCCGGGCAGCGATTTAACCGGACTTCGCGCCGGCGCCGGCTGCGATCAGTGCCGGGGCAGCGGGTACAGCGGGCGACTCGGCATTTTCGAACTGCTCCGCGTCGACGACCGACTCCGCCAGCACCTGGTCGCCCGGGCGACCGCGTCGGCAATCGCTGCATCCGCGGCTACATCGGGCATGCGAACCTTACGAGACGACGGTATCGCCCGCGCGCTGCAGGGCCAGACCACGCTGGAAGAAGTCGTCCGTGTCACGATGCAGCACGATGTCGATTTGATCCCCGAATAGCACCCCGTCCTTATGGCCGTCTTCACGTACAAAGCCCGCACCACCTCGGCCAAGCTCCTCACCGGGACGCTGGTCGCCGACACACCCCGGCAGGTCCGGGAACAACTCCACGACCGCGGATTGGTGGTTCAGGAAGTCGTGCTGCGCGCGGCGTCGACGAGAGACCGACCGGGCTTGCTGAAATTCCGCCGGACCTATTCCGCCCGGGCGGTCGAGTTCATTCGGGACCTGTCTACGCTGCTGGGCGTCGGGGTGCCGTTGCTGGACGCGCTCGGCACATTATCAGCGCAGCAGACCGGCGGTTTTCGGTCGATCCTGCTGCAGATGCAGGACCGCGTTGCGGCAGGCTCGAGCCTGGCACAGGCGATGCGGGATCACCCGGCCGTGTTCGACAACTTGGACGTGAACATTGCCGAGGTCGGTGAAACCGCCGGCACGCTCGAAGCGGTGCTTAATCGACTGGCCGAGTTTAAGGAAAATAGCGCGGCCGTCCGGGGCCGTATCGGCTCGGCGTTGCTTTACCCGGCCATCGTGCTGTTTGTCGCCGTGGGGGTCAGCATCTTGCTGATGACGTTCGTCGTCCCCAAACTGCTGGGTTCGCTGATCGAGGCGGGCCGGCCGATTCCGTTAATTACTCGAATCGTGAAAACCGTCAGTGACGGGTTGATCAACGGTTGGTGGATCGGTTTGGGGCTGATTGTCATTGCGATTGTCGCAGTCAGTTATTTTTTGAGCACAACTAAGGGAAGACGGTCCTGGGACCGCCAGCAATTACGGATTCCTTTGATCGGGCCCGCGATCCGTAAGCAGGCGATCTCCCGGATCGCGATCGTGATTTCGACGCTCATGCGGAGCGGGGTGGTCTTCGTGAAGGCCGTGCAGATCGCGCGCGAAACGACTGCCAATTCTGTGCTCAAAGACGCGTTGACCGAGTGCGAAATTTCCGTTTCGTCCGGCTCTGATCTGGCGTCGGCTATCGGTAAAACCGGGGCTTTTCCGCCGATGGTGGTGCAAATTTTTACCATCGGCCAACAGTCAGGACGGCTCGAAGACATGCTCGACCGCCTGGCCGCCGATTACGACCGGCAGGTGCGGTCGCTGACGCACCGGTTGACCACAATTCTTGAACCCGTGCTGATTCTTTTCATGGTCGTGCTTGTCGGTTTCATTGCCTTCGCAACCCTGCTTCCAATGCTCGAAGCGGCAGACATGTTTTAGATCAACTTGCGGTCAAGGAAAAAAATCACCACCGATTTTTTAAGCGCTGACATCCATTCGCCGGGATGTCATCGTACCCACCTGTAAACGAATTCCCGCAACCGTTGGAACGGCGAACGGATTTCTACAACGGAGAACTACAATGTCAGATGCAGTCACAAATCAAGACGTGAAACCCGGTACCAATCGCCGTCAGTTACTTGCCAGGGCTGGAATGGTCGGCGCTGCCGCGATCGGAACCGGCATGCTCGGCTTGGGGCAGTCGGAATCCGCCGAGGGCGCGCTCCCGGCCAGCTACGGTATCAAAGGTCACAAGATCGCGGTTAATGACAAAGACATCCTGAACTTCGCGCTTAATCTTGAATACCTCGAAGCCGAATTCTATCAGCGTGCAGTCACCGGATCGGGTCTTTCGACCACCGACACCGGCGGGTCGACGGGAAACGTCACCGGAGGCCGGCAGGTGAATTTTACCACCCCGGCGATCGCCAATTACGCTCAGGAAATTGCCGGTGATGAACTGGCGCACGTCAAGTTCTTACGGGGCGCGTTGGGCAAGTTTGCGGTTCCCGAACCGACAATCGAGTTTACCAAAACTTTCACGGCATTAGCAGTTGGTGCCGGCGTAATTCCGGCCGGGTCGACCTTCGACCCGTTCGCCGACGAGAACAGCTTCCTGCTCGGTTCGTTCATCTTCGAGGACGTCGGTGTAACCGCGTATCATGGGGCGGCGGCTTATATCAAGAACGCCACGTACTTGGGTGCCGCGGCCGGCATTCTCGCCGTCGAGGCATACCACGCCGGATTAATCCGCACGTTGCTCGTTCAACTCGGGTCCACGACCGCCCCGACGCTGATCGACGCGGCGAACAAGATCTCGGCCTTCCGCGACGCCGCAGCTAAAGCCGCTGACGCAACAAATCCCTCGACCGACCAGGGAATCACGAACTCCGACGGTTCGTTCAACATCACGCCGGTCGACAACAACTCGATCGCGTTTTCGCGCACGTTCCCACAGGTCCTGAACATCGTGTACGGCAGCGCCGCCGCGGTGAACAAGACGACTGCTCCGGTCAAGGGCGGGTTCTTCCCGCAGGGCTTGAACGGCCGCATCAAATAACGTTGGACTTTGAACGTTGGTTGAGATAATCAAAGCGGGCCGCGCTCGGTAGAGGCCGACGCGGCCCGCTTTCTTTTAATGCATCGCACAAAGGTCATGGTCACTCTTCGCCCGCAGAATCGCCTGTTCCGTCGGTACCATCGGACCCGCGGGTTTTCGTTGATCGAATTGACCGCCGTGCTGGCGCTGATGGCGTTGCTCGCAACCTTCGTCACGATCAGCGTCCGACACGTGATGGTCAAAGCCAAACAGAACGCGGCCAAGTCGCAGATCGCCGCCTTGAGAGACCCGCTGGAAAAATTTTACCTGGATACCGGACACTACCCGACCAGCGACGAAGGGCTGACGATTCTGACAAAAGGTGTCGGGAAAAATCCCGAGCCGTTGCTCAGGCAGATTCCGTTGGACCCGTGGAGTCGGCCGTACCTGTATTTGAGCCCCGGCAAGTCCGGGCCGTACGAAATCACGAGCCTCGGCGCCGACGGCCGTGAGGGCGGTGACGGCGCCGACGCTGACATCTCCAGCGACGACGCCCCAGCCGCCGCCGAGGCGCACTGATGCGACGCCGTGCCCCCGCGTTCACGCTGATCGAGATGGTCGGCGTGCTTGCGATCATGGCGCTGCTTGCAGGAGCGGCGGTGGTATCCCTGCACGGGTCACGACGCCGGGTCGACCTGCGCGATGCCGTCGAACAAATTGCCCAGGCCGACGCCTCGGTTCGCGCCGTGGCGCGAGGCGTCGACACGCCGGTCGGGATGAAAATCGTTTTAAGCACCGGGCAGTTATTTCGGATCGGCCCGGACGCGGTAACGGCAAAGCTCGCCGAGCTCCCGCGTGACGTCAGCATTCGCCGGGTTCGGATCGGAGATGAGAATGTCGATTCCGGCGATCTCACGGTCGAGATCTCCAGTCGCGGGGCGTCCCCGTCGTACGCCGTGCGTGTCGACGACACCGCGGGCGAGCACCAATGGGTCGTCGCCGCCGGGCTCACCGGGCAAGTCACAAAGGTCACTGATGAGGAACTCGATTCGATCTTCGATCAGGTCTCGGCACCGGCCGGGGCTGACGCTCGTTGAAGTCGTCGCCGGCCTCGCGCTGATGGCGACGCTGCTGGTCAGCGTGCTGGTGATCAAGGCGCGGTTGACGCACTCGATGGCCGCCGCCGAGGCGCGCTCGCGGGCCGTCACCGCCGCTAACGCGATGCTGACCGATTGGTGGGCCACCCCCGCGACATTTCCCGTCGGTCGATCCGGAGTCGTCCCGGGTTACCCCGGTCTGAACTGGCAGACGCGGGTTGTTCCCAACCCCGCGGCCGAACGGCTCGTGTCGCGTATCGTCCGGCTCGACATCGCGGCGGCCGAACCGACGACGCCGACTCCTGCCGCGTTGACGTCCGTCGACGTCCTGCTTCCGCTGGAGCCGCCCCATGCGCCGTAAAGGTTTCACCATGATCGAGCTCGTCGCCGCGACGGCCCTGGCGGCGCTGCTGTTCACGGTCGCCGTTTCGGTCATCCGGTCGCTCGGCCGGATTTCGACCGGCAACGAACTGGCGCAGCCCGTCTGGACGCTCGCGGTCCGACAGCAACTCGACTGGGATCTGGCCAACGCGGTCGTGTTTCGCCAGGACAACCACGGACTCACGCTCGCCGGGTACGGATCGCTCGATCGTAAAACGCTTCAGTCGACGCACCTGCAGGTGACGGTCGTCTACTCGCTCCGGCAGATCGGCTCGCAGTCGTGGCTCGTCCGCGAGCAGTCCGGCCTCGAACCCCGGTTTGCCGACAGCAACTGGTCCGAACTGCTCTGTGGTCACGTAAAAACCTTTGCGTTCGCCGGCACGTACGCGGCTCGCACCGTCTCGCTCGACAGCACGTCATCCGAAGACGCGGCGCCGGCCGTGTTCCGACAGCTTTCGGGGTTTCAGCCGACGCCCGACCGTGCACGGGTCAAGATCGACTGGGACGACCAGACGCCCTCGATCGACGACACTCTGTTCCTGAAGTAAGCGAATCCTTTTCCGATGAAACATAAGCGTGGATATGTTCTTCTGACCGTGCTCCTGCTGCTCTCGCTGGCGGCGGTGGCGCTCGCGTCGGTCTGCCGGAGGGCGGTTCAGAAATCGCTGCAGGCCTCGGCATCCTCCGACGAACTGCAACGGCGGTGGGGCGCGGTCAGCTGCCGTTACACGCTGCTTCCCAACGCCGAAAACCTTCTCGACGACATCGGTCCCGACGGCACTCCGCTCACGCGGGTGCACGCCGAGCTTCAACTGACCTCGACGCAGTTTTCCCTCGACTTGTGCGACGAGCAATCCAAGGTCAACGTCAACACGATTTTCCTGATCCTGGGGAAGGCCCGGGCCGAACAGGCCGCCAAGCTGCTCGTGTCCGCCGGCGGGGGAGGCATGACTCCGAGCTTTCGATTAACGGTTCGATCGGACGTCCGGCCCAAACCATTGCAACCACAGCAAGCCGCGGATCCCGACGCCGAAGAAGCCGAGCTCAACGTCGGCGATCGTTTCCCGTCCGTTTTCGGCAGCCTTTCGGAGATCTTTCCCGGCGCCGGCCCGTCAGATTTGTTTCCCAACTCGCGCGGGTCGGTCACGACGAATCTCACCTGCTGGGGTGACGGCCGGCTCAATGTCCGCCGCGCGTCGTTAGCGTCGCTGGCGCAGATGTGCAGCCCGGTCTTATCCACGATTCAAATCCAGCGGCTCGTTACGCTGAGGAATCAGCTGGGGGACAACGTCCCGGTCAGCCAATTGCTCGCCGCGGTGCACACGCCGACCAGCGACGCGTTCACGCTTTCGAAGCGACTGTCGGTGACGTCGGCGACTCATTCACTTTGGATCGTCGCCCGCGATCGAACGGCGACTTCGCGGGAGCTGGTTGTCCGCGACGCCTCCGACAGCGATGATGTAAAATCATTCTCGTTTCAATGGTAAAGATGGACATCGCCCGACAACGACGAATCCTGCGAGCGGCCGCGATCGCAATGCTGACTGCGGCCGTTGCTGTGGTGGCGTTGACGATTCTCCTGCCGGTCCGGCCGCCGAGCCCCGCCACGCAAACCGATCGTACGCAGGTCTACAAAAACCCGGCCACGACGCGGTCGTCGACGGCAGATACTGACTTCGCCGACGTCATGGACGTCGAGCTGCGCGCGCAAGACACCGGTGCCGCTCACACCGCGCCGACCTCGCAGACCTCCATTGAATCGCCACTGGGATTGAAGCTGACCGGGACGATTGTCGAACCACAGCACAGCTACGCCGTGTTTGAAAACGCCACCGGCGAGATGATGATCAAATCCGTCGGCGACCACGCGTCGGGTGCCCGGGTGACCGCGATCGACCACGACACGGTAATCCTGCAATACAACGGACAACCGCTGACGCTCCGCGTCCCCCGGCCGCTGCTTTTAGGAAATCCTGGCCTATGACCCGCGCGAAATCCGTTATTTTCGCCGGTGACCAGGCATGGAAACTCGGCCGAGGCAGCGACCTGGTCGAGTTGCCCGACCTTCCGAGTGCAACGCCCGACGCTGTAGCGGCGGCGGTCGCCGCGATGCCCGGAGTTACCGACGGTCCGGTCGTTCTTTTTTTGCCGACCTCGTGGTGCTTGTCGGCGACCGTTTCACTGGAAGGTGTGCCGGCGCGGAGCCGGCATACCGCGTTGCTGTATCAGCTGGAACTGCTGCTGCCGCTGAGCGCGGAAGACGTAGCCGCCGATTTCATTATCAACGACGCCCGGCAGTCCGCACTCGGACTCTGCGTTCCGCTGAAGGACGTGAAACCCGTCGTCGACGCGCTCGAAGCATCCGGCGTCGTCATCGACAACATCACCCCGGCCTCGGTGTTCGCGGCTCAAACAGTTCTCAACGGGCTTAAAGGCGAGTCGTGCGACGCCGTCTTTTGGGCGAACGAAAACTCGATCGAGGTTTTTTCGATTCACGACCAGCGAGTGACCGGCTGGTATGTTGTTCCAGCCGAGGCCGGCGATCTCGGCGCGCACGTTACCCGGCTTGCCGGTACGCGGTCGTCTCCCTTGAAGATTGTTGCGCGGTCTCTGCCAAGAACGTTGCTCGAATGGTTGATGGCCGACCCGTCGTTCAGGGTGTTGAGCGAGGGCCCCATGACCGTCGAGACCGCGGCTATTTCCGGCGTCGCGGCGGGTGTTCAACCGGCCGTTAATCTGCGACGGGACGGCCTCGCGGCGACTGACCCTTACCGTGCGATTCGACGCCCGCTTACGCAGGCTGTTCTCGCTGCGGTGTTGCTCGTCGTTTGCGTCTGCGCCGCTGCGATCTGGCGGGCGGACCAATATCAGCGGTTGGCCGAGGGGTTTCGAGATCGTCAGGCGGAGAGTTTTCATCGCGTCTTCCCGGGCAGGCCAGTGCCGGTCAACGTGGTCAGTCGTTTCAGGAGCGAAGAGCGAAGCCTCGCGCCATCGACGGCCGGTGAAAGCTTGGACACACCGACCTCCGTGCAGCCGACTTTGCACGCCCTGCTCCGGGCGATCGGTGGTTTGCCCGAAACGTCCGGGCTGGAGGTTCAGGATCTGCGGATCGACGAGGGTACATTCTCGGTCGAAGCGATCGCGGGAAGCCGGGCGGACCTTGACGCTTTGGTGCAATCGCTGCGTGACGTCCCGTCGATGCAGGTCGAACCGCCGCAGGCCGAGCAAGTGCCGGGCAAAGGAATCAGGATCACGCTGACCGGCAGTCGCTTGATTAAAAGGCCCGGACAATGACGTCTAAGGCGCGGACGACATTTTCGATTTCAGTGCTCGCGGTGTGCGTGGTCGTCGCGGTCACCTGGTCCTTCACAGCACTGCTCGACGGCAGCGACGATGCGGCCCGCGCGGCCGCGGATTACTCGACCGTTCAGGTTTCGGCCCGGCATCTCGAAGCCGCACGCACGGCCGGCGGGACCAGCCGGACGACGGCGGCGGAGTTGCCGACGAAACTCGACCAGGCGATGAAGACTGCCGAGATTGATTCGGAGGATCTGGTGCGGATTACACCGCAGCCCCCGCGCAGGCTCGGCACCACCGGTCTGCGGGAAATGCCGTCGCAACTCGTTTTTCGGCAACTGACGTTGGCACAGGTGCTGACCTTCATCACCGCTTTGTCACCGGCGGGCAGCGAGCTCACTGTGCGCGATCTGCACTTGACCCTACCCGGCGAGACTGTCGGCACCGGTACCGACGCGGGGTGGAACGTCGAACTTACTGTATCTTATGTGAACGAGTCTCAACCGGCGGGTGACCCCCGGACGACGGGCAACTGAAACCATGCGAACGCGTTTTATCTTGATCTGCCTGTCCCTACCCGGTCCGGCTTTGCTCGGCGGGTGCGCTTCCGAACCCGCGTCTTCGTCGCACGTGGTGAAGTTGGATACCGCGGCAGTGCATGACACTGATCGTGCGCGGACGTTGAACTCCAAAGCGGTGGGGTTCATCGAGCGAGCCGATTACAACGCCGCGGCGGACGTGTTGAAGCAGGCCGTGACCGCCGATCCGGAATTCGGACCGGCCCAGAACAACCTGGGCGTCGCGTATTACAAGCAATCGAAGATGTATCTGTCGGCGCAGCAATTCCTGCTCGCCGCGGCGTTGATGCCCCGCGACCCCGAGCCGCGGAACGGCCTGGGGCTGGTGTTCGAATCGTCCAACCGGTTCGAGGATGCAGTCAGTTATTACGACCGCGCCAGGGCGCTGCAGCCGCAGAGCCTGGAGTACCTGGGAAACGCCGCCCGAGCGCGTGTCCGGCGGGGCGATCGGAACGAGGAGACGCGGGAACTCCTGACCCGGATCGCGAACGAAGACGATCGTGCGGATTGGAACCGCTGGGCACGGGCGACCCTGAAACAGATGAGCCGCCCGGCAGCGTCGCAGCCTTGAAGGCTTCGGCTTGCGTCGAGCAAAAACCTTGTCTGATTCCGCGTTAAATCCACGAGGAGCCACGCACGGAGCGTACTCGCGAAGTAAGCGGTAATCGTCGGAACCACCGCGTACTCCGCGAGTACGCTCCGTGCGCGGCTCTTTGATTTGTCAGGCACTACAAAACGGTGTCGGACACCGTTTTTATAAATTACGTCTTGTCATGATCTTAGAAAATTAGTCTATTAAACGGTGTCCGACACCGTTTGCTCTTTTCGACTTGGCGTCGCGCGTTTCTTAAGAAGAAACCGGATAAGTGGTAATCGTCGGGACGACCGCTTACTCCGCGAGTACGCTTTGTGCGCGGCTCTTTGATTTGTCAGGGGACGGGGCTGCAAATGGCCGAGCGAATATCACGCGATCGGAGTGGACGACCTGACGATGACCTCTTCCCGCATCGCGACCACTTTCTGTGTCGTCACCTCGAGCTGTTCAAGGCTGATCGGTTTGGTCAAGTAGGCATGAAAACCTGCGTCGGCCCCGCCGCGGTGGTCTTCCTCCATTCCGAACCCCGACACGGCGATCGCCTTGATCGGGTACTCGTACAACAGTTGTTGAATCAGTTCGCATCCACTCCCGTCCGGCAGGCTAAGGTCGCTGATAACCATGTCGAAGCTGCCCGATTTCGCGGTCGACAACGCCGACGCCACCGAGCCGGCCGTTTCCACGTTGTGACCGAGCGATCCGAGCAGACGTTTCATGAGCTTAGCCGTGTCGGCGTGGTCCTCTACGACGAGGATCTTGAGCATCTGCTTTCGACTGTTAGCCGTCAAGGCGGCGGTCTTGTCCGGCAAACGGTCGACCGCGGACGCCTCGGCCGGGGCTGAGACTTGCAGTTCAAGACAGAACATTGCGTCACAGCATTCACCTTCGCTGTGTGACGACAAAGTCCCGCCGCGCATCGTGATCAATGTCTTGGTGATCGCGAGCCCCAGCCCGCCGAATTGCCGGGTCACGTGAGCATCGCCCTGCTCGAACGCGTTGAAAATGTCTGAATCGGGTTCGATCCCCGAGAACGGCGCCGAACCCTCGCATTTCTAGCCTGCGACAGCGGAATGAAATACTTCTCGACCGGCCTTTACCCGTAACAGATCAGCCTTCCGCCAAATTCAAAAGAAGCCGTCGCAGTCGAATGTTTTGGTCGGCCGGCGACGATTCAAAGAAACCGGCGGGCGTACGCATCGCATCCGCGGCTTGCAGCCTTCAATAAATCGCGATTTTAAACAGGAAAGTAACTTACCCTGAATGAACTATATGGTCGCTTTCGACCATTAGATTCCAGGATAGGCTGTGAATGGGCGGTACAGGGCTCGAACCTGCGACCCCCAGCGTGTCATGCTGGTGCTCTAGCCAACTGAGCTAACCGCCCGTGTTCCGAGCCGGGCAATGCTCGGTTCGGGGTGTCGATTGTAACGCCGGCGCGTTTTGTGGCAAGCCTTGATCCGCAATTTGTGACGCGGTGAAGATTGGGCCGGGTTCAGAGGCACGCGTCCGGTTCCCGGGGCCCCTCTTCTTGACCGGACCCCGTCGCCGTCTGTCTCGGAGTCTCCGTCGACGCGGCTTGCTCGCGATGTGCATTGATCTGCAGGCACGTTTGCAAAAACTCGGCCACCACATCGGTCGGGAGCAGCATTTGACTGACCAATGGTGTGCGGCGGACGGAAAATTTTCCGGTACGGCTGTTTAGAGCCCATTCGACACGATTCACCGACAGCACGTGAGTCTTCGCACAGCTCGGGCAGGAAGCAAGAGTCAACTTAAGTTCGGGCGCATCCTCGTATATCGGCGCGGCATGCGTCGCCAGTTGGTCGAACTGTCGGCTTTCGACCGCGGTCAGGAACTCCGATTGACGATCCACGGCAAACGCCGGCAAGCCCGGCGCACGCTTAACCTGGGTGCCGCATTCGCAGACGGGGTCGTCCTTCAGAACCATCGAAATCGGAAGCAAGATGCCGGCTGCGAACAAAACGGCCGATTCACAGAACCAGATGCCGAGAAGGGGGCCACCCTGAACAGGATCCGCATTGTACATCCAGGTGCCGGAGATCTTAAAAGCATGTGCGATGCGTAAAAGCAGGGAAGGGTGCGAAATCAGCAACCGAAGGGTGACGGACGAACCCGAACTGACGAAAAAGTGGTGGACCCAGAATAACCACATGCAATAGCCGGCAACGACCGACGCGACCGCGCCGACACACGCGGCCACCAATTGCGATCGCACCTTCCCGTGTCTGACCGTCAGCCCGCTGATAACCCCGATCGACACAGCGAATCCGACGCACGCCGACATGCGAAGCAGGAGATTTCGAATTGGCGGGAGAAAGTAGGCGTAGATCCACGCCGCAGCGAGGGCGGTCGCAACGCAGAACACAAGCGCGGCGATCAACCTGCCGGCCGCGAACTTTTTCGGCGGCTTGTAATAAACGGCACTGTCAGAAGGCCTGTAACTCAACAGCTCGGCCATGCGAACCTCCTCAAACTTTCCCTGATACGGATTTCTTCGCCATTCGGTCACGTCAGCTTTACCATTTCCAGCCACGAGAAATCACGCGGTTTTCTGCAATGCCGTCTGTTCCAATCGTGGTTTGAGGTACTCCCCGGTGTGGCTGCCGCGGGTCCTGGCGATTAATTCCGGCGGGCCCGCGGCGATCACCGTGCCGCCCCCGTCGCCGCCCTCGGGACCCATGTCGATCAGCCAGTCGGCACATTTGATCACGTCCAGATTGTGCTCGATCACGACGACGGTGTTGCCAAGATCGGCGAGCCGGTTCAGCACGTTCAGCAGGTTGTTGATGTCGGCGAAATGCAGCCCGGTAGTCGGCTCGTCCAGCACGTACAGCGTGTGACCGGTCGGATTTTTTCCGAGTTCGGTCGCGAGCTTCACGCGCTGGGCCTCGCCACCGCTGAGCTGCGTGCTCGGCTGGCCGATCTTCACGTAGCTCAGGCCCACGTCCTTCAACGCCTTGAGCATTCGGTATATCTGCGGGAAGTTTTCGAAGAACCCGGCCGCCTCTTCGACGGTCATCGCCAGCACCTCGGCGATGTGCTTACCGCGGTAGTGAATCTCCAGCGTCTCGGCGTTGTACCGTGTGCCGTGGCAGGCCTCGCAGGCGACGTACACGTCTGGCAGAAAGTGCATCTCGATGCACTTCACGCCCTGGCCCTGGCAGGCTTCGCAGCGACCGCCTTTAACGTTGAAGCTGAAACGACCGGCTTCGTAGCCGCGGATCTTCGCCTCGCGGGTTTTGGCGAACACTTTTCGGATTTCGTCGAACACGCCGGTATAAGTTGCCGGGTTTGACCGCGGGGTTCGGCCGATCGCGCTCTGATCGATCTCGATCACCTTGTCGACTTTGTTCCAGCCGTTGAGTGCTTTGAACTCGCCGACTTTCACCTTGCTGCTGTACAGCTTTCGCTTGAGCGCCGGGAGCAAAGTCTGGTTGATTAACGTGGATTTGCCGCTGCCGCTGACGCCCGTGATACAGATCAACCCGCCGAGCGGAATCTTCACGCTCACATCTTTCAAATTGTTTTCCTTGCAGCCTTTCAATTCGATGCAGGCGCGCTCGGGGTCGACCGGGCGTCGGTCCGGCGGGGCGACGATCGCGTATTCACCGGTCATATATTTGACCGTGATGCTCTGCGTCTGCTCCAGCACTTGTGGCATCGGACCGGCGCACATCACGTTCCCGCCGTGGCTTCCCGCGCCGGGGCCGATGTCGATGAGATAGTCGGCCGCGCGAATGCAGTCCTCGTCGTGCTCGACAATGATGACGGTGTTACCGATCGACTGCAGCTTCCGCAGCGTGCGAATGAGCCGGGTGTTGTCACGCTGGTGAAGGCCGATCGTCGGTTCGTCCAGCACATAGCAGACACCGACCAGGCCCGACCCGACCTGTGTCGCCAGTCGGATGCGCTGCGCTTCCCCGCCCGACAGCGAGCCGGTTTTTCGGTTGAGCGTCAAGTACCCGAGCCCGACATCGAGCATGAACCCGAGCCGCGAGTTGATCTCGCGGATGATCGGCTCTGCGATTTTCAGCCCTTCGGTGCCGAGCTTCAGCGTGTCGAAGAATCGCTTTGCCTTTTCGACGGTTAACCGGGAGACGTCGTCGATGCTGTAACCGGGCAACACCATCGCGATCGGCGGGGGGGTTACAATTTTCTTCGCCTTGCCCCGGGACTTTTTCGGAATGCCTTCGGCAATCGGTTCGACGATGGTCACGTCCGCCTCGCCCGCGGGTTGGTCGACACCCGTCGCGCATTCGGTGGAACCGATGTGCCCGTCGGCCGCGTGCAGGCGGACGCACATCGCCTCTTTTCGCAGCCGGGTGCCGCAGCAGACGTCGCACGGCTGCTCGGACATGTAGCTGTGCATTTTCGATTTGACCCACTCGCTTTCGGTGTTCTCGAACCGCCGTTGCAGGTTGGGGATGACCCCTTCGAACTCGAGGCCCGTGCCGTTGTCACCGCGGGCGTCGGTGCCGTACATGAGAATGTCGCGGACCTTTTTCGGAATGTCCTTATAAGGCCCGGTGTAGCTCGAGTCCGTGTCCCGGCAGAAGGTGCGGAGCACCCGGCTGTAGAAAATGTTCATCCGCTTGCCGTTCTTACGCCAAGCTTCGATCGCGCCATTTTCCAGCGACACCGAATCGTCGGGGACCACCAGTTCCGGATCGAACTCGAACTTGGTCCCGAGGCCGTGGCATTCCGGGCACGCCCCGTGGGGGCTGTTGAAGCTGAACAGCCGTGGTTCCATTTCCGGCAGCGACACGTTCGGGTGGATCGGGCAGGCGAACTTTTCGCTATAGACCTGGTCGGTCCAGGTGCCGTCCGGGTTCCCGAGGCTGACGATGACCAGCCCCTGCGCCAGCTTGGTAGCCGTCTCGACCGAGTCGGCCAGTCGGGAACGGATCTCGGGCTTGAGCACGATGCGGTCGACCACCGCCTCGATATTGTGGCTGAACGTCTTCTTCAATGACGGGAAAATCTCGGGATTCAGTTCGAGCATTTCGCCGTTCACGCGGGCCCGCACGAACCCCTGCTTGTGGATTGCCCCGAAGGTTTCCTTGTGTTCCCCTTTTTGACCGCGGACCAAAGGCGACAGGATCATCACCTTCGTGCCGACCGGGTTTTTCATGACCGCGTCGACGATCTGCGACGGCGTCTGGCTGGTGATCTCCCGCCCGCACTCCCAGCAGTAAGGCGTCCCCGCCCGGGCGAACAGCACGCGGAGGTAATCATAAATTTCGGTCGTCGTCGCCACCGTCGACCGGGGGTTCGAGCTGCTGCCGCGTTGCTCGATCGCGATCGTCGGCGGCAGGCCTTCGATCTCGTCGACGTCCGGCTTCTGCAACTGGTCCAGAAACTGCCGGGCGTACGTCGACAGCGATTCCATGTATTTTCGCTGCCCCTCGGCGAACACAGTGTCGAACGCGAGCGTGGATTTCCCACTGCCGGACAGACCGGTAATGACCACGAGCTGATCGCGGGGAATGTCGACGTCGATGCCCTTGAGATTGTGCTCGCGAGCCCCGCGGATTTTGATGAATTTTAAACTCATGAATGGTCTTCTCGGTTCAGGCCAAACGGGATGATAGGTGCCCTCCCGGCGCGACATAACGCAAGATGCATTGTACGGGAACTGTACGGGGAGGGAAGTTGAGGAGGTCCGATCCGGTTTAGCCCTCCCGCTTGCGGGATGTTTTCGGCGAGAAGGAAATCGCCTCGCAAGCGAGGCGGCTAAACGGTCTTCGTGGGGAATATCACAAATTTTCAACGATCGCCCGTGTACGTCTTCAGGTAACGTTGAATGGTGGTGTCGGTACAGTATGCAAGGCAAGTGAAAAAGAAGGGTTGTTTCATGAATTACAGCAGTGGTCGCCTGTCGTACCGACTATTTGCCGGGCTTTCGGTCTTCATTTGTATTTGGTCGCTCGCGACTTTCGCCCGCGCAGACGATGCCGTCAAACCCAAGGCGGCGGTGTTTCCGATCGCCGGCACGGCGGGCGAGGAGCAACGAGACAAGGTCGGTTTCGCGTTCCGCAAAAAGCTCGACCGCGACGGACATTTCGAGCCGATCGACGGCCCCACAATGGCGGAGCTGGCCGCGGCCGGCGATAAGCCGGTGGACCTGCACACCCCGCCCGAGAAATTGGTCGCGCTCAGTAAGGAAGAATCGCCGGTCATCTTGATCTGGGGAGAACTCGACACCGATGGGGCGGGGTTCAACCTTAAAGTAAAAACGCTCGACCTTCGGCAGAAGGACGCGAAGCCGACCGAACTGGCCAAGGCGATCCGCGAGCCGACCGATCTGCGGTTCATGACCGAGGAAGTCCTGCAGACGATTAACGGCATCGGCACGTTCTCGCACCCGGTCGAAAATGAAACCACTGACGATCCCAAATCGCTCGCGCTCTGGAAAACGAATCCGAACCTGCTGCCGGACGGGGATTTCGCCAAAGCCGGGAAGTGGATTGCGCTCTTGCGGTCCGAAAAATACCCCGCGCCGCTCAGCGACAGTTTGCCTGCGGTCGACAAAGTCGTCATCTATCAGCAGCCGGCCAGGAACAAGGAAGACGACGACGCACAGACGTCGGTGAAGGGGAACGTGCTGGCAATGAACCTGTCGAAGGACGTGGCCGAGAGCAACGGGCTCGCGTGTCTGTCGGCCCCGATCAACATCGAGCCGAACGTCCGCTACCGCATCCGCTTTCGCTATAAAAGCGACGGCCCGTCACTGCACGTGTTCGTCAAAGGATATATCAAAGGCAAGGACATCTCCGGCGCGGTAGCCGACGTGCAAGACTACGAATGCCAGGTCCCGCCGAGCGGGGCAACCGGCGGGGAATGGCGGACCGTCGTCTGCGACATCAACCCGCAAAACCCGGCAGGAAGTCCGAGGTTTTTGAAAGTCGATCTGTACACGTACCTGACCCCCGGGCGGGTGATGTTCAGTGACGTGCAGTTGAAAGCGGTCGGTGAACAGACACGCCATGCGGTGGACGACGCGATCAAACCGCCCCAGTAGCGTGACTTTGATGACGCCGGCATCTGAGGTAGGCCGAAGATCCGGGCCCGTTTGACACCCGGGTCTTCGCAGTAGTTCAGACGCCGGCGTCTCGGGAATTCTTGTAGACGATTCTTTCACCGGATTACTTCGTTCGGCATTATTCATTCTTTATGCCCGAATCCGCTTTCGTTCATTCACTTCGGCAGAACGGCTTCCCCGTCCCGGCGGGGACCGACCTGGACGCGCCGAAGGTACTGATTCATTTCGGCCAGTCGCCCGGCGATGACCTGCTCTGCACGACGATCTTCCGCGAGCTGGCGATCCGTGGTGTCGGTATTCATTGGATGATGACGTATTTTCCTGACCTGTTCGTGAACAACCCCGACGTGGCCGCGATCGTGTCGCGGGACGAAATTCTGGTGAAGACCGCACAACAATTCGGCGCGCGATTCGTCTTGCCCGTCTACGCGAAACACGATTGGGAAAACGACCTCGGCGACCCTGTCCCGCAGGCGCACATCCTGGCGGTCATGTGCGAAATGGCCGGCATCACCGGCCCGGTATCGTTGCGGCCGTATCTGAATTTGTCGCCCCTCGAGTCCGGCTTCGGTCGATTCGCGCACGATCAAATCGCGATCCACACCACTGGCGCGGCGGCGAAGTTTCCGATGAAAAATAAAGAATGGTCGGTCGATCGTTTCCAGCAGGTGGTCGATGCGCTAAAACGCGATTGCAAGTTCGTCCAACTCGGCAGTGCGAGCGATCCACCCTTGTCGGGCGTCGTCGACCTGCGCGGGAAAACCTCGATCCGTCAATCGGCGGCCGTGCTGCAAAATAGTTCGATCTTCATCGGCCTGGTCGGGTTTCTGATGCACCTGGCCCGCGCGGTCGACACCCGGTCGGTCGTCGTCTACGGCGGCCGCGAACTGCCGACCCAATCGGGTTACAGCTGCAACGAGAACATCACCCACCTTTTGCCCTGTTCGCCGTGCTGGCAATGGAACCGCTGCGCGTTCGAGCACGCCTGCATGACCGGTATTCAAGCCGGCACGGTTATCGAATCAGCGCGTCGACAACTCAAGCGTCGGGGCGAGCCGTTCACGGCCGACGTGACAGTCATTTGAGTCCCTTCGGAAATTCGACACGGTGCTGTCCAAGCCTGCCATAAACGAACCGGTCCACGCCGCTCGGGTTCACGGTCGCGACTGCATGCCACAGGGACATATGATTCCCTCATGCGTTTTGGCAAAAACGTTCCCGGCTGGGCGGAGCTTGTGGTGTCGTGGAAAGCGCAGCAGGACGAGCTGCGGGCGCGGACGCGGATCGCGCGGTTGTCGCCGTTGCCGCGGTTTGTGGCGGGGGTGGATTGTGCGTTCGCCAACGACCAGACGACGGTGTTCGCGGCGGCAGTCGTCTATGACCGGATCGACCGGCGAATCGTCGAAGCACGCCACGCGACGGCACCGGCGGAGGTGCCTTACGTGCCGGGGTTTTTGAGCTTCCGGGAAGGGCCGGCCATTTTTGCGGCGCTGAAAATGTTGGAGCATCTATATGGGGTGATCTGTTTCGACGGGCAGGGGATCGCGCACCCCCGGCGGTGCGGGCTGGCGACGCATGTTGCGGTGACGCTGGACGTGCCGGGGATCGGGTGCGCGAAGAGCCGGTTCATCGGAACGTTCGACGAGCCGTCGGAGAAGGCAGGGTCGTTTTCACCGCTGATGGACGGTAACGAACAGATCGGTGCGGTGCTCCGCACCCGCGACGGTATCCGGCCCATGTTTATCAGCCCGGGGCACCGGGTGGACCTCGCGTCCTCAATCGAACTTGTGATGTCGTGCTGTCTCCGCCGCGTGCCCGAGCCTACCCGGCAGGCGGATATTGAGGTGGCGAAATTGAAGTTGAAGTTTCGGTGATCGGTGATTGGCGCGTGACGCGATCGTTTGTTTTTAAGGCTGTGTGGATTGCATTTGCCACTTCTTGAACCTCGGCCGGGGTTCTGTCGGCGAGGAAGCTTTTCATCTGTCCGTCCGAATAGACGCAGACGGCGACCCGCCGGTCTTCTGTCCACGGGACGATCTCGACGACTACTTTTTCAATTTGAGCCAAGTTGCGTTGGTAATGCACCCGATCCTCGAACCGGGCGGTTTGTTCGATATCGAGCGCGTCCGCGGTAACGCGAATGGACGTGCGACGGGTCGCCGCCGTGGTCGTAAGTACGTAGATGATTGCTCCCAAAGCAGGCGCGATAAAGAAGGCCATGATCGTCGCCGCCTGTACGAACGGCGCGGGCTGGTAAATGCGGGTGAACTGCATGAACGCGACCGGGAGCGCGAGCGAGGCCCCGAGATACAGGATCACCCAGATCTGATTTGCCGACGTGACGCCGGGCCGACCGAGCGGCCGTACCTCGATCACAGTGGTTTTGTCCGGCAGTGTCTCCACTGAAATGCCGCGGTCTGTCTGCGGGTTCGAGTACTCGAGCTGCATACTTCAAAAATACGACGAGTGAATCGCTTTGGCGAGATGCGTTGCGGTTGTTCAGCCGGCAGATTTTCTTTATCGCAGCGGTTCCCGTAAATTCGCGACATGCATCGAGCGGTGGACAGTTCGCTTTCGCTTACCGCAATTGCAGTCGGCCCGACCGTGGGGGAGACGCTGGCCGGGTGGGTGGCGGTCGCGATTTTTTCGGCGTTGTCTTTGACGTTGGCAGTGAAATCGACTGCGTTCCTCGAAGGCGACGCCTGCACGCATTACATCTACGCGAGGGCCGCGTTTTCTGAACCCTATTATCTCGTGAATGTCTGGGGAAGGCCCTTCGCGACGGCGTTATATGCGTTGCCGGCCCACTTCGGAGCGCGTCTGGCAGTGCGTGTCACGAGTTTGATCGTCGCGCTGATCATTGCCGTGATCGCGCAGAGCATCGCCCGCCGGCAGGGATGGCGTTGGCCGGTGCTGGCCCTGATTTTCACGCTCGCCCAGCCGCTGGTGTTCTTGCATTCGTTCAGCGAGTTGACCGAGTTGCCGTTCGCGTTGCTGATGGCGCTGGGGTTCTGGGCGTATCAACGGCGGCAATTCTGGTTGATGGCGGTCGTTGTCGGCATGACCCCGCTTAGCCGGCCCGAAGGGTTCGCGTTCGTGGCACTCGCGTTCGTCGCGCTGCTGACGCACCGGCGGTGGTTCGCGACAATACTGCTGGTCTTGCCGGTAATAGCCTGGGATTACACGGGCTGGCGGATGTACGGTGAACCGGGCCCTCACTGGTGGCACTGGCTTGCCGCGAACTGGCCTTACGAAAAACACAGCCTGTACACGCCCGGGTCGTTGTTCTACTTCGTAAAAATGCTGCCCGCGGTGGTGTCGCCGTTCATCTTCCCGGCCACGATCGTGGGACTGTTGGTCTGTATTTGTTCGTTCGGTTTTTCCAGCCTGTTCGGAAGATCGACATACAACTCATTGTCGGGGAATTTCTTCACCAATCACCGGCGGCGGTGCGACGTGCTGATCGCCGGGTTGCCTTTGTGTGTCTTGGCCGGTCACAGCATTTTGTATTGGCGCGGCGCGATGTCGAGCAACGGCGAAGTGCGGTACATGCTGGTGGTCGCGCCGTTCTGGGCGCTGCTGTCGGCGCGCGGCTGGGGCTGGGTGTTCGGCGCGTTCGACTGGCGAAAGCCGTTACGATATGCCGCAATCGCCGCGGCGCTGCCCGTGGGTGTGAATCGGCTGTACACGGTCCTGCCCGTCGTAACGATGCCCGATTGGCACGAGGCCCGGCAGATTGCCGACTGGTATCAGGCGCGCCCGCACTCGGCCGACTATCCGTATCTGGCCAGCTCGCACCCGGCGTTGCTCTACTGGCTCGATATGAGCCCGACCGACCCCCGGCGGATCGAGTGGCGGAAGGACATCATCGATTCCAACCCGCCGCCCCCGGGCACGATACTGATCTGGGACCGGATCGGCGCGTTGTTCAACTCCGATTCGTCGCGCACGATTTCGCTGGACGAACTGTACGCCGCCGGCTGGAAACCGCTGGACCGGTCCGAAATCCCCGTCAACGGCGGCGAGGGGAAATGGCACTATTTCAAGAGCGCGCCGTTGGTGAAACACCACTAGTTTTTCGGCCCAGCACTGAGACGGCAATATTGGGAGACAATGCAGATCTTGTAGGGTCGACCCCTGCGTCGCCTCTACAAACTAAATATCATTGCCCTCCGCGCTCAGCCATACGGATTCCAATCAGGTTCCGCGCGTTTCAGACGCGATCTCTAATTTTTCATAGCCCCGTCCCGGAAGGGCGGGGATCGACCGGTCGATCGCGCGACAACCCGTTCGATCCGTGGCCTCCCGGCTTCGGCTATTGGGGATTTTCCACTACTGATTTTCGCGCGTTTCAGATTGAATGCGTATCGGGTCACGCTCGGAAGACCGCATTGGCACTTGATGAAACCCACGTCAGGGCGACTCAATTGTGCCAAAGATCGCGAAGACCAGACACGCCAGCCCGATGCCGACCCAGGCCCCGCGACCGCGGGGAAGCCAGGGTCGAAGGGTCCAGAACATCGCCGGGGCGGCGGGTATAGTGAACCTTGGAAAGTGAATGAACCCCCACGGCGGGCCGACGCACAGGACCATCGCGGTGTTGCATAACAGCCAGGGGAAGCTGACCGCGTCGCGCGGGTCCGTCGGCCGGCGGATTAACCGAAGGCCGGCGAGCCAGACTGCCAGCAGGGTGACCAGCACGTGAATCCAGATGTAAACGATTCGCCCCGGCGTGGCGGCGCGGGTGCCGGTGAGCAGGGCGGAAAAGGGATAGACCATCATGTGCCCGGCGTACGCGCCGGGGTGATTGGCGTACACGTGTACGCCTTGCAGCGCGTCGCCGGTCCATATTTGCATGACGACCAAGCCGACGACGAAGGTCAGCGCTGACGCGCCGGCGAGAACCACTGCCTGCCGCCACCGCCGGTTTAAAATGAGCGAAAAGACTACCCCCGCCACCGCGAAGCAGGCCATCGGGCGGACCAGTGCGGCGAAGCCGAAACAGAGGCCCGAGAGCACAAGTCGATCGCGGTTCCAGAGTAGCAATGCGACACAGACGCACGCCAGCAGCGGCGCTTCGCTCATGCCCAGGGATGAATTGATGAGGTAGTGCGGAATGAGACAGGTCAGTGCCCACCCGACGCGTGCGTCGGCGAACGCCGTTGCCGCGGCGGCTGCGGCAATCCCGGCCGACACCCATGTTGTAATGAGGGCGGCCACCGGGAGCGGAATACCGGTCAGATGGACAACAGCAATCAAAGCCGGGTACCCCGGAAACACCCGGCGGTCGTATTGTTCCAGGGATGAGAAAGACCGCTCGCCGGTCATCGCCGCCGCGACAGCTATATAGCTGGTGGTATCGCCTTTGGCGGTGTACCGGGCCAGAGTGAGGTGTCCGAACCCGATCGCGCCGGCGAACACCGCGAGCCGCAGGATCAAGGCGACAACGAAGATCGCGACAATGTTGTTGAGAGAAGGGTGCGCGGGCAATGCCATCACGCCGATGCTTGTAGCGAATCGTCGATCAGCCGTCGAACGGGAACTGGCAGGAATCCGCGGGGTACCGATGCGGATCGGTCGGGCGTTCGCATTTAGCAATCGTGGGGACTAAACTTTCCCGAGCATGTCAGATAAAGGACACGTCCTGCCGAATCTGCCGAAGGTTGCCGCGTCGCAGCGGCAGACGCTTCCTTACGAACCGGTCTGCGCGATCTTTCGTCGTTACCTGCACGACCAGAAGCTGAAGTTCACGCCCGAACGGGCGATGATGCTGGACGCGGTGCTGCGGAAAACGCGATTGTTCGACCCAGAAGAGATGGTCAGTGATTTGAAAGCGCTCGGCCACCGCGTGAGCCGGGCAACCGTGTATCGCACACTGACGCATTTGCAGGACGCTGGGATCGTAAAGCAGGTTTTTTTCGACAACCGTCAATCGTATTACGAGGTGATCGTCGGCCGGGAAACGCACGACTACCTAATCTGTGTCGCGACGGGGCGGGTCATCGAATTCAACAGCGATCGGTTGCGAAAGCTCAGGGATGATGTCTGCCGGGAGCACGGGTTCGACCCGCTATCTCACCAGTTTCATATCTTCGGGATCAGCCCGGAAGGTCGCGAGAAGACTTTCGGCAAGCCCGGCCCGGCAATGCCGGCAGCCGACTAGCACAGGGCCAAAAACGTCGCGAGAGTCAGGAAAGCAATTTGCGACTTTTTGCCGTAGGCGAGAATTACGATCTGCGTATTCATCAGCAATCTCCTTGGGCACAGATTACCACCAAAGCACGTTTTCGTCGCGGACGGGTTGCTGTCGCTCTGCGTTGACTCAAAAGGACGATTTCGGCCTTAAAACCAGCTCCTGGCGTCGATTTCTACTTATCCGGATTAGTACGGATCTAACGGATGTCGCCGAGACACCTCATACCGCGAAATATAGGAACTGCCCAATCAGCGGTGGGAAACATTGGTGTGGCGGTAAGTAAATCCCCGTATAAACACCTCATCGGCGAGCGTCGCTTGCCGTAAATTGCTTATATTTCGACACTTACTTCTCAGCGTGGGTATTTGTCACTATTCTAAAAACTTCCAGAAACTTGGGTACTAGTGGCGATCCTTACGTCTGAGGTGCCGTAGTATTCTTTATGATTAGTAACTCAATTTTGTCTGATCCAAATATGTCGCAAACGGCGCCAATAAATGCTGTTAAAGGGGATTCACAGGCTTACCGCCATTTTGCCGAGGAATTGAACCGAGCTGTTCCATTCGCGGAATCAATTTTGTTAACGACGCTGCCCCGCGGCGGGTTTCAGCCCGTTCAGCCGCAGAAGCTGCATGATGCATTTCTTAAGGGATATGCGAAAGAATGGCAGCAGGAAGATCTCGCGGCTTGGTCGGCGATCGCCGCCGATAAACCAGTGCGTGGCGAGTCTAACAGTCGGTACGTCGAATCGTTTCTTGCCGGAATGGGATATCGATACGTTGCCGCTGCTCCAGTACAGGACCCGGTTTTTTCTGGATACATTGGCGTGCTGGAGTTGCACCGCACGGCCGAGCAGGGCGATTTCACTCATAAAGAACTCGAGAAGTTGGCGCACGCGGCCGTCGAGCTCGGTGATATCCTTCAGAAAAGCCGGTCGGCGCGGAATACTCAGGCCGAAATAAGTGAATGGGTGCAGAAGCCCGAGCAGCACCAGTTCGTCGTCGACCGGCACGGGAGCGTAATTCTGTTCAAGTCGGCATTCGACAAGCTCGATGGCAGGATTCAGGAACAGATCTTAGCTGAAGCAAAAAAAGGAATTGCCAACACCCCCGACGAAGGGTCGATGTCTCATCGACTTCTTCTCCCCGACGAGGCCGGCGACCATTGGACACTGAATGCAGTGTCTTATCGATCCTTCCCCGCGCTGGGTAGCGGGCCGGTAGTCTTCTTTTGCCTGCAGCCTGCTTGCCCGGATTGGTCGCTCCTGCGGCCCAGCGATTTCAGCGCCGACCCGGAAATGTCCCGGCTCGTTCCGGCGTTGAAGTTCATGCAGCAGGAATTTCATCGCGGCCCGACATTGACCGAAATCGCCAAGACGGTGCACCTGAGCCCGTTTCACTTTCATCGCCGGTTTACAGAACTGTTCGGACTGACGCCGAAGCACTTCCTGCTCGAATGTCAGATCCATGACGCTAAAGGACACTTGCTTCTAGGCGAGAAGGAACTCACTAAGATCGCCAGCGATTGCGGGTTCGCGCACCAAAGCCACTTCACCAGCCGGTTTAAACAGGCAACTGGCCTCACCCCGACCCGGTGGCGCAGAATGGCGAACGACCGGCAGTCGAACTGAAGATCGATTCAGATTTTGAGTTACATCAGAAAGCGTGATCACTCAGGTGATCATGCTTTTTTTGTAATTGGTGTTTCGAAAGATAGAATTCAACAAATGGGTATTCCTCAAGCAACAAAGCGGTACACGCCGCTGGAGTATTACCGACTCGAAGAAGAGGCAGACTACAAAAGCAACTTCTATGCTGGTGAAATCTTCGCGATGGCGGGGGGCACGATCCGGCATAGCCGAATTTGCACGAATCTGGTGGGCGAACTGCGGAACCGACTGAAGGGAAGCCCCTGCAGTCCTTACGAATCCAACCTCCGACTCCGCATCCAATCAACCAGCCTCAGATGCTACCCCGACGTCAGCGTCTTCTGCGACAACTTCGAATTTGATCCGGAAGATCCGAGCCGCCAGACCGTGACCAATCCGACGGTGCTGTTCGAAGTTCTCTCGAAATCCACCGAGGCATACGACCGTGGGTTGAAGTCGTTGGCCTATCGCACGATTTCATCTCTGAAGATGTACGTCCTTATTCTTCAGGACGAACCCCGGGCCGAGATCCACCGCCGGCAGCCCGACGGCAAGTGGGTGATCGAAGATATTCAAGGGCTCGATACAACACTGCCCCTCACGGCACTCAATGTGAATCTCCCGATGGCCGAGGTGTACTACGGCGTCGATTTCGACGCCGCTGATTCGGCGAAATCACCTTCCGCCAGCTAACTTAACTGCCGACGCCGGATCCGTGACCATCGGCGTCTCAATCGTCTTCTTCAACTTCTTCCACGCCCGCGGGCACTTCCTGTCCGTCGGTCGGGTCGATCGCCACGCGTCGCACGCGTCGTCCGATCCCGCAGAAGATTTCATACGGAATCGTCCCCGCCCACTCGGCCAACTTGTAAACGCTCGCCGCCGAAATCGGGTCGCTGTCCATCACTGTGACTTCGTCGCCGACATCCGCCACTGGAACCTGTGACAGGTCCAGCGTCGTCAGGTCCATGCTGACCCGCCCGATCACCGGCGCGGGGCACCCGTGGATTACCATCACGCCGCGGTTGGAAAGCTCCCGGCTGTAGCCGTCGGCGTACCCGACCGGGACCAGACCGACGCGTGTGTTCTTCTCTGCTTTCCAGGTCTGTCCGTACCCGACCGTCCCACCTTTGGGTACGTCGCGAATGCCGATCAGCGGGGCGGTCCACTTCATTACCGGCCGCAACGGCCGTTCGATCGAAGGTTTTCCCAGTGGGTCGATGCCGTACAGGCTCAAGCCCGGACGCACCATGTCCAGATGGGCCGGCGGGGTGAGAAAGATTGCCCCGGTGCTTGCCGCGTGCCGCAATAGCCGGGCGTTTCCGTCCTCGGCCATGGGATCGGTTTTATCGAGGAACATCGCCAGCTGTTCGATCGTCAGCGGGCTGTCACCGTCTTCGGAATTGGCAAAATGCGTATACAACCCGCCCAGTCGCAGGGCACTCCGCGACGCGATGCGATCCAGAAGCCCGTCGAGTTGGTCGACCCCTACGCCCGCGCGATTCATGCCGGTGTCGACCATCACGTGCAGGTGCGCCCGCCGACCCGACGCGACGGCGATCCGGGCGATGTCGTCGGCGGCCGTCGGGCTTGCGACCGTCAACCACCAGTTGTTTCGAATCGCGGTCTCGATCTTCGCCCGCTGCCGGCCCACGAACGCGTTCTCCACCGGACGAAGGATCAACACCGACTGCGGAACCACCGGCAGCGACATCGCTTCTTCAAGATCGGCCACCGCGAACGCGTCGACCGACGGCACGCCGAAGTCATTCGTCGAATAATTCGCCAGCGCGTCGACGACAATGTCGGCGTCATGACCGTAGGCATTGGCCTTGACGACCGCGCAGATTTTCACGCCCCGACCGACCGCCCGGCGGACGACCGCCGCGTTGTGGATTAACGCCGCTCGTGAGATTGTTGCAGTGGGTTCCCCGACGGCATCCTTCGCATCCATGCGATCGCTCATTTCGACAGGTTCCGGGCTTATCCGTAAGCCGTGAGGCAAGAGTATATCAGCCGGAAGCGACAACGAAAGCGAGGCCGCCGAGCTGCGTAATTCGGCCAAACACGCGGCTTATTCCCGAGGCGAAACGGGCCGCGTCGTTACTGCAGGCTCGCGTCGCATTGGAACGACGAGCTTCCTTGCGGGAAGGAAACCCATCTGCACGATCGGCTCGAGCTCCCCGCCCGAAACGTTTCCGTGGTCGGGAACCCCGGTTGAATTTCCGATCTGTCCCCCGGCCCCGCGATCTTCGGTCCCCCGGGTGCTGCGGTTGCCTCCGCCCGATTCACAGCCCACCACCGCCGCCAACACGCCAACCAGCATCCCCGCCAGCACGTGCATGCTCGCCCGAGTCTTTTTAAACGCGGCTGAAACCCTGCTCCGGCAATCCGCGGTGATCAATGTCCCGTCCGAACGCTTGTACATTCGCAGGCAAAGGTGCCCTTCGTGTTCGGAGATCAGCCGCTCGGCCGCCAGGCGATCCAGTGCCGAAATGTTGTAAACATGCAGCGAACAATCCGCGCAAAACCGCACGCGGTCATCACCCACCATCGCGGACCAATCCGCTTCGCAGGGACGCTCGATCTCTAGAATGTTAAGATTGATCCGATCTGGCATATTCACGCTATTGACGCCCCGGACCCGACAAAGTTTATAATAAACTGAAGAGTCCCGCGTGGGTTGTTACTCAAATTGTTCGAATGCGGTTTCCGTCCGTTTCGCCGTGGATTGATCGCCGCTTGTTATCGAGCAAGTAAAACTGGTGGAATCGTGTACCGCAAAATCGCTTCAAGACTGGTAGTGGAACAACTCAAAGTACGCCTGGGCGTCACCGCCCGGGCCGCCGCCGCCGCGCTCGTGATTATGGCCGGTTGCTCCAAGGCGCCCAGCGTCGGTACCGTCAGTATCGAGTACCTGAATTGGAAAGCCGCGAAGCCTATCAAGGAGCTGAGCGGATCGAACACCAGCGTGGTTCCCGTACTAAAGTTGACCAATGCCCGGTCGTCCGACCCGATCTATTTCGCCGAGATGACGCCCGACTCGGCCGATGGCGGTCTCCGGCATCCGCTGATCGTTCGCAAAACCGCCGGTCGATGGACCGCGCTGGATGCCGACAACGACTGGTCCGGAAACGGATGGCAGTTTGCCGCGACCGGCCCGCACCCGCGCGAAATCTGGGCCGTCCTGGATCACGTCGAAGAAGACCCCGGTTGGGATCTGGTGCTGATGCATTCCACCGACGACGGCGGCACCTGGGTCGCCCGGCCGCTCCAAAAACCCGTTTACTTCGCTACGTTCGCAGGTTTCGCCATGACCGGCGACGGACACGGGACGATTACCTTGAAACTGTCCGAAGACTACACCCGCTCGATCAAAGCGGGAAACTACAAATACGTCACCAGCGACGGGGGCGCAACCTGGTCGGAACCGGCCCTGGAGCCGAATCAACTGAAACCCGCGGCGGCGGCCGGCACCGACGGCACGCGGTCGGCATTCGCCCAATGAATTCGGCACTACTTAATCGGATATCCCTGCCACAGCCACAGCATCGCCTCGGGCAACGTTTGTCGAAGCACCCGCCCGTCGACGTGCCCGGCATCTTCGGCGAACACGTACTGATACTGATATCCCCTGGCTTTCAACACTGCCGCCATGCGCTGGTTGGCTAGCACCCAGTTGCGCAGCGAGGCTTCGTCTTTTTTCGAACCCAGATCCTTTTCCCCGACTTCCATCCAGATGCGGATCGGCTTTGCCGGCGTGTTCGGGATCAGGCTCGCGTGGTATTCCCAGGCCCCGCGCGGTGACTCGGCATTGACCGGCCACTGTTGATTCACGTACGTGCCCGAATAACTTAACACCTTGCGGTACAACTCCGGGTGAAACCAGGCCATCGTGAACGCGCACGCCGCCCCCGAGCTACCGCCCATGGTCGCCCGTCCTTCGGGGTCTTTAGTGAAAGCCACGCCGTAATCAGCGGTAATCTTCGGCAACACTTCGGTCTCGATAAAGGTCGTGTATCTGTCGGACAGCGTGTCATATTCCAGCCCCCGCTCGCTGCCCTGCGCGTCACCACCGCCGCTGTCGATGAAGACCGCCGCCATTGCCGGCAGCCGCTTTCCGTTGATCAGATTATCCAACGTGGCCGACATTGGTTTGACCGCCCCCATCCCGTCCTGCACGACGATGAACGGCGCCGGCGTTTCCGCGACGTACCCGGACGGAACGTACACCGCGACCTTCCGCTCGTAAGGCACCGTGACCCCCGGCTGCTTCTTGGACACACCGGGATAGGTCTTGCTGTCAGTCGACTTCATCACGAACCGATGCACGACGCCCCGTGGAACGGATTGGTCCACCGTCATCTCTGCCGCATCAACATACGGAGGGCGGATCACCGAGTCGTTTTCCGACCTGGCCGGCAGCGTCGCCGGCGCGGACGCCGGGCCCGCGGCCGCGCTGCAAAGGGCCGAGATCGAAACTAGAAACAACGCCGCCTTGTGTGAAAACGAGTCCGCCATTACCGCATTATGTGGCTCCATCGGCGCATAACACAAGTCGATCACCGGCACATTAGCCTGCGACCGCCTGACGGTGTTAAACTCGGCCCGACCGTCCAGTACGACTCAACACCCAATGGTCTGAATCGCATGAAAGCAACCATTCATCTCGACACGCACCATCACGTCGGCCCGATCGACCGGCGAATCTTCGGCGGGTTTCTCGAACACCTGGGCCGCGCGGTCTACGAAGGCATTTATGACCCAGGAAATCCGCTCAGCGACGAGCAGGGGTTTCGCCTGGACGTGCTGGACGTGCTCCGCCCGCTGGACATGCCGGTGATGCGGTACCCCGGCGGGAATTTCGTCAGCTGCTACGACTGGAAGGACGGCATCGGACCGAAGAAAGACCGCCCGGTCCGGCCCGATTACGCCTGGAAAAGCCGGGAGACCAACCAGTTCGGCGTCGACGATTTTTTCGACTGGTGCAAGGTGCTCGGCACTGAACCGATGATGGCGGTCAACCTCGGCACGCTGGGCACTGCGGCAGCTGGGGAACTGGTCGAGTACTGCAACCTGCCGGGCAAAACATTCTGGTCCGACCGCCGGCGCGCCAACGGTCACGCCGAGCCGTATGAGGTCAAACTCTGGTGCCTGGGCAACGAGATGGACGGCGTCTGGCAAGCCGGGCACGTCCCGGCCGACGTGTACGCCCAGCGCGCCCTGCAAGCGTCGATCTACATGAAAGGCATCGACCCCGCGATCCAGACCATCGCCGCCGGGTCCAGTGGGCGGTCCATGACCACCTACATGCACTGGGACCGCAAAGTGCTCGAGTATTGCTGGGAACAAGTCGAATTTATCTCGGCCCACCGCTACAGCAACAACGACCGAAACGATTCGCCGTGGTTCCTCGCGGAAGGTGTCGAGATCGACCGCGTGATCGAGGACTACGCCGGCCTGTTGTCCTACGTCCGCGGGGTCAAGCGCAGCAGCAAGCACGTCTATCTCTGCTTCGACGAATGGAACGTCTGGTACAAGGACCGCAACGGCGACGGTCAATGGATGGCCGCCCCGCACCTGCTGGAAGAAATCTACAACCTGGAAGACGCGCTCGTGTGCGCGCAATACCTGGGCAGCTTCATCCGCCACGCCGATGTGGTGAAAATCGCCGCGATCGCGCAGATCGTGAACGTCATCGCGCCGGTACACACCCGGCCCGACGGGGTGCTGATCCAGTCGACCTATCATCCGATGCGGTTGTACTCGCAGCACGCCCGCGGCGTCTCGCTGCGCGCCGCCGTAACGGCCGACACTTACAAGGCCGGTGAACGCGGCGACGTGCCCGGCATCGACGTCGCCGCCAGCTACGACGCGGTCAATCGGCAGATCGCCGTGTTCGTCGTCAACCGACACCAGGCAGAACCCGCGACGGTGGAAGTTCACCTGGCCGATCTGAAGATCGAGCAGGTGATTGCCGTCGACCAGATGGGCGGCGGGGACGTGAAGGCCGCTAACAGCTGGGAACATCCCGATCGCGTTTCAGTGACCAGCGGCAAAGCCGATCTGGTCGACGGGGCCGTTCGATTGACAGTGCCCGCGCCGGGGCTGGCCGTCGTACGGCTCTCGGTTTCGGCGTTCTAAGCCGGCCCGGCATGTACTATTTTGATCGCGTCCGGTTAGAAGCCGTCAACCGAGCCGTAGCAAGTATTCAGTCGGATCTAATGCGGTTGCAATCTAAGGACCCCAATGGCAAAGCCCTACGTCATCTGTCACATGTGCACCACAATCGACGGGAAAATCCTCGGCGACCGGTGGGGAACGCTGCCCAGTGGTAAAGGGAGCGGCGGACTTTTCGAATCCACCGCCGCGACGTTCGGTATCGGGGCCTGGCTGGTCGGGACCACAACGATGAAAGAATTCTCGGGTCGGAACCTTAAGCTGAAAAAGGCGAATCAGCCCGTCCCGGAAGGGGATTTTGTCGCCGAACCGGAGGCGAAAACCCTCGCGATCGGCGCCGACGCCAAAGGCGTGCTTCGCTTTCAGGAAAATGAAGTCGAAGGCGATCACGTCGTCCTGCTCGTCACCGAACAGGTCGGCAATGAATATCTATCTCACCTCCGGTCGGCGGGCGTTTCTTACCTGATTTGTGGAAAGTCAGAGATCAACCTCGCGACCGCGGTACGGAAAATCGGGGCCGCATTCGGCGTGAAAAAACTGATGCTCCAGGGCGGCGGGAAGTTCAACGGCGCGATGCTGCACGCCGGTCTGGTCGACGAGATCAGCCAGGTGATCGTGCCGGTCGTCGACGGCGGCGCGGGCGTCTCGAGCCTTTTCGATATCCCCGGCAACGCCCCCAAAAAAGCGGCCGCCACGTTGCGTATGATGTCCCACAAAAAGCTGCCCGGTGGGGTCAACTGGTTCAAGTATCGCGTCGTCGGAAAGCCGGGCAACTGACATTCGAGAGCCGCCCCATGAAGTATCTACGCCTCGGTAAAACCGGCCTGAAAGTCTCGCAACTGTGTCTCGGGTGCATGAGCTACGGCGTCCCCGAACGCGGCCCGCACCCGTGGTCGCTTCCCGAACCGCAGGCCCGTCCGTTCATCAAGACCGCGGTCGAAGCCGGCATTAATTTCTACGACACCGCGAATGTCTATTCCGACGGAACCAGCGAAGAAATCGTCGGCAAGCTGCTCAAGGAATTCGCCCCTCGGGACACCCTCGTGCTCGCGACCAAGGTACACGGCCGCATGCGGCCCGATGCCAACGGCGCGGGCCTGTCGCGCAAATCAATCATGACCGAGATCGACAACAGCCTCCGCCGGCTCGGCACTGATTACATCGACCTGTACCAGATCCACCGCTGGGATTACGAAACCCCGATCGAAGAAACGCTCGAAGCGCTGCACGACGTGGTGAAAGCCGGCAAGGCCCGCTACATCGGCGCGAGCAGCATGCACGCGTGGCAGTTCACCAAAGCGCTCTATCTCGCGGAGAAAAATGGCTGGACCCGGTTCGTGTCGATGCAGAATCATTACAACGCCATTTACCGCGAGGAAGAGCGCGAGATGATGCCGTTGTGTCTGGCGGAAAACGTCGGCGTTGTTCCCTGGAGCCCGCTGGCGCGCGGGCGATTAACCCGGCCGTGGGACACGCAGGGCACCGCCCGGTCCGGCAGCGACGAGTTCGGGAAGACCTTGTACGGCAAGACCGACGAGGCCGACCGGTTGATCGTGTCCCGCGTCGCCGAGATCGCGCACACGCGAAACGTTTCGATGGCGCAGGTCGCGCTCGCGTGGCAGTTCACCAAGCCGTTCGTCACCGCCCCGATCATCGGGGCGACGAAACCCGAGCACCTGACCGACGCGATCGCCGCCACGGAGTTGCAGTTATTCGAAGAAGAGATCCAAGCAATCGAGCAGCCCTACACGCCGCACCCGGTCGTTGGATTTCAGTAGATCGAAAATGGCCGGTGTTCTTAGAAGTCTGCCGCGGAAACCAAGGTCGCCTTACGGCCGCCGCCAATACCCGCGGTGCCACTGCCACCCTGGTCCCTCGCGGTACCAGTCGCCGTGAATCCAAATCATCTCCGGCGCCGGCTGAGGCGGCAGCACTTCGACCCGCCGCGGCGGTGGTTGGTACACGACAACCGGTGGGGGCGCTTCCCGGACAATCACCGGCCGGGGTCGCCGTTCGTGCACGACACACCCGCCGCACACCAATAACGCCGCCAAAGCCCCGGAAACGACCGCTGATTTCTTCACTTTGACTCCGCTTCAATGAACCGACGAATTATATTCCGCAGTGATAACGGGGTCATCCCGCAATCTCAGTGCCCCCACTCGCCTGAGAACATCTACGCGCCTTAACTTGCGTCTCGACCGCCGCGCCGTGAGACTTTGAGAACCGTTGGCTTCAACAGTTCTTTGAACGGCGGAAGGCGATAACAATGTCTATTGTGGTCCGATGCGAGCCGTGCGCTAAACGATATCGCATGGACGATCAGTTCGCGTCGAGGCAGGTCCGGTGCAGGAGTTGCGGTGCCGTGCTGCTGGTTCCCGGGTTCGCCCCGGACGGTGCGGCGGGTCCTACCGTGCCGTTGGCAAAGCGCCCGGCGTCGCCGCCGCCCGTGCCGGCCGCGGCATCGCAGAACCTGCTGATCGATTATCAATCGCCCGCGCCTGCCCGGTTGCGCGGTGACGTGTATCTCAGCTTCCCGGGTGATGAAATCATCGGCCGGTACACCGTGGTCGGGTCCATCATTCTTTACGTTGCCGTGCTGGCCGCGGCCCTGTTCGGCGGCGTCAATGAAATCCTTGTCATGGGACAATTGCGTGGCGAATCGGCCAACGTACAGGCTGCAGCGATCGGCCTGATGATCGGAATGCTCTCGGGGTTCTTCGTCGTTCTTCCCGCATTGCTGGCCGGGGTTTGCGTTCTGGGTGTCTGGATCGCGTCCAAGCTCATCGGCTTTAAAAATCGACCGGGCCTGATCTGGAAAGCGGCTGCGGTCGTCTGCGCACCCGTCGCTGTCACGGTCGCGATGCACGGCTTTCAAATCGACAGCCCCGAACAGTGCTTGCCACCGTTGTGGGTCGCGGCGGTCGTTTTGCCGGTCATGCTCTGGCTCGTGTTGAGGATGCGACCCTGGGAATTCACGGTCACCGCCGTGATTGTGATGGCGCTATATATCGGTCCGCCCGCGGTGATCTGGGCAGTGCTCGTGCAATTCCCGGCAAGGATGCCGCCGAACATCACCGTGACGCGGGCATTGTCCCCGCCGGCGCCGGTCTTCACCTGGTCCTCGGCAGGAGCCGTTGCCCCGGGGTCCGCGTTCATCTCGCCGACCGGTCCACCAAACTTTCCGCCGGTCTTTCCACCGACCGGCCCGCCAGGCTCGGCTTTCAGGTATGCACCGACGGCAATCACGGCTTCCGATGAAACCCGGGACCGCGCCGAACTCCAACGGATCGGCGAAGCGATAAAAACATTCATCGATTCGGACCCGGGCAAGGCGCTCCCTCACCGAATCGAAGAGTTGGTGGAACGAGGACTGCTCAAGCAATCCGAGATCAACGACACGAACGGCGTTACCAGATTTTCGATCGAAGCGATCGGAACCGGGCCGCCCTTCAATGCTGATTCGATTCTAGCCAATGGCCCGCTGACGCAAGCCGGTCCGACCCCGGCATACCTTGTCCTGTTCGGGGACGGGCGGATCGAATGGGTTCGGCTCGGTGAATACGCACGGCTTCGCATGAACTCGATGCACGCCGCGCACCGGCATTTCATGCCAACGGGCTTCGGAATGCCTCTGCCGCCCCAATAGCAATTGCGTCGTCGATCGACACATCAAGAGTCTGGCGATTTTCGGGCCGTCGCGCAGAACACTCGCAGGGCTCGGTTTTTGGAAATGCACCGACCGCATCCCAGGTCGAGCGCGAGAACCTGGACCGCGCCGAGCTACAGCGGATCGGTCAGGCGATTAACTCCTTCGTCGAAAACGACCGCAGAAAGCGACTGCCTGACAGCTTTTACGAACTCGTTCAGAAAGGGCTGTTACAGCAGTCCGAGACGGTCGACGAACACGGCGCGCCGAAATTCACGTTGCAAGGATTCGGTGCGAGGCCGCCCTTCAGCCGCGACACCATTCTGGCCAGGGACACGATGCCCCGGCCGGACCCGGATGCCGCTTATTTGATTCTGTTCGGTGACGGACGCGTCGAGCGGGTGCCGCTCCGGGACTACGGACTAGTGGATATTAAATCGATGCAGTCGCTGCACTGACCATCAGATTCAGTCCGGCGTTCCGCTGCTTCGAACGCCGACCGGACGACCACTGCGGTCTTCACGACAACAAAAAAAGCGTCCGACCCTCTGAAGGGTCGGACGCTTTCGGGTTGATCAAGAGAGGAGAGAATCAGCCGATCAGGCGTTTCTTGCCCGGCGTCTGCGGGAGAGCAGCCCGCCGCCGGCGATCACCATTCCCGCCGCGGTGGCCGGTTCGGGGACCGGGGTGGTCGAGATGCTGAAGAACTTCTTATCAATGAACGCGGTGGACGACGTTTCGCTCGTCGTCGCCAGTTGATTGTTCAGATCCAGCTCAAGGCCGGTGACGTTCCCGCTCAGGCCCGCCGCGGAAAGCGCGGCCGGGATGTTAAACGACGCCATGCTGTTCCAGGACCCGCTGGAGAAACCGCCCGACGAGGTAAACTCGATCGTGTTGCCGGTCTTGGTGACGTTGGCCGATCCGTTGTTGGTGTCGGTGAACGTGATGGTCGGTGTCACGACGATCGGATCGATCGACGAGCCGTTGACTGCTGTAATAAACAGCTGGTTGACGATCAGAGATTCGAGCGCAGTAGTCGCGGTAGTCCCGCCGCCGACCGCCCACCCGCCGCCTTCGAAGATGTTCACGTTACTGACCGTGCCGGTCGGCGAGTTCGGCACGATGTTGGTGGTCAACCGGCCGTCATCGAACTGGATCGCGCCGCCGCTGGAGCTGCTGACGAAAATAAGCGGGGTGAATTTCAGCGTGTCGCCGGAGATGACCGGAGGACCGAACAACGCCGGGGGCGTTGGTCCGGGGAGAACGGTCGGGTTTTCGGAGACGCCTTGGTAGGAGACGTGCGTACCGACGAAATTGCCGTATGTAACAACCGCGTCTGCCGACCCGGCAAACGACGCGATCCCACCAACCACGCCAAGCAGCAGCTTGGGGGCGGTGACGCCAGATTTTAAGCTCGACATATTTTTCTCTCCCTCGATCAAACGAGTAAACAGCCCGGACCCACGGACCCACCGCATCTGATGGGCCACTTCGACAGGCTAGAGCAAGGAAGATGCCGAGCTGGAAGCGAAAATTAGACCGGTGTTAAAGCATTTCAATGATTCGACTTATGGATTGATGAGAAACACTGGGCGGGTGCGACGGGTTAAAATGAGCGGATCGTTTTGAAAGACCGAATGGTTATTTTGACTCGATCTAGTGCGCAGCAAAAAGTGGTTCGCGCTTTAACGAATACGCCGAAATACGTAGACCTTCTCGGCCGACGTCGGCAGGAGTGTCGTGGATGATCGCCAGAGCAGTTCCGGTCGAAACATCTCTTTCCAGTACGCGTCGATCGTCGCGACCTTTTCGTACCGCACACCCCGCCGGGCCAGCGTCGTTTGCCAATTCTTGATCTCGTCGAGGAAAGGCCCGAATCCGATCAGATAGTCCGGCGGGATGCGCCCCTTAAAGAACGTGGCGGGCAGATTCGCGTAATCAGCCTTCGGCGGATCGCTCAACTGCCAGACATAGCTCGGGCCCGGCGCGTCCCACATCGTCGGGGAAACGCACCAGTCGGGGCAGACATATACAGTGGCCCGCGGGGGGACATTAGCGTTGATCCAAGTCGCAAGCGGGGAATACGGCTCCTGGGTCGGTTCCCATAGCTCGGTGTAATATCCGATCGCCGACGACTGCAGAGTCGGTCGGTCGCTCGCTACGGCCGGCGCGATCGCCATCGACAGGCAACTCGTCAGCAGAACCGGCGCGCGGCACCAAGCCGGCACCGCGTGAAGCGACCACAGACCCAGAACCCCGATCGCGACGCACAACGGCAGCAGCGGCGCGAGATAGCGGACCTCCGCATTTCCCTGCCCGCTCAACGGGTGCGCCGTGAAAAACGAGATCGCGCCGAGGAATACCAGAAGTGCCACCGGCGCCCGGATCAACCACGCATTTTTCGTTTTGAAATAAATCAGCGGGCAGACCGCCAGCAGCGGCAGTATCGCAAAATCACAGGCGAGCAGGTCCCGAATGTTCCACCAGAACAGCGTCAGAAAACCGCTCAGCCATTCGTGCGACGACGTGGCGGCCACGGCCGCGTGCGCAACCGGCGCCTGAATCGCATCGACCGCGCTCGCCGCCCGCGCGATCGGGTTCCAGATCGGGCAGACGACCGCCGCCGTCAGCATTTGCGGAACGATCAAAACCAACCAGTTGATCCCGCGGATCGCCCTCCGTCGCCTGCCCCAGATGCCGTAATCGATCACTAGGCAACCAACCACTGCCGCGTAGTCCAAGTACTGTGCCGACAGCAGCAGCGACATCGCAACCGCGAGCAGCAGCAGCGACATCGCAACCGCGAGCAGCAGCAGTTGCCGGCGCGTCCCGTTCCAGTGGCAATACAGATACGCCGCCGCCGTGGAAAGCAGCGTCGCCAGCGCGTAGTACCGGCACTGTCGTTGGAACAGAAAAAGCGAAGCGTTGGTCAGCAGCACGATCGCCGCGGCGATCCACACCCCGGCCGACGCACGGGCCCGCCACAACCATCGAACGATAATGCAGACGGTCAACCAACCGCAGATTGCGAACGGCAACCGGCAGGCGAACGCCGTCTCACCGAGCAGGCCGATGAACGGTGCCGCGACGTAAAACTGTAACGGTGAAGTGTATCGGTCTTTCTGGTTTTTGAGCAGCAGGCCGTCGCGATAGGTCAGCAGATTGTGATCGTTCCGCCAAGCGGTGGTGTCGCCCGTGTACCAGACGCCCCGGGCACTGATGGCCGTCGACGCTTCGTCCGTCCACAGTGAATAGGTTCCCAACCGGGCGAACAGCAGCACCGCCGCCCCGATCAGAATCAGACCGGCCATCACTTCGCGGGCGTGGGCACCACGCCGCGCGGCGACAAGGTCGGCGGAAAAAAATGAAGAACTGCTTGCGACGGTCGCCATACCTGCATATCGACACGATCCACCCCGCCGCAAACTCACCGACCGCACCCGCCCCCCAGCCCGGCAACGCTCGATATTCTCGGCCCCACTTCTTTCGGCGACGCCAGGCACGGACACCTCGCGGTTCCCTACCCCTGGACCAGACCCCAGTCGAGCCCGAACCGGGCCAGATATTTTCTCAATCGGTCCGCGTCGTTGGGCGTGCCTTTCTTCGCCCGCGAGACGGCAAACAATTTCCGCCCCGCGTCCGACAGCGTCCGGCTGCCCCGGCAGACCGTTACCACCGCCGCCAGCTGCGCATGATCGAACGGGTCAATCTCCGCCAGTTGTGATTCGGTGAGGATCGATTCCAGCGCGGCGCCTGAATCAGTGTGATTCGGAACCGACCAAGACGCGCGCAGTCTCGCCATTTCCTGTTCGACCGCGTCGACCGTCATCCTCCCGCCCGCGGCGAGCGTCGCCATCCGGGTGACCGCAGCATTTAGGTCCCTGAAGTTGTGCCACAAAAAAACGGTGTCGGACACCGTTTTCCAATTTTAGAGACTTTTTGAGACTAGCATACTCTTTTAAACGTATTTCAATAATGCACTTAAAGAAACGGTGTCCGACACCGTTTTGGCGATCTAGCGGGGCGTGAGGACTCTTTGCTCGGCGTTTTTGGTGAAAGCTGGGGCACGCAAAAAGCGGTCACTTCTGAATGAGACCCCAGTCGAATCCGAACCGGGCGAGGTATTTTCTTAATCGGTCGGCGTCATTCGGCGTGCCCTTTTTTGCCCGCGAGACGGCAAACAGTTTCCGCCCCGCGTCCGAAAGCGTCCGGCTCCCCCGGCATACCGTCAGCACCGCCGCCAGCTGCGCCTGGTCAAACGGGTCGATCTCCGCGAGTTGCGACTCAGTCAGAATCGATTCCAGCGCGACACCTGAATCAGTGTGATTCGGAACCGACCAGGACGCGCGGAGTCTCGCCATTTCCTGTTCGACCACTTCGACCGTCATTCGCCCGCCTGCGGCGAGCGTCGCCATCCGGGTGACCGCCGCGTTCAGGTCCCGAAAATTCCCCGACCACCGCGCATCGCCCGCCGTCGCGAACCGCAGGAATTTCTCCCGGGCTTCTTTGTTGAACGTGACTTTCTTCCCGTGCACGCGCGCGAACTGTTCCAGCTCGTACTCCAGATTCGGTTCGATGTCTTCCCGCCGGTCGCACAGCGCGGGCAATCGAAACGTCCACAGGTTGATCCGCGCGAGCAGGTCTTCACGGAACCGCCCGGCACGGACGGCCGACTGCAGGTCGCAGTTGGTGCCGGCAATCAACTGGAAATCGCTTTTCACTTCCTTGTCCGACCCGACAGGCAGGAACCGTCGTTCCTCGATCGATCGCAGCAGCATCGCCTGTTCGTCCGGGCCCAGCTCCGCGATCTCGTCCAGGAACAACAGCCCGCCGTCGGCCGCGCGGAGCAACCCCGCCCGCTCACCGATCGCGCCGGTGAACGCGCCGCGGGTATGCCCGAACAGCGTGCTCATCGCGCCGTCACCCCGCACGGTCGCGCAGTTCACTTCAACGAACTTGCCGTCGAGCTGCCTTCGATGCTTTTTCAGTTCGTAAATTCGCCGGGCCAGTTGCGACTTGCCCGCGCCGGTCGGGCCCGTCAGCAGGATCGGGGCTTTCGAACCCATCGCCACTTGTTCGATCTGTTCGATCAGCCGGTTGAACGGTTCGTTCCGGGTCTCGATGCCGCTTTTTAAAAACGACGTGCTCTCCCGCACCTCCTCATTGAATCGTGACGACAGCCGGTCGTATTTCGACAGGTCCAGATCAACGATGCCGAACGTCCCGAACCCGCCCGAATCTTTGTTAGGCGGGGCCGTCTGAATCAGCTTGCCTGGCAGATACCTCGCCTCGGTAAGCAGGAACAGGCAGATCTGCGCCACGTGCGTACCGGTGGTGATGTGGACCAGATAATCTTCCTCGTCGGGTTTGAAAGGATACGCCCGGGCGAAGTCGTGCAGCGCGCCGTACACCCCTTCAAAATCCCAGGGGTTGTCGAAATGAATCTCGTGCGTCCGCACCAATGTCTCGGGGCTCACCGCAGCCACATCAGCGCTAATCGCCCCGGCCAAGGCGGTGAACTTCTTCTCGTGCAACAGTTCGAACCGGTGCACGAGCAGGTCGTCGTGTTGACACAGCGACACGCTGGGTCGCCACCGCTCCCAACGCTGCGGGCCCCGGCCGTTGTCCAAAGACGGCCCGAGCAAACCGAGAATAACTGTCCGTCTCACGAGCACGTCTCTCCCTTACAGATGTTGCAATCTAAAAACATAATAAAATAGACTAGAGTATAAGATATTCCGAAAGTCCAGAATTCATTCACGCTGAAATACTTTCGCTCGTAACTCTTAAGTATTTTGAATTTCGATAATTAAAAAAACGGTGTCCGACACCGTTTTCTGAATTTTTAATTGGTATCAGCGGTGCTGTGCTATGCCGTCGAATTGATTGGAGATTGAGATGGCCAACAAAAGTTTGTTCAAATCGTTGATCGGGAATTTCATTCCGCAGGCGACTGCGGTGAACGACGCCGGTGGAGCGGCTTACCAGTTATCGCCGAAGGCAGCGCTCGCCCAGTTCGCCGCGACCGGTTGCCTGAGCACGACCTTCTATGCCACCGCCGAAGACCAGTTGCAGACGGTTTTGAATCTCTGCTCGCATCCCGAGGTGGATCCGGAATTCATTGCCCGGCTCGCGCTCTACGCCCGGACCAAGGGGCACATGAAAGATCTGCCGGCATTGCTCGTCGCGGTGCTGTCGGTCTTCGCCCCGGGGTTGATGGCCGAAGTGTTCGACCGCGTCATTGATGACGGCCGGATGCTCCGGAACTTCGTGCAGATCATGCGATCGGGTGTGGTCGGTCGGAAGTCGCTGGGTTCGTTGCCTAAGCGGATGGTCCAACAGTGGTTCGATCGTCGGACCGACGAGCTGATCTTCCGGGCTTCGGTCGGAAACGACCCGAGCTTGGCGGACGTGATCAAGATGGTCCACCCGAAACCCGCGACTCCCAGTCGGGCGGCGTTGTTCGGGTACCTGATCGGTCAGCCACACGATGCGTCAGCGCTGCCGGAACTGGTGAAGGCGTTCGAAGCCTTCAAGGCCGATCCGGCGGCAACCGGCGACGCCTCGGCCGTCCCCGACGTCCCGTTCCAGATGCTGACCAGCCTGAACCTTCAGGCCGATCACTGGAAGCAGATCGCGAAGAAAGCGTCGTGGCAGATGACGCGGATGAATCTCAACACGTTCGCCCGGCACGGCGTCTTTGACGACCGGGATCTGACGAAGCAGATCGCCGACCGGTTGCGTGACGAGTCGGCCATCCGGCGGGCGCGGGTCTTCCCGTACCAACTGCTGACCGCTTACACGCAGTGCGCCCAGAACGTGCCGGGCGAGATCCGCGAAGCGCTCCAGGACGCGATGGAAATCGCGACCCGGAACGTGCCGGCCGTCGACGGGAAGGTGTTCGTCTGTCCCGACGTGTCGGGGTCGATGCACTCGCCCGTGACCGGCGTCCGCAAGGGCGCCACGTCGGCGGTGCGGTGCGTGGACGTCGCCGCGTTGGTGGCGGCGAGCTTTCTGCGGGCGAACCCGACCGCCGAGGCGATCCCGTTCAAGGAAGCGGTCGTCGACCTCACGCTGAACCCACGGGACAGCGTGATGACCAACGCCGCGAAGATGACCGCGATCTCGCCCGGCGGGACCAACTGCTCGGCGCCATTGGCGTACCTCAACAGCCGAAAGGCTGTCGGTGCTCTGGTGGTTTTCGTCTCCGACAACGAGTCCTGGGTCGACAACGCCCGCGGCCGCGGGACAGCGACGATGCAGCAGTGGTCGATCTTCAAGGCCCGAAACCCGGCCGCGAAGCTGGTCTGCATCGACCTGCAGCCGCACACCACCGCCCAGGCGGCGGACACCGGCCGGCAGGACGTGCTGAACGTCGGCGGGTTCAGTGACCACGTCTTTGACGTGATCGAAGAGTTCGCCAAAGGAACGCTGAACACCAACCAGTGGGTCGGCGTGATCGAAGCGATGAGTTTGTAACGTTTCCCGCCGCCGCGACGAAGGTCGCGGCGGCGGCTTCCCGGGTCGAATGCCCGCCGAGACTACATTTTCCATGTGGCCGTCTCAGCAACCAATTCGTCGACCCGGCGTGTGGAATAAGGAAAGCGTGAACCAAAACGAAACGGCGAGCGAATGCCGGCCCGGAGTACATTGGTGAGGGCGCAAGCCCAGGCGGGTTCGAGCCCCGCTCCGAAGCGATTGGCGACAGTCGTTCCGGAACTCTGGCCAACGATCGTCGCCGCCGTGATGACGGAGTGTAGCGCAGTTTGGCAGCGCGCCCGGTCTGGGCCCGGGAGGCCGCTGGTTCGAATCCAGCCGCTCCGATTGAGCAGTGCGAATGCCGGAAGGAATTACATTGCACGCCGGAACGCTTCATAGCGTTGGTCGGCCGGAAGGCCGAGAATTTCTCCGAACTGGTCGCAGTGCTCGTTTTTGATTGAGAAGCCCGGCGAGTCGCTCGGCAGATTTATCGGAAGGGAATAGCAATGACGGTTACTCGCCGTGCTTCATCAGCTTTCGATACGCCTTCTCGTCGATCTGGTCGGTCAGGAATTTGTACGAAGCGGCGTAGCGAACCACGCGTTCGCGGTCTTTGTCCCTGGACGCGCGGAACGTCACCCGCCGCAGGTCGGCGTTGTCTAACAGGTCGGCCATTTTCACCGCACGGGCCAGCGGGTCGGTTTTCAGCTTTACGACGTAATCGACGTACCGCGTGTCGTCGTCGTGGGTCAGGAGTTTGACCGCGCGAATCACGGCCGGCGGCATGCCGGCGGTTTTTAGGTCCGCGGGTTCGAGCCCGCCGCGTTCAAGGGTATCGTGAAGAATCGAGACGCACCGGAGCAGCTCGTTCTGATGAGCGTCATCCGATTGCGATACGGCCAGCAGCACCCGCATCGGATGAATGATGTAAGGCTCCCCCGGCGGGTCCTCAGAATTGCGGTGTGCGTTTACCGCCAGGTCGATCGCTCGTTGCAATAAGGATGGCATTTGGCTTAAGCGTGCAACGCGTCGGGAAGTTGTGCAACGATGAAAATAACGACCGCAGAATTCAAATTCGCGTCTGTGTCGTGAGACCCTGTGGGTCAGTTGATATGTCGGCGAATGCCGGAGGAACTACATGTAAACGGCAGGTTAGGGGTTCGATTCCCGTTCCGTGTCAGAAATGGCACGGGTAGCTCAACTGGAAGAGCAGCCGTAAATGTTTCTCCACGCTTTTGTCGCCGGCTTTTGAATGTTGTCACCGGCACGAATGCCGTCGGGAACTACAAGTCGCGGGTTCGAACCCCGCCCGGGGCTTGCTCCGGTAGCTCAGCAGGAAGAGCAGTGTTCCCGGCCCCTTTGGTCGCGTCGGTTGTTTGTTCGATTAGAAAGAATGTCATGAACGAGACGAAACCTTCCATTATTTCCACCGGTGAAGCGACTGGCATTCTGCCGGTCGACGGGCGGACGCCGATCACGGTCATCGGGACCGAGTCGATCCGCGCCGGCTTCGACGCCCGGTGTCTGGAACAGGCTGTCAATTCCCGCAACGCGCCCGGCATCACCGAATTCGTGCTGAACCCGGACGCCCACGTGGGGTACGGCGCGCCGGTCGGCTGCGCGATGGTCTCGCCGACGCATATTTATCCCGGCCCGGTCGGGGTCGACATCAAATGCTCGATGAGCCTGCTGCAGATGAACATTCCCGCCGACGCGGTGATCGACCGCAAGGTCCGCCGCGCGCTGATCGAGGCGATCGGTCAGCGGCTGCCCACCGGCGCGGGCCGCGGGCAGCGGTCGGCCCGCAAGAGCCGGCGTGTGAATCACGAGCTGGGTGTCGAAGCCGTCACGCGCGGCGCGAGCGCCGGCGTCTGCTCCGCGCTCGGCATCCCCCTGGAATGGACGACGCGGTGCGAAGACAGTTTTCACCTCGGGCACGACGACACGCCCGAGGCGCTGAACCTCCGCCTGGACAAACTTCTGGCCGGAAGATCGATCGGCGACTTCGACGACAAGGTCCGCCAACTGGGAAGCTACGGCGGCGGTAACCATTTCGGTGAATGCGAGATCGTCGAACTGTTAGACAACGCCAACCATTCCGTGGCCGACGTCTTCGGGTTGAAGCACGACCACGTCGCGTTCCTGTCGCACTGCGGGTCGCGGGGGTTCGGGCACAACCTGGCCGCCGGGCAGTTCCGCGCGTTGCAGGGGCACTTTGCCAAGTGGGACATTCCCCTGCCCGGCCGGGACCGGGAACTGGTCTACGCGCCGCTCGGCACGCCCGAGGCGAACGACTACATCGACGACATGAGCCTGGGCGCGAACTTCGCCACGGTAAATCATCTGTTGATCAACAGTCTCGTGCTCGAGGCGTTCCAGGAAGTGTTGCCCGGCGCGACCGGGGACCTGGTCTATTTCATCAGCCACAATATCGCCCGCCGCGAGGTGGTGAATAACGAACTGGCCTGGGTGCACCGCAAGGGGGCGACCCGCGCGTTCCCGGCCCGGCACTTCGCATTAAAGGGAACCCCGTTCGAAAGCACGGGGCATCCGATTCTGCTGCCCGGGAATCCGCGCGAGGGATCGGTCGTGATGGTCGCCGCCGAGGGCGCGGCCAAGAGTTGCTACAGCGTCAACCACGGTGCCGGCCGCCGCATGGGCCGCAAGGACGCCATCCGTCGGCTCGACCAGAAGACGATCGACGACGAACTGGAAAAGCACGACATCCTGAGCAACTGCCGGCAATATCCCAAGGACGAAGCCCCCGATGCGTACAAGGATTTTGGCGAAGTGCTACGCTCGGTGGAGCTGGCAGGACTCGCGACCCCGGTCGCGAAGTTGAAGGCGCGGTTCGTGATCAAGGACGGGGACAAGGCGGATGATTGATATCAGTCCACAAGAAATCCAGGAACAATTTGCATTTGCTTAGGTATGCGACTGAGAGTCTCCGCGACCCCGATTATTGATCCGACGGACCTCTACGAGATTGGATTGACGGCAGAGAAGCATGGGTAGATGAGACGAAAATATACCGTTGCGAGTTGGGCTCCATCGATGCGCCAGATTGACTCTCACGCCGACCCGGCATGTGTTCATGCCGGGCTAAATGGGTGGTTGGTGAATCGACGACTTGTGCGTGGTTTAGCGCATCGGGTCGGCCGTCATTGCCCACTGCATGACGCTGCTGGGCGGTTGGTCTAGGCCGAGTTGGCGGAGCATGTTCAGGCATTGGGCGCGGTGGTGCATGCCGTGCGTAGTGACGTGGGTGAGGACCGCGCCGCGGGTGAAGATGTAGGTCTTGCCGTCGCGTTCGCGGGTGACAGTTTCCTCGAACGGGTGGGTTTTTGCCGTGGCGGCGAAGTCGGCCATGATCTCATCGAGCAGCGCCTGCAGCTCGGCGATGGTGCGGGTGGCGCCTTCCAGGCGGGGGCGGTTTTCCCGGCCGGCGATCAGGTCTCCCCAGCCACGCATCGCCGCGAGCACGTGCGTCACGGTATCGTGCAGCGACCCGAAGCCCATCTCGAAGCGGTGGTGGAACTGCTCGGGCGTCAGCTTCGCGCAGGCGTCGAGAATGTTCTGCGTCGCCCACCGGTCGTGGGACAGAAGGATGTCGGCTGGGTTGCTCGTCGGCATGTTTAACTCCGTTGAAGGTCTCTCGCACGTATTTTACCGGCGGACCGATTGCAGTGTATGCGGCAACCGCCGCAACCAAATTTAGACTTTCCTGATTTACTTTTGTAGTCAGTGCAGGCGTCTCATGATTCATCTCGACGGCAGTATCGGTGAAGGCGGCGGGCAGATCCTGCGATCGGCCCTGGGGTTGTCCATGGTCACCGGGCAGGCGTTCCGCATCGAGAACATCCGCGCCGGACGCGAAAAGCCCGGCCTGCTCCGTCAGCACCTGACGGCGGTGAACGCAGCTGTGTCGATCTGCGACGCGACTGTCACCGGCGCGGAAATCTCGTCCGGCTCACTCACGTTCTCTCCAGGCAAGATCAAGCCCGGGGCGTACACGTTTTCGATCGGGTCGGCCGGCAGCACAACATTGGTGTTGCAGGCCGTGCTGCCGGCGTTGCTGTCGGCAGACGGTCCGTCGACCTTGACGCTCGAGGGCGGGACGCACAACCCGCTCGCGCCGCCGGTCGATTTTCTGGAAAAAGCATTTTTGCCGCTGATCAACCGGATGGGGCCGCGGGTCGAGGTGTCGCTCGAACGAGCCGGGTTCTATCCGGCCGGCGGGGGTCGCGTGGTTGTGCGGATCCAACCGGCGATGAAACTGTTACCGCTGCACCTGAACGACCGGGGCCCGATCACGTGCCGGCGCGCCACCGCGATCGTCGCCGCGTTACCCGGCGGGATCGCCAAGCGTGAGCTGCAGAAGGTCGAGGAACTGCTCGGCTGGACCGGCGAACAATTGCAGATCAAGCAGATGCCCGGTGAGTGGGGGCCGGGCAATCTGCTGTCGCTGGAGATCGAGAGCGAGCACGTGACCGAAGTGTTCACGGGTTTCGGGATCAAGCGGATCACTGCCGAGGCGGTGGCGCACGGCGTGGTCCGCGACGTCCGGCGATACCTGACGGCCGACGTCCCGGTCGGAGAATACCTCGCCGACCAGCTGTTGATCCCGATCGCGCTCGCGGGCGGCGGGTCGTTCCGGACTTTGCCGGTAACCCCGCACACGACGACCAATATCGAGATCATCTCGAAGTTTCTGCCCGTGCGATTCCGGATCGAGCCCGACGGGCAGGGGTGCCGGGTGTACACCGCTTGAAGGTTTGCGAAGAGGTCGGATCTGAACTGCGATGGAATCGAAACAGGAAATCCGTGATAGCCAAGGCCGGAAAGGCCGCGGATCGAACGGGGAATTGCGTGATTGACCGGTCGATCCCCGCCCTGCCGGGACCGGGCTATTACCGATGGCCGTGTAAGCGCTGCTTCAGCGCGGCGTCGTAGACGTTCATCAGCATTTTGTAATTCGCGTCGGCGGTGTAACGCGACTCGTACTCGGTTCGGGAGTGGGCCCGCATTTCGCCGAGAGTCGCTGGGTTGCCGAAGAGTTGTGTTAACACAGCCGCAAGATTGTCGGGGTCGCCGGGCGTGAAGTGGGTGCCGGTCTTTCGGTCCTCGATCAGTTCGATCATCGATCCGAGCCGCGAGGCGACGACGGGCGTTCCCCTGGCGAACGATTCGATAATCGTCTTAGGCAAACCCTCGTACCAGAGGCTGGGGAACACGAGCGCCGACGCGTCGCCCATCAGGCGGTAGATGTCCGGCGGCGCGACCCGGCCGAGCCATTGGATGCGCGAGTCGGCGGCGACGGCGTCGCGGACCTTGTGGGCCAGATCCCCGTCGCCGGCGATCTTCAATGTGATCGGCAATTTCAATCGCTTCCAGGCGTCGAGCAGCGTGAGGACGCCTTTATTTTCGACGAGCCTGCCGACGAACAGCGCGAACCCGCCGGCGCCGTCGCCCGCGCCGGGGTCGGGGGAAACGAAGTTGGGTTTGACGACGAGCTTGCCCGAGGGGAGCCCGCCGGTGACGAGCTTCTGCCGGGCGAATTCGGTCAGCGCGATGTACCGGTCGACGTCGTTGCGGTAGGTCCCGCGGACGTGGTGGGCGGTGAGCATCGCGGCGGCGACTGCGCTCGCGCCGCGGTCGTCCCGGTAGCACCGGTGCAAAATCGCCGGCCAGGGGACGGTCTTTCCGACGCAGTCTTCGCAGACGTGCCCGTCGCGGTAGCAGGTGGCGGCGGGACAGATGAGGCGGTAGTTGTGCAGCGTTTTGACGACCGCCGCGCCGGCGTTTTTCGCCGCCGAATATACCGCCGGTGACATGAGCGGAAACGTGTTGTGCAGGTGCACGACGTCGACTTTTTCCCGGAGCACCAGTTCGTGCAGGTCGGCACATTCGGACCGGTTCCAGATCGTCCGCCCGGCCAGCGTGAGCCGGCCGAGGCCCTGGACCTGGTCGTTGTGGATCGTGTGGCGGATCACGGTGTGTCCGTGCGATTCCAACAGCGCGGTTTCGTCGGCGAAGACCTGGTCTTCGCCGCCGGCTTGCTGGTAGAAGTTGTGCGCTACGACGATCTTCAAATCTCTGTTCTCGAATCCGGATTCGGCGACTGGGCCGGCCTAATGAGGTACTCCGCCTACGTGCAGCATCGCGCAGACCATCCCTGCGTAGGCCATGCGGTTGGTCGGGTCATTTCGAACAGCGGTCGCGTATCGACTGGCAGCGCGGGCCCACTGCCGGCCCCTCAGCAACTCGCGGCCGAGGCGAATCTGGTACGCGGCCTCGGCGCGGCCGGCGGTGACAGGTGCCGCCGACGCGCTGATTGCAGCGTTGGCAGCCTTGCGCTGCTCGGGCGTTGCGGCGAATGGCTGGCCCGGTTTCCAGTAGTCGATCATTGTCGCGACCAGCTCGGCATTGATCCGGCCGTGGTCTTTTCTCGCGAACGAGACAGCACCCCGGGTGAGGCGATAGTTAAGAAGCACATCCGGCAGATTCGCGGCCTTAAACCGGGTCATCAGTCTAGCGAAAAATTCGGTGTCCTCGGCGTGTGCAAAATCGCGGTGATAGAGCCCGACGTCGATCGCGGCCTGTCGGCGGTACATCACCGCGGGGTGGCAAAACACCCAGGGCTTTCGACCGATCGCGGCCCAGATCTGCTCGTGCGTCTGCGGGAACGGTACGCGCGGCGCGAGTAGATTGCCGTCGTGATCCAGGGTCGCGATCGACCCGCCGAGCAGCGCGACGTCCGGGTGCCGGTCGAGATAATTTACTTGAAGTTGGAACCGATCGGGCGTGCACCGGTCGTCGGCGTCCATGCGGGCGATGTAGTCGCCGGCGGCGATTTCGATTCCCCGGTTCAACGACGCGACCAGCCCGCGATTTTCCTGGTCCAGAATTTTAATCCGGGGGTCGGTGAACCCGGCGAGGATCGCGGCCGAGTTATCGGAACTGCCGTCGTTGACGATCAGGAATTCGAAGTCGGTGAAGGTCTGCGCGAGCACGCTCTGGACCGCTTCGGTTAAGAAAGCGGCGGCGTTGTAGACCGACATAACGACGCTGACCTTGGGCACCATAAATCCTGCGCGGACGGAACACTCCCTGTTATATCGGTCGCCGCGGCGACCCGGTGAAGGTGCCCGGTGACACTACTTAAGGGGAATACGCGCCTGCGGCAACGCGCTTTTATTTCGACCCGTTTAGTGGAGCCGGGACCGCATGCGACCGAGCGGACGTTCGACGACCAGATACATCAGCCAGGCGTAACCGAACGTCAACACCAGCGCGGTCGCGCTGGTCAGGACGTGCCTGACGTGCGAGTGCGGGGCGTCCGGGAAATGCTCGTGCAGCGTTTCGAAGATGAAGAAATTCACGAGGTAGACCGTGTAGCTGAGCAGGCCGATAATCTTCATCGGTTGGCTGACGAGGACCGCGCGGATCGGCCCGGTCTTCAGGCGGATCAGGTAACTGAACACGACGAACAGCGCGAGCCCCTGAATTGAGTACCGGACGGTCTGGCGGAAGAACTCGGCGCGGGGGCCGAACAGTTCGTGGCTGCCGATTTTCTCGCGGATCAAAAGGCACATCAGCAGCGCGACCAGCGCGACCACCAGATGCGACACGCGGGGCACGTAGCTGTGTTCGTCGTCGTCGATCACGGGGTTCGACCAGACGGCGAGGATGCAGCCGAACAGGATCGAGTCGATGCGGGTGTGGGTCCAGTTGTAGATCAGCGAAAGGTCGGGCGTTGCCGAAGCGTTGTGCATGATGACCGCGGCCGTGACGGTGCGGACGGCCAGCACAACGCCGCACATCGCCAGCAGGATCAGCGCCTGCCGTTTGCCGTCGATGCGGCGGGCCATGAAGACGTAGATCAGCGGGAAGAACAGGTAAAAATGTTCCTCGACCGCCAGGGACCAGAGCGGCATTCTTGGGATGCCTTCTTCGAAGTCACCGAGGTTGTAGCCGAACGACGGCGTGTAGTTCGCCAGGTGGACGAACTGCAGGCCCACGGCCGGAAACTGCATGTGATTCGGGAACGCGCCGAGCAGCGTGCATCCGAGCAAAACGAACAGCGTGATATAGAGCGGCGGGAAAATTCGCAGTGCCCGGCGGATGTAGAATTTCCTGATGTCGATCGCGCCGTCGCGGGTGAGTTCGAACCGCATCAGCGTGGTGATGAGGTACCCGCTGAGGAAGAAAAAGACGGTAACCCCGAGCCCGCCGGGGACGAGCTTGTCCAGACCCGCGTGGGCGACGAGCACGAGGATGATGGCGACCGCGCGGATGCCGTCGAGGACCGGAATCTTGGTGGTCTTTTTCGGCGGCGCGGCCGGGCGGTCCGGAGTCGGTGCCGGCTCGAACGTCGTGATGTCGGCGGTGTCTAGCGTGCCGGCCATGGGTTTCCTTGCATGATGACCGGAAATGCGGGGAGGCTTTCGTATGCGGTTCGTCGGCCCGAGGCGGCTCCCGTGCCCAGCGAACTGCCGAGCAGGATCGCCAGCGGGACCATCACCGGGGTGTAGCAGACCGAGTTGTCGGTGAGCATCGAAAACGAAACCGACGCGAGCCCGAGCAGCGCCGCGAGGTGCATGGGATAGTCGCCCGATTTATTGCGCACCGAAGCGCGAAGGTTCCCGAAGATTCGGTAGACGATCCCCGCGACGAAGATCAACCAGATGGACAATCCGACGATGCCCTGGTCGTAGTAGAAACGAATGTAATCGTTGTGAGGTTGTCCGGCCTGCGGGTAAACGCGGGTGACGGTGTCTTCCGACGAAGAGATGCCGCGGCCGAACGCCCAGTCGTCGTGGATGTCCTCGAGCAGCAGGTTCCAGATCGCGGTTCGGCCGGTGCCGTTAATCGAGACGCCGCCCACTTTCATGTGGGCGTCTTCACCGAAGAAGCGTTTGTGCAGGTCCTGGTTGAGCGACAGGATGCCGAAGAACGACGACGCCCCGATCGCGAGTACCACGACCGATAGGATCAGGCTCTTGCGGTTGCCTCTCAGGGCGACCGACAACGGCATCATCATCAGGATGCCGACCAGCGCGGTCCGCGACAGTCCGAGGAACACCACGTACGCGACCACCAGCGCCCAGCCGAGCGGGACGAATGTTTTGAGATCGACCTTTCTTCGGCCCGAATCGGTTCGAGCCGCGTATCGGTTTGACGCGCGATCCGCCGGGCGATTGTGCGCAAGCCAGGTCGCGAGCGAGACGGCGACCACGCAAAGGGTGTAGAGCGCAAACGGCCTCGTCAGGTTCAGATCCTCGCCCCTGAGTCTGCCGGTCAGGATGACCAAGGCGCAGAACGAAACGGGAAGAACGGAGCTGAGCAGGATCGTCCGGTGCAGCAGGGGTGCCAGCGCTGGGTCGTCGCAGGCTTCCCGGGCGGTCAGCATCAGGACGCCGATGAAGGTGAGTCCGACGGTCGCGAGCTGCACGCCGTCCATGCCGGGCTTGTACCAGAACAGCGTGCCGAGCGCGTCAATCTGGAACAGCATCAACGGCAACAGGACGGTGAGCAGGCCTTTGGGCAGCAACGGCCGGATCAACCAGACGGCCCAGACCGCGCCACCGGCGGCGAGGGTTCCCGCGCCCAGCCCGCTGACGCCGAAGACCGAGATCTGCCGGCTCGCGTCGACGGTGCAGCAGAACAGGATCAGCCCGAACAACACCCCTTGCGAGAGCGTCGGCTTGCGGAAGTTGGAAGTCAGCAGGGACATCGTTCAATGATTACGGGCGTTATCGGTCTCTGGAAAACTCGCGCGATACAGGATCATCGGCGCACCTTGAGGTCATCGGTCCGATCCGGGGTCGGGAAAAGCAGGTTGGCGGTTCGAGCGACCGGTTATACGGCGGCGGCCAACACCCGCAACCCTTCCGGTTCCTCCTGGTCGACGAGCCTATTTCCGTCGGTCGAAGCCCTGTTCGTCATCCGAAGATAATACAGACTGACCAACAGCTGCGCGACCACCGGCAGGAGTCCGCCCCACGCCGCGCCGGTGACACCAAATTTGGCCGCCAGCGGAAGGGTTACCAGACACGTGCAGATTGCGTTTACGGCTTGGCCGTAGAACGGGAATCGGCTTTTGCCCAGCCCGCACAGGTACGACGCGATCATCGCCGACGCATAAGTGACGGCGTACACCACCACGAACGCCCGCAATTGCCCGGTTAACACGACGTAAGGCGAGGTCGACTTATAAAACTTGGACAGCATGAACCCGGGGAACAGCAGCAGCAGCCCGTAAAACGGGAGCAACAGCACCGCGCCCTGGATCGCATATTTTCGGGCCACCTGACGGGCGGCCCGGATGCTCTGCTCGGCACTGGCCTTGGCGACCGCGGGCGTGATCAGCCCGGCGACACTGGCAAGGATCGGGTTGCTGGCGTTGAGCAGCAGGATCACCGCGCTGAACATCGCCGCCCCGCCCGTGCCTTGGAAATACCCGATCACCCACGGCGTCGCGTAGACACTTAAAATATTGGTCAGGTTCGAAAGCAGCACCCACTTGCCGAAATGCCAATGCTCGACGGCCTGTTCGGACCACCGCGGGTCGGAAGGCGCGATCGCGACCCGCTGGTGTCCCTGGAGCTGAATAAACTGCACGACAATCGATGCCGCACTGGTGACGGCAATGATCCCGAAGGCCCAGAAGACCGGCGTGTCTTGCCCGATCAGTGCCCAGACCATCGCGGCCTGACCGGCGTAGCTGACCAGATCCCCCCAGACCGCGCGGTGGTATTCGAGCCGGGCCATCATCGCCCGGCGCAGCGTCTCCTGCAGTTGCCAGAGGATCAGCGCGCTGACCACCCAAGGCACCAGCGCCCACCCGCCGATGCGTGCGGTGGGCCAGACGATGACGGCGGAAAAAAGGACCGAGCCCAGGAGCGTGAACTCGACCGATCGCCGGACCCGCCGGCGAAAATCCGCCTCACCGCACGCCCCGGCCGTGATCGACAGCGGGTAGGTCACCAGCGCCATGTGCAGGTTGTTTAAGAACAGAATGAAGCTGAGAACGATGTAGTAGTCGCCCGAGGCGGTCTTGGAAAATCGGCGATAGATCGCGAGGTTGGTGAAGAAATTTCCCGCGCTGAGAATGGCCTGGTCGCCCAGCGCCCAGAAGCTCCGGCTGTTCCAGATCGCGCGAAGCTTCCTGAGGACGACGGGGCTGTCGTCAACGCGATAGGGTAAAACAGGGACGGCACCGTCGGACATATCGAAAAGACTTTAGCGACCGCGGGCTGACAAAATCATCACCTCGACGACCCGTTTAGCGGCTGCCCCGAAGGCGCGCTTTCGGCCGAGATGACACCGACCGCGCCCCTGCGGGGCGACCGCTAAACGGACTCCGCACCCTGTCGCTCGGGGAAATATAACACCGACCGTGCCCCCGCGGGGCGGTCGCCGAATCGATTTCGCAATCTGCCGCTTATCGACCGGTGATCAACCGCCGGGACATCAGCAACACGAACGCGGTGTTGGTGACCAGGTAGCGTTTCCAGAGTCGGCCGGGCTCTTGGAGCAGTCGGAAAATCCACTCGGTTCCGGATTTCTGCATCCAGACCGGGGCGATTTTTTTCTTGCCGGCATGAAAATCGAACGCGGCCCCGACGCAAAGCTGTACGGCGTTGATCCGGTTGCGGTTTTGGTACGCGAACGCGTCCTGCCGGGGGCACCCCAGGCCGATAAAGACGAACCCCGCGCCGCTGTCATTGATGCGTTCGACGACGGCGGTGTTTTCCTCCGGCGACAACGGGCGGAACGGCGGTGATTCGACCCCGACGATCTTCAGACCCGGGCATTGAATTTCCAGGTTGGCCTTCAACCGGCCGAGCGTGTCGTCGGTGCTGCCGTACAGGTAGATCGAGATGCCTTCTTCGGCGGCGCGGCGGCAGACGCGGATCATGGTTTCGGGACCGCAGACTCGTTCGGGCAGGCCGGTCCTGTGCAGCGCGTTGAGCGCCCAGCGGACGGGTTGGCCGTCGGGCGTGACCACGTCGAACGCGTTGACCCGGTAACGATACCGGGGGTCGAACGCGCCGGTGACCAGCGCGTGCACCGGGGCGAACGTCGCCACGGCGGGTTGCGTGCGGTGCGCGGCGGTGACCAGCAGGTGCACCAGTTCGTCGTACGTGGTGGCCGTCACTTCCATGCCGAGCACGTCGTACTTCGCGGGCCAGCTTACAGCCGGCGGAGCTATGGGATTATCCGCCTCCATGGTTCCGGATCGGCCGATTACGTCAGTCACTTTCGATCCGGAAGCGGATTCCGAGGCTAATTCTGCCTGGAACCCCCGGGCGACGAACGGGACCAGGTCTTCCCGGCTGATCGGTGACGACCGCTCGGGCACGTCGCATTCTTTGACGAAAACCTCGGCCCCTTCTGGCTGGTCAGCCTCGACTGAACCGCCCGCGTTCCGTCGCGTTGCGGCCTCGGCAGTCGTTCCGCCCGTTGTGCTATTCGTGGATTGCATATTCTCTTTCCCTGACAAAGCGCGCAGCGGCCCCGCGCATTTTGAGCCGGTCTAAAAGCTCCGGCTGATCAGCGCGAGCGCGGATCGTCCCACAGAGATTTTGACTCAGCGCCGACCAGCCTCTTTAAGGCTGCCGGGCGGACCACTAACAAAATGTGCTCGACACGTTCCCCAAAACGGACGCGGGGAACGAGTCGAATTTCTGGCCCCGGGAAATATGCCAGGGACCAGCACCCAGCTTCGGAATGAATCCGAAACACCAACATATGGAGCGCGGTTTAGAACAAATTCTTCGTCGGTACGATAACCAACCGATCGACGATTTGCGAACAGAATTTTGAAATTGCGAAAGGATCCAAAAAGCCGTTACTATTTACCCGGGTTGATGGGTAAATGGGTTAAATATAACGACTTGGTCAGCTTTCGTTGCGGGACGCGAGGTGGCGTCGCGGGGGTGGTGGGGTCTCGTCTTCGGACCGCGGGTAGTACCCGGAAGGTCCACCGAAACTGCCGTTCCTGGGGACCGCATTCACGGCCACGCCCAGCAGTCGGGCGCCTACGCTGCGGAGCCCGTCGCGGGCCGCTTCGGTCTGTTTACGGGTCGAGGTCAGCGGGCGAACGACCAGGAGCGACGCATCCACCGACGCGGCAAGGATGCGGGCATCAGTCACCGCCGTCACCGGCGGGCTGTCGATCAGAATCAGGTCGTACTTGTCGGCCAGGTCGTTGAGGTGTTCCAGGAACAGCGGGTCGTTGAGCATCTCGGCCGGGTTGCTCGGGATAGGGCCGCAGGGGATCACGTCCAGCCGTTGCATGCCGGTGTGCTGAATCGCCTGTTGCATCGTGTCGGGCCCGCCGAGCACGGTCGACAAGCCGACCACGTCTTTCAACCCGAACAGACGGTGCTGCATCGGAGCGCGAAGGTCGGCGTCGATGATCAGCACGCGTTTGCCCGCCTGGGCGATCGCAATCGCCAGGTTGCTCAACAGCGTGGATTTTCCGTCGCCGGCGACCGGTGACGTGACCAGCAGCGTTTTGCTCCCGGCCGGTAAGCTGAACTGAAGCGCCGTCCGCAGCGTGCGGTAAGACTCGGCCGCGTCGCCGAACGGCTCGTGGTGGACGATCTGACCCCGGTCGGCGGCGGTGTATGCGTTGGTGATCGCCGGGATCGTGCCCAGGACCGGGACGCCCATCACGGCCTGGATCGCGTGCGGGGTCCGCAGTCGGTCGTCGGTCCAGTCCCGCAGGCAGGCAATTCCCAGCCCGCCGATGATGCCGAGCACGAACGAAATCCCCAGCGTGCGTTTTGCCGCGGGTTTCGGATCACCGACCACTTCCGCCGGATTCAAGACGCTGATGTTCAACGCGCCGGCACCCTTGGAAAGGTCGATTCCCTCGGCCTTCTTGCGGATGTCCTCGTCGGCATCCTTCATTCCTTTCAACTGCTGCTCGAGCCGGGCGTATTCCTGCTCGCTGGCGACCAGTTCGAGCTCGGCCTGCTCGGCGTCGTGCAGGGAATGGTCCAGCGATTCCTCGCGGGAGATTGCCGACTGTTCCCATTGCTTGGCCGCCACCACCGCCGAGATCGTCAGCTGGTCGATCCGCCGCTGAATGGTTTTCACCACCGGGTGCGCGGGCATGTACTGTCGTTGCGCGTCTTCGAGCTTGGCCTGTTCTAAGAACAGTTCGTCCTGCAGCGTTTTCAACTGTCCCTGCGGGTCGGTCGACGAGCCGATCGCGTTGCGTTCCGCCTGGTCGAGCAGCTTCACCTTTTCGGGGTCACCGATGATCGATTTGGCCGAATCCTGGTAGGAATTGCGGGCGTCTATCGTGTGCAGCGTCGCCTTCATCTTGGCGTCGCGGAGGCTTTCGACCAGCTGGTGGGCGGGGTCTTTGCTCGGGTCGATGTTGGGCGCGTGACCGACCTTCCGGGCGATGTCCAGCATCTGCCGCTGCAGGTCGGCCATCTGGCCCTGCTTGTCTTCCTTGCCCTGCTGAAGAATGTTGAGAAACGACTTGGCCCGCTGGGTCCAGTTGGTGGAGTTGTATTCGCGGTACGAATCGACCACCGCGGCGACGATCGCGACGGCGTCGTTAGGGTATCGCGAGTCGAATTTGACCTCGACCGCCTTGCCCGCCTTGGAAATCCCGGCATCTACGTTCTGCTTCAGATATTCCAGCGGCCGGGGCACGTCCCGCATCGTCCGCAGGTCCTGGGTCCGGAGCTTGTCGACCGCCAGCGCGAGTACCGCACTGGACTTGATGACAACGCACTCGGTGTCGAGAAAATCGCTGGCGTCGGCCTGGGTGACCGCGTTGCTCCCGCCGATCGCCGCGGGGTCCAGCGGTTCGACTTTCATCGTTGACGACGCGGTATACACCGGATGGGTGACGAACAGATACATCATCCCCAGCATGAGCGCGATCAGCGTGATCAGGGCCACGACGTGCCACTGCCGGCTGAGGATCTGAACGAGCCCGTCGTGCGGCGGTTCGCCCTGGAGCCCGAACCGCTGTGCGTGGGGGTCGACCGCCGGCGGGGCGGAATGGCTGGCCGCGCCGTTGGTCGAGATCCGGTTCACCGAACCGTTAGACGCCTGCACGCCGGACGGCTTAACGTCCTGCGGAAGCGACGGCGCTGACTGTGGATCACCGGTGGTGTTATCGCCCATGTTGGCCTTAGATCCGCGACCGGATCGCTCCGACAAATTAAACCGTGCCCCGCGCGGGGGTCCGGTTCGGTAACAATTCAGATTTATAACCTTGGGCGGCGGAAGCGTCCAACGTTTACTGTCGCCGACGCAGGCAACTGCCATCGCACACGCCGCCGAATTACTGCCAGACCAAGGCCCGGCCAAGGCTCGACGGCGTCCGACGCCTTGATACAGCTTTGCCATCGGACCAATCGACTGCGGACTATGCAAAGTCTTCGGAATTTTCCGGCGACCGGGGAGCGGGGATTGGTCGACAGGCCACGCCGTGTCGACGGTGCCCGCGGGCACTACCGGATTTGCGGACGTTTTGGTATGAAGCGTTTAACGAATCTGTAACGCCGGGGAAGCAACGACGGAGCGCTCGAATGGGCATGCTGAATCTGCAGGTATGGGACGCCACGGGGAATAAGCGGCAAGACGTCGAGTTACCGGACGACGCGCCGGTGAATCGGATCCTCGCGGTGCTTCTGGAGCGCATGAAATTCCCCCAGTACGCCCCCGACGGCCAGCCCCTGAGCTACAAATTTCACCACCGCGCCAGCGGCAAACAGCTTCTGGACACGCAATGTCTAGCCGATATCGGAGCCAAAGACGGTGACGTCCTCCGCCTGCAACCAGAAATAACGGCAGGGGTGGCAGAAACGATGAATGATGAATAAAGAAAGAAACGCAGCCGCCTCTTCGTTCATCATTCATCATTCCTCGTTCATCCTTTCCCCCCTATGCCTGACACGATTCACATTTCCGCCGCGGCACTCAGCGAGGCTGACGACGACCGGTTCCACCGGTTCAAGCTGATCAGCTGGTGGGACCAGCAAAAGCTGCGGGACGCCAGGGTGCTGGTCGTCGGGGCCGGGGCACTGGGGAACGAGATTGTTAAAAATCTCGCGTTGCTGGGGATCGGGAACGTGCTGATCGCGGACCTGGATCGGATCGAAAATTCGAACTTGTCGCGGTCGGTGCTGTATCGCAAGCAAGACAACGGCAAGTTTAAAGCCGAGGTCGCCGCCGCCGCCGCGAAAGAGATTTACCCCGACCAGACGGTCCACTTCTTCAACGGCAACATCGTCTACGACCTCGGGCTCGGAGTGTTTAACTGGGCGGACGTGATCATCGGCGGGTTGGACAACCGCGAAGCCCGGTTGAGCATCAACCGCAACAGCTGGAAATGCGGCAAGCCCTGGGTCGACGGCGCGATCCAGCAGATCGACGGCGCCGCCCGCGTGTTCGTCCCCGAATCGCACCCGCTGGGGAAACCCGACGCCGCCTGTTACGAATGCACGATGAGCCAGACCGATTGGAAGCTGCTGCAGCTCCGCCGGTCGTGCAACCTGCTGAGCAAGTCTGAAATGGAGACGGGCAAAACCCCGACCACACCGACGATTAGTTCGGTGATCGCGGGCGTGCAATGCCAGGAAGCGGTCAAGATCCTGCACGGCATGGAGACGATCGCCGGCAAAGGCTGGGTTTTCAGCGGGCTTTCAACCGATTCGTACATCACCGAGTATCAGAAAAAAGACGACTGCTTCAGCCACGACCCGCTGGAAAAGATCATCCCGATGAACTGGCGCGCCAGTACGACCACGGTCCACCAGGCGCTGACCGAAGCACGCCGGCTGCTCGGGCCGGCCGCGGAACTGGAACTCGCCCGTGACGTGCTGGAGAAAATGGTCTGCCCCGCCTGCGGGGTGGCCGAGCCGTTGTTCGTGTCGCTGGGCCGGGTGAAATCCGACAAGGCCAAATGCCCGAGCTGCGGCGCGGCAACCCGCGAGGTGGTCACGTTCTTCAAGGTCCGCGGGACCGAACCGTTTCTCGACCGGTCGCTGGCGGACATCGGGGTGCCGCCGTTCGACATTCTGATCGCGCGGACCGGCGACCGGGCCATCGGGTTGGAACTGACCGCCGACGCCCCGCAGGTGCTCGGTTCGCTGGTGCTCGCGGGGATGCCGACGCAGGAACCGGGCGCCGACGAGTCCGAACTGGAGTGGACGTGACCGAAACCCCGACCGCCCCGGAGGCCGAACGCGACGTCGCCGCCATTCGCTCCTACGACTGGCCCGCCCGCAGTCTCGGTCACGCGAGCGGACACCGGACCGAAGGATTCCAGGTCGTCTTCCGCCAGTCGGTGCTCGACGACATCCACCTGCACGGCCAGAGCATCACCGACATCGAAGTCTGCGGCGTGCTGATCGGGGCGGGGTTCAACGACGCCCACGGCCCATACCTGCTCGTCGAACACTGCATCCGGGGCAAGGAAACCCGCGGGCAGAGCACCAACGTCACCTTCACCGCCGAGACCTGGCAACACATCCAGGCGACGATGGACCGCGACTACCCCGACAAGAAAATGATCGGCTGGTATCACACGCACCCGGGCTTCGGCATCTTTTTGTCCGGCATGGACCAGTTCATCTGCGAGAACTTTTTCAACATCGCCTGGCAGGTCGCGTTCGTGTACGACCCGCTGAGCGGTGAAGAGGGCAACTTCGTCTGGCGGTCCGGGAAGACCAGCCGGGAGCCGGTGCTGATCGAAGACGACGTGACCCCCAAGGCCGCCGCGATCCCGCTGATCAGTGTCGCCGAGGCGACCGCCGGCGCGATCACCGGTGATGCCGGACTGGTCGCGCAGAACCAAAAGCTGGTCGAGCTCCTGGTCCGGGTGCGACAGCTGGAGAAGCGGCAAAAAATGTTGATCGTCGCGATGGCTTTCCTGCTCGCATTCGTCACGATGGTTGCGTACTTCACGCCGATGGCGCTGCCCTTGCCGGTGAAGCCGACCACGACGCCCGCGAGGGTCGAACCCGCGCCGGTCCCCGCGAAACGCCCGGTACCCACGGACCGACCGGCCCGCCCGGTAGTGCCAATGCCCGCGACGCAACCGATGCTCTGATCCACCCACAGCCGCCTTGAGGATATCCGCCCGATGTCGTCCGAGACTTCCGACAAGATCAAGATCGACTGGGACGACCTGCAGACCCGCAAGGTAGACCAGCGGCTCAAGGAACAGGACGCGCTTGAACGCAACCGCCGGCAGGCGGCGATGAACCCGCTCAGCGTGCAGCCCGAGAAACCGACCCGCCACAGCCCGCTGTTCAACCCCGTGTTCATGCTGGCCGTCTTCGGGCTGCTCGGCGGGCTGCTCGCCTGGGGTGGGGGTGAACTGCTCGGCGCCGGGCCCGACCTGCAGGCCCAGGCACAGGACCAGAAACGCCAGGTGTTGAACCTGCTGCAGCTCAACGCCGACGGCCACGTTTCGACCGCCTCGACCGACCGCGCGCTGGAGCTGATGAAGCAGGAAAATGCCGCGAATCCGTACTTCCAGCTGTTCATGCAATCGGGCCTGAAACCCGAGCAACGGGCGGCGAAGAAGGCGGAGATTGACCGCCAGCAGTTCGTCCGACGATTGATCGCGAATTTGCTGTCGTTCGGCGTCTCGGGAATGCTGATCGCGATGTGCCTGTCGATCGCCGAGCCGGTCATCGACCGCAACACCCAACGTGTCGTCGTCAACGCGCTGGTCGGGGGCACGCTGGGGCTCATCGGCGGGGCGGTGGTCTCGCTGTTCATTGAAAAAGTTTACGACCTGTTCGTCGCGAATATCCCCGCCGGGCAGGAAGCCGCGTCGACCCGGATTCTCGCCGAGGCCGTGAAGTGGGGCGTCCTCGGACTGTTCCTCACGATCGCCCCGGGGCTGCTCATGGGCAATATCAAGAAGCTGACCATCGGCCTGCTCGGCGGGCTGATTGGTGGGTTGATCGGCGGCGCGCTGTTCGACCCGGTCTTCAACGCCACCGCCGGTAATGCACACCTCAGCCGGCTGGTCGCGCTCGTGGCGATCGGGCTGTTCGCCGGGATCGCCACGGGGCTTATCGAAAACGCCGCCAAGGGCGGCTGGTTGAAAGTCACCACCGGGCTGATCGCCGGCAAGCAGTTCATCCTGTACCGTAATCCGACTTTCATCGGCAGCGGGCCCGAATGCCCGATCTACCTGTTCCGCGACGCCCGGGTCGGGAAACGACACGCCGCCGTGCACATCGTCCCCGGCGGGTTCGAACTGGAAAATCTCCCGCTCGGCTCCGACACGCTGGTCAACGGCAAGTCGATCGCCCGCGCCCGGCTCCGCAGCGGGGACGAAATCCAGGTCGGCGCGACCACCTTTCGCTTTCAGGAGAAAACGACCAAGGCGTGACCCCGGCTCGATCACCCGTCCCGACCCCGTAACCCCCACATGGCATTCCTCGCTCACAACTCCCCCGACGGACTCCAGGCGGGCCTGCTCACGCGCCGCGTGCTGATCGGCCGGCGGTTGTCCCACGGCGTGATCCTGTCCGACCCCAGCGTCTCCCGGCTCCACGCCTGGGTCGACCGCGACGGCCCCGACTGGGTCGTCACCGACGCCGGCAGCAAGACCGGCACCTTCGTCAACGGCAAACAGGTCTACCGCCAGGCCCTTCACGACGGTGACGAACTGCAGGTCGGCGCGGTCGGCATCCGGTTTCAGCTGGCCGACACGCTCCCGCGGGACGCCCGTCCGGTCGAGCTGTCCCCGCCGGACGGAAACGTCAAGACCTCCGGCATCCTGTTCGACTGCGGCACCTGCGGTTCACCGCTGTGGGTCGCCAACGACCTGGCCGGCAAACGCGGCCTCTGTCGGCACTGCAAAAAGCCCGTTACCGTTCCCGATCTTTACCCGGCCTTCGAACCCAAATCGGCAGCGTCGCCGCGAGCGGCATCGTCGCGAACGGCAACCGCCAAACCTGACGCGCCCCGGGCAAAACCTCGAATGACCGCCACGCCTGTGGCTGCAGCCGCCCCCGCCGCGCCGCCGTCGCCCGAAAAGCCCAAGACCCGACTCCACCGCTGCGCGGTCTGTCACTCGTCGATCCAGCCCAACGAGCGGATGACCACCTGCCCCGAGTGCGCGATGCACTTTCACACCGAGTGCTGGCAGGAAAATTACGGCTGTTCGTCCTACGGCTGCACGCAGGTCAACATCCTTAACCCGCAAGCCCAATCGGCCGCGATCCCCCACGCAGTTCAGGAATCCACGACTGATACGACCCCCGAGGAAACGGATTCAGATACCGCCGCCGCCTCGCCCGAGAGTTCAGCAGCCGCGCCAGCCCCCTGGGGGTTGATCGCCGTCGCCGCGAGCGTGCTGGCCAGCGTGCTCGGCGTGATCGCCTTCGGCATCCCCGCCGCCGTCGTCGCGGTCTGGTCCCTGATCCTGGTCGCCCGCGGCCGGGTCAACAAAACCATGCCGCTGCTGGCGATCGTCATCTGCCTGATCGGGATCGCCGCCGGTCTGGTCTTCAGCGACATCCGATATTTCAACGCCCGGCACCTGCCGTTTAAGATTTAAGATGATCACCTTTACCTGCACCAAATGCGGCAAAGCGTTCCGCGTCCCCGAGACCTTCGCGGGACGAACCGCCAAATGCAAAGTCTGCGGCACCCTCCTGACCGTGCCCACCCCGGCCGCAGGTGAAGTCCCGACTGAGACCATCACCGAGTCGGCCCCGGAGAATGTTTCGAAGATCCCCATGCGGACCCGCCGGCTCCGCGCCGACGCCGAGGCGATGGCCCAGATGTTCAAGGACTTCGCCCCAATCCGCGTCACCCCCCTGGCCGGGAACCCGCCCGAGGCCTACCGCGTCGACTACACCGTTAACAGCCTGGAACGCGGCCCCGACGCCGACCCCGTCCCCCGCGGCACCCATTCGATCGAAATCCAACTCACCAGCGAATACCCCCGCCTGAGCCCCAAGTGCAAAATGCTCACGCCGATCTTCCACCCCAACATCGACCCCGCCAGCATCTGCGTCGGCGACCACTGGACCGCCGGCGAACGCCTCATCGACCTGGTCGTCCGCATCGGCGAGATGCTCGCCTACCAAGCCTACAACATCCAAAGCCCCCTAGACGGCGAAGCCGCCATGTGGACCGACCTGCACCGCGACCGACTGCCGACAGACACTAAAGACCTGCGCCCGCCGGAGATGTGAGTATTGTGAGCGGAAGCCACCGGGCCGCGATTCTGGGTAAAAATTACCCATCTTGCCCGAAATCAAAACTTGAACAGCCAATGTCGCATATCGAACTAGGATTGAACCTTAAGTTAATGCTGTGTTGATATTTATGGGCGAACCACTAATGCATTCGCGGCCCGACTGCCGGAACTTCGTGCCGTGCAGCGCACGCGGTGGACACCTTCGTCTATTTCATTCCTCCTCAGCTACTCTCTATTACCATCACTTTCCTTACCGATACCGACGGTTAGTCTGGCGTCATGCCGATTCCCGATTTTGATTCTGTCGGGCTGTTACCGCAAGGCGTTCATGACTGCACTCTTAATGAGGTACGCAAACGTTTTGGTGTCTTCCAAACGACCGACCGCCGGCCAAAGCTGTTCGATAGACTCGATGCCCTTATCCAAGACGCATGGGCCACCGGCCTGATTTCCGAAATCATCATCGACGGGAGTTTCGTCACCGCCAAATCAGACCCAAACGACGTCGATCTGATTCTCGTCCTCAAAGCAGAACGTGATTATTCGGCAGAGCTTCGGCCTTTTGAGTACAATGTTTTGTCGACTCGGCAGACTCGTAAGATCTACGGTTTTGACGTGTTGGTGGCGATGCATTCGTCCAAAGTTTACGGGGAATATCTTGCGTTCTTTGCCCAGGTGCGTGGAGAAATCGGCCGGCGGAAGGGGTTACTGAGGTTGCGGTATGATCAAAAATGACACCGAACTTCGGCAGACATTCGAGCAGCTCGAAAGGATGCAACGTGCCCTGACGTCGCTCCGCGACGAAGTGCTGCCCGTCAACCCGCGGCTGTTCGCCGTCATGGCCGAAGGTCCGCTCGACTACGTCCGCGTATTTCACGACGAGCTCGAGGCCTACCGCCTGACCCTCCTAGGGCCGTCCTCTAAGCAACCGGCATGAGACCCCGCGAGCCGCCCGAAGCCGGCGGTCGGCTGGCTTCCCCGCTTCGCCCGCGAGAGCCGAATTAATCCAAGTTTGGAGCCCCTCCGCCGGAAGGCGCTTTAATCGCCAGTCGATAGCTGCCGGGCTGCAGCGATAGGCTATCTGACAAGACGGGCATTCTCACCATGCAGCGACCTCCCATTTGCATCCTCGGAAGTGTGCTGGCGTTCATCGCAGTTCTCCGACGCCTCGATGTGGGTAAGCTGTTTACATCGTTCAGTTTCACCGCGAACGCCAACTTCTGGCGATCAGTGGTTTCAAAGCCTCTTACGCCCGGGGAGTGAAAGACGTAAAAATGGACGCACCAAACCTTGGAAAAACATCACCCGAGGCAAGGTTCGATCAGCCGTCTTCAAAGCTGATATGCTTTAAGTCATGACTAGACTGATGGAAAAAGCCGTAGAGGCCTTGCGATCCCTGCCCGAAGAGCAGCAGTACGCCGTCGCCGGTTTCGTGCTGTCCGAGATCGAGGCCGATCACCGCTGGGCGGCTACGTCGATCCAGCATGCCGAAAAGCTAAGGAAGCTCGCCGACGAGGCGCGAGCAGATTTCCATGCCGGACGTACGTCGGAGTTGAATCCGGAGCAGCTGTGACATCTCACGTTAACGCTCGCTTCCGCCGTCAGTTCGCAAACCTGCTCAAATGAATTCAATAGCAGTCCCGGCGAGCCTACCGACTTTTTAAGACCGATCCCTCCCACCGTGGTCTGGAGTTCAAGAAGCTGCCCCCGCACCCGGACATTTGGTCCGTCCGAGTTACAGACGATTACCGCGCGATCGGGCAAAGAGAGGGCGAGACGATTGTTTGGTTTTTCATCGGTAGTCATGCCGAATACGACGCGTTACTGGCACGCTTATGAGGAGCGTCGGCTTGATGAAGAGCTGTGGGATGATACGGAAGCACGATTTTTAAGCTCCCTGAACTAAAATGCACCGTCCAGGCTGGCGAACTGTAGCCGGGCGCCGGTGGCGGTGAACGCAACGCGGTCAAAGCTCAAAGGCGTTTTTGTTGGGGGGAGCCAAGAAGGGTGCGTTGGCCGAGGTCGGGAAACCCATCAAGGGTCGTTGCGATGGTCTTCGCCCGGTCGGCGGAGTGAGTCATTCTCGTTGAAGACGATTTTTCCCACCGTGCAATTGTTCTGACGCGAGCTGGTCACGAGCAGGCAGTGGTCCTGGTCGATCATGCTGAAGCCTTCGAGTTCGTTGGCGTAGGGCAAATCATCGTACGGTGGGAGGCTGCGAAGGTCGGGCGTGTGCCAGAGGTCGGCCGGCACCAGGCGCCAGCGGCGGCCGACGACCTGATTCTGGACCACCATCAGCGTGTGGCGGGAATCGATCCAGTGCAGCTGCTGGACGAACGGCAGGCACGGGTGCCGCTCGACGAGCACGCCCGCGTCGCTCGTCTTGTGTGCCGTGGCCAGCCTGACCGGATCGTAGATTCGTACCGCATTACTGATGTTCCCATAGTCGGCAGTTGCCAGGAACCACTGGTCACCCCGGCGGACGAACTCCGGCCTGCACCCCTGCAATGCCAGGTCGTCGTCGACCACGCTCAACACGGCGTGGTCCAGATTTTTTTCGGCCAGGAGTTTCGGCCAATCCAGATGGTAAATCGTCCCCTTTTTGGTCGCGGTGATCGTGTTACCCAGGTAGGTCCCGAATCGCGGATTCCATGTAAGGCCCGTCGGATGATTGATCAGATTCACGCCGTTTTTAGTCAGCGATAGTTCGAGGCCCGTGAACTCCAGGTGGGGGACCGGACCGGGCGTTGCTGTGTATTGGCGGATCGTGCCGGGGCTGGCGTCGCCGTACAGGTAGATAAATCCGTTGTTTTCCGACGCGCCCTGGCACGCGCCGAGTTTTTCGCAGGTTTGCTGGCCCAACACCGTGACGAGAATCGCCGGCCGTGTGGCCGGCGTCCGGGCAGACGACCCGCTTACCAGCAGACAGACCAAAGCCAGCGTCGCGATCGGTCGCCGCATGATCGCATCGTCGCCGACGCAGGTTAAGAAATGACAAAGACGGCCCGGCCGGCGCGGGCCAAATCGATCATAAACTGACGTCAGTCGGCCGGGTTCAGGACCTTCAGCCCGGACGCGTTGGTTTTGCCAAGCTCGGCCACGCCGATCGGCTTCAGCCCGCGGAGGGGCGGGAATTGACGCGGATCGGCGATCGTCCGCGGGCTAAAACCGCGCGGCTAAGATTTCATTGTCTCGCGTGAATCAAGTGGGATTCGAATCTCTTTTTTTCGGGAAACTCGGCCGCTTATGAATACGCCGCTATCACATCGCCGACTTTCGTCGTCAGCGTTGCCGTCGCGTCGTCGTTCAGCCGCCGGACGGCGGCCGACAGTGTCGTGTTGTAGGTACTGACGGCGGTGGTCAGTTTGCTTTGGGCGGTGGCGGGCGTCGCGACCACGCTGATGCCGTCGAGAGCCGGGCCGCCGGCGCTGTTGGCGTCGTCCAGGCTGGCGAACTGCAGCCGGGTGGTGCTGCCGGTGGCGGTGAACGCCAGCGTCTGTTGCGTCCAGCCCATGTTCGAGGGAGTTTTACCGGTGGTGTCGAAGGTGAACGCCTGGGACGCCGACCCGGCCGTCACCTGCACGGTCTTGACCGCGGTTCCCGCGCCCGGGTTGCCCGCGATTGAAAACGTGATCGTGTATTGCTGCCCGGCCACGGTGGGGACGTCCTGGTAGATCGCGCCCGCGCTGATGCCGTCCAAATCCAGGGACTGGACGCCTTCGGTGGGGACCCATTGGAAGTAACCGGTGCTGGAGGACGGGGAGAGGATGGTCGGGTCGTTGCCAAGCACCTCGACGCTGCCGGACGCCAGTTGCCAGGCGCCGTCGATGGGCGCGCTCTGCACGGGAACGCCGGGCTGGGTGCCGGACTTGTAATATTCGTAGATGCCTGAACCGGGGCTGCCGAGGTTGGTTTCGCCTTGTGTGCCGTTACCGACGTTGGGCGATTCGAAACCGCCGTTAACGACAAGGTTGGCGGTGCCGGCGACGCCCGGCAGGGCCGACGCAGTGGCGGCATCGTCGACGACCAGCTTGCCGTCGGCGGCCCTGAGCGCCACGAGCGCCGCGGCCGCGTCGGATGACAGTTTCGTTTTCAACGCAAGGACCTTGGCCGCGAGCTTCACGTCGGTCGGTTTCTTAGAAGCCGCCGCTCCGGCGGCGGCGAGTCTTTTCGTGTCAGCGGTGACGACCAGATTCACCGACTTGACCGCCTTGGCGAACACTTTCAGGTCGGCCGCGTTGGCCGTCTTCAGGGCTTTCAGCCCGGTCGCGTCGGATTTGGTCAGCTTGGCGGCGCGGATCTCGGCCGCGATCGACTTCAGCCCCGCCGCGTCGGCGACCAGCACCGCGCGGCTGTCGGCCGCGAACGTCTTCCCCTCGGCCAGAAGCGCCGTGACCGCCGCGGGGTCGGCCGAGAACAGGGTCCGGGTTTCTAATGATTCGATGCCTGCTGACATTTTATTCTCCCTCGGTGAAATGAAACAAAACCCAAGATTAAGAAGGCTTGCCTTCCCCACGAACGGTGGACGATCATTTTTTGTTTAGTCCAGTTCAACGACCTCAGGGGTAACAGATCCGTCGTCGGCAATCCAAATTTCCAAGAGATGGCCACTATCAAAAATATAGTGAATTTCGCGGCAGGTGCAATCATAACCCTTTGGATGAGGACAGTCGCTACGGTCTCTTCCTAATTCACTTAAAATTTGTTGTCTGGTCCATGATTCTTGCTTCATCCTGCGTTCAAGATCGCGTTCCATCTGAGGCCGACGCTCGATTTCATTCTTCCACTTTTGTGAGTCGAAGGGGATTGGGCGGTACCAAAAATGAACCACGTGAGCAGCGGCGCACTCATTAAAGACAACAAAATCAGCGATGAAGTATTTATTTGAAATTGCTTGGGTTTCATATTCAGAACCACTACCACCGTCGTCACTGGTGTCTCGGCTAACTTAAGATACTAAGCCAATGTCAATTTGAAGGATCCACCGGCTTCAGATTAGAACGAACGACGCTACCAGTGGTTCGATTGACCCCCCCAGGGGACAGTTCCCTTTAGTTCCTTCGGCTTCGATCCGCTGCCGTATTTTGATTACTCGGTGGAATTGCTGTCTTGCTCCGTCGGAATATAGGGAATCACGCCTTGCTCGAACGCGGCTTGCTGAACTTCTCTTGCAGCATACCGGGCATCCACGATCATCCCGTTGACTTGAATCAACCAGACCATTGGGTTGTCATTCATGCGGCTGGGTAAAGTCCACTCGGGGTCGAAGGAGAAGATTTTCAATAAATCGCGGATCAATTTGGATTTCGACTGACCGGTGCCGGATGAAACGCCGAACGCTTTGTCGACGGCGGTCATTTTCACGTGCGGATTCTGGGAAGGGTCGTCCAGAAAGTTAACCCAGCCGAGGGTCCGGACGATTCCGCACGCCCACGCTGCCGGCGTGCCGTTCACCAGGGGCGAGGGTCGTTTGCGGGCCAACAAACCCAGTAGTCGCCTGCACTGGACGAGGTACTCATTGTTCAGTTGTTCGCGACAGAACGTTTCGATGAGCTTTAGTACGGCGTCATGCTTCTCGATCATCTTTGCGGGAACAGCCGTTTTGCCGGTGAGTGAATCGGTCGCTTTAAGCATACGTAGCTCCTTGTCGTGCTTCGTTCCCGAACGGTAATGATCGAAGGTTTTCTTGTGTACCGCAACCGGCAACGTTTCATCCGCCCGGCCGTATGGTTTTGTACGCCCGCGGGGCGGGGCGGGCCGATAGCGTGATATGCTTTCGATCGGCCGGCGGACTTTTTTCATGCACTCGATAGAACCAGCTTCATCGACATCCTTCTGGACACGGGTTAAGCCGTGGGCGCGGCCGATCGCGAGTCTGCTGCTTATCGGCGCGATCTTCGGGTGGATGATCCACAAGATCGCGCTGCACTGGGCCGACGTGAAGGACCGGGCGGGGCAGATCAGCATCGTCAACTTCACGGTCGCGTCGGTGCTGTTCGCGGTCTTTCTGTTCGCCTTTCGCGCGCTGGTCTGGCGGCGAATCCTCAAAGGGTTCGGGCACCGGTTGCCGGTCGCGCCGGCGACGCGGGTCTGGTCGGCGTCGGAAATGGCGCGGTACCTCCCCGGCGTGGTCTGGCAGGTCGCCGGCCGGGTGTACCTGGTCAAACCGTACGGCGTGTCGGGCCCGGTCTGTGCCGCCAGCCAAGTGCTCGAACTGGTGATCTTTCTGCTGGCCAACATTCTGCTCGGTGTCACGTGCCTGGTGATTTTCGGGTTCAAGAACATTCACGGGTCGGCCCGGCTGTGGATGTTCATCCTTGCCGCGATGGTGCCTTTGCTCGCGCTGGCTCTGCATCCTCGTATATTTTACGGTTCGATGAACCGGTTGATGGCCCGGTTGAAAAAACCGGCGCTGGTCAACCGATTGTCCGGATTCGAACTGTCGAAACTGCTGACTTGGAATATCCTCGGTTTACTGTTGCAGAGCGTCGCGGTGTTCCTGATCGTCGCGCCGCCGCTGGGGTTGCACTGGGGCAAATGGTACGTCGTCGCCGGCGCGTATTGCCTGGCGTGGTGCGCGGGTTTTCTGGCGGTGCTCAATCCCGGCGGGCTAGGCGTGCGGGAGGCCGTGTTCGTCGCCGCGATGCGGTTCGCGTTGCCGGATTACGTCCGCCATCAGTTTTCGAACAAAGCGGTGCTGGTCAGCTTTCTCACATTTCTGAGCGGGTTGCTAAGACTCTGGACAATCGCCGGGGAGTTGATCCTGACCGGCGTCGCGCACGCGCTGGACCACCGCGGCGCGCTGGGGGTTCACACGCGATCGACGACACCGCCGTCGGAGGTTCTTCCCGGGCTCGCGGGGTCGTCGCAATCGGTATAGACTTCAGGTAGCTCTTCACAGTTCATCTGAATGAGACCTGCTGCGGTGGAACCGCCGTGGACCCGACCCCGCTCGAAACAACGCTTGAAACTTTTCCGCCACATTTCCCCGGGCACGCTGCTGCTGACGTTGACCACGTTTCTCTGGGGCACCACGTTCGTCGTTGTGAAAACAACGCTGCCGGGTTTTCCTGCCAGCGAGTTGGTACTCGGCCGATTTCTGCTCGCGGGGCTGGTCTTCGCGCCGTTTCTCCGTTCGGGGAAAAAGTTATGGCTCGCCGCGACCGAGCTCGGGGTGCTGCTCTGGGCCGGGTTCGCCACGCAGACCATTGGGTTGAACTACACGACCGTGAACCGCAGCGCGTTCATCACGTCGCTGCACGTGATCTTCGTGCCGGTGTTCGCGGGCCTGCTCGGCCGGTCGACCCGGCCGGTGGTCTGGCTCGCGGCCGTCACGGCGGCGGTCGGTGTGCTGCTGCTCAGCTACGACCGCATCGCCCCCAACCGGGGCGACCTGTGGACCCTCGCCTGCGCGATCACCTGGGCTATTTACATCACCCGGCTGGAAGCGTTCACCCGCGCGTTGCCGAGCCGGGCGTTGACCGCCGCGCACCTGTGGGTTGTCGTCATCATCAGCGCAATGTGGACCGTGCACACCGGCGTGTCACACCAGCCGATCCCGTGGCCGGCGATCATCTATCTCGGGCTGTTTGCGACCGCCGCCACCACCTGGTTTCAAACCCTCGGGCAGAAATGGGTCCCGGCGTCGCAGGCGGCGGTCCTCTACACGATGGAGCCACTCTGGGCGGCGGTGTTCGGCTGGATCTTTCTCCAAGAAATCCCCGGCGTCCGCGGCTGGGCCGGAGGGGGGATGATCCTGCTGGCCGCGTTGTTGACGCAGCTCCCGTCGGCCACGACGGAGCGTTGGAAAAGATCACGAGTTTGAGTGCGTCGAACGACGCTCAGTTTTAAGAGACGCCGGTTCTGATTTACACTCCGGATGTTGCTGCCGGGAATTCCTGTTTAGCGGCTGTCCCGCAGGGACGCTTTTCCCGGCGAAAGGCGTCCCTGCGGGACAGCCGCTAAACGAAGCTTTTGATATTAACCCGCCTCTTCGGGGTACCTCAGAAGCGGCGTCTGAAAGGCTCTTCAACTCTATCCCACCGTCGCGGTCGCGCGGAGGAAATCAAGCAGCTTTAGGAAGTCGAGCGGCTTGGACAGGATGCAGTCGGGTTTAAGGCGGATGACGTCATTGAGCCGGTCGCGCTCACGGCAGGCGGTGACGACCGCCACGCGGGTCGGCAGTTTGCGGCGTCGGATCAGTTCGAGAATCCGCTCGCCGCCCCCGTCGGGCAGCAGCAGGTCGAGCACGGCAAACTTCGGAACTGCCGTTAGCAGGGGCATCGCCTCGAGCAGCGTGCCGGCCACGTGAACGTCGTAGCCATAATGCGTGAGCAATTGTTCCAGCGCGTCGGCCGTCGTTTGATTGTCTTCCAGAAGCAACAGGCTGGGGCGTTCCGCCTCGGCGGTGCCTGTCGCGCCGCTCGCAGAAGAGGCCGAGGCCTTTGAAGCAATCGGGGCAACCGGCGTCTTGGTCATGGCGGGCCTTTTCGAATCAGATCAGAGTCTTCTCGCCCGGATCACGCTTGGCGGACATGTCTTCTATCTCGGCGCGAATCCCCTCGAGCAATTCGAAAAAATTCAAAGGTTTGCGAAAATATTTGGAGGGCTTCAATCGCTTCATCCGCCGTTCGTGGTCCGGGTCGACGCTGCCGGTCAGTATGATGACGCGCGCCTTCGAACCGGTCGCCCGCATGCGTTCCATCAGATCGAGCCCGTCACCGTCGGGCAGCATCAGGTCCAATATTACCAAGGCCGGGTTGTTCTGAATCAGCTTTTTAGCTTCGTTCAGCGTCCGTGCGAGGGTCACTTCGTAACCGTAATGTGCGAGCAACGTCTGCACGGCGGTGGAAATCGCCTTGTCGTCTTCGACTAATAATATTGATGGATTTAAAGCGGTAGTGACTTCGGGCATCGACAACAACTCCTTCGTGGACGGTTCGGATTGGTACTTAAAAGAGTTATCGTCATTTTTTCGGCCCGCTTTCGACCCCGGGCCGGATATTAAATATTGCTAAAATCTCTCAGAATCCCGGCGAACTTAGCACCAACCCTGAGGCATTACCGGACGGCCGCCGGGGCCCCGACGTAAAGTCGCGGCCCCGGCATCCGATACAGACACGGATGAGCAGCCTCAATCAGCACAAGCGTTTCTGGATCGTCGCCGCGTTGTTTACGGTCGGGGGATTGTTTGCCGCCGCCGAAACGATCGAATGGGCTGCGGACCAGACCACGGCGGCTTCGAGCTGGGCGCGGATCGTCAACGTGCTGTTCAGCTGGGCGCCGATCATTTCCATGGTCGCGGTTTACCATTTGTGTATGTGGTCCGGTCCGGCGCGGGAAGTGGCGCGGGTGGCCAGTGACGTGCACAAAGGGCAGGTGCCGCTGGAAGAATTAAATAAACTGTCGGGCGTGAACGGCGGGCTCGCGCCCCTGGTCACCGTGCTCAAGGAAATACTGACCGACCTGAAACAGCAGAAAGCGGTAATCGCCAAGACCAACCTCGAATTAAGGCACCGCATCGCGAGCAAGACTGAATCACTCGAGCGCAAGATCGGTTCGCTGCAGGTGCAGGCCACCCGCGACGCCCTGACCGGGCTGTTCAACCGCCGGGGGCTCGACCTGGAACTGGCCAAGGTGGTCGAGCAGAACACCATCAGCGGCACCGATGCCTGCGTGTTGATGGTCGACGTGGATCACTTCAAAGGCCTGAACGACACGCTGGGTCATGCCGCCGGCGACGAGTTGCTGAAGTCGATCGCGCAGATCATCCGGTCGAGCATCCGCGGCGGGGATCAGGCGTTCCGCTGCGGCGGGGACGAGTTCGTCGTCCTGCTCGACGGCTGTCACGTGAAAGCCGGGCAGGGCATGGCCGACCGCATCGCATCCTTGGTGGAGCAACTCACCCGGCCGATGCGGGTCGCAATACCGCCCACCCTGTCGATCGGGACCTGCGCGATGCAGGAGATGACCGAACCGACCCCGGAGAAACTGCTGAAGCTCGCCGACGAACGGTTGTATGCCGTCAAGTCGACCCGCCCCAGAACCCGGCGGGCCGGGTAACGCAGCGGTCGTCAACAAAGCGATTGTATCGAACGCAACAAACCCCCGTGGTCTTTAACAGCCGCGTCCCGGGAGGGCGGGGGTCGATCAATGAATCGCGCACCGACCGGTTCGATCCGCGGCCTCCCGGCCTCGGCTATCACCGATTGTTCCTCTTGATTTACGTTCGTTTCTTAGTGGAAACGTGGTTGATCGCTTTTCGATCGCCGCGCCGTCCGCCTTCAGGCCGGCGGGCATTCACCCGCGGCTTCCCAGTCCCGGCCGTCACAGCAACGTGACCGCCAGGTTGCCGGCCGTCGTCAGATCACTCTTGGGTTTCTTCGAGTTCCAGGTCAACGTGGCCGTCTTGGGTTGAACCTCGGCGAAGCTCGCGAGGCTTTGCGTCGTAATGTCCGACACCGCGCCGCCGGCGGTCGTATCCACCCGGGTCACATAGACCTTGCCGATTTCCGACGCGGCCACGTCCGAATGGGTCACCGCGAACGTGCCGGCTTTCACGCCCGTGACTACAAACGACAGGATTGAAGCCGACGTCGTGAAGTCTGTCGCGGCGGTCACGGCCGTCGAGACCGCGGGGCTCACCCCGGCAAAGACCGTCGAATTCGCAATCGCGCCGGTGCGGACCGATTTGATATTCGCCGCCGTGCGAACCGTCGAGCCGGTGATCGTCCCGCCGACCGAGAACATGCCCAGTGAGGGGTTTTTCGCCGTGTCCCCGCCAGTGAGCGTCAGGGTGGCCAAAGAGAAATCACCCCGGACGCGGGCCGCGTGAAGCGACGCCGCGGTGATGTCGCCGCTCGCGTTTCCGTTCACCTGCAAGGCGTTGACACTGCCGGTGATGTTCGCCTTCCACGCGACGGCGGTCGACGCGGCGGAGATCGTCCCGACCGACCCGGCGATGTTCCACACGCCCTGGGTGATTGTCCCGTCGACACGGACCGTGCCGACCCCGCCCTGACCGATCGCCAGCGACGCGCCGAAATCGACCCGGCTGCTCAGAAATCCGACGGACGGGGCGGTGACCAGATCGGTCGTGCTCAGGTTCGTCCACTGGTCCGCCGCGACCAGTTTCAACGGCTCGGCCGAGTTCACCGACAGGTCAGCCACGTTCCCGAGCAGCAGCACGCCGGATGCGTCGCTGCCCTGGATCGTCAGCGTGTGGTCCCCGCTCGCGCCGGCGAGCACCAGCAACGCGACCGTTCCGCTGAGGGTCAAATCACCCTGCAGCTTTACGCGCGGCGCGTTCAGGCTCGCCAGCGAACCGGTGACTTGAATGCCGCCGATGTCGGTCGAGACGGCGTTGGTCGAGACGACCAGGTGCGACGCCTTGGTGCTGCCGGTGACGGAAATTTCGACCAGGCTCGCGGTCGTGCCGACGACCGACACCACACCGCTGCCGGGCCCGCGGAGCGTGACGGTCACCTTCTTTCCGTTGCTGTCGGTATACGTCGCGTGGGTCTTGGCGTTGAACGAAAGCTTCGTCACGGGCGCGTTGTTGATCGTGCCGGTCGACTGCCCGCCGTTCAACACGGCATTGCTGCTGGGCGACGACAGGTTCATTGTAAACGTCGTGTCCCCCGATCCGGCAGTGCTCAGCAGGATCGGAACCGTGATCGTCTTAGACGTTTCGCCCGGCGCGAAGGTCAGTGTTCCGGCCGTGGTGGTGTAATCGGTGCCGGCGACTGCGGTACCATCCGCGGTAGCGTAGTTGACGGTAACTGACGCGGTCGACGCGAAGTCCAGTGACACGACGAAACCGACCGACGTCCCGCCCAGCGACGGGGAGACCGGAGACGGGGTCGAGATTGAAATCGCGGGCGACGTCGCGGCGGCGATCGCGAGCACGTAATTGCCGGTCGCGCCCGAGGCCGCGCCGGTGTTGGTCACCGCGCTGTAGGCCGAGTTCCCCGACCCGCTGACGCCGATGTAATACGTCTGCCCGGCGACGAGCGTCGCGCGGACGAAGCTCCCGGTGGTCGCGTTGGTGGCGTTGTCGTTAGCCGCGATCTGGTTCCCGGCCGAGTCGAACAGGCGGAGGTAGGTGTCGGCGCTTCCTTCCTGCGACGTGTCGGTGCGGACGTCGAACGCGCCGCTGGTGGTGGGGACGAACTTGTACAGGTCGATGTCGGTGTCGCCGACGATCAGGCCGTTATCTGTGCCGAGATTTCCCGAGACCGCGGAACCGGCGGTGATGGCGGTCGGGGTGCCGAAGTCGATCGAGTTGTCGTTCAGCGTCGACACCGCGTTGGTCGCCAGCAGCGACGACGCCAGCGAATACGCCCCGGTCTGACCCCCGTTGCCGCTGCCCAGCGAGTACCAATTAAAGTTGGAATTTCCCGCCCCGGTGACGGACGCATAAATCGTCTGGCCCGGTGTGACGGAATAGATCAGGCTCTGGCCCGACCCGGTGATCCCGCCGACCTGGGTGATGCTGCTGCCGTCGGACGACAGCGTCCAGAACTGCAGGTTCGGGGCGAACCCGGTCGTGGTGGACGTGGCGGTCAGATCGAGCAAAGCAGTCACGTTGGTGTTGTTGGCGTAGGTGTACCAGTTGACGTATTTCGCACCCCCGTCGGACCCCATCGCGGGGTCGCTGGAACTGATGCTGCCAGTGACGACGTGGCCGACCGTTGCCGGTGTGGCGAGCAATGCCGTGCCGTTGGTGTTGCCGTTGTCGAACGTCAGGTACGTGTCATATTGCGTCTGCGTCGACGTGCTGCCCTGTACTCGGCTGTACGGATCGACGGGGCTGAAGTTGCGGTTCGCGTAAGTCGTCACCGCGACGTAATACGTCGACCCGACCGTGACGTCGAAATTCACCTGGCTGCTGGACGGCGAGTTCGAGCGTTTTCCGTTCGATGCCAGCACGTTGAAGTTGCTGTCCAGCAGTTCGATGTAGGTGTCGGCGCCGGTGAACGCATAGGCCGAGGTGTCGGCGGTCGCGGTGAGCACGCCGGTGTCCGGGGCGATCACCTTGAACATGTCGACGTCGCCGTTGGCGACCGTGATGCGGGTGCTCGACCCGGTCGGCGCGGGGTCCGATCCCAGCGTGCCGTTGTAAACATTCGAGACGACCTGTGTTTGCGAGTCGACGAAGTTCGGGTTGGTCAGGTCGACCGCGACCGCGCCCTGGGGGACGCCGTTGGGGTCGGGGTTGGAGATGCTCAGCGTCAACGTGTAATCACCGGTGGTGTTCCCGCCCGCGGCGGCGGTGCCGTCGGTGATGTGGTACGCCGCGTTGCCCGCACTGCTCACACCGACGTAGTACGTCCCGACCGCGAGCGGGTTGGCCGTCGTCAACGTCGGATACCCGGCCGAACTTGTGCCGGTCGCGATCGCCAGCGGGTTGCCCGCGCTGTCGAACAGCCGCACGTCGGCGGTGAAGCTGGTCCCGCCGTTGGTGTCGGCCAGGATCGCGCTCAGCGTGCCGGTCTCGCCGAGCACCAGTTTGTAGACGTCGACGTCGTTCGCGCCGACCTTGTTCAGACCGTCGGTGCCGATGACGCCGCTTTCGGTGAAGTTGGAGGTGCCGTTCAGGGTCGGCACCGTGGTCGCGTCGGCGATCGTGTCGTTGGTGTCTTCGGTGCCGACGGTCCCGCTGAACAATGCCTTCACTGCCTGGATCGCCTTGTAGACGTTCACGCGGTCGTAGCTGTTCCCGGTGCCCGGCAGTTGCTGCGAACGCCCGCCGGTGAGTGACCCGTTGCTGATCGGCACGCGGGTGTCGCCGGCGATCGTCGGGTCTTGAATGACGTCCGACGTTTCTTTGATGATGTTCAATACCTCGGCCGGGTCGGTGATGTATTGCCCGCCGTAGGTGACGGCCGCCTGCTGCATAAGCGCGACCAGACCCGACACGAACGGCGTCGCCATGCTCGTGCCCGACAGCGTGTTGTGCAGCAGGTCGTTGCCGCTGTTGTCGGTAGAGCTGCCGTTCCAGTCGCTGTAGATGTTCACGCCCGGCGCGACGACTTGGTTGCCCAGCGTGCTCCGCTGGCTGGTAGCACTGAACTGGTCGGGCTTGGCCGAGCTTTCGGTCGCGGCCCAGCTGTCGTTGCCGGTGCCGTAGGCATAGGTGTTGAAGTCGTACCCCGAGCCGGTGTCGGACCACGTGCTGGCGACGCTGATAGTCGACACGACGGCCGGGTAGCTTTCACCCGGAACCGGGCTGTTCGCGTAGCTGTTGCCCGCGGCCGACACCACTGTGATGCCGAGCCCTTCGAGAGTTTGAATTTCGCGGGAGATGTCGTCGGCGGCTTGCACGGTGTTTTCGTTGATCCCGCCGCTGGAGTTGGATTCCCCCAGCGACATGCTGACGACTTTGATGTTGAACTGCGTCGCGAACTGCTGAACGAAGTCGAGCCCGCGGAGCAGCGGGTCGCCGCCGAGCTGCGTTTCACCGCTGTCGGCAATCACCTTCACGTCGACCAGGCTCGCCCCGTAGGCGACGCCGATGCTCGGGTCGGCCGACGCGGCAATGCCCGACGTGTGGCTGCCGTGCCCGTCTTTGTCTTTCGCGTTGGCGACCGAACTGGAGGTGATCGACGTGGGGATCGCGTTTTCCACCGCGTTGTAATACGCCTTGACCTGCCCCGACAGGTCCGGATTTTTTGCGTCCACGCCGGTGTCGAGCACGGCAATCCCGACACCGGTGCCGATGATCGACGAGTAATTCGGGTCGCTCCGCAACTGGGTCAGCTGTGTCACGTCGAACGACGTGTTGTGCACCGCGTACATCAGCCGGATTTCGAGCGATTCGAATAGTTTGCCAGTAAAACGCTTTTTCATTCGACGACGGGATGCCATGGGACTTGCTCCTGGGAACCGGGGGCTTCTACTGTCTTGTACAGACGCCGAAATCACCGGCGCATTTCGGCGGGTTCCACTTCCCGGAAAAATATCTGAAAACAGAACCCGCACGGCTGATTACACCGACCGCCGCCGCTTGAAGCGACACCGCCACCACTTATGATCGCAGCTGTGTCGCGTCAACTGAGGATTCACGGATGACCATCAGAAGCGTTGCGGGACTTTTTTCTTCAGCCTGCTGTTTAATCTCTGTCACCGCAGGCGGGTGTCAATCGCCCACACCACCGCCACAACCGGTCAACTATAGCCACGAGCTCGCGCCCGGCGAACTGGCGCTTCGAAAACTACCGCAGGATCAAGATCCTGATTTTTCGGCCGCCGCGACCGCCTTCAATCTGCCCCGGTTGGACACAGCGATCGACCACAGTCTGGCCTATCTCAGGACGCCCAGCAGCCAGCACTTTTTTCCGTACCAGGACGTCACACACGACCGCGCGGTCGCGTCGCTGCTGGCTATGAAACAGGTGATCGACACGGAACTTAAGAGCCCCGCCAACGACAACGGCCGCCGGTTCGACGCGACGATCCGCAGCACGTTCGACGTCTATCAAAGCATCGGCGGGCTAAACCCGAACACCGGGAACTACACCGGAGACGTTTTGTTCACGGCGTATTTCACGCCGACCTATGATGCGAGCCCGACCCGCACCGGACAGTTTCAGTATCCGCTGTACAAACGGCCGGCCGACTTGGTGATTGATCCCGACGGCCTGCACGCACACAGGCAATTGCCGGACGGGTCCAGCGTTCCCTGTTACACCCGCAAGCAGATCGAACTCGAACACGCCATGGACGGGCAGGAACTGTGCTGGCTTCCCGACCGGTTCTCGGCCTACATCATCACCGTGCAGGGGTCGGCGCGGCTTCGCCTTACCGACGGGCGAATTTATGAAGTCGGCTACACCGGTAACAACGGCCTCGAATATGCCAGCCCGGGCCGGCAGATGGTCGCCGACGGAGTGATCTCCGAGAAGCAACTGACACTCGCCGGATTGAAGCGTTACTTCTCCGCCCACCCCGAGTCGATGGACAAATATTTGTCGCTGAACCCGCGTGAAATTTTCTTCGGTGAGCGGCCCGGCGGTCCGTTCGGCAGCCTGAACCAGCCGGTGACGCCGTTCGGAACCATCGCGACCGACAAGTCGGTTTACCCCCGCGCGATGCCGGTGTTTCTCACCGCGCCGCTGCCCACCCCACAGGGCGGGAGTTCGGAATTCCGCGGGTTTATGTTCGACCAGGACACCGGTGGCGCGATCCGTGCCGCGGGGCGTTGTGACATCTACATGGGCCTCGGTGAACAGGCCGGGCAGGAACTGAACGTCGGCCGGTTATACTATCTGGCAGTCAAGCCCGAGCTCGCGGGCCGGTATCTGACTCCGCCCGGAACACCGAGTGTCACGGCCGCCGGAAACTAGAATTTATGTTGCGCGTTCGCCCTTATTCACCGGACGATTTGCTTCGGCTCATCGAGCTGTTTCGCAGCACGGTGCGGTCGGTGAATCGACGGGATTACACCGCCGAGCAGACGCTCGCCTGGGCACCGGACAACATTGACGCCGACCTGTGGTCCCAGCGGTTGGCGCGCAACCGCTGCTGGGTCGCGACCGTCGACGAAGTGCCGGCCGGGTTTATCGAACTCGGACCCGACGGGTTGCTCGACATGCTCTACGTGCACCACGCCTACCAGCGGCAGGGCATCGGTCGCCGGCTTCTGAACGAGCTGCAGCAGACCGCCGTCGCCTATCAAGCGACCGAACTGCACACGCGGTCGAGCCTGACCGCGGTCGGGTTTTTCGAACACTTCGGTTTCACCGTCGAAGCCGCCGAACCGGTCGGCGTACGTGGGCAAATCCTCGCGACCTTCCTCATGCGGAAGAAGATCTAAACCGGTCTTCATCTGATCGCCCCGCGATTCGCCGTCCAAGCAAATTGCTTACCGCCGAGGCGCAGAGACGCGGAGAAGACCGAGGTCGACCCGGATCAAATTTTTAAGTCTGTTTTTGCGTGCGGGCCGCGCTGCTCGCCCGCTTGTTTTCGCGATTTTCTCAGCGCCTCGGCGTCTCCGCGGTAAGTCAAATCCTCGACCGATCTGAACGTGCGGAATTGCGAGGGAAGAATAAGTCGCATAACCATTCTGCAGTGCTCTCCCTCGCAGAATCAGGCGACAGACAAGCGCAAAAAAAGCCGCCTGCAATACCTCCGCGACCGCAGGCGGCCTGATTTACATTTAATTTTACTCCCCCGCGATCAATCGGTCGGCACCTTAAAGTTAAAAGGCTTATTGTTCGTCGGCGTCACGACGTTGCGGTCCAACAGGAACGCCGCCCGCCGCTGCACCGCCAATGTCGGCGTCGCCGTCCCAACGTTCCGCCAGCCCTGCAGAAGGACATAACAGGTGAACGTGTCCGACCGGGTGGTGATCAGGTTGCTGATATTATTTAGCAGCAAAAAACGCTCATTGAAATCGAACCGCACGCCGTTGCCGATAACGGGCGCGATTTGGGTCTTCAATCCGTTGGGCGAGAAAATTCCCTGGTTCGGACCCGGGGGATCGTTGGCCGGCCGGTTCAAGGTCGTTTCGTTTTGAGTGCGGAACGCGGCGACTTTGTACAAGTCAAAGATGGAGTGGAAAGGCCCCTTGCCCGGGACTGTAGCGGTGCCGTCACGGTAATCGATAATAGCCTGAGCAATTGCAGCATTCATCTGGATCGCCTTAGCTGCTGTGACCGCGGGCGCCACACCGACCGCCGTAGGCGTGACGAACGGCACCTGCGCCAGCACCGGCAGCGGCGCGGTGTTGATGTTGATCCTGCCTTCGACGCCGAGCAGGTCGGCGTTGGCGATCGTGTTCATGGCCACGGGGATACGCGTTGTTCCATTCCGGGGGTATTTTTCTCGAACGGCTAAGTTCACTGGATCGGGGCCGGCAGGATCGGCGTTGGGGTAATACAAATCCGTAGGCGACTGAATGGTGAAGTAGTCAAAGATTCGTTTAGCCCAATGATAGTGCCAGTTCGCCGGCCCGGTGACCGGGTCGTTAATAAAGTCCATCGTCGGCGGGGTGACGGGCGGATTCGTTGTCGAATCGCCCGGATCTCCGACGGGGCAAAAGCGCCCAAGTTGTTCCCGCAGCGGCGCTGTGTTGTACGTATCACCGGCGACGGGCTGAATCGCTGGATCGGTGTCCTGCGCCAGCGAGGTATCGGTCGTGACGCTGTTCATTTCTACAAAGTCGGGCAGATCAGTGTTTCCCGGCGAAAAGGCGCGAATCCGATAACTGCCAATGAACGGGATCTGAAGTAAGTCGCCGTCACGCATAAATCCACCGAATGGATGTTCGAAGATCGCGGCGGGCGTTGTCGGGTCCAGGGGATTGGGGCCGGCCATGTTATTGGCATTGAGCACGACCGGCACTGTGCTGAACGTCGGGGCCGTGCCGTTCACACCAGTCAGATCGGCCGCCCCGCCAGTGAGCACGCCCATGTCCGGATTACCAGCCATCGGTGGGCCGCTTGCAAGGACAAAGCCCGAGGCGATCGTTGCTGTCGCGGAATAGCGTCCGGGGAAAACGAAGTTCCAACCACTGTTGGTTGTCGGGTCGCTTCCGCGTCGGTGGTAGTAATCACCGGGCGCGACCAGCGTCGTCGTATCAACCTGGTCGACCGGTACCAAGTCCGCGAGATTCGCTTCGTTATAATAATCCCCGAAGTACGGGCCGGTTACCCCGGCAGGCACAGTCTGCGTGCTCGTCGCGCCGCTGGCCAGGCGTGGCTTTAGAAGCACTAACTCGCGTCCGATGGCGGTCGCCAGACCGATCACGGGTTGAGACACCGTCGCTGGTGTGGGCGGGGTGTAACCTGCAGGGGGAGTGCCGTCAGTCAGAACGAGAAAACCCGGGGCGTGGGTGGTCGCATTTGCTTTAGGTACCAGTAGTGTTACAGCCCCGGTCGCGACGGAGGTCACCGTGAACGGCCGCGCAGTCGTTCCCCGCATGATCGTGCCGAACTGCCAGTTCGCTCCGACTGTGATGTCCTTGGTGAGACTCGGGTTGACTAACTGTATCGCGATAAAATTATTGGCCGGGGTGGCGTCGACGTGAATGTAGATCTGTCCGATATAGGGCTGCAGCTCCGTGCCGTACACTTCCACGTCGTACTGGGGCGTGCCGGCGTCGTCATTCAGGACGATTCTTCGGCTGCTGACGTCGTCGTCGCCGTCTCGCATGTCCAGCGTATTCACCGCCGCCAGTGCGGCGCGTAGCTTGAGCATCTGGGCCGAGCTGAGCTTGGTCGTCGGGATCGCCGAGGTGTTACGGATGACGTTGCGGAACATCGGCAGCTGGTATTCGCCGTTGACGGCGGTGCCGTTGGCCAGCATCGGGGGTTGCCATTGCGGCAGGGCGGCGGCGTTCGCCGGGTCCTTGCTGATGCTGTCTGTCATCAACTCGCAGAAGTTCAACCAAAGGTGTTCGAACGGCGCGGTGTTTACCGAAGCTTTGGTCGGCAGATGCGTGTAAGGCATTCCGACTTTCAGGTTCGGCACGACCGGGTTGGGGCCCTGCACGCCGGCCCATAAACCGACGGCCGACAGGTGGTCCACCCCCGTGCCCGGCCCGTTGTGGTCTGCGAGTGAAGCGGTCGCCAGCGAAGCGGTGTGATCGCAAAGGCAGACGTATGTTTTTCCGTTCGAGGTGACCCAGTCGCCGAATTTATATGTCGAGGGAGTTGTTGCGGTGGAAGCTACCCATTGCGGCGCACCACTAGCGATGTTGCCCATACGGCTGGGGATCGAGTTGGAGACCGCGTTGCTGCCGACCAGCAGCGTCCGCAGCGGCGAACCGGTGGTGGTGAATCCGGCGACTGACGCGTTAGTCCCCGCAACCAAAAATGATGCAGGTGGGTTGGCGGCGACGACAGGATTCGAAAAGCTGTAAAAATTAGAAAGATACCATTGTGAAACCTGCGACGGAGAATAGGGAGTCGAAGGCGACTGCCCCAGCTCGTTTGGTAGTACCTGTTCCAGGGCCGACACGCTGGAGTTGGGGTTCGACAGCGAATACTTGTACGCCAGTGCCGCTGTCTGAGCGAAACCCAGCCATTGAAACTGGTTAAAGGTCGCCGGCCCGGTGGTGTTGTATCCGGGCGATTGTGCCCGGGCGGTCATCTGGTGTTCCAGCGCGTCGCCGTACGAATACCAACTAAAATTAATCGGGGCCGACGCCGCGAACGTCGCGTCCGGGGCGGGGGTGGAAAGAAATGGCTGCAGGGTCGGCGTCAATGCGGTTGGCGGGGTGATGGTCTGGAAAAACCTATAATTGTTCAACGCCGCCATTTCGGTGACGGCTGTCGCCGACGTGGCAGTACTCAACGGCGGGTGCAGCAATTCCTGGAGGCCGACATTGGTCCGGAAAAGACCGAAATTCGTCGTCGGATTATTGGGAAAGCTTACCGGCGCCGGTGTAAAAAGTGTGTCATCGAGCTTTGACCATGCGGACGAGGCATTGATCGCCGAGTTGCCGTCGACGACGCGGGTGGCGGCAAAATAGGTAATACCGTCGACCTGCCCGAGAGGCAGCTTTACAAACCCCGCGTCGGCAATTCCGTCACCGGACACGCTCGCAGCATAGTTGATCAGGTCCTGATGCGCGCTCGGATTTGCAAGTACCACCGCGGGGACCGGCGTCCCGGGCGCACTGATGATACCCGAAGGCGTTAGGTACGCCCCCGGCGCGGGGACTACAACCGGTCCGGCGCTCGCGTTCAGGTAAATCGTCGTCGTGCCGGCAGGTGAGGGGATGTAATACAGCAAGCCCGGGTAGTCCTGACCGTTGATCGTCTTTACGGTAGGTATCGAGACGATCTTGGGTTTATTCAACGCCAGATAAGTCGTCGTGGACGCTTCGCTCGGAGAATCAAAGGTCGAGTTCAGGTTATTATCTTTAAAGAGCGGCCACGAGATGGCGGGCCAGATAATCGTGCCGGTGGACGCGGAATACTGGGGAATTCGGCTGCCCAGAAACAGGTCGGCCGGGTCGGGGTCGGCCGGTTTGAGCAACGGATCGACGCCGACATAATCGAAATTGGCGTAGCCAGTTCGGTCGGGAATCTTCGGCGTCGCCGGCGTGGGGACGACCGGGATCGGCATTTCCGGTTGCGGCGGGCGGTACTGCGGGGTGCCGTCGACGTTTCCAGAAAGCCCGTTTGCGATCGTGCCGTTGAGCGTGTCTACGACGCCTTGCAGCAGCAGGTCGGCTTCGGTGTTGATCTGGTTCTGAGCCGACGTGTAACGTTCGCCCTGGGTGCTGGACAGGTAGGCGGTGCCGATCAGCGCGAGCAGGACCAGCAACGCGACGACCAGGATCAGGACCGACCCGGGCCGGGCGCGGGTCCAGCGGCGGTTGATGGCGGCGGACACTCTATTTTTAATCTGGCGTGTCGACATTTTAGTCTCGCGGTTGTGGTGCGGGGCGTGGTCCGGCAAGGTTGCCGGTCGGCCGTTTTTAGGTTCCAAACTTCCTCAGCCGTCGCTTGCGAGCGACGATCAGGGCACCTGAAACACGTACTGATACGTCTGCCCTTCCGGCAATCGGCCGGACGGGTCTTCCACGGTCATCGTGATGCGAATTAATTGAGGTCGGAACGGGTCGTTGGGACCGAACGCACAGGTGTAACCCGTTAATGCCTCGGCGACGCTTACGCCCGCGGGCCCGGCGTAGCCGGTGGCGGAATTATTATATGCGGGGCCACTTTTTTCGAACGTGGGGTAACCCGCGGCGGCCGCGGCGGCGGCCACACCGGGCGGCATGGGCAGCGCGGTGTACGGGGGAGGTAACAGGCTAGTCTCGAAATACATCGTCTGAAATCGGTCACGGAGCGGGACGACGTCGCCGTTAGCGACACCGATCCCGCTGCTGCCCGAAGTGGTGCGGGGCAAGCCGTACCAGGCGATCTGCTTACTGCCGTTGACGATGTAGTAATCCACTTGTCCGTCGGTGCCGGGCCCGGTCACGTCGCCGTACTTGGCGTGCCCGGTCACACCTGCGCCTGTCGGGACCCGACTCAGGTGCGTGGGGTCGTTGTCCTGGGTGAGAAAATCGCCGGCATATTCGACGATGAACTGGCTGCACCCGGTGACGAAGATGGGGCTGGCGTGCGCCATGTCGCCGGCGGTCATTGGTTTGGAAACGAACGGACTGGCTTGAAAGCGTTGAGCGGTGCCATCGACTAGATTCTGCCACCAGGTGAGCCCGGGATTAGCAAGGATGAAACCGGCGAGACGCTGTCGGTAGTTGTTGATCGACGTCGAGGCGAGATCGAGACGGCCGCCGGCCAGTTCGGCGGCGTAGGTTCCCGACCCGGGGTCGGTTGGGGTCGTTGCCGCGGCGGCGAGGTCCGCAGTCGACGCACCGGCCAAAGGTGACAGCGACGCAGCAATAGGGCCACCGGCCCTGTCGATGAACCACTGCGGTTGCCCGGTCTTGTCGACGATCTGGTTGGGGAACGTCGGGCTCTTTTCGACTAGCAGCGTGCCCATTCGTCCGAGGACCAACTGGTTGGAGAAATAGTTATTGGGGTTGCTCGACTGGGTGACGACTGACCCGGTCGAATCGTTGCCGGCCAGCGGGAAGGTCACCGGGGGATTTGAACCGGTGGAAAACGTGTTGCTGTTGTCCGGCAACCAGAGGTGGCCGTACCAGATCCAGGCTTCGTTGCTGGCCATGTTGCTGACGAACGTGCCGGGGTTGCCGGTCTGGCGGTGGAACGTGCCGCGGGAGAAGAACGACAGGCAGTCGAGGCGGTGGTGGCGGGCGTTGTAGGTTGAAGGATAAACGACTTCACCCGGCACGCTGGGGTCGCCGAAGACGCCGTCGTTGTTGTAGTCGAGATAGGCGGCGTTGTTGGCCGGGTAACCGGCGAGCGAACCGGAGATTTTGCCTTCACCGGCCAGGTCCTGTGCGTTGCGGTACCCGTAGCTGGCGCGTGAGCTGATGATCATGCAACCGGCGTCGGCCGGTCCGCTGCCGCTGCCGACGATGCCGTCGAAGTCGGCGGCCAAGGTGCCCTGCACCGCGCGCCCGGTCCGCAGTCCGCTGTTGATCGCCTCGCCCGCGCCGACGGCGGACGTCGTGTACGTAAATACCTGGTTGACGCCCAAGATCAGCAACAGCGCGAGCGCGATCGAGATCATCAGCTCGACCAGCGTGAACGCCGCTCGCGAGCGGGGCATCGGTCTGAATCCGGCGGCGGTGTGCATGAGTAAACTTTGGCTTGGTTTCACTTATTTAACCTGGAATAACGTGGAATAAACACCGATGTCCTGGGCAGTTTTGCTGTACTTGGCGAACCCCGGGCCGCCCAGCGCCTCGATGATCACTTGGCCGGGAGTGGGTTGAGATGTTTCCATCCCCATGCCAATGACAAAGACTTTGGCCCGCAGCGCGCCGGCATTAGCGATCGGGTTGACGGCCGGGGGCGTTGCTTCGTAGTTGACGAAATCGGGGTTGGGCATCGTGTCGGGGCTGTAATTAGGTCCATTGGGTTGGGCCGGCCGCATTCCGTAGGACGGGTCGAGTTCGTAGGTATAAGAATTGGCAAGGGGAGCGCCCGTCGAGTCTTTGGTCACTTTTTGACCGAGGCGGAAGATTCGGCCGTTCAGCGCGCCGACGCGGTAGTACTTGAGAGTCGTCACCGGCAGCGTCGATGAATACAACGAGAGATTGGGCGGAAGTTTGTAGGTCGGGGCGACAACGTTCGAAGGATCAAACGGGTAGTCGTCGGCAATGATCACGAACGCGCCCGGCGCGGCGGCGCGTGCGGGCGTCGTGCTCGCAGAGTCTTCGGTAATCGCGATCTGACCGGCGGGTGAGTCGGGCGAGCTTTGCAGCTGGACGTACGCGACGGTGGGCTGAAGTGTGATGGTCGGTAACAGCGCTGCGGGAGTCGGAATCGTTATTGCAGGATCTGCGATGCCGCCGTTGACTCGGAGGATCAGGGTCGCGTCCCACGTTCCGGCTGCCCCCCACCCGGTGTTCGACGCGGTCAACATCATATTGTCCGCGGCTTCGATCTCGAAGGTTCCTGGTCCGAACTTCGCGCCGGTCAACTGTCGCCCGAGACGGTAAGTGCGATTCCAGGGCGGTGCCGGGTTAGGTGCCGCGGGCTTGACCGGCGGGGTGCCGAATCCGGTGGTGACGTAGAACCCTTCCTGAGGATATCCCCCGGTAATGTTAATAATGTCCGGATAGATAGTTGTCGGAACGGTGCCTGGGGATGGGGGTGTAGCCGCGCTCGGAAACGCGGCAGAAGTGGTCGTGATATTTTCTGTCTGTATCTGGCTCGAATCCGGTTTCGTATCGAATCCCGGCTCATAGATTGCGCGTTGCCGGCACGTGACCGCGACCACGATCAGTTGAGCATCGGTCTGACCGCTGCCGCGAAGGTAGAACGGGACGTAGGCGTACCGCGGATCGTGCGGGAGAATCAGATTTCCTTTCAGGAAATCCCATCGCGGGCCGACGAATGGGGCGACGACAGCGGGGGCAGCCGCCGACACCGCAGCAGGCGTATTCGTCACAAGCGATTGAGGCGTGTTTACATTCCCTGGCACGTAATTCTTCACCGTCGGTGGGAACACCAGCTCGGTCTGTACGTGCTGATAGTCGGTCGCCGGCTTAGGAGTCAAAGGGTCATAAACATAGGTGCGGTCGTATAGCGGATTGTCTACGGTACGCGGCAGGCTGGCGATGGCGTTGGCGGCTTCGCGGGCGATCGATGCGGCGGTGCCTTCTTCGCCGGTGCTCTGGGTCTGCTGAATCGCGACCGGGAAAACCGCGGCGACCATGATGAACCCGATCCCCAGAATTACAACCGCGAACATCACCTCGGCGAACGAAAACCCGCGGCGGCGGACGGCCGCGACAGTAGTCCGCTTAGCGGCTGTCCCGAAGGGACGCATCGGGCGGGGGCCACGTCGACCGTGCCCCTTCGGGACTGCTAAACGGGATTCGCGTGTGTTTGAATAATTCATGGTTCATTCCCCCTTGATGACGGTGCCGGTGAAACGGTTGATCAATAGCGGGGTGGCATTGGTGTCGAGCCAGGTTTCTTCCGCTTGATGAGCAGCGTCGTAGTCGGGCAGTGCTTGGGTAGGTGACATGGGGGTAGCGTCCATATACAAAGCGTCAGTGCCCGGAAAATGTTGCGTAAGGAACGCGTCTTTTTGAAAGAGTACAAGTCCAAACTGAGACATCACACCATATTGAATAAGCTGACCCGTAGGCGCATTCATCGTCCCAACCGAAAATCCAGGGTAGAGAGGCAATTGCAACGGTAATGACATTGGAACCGTTCTTGAACCAATACCAGTGGCAACTGCCAGTTGAGATTCGGGTGCGATTCCGTAAGGCTGAGAAGCGAGCCGTCCCTTACCATCGAACAAAATCACGCCGACAGACAAATAGCCATCACTGATTCGTGAAGTTCCGCTGTAATTGCAATTTGAAATAGTTTGAGCACTGATGCCAGAGGGCAGTGGTAGGACATCCGTGTCCGCCATTAATTCAAGCGGTGGTCCGCCAAGGCATTGCCAGTATCCGAGGTTGCTTTGCGAAACTACAATAGGGGGGATTATTGGAGCAGCATTAGTCGCTGTGCCCGTCCAAAAATAATAGTAATTCCGACCCCCGCTGTATCGTTTTACGCATGACCCGAATAGCGCGGCACTACCCGAAGAGTCCGGACAATCAGGAAAATACACCTCGGCAATAAACGATTTTTGAGTATTCGGATTGTATACGAACGCCAAACCAACAGGTTTATCCACTCCGACGGCATCTGCGCGGGCACGGCTTAGCGCGGCGACGATCTGATTGCTCGCGCCGGCTTCGCTGCGGCTGCCGGTGAGAGTGCGGAAAACGGGCAACGCCATGCCGATCATCAGGACGATGATCACGATGACGACCATGATCTCGACCAGCGTGAACGCGGGTCGGGTAACCCGGGGGAGTGACCGCGAAGTTGGCATCAAGCTGAATGGCATGGGGATCGATTCGGGTAAAAATTAGGCAGTGTCGGCCGATTCATCTTTCGAACGAATAAAGGTTGTCGTCGCCTTTGCTAAAATCACCGTCGGGGCCGGCTGATGCCCAGAACGGACGCCCGTCGGGAGAACGAACCTGCGTCTTAATGGCTGAAGCGCGCGTCCCAGATGTCATACCACCGGAGTTCAAAGGCGGGTTGCCGTCGGAGTCAAGATTAGTGTAGCTGGCCGGACTGGCACCAAGGCTACCGCTACTTACGAATATGAGCGGGTTTCCCCAAGCATCGAGAGGAACTTGATTTGTATCGTCAAGGACTGGAGGAGTCGGTTGTGGAACAGTGTAAACGGTAGAGCAGGCAAGCCAGAATTTGGGGTCAGGGGCAGGCGGGGGAGTGGTTGGTGACGGGGGAATGGGCGGTGCGACAGAGACGCCAGCGATTACAGGATTATATTGCAGACACACGTAATCGTATTGAGGTTCCCCCGGCACCTTTTGAGGCGCCTCAGTATAAACCCTAGCAAGCATTGGATATCCAGTCCCAGCTGCATATTCAACTGGAGGAATCGACTGTATAAATCTCATCAGGCTGCTTGGCGACATTTTTGTCATCGCTACAGCGTTGCTGGGCGTTGATCGCAACTGCTTCATAATGTCACGGGTGAAAAGTACAGCGTACCCAGTGCGGTCGGCGCTAACTGTCGGTGTGCCCACGAATCCACTCGTCATGTTCTCCGGACATGGCATGTCGTAATTTGGGTAATTTGGAGGGTAGCCGAGATTACTCGTTAGCGCCAGTTGATCGTTAGCAGTCGGAAAGTGACGGCGAGAGATCCCGTCCCAATCAGCGTACATCGATCGCATGTTTTCGAGCAGCAACGCAGTCTGCTGCCGATACCCGCTGGTCTTCATGTGATTGATGCCGATGACCAGCATGGTGCTGAGGACGGCGATGATGCCGACGACGACGAGGACTTCGAGCAGTGTAAAACCGCGACGTATCACGAATCGCTCCTTGAACAGGTTGCCGGTCGACCGATACCGGACCGGTGCCGGCGGTCGTCAGCCGGGTGAATGATTCAGCGTGTCCAGCGACGAAGGAACGGTCCGAGACGGGAAACAGGTCAAAATCGGGAGAATTTTGTGCCCGGCCGGGTTGGTCATCGTTCGGCGTTTTCCTCGTAACTGTACAGGTTATCTTCTCGGGTGAGAAACGCCTGGTCGGGGCCGGCGGAGAAGAAAAACGGGTGGTCCGCCGGTGCCATTCCGATCGCGGGATTCTGCCGGGCCATAAACACAATGGGCCGGCCCCAGGGGTCTTCCAGCACCACCCGACCGTCGCCAAGCCGACGCAGATTATTCCGCAGGTCGTCGGGCGTAATGTCTTTGTAAGACTTTGGTTGGATCAACCCCAGCGTGTTCAGAAATTCGACGTTGTTCCGCTCGGCGACCTGCAGCAGGTCTGATTCGACGACCGGGGCGCTGGTGTTTAAAAAGGCGGTAAGTTCAGGCGGTTCCCCGCCGTGGGCGGCAATGTAGGTGTCCATCAGAGTGCCGAGCCGTTGCAGCAATTGCCGGGTCGCCCGGTCGGCCGACTCCCGGCGGACGCGGTTGGCCAGTTTAACCATCAGCCCGAGCACGATCATCAGCACGGCGATGGTCAGGAACAGCTCGACGAGCGTGTAAGCCCGGCAGCGGCGGGAGATTGCGGCACACAACCGGCAACGCGGCACACAACTGGTACTGGGGCTCGCGTCCATCGATTCGAAATTACTTTCGGAGCGTTAACGGCACGTCGAAGTTGCAGACGTCATCGGACTTGCCGGCGGCGTCGAGCCCGAATGCCGCGTCCGCCCCGGCGGTCCACAGCAGGTACGGCTGGCTTGTGACGGCGGACTCACCCTTGGCCGGTTCGATCGTGCCGTTGAAATCCAGGTCCCCCGTCAGTTTTCGGAACTGGTCCAAGGCGGCAACGCCGTAACGGAGGTTCCAGACCGCGCTGTTGTCGAAAAAGTTGTACAGCGGCAGCGGTGTGCCGGCGACGAAGCTGGAATTGATCGTGACGCTATTAATGTAGCCATTGTTAATGCTTGTTTGCGCAGGGCCGGGCAGGGCGGGGTAATACAGGATCGGCATGCCGCTGCCGTCGAGGAGCTTGGCGTCGGACATGTTGGGCTGGGTGGATTGAATTTTGAATTTGCTGCTGTCGATGTACGGAGAATAGACCTTTCCGGCCAGCGTGGTGGTCCCGGCGATGAGGGTTCGGCGGCCGCGGAAACCGGGGCCGTCCGCGCCGTCCTGCCCGCCGGTGTCGACGGCCGCCGCGCCGGTGCCCGCCGGGCCGGGGGCAATCAGGGCGAAGCAGAGCAACCGGGCACCGCGATCGGCGCTGTAATCCAGCCACGTCCCTCGGCCGGGGACGGCGTTGGCCTCTGATTCTTTATCGTCGAGTGGGCTGGCGAAGCGGGGGTAGTCGCCGAAGTCGTGTTTATACGCTTCGAGCGCGGTCCCGATTAACGCCAGGTCGGACTTGGTCCGGGTGACAATGGCGGTGCGGCGGGCGTGCAGCAGGGCCGGCAGGACCAGCCCGGCCAGCAATGCGATAATGCCGACCACGACGAGCACTTCGATCAGCGTAAAACCGGGACGGTGGCGAGGTTGACGACCCGGCGGGTGCGGCTGAAACATGCGTTGATCCTTACGGGGCCGAGTGACGCGGCGTGTCGTTTTCGAAGACAAGCCTGGAGAATGTTACGGGACCAGCGGGCCGGGGAAGATCACATCATCGGACGTTCCGTATAAGCGATCGGGGCCGGCACTGATCAGCAGGTAACCGTCTTTCTGCCGGGCGACGCCCAGCGTGGTGTTGGTCGGCTGGACTGTCGCTGTCGCGTTGTAAGGGGCGTTCGCGCTGGGGTCTTTGAAATAAGCCACGCCATTCGAACCGTTATTCGAGGGTACGAGCTTTCCGTTTACGTTGGCGTCAATGGTGTCGGACAGAGCGGTCGTGGTGCCCAACCCGCGGAGGCCGTGAACGCTGTTCGGGTTGGCGGTCGGCGTTGAAACACTGTTGCCGACCGTTCCGATCGTGCTGTACCGCTGCGGGTTGTCGGAGCCCGTATACCCCGCGTTCTGCCAGAGATCGTACTGGGCATTGACCTGCACGCCGTTCGCGTCCAGCAAAGGCGACCCGACTTGTGTGTTTCGATAACCGGCGATCGCCTGGGCACCCGGATTTGCGCGGTAATAGAGGATGGGCAGTGGCTCGGAGTATTTGTCGAGAAATTCGGGAATTTGACTGTCAAATCCGTAGCGGTCAGCCGAGTCGGTGAACAGCCCGTCGTGTTTGGTAACGTCCGGAACCGAAAGGTCCCCGGCTCGGACCTGGATGTAAGCTTGTGATTTTCGCGGGTTGCTCAAGCTGAGGCTCTGAGCGCCGCGGGGAGACGGGACGACGCCGTCGGGAAAGATGTCTTCGGGGTGGTACTCGAAAGTAATAGGGGTGACGCCTAGATTAACCCGCAAACCGCCCAGGAGTCCGAGCACCAGATTCTCGGTGCCGGTAATACTATTCGGCGGATTCTGGCCAGTTTGCGATGCGATCTTCGATGCGATTGCGGTGGTCGCAAAATTCGTTGGAGCAGTGCCACCGGTGAGAGGAATCGCGACGCCGCCATAGGGGATGAACGCGAACTGCTTCTGGACCGTTGCAAAACTGCTCCCCAGTTGGTCGTTAGAAAGCGGGCCGGGGTACGCTTTGAAATCGTTAAAATACTGCTGAATCGCGTTGGACAACGCCGACAGCTGGGCCGAGGTCTGGGCCCCGGCGGCAGCGCGTTTGACCTTTGGGATGACAGTGATCAGGGTCGCGATCAGGATACCGATGATGCCGATGACCACCAGCAGTTCGATCAGTGTGAAGCCGGCCGCGGGGGGTCCGGACCTGCGGGTTCGAGTGGTGGTTACGAGCATCGTCTTCCTCGAAAGTCGGCCGACAAGGCGACCGGCGGTGATCCCGTCGATCGCCTTGTCGGGGTTGTGAGCGGATTAGTTCTTCTGCGGGCCGGACACGCTGGAGATCAACGCGATCATCGGGGCGAACAGCGCGATAACGATAAATCCGACGATCACGCCCAGCACGACGACCATAACCGGTTCGAGAATGCTGATCAGCGATCCGACCAGCACGTCGACGTCACTGTCGTAGTTGTCAGCCACCTTCATCAGCATTTTGTCCAGATCGCCGGTCTCTTCACCGACGTCGATCATGTTGACGACCAGCGCGTCGCAGACCTTGGTGGCCCGGAGCGGGTCGGCCATCGATTCGCCTTCGCGGATGGCATCGTGGACTTTCACCAGTGCTCGGCTGTAAACCTCGTTGCCGCAGGTTTCTTTGGTGATGTTCAAAGCGTCCAGGATCGGCACGCCGGCACTGATCAGCGTGCCCAGCGTTCGGGTGAACCGGGCGATCGAGGTTTTCCCGATGATGCCCCCCAGAATGGGGATCTTCAGTTTGACCAGATCGACGGCATATTTTCCGCCCTCGCTCATCCTGATCAGTTTGATCAGAATCGTCATAATAATCGGCGAGAAAAGCACATACGCCCACCCATTCACGGGCGGGGCGAACCACGTGCTGATGGCAATCAGGATCTGGGTCACCTCGGGCAGGTCGACTTTAAAGTCTTTGAAGATCTGCACGAACTTCGGAATAACGAAGACCATGATCATGGACACGATGGCGACGGCGATGAAGATAACCACCGCCGGGTAGATCATCGCACCGATGACCTTTTTCTTCAGTTTCGCGGCTTTTTCCATGAAGTCGGCGAGTCGGCTCAGGATGATGTCGAGCACGCCGCCCAGTTCGCCGGCGTTAATCATGTTGACGTAAAGCTTGTCGAACGCCTTGGGGTACTTGCTCATGGCATCGGACAGCGTGCCGCCGCCTTCGACTTCGTCGGCAACCCCGCCGACGATCGCCTTCATGAGCCCGGGCTTCTGCTGGGTTTCCAGAATCTGTAGCGACCGCAGAATCGGCAACCCGGCGTCCTGCAGCGTCGACAGCTGACGGGTGAATGCCACCAGCTGCTTTTGACCGACCCCGCCGATCGCGATCGGCATCTTCCGCTTGGGGGTGAAAACTTCGACTTCGCCGGCCTTCTTCTTGCCCGCCTTCTTCGCCGCTTTTTCCTTCACCTTGGTCGGAAACAGCTTTTTGGCGCGAATTTTGGCAATGGCCTCGTCGGACGACCCGGCTTCGATCTCGTCTTTGACCTCTTGTCCAGAGGTGCTCATCGCGGTGTAAGTGAAAACTGCCATGAATTTAAAGCTCCAATGAGAGACACCGATCGCCGGTGATCATCCGAGGGCGAGTGCGAATCTCCACCAATATTACGGGATGTCCACCGCCGATAGCGCCGGCCGTTCAGAGAACATTGATTTTAGCAGCAACAGCCCCGGCTGTCCCGCGCATTTTTATGGCGGAATCGAACGACTCGAGTTCCAAAAATAACTGAGAAATAACGGCACCCCTGCTCAATCTGTGCGTATCAACCAATCGAGCGGAAGATACCTTTGGAATCTGTCCTTCAGGGACCGGAGCGAGGACGACCATGCGAGTTACAAAGCCAGTGCGAAGAGTCGATTACAGCCGTTCGGCCGGAGTATCAGGCGTTGTCGAGCAGATCGAACCGCGGTTGATGCTGTCGGCATCCCCGGTATACGCCGGCCGACACTTTCTTGGCTCTCCGAGCGGGCAGATCGAGCACCCGGTCAAACTTCGATCGCCGTCGAGGCAAGGTGCCTCCGGCAAAGCCCAGTTATCGACGGCAGCCCTGGGCGCGACCAGCCCCAGCGCCGGGTTGACCCCGACGCAGATTCGCGGCGCGTACGGGGTCGGTAACGTCAATTTCGCCGGAATCGTCGGCGACGGCACCGGGCAAACGATCGCCATCGTCGACCCGTACGACGACCCGGGGCTGGTTAACAGCACATCGAGTTCGTTTTCCTCAAGCGACTTGGCGATTTTCGACAGCTATTACGGCTTGCCAAATCCCAAATTGACCAAGTACGGCGTCACCGACGGGGCCGGTGGGAACATATTGGACGCGACCGTGAGTACCACGCTGCCGACGCCGGACCCGTCCGGCGGGTACAAGAATTCCGGGTCGCTCTCTGACGCCGGTGAAACCTCGCTCGACGTCGAATGGGCCCACGTCATTGCCCCGAACGCAGCTATCGTTCTGGTCGAAGGGAACGGTTTCAACGGCATTTATGATGCGATCGTCGCCGCGAGCAAAGTGCCGGGCGTATCCGCGGTCTCGATGAGCTTCGGCGGGGCCGAATCGGGCGTCGGGTCGACCTCCACCGAGCAGCAGTACGATGACCTGGTATTCGGCACACCGACCGTCACCTTTATTGCATCTTCTGGTGACAGCGGGGCGTACGGCTCGAGCGCCCCTACGACCGTTACCCCATCATTCCCCGCGACGGCGACCAACGTGCTGGCCGTGGGCGGGACTACTTTAAATGTGTCGGGCACGACTTACCTGGGAGAAAGCACGTGGGGCAATGGGACGGGCAGTGGTACGACCGGCGGCGGGGGCGGGGGCACGAGCCTGTACGAACCGACTCCCGCGTACCAGGCCGGGCTGGGGTACAGCAACCGGGCCTATCCCGACATCTCGATGGAGGCTAATCCTTACACGGGCGTGAATATTTACGACTCGTACGACTTCGGCACCGGTACGGGTTGGCTGCCTTCGGGGCAGATGCTGGGTGGAACGAGCCTAGCGGCCCCGCTGTTCGCAGGCCTTGTTTCGATCGCCGACCAGGGCAGGGCATTAGACTCGCTGCCGCCGTTGAACAGCAATGGCGCGACCGGTGGGGTGGACGTGCACTCATTGCTCTACAGGCTTGCCGGCAACTCCACGACGTACACTGGTGACTTCCACGACATCACGACCGGTGCGGCAATCGGTGATCCGGCGATCTATTCGCCGGCTACTGGGTTCGACCTGGCGACCGGGCTCGGCTCACCGATCGCCGGCTCGCTGGTGTTCGATCTGTCCGGCATCTCCTCGACGCCGGCCGTCAGCCAGCCGGCCATCACGAATCTGTACTATAAGGCGGATTCGAACAGCGGGTTGATCGACATCTGGGTGAATGCCGCTTCGCCGGGAACGGGCACGCCGACCTATACCTTTGTGAAAGCGGACGCCGCCGCGTTCGCGTATTCGGCTTCTACCGGGAACGACGTTTTAACGTTTGACTTCTCCGCCGGGAGTTTTAATTCGGTGTTCGCGTCCACCACTTACAGTGCCTCGGCGACCGGAAATAATGCGATCAATTTCATCGGCACCGCCAGTAGCGACGCATTGACCGTGACTTCGTCGAAAATAACCGCCAGCGGCGGGATTAATTCGAACGGCATCACGTTAAGTAACGTGCATACGGTGTCGCTGGCAGGGGGGTCCGGTGGGAATGATTCGATTGTCATTCAAAGCTCCCCGACCGGCGGTTATACGATCAACGCCGACACTGCCCCGACAGCGACCCCCAACGTCAGCGTGACGCTGAGCGGCGCGAACGTGCCGGTGACGTTCGCCGTCTCGCAGCATCTTGCTGCGTTGACGATCGCCGCGACTGATTCGGTCACGCTCGCTGCCGGGGGCGGAAAAGTCATCGTCGTCGCCGCGTTAACAGACAACGGCACGCTGGATCTGACCAACAACGCGATGGTCATTCACAACGGCAACGAGGGAACGATCACGTCGTTGATCAGCTCCGCATTTTCCAACGGCAGCTGGACCGGCGTCGGTATTACCTCCGCGGCTGCCCGCAACGACGGTAACCACATGCACGCGTTGGGAATTGTCCTGAATAACAACGGAACGACCGGCACGATCGACACCACTTTTAAATCGCAGGCCGTCGGCCGCAACGACCTCTTGATTGGGTTCACGTATTACGGCGACGCGAACCTCGACGGCGTCATCGACGGGTCTGACTACACCAAAATAGATTTCGGAACGTCCACCGGGTCGACGGGCTGGCTCAACGGGGACTTTAATTACGATTCGGCCATCAATGGAACTGACTACACGTTGATCGACAACGCGTTCAACACGCAAAGCACGCAAGCCGCGTCGAAGGCAGCGGAACCCGCCGCCTCCGCATCAAAGCTCGCCGTAGACTCGCAGTCGCTGGTTGTGAGCACGACGAGCTCTCGATCAATTGGGAACAAGTCGGCTGCTTCAGCGACTTTGTTTTCGAATCATGCTATCACGGCACCCGAACTGCAGATCGACAGCATTTTGCAGAAGTCGAAAAAAGTGAATCGCCTTGCGGTACAGATTGGACTCAGCTCCACCCTTTGAATCTGATGGCTTTGCGATTGCTCTAAATTCGAATGAACGACCTTTGATTTAAGGTCGCGAGTCTGAATTCGAATAGGAGCATCTGTGGCAACTGAAAATACTTTCGTCACGCTGGACGGCCTGCGTGGCACTTTCGAGCGAGGTCAGGAGTGCGACCCCGCCCGGCAGATTGATCTGAAGCTCGACGACGGCCGGCAGGTGCGAACGTCACTGTCGGTGCTGAAGCCTTCTGTCGACGGCCCGTCAATATTGCCAATCCACAGCGAGCAATTTACCAATGTGTCACACACGTCTGAGGAACAAACGGCGGTCATCTTTCCCATTATCGAAGAATCGCTCGAAGCGGGCGTGCACCGTTTCGTGACCGGGACGGTGAAAGTCAAGACTCACGTGGTCACTGAGAGTAAGACCGTTAACGTTCCGTTAATGAATGAACACGTCGAGGTGCAGAGGGTGCGGGTCGATCGGGCTGTGGACGCTCATATCGCGCCTTATCAGGATGGAGATACGTTGGTTATCCCCGTGATCGAGGAAGTCCTTGTGGTCGAGAAGCGACTAGTCGTCCGCGAGGAAATTCGAATCACCACCCGGCAAACGCAAAGCGAGTCTTCGGCTACCGTGGAGCTCCGCCGGACTGAAGCTTTGGTCGAACGCCAGCCGCCCGAGACGGACTCGAAAATTTCCATTGAAACTTTTTGATGGCCCCCGCATTGCTTAGCCCTCCCAAAGTCGCCGGTTTGTTTTGCCGGCACCAACATTTTTATTTGGAAGGAGCCGTCATGAGCAACACTACCGTCATCGGATTATTTGATACTGCTGACCAGGCAAGCGCTGTGAAAAACGATTTGATCTCGTCGGGAATTTCACCCGATCGAATCCGCACCGAGTCGAACTCGGGCTCGTCAACGGCGAGCGTCGATGCGACGGCCACACCGGGCAAAGGTATCTGGGAAGAAATTAAGGAAATGTTCGGCGGAGGGGATGACAGTCGTTATTCGGAATACTACGCCGAGGGGACAAAGCGCGGCGGCACGCTCGTGACCGTGAGTGCGAGCGACGAAGAAGCCGAGCTCGCTGCCGACATCCTGCACCGTCATGGCGCGATTGATGTAGACGAGCGCGCGGTCGAGTGGGAAAAGTCAGGCTTCGACGCCGGTCAACGGACAGCCCGCGTGACCTCGAACTCCGATAAGACAGCGCCTGATGCTTCGGCATTAGATAACGGATTGTCCGGAACACGTTCGGGCAGCTTCCGCGCAACCGACGCAGCTGACAAAATTGAAGCAAGCGCGGCGGCTACCGCGGGCGGCCTGCCCGAAAGCATCCAGACTGCGGAAGAGCAACTGACCGTCGGCAAGCGTCAAGTCTCCCGAGGCGGTGTCCGAGTGGTCCGGCGTATTACCGAGACCCCGGTCGAAGAAAGCGTCAACCTCCGCGAGGAACGAGTCACAATCGACCGCCGCCCGGCAGGACGTGATATGACGGCCGCAGAAGCGGACGCGGCATTTGTTGATCGGACGATCGAAGTCAGCGAGACCGGCGAAGAAGCGATCGCCGCCAAGGTCGCCCGCGTGACGGGTGAAGTAATCGTCGGGAAAAACGTCACGGAGCGGATTGAAAAAGTACGCGACTCGGTCCGCAAGAGCGACGTCGAAGTCGAACGTCTTCCCGGCCAGGACGCGGACCAGACCACGTCGAGCAAGATTACGTCGAGCGAGACCAGCGACGCCGATACAACAAGCGAGTTCATCGGTAACACCAGCCGGCGAACATCGTCCGAGCGTCCGTAACCACTATCACCGCTCGTTTCCTCCTTTGCCCCATTTACTCTTTCTTACTCCAAAGGATCATCATGAAGTTGCTACTTGCCTTTCTCTGCACGACCGCGTTTGTAGGTTGTGCCGACGATCGCGGCTCGGCTGATCAAAGGCCGATGTCGGAACATTCTACTTCCGGCGTGCCGGGTGATCCGCATGCCGACACAACGCACTATCACCCCATGACCGACGACACCGGTCAGTATCACAATTCCAACGCAGGTCAGGTCACCACTGATCCGAACACCATGCAGCACCATTAAGGTGCGGACGTCGCTCTAGCTCACATATTACTCACTGAATCCGGAGACCATCATGAAAATACTAAATACAGTTTTGAAGAGGAAAGCCTGTACGACCGCCGCAGTGGCAGCGGCGATTTGTTTTACTGGCTGCGCGGCTGATTCGTCCGACACGCGTTCGATGTCGTCGATCGAGACGCCGAACAAAACGACCGTGTCACAGGAAAACACGCGGGCTCATTTCGAGAGGGCGTTCCCGACCGGCGACCGCAACACGAGCACCCTTTTGCTCGAACAGACCGGCCCGAAGCAGGTTCGCGTCGGACGGACCGTCAGTTACGAGATGAAAGTGACCAACCTGACCGACCAGCCCGTGCGAAACGTGATGCTGACGTCGACCAACCCCGACGGGTTTCAGACGACTGCGGTGAGCGGCAGCACCACGCAGCCGGCCGACGGCGGGCATCTCGGGTACAACGTCGGCGACCTGGGACCGAAAGAGTCGAAAACAATCCAAGTCAACGGTATGGGAACGCACCCCGGCATGGTCGACACCTGTTACATGGCCAAGTGTGATCCGCCGACCATGTGCACCATGTTGGAAGTCACCAGCCCGAGTCTGACGCTGGCCGTGCAGGCCCCGGCGGATTCTGACATCTGCAAAGCTGTAGACTACCAATATACGATTACGAATACCGGCAGCGGGGTCGCTCGAGCGGTCATGCTTCACGAAGAATTGCCAGAAGGCCTGATGACCACCGACGGTCAGAAGGTCGTCGACACCAGCGTCGGAGATATCCCCGAGAAACAGAGCCGGCAAGTGATGGCCCACCTGAAGGCGAGCAAGACCGGCACCTTTAAGGGACAGGCGATGGCCAGTACCGAAGGCGAATCGTCTCAGGCTCAGTCGACTTTAACTGCGATTCATGCCCCGAGCCTGACTGTCGAACTCAAAGGTTCGAACCAGGATTATGTAGGCAAGCAGGTAGCCTACAAGGTCACCGTAACAAACAAAGGTGATGCGGCCGCACAGAACGCCACGCTTCAATTGACTCGGTCGGGCGTCGGAGCGTTGTCCGCGGCGGGTGTCGATTCCTCTGGGAACGTCATGCTCGGCACGCTCGCGCCGGGAGCTTCGAAGACGATCGATGCCATCGCAAGCAGTGATCAGGGCGGCACTACAGGCGTGACTGCAAATGCCTCGGCCGACTGCGCGGCCGCCGTGCGTCAGTCTGCCGAGACCAAGTTCATGACCATCCCGGCGTTACTTCTGGAAACCGTAGACGAGTCGGACCCGATCAGAGTCGGTGAAAATGTCGTATACGACGTGAAAATCACGAATCAGGGAACGGGCCCCGACAGTAACGTGCGTTTAACCGCAATTGTTCCCGACGGCGAAACGTTCGTCAGCGCCACCGGTTCGACAGAGGGCTCGGCGAACGGGACGACCATCACCTTCAACCCAATGGCAACCCTTCAACCGAAAGAATCGGCCACTTGGAAAATCACGGTGAAGGCTAACAAAGCCGCAGACGTTTCGTTCAGGACGAGCGTCACCAGCGACGGGGTGAAGACACCGGCCGAGAAGACGGAACCAACTAAGCTTTATTGAATCAAAGCCGCAACGCGATCCATTTAGCGTTACGGGCAAGTAAAAAACAATCGCCATCGAGCATAGAACTCGATGGCGATTGTCTTTTTAGCGTTGAGAAGGACCAGGACGCGGGCGCGCTACCGCTTACCGGCCAGCTGCTGGGCGGCCCGGGCGCGTTCCATTCGCCGCTGGCGATCAGCCGCTGCTTTGGGCTCGGTCGCCCGTTGGGCTTCGGCCTCGGCGTACTCGGCACGGGCCGCTTCGGCATTCAGATCCGCCGCCGGGGTAGCGACCGTCGTCAGCACAGTGAGCTTATTTTCTTTCATCTGGGCCACACCGCTGTCGACCAGGAAGAACTGCTGGCGGCCACCGGCGAGGTCAACTCGCAGCGGCCCGACACCCAGTTTAACGAGCAACGGTGCGCGGTCGGTCAGAATTCCGACCAGTCCGTCATGGGCCGGCAGAATTACCTGTTCGACCTTTTCGTCCAGGGCTTGCTGTTCCGGTGTCACGATGGTGCATTGAAAAGCCATAGTCGACGTAGTGTATTGAAACCGGGAAAAGTCGTCAAACTGGTTCAGGCACCGCTCATTTATGTCATTCACGCGCACGAAACCCTGCGACGTTGGAGGATCGGGCTCTGAAACATCATCCGCCTCGCGATTACCCACCGTGTGCAAAAACGCAAGGTCCAATAAAACCACGTCCGTCGACACTATGACGCGTTTGCAGCTTGTAATTGCAGTATAGGTCAGAAATTGCGAGATAAATCCGCGACGTATTCTAAAGCCGCACGGGCGGAGTTAGCCGATGAACGCCAGACAGGTGGTACGGCTCGACGGCCGACCGCGCCGAAACGTCCGACGGTTGACGGCGTCTTTTGGCGTTATGCCCGTTCCCATGCCCGTTCGATTTTGTTTTGATGGTTCCCCCATGACAGGAAACCGAACTCAACCAATGACATTTGGAGGTCACATGCTGCGAAAGAATCGTGCGTCGTCTTTGAAGTCTGCCGTCCGCCCCGTGCTCGAAAGCCTCGAGGAACGACGCCTGATGTCCGGGACCCTGACGTTGGTCAACACCGACGGCTTGCCCGCCAGCAACCGGCTGATCTTCAACGTGATCAAAAATCTGGACAGCACAACCCCCAATGCGACGCACAACACGTCGGTGCTGCAGCTTCAAAACACGGGTACTTCGACGCTGACGATCAACAGCCTGATCGCCAGCGGGCCGTTCTCGGTGGTCAACCCGCCCGCCGCCGGCACCACCGTTGCCGCGGGCGCGTCGCTAAACGTTACGGTCTCGTTTACGCAGACGACACTACCCGCGCACTCGCAGAATGAAACCAACTTCACGACCAACCCCAACGGCGGGGCGTCGATCACCGGTTCGCTCGCGATTAACACCAGCGACACCGCCGCCCCGACCAAGACCGTCACCCTGGCCGGGTACTGGCAGAACGAGTCGGAGCACAACGCGGAACCGAATCTCACGACGATCGTGAATAAGCTGGCCGGGTACCAGACAGTGATCTCAAACCCTTACGCCGTCGACCTCACCCAGCCTGCCACGAGCCGGCAGCTCTATGGTTCGGAGATTTATTCGGCCAAGTGGACCGCAGCAAACACGTCGCAGCCGGTCAAGATGCAGGGCCTGGCCGAGTTCCACACCGAGGGAAATGTCGTCAATACGTATTGGTATGACACCAACGCTGCCGGCGGGATCAACTCGCACAAGGTCGTCGCGTCGCTGCCGAACGAAGGCCAGACGCTTCTGCCGCACCAGGCGTCCACGACTTTTAATCCGAACGGCAAGAGTTTTGGTTTCCGCATCGATAACGAATACAGCGACGACACGGTCAACATCGCCAACAACAACGGTGGGGGCGGCGGTCATCACTTCCGCTTCTTCCCCCTGGTCGACTCGACCGGCACAGCTGTCGCCAACACCTACATCATGGCGATGGACTACGCGGTCATCCAAAGCGAAAACTTCGATTTCCAGGACAACGTTTTCATCGTCAGCAACATCCGCCCGAGCACCGCGCCCCCTGCCCCGGGAAATCTGACCGCCACCGGCGGGGCTCAGCCCGTGCTGTCGTGGTCGGCCGTCACCTACACGCCCTTGGCCGGATATAACGTGTCCCGGGCCAGCTCGGCCAACGGCACTTACACGTTGCTGACGTCGACGCCGATCACCGCGACCACCTTCACCGACACCACCGCGTCGGGCGGGTCGACGTTCTATTACCAGGTGACTGCGGTCGACAGTTCGGCCACCCCGGCCGTGCAAAGCCAGGCCGCCACCGTCAGCGTAAATACACCCGGCGGGCCGGTCGCGGTCGCCGACACGATCAACGCCAACTCCGGTCAGGCTACAGCCGTCAACGTGCTCGGGAACGACACCGACACCACCGGCACGATCGACCCGTCGACCGTCACGATCGTGCAGGCCCCGAACCACGCCGGCACGGTCAGCGTCAACGCGAGCGCTGGTTCGATCACCTACACGTCGGCCGCAGGTTTCTCCGGCGCCGAGACCTTCACCTACACCGAGCGTGACAACAACGGCGCTCTCTCCAGCGCCGCCACGGTCACGGTCAATGTGTCCAACCCGCAGACGTCGAACCCGACCGCGGTCGACGACCGCGCCCTGGTGCTCGAGAACAGCACGGTCTCAATTAACGTGCTGGCCAACGACCTCGCGGCGACGACGCTCGATGCGACGTCGGTCGTAATCGGCGGAACCGGCGGTCACGGGACCTCGCACGGCGCCACGACCGTCAACGCCGACGGCACCGTCAGCTATACCCCGAACGCCAACTTCGTCGGGTCCGACTCGTTCACCTACACCGTGACCGACGCCAACGGCCGGACCTCTTCGTCGGCGACCGTGAACATCAACACCGGCGTGCAGATCACCAACGTCGCCAAGACCGGTACCAAGTCGGTCAGCTACACCGACGGCAACAAAACTCCGGTCACCATCACACTGAGCCGCGGACAGGCGGCGATCTACTTCAACGGGAACGGCTCCTCCGCCGTGTCCAAAGGCCGGATTACGCTGACCGGCAGCGGCTTCACCGTCGCCAACATCACGTTGACTTCGACCTCGGCCGCCAGCGCGTTGAACATCCTCAGCAACGCCGGCACAGTCAACGTCTTTGGCATCACCGACACTGGAACGCTGGGCGCAATCAACGGCAAGACGACCAACTTCATCGGTACCGTACAGGTCGGCGGGCTGAACTCGCTGACGTTTAAGAACGTCGACGGTCATAACGACACCGGTGCACCGTCGCAGATCCTGATCGGCAGCGGGACGGCCGGCACCGCACTGCGGTTCGCCGCCGTCACCGATACCAGCATCAACAGCACCGCCGCACTCAAGTCGGTTTCTGCTAATTCCTGGTTGAACACCTTCAATGACACAATTGGAATCTCGGCCCCGTCACTGGCGAGCCTGAAAATCGCCGGCGAATTCGACCCGAGCCTGAACCTGTCGGGCACCGGGACTGACCTCGGCACCGCCGTCATCGGCGGAACGCTCGGCACCGGTTACTGGAGCGTGGGCGGAACCACCCGCAGCGTCAGCGTCGGGAAGACCGGTTCGGCCTGGGGCGCGACGTTCGGCAACCTCGCCGCGTTCACGGTCCGGGCCGCCGGTTTGAACGCCGATCTGAACGCCACGACGATCGGCAACCTGAAAGTCACCGGCGACATCACCGGGTCGGTGAATGCCGTCTCGGCCAAGGCGATTCACGTCACCGGCGCGATCACCAACAGCTCGCTGACATTCTCCAACGCCGCCGGGGCCACTCAGGCCCTGGGCGTGCTGACCGTGACCGGCGCGGTCACCGGTTCGAGCATCACCTCGACCGGCAACGTCGGGACGATCTCGGTTGCGTCGCTGGTCGGTTCGAACATCCTGATCGGCACCACGGCCACATCGGTCGCCGACGCCACCGCGGCAAACGTAGGGACTGCCACGCTCAAGAGCTTCTCGGTCAAGAGCAAGGCCCCGCTCGGGTTCTCCAACAGCAGTGTGGTCGCCGGTACGATCACGTCGGCCTCGACCGGGCAGGTGGACGCCACCAGCACCGGCCGCGAGGGCCTCGCCGCCAAGTCGTTCAAGAGCGTCTCGGTCGGTGTCGCCGGCGCGACCGTGCACATCCCCGCCGCCGACCTTGTGAATTCGTCAGCCCTGAGCACGTACCTCACCTCCCGCGGGGTGACGTTCGGCAAGTTCGAGATCGACATCCTCAACGCGGTTGCTGGCTGATCAATAAGCCGTCAGTTGGAAAAAATAAGGGCCGCGACGATAACCGTCGCGGCCCTTTTCAATTGCCCCGCATGGCCGGCCGCCGAAAAATGCCCCGGCGTCGTCATAGGCGGGCGTTCGGTTCGTGTGTCCGGCCGGATCACATTTGACCGACACGACTACCGTCCAGCGATCAGCACCGATCGGCTGTCGGCCTCGATCGTCTTCCCCTCGCGAAAGGGCTGGTTAATTTCAAGTCGGTTAAGATGAGCAGGTCTTCTCAATGCTCAATAATCGGTTTGGCGGTTGCCCTCGAAGGGGCGTTATCGGCACGCTTCTACGTCGACCTTGTGCTCCGGGGCTACTGCTAGATCATTCTTAAAATCGCATGTAATTCCAATGTATCGCGACACAGGTGTCTCAGCTGCCGGGAAACATGGCGTTCCTGGCCGAACGCTTCAACCGCGGAGCGGGTGGTTCGGCAGTGGTCACGGTTTTGCGTCCGGCGTCCAGCGGTACATCAGAACTTTCGCGTGCCAGTCGTCCTCACTAAACACCAGATACTCGCCGCTCGCGCGGCGGATCGCCCGCACGCCGTGGGGGATGTCCATTGCCCCTTCGATATTCCCGGATTCGGGGCCGGCATGAAGGGTACCGACGTACCCCCCGTCACGTGTTCGATAGACTTGAATCCGGCCCGAATCCGCGTCGTTGAAAAGTCCCTCATACCCGACGAAAAAATAGTCTCCGGCGATCGAGATCGCGGCAGCGCAGCCGTGCTCGTCGTTGTGTTTGACCCCGCCGTAGGGGATTCGCACGGCCCAGGCCGGTTTTCGATTCCCGCGTAACCAATGGTCGTACCGGGCAACGATCGGGCCTACATTTTTCGTCGCATAGGCCGGCGAACGATATCCATAACCCGGGAACAGATTGTGAGCGGGCGAGGACGCCTCGCTGCTGTAACCGGTCAGAAACATCGTGTCGTCCCCGGCCTGGTATTCGACACGGTATATCTCACTGAACGGCTCCGGTCCGAGGTGGTTGATCTCCTGCGTGAAATGTGACGGGTCGTAGTCCCACAGGGGGGAACCGGTCGGATTAAAGCCTGCAAATTTAAAATGCCGCACGCCCGTCTTGCCGCTGCCGTCGGTCGACTGCCAGATGTCGCCGTTGCTGTCGACCCAATAGCTCATCCACAGCGGTCCGGGGACGCCGGGTCCGGTCAGCGTCTCGCCGGGGTCGGCGGTGCCGTTGCCGTTCGTGTCACACCATACATGATCGCGCTCGATCCGCCCGCACGGGATCGCAGTCTCACCGTGTGCGTCGTCGAACCGGTAGACGGTCATGTGACTGCTACCCATCGTGGTGACGAACATCACTTTTCGGCCTTGTAGTCGCCGGACCCACGCCCCGCCGCGGATGTTCCCATTGTCGTTGGCGGATGCGAATCGGTCGTCGGTCGGATACCGGGTAAAATCCAGCGTGGTTCCGACGTACGTCCATTGGTGCCCGTTGGGCTTGGACAAATCGACGGCGTAATGCGCCAGCTTCGTGTACGCGTCGAAGGTGTTGTCGCTCCCGCTCGCCGGGTCGACGTCCGCGCAGTCGACGAATTCCAGGCCGTGCAGCACCCATTCACGAGCGGGTTCGTCCGGGTCTTTCCCGCCCGGTGCCGGCACGGGTTGGTAACACTCGAGAATGGTTCCCGATTCCGCGTAGCCATTGGCGTGCGGTCCGAAGCGGTTTTGGCTCACATACACCAGTCCGGCGGCATCGACACCGACGCCGGTGATGCCATTGAATCGCAACGGGCCGACCCGGCCGGGCGTCGGCCCGCTGAAGACGCCGCCTGGCACGCCCAGCGTCCGCCGGAGCTTGCCGTCACCGGCGGTGAACATTTTGATGTTCTGATCCGGACCACCGTCGGCCGCCCAGATTCTGCCGGTCGCGTCACAGCAGAGTGCGACCGGGTCGAATCCTTCGCCCGCCGAAAGCGTCGACGAAAATATCTGCCCGCCCGCGTCTATGTGGATGACACCGCCGGGCTTGGTCGCCGATTTTGCCCGCCCGGCCCATAGCGTCCCGTCCGACGCGACCGTCAACGCGCGAACGTCCGGCGGCGCGACGAAGCCGCGTACGAATCGAACGCCGTCTGAGATATCGAACACCTGTACCGCGCCGCTCGGCACGCCTTTGCCTTGGCGGCTTTCGATCGCTGCGTACAACAGGTGACGCTTCGCATCGACCGCCAGCGCAGTAATGGTGAGATGCCCGGGTACACCTTTTAATACGATCTCATTTTTGCGTCCGCCCGCGCCGCCCGCGAAAGCTGCATGGCCTCCGTCGAATTGATAACGACGAATCGTCCCGTTGTTTCGCGCCGCGTAAATGTAATGGTCGTCTCCCCCCAGGCTCGCAATGCCCGCGAAATCCTGGAAAGTGTCCTGCAGCGTCCCGAGTTGATCCCCGGCTTTGTAAATACCGCCGGCGTAGTGGCCTTCGTCCCAGTTGCTTCCGGTGTAAACGGTGCCGTCGGGCTTTACCCACAGGTACTGGACGTCATTCTGAACGTGCTTGCCGTCGCCGAAACCGAACGTATTACCCAGCCAACTGGTCGTATAAGTTAACTGTTTAAGGCCCGGTTTTGCCTCGACTTCCTCCACCGACTGGGCCTTCAACACAGGACCTGTCGAAAGCGCAAGACACGTGACGGACAGTGCGACCGCCGAACGATAGGAGTTGCGGTTCATTGGTGCCAACAATACCCGCGCGCGTCGACGCGAGGCAAACATATAGCCGGGCGTGACACCCCATCACCGCGCCCGCCGGGCAAAAGCCGAGGCGATCGATCGCCTCTCGTGCAGAGGGTTCCCTCTGAAAGGAACGTCTTCTGCACTGATTTTCACGGTGTGAAAAACTGGTCGAACGGTTTACGCTTCGCCGACGATGTCCACCGCCGCGCGTCAATTGTATTTAACGATCAACGGGGGGTCGTCGAGCATCAAGTTCGCCGTCTTCGAAGCCGGTGGAGACCCGAATCAGATTCTGAACGGGCAGATCGAGCGTGTCGGCCACCCCGACGCATCCATCAGCGCGACGGGCTTAGGCGACCGCGTCGACAAGCAACCGATCACCGCCGCCGACCACACTGCCGGCGCGACCGAACTGATCACGTGGCTCAACACCCGGCTCGGTGATCGCACGCTTGCCGCGATCGGGCACCGGGTCGTCCAAGGCGGATTGCGGCTAATCGATCATGCCGTTGTCGACTCTCGGGTGCTCGATGAATTGAAAAAAGCCATCTCGCTCGACTCGGCTCACCTGCCGACCGAGATCGAGCTGATCGAAGCGTTCGCGACGCAATACCCCGATGTGCCGCAGGTCGTTTGTTTCGACACGGCTTTTCATCGCGACCTGCCGACCGTCGCAAAAATGCTGCCGATTCCCCGCAGGTATTTTCTGGCCGGGGTGCACCGGTTCGGATTCCACGGATTGTCTTATGCCTACCTGACGCGCGAGCTGCAACGGATTGACCCGGCGGTTGCCAACGGCCGGGTGATTCTAGCGCACTTGGGTTCCGGCGCTAGCCTGGCGGCGATCAAAAACGGGAACGTCATCGACACCACCATGGCGTTCACCCCCACGGCCGGGCTGGTCATGGGAACCCGGCCGGGCGATCTCGACCCGGGGTTGTTGGTCTATCTGCAGAGATCCGAAAAGATGACAGCCGACCAGCTCGACCAGATGATCAATAAGCAGTGCGGAATGCTGGGTGTCTCGGAAACCTCCGGCGACCTTCGCGACCTGCTCGCTCGCCGGGCGACCGACACCCGCGCCGCCGACGCGGTCGCGCTGTTTTGTTATCAGGCGAAAAAATACATCGGCAGCTTCGCCGCCGCGTTAGGCGGACTGGACGCCCTGGTCTTCGCCGGCGGGATCGGGGAGCACAACCCGGAGGCCCGCGCCGAGATCTGCTCCGGGCTCGAATTTCTTGGAATCGAAATTAATTCCAACGCCAACACGGCGGGCGATTCAGTCATTTCCGCCGCAAGAGTGGTCGTTCGGGTGATCCCCACCGACGAACAGGTCATGATCGCCCGTGCGATCCATTCACTACTGCAGTAGCCAGCCGCCGCGCCGGGGCGCAAGATGGAGCCGCGCCCGCGAGTAAATGCCGGGCAGGGCGCGGCAACAAACCAACCGCTTTTCATCACACAAGATCGGCAGCCATCATGATCGAAGCAATCTCTCCGGAGTTACTGAAAAAGATCGACGCCTACTGGCGGGCCGCTAACTATCTGTCGGTCGGGCAGATTTATCTTTACAACAACCCGCTCTTGAAGGTGCCGTTGACCGCCGACCACATCAAGCCGCGGCTGCTCGGGCATTTCGGCACCACGCCGGCGTTGAACTTCATCTACGCCCACTGCAACCGGGTCATTAAGCAGTACGACCTGAACATGATCTACATCGCCGGGCCAGGGCACGGCGGGCCGGGCATGGTCGCCAACACGTACCTCGAGGGAACCTACAGCGAGCTGTATCCGAACATCTGCCAGGACGGAGACGGGATGAAAAAGCTGTTCACGCAGTTCAGCTTCCCCGGCGGGATTCCGAGCCATGCCGCGCCGGAAACACCGGGTTCGATCCACGAAGGCGGGGAGCTCGGGTACGCGCTGTCGCACGCGTTCGGGGCGGCGTTCGACAACCCGGACCTGTGGGTTTGCTGTGTGATCGGTGACGGCGAAGCCGAGACCGGCGCACTGGCGACCAGCTGGCATTCCAACAAGTTTCTGAACCCTGTGGGGGACGGGTACGTCCTGCCGGTCCTGCATTTGAACGGCTACAAAATTGCCGGGCCGACGGTGCTGGCGCGCATTCCGCACGAGGAACTCGAACAGCTCATGCTCGGGTATGGCTGGAAGCCGTACTTCGTCGAAGGCGACGACCCGGAAAAGATGCACAAGCTGATGGCCGAGACGATGGACAAAATCGTCGCCGAGGTAAAAGCCATCCAAACGGACGCGCGGGCGAACGGGTTCAAGACTCGCCCGAAGTGGCCGATGATCGTGCTGAAATCCCCCAAGGGATGGACCGGTCCGAAGGTCGTCGACGGCAAGCAGGTCGAAGGCACGTTCCGCGCTCACCAGGTGCCGTTGGACAACGTCAAGAAAAGCCCGGAGCACTTAAAGCTGTTGGAAATCTGGATGCGGAGCTACCGCCCGCAGGAGTTGTTCGACGCCAAAGGAACGCTGGTCCCCGAGTTGGCCGAGCTCGCACCGACGGGCGATCGCCGCATGGGCGCGAACCCCCACGCCAACGGCGGGCTGCTGCTGCACGACCTTCGGCTTCCGGATTTCCGCGACTACGCCGTCAAGGTCCCCGAGCCCGGCCGGACCATGGGCGAAGCCACCCGCGAACAGGGTAAGTTTCTCCGCGACGTGCTGAAGCTCAACGACGCGAAGAAAAACTTCCGGATTTTCAGCCCCGATGAAACCGAATCCAACCGGCTCGGCGCGGCATTCGAATTTACTAACCGCGATTCCACCGGCGAAGTGTTCCCCTACGACGACCACGTCGGCCCCAACGGCCGGGTCATGGAAATGCTCAGCGAACACCAGTGCGAGGGCTGGCTGGAAGGCTATCTGCTGACCGGCCGGCACGGCATCTTCAGCTGCTACGAGGCGTTCATCCACATCATCGATTCGATGTTCAACCAGCACGCCAAGTGGCTCGAAACCACGCACAAAATCGAATGGCGTCGGAACATCGCGTCGCTGAACTACATGCTCTCCAGCCACGTCTGGCGGCAGGACCACAACGGGTTCAGCCACCAGGACCCCGGGTTCATCGACCACGTCGTGAACAAAAAGGCCGACGTCATCCGCGTCTATCTCCCGCCCGATGCCAACACGCTGTTGAGCGTGACCGACCACTGCCTGCGGAGCCGGCACTACGTGAACGTGATCGTGGCCGGCAAACAGCCGTCGCCGCAGTGGCTCGATATGGACTCGGCATTGAAGCATTGCGCCGCCGGGCTCGGGCTCTGGGAATGGGCCGGGAACGACAACGGCACCGAACCGGACGTCGTCATGGCCTGCTGCGGTGACGTCCCGACATTGGAAACCCTCGCAGCCGTGTCGCTCATCCGCACCCACTTTCCCGACCTGAAAGTCCGCGTGGTCAACGTCGTCGACCTGATGAAACTGCAGCCCGAGTCCGAACACCCGCATGGCCTCAGCGACAAGGATTTCGACGTGCTGTTCACCAAGGACAAGCCCGTCATTTTCGCCTACCACGGGTACCCGACATTGATCCACCGGCTGACCTATCGCCGGACGAATCACCGCAACATCCACGTCCGCGGGTACATCGAAAACGGCACGACAACCACGCCGTTCGACATGGTGGTGCTGAACAATCTCGACCGCTTTCACCTGGTCGGCGACGTCGTCGACCGCGTCCCCAAATTAGGCACCGCCGCCGCGCACGTGAAGCAGCTGATCCGCGACAAGCTGATCGACCACCGCCACTACGTAAACAAGCACGGCGAAGACATGCCCGAAGTCCGCGACTGGAAATGGGAAGTGCCCCAGCCAAAAATCTAAGCCGCCCGGCGGGGCCGCTTCAGCGGCCCTGTCTCAATAAAATGACTGCCAACACTATGATCGCTCTAACCCCAGACGAATCCCGCGTGCTAGGCGTGCTGATTGAAAAAGCGAGCACCACCCCGGAGCAGTACCCGCTGTCGCTGAACGCCGTCACGAACGGGTCGAACCAGAAAAACAACCGGGACCCGGTTCGCTCGATGACCGAAGACGAATGCTTCGAGGCGCTCGAATCGCTGAGGGGCAAGGCGATGGTGGTGCGGGTCGACCAGCAGGGCAGCCGGGTGCCGAAGTACCGGCACAACCTGGCCGACCTGCTGCACGTGCGGACCGGCGAGCAGGCGATCATCGCCGAGCTGCTGTTGCGAGGTCCGCAGACCCTCGGCGAGTTGCGTGGCCGCGCGAGCAGAATGTCCCCGATGGAAACAATGGAGGTCGCCGAGGGATTGATCTCGGCACTATCGACTCGTGAAGAGCCGCTGGTGAAAGCGATCCCGCCGGTGCCCGGTTCGCGGGCGGGGCGGTTCGTGCAGTTGCTCTGCCCGGACCTGCACGCGCTCGACGTGGCCGCGGCGTCGCCGGTCGCGCCAAGCTCGGCCGCGCCGGCAACGTCTCCGCTCGCCGACCGCTTGAGCAGGCTCGAAGCGGAAGTCGCCGAGCTGCGCGAAGCGCTCGGTCGGCTCCGCCAAAGCCTCGGGGAATAATCGACCGACCCGAAAAAAGGCGGGTGAATCGGCTCATACGTTTTTCACTAATACTGTGCGTTCGGCGATTTCTAATCGCTCCGTTTAGCGGCTGCCCCGACGGGGCGCTTTCCGCCCGAGATCACATCGACTCGTGCCCCTGCGGGGCGACCGCTAAACGGGTATCGTCTATTATCCTATAAATAACGTGCGCTGGGCGATCCCGTCGAAATCGCTTCCCGAGCGAGACCATGGTCGGCTTGGCGCGCACGAATGAATTGGGACCCGTATCAGTCGGGTCCGTCGGTCGATTACAAAACCGCTGTCAAGTTGCTCTGCAGAAACGGTTCTATTGTTGTTTGAAGCCCCCGTCGCAGATTGACGAGAGTCACGACAACTGGCAAGGCTCGATCAGCAAACCTGTGACCGGCACCGACGGCCCGGATGGTTTTCGGTAGGGGAAGGTACCGTTTCAGGTCATTGAGCGGTTTTTCGAACGCGAACCACGACAGGCTGGCGATTGCGATCGTGACTCCGAAACGGACGGCGAAGTTGCGGACCAGCGCGTCAGCACGGTGTTCGCCGAGGTGCGTCGCAAGGCGGTGCTGGCACCGCAGCAGGCCGTAGGACACGAACAGGTGAAACAGGTACAGCCCGTAGCTGATGCGGCCCAGATAGACCAGTGGTTTGAACCTCAGGACGGACTCGGCAGCACCGGTTGTGCCACAAGCGGCCCAGGCGATCAGGCAGGCGTACGCCAGCGACATCATCGGTTGGTTGATCACCTTCATGGCCGTCGATTGCATCGCCTCGTGCCCGCCGAGCTTGATCGCAAGCCCCAGCGAACAGCAGGCGAGCGTCGCGATCAGAACGCCGAACATCTGAAGCAACCGGCGTCGGAACGCGGCCGAGCCGACCTCGCCGCTTTCGGACAAGGCGACCAGTGAACCGATTGCCAGGAAGTTCATGCACGCGGGGGTCATGTATCTAAAAGCGGTGTCGTACCAAAGCGATTCGACCCGAAACGCCGTGCCCGCCACGGCAACCGCCGCCACGACTGGAACGATCGCACGACTCGGCAGGAAGAGGATCACGAATGGCCAGACGAGATAGAACTGTTCCTCGACGGCCAGGCTCCAGAATAAAAATGCCGGGCCGTCGAACGGGTTGGGCAGATGCGTGCGGTAGTAATAGACGTTGGACAGGTAGCTCGCGTGCCAGAAAAAGCCGGCCCGCACGCCTTGGAAGTTGAGGACGGCTGCGACTATCAGGACCAGGTAATATACCCCGAAGATGCGCAGCACCCGGCGGGCATAGAACTGCCGGATCGAGAAGCGCCGAGTGGCTTTATTATTGTCGACGTTGGCGCGGCATTGGACCAAAATGCGGGTGATGAGAAACCCGCTGAGCACGAAGAAAAGGTGAACGCCGTTGCTGACCTGTCCCTGCAGACGGTTGAAAAACGAAGTCGCCGGCGTCCAGTGCAGGCACATTACCGAAAAAATTGCCAAGGCGCGAAGGCTGTCGAGTTCGGGTCGGTATGACGCGGCAGTGAGCGGCGCCGCAGCGAGCCCGGGCTGGTTCGGCTGAGCGTCGGGATGAACGGACTCCATCTGCTCTCAATATCGGGCCGACGGTGAGTCTGGTCAAACAAAACCGGCCGGTGACGGGACAGCAGTTGTCCCATTCACCGGCCGGTCAAAGTTGAGAGCAGGCACCGATCAGGCAACCGAGACGTTGCTGAACGAAGCCGAGTTGGTCTTGCTGCTGTTGTGCGACGTCACAGCGAGGCCGATCGTGACGACAGTCCCCATCTTGACGGTGCTGGTTCCGACCAGGGTCCAGTGGACGCCGTCGGTCGACACGTAACCGCTGAACAGGTTGCCGCTGCGGACCAGTTTGACCCAGTTGTAGCTGACGTTGCGGAGTTCTTTGGCCGACGTAGCGGCACCGGCGGTCGCCCGCGTCTGGAACTCGGCTTTTTTGGACGGTTCGAGAAGCATCGACACTTCGGCGGCGTTGGACGTGACGGTCGAACCGTCGCGGATCATGACGCCGGCCTTGGCGTAGCTGCTCGCGGCCGAGCCCTGGCTGTTGACCTTGGCGATGATCGTGCCGTTGCCGCTGAGGGTCTTGTAGTCGTATCGGAAGCTGTCGGTCTTGCCCCAGATGTCAGAGCCGCCGGCGTTCAGGTTGTAGGTCGAACCCGACACGCTGGTTGAACCGGCCTTCGGTGAGCCGATGTCCTTGCTGGCCAACGACAGGGCGGTGGTCCCGGTCGATCCCGTGGACCCGGTGCTGCCTGTGGAGCCCGTGCTGCCGGTGGAACCGGTCGACCCCGTGCTGCCGGTCGAGCCAGTGGTTCCGGTGGAACCCGTCGAGCCGGTGGTCCCGGTGCCGGTGCTGCCGGTCGCCTTACCGGTGCCGGTCTGGTAGGCACCGGGGACGGCGATCTGGCTTGCCGGGACGGCGTTACCGAAGAAATCGCTGGAGACGGTCCCGATGCCGTACATCCTTGCGACGTCCAGGCCCTGTGAGAGGACCGGCGAGCTGGCTTCCAGGCGGTAGGCGGTCAGCGAATTCAGCGAGCTGATATTCGTAATCGCGCCGCCGGTGCCGGCACCGACGAGCTTCGGATCGGCGAACAGTCCGACCTTCTTGCCGTTGTAAGTTTCCTGGCCGGCGGACTGCCACTGGGCGAGCGTCGAGTAGCCGGCCGTGCCGTTGTGGATCTTCAGAGCCTGACCGCTGGCCCAGTAGACGTTACCGGTGAAGGTCAGGTTCTTAGCGCCCTGGGTTTCGGCGGCACTGATGTTAACCGCGACCGCGCCACCGGCGGTTTCGATGATGTTGTTCACGAAGTGAACGCCGTTGACGTACAGGCCGGGGATCGTCGCGTTGTGGACGCGAATGGCCGAGTTCGAACCGTTGACACCCGGGGTGGTGTAGATGACGTTGTTGTACAGAACGCTGTTCTGGACATTGCCCCACACTTCGAGGTTGCCGTAGTTGTTCTTGCGGCCGTTGTCCTGAAGGATGTTGTAGCGGACGACGTTGTTGTGAAACCCGCCGTCGGTGAGCCACTGGTCCAGCTGAATGCCGGTGCCATCGTTCCCGAAGCAGTAGTTGTACTGGATGACCGAGTTGGTCACGCCGGAGTCGAAATCGATGCCGTCGCCGTCGGTCCCGCGGAGGGTGACGTTGTTGTAGCTTTCGTTGTACTGGAAGACGACGTTGTTGCTGCTGTAGGCCCAGATGCCGACCGCGCCGTTGCCGCCCTTGGCGCCGTTGTGATAGGACTGGTTGCGTTCGACGACCGCGCCGTTCAGGCCCTGCAGCATGATGCCGCTGCCGGTGACGACGCTCTTACCGTCGCCGTAGTTGTCGTGGACGATGTTGTTGGCGATGTAGACGTTGGCGTTGCTCTTGGTGTTGACGGCCCATGATTCGATGCCGGACATCACGTTGTTGTAAACGGTGTTGTTGACGATCGTGACATTGCTCAGGCCTTCGGAAGACGAGTCCGACCCGAACCCGATGCCGACGCCGTACCCGCTGATGTCGCAACCGCTGACCTTGAAGCCCGATCGAACGGAGTTCGAGGTGTAGTTTTCGATCCGGATGCCGTTCTGATTCGGGTCGGCCTTGGGGCTGCCGACGAGCTTGAGGTTTTCGATGCTGAAACCGGTCGAGTTCAGCACCCAGATGCCGTTGCTGCCACCGGAGCTGATGGTCGCCTTGCCGCTGCCGTAGGACCCGATCGTGACCGGATTCGTGGCCGAGCCGCCGTCGTTGTAAAGATTGAGATGGCCGCCGAAGTTTTGGCCGCCTTGGAACAGGACCTTGTCGCCGGGGTTCAGGTGCGTGCCACTGACTTTGCCGGTCGTCTTCCACGGGGACGAGATCGTGCCCTTGTTCGAGTCATTGCCCGACGGGCTGACGTAGTACGTGGTCGACATCAATTCGCGGGACTCGAGGGTTTCGAAAACCGCGTGGGCCGCACGGATGATAGGGGAACGGCTGAGCGACTGCGCGCTGGGGGGTACGGCTTTCGTCGCGGCGGCTGCACCGCGACCGGAAGTCGACGAACCAAGAAAGCCAGCTAAGACACGGGAAGCCCGTGTGAGCGCAGAACTCATCAGATTGTTCTCCTCGCTTGTAAAAAAGCGATTATGGTTTTGGATCAGGCGAACTCTTGAATACGAACTCGTCCGCGAGATCCGGAATTTAGGAGCCTGCTGCTGATTAGCCTTCCGAACCGTTGGAACGGGAAGACTCAGACCAGGCTCCAGCCAGTAAGTACCCTGGCAAGGCAAAGGGCAATATGCACATGGTTTTCCCGTGTGCAACGCAAAACAAGGGAGGAATGAAAATTTTTTTCACGGGGCCTCCCCGTCTCGCCCGATAATAGCCCGCCCGACACTTCAACAACGGGTGTCATACACGAGCCATCCGATTAAAGGATCGGACGGGCGTCCGACTGCATTAACTAAAATTACAATATAATCAAAAATGACCGTTTTTAAGGCAATTTACCCCGATTTTATCGGTCGCGGGGCGTCTGCGGTTGCAATTCAGACTATCGCGCTGGCATCAGAATATGACGAAATTCGTCGCGGAGGGTTCGCCGGATGCATGACAAAAAGAAGATTTGCAGCGAAATGTCGCCGCAGCCAAAGTCGACCAATTTTAGAATTGCAAGCCTCAAATAGTTGCGCCCCCGGCATATTTCGAGACGCCCGTCAAGCTAGGTTGTAAATATCGAATCGCACGAAAGGCAATTGGGGTTGAAGGTACACCGGGCCTTGCACCGATCGAGCGATCAGGCCGCTGCCGCGTTAGCGCCGGGCAGGGTAAATACGCGGACACAGTTCCGACCAGACTTCTTTGCCGCGTAAACTGATAGATCTGCTGCTTTTAAGAGGTGGGCGACTTCCTTGAACGCCCCGCCCGGTTCGAAGCAGGCGACGCCGATGCTCGCGGTAATCGGTAAGTGCTTGCCTGCCGCGGGGATAGGCTGGGCCGCGATGGCCCGGCGGATGCTGTCGGCGACGGTCGCAGCGATCGTTTTTATAGTGCCCGGCAGGACCAGGCAGAGTTCCTCACCCCCGTACCGGGCCGCCAGATCCTGCGGGCGTGCGGCCAGCTTTAAGAGTTTCCCCAGCGCCTGCAGCACCTGATCCCCCGCCTGATGCCCGTGCGTGTCATTGACGGATTTGAATTTGTCTACGTCCATCAACAGCAACGACAACGGCCGGTTATTCGCTTTTGCGATGGCGAACTGGTCGCTCATAAACTGATCGAAATGGGCGCGGTTCGCCAGCGCGGTCAGGCCGTCGGTCGTGGCTGCTTTTTTCAGCGTTACATTCTGCGCCTGCAACTGGTTTGCCTGCATCTGCGATTGAAGCGTTATTTCGATCAGTGCTTCGTTCGCCCGCCGGAGGATCGTCTCGTAGTCGACGACCGCGCCAATGTTGATCTCGAACAGCGTCGCGACTTCCTTCGTGCGATTGCCGATGTCCTGAAGCATCGAGTCGGTCTCGGCGTCGGACATCTCGCACAGTTCGCTGAGCATCGTGCGGACGTCCGCGATCGCGGGTGACGGGTCGTCGTCGACGAATACATCCGCGCACCGGCCTCCGGCGGCGACGATCTGCGTGAGCTTTTTCAACGTCGGGTCGAGCAGGTCGTTAGCGGTGTGGTGATGAAGGATCGGCATCGCCAGCAGCGGCGGGAGCTTCCACTGGTCGGCGATGACACCGCCGACCTCGGCGTGCGTGCCGTCGATCATCGCCCGCTCGACGGCCGCGAGCTCGACGTGCGAGACCACCTTCGCGTTGACTTCCCCGTACGTGTCGCCCACCACCAGGTCGAGCACGAGCATCCCGATGTCCATCAGCAGCGCCGAAAGAAACGCCTCTTCCTGCTGGACGAGATTGGCCTTGGCGGCGATGGTCCGCGCGGCCGTCGCCGCGAAAATACTCCGCTTCCAGTACGTGACGTGCTTGAACCCCTTACTCTTGCTCCGGGTCAGATTCGACACCAGCGAAAACCCGAGCACCAGTGTCTTCACGCTCTGCAGGCCGAGGATCACCAGCGCGTGGCTGATCGTGCTGACGTGCTGGCTGCGGCCGTAAAAACTCGAGTTGACGGTCTTGAGAATCTTGCCGGACATCGCCGCGTCTTTGGAAATGATCCGCGCGATCTCGGCGATGTCGATGTCGGCCTTCTTTGCCAGCTCCAACACCTGCATCGCGATCGCCGGCAGCGACGGCAGGTTCGGACAATCCTTGATTCTCTGAAGCAGCTGGTCATTCATCCGATAATCTCGGCACGCGGGCATCGCGGGTCATGCACTCACCAAGGCCTATCGTCTATCAAACCGTGCGACTTTGCCGTCTGCACAGGTTTTGCATAGGGGTCCGATATCAATGAGGTTCTACCGTTTATTAATAAAAAACGGCCCGCGAGCGGGCCGGCTAAACGTGGGGTTGGGTGATCGTGGTATGTTTGCTATTTCATTTCGCTGTGAACGAGTGCCGTGATCGCTTCTTCGTTCCCGCCGCCGACGAACACTTTTTTGATCGTCCCGTCTTTGCCAATGACCACCGTCTGCGGGATCGCGTCGGCCTTATATAGCGTTGCGACGGCGCCGTCGGTGTCTAGCACGACGGGCAACGTCCAGTTCTTTTTCGAAACGAATGCCTGCACGGTGTCTTTATCTTCCTGGAGATTGACCGCGATCACCTTTAGGCCGTGCGGCGATTCCTGTTGATTTAATTCGTTCAGCTTAGGCAACGACGCCACGCAGGGACCGCACCAGGTCGCCCAGAAATCCAGCACCACCACATTGCCTTTCAGCGACGACAACTTCACGTCGTGGTCGTCCAATTGTTTCAGTGTAAAATCGGGCGCGGGCGTCCCCGGCGGGGTGGTCTGACATCCGTTGAGCATCGCGATGCCACACGCAGTGATGATTCCGCGTTTCAATCGATTGGTCGTCAATAGTTTCATATTCGTCTCGATTTCTCTGACTATTTATTTCATCTCTTTTTCAACCAATGCCCGGATGTCGTCCTCGTGCCCCGCGCCGATAAAGACCTGTTTTACGACGCCGTCCTTGCCCACGACAACGGTCTGGGGAATCGCGTTGGCTTTATATTTTTCGCTCACCGACGCGTCGGCGTCGAGCACCACCGGCAGCGTCCATTTTCGTTTTTCGACGAACGGCCGAACCGTCTCTTTGTCTTCTTGCTGGTTGACGGCGATCACCTTCAGCCCGGCCGGTGCTTTTTCGACATACAACGATTCCAGATGAGGCAGCGACGCCACGCACGGCCCGCACCACGTCGCCCAGAAATCGATCACAACAACGTTCCCTCTCAGCGAAGACAGGCTGACTGGTTTGTCGTCGAGGCTTTTGAGCGTGAAGTCCGGTGCCGGCTTGCCGACCAGTTCCTTGGCCGCGTCGGGCGAGTCGTCCTGCATTGCCGCCGATGATGCGGTCGTTACCAGTGCCGCGCCCGCCGGTGGGGTCCAGGCGAATTCGGCGTCGGGCACCGCCACGTCAGTTGTGATCCTCGTGTAGTCGACCACCACCTCTGCCTTGGTAACGCCGACGGTCCCGGCTTTTTCCATCGGTTTTCGATAATCGAAGATCACTCGGCGCAGCAGATGTGTTGCGGGGTCGAACACCATCGTGACGATCTGATGATCCGCCGCCCCGTCGAAGCGCAGCGAGGGGCAGGCAACGTTGTCGATCACCGTCGGCGCTTCGAGCGTGGGCTGCTTCGAGATGGTCTTCAGTTCTTCAACGGCCGATTTGTTAATCGCCAGCAGCAAGGAAGGGTTCTGCTCGCTCAGCGTGCGGATGATTTCCGCCGGCCAGTCCGCCGACGTGCCGCGTGCTTTGGGCGCGTCAGACGTTTGATATTGGTCACGCTGGCTGAGATATGAATAGGCGTTAAGACCGGTTGACCCGACGAGCGAATCGTCTTTGCTGTCGTGACGGAATTTATTCGGCGTCGCGAAGCTGCTGTTGAACGTCGTCTGGTAACGATGGGTGTCGCCGCGGATCGTGAATTCCCCGGTGATCTTTCCTTCGAAGCGGGCCGCGGTGAGCTTGGCATACGCGGTGTCGATCTGCGCTTCAATCGCGGCGACGGCCGGCTGCGTTGACGGCTGGGTTGTCAATTGGACGCGTGCGACCGCCGGTTGAGTCGCGGCAGCCTGAGTGGTCGGCGAGATCGCGGGGGCGGTCGTCGGACTCGTAGCGATCGTGGTCGTCCTGGTGGTCGGCCCGGTCGTTGGCGTAATGATGGTGAGTGTTCCCGCGGGCTCGTCGCCGGCCGTCGCGGCGATCGTCCACGACAGAAAGCCGAGGGTCAGCCCCGATGCAATTGTGCGTAAACGTCTCATTTCGATCCTCGAATGATCAACCCCTGTGCGTAGAACAACTATACGCACATTGATATTCCGCGAGACACGTTAGTGACCGAAATCTCAGAACACGTGCACCGGAACTCAGAAATCAGCCGTCGACCGGGCAGCCTTTACTTGCCGTTGACCGTCTGCTTTTATGACCCGTGCAAACACCGCGTTCAGAGAGTTCGGTTATGAAATATCTCACGCTAATCAAGCCCGCCGCCGCGGTCGTGCTCGCATTAATGGTAACTACCGCTGCGGCTTTGGTCGTCCGCGGACAGGACACACGACCGGCGACGCAGGCGTCGCCGGTCGCGAACCACACCAAGGCCGGCCAGCCGTGCTACGCCGTCATGGCATCGTTTCCTGAAGAACTACAGGCGATCGAATCGATCATGATACCAAAGGGCTCGGCGTTCGAAGCGACATCGGTCAACGGCGTCGACTTCAAGTCGGCCGAGATCGGCGGGCGTCGTTACCTGTTCTTCCTGACCGGCATGAGCCTGGTGAACGCGGCAATGAACACGCAGATGGCGCTCGACCATTTCAACGTCCGCGCCGTTTTCTTCAGCGGCATCGCCGGCGGGATCGATCCCGCTTACAGCCCCGGGGACGTCGTGGTCCCGGCCCGCTGGCATTACCACGCCGAGTCGGCGTATTTCAACGAGACCTCGCCGGGCAAGTACGCGACGGCCGATTATTTCAAGCAGAAATACAAGAACTTCGGCATGATCTTCCCCGACGACGTGACCGTGAAACGCGACGGAATGGAGAACTGGAAACAGGTCGAATCGTTCCCGGCGGACGAAGCGCTGCTCGCCGCCGGCCGACGCGCCGCTGAGTCATTACCCGCGATGAAGACGGGCGATCACGTCTGCAAGGTGACGTTCGGTGGGGACGGCGTTTCGGGTACCGTCTTCTGCGACAACGCCGCTTATCGCAAATGGGTCTTCGAGGTCTGGAAGGCCGAATGCCTGGACATGGAATCGACCGCGATCTCCCATGTCTGCTGGCAAAACAAAACACCCTGCCTGATCGTCCGAGGTCTCAGCGACCTGGCCGGCGGGCAGGCCGGGAAGAACCAGGAGGAACAGTACACCAACGCCGCCGCCGACCACGCCGCCCGCGTGCTGGCGAAAGTGCTGATGGGACTTGATGCGGTCATGAATTCGTCCCGTCAATAAGTACGTCGGCAAAGTTCCAACTCATCCGGATTCTCTTTAACTACCACGCCATATCAGGTCAACACGGGGAAACGGTGTCGGACACCGTTTTTTAATCTGATAATGCCATATCGCCTAAGCGTAGTACTAACTGTATTTTATAAAAACGGTGTCCGACACCGTTTTAACAGTCTCGTTAGTGTTCGCAAAATTCCTGACGAATGCTCATTCACGTCCGCACTTCCAAATTTGCTGAAGATTTTTTACCGCGGAGACGCAGAGACGCGGAGAAATATCGCTTGCTGAGTGCTCCGTTCTCGAAAAAAGCAAAGGTTTTGTTTTCGCTAGCACGCGAGGAAATAGCCGACGGGCGTACGGCCGCAGCTTCTTTTGGTGTTGTCTTCTCGGCGGCTCGGCGTCTGTGCGGTGAGCAATCTGCCCAGCTTGTCGGTGGCGTTGTCACCGATCAGTGGACAGTTCTGCAGTGCAGAGAGGTCGCCTATTTCTGGAACAAAACCCTTTCGACGAAACCCGTAACGACCTCACAGCTGTTTATGAAAACGGTGTCCGACAGGCTTAGTCTCAACCCTCCGCTGTCGAGCGGTTTGGCTTTGGTCGAAGGAGCTCCGCATGATCAATTCCCGAGGAAAGTCCGTCATAGCGATGACCGGCGGGTCGCAATCTTAGACTATTAATGGAGCATTGAGACTAAGCCTGTCCGACACCGTTTTCTGGTCGTAAATTACTCAACTAGCTTGCTGTTTTTGAGATGAGCCTTATCTGCATCCCAGGTTGAACCGGCTGGGCCGGTTCGTTTCAAACGATCCAGCCTTTGAATCAGATCCATGGTTTGTGTGGAAGTTAGATCAGGACCTTGCTGTTTTTCCGCCAGGCTGTCCCAGATTTGTTCGACGAGCAGGACCCGTTCTGACTCGGTGAGCTTTAACGCCAGTTCTAAAAGCTTGGAAGTCATGCGGTGCAGCATAACAAACGTGCCGCTCTGAAAGCGCTTTCTTCAGCCTCAACAAAGGTTACGACACCTTCAAAGTGAGTATTTCTATTTCTGAAACAGAACCCGTTCGACGAAACCCGTATCGACTTCACCGCTGCGGAAGAACGCGTTGTCCATGATCTGCAGGTGCAGGGGGATGGTGGTCTTCGTCGGGGAGATGTGGAACTCGCCGAGGGCGCGTTTCATGGTCGCGATGGCTTCGCCGCGGGTTTTGCGGTGGACGATCAGCTTGCCGATCATGCTGTCGTAGTTGGGCGGAATGCGGTAACCCGCGTAGGCGTGGCTGTCGATGCGGACGCCGGGCCCGCCGGGCAGGCGGAGTTCCTCGATCAACCCGGGGCTCGGGATGAAGTTCCTGGATGGGTCCTCGGCATTGATTCGGCATTCGATGGCGTGACCCATCTGCGGGATGTCCTTCTGCCGATACCCAAGTTGTTCGCCGGACGCGAGGCGAATCTGCTCTTTGATCAGATCGATGCCGGTCACCATTTCGGTCACCGGGTGCTCGACCTGAATGCGGGCATTCACTTCCAGGATGTAAAAGTTCTGCTGCTTGTCGACGAGGAACTCGACCGTGCCGGCGTTGGTATACCCGGCGGCCTTAACCAGTCGCACGGCCGCGTCGCAGAGCTTCTCGCGGACGTCTTGCCGGAGCACGGGCGACGGGGATTCCTCGACCAGCTTCTGATGCCGTCGCTGCATGGAGCAGTCGCGCTCCCACAGGTGCACCGCGTTGCCGTGGTTGTCGGCCAGCACCTGCACTTCGACGTGCCGGCCGAACTCGACGTATTTTTCGATGTAAACGGTCGAGTTCTTAAACGCGGCCTCGGCCTCGGCCTGGGCCTGTTTGAACCCGGACCGCAGCGACACCTCGTTGTGCGCGACCCGCATGCCGCGGCCGCCCCCGCCGGCGGCGGCTTTGATGATGACCGGGTACCCGATTTCGTTCGCGATCTTCAACGCGATCTTTTCGTCGTCGACCGCGCCGTCCGAGCCGGGCACGGTGGGGACCTTTGCCTTTTTCGCCAGCCGTTTGCACTCGACCTTGTCACCGACGGCCGCCATCGCCGAGACGGGCGGGCCGATGAATTCGATCTTGCAGCTGCGGCACACCTCGGCGAAATGGGAGTTCTCGGCCAGGAATCCGTACCCCGGGTGGATCGCCTGAACGTCGGTTACCTCGGCCGCGGCAATGATGGCCGGGATGTTCAGGTAGCTTTTTGCGCTGGGGCCTTCGCCGATGCAGATCGCCTGGTCGGCGAGCTTGAGGTAAGCCGCGTCGGCGTCGGCGGTGGAATAAACGATCGCGGTCTGGATGCCCAGTTCCTTGCAGGCGCGAATGATCCGCAGCGCGATCTCACCCCGGTTGGCAATCAGTATCTTTGAGAACATACGGTTATCAGTTGGTGGTCGGGGCGAAATGGCTCAGGTGGTGCGCACAATGGGCCAGCGTCAACTTGCGAAACTGCTCGGGGGTCAGAGGACCGAACAGCCGGTGCGTCGCCGTCGGCTGTGCGTAGGTCTGAGCGATGTCCAAAGCGGCAATAAATGCGTCGATGTCGGCGTCGGTGCAGTCCGGCGGGGGGATCATGGCTTCGGCCGCCGGGATGCCGGACGGCAGCGAGCCGCCGTTCATCAGCTGCTCGAAAAACGGACGCCGTTCCAACTGCTCGGGCGTGGCCGGTGCGGTCGACGGCGTGCCGGTCCGGTGGATCGCGATCGTCATGTGCCGACACGCCTGCGGCAGCGTCCAGTTTCCGCACGTGACGTACCCCTTGCGAAGGTTCTGGACGTCCGCGACGAGCGCTTCGAAATTCGGGAACCTCAGTTGCCGACGCTCGTTTTTCGGGACGAGAAATCCGAGGTGGTGTGCCGCGTGCGCCAAGTGCAACTGGAGGACCTCGGCAGTTAGCACCGGGCCGCACCGCCCGACCAAAATGCAGCGGTGCGTGTGCTCGGACAAAGCTTTGAATGCAGCCTTCAGGTGGTCGATTGCTTCATCACCACAAGTGTCCGGCGGAAGGACCGCGGGACCGGCCGGCATGTTGTCCGGCATTCCCGCGGGCCCGAGCACCATGCCGAAGAATTTCTGCTTCATGGCAATCTGCTCGGGGGTCGGTTCGTCGGTGGGGGGCGGCGTCAGGTTGCCGTCGATCACCACCGCCAGGTGCCGGCAGACCTGCGGCAGAGTCCAGTTTCCGAGCTTGTGGTGCGGCCTCGCGCGCAGCTGATCCACGTCGGCGATCACCTGATCGGGGCTGTTGAATTTCACCAATCGGCGTTTGGGACCGTTCAAGGTTTCACCATGAAGAGCGGGGTCCCGTACTGGACGGTCTGGCCGTTGGTGACGAGCACCTTGGTGATCGTGCCGCGAAGCTCGGCCTTGATCGGCATGAAGTTTTTCATTGCCTCGATCGTGCAGACGTCGGTTTCCTCGTCCACGACCGACCCGACACTGACGAACGGCTTGGAATCGGGCGACGGCGACGAATAAAACGTTCCGACCATCGGGCTCTTGATCGCGACCAGCCCGGCCGAATCGTCGACCGGGGCGGCGGGTGCCGGGGTGCCGGACGAAATCTGGGCCGGGGCGGGTGCGGACGACTGGGGCGCGGCGGTGTACTGCGGGGCCTGGGCGACCGCGCCGCGCTTGAGGATGACGCGCTTGTCACCGTCGCGGACGTCGACCGTGTTCAGGTCGTTGGCGGCCATCAGCTTGACCATCAGTTCGAGCAGGCCCACGTCCATGGGGCTGCTCGTGAGACTTCCCGAGGCCGGTTTGGCTTTCGTGGCGGGGGTCGATACGGGGGCTTTTTTCTTGCTCAAGAACCTACTCCAGATGACAGGCTTCCATCGACTTGTCTAGCGACGAAAGCACCTCGCAGCCGCTGTGCGTGATCAGCACGTCGTCCTCGATCCGCACGCCGCCTTCCCCGGGCAGGTAAATGCCCGGTTCGACGGTGACGATCATACCCGGGCGGAGCTCTTCGTCACCCCCGGTCTTGCGGAGGATCGGCAGCTCGTGAATTTCCCGGCCGATGCCGTGCCCTAAGCCGTGCCCGAATTCCTTGCCGAACCCGGCTTTTTCGATCACGTCGCGGGCCACTCGGTCGGCCTGCATGGTGGTCACACCGGGGCGTAAGAACTGGATGGCGGCGAGCTGTGCCTCGTGCACCACTTGATAGATTTTTTTGATCCGCGGGCTGACCCGGCCGATCAGCAGCGTCCGTGTGAGGTCCGAACAATAGCCTTTATGAACCGCGCCCCAGTCGATCAGCAGGGGCTGGTCGCGTTGAACGGCGATTTCCTGCGGGCGGTAGTGAGGCAGCGAACTGTTGGCACCGGTCGCGACGATGACCGGAAAGCTGCTGCCCGACGCGCCGCGACTGCGGAGTTCGAACACGAGCAGCCCGGCCAGGTAATTCTCTTTCTCGCCAACCTTGATCGCCTCGCGAAGTACTTCGAACGCCTCTTCGGCAATCCCCACGCTCTTGCGGATCAGGTCGACCTCGTGGTCGTCTTTTACCTTCCGCAGGTTGACCATCACGTTGTCTAGCGGAACGAGCTCGACATTGACCGGCGACCCGGTGCCCGCGCCGTCTTTGCCCTTGAGCGCGGTCTGCAGCGCGTCGATCTGCCCGACGGTCGTGAAATTGGCCTCGAAACCAACCCGCTTGACCTTCGCCGCGGCCAGTGTCTTGGCCAGCGTGTCCCCCATCTTGGCTTCACGGAGGTGGACTTTGACCCACCCGGCTTCGCTGGCGATCTGCTCCTGGTACCGGAAGTCGGTGGCGAAGAAGAAATCTTTTTCGGTGATCAGTCCGACCGAGTCTTCGCCAGTGAAATTCGTCAGGTAAGAGAGATCTGGCGGGTGAGTGAGCAGAATGCCGTCGAGCTTCAGCTCCTTCATGGCGGCGCGGACGGCGGCGTGCCGCACTTTCAGGTACGCCTTGGCCCGACTGACGACCGGTTTCGCTTCCTTCACTTCCAAGTAACCCTCAATGGTCAGAACCTTTACACAATGCTGAATCGCGGATTCCTGCACGGCAAAGAGCGGGAAACGTTAGCTGAGACGGGGCGTTTCTGTCAACGTCGGGCGAACTTGCCGTCTGGGTACAAGCGTGTCTCGGCAGGCGGCTAAAAGCCCCCCGGAATATTCGGGATCAATTCCTTTTCGACGCCGTTAACAGCCATTTTCACCATGGTTGATCGCGAGGCTTCTGGCTGAAGTAAGCCGCAACGATCACCCATTCGGGATCCACTAAGTGCGATTTGCATTGCGATCTGATCCGTACGGAACGACGCGTCGTCGAGCTTCAGTACCACCGTCCCCGCGCCGGCCGAATTGCGTCTTCTGTTCTTCGAAAGTCCGCCGTTCTGTCGGGCAAAGACTGAACCGATCCGTGATTATGAGAGATGCGACTTGATTTCCGGCCGCATTGACGCAAAATAAGGCTCGTTAAGCCACGAAAGCTGCCGATGACCACGACGACGACGAAAACGACCAAACGCAACTGACCGGCCACCGCCGGGAATTCGCATTTGATCGTTTTCGTAATCGGGTTGTGAGTCGGTTGCATATCGTGGCTTTTTCTTTTGGAGCAGGAACATGTCCGTGAATGTCGCCATCGTCGGAGCCACCGGGGCCGTGGGTCAGGAATTCCTGACCGTGCTGGCCGAGCGTAATTTCCCCATGAAAAGCCTGAAGCTGCTCGCCAGCGCGCGTAGTGCGGGGAAGACCGCCGAGTTCCGCGGCAAGACGTACACGGTCGAGGAATTGACCAAGGACAGTTTCAAAGACGTGCAGATCGCGTTCTTCAGCGCCGGCGGGGGGATCAGCAAGGAATTCGCGCCCGCGGCCGTCGCCGCTAAGGCGATCGTCATCGACAACACCAGCGCGTTCCGCATGAAAGACGGCATCCCCCTGGTGGTGCCCGAGGTAAACCCCGAGGCGATCAAAAAGCACATCGGCATTATCGCCAACCCCAACTGCAGCACGATCATCATGAACGTGCCGGTTTGGCCGCTGCACAAGGTCAACCGCGTCAAGCGGATCATCGTCAGCACGTACCAGGCGGTCAGCGGAGCGGGCGCGTGGGGATTGTACGAACTGGACGCGCAGCTGAAGTCGTACGCGGCCGGCGAGGACATCAAAAAGGAAAAATTCCCGCACCAGATCGCCAACAACCTGTTCAGCCATAACACCAAGATCGGTGAGAACGGCTACAACGAGGAAGAGACCAAGATGGTGCTCGAGACCCGCAAGATCTTCGGCGAGCCGAAGATGATGGTCACCGCCACCTGCATCCGCGTGCCAATCCCCCGCGCCCACAGCGAGTCGATCAACCTGGAATTCGAACGGCCGATCACGCCCGATCAGGTCCGCGAGATTTTGAAATCAGCGCCCGGCGTGCGGATCGTCGACGACCGCGAGGCGAACTATTTCCCCATGCCACTGGAAGCCAGCGGGCAGGACAATGTGCTGGTCGGCCGCATCCGCCAGGACATCAGCCGCGACGACGGCCGGGGCATCGAGATGTTCGTCAGCGGCGACCAGATCCGAAAAGGTGCCGCGACCAACGCCGTGCAGATCGCGGAGAAACTTCTATAAAGCCGCCGATGTCATCGGCGGTTATATTTAAACTGAGTTTTTTCGCGGGAGACCTTAATGAGTCAAAAAATCACAGTAGTGATCGAGAAAGACGACAACGGTTACTACGCCTACGCGCCGGACCTGAAGGGATGCCAGACCCAGGGCGATACGCTCGACGAGGTTACGGTAAACATCAAAGAGGCAGTCGAGTTGTATCTTGAAACGATGGATGATCAGGAGAAGGCAGAACTAGGCAACTCGGAAATTCTTACGACGTCGGTCGAGGTATCCCTTGCCTAAGCAGCCACGGCTCACCGCAGGCGATGCCGAGCGGCTCTTGAAAGCGGCAGGATTCTCATTGTTGCGAACCAAAGGCAGCCATCACATCTATGGCAGAGGCGTCGAGCGCGTGGTGGTTCCATTCCATGCGAACCGACCGTTGCATCCTGAGATCGTCCGCCAGTACTCGAGGCAGTTGAGGGTCAATGATCGTGCGATCACCATTCCATCCCGGCCATTTCCTCCGGCAACTCGTCGGCGAGCACGGAATTTCACAAACGCGGCTTGCCCGGCATGTGGGTGTACAGATCGGTGTCATCAATCAGATTTGCACAGAAAAGCGAGGTATCTCTACGGCAATGGCCGTCAAACTCTCGATGGCGCTCGGCACCTCTGCCGAGTTCTGGTTAAACCTTCAGACGGCATATGAGCTGGGTCAGCAGAAAAAACGGATCCGAACGATTCGCCCATTGATTTCCGTCACTGTCTGATCGCCGTTCCATGCGCTACAAGCTCACCATCGCCTACCGCGGGACCAACTACCACGGGTGGCAGGTGCAGGCGGTGAACCAGACCTGGAAGAAAGCCAAACCCGCGCCGGGACACGGCATCCCTACCATTCAGGAAAAACTGCGCCGCGCGTTGATCGCGGTCGTCAAACACGATGTGAACCTCGTCGGGTCCTCCCGGACCGATTCGGGCGTGCACGCCAAGGCGCAGGTGGCGCACTTCGATACCGATCAAACCCAGATCCCGCCCGACGGGCTTCGCCGGGCGGTGAATGCCGAGCTGCCGGACGACATTCTGGTTCGATCGGTCGAGCCGATGCCGGACACGTTCGACGCGATCTGGTCCACCAGCCGAAAGCGTTACCAGTATATTATCTGGAGCGCCGACGACCGCCCGCCGTTTTTCACCGACATGGTCTGGCACCGGTGGAAGCCGTTGAACATCGAGAAGATGCAGGAGGCGGCATCCTATTTTCTAGGCCGGCAGGACTTCGCCAGTTTTTCCCGGCCGGGGCACGCCCGCGAGCACACCATCCGCACCGTGCACGGTTGCACGATCTGCTTCCGCCGGCCCCGCGTGGTGATCGGCGTCGAGGGGAGCGGGTTTCTCTGGAACATGGTCCGCATCATGGTGGGGACGCTGTTCGACGTAGGCGTCGGCCGGTTCAAACCCGAAGACATCAAGACGATGCTCGCCGCCAAGGACCGCCGCGCCGCCGGCCTCACCGCTCCGCCGAACGGGCTTTACCTGCAATGGATCAAAATGCGCGACGCGAACGAACCGCGTGAGCTGGCGGTGGTAGATGCCGACGAAGCAGGGGACTGACCGGCCACGCCTTGGCCAAACTTGATCACGGCATTTTAAGCCGTGCAAACGTCAGTTGCTTTTAGGCGCGCTTCCCGGCCTCGCGCAGCAGAGTTTCGGCCCAGACCGTGTCTTGGTCATTCAACGGCGGCACTGGCGGTCTCGAACAATTCAGATCGTCATAAGCGCCTAACTGATACGCCCGTTCGGCCAACGGCTGAAGATCGATAACGACGTCGGTATCCTGGTCGCGCAGTGGCACCTTAACGGCCGGCAACGGTTGCTGAAGCGGCATCGCGTATAACTCGAACTGGGTGCGTTTTCCGGTCGCTCGGAACACGCAGGCTTGAAATGTCGTGCGGTGCGAGTCGCGAATCTTCGTCTGCGGCAATAGAAACCGGCGGCGTCCACCGCGGGTCAGATCGATCTCGACCATGTTGACCTTGGGGGTGAAAATCTCCTCCTGTTTTTGCCGGTACTTTTTTTGTGACTCACTTCCGACCTTGTTCGATGGTGACAACAATTCGATCACCGTCACCAGCCGGTCACTGCTCGCGCGATCGATGATTTCTATGAACGTCTCGGTCCGGTGTTCGTGCGACACGGGGACAACCAGCGGGTCGACGATGGACGTGCCAGTCGCGAGCGACTCTGGCTGCCGGGGGCTTGGCCGCGACTCGAACACGCGGGCGTCGGGGTAAATGTCGCGGCCCTCGTCCAGCGGCGATTCCACGATCAGACGTTCTTCCACACGCGCCCGCAACGAGCCGCCGAGCTGCGGTTGCAACTGGTCGCTGATGTAAACAATCAGCCGCGCGTGTACGTCGCTCCAGTGTCGTTCGAGATACGGGTCCATGCCGGGAAACGGACTTTTCATGGTCGTGCTCCTCGGCGGAGTATACTCCACAACCGATGACTACCGTCTTTCTCATTCGCCACGGCACTACGGTGTTGGCCCGCGAAAACCGCTTCGCCGGGTCGACCGACGTCGAGCTCTCCGAAGCGGGAAGATCGCAGGCGGAAAAGCTCGGGCGTCGACTTTCGGGAACGAAGCTGGCGGCCGTTTATTGCAGCGACATGCGTCGCACGCTCGACACCGCGGCGGCGATCGCCGGCCCGCACGGGCTGACCCCGATCCCCCGACCGCAGTTTCGCGAGATCAACCACGGCGTCTGGGAGAAAATGACCTTGGCCGACGTCACGCACCACCACGCGGAAGAATACCAGTCGTGGCAAGCCGACCCGCTGCTGAACGCGCCGCCCGGCGGGGAAAATGGCCTGAGCGTTTTAGCCCGAAGCCTGCCGGAGCTCGCGCGGATCGTCGCTTCCCATCGGGATCAAACGGTCGCCGTCGTCTCGCACAAGGCAACCAATCGGTTGCTGCTCTGCAGTATCCTGGGCATCGACCCAAGACTCTACCGCGAGCGGCTCTCCCAAGACCCGGCGTGTCTGAACATCATCCAATTCGATGGCGTCAGTTCCGGTCGAGTCACCCTGATGAACGACGTGTCGCATTATGAAAATGGTGATTGTTGATTGGTGCGTGACGCGCGCCGGAATCGCGATCCCGGCGCGCGTCACGCACCAATTAACAATCACCATCCTTCACTTCGCCCCGAATCCCTTGCGTCGCTGATGGCTGTACCGCGCCAGCGCGTCTTCGATGATCGGGAACGCCACCTTGGCCGGCTGGATCTCGTCGACTTCGACGGCTTTGCCTTCCAGTTGTTTGTAGTCCTGGAAGAACCGCCGGAGCATCGACAACCGGTGCGGCGGCATCTCGGCCGCCTCGCGATAGCTGTTGAACTCCGGGTCGTTGGTCGCCACCGCGATAATCTTGTGGTCCTTCTTGCCCGCGTCGATCATGGTCATCAACCCGATCGTCCGCGCGTGCAACAGCGTCAATGGCACCACTGTTTCCTGGCAGAGCACCAGTACGTCGAGCGGGTCGTCGTCCTCGGCCAGCGTCTGCGGGACGAAGCCGTAGTTGGCAGGGTAGTACACGGCAGAGTACAGAATGCGGTCGAGCCGGATCATCCCGCTGGCTTTGTCCAGCTCGTATTTCACGCTCGAACCGAACGGAATTTCGATGACGGCGTTGAATTCCAACGGAATGTCTTCGCCGGGGGTTACGTCATGCCAGGGGTGAACCATACGACAGCTCGACTGTTAAAAATCCGCGCGACGACACCTCCGCAGGTGCACGCCGGTACAGTGTCGATTGTCGACATAATTTGCAATCGACTCCGGTAAAAGCGATCGAGTCCGATAAAAGCTATGCCAAGGCGTGTTCTGATGCCGAGCTCAAAAGCGAATCCGGTCGTTTTGTTTGTCGCGTTTTTTGCGTGGTCGTCGGCCTGTCTCAATTTGTCTCACGCCGCTACGCCGACGCCGCTCGTGCAAATCCCGGCCGGGTCGTTCCTGATGGGCAGCGATCACGGCGACGTCGACGAAAAACCGGTTCACCTCGTCACCATCTCCAATCCGTTTTTGATCGGCGCGACGGACGTGACTAACAAACAATACGAACAGTTCGATCCCGCGCACCGATCGGTCCGCGGCAAGAACGGCATCTCGACCGGCGACGACGAACCGGCCGTCTACGTCAGCTTCGACGACGCCCGGCGGTACTGCCGTTGGCTCTCGCAGCGCGAGAAGAAACCGTTCCGCCTGCCGACCGAGGCCGAATGGGAATACGCCTGCCGGGCCGGGACGACGACCGAATTTAACACCGGTGATAAACTACCGGCCGAGGATCAGATCAATCAAAGAGAAGAGTGGGCCGCGAAACCGGCATCATTAGAAGTCGGGCAACGCAAGCCCAACGCGTGGGGCTTGTACGATACGCATGGCTTGGTCGAGCGGTGGTGTTCGGACTGGTACGGGCCGTACGAAGCGGGTGCCGTGACGGATCCGGTCGGTCGCGAGACCGGCGAGTTCCGCGTCACCCGCGGCGGCAGCTTTAACACGCCGGTTCGGTTTCTGCGCTCCGCGAATCGCCTCGGCGACGTGCCCGGTGATCGCAATTGGCTGATCGGGTTTCGTGTCGTGCAAGCCGACGAGCCGGAATCAAAACCGCTGCCCCTGTCGCCGGCCCCGGTCTGGGCCCGTGACGTTTCGCAGGTGCGCTTTGATTGGAAGCCTGCATTGGATCGGACCCGCCCGTTCTTCACTGGGCCGATTCGTTACGTGAATATCCCGCTCGGTTCCGACGGCCCGATGTTCTCCAAACACAACCACTGCCCGAGCATTGCCGCGTGTCCGAACGGGGATCTGCTGGCGACGTTCTATTCCTGCAACGAAGAATCCGGCAGGGAGATGACGGTGCTCGCCACGCGATTCCGCCGGGGCTCAGACCATTGGGATACCGACGACGTTTTCTACAAAACGCCCGACCGTAACATGCACGCGACCGCCATCTGGTGGGACGGCAAACAAACGCTATATCACTTTCAGGGAATCTCGGTCGCGCAGGGTTGGGAAGGTCTCGCGCTCTTGTTTCGAACCAGCACCGACAGCGGCGTCACCTGGTCCGAGCCGAACTGGATCGACCCGGAACACCGGCTCCGCAACATGCCGATCGCCGGGGTGATCGGCACCCGCGACGGGCGAATCATCGTACCCTGCGATGCTGTGACCGGCGGGCAAGGCGGGACCGCGATCCACGTCAGCAGCGACGCCGGCAAAACATGGATCGACCCAGGTCGAGACACAGTTCCCTTGCTGGGGAATTATTCGCAGCTTGGTGCGATGGGCGGCAGCATCGCCGGCATTCATGTTAAGCTCGTCGAACTCACCGACGGTCGCTTGATGGCGTTCGGCCGAGGTGACACTGTCGCCGGGCACATGCCCGTCAGCGTCTCGTCCGACGGCGGAAAAACCTGGACCTACGCCGCCACCGAGTTCCCCCCGATCACCGGCGGTCAGCGCTTGGTCTTAATGCGGCTGCAGGAAGGCCCGCTGCTGCTGGTCTCGTTCGCCAATAAACCCGGGCTGTCGTTCACTGACAAAGCCGGCAAGACCTTCACCGGTTATGGCATGTTCGCCGCGGTTTCGACGGACGACGGCAAGACCTGGCCCGTCAGGAAATTGATCACCCCGGGCAAGGGCCAATTCAATGGCCAAGGCTGGACCGGCGACTTTACCACCGACGCGACCCACGCCGAGCCTAGAGGCTACCTCGCCGCCACCCAGTCGCCCGACGGCGTGATTCATCTGATCAGCAGCGCGTTGCACTACAGATTTAATCTGGCGTGGCTAACGCAATAGCCGAGAGATTCTGCATGACGTGCCTTTTGCGCGGGGGTAAACTATGAAGATGCACCCAGTGGTAACCGTTAATCCTGACATCATGCACGGCACCCCTTGTTTCGCCGGGACCCGCGTGGCCGTTCAGACGTTCTTTGATCACCTCGAAGCAGGCTACACGATCGACGGATTTCTTCAACAGTTCCCGACCGTGCGACGAGATCAGGTAAGCAAACTTCTCGCTTTGGCATCAAAGAACGGGGCAAGCGATTGTTGCGAAGATTCGCACTCCTGATCCTCATCGCTAGTGCAGCGGGCGCGATCTCATCGGCCATGTTCTGGGGCTACCTCCGCTGGCGCGGACCGATTGAATCGATGTATACGCAGGGGCGGGTGACGACAATTTGGAAGGGCGACGACGACGGAATCGCGTACGGCGTCTCGCGTGCCCCGGCGTCGCAAGTTCCTAAGAACACGCGATTGCTGAAAGCGGAAATTCGTTGGGCGACTTCGGAGCTAGACGGCTTCGTTTTTCGAAAGTTCGACTACATTGATCGCCGTTTTTACAACGAGGTTGACACGAACGCGGACTGGGGAGACTTGCAGAGCCGCCCCGGATTCGATGTTAAAGGAAATTGGACGATCCTTTACCCCGGTCGAATGGCATTCACGTTCGCCATCGTTGCCGTGATTGTTGCCGTGAGTCTTCAAACTCAACGATGGAAGCGGCACAAAAGCGTGCTCCGTTGTCCGAAATGCAAATACGATTTGCGTGCAACGCCTCGGCGATGCCCCGAATGCGGTTGGGCAAAACCACCGGTCGACAGCGACGCAATTGCTGCACGTTTGTCAGAGGTCGATTGAGCTTTTTGAAACGTTCTACATCCATCGGCCGAGTCGCCGGTCACCCCCAAGTTGAGAACTCGATCCTTAAAACGGTGTCGGACACCGTTTTCATAAAATTGTTTCGGAAATGATTTTAGGTACAACTCATTTATCAAAATGAGAAAACGGTGTCCGACACCGTTTTTTCATGTCTGAAGGCGGTTGCGGCACGTTTGTCCGAAATCAATCGAGCACCTGGTACATTCTTTTTGGGTTCTGGCCGGCGGATGTGCACCCGGCTTTTGGAATGTGCCGGCATCGTTGGTGTGCGGCTGCGTTGGAGCCGCGGATGAATATCCGTCGGCCGGCTCGACGTCACTTCACTGGTTCGACTCGCAGTGTCACTCCGAGCCGCGAATCGGGCGTGACGACCAGCCTGTCGCAATACGTATCGCGCCGTTGAGATTCCGGCGGGCCCTGGGCGTGAAAATAGATCATCATCTGGTTGTCGGGACCGCGGATCGCGCAGGCGCCGCCGCTGCCTTTAAGGCCTCGGTAATGCTGCAGGATGGGGTTGTCGGGGTCCTTGGTCCACGGGCCCAGCGGCGATCGGCTGGTGGCGAAACCGACGCCGTAGTCGGTCGAATGCCACCAGTTGGCCGAGTACATCAGGACATAGACGTCGCCGGTGCGGAAGATCGTCGGGCCTTCGTTCCACATGGTGCTTTCCCAGACCTGGCTGGGTTGCAGGCAGAGCACGGGCTCGCCGATCGTGCCGGTCAGGTCGTCATTCATACGGACGGCGAAGATCTGGCTGGTGACGTTTTCCGAGCAGTCGCTGACGAAATAGAGATAGACTTTCCCGTCGGTGTCGACGAACGCTTCGGGGTCGATCGCGGCTTTCCCGGTCAACGGCAGCGGCGCGACGAAGTCGGTGAACGGCCCCAGCGGACTGTCGGATCGGGCGATGCAGACGCGGTGGCTGTGGCGGAACCCGCTGTCTCGGAGGCCGCCGAGCGCCGAATAGAACAGATAAAATTTGCCGCGGTATGCCAACGCCGACGGTGCCCAGAACCGCGATTCGCCCCACATGCCGCGGGTCTTCTCGAACACCACCGGCCAGCGGGTCCACTGTTTAAGGTCCTTGGACGTGTAGACGGGGTACCCGCTCTGGTCGCGGGTGCCGTAAAGGTAGTAGGTGCCGTCGTAGAACATCAGGCTGGGGTCGGCGAGCCCTTTGACGGTCGGGGTCGGGACGGCCTGGTTGTCGAATCGCACGGCCGGTTTGGGCCTGGCCCGGGTCGACCCGCTGGCGAGAAGCTGAGTCGGTTCGAGCCGACCGGCCGAAATGCGGATCTCGTCGATCCAGCCCTGGTACCAGTAGTCCTGAAGATCGTCGACCAGCCCGCAGCCGACGTTCCAGATTCCCTTCACGCGGAAGAGTCCTCCGTCGAGAAACACGGTCGACTGCAACTGGTAACCGTCGGGCCCGAGGTCGCTGAGATACAGCTCGGCTTTCTGCCCGTCACAGACGACCGCGAACGCGTACCACTGCCGGGCGAACAGCGTGGACCTGCTGGTCAGATGGTGCGGATGCTTCGCCGCGTCCAGAAGCGTGACTGCGAAGTGATTTCGCGGCGCGGGCGAGTCGCGTTCGCCGGCGACGTAGCAGACGACCGGCAACGGCGGATGGTCGTTAAGCAACTCGGTCGGCAACTCCTCGGACGGTTGGGTCGCCTGCGTTGTCGACGGCTTGGTAGCGGGACGCGTAGTCGGTTTGGTCGTGGGCCGCGTGGCCGGCGCGGTCGTCGGCCGACCGACCCGCTGGGTCGTCGGCTGCGTGCTGTTCAGCTGCGGTCCCGTCTCGGTCGTCAGCTTTGTGGTCGGCGGCGTCGGCGCGCCGATCTTGCACAGCAACACCTGCGTTTTTTGCGTGTAATCACCGGGGAGGACCGAGAGTTTGAACATCCCCTCGACGGTGAATGCCGGGCTCTTTTGCGACCGCAGGCTTTCGTCTACGCGGCTGCCGGCCGTGTACAGATATTGTTTGCCGTTCAGTCGGACGCTGTGTTGATTGGCAGCGCCGCCGTTGAGTACCGTCGTCGGCAGGTCGTCGGAAAACTCCGGGCTCGTGTCCGGGGGGTAAAACATCGGCCGGGTATTGAAGGTTCGCAAGGGGCTAGCGTTCCCGCTGGAGTCGGCGGTCACGCTGAACGGCGGGCGCATCCCCCCGAGCCGGGCGTCGAGCCAGTGCCCGGTCTGGCCGTCCTCGAACCTCCACCACGCAAGGGTGCGGGTATCGCTCGCTGGCGTAGCGGCAGGCGCGTCGTCAACATAAAGGCCATATGCACCGACCAAAGCAACCGTCAGCGACACGCATGCGAATCGAAACCATTTCATGGATGGCGGGGATTCTAGCGGGACCGAATCGGCGGGCAATCGTCCGAACCTTCCTCGCGCGCGTCGCGGTTCCTGGGATCGTTGCGGGGTCGGTCGCGATTGGATTGCTGCCGGGTAGCGCCTTCGCCGGGGAGGTGCATGTCACTGCCGACTTCGGCGTGTCCGTCGATTACCCGCTGGTGAAAACGAAGTTCGCCGTTTTCAACTCCGGCATGGTCCGGCCAGATCATTACGCCAGGGACATCAATCTATACAGCGAGGTTCATCCCGATGCGATGCGGATCGACCTCGGCTGGGGCGCGCGGTGGATCGGCTGGAAGCCCGAACCGGTCTCGGGAACGGCCGGCAATCTGCATTACGATTTCCGGGAGATGGACAGAATCGCGGGTCTGCTGCAAAGCCAGAACGTGCTGGCCTGCTGGTCTTACTGCTATACACCGGTCCCGCTGCAGCCCAAACGGGGAGCATTTACGGCGACCCCGACGGACTTGGAAGCCTGGGCGAGCGTGTTGAAAACGATGACCGAGCATTACCGGCATTTTCCCGGCGGGGATCCGGTCGGGTATCACGAGGTGGGCAACGAGCCGGACAATCGGGACTTTTTCACCGGCGGTCTGGACAGCTATTTGAAGATGTACCAACTGGGCTCGGCAGCCATCCGCGAGGGGAATCCCGATGCGATGGTCGGCGGCCCCGCGCTGGCCTTCAGTAACGGCTGGATCGACCCGTTCCTGGACACCGTCGTTGATAAGCACCTGCCGTTGGATTTCTACTCGTTTCATTTTTACCCAGGCTGCCCCTACACACCGGCCGACCTGCACGGTGTGGTGAAGCTCATGGTTGATGCGCTGGACAAACGGCCCGAACTTCGGACGACGGAAATGCACCTGAACGAATTCAATTCGTTTAAGATCGACTACCCCCGCCGGGGTTCGCAGGACCGGACGCCGATCGCGACGGCGTTCCTGCACGATGTGGCATACTTTCTGACTCAGCCCGCGCTCACGCGGGTGTACTGGGCCCAGTTCCAGGACAGCGGTGGGGGTAACTTCTCGGGCATGATCGACATCGACGGGCACCGCAAAGCCCTGTTCAACGCCTATGCCGCGTACGCACGGATGCCGATCGACCGCAACCGGTTGACCATCGAAGGTGCGCCGGGCATCGAGGGGTTCGCGTCGTCCGACGAGCACCGGCGGGCGGTGCTCCTGTGGAACCGGTCGGGGGCGGACCAGCGGCTGACCGTCGACCTGGGCGCGGTGGGATTCGCAGGCAACAACCAAGTGTTCCGAATCGATATCGCTCACGCAAGCCACGGCGATCAGTCCGCCGAGGAACGCCTGGTGCCGGAAAAAACCGACGACGTAAAATCCGGGCAGTGGATCGGTGAACTCCCGGTCAACGGGATCGTACTTATCGAGCACGTGGACGACTCGAAGATCCTTCAGCCCGACATGCCGTCGGGAAGAATCGTTCGAGAGTTACACGATTACTCAAACCGCGATTCGGCGGCATACGCGGATTTTGACCGAAACACCTGGACCGTCCGGCTGGGTTTGGCCGGCGATAAACGTGGCGTGGCCCGGGCAGGATTCACCGCTGACGGTTTGAGCGAAAGCATGGTCGTAGAAACAGTGGTTGGCGGTAGACTGGGGTCTGGAATTCGTGGAATGGGCCTCGAAATGCGAGTCGATTACCAGACAAAGACTGGATACACGTCGTCGGTCGTTTACCACGGCCCGCTGGGCAAAAGGAGCGACTTGTTCCAAAGTGGATCAAAAAGCAGCATGCCCTGGGGGACGAAAAAGGCGGCCGACGCGGTGAACACCGTCAAGGATTTTTCGCATTTCACGGCGGCGATCAAACAGGACGCGCCGGTCGGCTGGACCGGGCGTGTTCAAGTGTCGTTCGCCTTGCAGGATGCGAGCCCCAATGACAGGGTCGTTATCCGGTTGCGACGTTGAACTTTAGCCGCGGCCGCAATCATTTGTCATTGCTTGCGGGGCGTAATGTTTTTCAACCAAATCATTGACGGCACGATGATTCGTGCGAAAATCTGTCTTCGAACGGGCCGAACCAAGGCCGTCACTTCCGCGGGCAAATCGGAATGGCGGCCAGACGCATTTCCGAACGATCTCGCTTTTGTGTTAGAGAAAATCGCGCCCGCGGTTCGCCGGAACGGTACTGCGTCAGCGGCGTTAGTGGAGTTCACCCATGTTGAGCAACGCCACCCTGGACCTGCTGAAGTTTTCGACATTCCCCGAGCTCGCCGCCGCGGTGTCGGCGTGCCTCCCCGTGATCATGACGCGGTGGCACGCCGTCGTCGTCGAAAAGCTGCCGATCGCCGACCGGCTGACCCGTGAGCAGCTTCGTGACGAAATTCCGATGATGCTCGGCGAATTGTCACGCGTCCTGGGCGCGCGGGACGGAAGCCACCTCGAATCGGTCGTCTCGCTGTCCAAAGGACACGGGGATCTTCGTTTCCATCAAAGCTACGACATCAATCAGTTGATGATCGAGTACGGGTTGCTCCGGCCTATTCTTCTCGACGAGGTCGTTTCGCACCTCGACCGGGAATTGACCACCGACGAGACGGCGTCGCTGAACATGGGGATCGACATCGCCGTTCGCACGGCGGTCAACCAATTCGTCGCCCACCAGCAGAAACAGCTGATGTTCGTCGCCGAAGCGCAGAGCAAATATTTGTCGTTTCTTTCGCACGACCTGCGCGGCGGATTGAACGGCGTGCTGCTCATGGTCGAGGTGCTGAAGCGCGAGCTCGCCAGCGAGCCCAAATTTGCCGAGTCGATTCAGGATCTGGATTCGATGCGCCGGTCGATCCTGGACACGGTAGCCACGATGGACCGCTTCCTGCACGCCGAGCGGTTCCGCCAGGGAAAGGTTCAGCCCAAAAATGTGACCGTCAAGCTGCAGGCCGTGATCCAGGATCTGGTCGGGCAAATCGGTTACCAGGCCAAGGCGAAGAATCTGGAATTGAAGGCGATCGTCACCGACGGGATCAGCGTCGTGACCGATCGCGACCTGCTGCTGTTGATCCTGCAGAACCTGACGTCGAACGCGATCAAGTACACGCGCGAAGGCAGCGTCAAGCTGGGCGTCGCGCCGGCACCTGACGGCAAAGTTCGGATCACCGTGACCGACACCGGTCCGGGGATTGCCGAAGACAAGGTCGCGACACTGTTTGTGCCGTTCATGCGGGGCGAGACGCACGACCAGGACGGGGTCGGGCTCGGGCTGTCGATCGCCAAGCAGGCGGCGGACCTGATCGGCGGAAAGCTGACCGTCGACTCGGCCGTCGGACACGGCGCAATGTTCACCCTCGAACTGTCCTAACCCGGACCGCGTCGCGCACCCGTTCCATAACTCCTGCCCAATCACCGGGTGTTAACTGCCGAAACAGTCGCGCGGTCGGATACCAAGGCGAATCTTCCCGATTCGCCATCCATCGCCACTCGGCCGCAAAGGGCAACAGCACCCAGACCGGTTTGCCAAGCGCACCGGTCAGATGCACCACCGATGTGTCGACCGAGATCACCAAATCCAGTTGCGAGATCAACGCCGCCGTATCGTCGAAGTCCTGCAATTGGTCCGTGCGATCGACCAAGTGAAGTGCCGACGGCGCGGGCAGGTCGCGAGGCATCTGCAGCCGGTAAAAATCGACGCCTTCGATTCCTGCCAGGCTGTTGAAGCGCTCGGCCGGGCACGACCGCCGGCGGTCATTGCCGTGGGCAGTGGATCCGGCCCAGGCGAGCCCGATTCGCTTGCGGTCGTTCGTCCGCTCGTATTCTTTTGCCTTCCCCTGGTCTGCAGACAGATACGGAGTGGTACGTGGAATCGTAGCCAGATCGGTCCCAAACAGTTTCGGGAAACTGAAGATCGGGACCTGAAGGTCGTGCGGCGGAATTGCGTCGTCGGTGGTCACAACCGCGGCGACACCGTCGACGCGTTCGACGAGTTTTCGCAGCGCCGGCTGACACCGCAGGATGACTTTTGCTCCCCCGGCTGCAACCCTCGGCACGTAGCGCACGCATTGGAAGAAGTCACCGAATCCCTGCTCGGCTTGAACGAGTAACGTCTTCCCCGGGATTGGTGTCCCGTCCCAGACCGGAGCCGGGTCGTCCCGGGTCGGGTCACCGACCACGCCGGCGCGAAATCGCCATTCGAACTCCCGCCAGCCCTCGGCAAACTCACCCGACGCGAGCAACGCCGTCGCCAGCTTCGCATGCGCCCCGGCCAGTTCGGGCCGCAGCGCGATCGCCCGCCGCTGCGACGCGATCGCCTGCGGCAACAGCCCCGCCCCGGCCTGCACCCCGCCCCGGTTCGCGTGCCACTCGGCGACGTCGTCCTTCTTCGCGATCAACCGGTCGAAGCAGTCCAACGCCTCAGGAATACGATCGGCCCGGTCCAGCGCCATCCCCAGGTTGTTGAGCGTCGCGAGATCCGCCGGGTCCAACTCGAACGCCCGGTGGTACGCGGCGATCGCTTCTTCGACGCGGTTCAACCCCCGCAGCGCGTTGCCCCGGCTGTTGTAAAACTCGGCCTGCCCGGGTGACGCGGAGATCGCCTGCGTGATCAGCTTCAGGCCGGCGTCGAACTGTTTTCGCTGGCAGCAGATTACGCCCAGCAGGTGCACCGCCGGGGCGTGCCCCGGGCGCACGCCGAGCAGTCGGTGATAAATTTTCTCCGCATCGTCGAGCAGCCCGGCACCGTGGGCCTGGGTTGCCGACTGCATCAGCTCGCGGACCAGTTTGGCGCTCATAAGTTTCCTGCCGGTCAAAATGTGCTCGGTTTACCCCGGCATGATATTGACCGCCCGGTAAGGCAGGTTCATCGCGCTGAGGACCAGTCCGACGACGAGCCAGAGCCCGGCGGCGGCGGACTCGCCGACGATCAGACCCAGAAAGAAAGGCTTGGCGGCGGTGTACAACCGGGTCCCGCCGAAGCGCAGGATCAACGCCTTGGCGAGCCAGCCGACGAAGATGCTCAGCCACAGCGTCGTGCCCGGGTACGTGTAGAGCATCAGATAACCGATCGGGTGCAATGGCCACCACGCGAACCGCAACCGCAGCGCCGACAGCACGGCGATCAATCCGAAACCGAACGCAAAATTCCCCGCCGGGCTGGAACTGGGGTGATAGTTCCCTTTGCTGTATTGCTCGGTCGAATCGATGATCTTTCGGGTGTTCACCAGCGTCCCGAAATCGTTCAACACCTTGCCGGGGGTGTCCAGCGTCCAGGAATATTTGTACTCGACCCACAGCGTACTGGTGAAGCTGACCACGTACCCAACCCCCAGCGCGAGCATCAGCAGCCCCATGATCTGCCGGCCGATCCGCCGGGTGGCGGGCGTGTCCTGGGCGGAATCCTGATTCTGAAACGCCGACTGGTCGATCACTCGCATCGCGTGCGAGGCGTAGACCGGGACCACTTCGCGGAAATCGAAGTGCACCGACTGTAGCAGCGACGCGAAGTAAAACGTCTTCACCGGCGAGACCAGCGGGTATCCGAACTCGGCCGCCAAAACCCAGGGATGATTGATCGGCACCTGCAGCTGCCCGTGCATGAGCCCCGACTCGGCGATGATCCGGGTGATCACAACGAACAGCATCAGCAGCAGCAAGATCATCACGACTGCGCCCAGAAGTGTGCACCCGGCCAGCCAAAGCCAGCCGATCATCACCCCCAAGCTCGCGACCAGTCCCCAGAACGCGACCGGGTAGGGCAGGTACCGGCCCTGCGGTTCACCGGCGCGCCGGCCCACGAAGGCCTGCCGGACGACCATCATCCAGTGGTTTCGCCCGACCCAGAGCAGCGACAGCGCGAACGCACTGATCCCGCCGAAATGCTGGTCGACGGCCCCGTCGACGCCGTAGTTGTTGGGGTCGCCCGTGGTCGACCCGACGATCATCCGCCAGCCCTGCATGGCGACGAAAAAGAACCACAGGCTGAACGCGATCGAGTTGGACAGAAAGTACGTCACACCGACGGCCGTGAAGAAGATCGCGGCACCCTTGAAGTCGCCGCTGACGTAGCTCCACGGCGGGTTGCTCATGATGCGGTGCAGCACGTCGTAATAGACCGGGATCGGCGGGAAATTCTTCGGGAAATAAAGCGCCAGCCCGTTCCACACGTGCAGCGCGAACACCGCAGAGAAGCCGATCCAGAATGACCGCAGGCTCAGGACGTGGTTCAGCACCTTGCCCGGCGCCGGCTGCTCGATCAATGCCAGATGAATCTGGGCCAGCGGGAACGGCAACCGTTCGTTCTCGAACCACTGCCGGCGGACGATGGCCATCACGCACATCAATGCCGCATACAACGCGAACAGAAAGATGCCCCAGGTGATCGCGGGCCTGATCCAGGCGAGAAACGGGAACGGCCCCTCTTCGGTCCACCGGCCGATGTAATCGATCACGACCGGGTCGTTGATCCACTGCCGGGGTCCGTCGCCGGTGAAGGCCGGGAAGATCCACTTCGGCAGGTGCATCGATTCAAGAATGTCCAGGAACGGGCGATTGGAGATCGAGTGATAAAACGGGCTGACCAGCGACGGCGGGAGGTACCGCATGAGCCCACTGCTGGGCAGCGCGCAGCTGACCAGCGTCATTGAGAGCGCGATCGAGAGTTCCCCGGCGCTCAGGGCATGTCGTGGCAACCAGCGGTGCAGCGGCGCGTTGACCAGCAGCACAAAAAGGAACGACAGCATGACCACGCCGATCGGCAGGTTGTTCCCGACCAGGAACGTGTTGTTCAGCGCGTAATCGTTGTAAGGGGTCACCCCGCAGATGATCAGGACGCCGGCCAACCCCAGCGAAATGCTTCGCCAGGAGACCGGCGAACGCCCCGGTAGGGTCGACGCCCGGGGCATTTTTGCCGTCGAGATACGCACGGCTGCGGAGGTTGAATCACGCGGGTCGGTCAAGCGATGGAATGGTAACGAAATTTTCCAATCTGACATCTAAGGATCGCAAAAGGTACGCCCGTTGCATTCTTGCGGTTGCATCTGTGCAGCTGTGCCAAAGTGGCCGAGTTGTCGATGAGAGCTTGATAGAAGGAGTCCGAAATGAGCACTAAATTTTTCTCAGTCCTGGCAAAAACCGCTGTTTTGGCCGGTGTCGGAATCATGACCGCCTCTTGTGGTCATGACGCGCCGATGCCGATGCGACCAGAAGCGCAGGCCAACGTGGACCGCTCGAGCCCGCAGATGCGAACGGTGCTCGACGCCTACAAATCACTGCAGCCGCGGCAGATTACAATGCTGTCACCGCAGGATGCCCGGAACGAACCGACGATGACGGACGCGGCCAAGAAAGTGATGGCCGACCAGCACATCGCCGGCCCCGAACCGGTCGGCGGGATTGGCGGCGTGTCGATCGCCGGACCGGGCGGTCCGATCGCGACGCGCGTGTATTACCCGCAAGGCAACGGGCCGTTCCCCGCACTTGTGTATTTCCACGGCGGCGGCTGGGTCTTGGGCAATCTCGACACTTATGACGCGTCGTGTCGTGCATTAACGAATGACGCAAACTGCGTGGTGATTTCGGTCGACTACCGCCTCGCGCCCGAGCATCGTTTTCCGGCCGCCCCCGAAGACTGCTACGCGGCAACCCAGTACGTCATGTCTCACCCGTCCGATTTTAAAATCGACCCCAAACACGTCGCTGTCGGAGGCGAGAGCGCCGGCGGCAACCTCGCTGCGGCCGTCTGTCTGATGTCACGCGACCGCGGTATGCCGATCCCGATTTATCAATTGCTGATCTATCCGGTGACCGCAGCCACATTCGACGGCCAGTCGTATACCGAATTCGCCGACGCGGTCCCGTTGAACAAATCCATGATGACCTGGTTTTTCGGAAACTACCTGGCCTCGTCCAGCGACGCTTCCAATCCGTACGTCTCGATCCTGCGCGCCGACGTAAGCAAGATGCCGCCCGCAACCATTATCACCGCACAGATCGATCCGCTACGGTCGGAAGGCGAAGCTTTCAAAGCCAAGCTGTCCGGGGCGGGAATTCCCGTCAGTTACATGAACTATGACGGCGTCACGCACGAATTCTTCGGACTCGGCGCCATCGTAGATCAGGCGCGTCAGGCCGAGCGATTTGCAGCCCAGGGTCTTCAGTCAGCATTCGCGAAATAAGACTCGTCCAACAATCAAGCTGATGCCTATTTCGCGGACCGCCGCGTCGGTGCTGACCGACGCGGCGGTTTCGTTCCTGGTGGAAACTTTATTCGCAGGAATTTATCGCCCGTCGAGAATAGCCGTCCCGGAACGGATGGCATGCCGCATCATCCCGGCGACAGTTGAATAATCGACCTTGGCAAACAGACCGTGTCCGGCGGTGTCCCGCGAAGAGCACCAGGCGAAGTGTGCCGCGATCAGTTTTTCGTCGACCTGCTTCGACAAGATGAAATCGACGAGCTGCCGGGCGGGCGCGGGGTGGGGGCCGTTCGCGACCATGCCCGCGGTGCAGGGCATGGCCAGGGTGCCGTCTTCACCGGGCCCCTGGTCCGGAAGTACGGCATTCAGCGGACCGACATTCGCCGCCGCGTCCGCGGCGTCGTCGTTGTCGCAGACTCCGGCGGACATATCTCCTCGCGCGACCGACTCGGCCACGATCGAGTTTCCGCCCACCAATGTCACGCCGTTGTCGTGCAGCGCGCTTAAAAACGTTTCGGCGTGATCCTGTCCCCAAAGCACGTAGAGCGCGGCGAGATGCCCGCCGGTGGTGCCGGCGGTGGGGCGGGCGATCGTCACGCGGCCTTTAAGGTCCGGTCGGAGCAAGTCGCGCAGGTGCGTGACGTCCGTCGTCTGCTTCGACGAAACCAGCATGCGGACCCGCAGCACCGAACCGGCCCACCGGTGCTCCGGGTCTTTGTAAGCCAGTGGAATATCCGCAGCCGACGGGGAATCGTACGGCGCGAGAATCCCCTCGCCGGCCAGATTAATTGTCAGGAAGCACTCGTTGCTCCACCAGACGTCGGCCTGCGGGTGGTCTTTCTCCGCCCTGAGCTTCTCGGCCAGCCCGACACTCTTGCTCGCCTCGGCATCCGTGACCAGCGTAACCTTGATGCCGGTCTGTTTCTGAAATTGCTCGACCAGCGGGCGGACGTACGGCTCGTCGACGCTGGTATACAGCACGACGGTGTCTGACCCGGCGGGCAGGCCGTGCGTATCGCGTTTGCACCCCAGCGCGGCGGCCGGTAGAAGCAACGCGGTCAGCCATCGCCTGGTTCGACGCGCTTTCAACCCGCCACCCCGGTCGCGCCGGATCTTTGTTGCCAGAGCACCGCCTGGCGACGGGCGTACAGCCCCAGCGCGACACCGAAAATGAGATGGGCCGACAGCGTGACGATTACGAACCGGGCCGTCAGGCCGATCTCGAAAAAATTCGTGTACGGCGTGAACAGCATTGCCAGTTCCAGTCCCACCGCGACGACAATTGCCCAAGCCCAACTACGTCGCCCGGCGTCGCCGATCAGCGCCATATACATCACGCCGAACGTGATCCCGTTGGAAAAGTGATATGCCCAGCCGACCACGTGCGTGAACAGGGGAAATTGCGAGTCCGGCTGGTTGGGTGAGAAGGGCTGGCCGAGGATCAACGCCCCGAACCGGGGGAACACCTTGTACAACGGCAATCGGAGCCACGCCGGCCCGGTGTGGTCCGCGGCGGCGATGACGAAAGGCAGCCGGAACAGGTCGTAAGCACACGCCGCGACCAGCCCACCGACCGCCCCGACCGCCACCGCCCGCCAGAGCCGGCGGTCGCCGTCGAGTAAATCGTAAAATGCGATCAGCACGAGCAGCAGGGTCGCGGGGATTAAGGCATAGATCGTGAAAGCCCGCATCGAGCAGAGCCCGTAGAACTCGGCCAGCAGGCACCAGATCGACGCGGCCGAGAGCACGAACACGATCGCCCGCCCCGCCGGGGACCAGCTCAGAAAACCAGCCTGCGACGAACTGCTCGATTTCATGCCCGCAGAATAACCGCCGAAACCCGGCTGTGGTATTCCTATTCGTAGCGGTGTTTTTGTCGACAAACCGGTTTTAAATGTTCTCTGCGGTGTCGCGCAAAAATTCGCAGTCGTATCGAGCCGCGATCTGATGCCGGCGCACTGGTGTCCGTTGCCCGGTTTTGTCGAACCGTTGGCCGGGATTGAGTGTATGATTTGCTGCTGTCGTGCTTCGGTCTTGATTCTACTAAGCCGTTTTCCGCTTCCCTGTGCCGTTCGATCAAAACGGTAAGGTTTTTGTCAGGCTGTATTCTGCTGGAGACGTTGCATTTGTTTAAGCATCACGCCCTTTGGTTCGGTGGAATGTTCGTTGCCGCGGCACCTTTGGCGCGCGGCCAGTTCACGTTTACAAACCCGATCGCCTCGAACGGCGCAGACCCCTGGGTTCAGCTGATCAACGGGACTTATTACTACACCGATACCACCGGCGGTAACGTTTCGGTCGCGGCTTCGACGACATTGCCGGGCATCGGCACCGCGCCGATGACCAACGTCTACAACCCGCCCGCCGGGGCCGGGAACGTCTGGGCACCCGAACTGCACCAGATTAACGGCACGTGGTACGCCTACTACTCGATGACGACCAGCACCAGCGACCACCGCATGTACGTGCTGCAGGCGAACACGTCCAACCCGCAGGGGTCGTACACCTACAAAGGCGAAATCAACGACCCGACCAACCTCTGGGCGATCGACGGGACCGTGCTGACCGCCGCCAACGGCAATCTTTATTTCGTCTGGTCCGGTTGGGCGGGAACGACAAACGTCGCCCAGAACCTGTACATCGCCCCGATGAGCAATCCGTGGACGATCAGCGGCAACCGGGTGTTGCTGTCGACGCCCTCCAACAGCTGGGAACAGCAGGGCGGTCCGCCCACGATCAACGAAGGCCCCGAGGTGCTCAAGAGCGCAGGTGGGACCACGAGCATCATCTACTCGGCCAGCGGGAGCTGGACGAATAACTATTGCCTGGGTCAGCTGACGTTAACCGGGACCGACCCGCTGAACCCCGCGTCGTGGACCAAGAACAATGCCGGGCCTGTTTTTTCCAGCGCCAACGGCGTCTTCGGGCCCGGGCACGCGTCATTCACCACCAGCGACAACGGCACCCGCGACTGGATCGTCTACCACGCGGCCAAGACATCGGGCTCGGGCTGGGATCGCAACATCCGCACCCAGCCGTTCAGCTGGAACCCTGACGGCACCCCCAGCTTCGGCCAGCCCGTCCCCGTGACAGTCCCCATCCAATGGGGGCCCACCAACTGGGTCGGCGCGATCAACCTGGCCAACAACGACACGGTCCACAGCTATCTGAATTCGGCCAACTGGGTCAACGGAACCATCAACGACTCGTTCGCGAACGTGACCTTGACCGACAACACCACGCTGTTCTTCAACGCCAACCGCAGCACGCCCGGGGACATGATCTTTACCTACGGCAGCGGGCAAAAGTCCCTGTCGCTGGTGTCCGACTCGGCCACCGCACGCACGCTCGCCCTGAACGGGAACGTCACGGTCAACATCCTGGGCGGCAGCAACAGTGTCTATTTCGGCTCGGCGACCAAACCGCTCGCGATCGCGATGGGCTCCAGCCAGGTGTCGTTTAATATCGCTTCCGACGACACCGTTTTTGTCGATTCCGGTCTGACCGGCACGGCGGGGCTGAACGTCACCGGCGGCGGGACCCTGACCCTGCGGGGAACCAAAACGTACACCGGCTTGACGACGATCAGCAACGGCACCCTGGCCGCCGGGGACGGCTCGGCCGCGTCGGGCACGACCAACCTGCCGGTCAACGCGGTCGTGAGCATCGCCAGCGCGGGTACACTGCAGCTCAACGGCGTCGGCACTTCAACGGCCAATGTCGAAACGATCGCTGCCCTGACCGGGACCGGTGCGATCACCGCCCCCACCAACACGGTCACGCTGAACCTGACCGAAACCTCGCCGGCCACATTCGCCGGGAATATCTCCGGCGCGAAGCTGTCGTTCGTCCAAGCCGGCACGTCGACGCAGACTCTATCTGGCGCCAATTCCTACGGCGGGAACACCGTCACCGCCACCGGCACGTTAAACGTCACCGGATCGATCACCGGCACCGGCAACCTGTTTATCAACAAGGGCACGACTACCGTTGCCGCGACCGGCTCGATCACGACGACCAACTTCGTCAGCATCGGGCAGGCCGCCGGTGACAACAGCACCATGAACGTGTCCGGCGCGTTCACCGTTCCCAGTGACCTTAATGTCGGCGACGTCAGTGCGACCGGCTTGCTGAATATCTTCCCCGGGGCGACTGTCGCCACCCGCGCGTTGTCGGTCGGGAAATACGTGACCGCCAACGGCACGGTCGTCCAGACCGGCGGGGCGGTTACCGCGCTGGCCGGGGGTGGCGACTGGCGGATCGGCGGGGCGGGCAGCGCGTCCGATGCCGCGGCCGTCGGGGTCTACAACCTGTCCGGCGGGTCTATCAATACCGGCGTTTACAACCTTCAGATCGGCGCCTACGGCACCGGCACCCTGACTCAATCTGGCGGCTCGGTCACCAGCGGCGGATTCCTGTCGATCGGCCGATTCACCGGCGCGGTGGGCAACTATAACATCAGCGGTGGCACGCTGACCGCTACGGCGCAGCCGTACGCCATCGTCGGTGAACAGGGCACTGGTACGCTGCGGGTCTCCTCGACTGGTTCGGTCAACACCACTTTGCTGTCGATCGGGCACAACGGCGGAACCGGGACTGTGATCCAGACCGGCGGCGCGGTCGCGGCGACCACCGCGGTGTTGCTCGGCCAAGCCGCCGGCGGGTCTGGGACTTATCTGTTGTCCGGCGGGACTCTGACCACTTCGTATGTCAGTCGCGGCGCCGGAACCGGGGTCTTCGACTTTGACGGCGGAACGCTGATCCCCACTGCGAGCCGGACCAACTTCGTGCAGGGTCTGACCACCGCAGCCGTTCGCGCCGGCGGGGCGGTCTTCAGTACCAACGGCTTTAACGTCACCGTGAATCAGCCGTTGGTTCACGATTCGTCTATCCCCGGCGTCGACGGCGGCCTGACCAAGCTCGGGGCGGGCACGCTTACGATCGGCGGGCTGGAAAGCTACACCGGCAACACGTCGGTCAACGGCGGGGTGCTCGCGTTCACCCCCAACACGGCAACCAGCATTCTGGTTCGCCCGGTGGGAGCAGTTAGCGTCGCCGCGGGTGCTTCGCTGATCGCCGGGGCGACCACTGTCACGCCCGGCAGCACCACCGCCCGGTCGCTTCTGGTTGCCAGCAATTCCGTGTCCGCCGCGGGCGTGCTCGACCTCGGCATCAATGACCTGCAGGTAAAAAACGGGAGCCTCGACGCGATCACGCAATTAGTGACCAACGGCTACAACGGCCCATCCGGCAACTGGACCGGCAACGGCATCACCAGTTCGACTGCCGCGGCTTCCACGTCTCACCTGACCGCACTCGGTGTGATCCAGAACGGCAACATCTATGGTTCCGCAGGCTCGCTGGGGCTTTTCGACGGCATCAGCCCGTCGCCCGCCGACGTGCTCGTAAAATACACTTATGTCGGTGACAGTAACCTCGACGGCATTGTCGACGGATCCGATTACACTTTGATCGACAGCGGCTACGCCAGCAACGTCACCGGCTGGCTGAACGGCGACTACAACTACGATTCCCATATCGACGGCTCGGACTACACCCTCATCGACAACGCCTTTAACACCCAGGGCAACAGCCTGAGCACCACCGCCTCGGCCGTCCTCGGTTCGGCACTGATCGCCGACTCCACCACGCAACTCGCCGGTACCGTTGCCGTTCCCGAGCCGACCACTGGACTGGTCGTTCTGGCCGTAGGCTCGCTGCTCGCCCGGCGACGACGGGTCGCGTTGACGCCAACTCATCAAGCCTAATCGCTCACAGGCGATCAAGGACGGATATCGAGAAAAACGCCTCTAGGCACTCAAAAACGCAACAATTTCGGACCGAAATTACCTATCTTGCCCGAAATCAAAATTGGAGTCTGTTTGTCGCAGATCGAACTAGGATTGGGCGGCTCAGGTTTTCATAAGTAGTTGCATATAAGCCAGTTGTGTGGAGAACTTTGATTCATGGCTGCGCGAAAAAGCCAAGGACAAGGGTTTGGTTCATCAACTCGTTACCAAGACGGTCGTGGTAATTTAAACGCCACGCAGGTAAAAAGCCGACATCGCTTCGCGCTTCAACGCACGACGCTGTCTAACGTCCGTCGCGGGGTTTAACAAATGTTGTCAGGTTTGACGCGAAGGTTATGATTATTGCGGTTACATAACTCAAAAAGGGAGCTCCCGATGGCCTCATTCCCCCAGATCACGCAGACCGGCCGAATGCGATGGACCTGCTTCGGCGGGAACATCTCCAATCACGAAACGTTCGCCTTCCGGCTGGCCGTCGCACAACTCAATGTCGGGGCTAAGATTGCCGACGTAACCGTGTTCATCGGCCGAAACAATTTCCAGGGCCAGGTCAGCTACGACATCACCCTCGACGCGGTCGACACGAACGGCAACCTCAGTTCGTTCCCAATCACCGGCGGCTTCGAAAGCCAAACCGTCTAAGGAGCACAGCCATGAAACTCAATATCGTCAAAGACGAACACGGGAAAGTGATCGCCACCTTCGAGCACCCCGCCCCCGGCAGCCCCGGCCTCAAACCCGTCCTGCCGCCAGGCCATCAGGTCCATGAGGTAGACGCTCCGGACAACTACAAGGCCGACTTGAAAGCGCTTTACGAACAGCACAGTCGGTGATCCTGCCCCCCTCGCCCGGTACGCCGGGAGAGGGCCGGGGTGAGGGTGATTTTGATCGTTAGACGCCGTTCGAGATTCTAAATCACTCTCGTCCTAACCTTCACCAGCGTACCGGGAGAAGGGACCAGATCGAGCCATCTAAAATGATGATGGCCGGATGAATCTACGAATCCGCACCGGTGAAACCGGTGAACTCGCGATCGGGCCGTAATCCGGCGGCGAGCTGCGTCAGTGGACCACAACTGTTTCACGAAAACCGCCGGGCTTACCCCGGCGGCTTTCCTGTTTCAAAACAATCCGCCATTGCCGCCGGCCGGCTACGGTGTACCCGCGGGACCTGCTATAACCGTTCGAAGATGGCTGAATTGAATAAGTTGAATTACGAATCGTCCGACCCGGATAGCGCCGCAAATCAAGCCCCGCCGGACGCGCTCTGGATCGTTCTGTTCATTGTGTTCATCGACCTGCTGGGGTTCGGCATCATTCTGCCGCAGCTGCCGTTCTTTGGGACCAAGTTCCACGCCTCACCGCTGGAAATCGGGCTGGTCTTTTCACTGTATTCGGTCTGCCAGTTTCTCGCCGCCCCGGTGCTCGGGCTGATCAGCGACAAGTTCGGCCGGCGACCGGTGCTGATCTATTCACAGCTCGGTAGCGCGGTCGGGTATGCGCTGCTCGGCATCGTTACGCAGTTCGATTTCCCGAACCTCGCAGTCGGGCTCGGGCTGGTTTACCTCGCCCGCATCATCGACGGCGTGAGCGGCGGCAACATCTCGACCGCGCAGGCTTACATCAGCGACATCACCACCCCGCAAACCCGGGCCAGGGGCATGGGTCTGCTCGGCGCCGCGTTCGGGCTCGGGTTTGCCGTCGGACCCGCGCTGGCCGGGTTGATCGGGAACAACACCAACCGCGCCGCTTGGCCCGCCTACGTCGCGGCGGGGTTCAGCTTCATCGCCATGATCCTGTCCGCCGTCCGGTTGCCCGAAAGCCGGTCGCGCCGCCCGGCCAACGAAGAGGTCTGGCTGCACCCGTCAAAGTTTCTGCCGATCCTCCGCAAGCCGGTCCTGTTTCAACTGCTGATGTTGTCGTTCCTGGCCATGACCGCGTTCACGATGATGGAAGGCACGATCGGCCTGTACCTCAACAAGCGGTTCACCTACGGCCGCGACCACCTCCCGTTCGGCCAGCGCGAAGTCGGCTGGTACTTCGCCTACATCGGCGTCTTCATCATGTACGTGCAGGGCCGGCTCATGGGGCAGATGGTCAAGCGGTTCGGTGAATGGCAGGTCTCGATCGCCGGGGCGTGGTTCGTCGCGCTGGCGATGCTGATTTATTTCGGCACCGGGTATTCACCGGTGCTCCCGCTGCTGCTGGTCGCCGGGGCGGTGAATGCCACGGGGCGAAGCCTGCAGCAACCGCCGATCTCGTCGCTCATCAGCAAGATCAGCGACCGGTCCGAACAGGGCACCGTGTTCGGGTTGTTCCAGGGCCTGGGGAGCATCGGCCGGTCGATCGGTCCGGTGATCGCCGGGGCGGCTTTTTATTACATCCGCGACACCGCGCAGTTCGTGATCGCCGGCGTGATGATGGTCGGCATCGCCGTCTGGTTGACCAGGCTAAGCCGAATGCACCCCGTGCCGGTGACCGCACTTGAGGACCAAGCCGTGACCAAGACCGCCGTCGCCGAGACCGCGTAACCAGCGCACCACGATGACCGCCCAGCCTGAACCCAAGAACGGCACCGCGTCTTCGGCATGGCGGTCCGTCGTTATCACTACGACGATCACGCTGGCCATGCTCGCCTGGTCCTGGCAGACCTGGCCCGACCCGCTCGTCGATTTCGGTACGCAGTTGTACGTCCCCTGGCAGATGACGACCGGCAAAGTCATTTACCGGGATTTTGCCTACTACAACGGCCCGCTGTCGCAATACATTCATGCGGGGCTGTTCGCCGTGTTCGGCGTCTCGATCCGCACGATCGCGATGGCGAACCTCGTGGTGCTGGTCGGGGTCCTGATACTGATTCACCAACTCGCCCGGCGTGCGGCCGGGCCGGTGTCGGCTACCCTCTGCTGCGTCACGTTCATATTGTTGTTCGCTTTCGGACAGGGGGCGGGGGTTGGAAACTTCAACTGGCTGACGCCGTACACGAACGAGATCACGCACGGCATCGCACTGGGCCTGCTGTCGATCACGCTATCGCTTCGATACCAAAAGTCCGGCAAGCGCAGATGGCTGCTCTCCGCCGGCGCGACCGCCGGGCTGGTGTTTCTGACCAAGACCGAGCCGTTCGTCTCGACCTTGGCCGCGTCGCTCGCGGTCCTGATTGCCGGCGCGTGGGTGCGGCGGCAGTCCTTCTGGTTACTGGCGATCGAGGTTGTTTTCTTCGCCTGCGCGCTGGTCGTGATGCCGCTCGTCGCGTTCGGGTTGATGTCGTTGCAGATGCCGGCCACAACTGCCGCGCGAGGCGTGCTCGGGTCGTGGCCGTGGGTGTTCGACCGCCGGGTGACGGCTTTGCCGTTTTACCGGCGGATCTCCGGCACCGACAACGTTCCCGCCAATTTGCTCGCGATGGTTCGGTGGTCCCTGATCTACGCCGGCGCGATCGGCATCGCGCTGCTGCTCGGCTTGCGGTCGCGACGCCCCGGCCGTGCCGTGCCAGTCATTTTGTTCCTGGCCCCGTGCTTTGCGATGGGGCTGTTCTATGATTCGGTCGACTGGGGTTCGATCGTCCGCCCGTTACCGCTCTGCCTGGTGATACTGCTGGTTCTGGCCGCGGTCCCGATCGTCCGCCGGCTCGAATCGAGCCCGGTCGAACGGTCGTTGGCCCGAGTCGGGCTCGTCGTTTTCGCGATCGTACAGGTTTCAAAGATCGCCTTGAACACGGGCATTCCGCATTACGGGTTCGCACTGTCGATGCCGGGCGTGCTGATGTTGACGGCGTTTCTGTTCGAGATACTGCCGGGCTGGATTCGTTCACGCGGCGGGAGCGCCGCTCCGGCCCGCGCGATCGCCGCCGCCGGCTGGGTCGCCGCGGTGGTGGTAACGCTCTCCGTGGATCAGATGTTCTTCGCAACCCGGCAATGGACGATCGGTGCCGATAGAGATCAGATCCGCGTGGACCGCCGGGGGGTCGAGATCGGTTGCGTCGTGGAGCAGGTCAAGCGACTGGTTCCCGCGAACGGCATGCTCGTCGTGTTGCCACAGGGGTTGATGGTGAACTATCTCGCCCGCCGGGCGAGCGCTATTCCGTACATCAATTTCATGCCACCGGAAGTGCTGGCCGTCGGTGAGGATCAGATATTAAACGCGCTCGCGACACACCCGCCCGACGCGGTCGTGATCGACGCCGGCAGCGTCGACGGCGACTGTTTCACGATGGACCAGGATTACCGATACGGGGCGAAGACGCTTGCGTGGGTGCGGGATCATTACAAGCCAGTGACGCCGGTCAAACCAAACAGCCTGGTTCTGTTTCGTAGAAACTAATGCATGCCGTCGAGATCGGTTTAGCGGTCGCCCTGCAGGGACACGGTCGGCGTGATATTGGTCACATGCGCCCCTTCGTGGGCAGCCGCTAAACTTTCGTGATTGGAATAACAGGCCGCGGTCTACTTCGGCGTCGCGGTCGACGCCTCGCCCGGCGCGGGCAGGAACTTTTCTTCGTTCATCAGTTCCTGGATGTACCCCTTGATCCGCTCGTCGTTCATTAACTGGCTCATCAGCACCCGGCGATACCCGGCGGCGCGCATCTGTTCCTTGACCGAATCGGTCCGCTCCTGGCTCAGCTTCTGGTTCTGCGAATGCAGCGCCTCTTCGAGCGCTTCGTTTTCCAACAGCAGGGCGTACATCGCATCTGCCTTTTTCCCGCCGCTGTTGAAAAGCCCGCCGAAGCCCGCGGCTTTCTTTCGGTACTCTTCCACCCGCCCGAGCATCACCTTGTTTTCCTCGGCCAGCTTCGCGTTCTGATCCTTCACCGCGGCCAATTCGGATTCGTAGAGCTGCTTAAAACCCTTCTGGGCGGTGAACAGGTCCTGCTCCTTGGCGAGCACCTTCTTGGTTGCCGCCAATGCCCCGATCCATCGGCCGACCTGATACCCGAACGCCAACAGCAATGCCGCCGCGACGCAATACAGAATCACTTCCAGGTTCTGGCTTTGAAAATGTGGCATGAACGAATTCTAAACGATCGGGCCGGTTTTCGCGCTCCCTCATATACGTCGGCGGTCTAGATTCATGTCAAAGGAAGACCGCATGAAAAACCAGAAGGCAGACCCCGAGAAGGATTCCGTCACCCGCGCCCCAGAGTCGGGCGACCCAAGCCCGGCGGGCAAGAACGACAAGGCGGACAAATCCGCCGGCGAGCCGAAGAAGATTAAGGTCAATGACCCGAAGGTGACCGAGGCGCCGGAATCGTAAGTGTCAAATGCCGGCCGGCAATGTGAACCGCTGGCGGCAACTGATTTGACGCTCCGTCGCTCGCCTGTCGGAGCGTCAACATGTAACCGGCGTCTTTGAGCACCGGCGGCAGGGAAACTTCTACTTGGATATCAACAGCGGTCCCGGCCCAGATCGTTCCGGCGACCTTGAGTTGTCGAAGTTGGGTTTGATCCCGCTCGGCTGCGTCGCGGCGGGCTTCAGTGGAGAACCGCGTGGCCAGCCCGGCGATCGTGACGCCGATGAGCGCTACCGTCAGCAGCGCGAGCAAGGTCGCGAATCCTCGACGGTGCGGTGTCTCGATCGTCATTCCGGCCTCCGCGGGTCGAGTGCGAAGGCCATTGGATGACCGGGATTCCCGGTCTCGGCCAGCAGGATGACAACGCCGTCGACCTGGAACGACAAAGTGCGACCGACGTCCCAGGCGGCCGCGCTGCCGGCGTGCGAGCGGAAAAGTTGCCGGTCGGTTGTTGTCCAATCGATGCTGGACGGGTCCTGCGTACGCAAACGAACAACGCCAGGCGCGGGCGTTTCGAAAGACCGGGTGACGGAAAGGTCGGCACGCAGGGACGCGACGGCACCGGCCAGCGCGGCCGACTGGTTGTTTGCCTGAGCGGTCGCGGTCTGGAGTTGAAAGTTCGCGCCGAGCAACCGGTAGGCGACGACGGAAAATGCCGCGATCAGCGACAGCGCGATCAAAATCTCAACAAGGGTGAATGCCCGGTGTCGTTTCACGAGTGCCCCCCTGAAGTAGGAACGGCGGCCGCGGGCACGATGCCGACCAGCGACCGCTCGAGCCCGTGCACGGTCGCGCTCACGCGAACCCAGCCGTAACCTTTCGGTGTGTCGCCAGTGACGGGAATTAACTGCAGTCGGCTGTCGGGCGCAAGCAGCGGCGCGGGCTGTCCGTGTTGGACGTTCAGCAAAGTCTGCTCGGCCAGGTGAAGCGCCGCCCGGGCATCGGCCAGGCGCAGCTCGGCGGTGTGTTGCCGGCTTACGGTCGTGACCAAAACGATCGACAGACTCGAGACGATGCCGAGCCCGACCACGGCGTCGATCCACACGTATCCCGCGCGAGCGGGTCGCGAGCGATTCATAATCCCCCCTTAAATGGCATCGTCACGTCGATCAATGTGATGAGCGGCAGGAACAAGGCCAGCACGACGAACGCGACGACCGCCCCGAAGAAAAACGTCATCGCCGGGATGCTCGCCCCGCGGAGCAGTGCGACGGTCCTGCTGAACCGCGACGCATAGTACCGGGATAAAAAATCGAACGCGGCGGCGGCCTGGGTGCGCTCGGCGGTGGCCGTCATGGCCGAGATCAGGCGGGGCATGCCCGCGGCGTCGGCCGCCAGTGCCGAGGGCATCCCCCCCTCGACCCCGCTGACCCACCGGGCGAGCTTTGTTTTCAGCGGCCGCCCGACGGACAACTCGCCGGCGCCGCGGAGTGCGGCGTCCAACGGTAACCCGGCCTGCAGTGAAGTAGACACCACGTGGCAGACGTCCGACAGATTCCGATTGCGCGGGAACCAAGCGAACAAACCCAGTGCTCTGACCGCGCGCAGTCGCAGCGTAAACCTCAACAAGATCACCAGAACGACAAACATCACGCACCAAAACCCGAGATCCAACGGTCCCGCGAGCTGCACGAGAAGCCGGGTGGGCCAGGGCAGCGGGGCGCCGTAGTCCCGGAAGATCTGAACGAATTTCGGCATGACGAAAACCATGATGACGAAAACCACGCACGGCAAGGCGATCAGCATCGCGACCGGGTACGTGCGGAGGAACATTGCGTCGGCCACGTTACGCGAGCGGCGGGCGAGGTTCTCGTTGACGACCCGTGCGAATTCGTCACCGATTCGGCCGGTCTTCTCGGCCGCCGACAGCAGCGACGTCGTCCGCGGGTCCAGCGCTGGCAACGACCGGCGAAGCGTTTCGGTGATCCCGTCGCCGTTCTCCAGCCGGGTGCGAACGCGACGAAGGAGCACTGCCGTCGCGAAAGATTCGCTCGCCTCCGCGGCCAGCAGCATACGGGGCAGCGGGAGGTTCATCCGCACGGCCTGCTCGACGTACGCCATCGTGGTCCACGTGTGACGGCCGGACTCGACGAAGCTGATCCACCTGACTAACTGATAGCAGACGAAGACCGCGACCGGAGCTGCAATGAGCCAAAAAATGACGACTGCAAAATCAATCTCGCCACGGAAGCGCACGCATGCAATGACCAGCACCGTCAGCAGCGCGACGGCGACGGCCAGGAGGATGTTACGAATCCAGCGGATCATGAAAGCTACTTAATGAACTCGACCGGGCCGGACACCGACGAGACCAATGCGATCATCGGCGCGAACATGGCGATGACCACGAATCCGATCAACACGGCGAGCAGCACGACCAGAATGGGTGTGAGCAGCGCGGGAATGGTCGCGATTTTCCGCTCGGCCTGTTGCTGGAACATTGTACTGAGCGTGCGAAGGCCGGACGGCAGGTCGTTACTGGTGGTCGCGAACGAGATGACCGCGACGACGGTGCGGGGGAGCGTGCGTGTCGGGATTTCGTCGGAGATCGGCCGCCCCGATTGCAGGGCGTCGATCAGCAACTGGCCGTCACTGGCGAGGCGGGGGGAGCCGACGGCGTCGCTAGCGAGTTGAATCGAAGCCGGCAGATCGAGCCCCGATTCGACGCCGAGTCGCAGCGCGTCGCACCACCGCGCGAGCAGGTTCTGGCGGAGCGCGGCCCCGAGCAACGGCAGCGGGAAGAAAAGCGTTTCGATCACCCGCTGCCGGGTCCGAGCCGGTTGTATGGCGCGAATCAGCAGTGGCAGTCCGAAGAACAGCCCGACGACGCCGGCCAGCAGAAACGGCCAGTATTTCAGCAGGAAGTCCGAACAGCCCATGACCCACTGGGTGATCGTCGGCAGCTCGACTTTGAAGTCATCGAAGATGTGCTTGAACTGTGGCAGCACGAAGACGCCCAGGAAGCCGACGACCGAGAGCAGGCTGAAGAAGACGACGACGGGATACGACAACGCTTTCCAGAGCATCGCCCGAAGGCGTTGGACGAGTTCGACGTGCCGGCCGAGGCTCAGCAGCATCGCCGACAGGTCGCCGGTGCGGATGCCGGCGTTGATCAACTGGCTGTAGAGCGGGGGAAACTGCCGGGCGTGACGCTCGAAGGCTTCGGGCAACGACCGCCCGGCTTCGAGTTCGGTCGCCACTTGTCGGACGGACTCGGCGAGCCGGCCCGTCCGCATGTCCTCGGCGATCAAGCGAAGGCTTTGCTCGACCGGCAGCCCCGCACCGGTCAGGTGCGCCAGCTGCGTGTTGAAGGTCTGAAAATCGTCCGCACCGAGCCGGCGAGCGCGGGGTGACGGTACTACGACTGCGGGGACTGGGTCGAGCGCGAGTACCCGGACCTGCATGCCATTTAGTTTGCGCGTCGCTTCGTCGAATGACCCGGCCGTGAGCGTGCCGGACACCGGTTCACCGGCGAGGGTCTGCGCTTCGAACGAGAAGGCGGCGTCGCCCGGTTGGTCTGGTTTCGCAGAAACGGTCATGGGAGGATCGCCTTTTCACGGGATTCGACCCGCGCGGTATTTTGGCTCGGCGTCGCGGTGGGGTTGCCGTGGTCCCAGGTCAATATCACTGCCGCGATGTACCCGGCGACGACGACGGACAGGCCGACGACGGTGAGTTTAGATAGCGGGACGTGCAGGGGCCGGGGTCGCATGCGGGCAGCGGGATAGCTCGGTGTGGGCGATGCAGTCGCCGCGCCGGTCTCAGCGAACGAGGCGACCATGTGCATCTTCCCGAGCTCGGTGACGAAAGCGACCGGCGCCGCCTCGGTCGTGTTAGTCAGGCAGAACCCGCCGAGCGCGACGACACCAATGTAGATGCCTTTTTTGCGGAGCTGCTGCTGCAGTTGTTCGATGCCGGCCTTGACCCGGCGTGAGATCGTCGCCGGCGACGTTCCGAACTCGACGGCGAGGTCCGCTTGCGGGGTGCCCTGCAGAAAGTGCCGGATCAGCAGGCTTCTGGTCGGTTCCTGGACGGCGTTGAGCGCTTCGTCCACGTACGGTGACACCTCGGCCCAGCTGGGTTCGGCGGTGCGGACGGATTGCTGCTCGGCGGTGTAGGTGTGCTCGCGGAGCTTGCGGGAGCGTTCGCTCCGGCGAGCGTCCATCGCCAGGTGAGTGGCCGAGCGGTGCAACCAGCCGCCCAGCGAGTGGGTCACGATGCGAGGTTGCCGCATCAGTCGAAAGAATGTTTCCTGCGAGACGTCCTGCGCTTTGGCGTCGTCGCCCAGGATTCGGACCGACGCGGAATAGACCACTCGAGCGTACCGCGTCACGATCTCGGCGAACGCGCGGGGGTCGCCGGTTTCGATGAACTGCGTCAGCAGCACGAGATCGGGCTGGTCTGCAATGGATTCGGCTTGCATGGGAAACCTCGCCGGTGGGCCTCTCTGGTCATATGGCGGAGTCGTTTCGAAGGGCTTTCACGCGATGAAAAGATTTTACCGCACGCGATCTTGGCGAAACCGCAAATTCCCCACGCCGGTGGTCATGCAATCGCTGCCGCCGCGGCGGGGGGCAAGCAGAGGATCTTGGCCGCGCGGTGCCAGTAATCGTCGTCGAAGCCCAACCGTTGTTTGATGAGCAGGTCGCGGCGCATCCAGTTTTTCTCGTGCATCAGCTCCAGGCTCGCCAGCGCACCGACCCGGATCGGGGACGGGAACGAGATAACGGGCCAATCGCTGCCGTGAACGATCCGGCTGCGGAGCAGGTCGTCTTTCATAATGCCGGTGAACGCGTGCATCCGCATCGGCAGGCAGAGGGCGGCAGTGTCTCCGTACAGGTTTTCGTACTCGTGGACCATGCGGGTGAATTCGTCGAGATAGTCGGCTTCCATCGGCGCCGACCGCGTGCCGCAGTGGGCGGCAATCACGGTCACCCCGCGGTCGAGCGCGAGTTTCAGCAACCGCGGCGGGGCGTATTCTTCGTTCAACCGGATCAGCGTGCGTTCCCCGCCGGTGTGGCTCAGCAGGGGCAGCTTGTGGTGCGCGAGCGCTTCGAAAAACGGAATGCATCGCTCGTCGGCGGGATTGAAGCCCTGCACGATCGGCAGCCATTTTAAGAGCACCGCGCCGGCGGCGACGCACCGCTCGAGCTCCGCGACGGCGTCCTTGCGGTACGGATTGACCGAGGCGCCGAACAGCATCTTGGGGTGCTTTTTGCACAGGTCGACCACGTAGTCGTTGGTGACGTACAGATGCGTTCGTGGCAGATCGAGGTCGCCGGTTTCGGTATAGACGGCGTCGAAGGCGAGGACCACCCCGGCGTCGACTTCGGGGGTTGTTTCGAGGGTTTCGACCAATCGGGATTCGATCTGTCGTTCGGTGGTCTCGTCGTTCCCCACCATTCCCAGCCGCCACCGCATGAAGCGGAAGGGAAGCGTGTTGAGAAGTTTGTCGGAAGTCTTGCCGTGCGCCGGTGTCATTGCGGCGACGTGGACGTGCATGTCGAGGATCATACGACGAATGGTACCCCGACCGGGCCTTAGGCGGCGACGGCGGATCTTCGGTTTCAATACGCGGGTGGTAATCCGGCGGGCGTGCGATTCGGTTCAAGGGTGGATGAAATACGGGCTGATCAGCGCGTAGGCTGTGATGGCGACCGCGAGGACGCCGACGAAGAGCCCGACCGAGAACGCTTCCTTTTTCTTGGTCAGCGCCGCCACCGACGCCAGTGCGATTCCCAGTTGCGCGGCGACGCCTGCGTAGTCCAGCAGATCTTTGACCGCCAGCCGTTTCTCGCCTTCTTTGAGTTCCTGTTCGCGGACCGCTTCCTCGGCGACGGCCAGATCACGGATCCCGGGCTGGCGCGCCTTCAAGTCGGTCTGTTCTTTTTCGAGGTCTGCTTTCGCGGCAGGGTCGGCGACACCGACCTTCAGCGCGGTCTGGTCAATGTGCCGCTTGATGCTGTCGGCCTGATACTCGGCCCATTTATCCGACGCGGTCGCCTGGTGGAGCACGGCCTGGTTGCTGCGATAGATCGCCTGATTGGAAAGATTCGCGCCTTTGACGGTCAGAAACCCCGCCAGCCCGGCGAGCACGCCGGTGATCATCGGCACGCGTTTCATCCAGAGTGGCGCGGCGTCTTCTTTGGCGGGGGCTGGGCTGGCGTACGGGACTGGCTCTGACATTGACTCTCCGAATGAAGGCGGGATCCTCGCGACGCCGGGCAACGCGTGGATCGACCGGCAGTCGAACCAGCAAATTGTAATAAAAACCGCTTCGGAAGTCTTGTCGGGGTCGCGACCCGGGCACGGTTCGGGTTGGACAACGGGCTAAATCAGCCGGACCGGCACGTCGTGGTCGTGCAGGAACGTTTTCACCGCGCCGATGCTGTAGGTGTTGAAGTGGAATATGCTCGCGGCGAGGGCGGCATCGGCGCGACCGGTGGTCAAGACGTCCAGAATGTGCTGCGGGTTGCCGGCGCCCCCGCTGGCGACGACCGGCACGCTGACCGCGTCGCTGACGGCGGCGGTCATCTCCAAATCGTACCCGGCCGTGGTGCCGTCGGCGTTCATGACATTCAAGACGATTTCGCCGACGCCCAGATCGCAGGCCTGTTTGACCCAGTCCATCACCTTAATGCCGGTCCCGACGCGACCGCCGTTGACGAAGACTTCCCAGGTCTCGATGCCGTCTTTGCTGACACGGTTGGCGTCGAGGCCGAGCACGGTCGCGCACCGGCCAAACTTGCGGGAAATCTCGGCGATCAGGTTCGGGTTGCGGACGGCGGCGGAGTTGAGGCTGACTTTTTCCGCCCCGGCCTGAATCAGCCGGGTTGCATCATCCAACGTGCGGATGCCTCCCCCGACGGTCAGCGGCATGAAGATGTTGTCCATCACCTTTTCAACCAGATCGGCCATGATCTGCCGGCCCTCGAACGAGGCAGTGATGTCGTAAAACACCAGTTCGTCGGCCCCGTCGTTCTGGTAACGCCTCGCCTGCTCGACAGGATCACCGGCGTCGACGTGATCGAAAAACTTAACGCCCTTTACCACCCGCCCGCGGTCGACGTCCAAACACGGAATAATTCGCTTGGTCAACATTGTTTATACTTGCTGTAGGCCTATCGCGAGCGTTACGCTTTGCAAGTATATCCGACTTTTGCAATTTGGCAGGTGGAGCGCCGTTCGCGCGCACGCGGGGCGCGGGTCTCGACCCCATTTGATCAACTCTAACCCGGAGGAGCTATGGCTTCTGTAACGATGGAATCGCTGGAACAAAGAACGTTATTTACCGTCTTGACGTTTCAACCGGCGACCGGGCTGTATTCCGACTACCAGGCGCTCCCGCCGGGGTACGGGGACCGCGTCACGGCCGCGGTGCAGAACGGGTTCAAGTACGGCACCGCCGGGGGTACGACGCCCAAAATCGTGGCGGATTACGGCACCAGCAGCACGACGCTCGAAAACTGGCAGAGCGGTTACGGTAACCTGCCGAACGTGGTCTTTTCAGCCCCGAACGGGTCGAAGTTCACGATGAAGCTCACCGCCGACGCGGGGTATAACGTCTCGCTCAGCTCCTTCGACATGGCGTCGTTCGGCAGCTCGTACACGATCAATTCGATTACGGTCACCGACGGGAGCGGCCACTCGCTTTTTTCAAAAACAAAGGCCCTCATTCCGAACGGCACCACGCACAGTCATTTTTCATTCAGCGCCCCGCTGACCGCGTCGTCTCTGATCATTGGTTTCGATTCGTCCAACAGCGGTGGATTTAACGTCGGCATGGACAACGTGCAGTTCTCGCAGGTCGCGCTGACGAAATACGTCATCAGCGGGGCCGTCTTCGGGGATACGAATATCAACGGCAAGAAAGATCCTACCGAAACGGGACTGGCCAATTTTCGCGTGTTTATCGATGTCAACAACGACGGCCGGTACGATTCGACCGACCCTTCGGTGCTGACCGATTTAAAGGGGAACTACTCGTTCACACTTCAAACGGCGGGCACTTATGTCATCGGCGTGCAACTCAACCGCGGGTACTACCAGACCAGCCCGCACGCGCTGGTGTACACCGTCAAGTTCCCGGGACCGTCAGTAACGACGGCGCTATTCGGTGTAAAAGCAATTCAGCCGGTCTAAATTGGAGAGTGGCGGCGTTCGGGAAGGTAAGGGTAACCGACGGGGCTCGAACCCGCGACGTCCAGGACCACAACCTGGCGCTCTACCAACTGAGCTACGGCTACCGACTCGGACGACGATTTTTACCGGAAACGGTCCGATAGTCAACCCGAAGTTACGGCCCGTCAGTCTGTCCAGAGTCATGCTTACCCGCTGATGTCAGGTGTTCGACGCCACTTATGTCGAGGTTTGATATTGGTCGGGGGTCTGGAAATGGGCTGACTTACGAAACTCTTCTGGTTGACGCTTCCGCGTTCGTGTCGTACTGTTCAACGTCAGCCAGAAATGCAGTCGTCCGAGTCACCGCGCTCCCGGGACCCGACCCGGTTTCAACGTCTTTCGCAGCCGGATACAGCGCCCGCATGTCCAATTCTGAAAGCAACATCGGTCTCGCCCCGAACCTCGATACCGAGGTCGGTAAAGTTGTCATTGACCTGGGGTTAGCGACGAAAACAGAAGTAGACTTCTGTCGCGAACAGCAGAAACAGTCGTCGGACCCGAACCAGCGGTCGCTGGCCGACCTGCTGGTCGAGAATAGCTTTATTACGATTAATCAGGCTAAGCGCATCCGCGGCCAGATGGACGAGCGCCGGAGCAGCCAGTTGCCCGGATATCAGGTTCTGGGCAAGCTCGGCAAGGGCGCGATGGCGACCGTCTATAAGGCCCGGCAGGTCTCGCTCGACCGCATAGTCGCGGTCAAAATTCTGCCCCGGAAGATGAGCGAGAGCACCGAGTTCGTTGACCGGTTCTACAAAGAAGGCCGGGCCGCCGCCCGGCTGTCGCATAACAATATTGTTCAGGCGATCGACGTCGGCAGCACGCCGGACGGGCTGCACTATTTCGCGATGGAATACGTCGAGGGCCCGACGCTGTACGACATCATGCAACCGCCGCCGGTCGGGCAGGGTCGGCATTTCACCGAGGAAGAGGGCCTTGACATCTGCATTCAGATGGCCGATGCGCTCGCGCACGCCCACCGCCGGGGGTTGATTCATCGTGACGTGAAGCCGAAGAACATTCTGTTGACTCCGCAGGGCATTGCGAAGCTGACAGATCTGGGCTTAGCCCGCGCGACCGACGACAAAGTTGCCGCCGAAAGCGAAGCCGGCAAAGCCTATGGCACGCCTTATTACATCAGCCCCGAGCAGATTCGCGGCGACGTCGACATCGATTTTCGCGCTGACATCTATTCGCTGGGCGCGACGATGTATCATCTGGTGACCGGCCGGGCCCCGTTCGAAGGCGAGACGCCGACCGCGGTGATGCACAAGCACCTGAAACAGCCGCTGGTCCCGCCGGATCATCTAAACACGACGCTGACCAGTGGCGTCGGCGAAATCATCGAAGTCGCGATGTCCAAGGACCGCGAAGAACGGTACGCGTCGACCGAGGACATGCTCGAAGACCTCCGCGCGGTCCGGGCCGGGCAACCCCCGCAGCATGCCCGCCGGGCGGTCGATCTGGAATCGCTGGCGACGATCGAGGAGACGGGAAAAACCGTCGACTTGGTGGCGCCGCAGGTCTCACCGATGACGCAGTTAGTTAACAATAATTACGGCATCGCCGTGCTCGCCGTCGGCGGGATCTCACTGCTCATTAACGCCATCCTGGTAATGTTTTTCTTCAGCCACCGGTAGGTCCCCTGACCCGTTTAGCGGTCGCCCCGAAGGGGCGCGTTCGACGCGATCCTGGGCGCGAGGGTGCCCCTGCGGAGCAGCCGCTAAACCAGTCCCTTCGTTAATCCGATTTGGTTGCCGAGACGATTTCCAGATCACGGACGAACCGCGCTCCGATGGTGAACAGTTGCGCTTCCACCGGGTGAGAATGCGTGACTTCGCAGAGGATCGCCTTCGGCGGTTCGTGCCCGACGGCCGAAAAGCGGAGGATGATCTGCTCGCCCGATTCGAGCGACTTCGTACTGGCCAGCCCAATCCCGCCCGTGGACAGGTCCCGGACCATGGCCACTGCCGCGGTGCGCTCGGACTTTCTCGAGCAGGGGATAATCTTCACTCGCCCGCTCAATCCGACCCGCGGCGTCTTTCGGTGGTCGCTCGACTTGCCCGGCGGGTCCGAACGCAGCGACCGCAAGATCGACTCGAACGTGGCTGCCGAAATCTCGAACGACATGTTGAGCCTCGAATCGGTCCCTGCCCCGAGCGATCGACCCGCGACGCGAGCCGTGTCCCTGCAACGGTACGTTCATGCCGTGACAGTTGCAATTAATGACCGTGCATGGGGACCACCGTGATACGAAGGTGCGGTGTAATGTCTAGACGGCGGTTCTGAGGTACCCCGAAGAGCCGGGCCCCGGCGCGCAGAAAAACCCGCCTCTTCGGGGTACCTCAGAAACGGCGTCTGTTAAGAATAAAAAGTGTTGGACTGCTGCCAGGCGAGCTTACGACGCGACGCGGAGCGTACGGGCGAATGCGTTCGACAGCCGTGAGAACATGCCGCCTTGGGCGCTTATTCCGGTTTGTTCGCGGGTCCGCGCGTCCAGCTCGGCCGATTCGACGACGTGGTCGAACTGAACCCCGACCGTGTACAGGTTCTCGGCCAACGGCTCCCAGTAGACGACGGTTCCCATCACCAGCAGATACTTGTCGCCGTGCCGGGGGAACCGAATCACCAGCTTTTCGTCCAGCGCGATGCGTTCGTGGTGCAGGATACCGGCCCCGCCTTCGGAGACGTCGCGGACGCGGAGCGAAAACGGCTTAGACGGGTCGGCCCAGTTGAAACCCAGGAGATGGCTGCTCAATCGCACGCGCGGGGCCCGGCGGTCCGCCTCGCGCGGCTCGTCCCGGCCGACAATCGTCACCGACTCCGTGATTTCGGCCAGCAGGTCGGATGACAACTTCATATTCAGACCATCGGCAGGATCGCACCGCCGCTTGAACCCAGGTCGCGTCGCGGACGCTGGTGATTTATCGGACGACGACGCGGCAATGACTTGTTATTCTGCCCCACATGATCGTCGGGATCCTCAGCGACACACACGGCCGCGCCGACACCGCCGCGACGGCGGTCCATGTGCTTCTAAACCACGGCGTGGAATATCTCGTGCATTGCGGCGACGTCGGTGGGGAAGACGTGCTCGACGCGATGGTCGGCACGCCGGCGATGTTCGTGTTCGGCAACACCGACTACGACTACGGAACGCTGACCACCTACGCCGCCGCGATCGGGGTGTCCTGCGGGCGAACCTGCGGCAAGCTGACCTTCGGTGACAAGCTCGCAGTCGTCACCCACGGCGACGACTCGGCCCTGGTCGCCCGGCTGCTCAAAGAACAGAAGATCGACTACCTGTTCATGGGGCACACCCACGTGAAGCTCGACCGCCGCGAAGGGCGAATTCGTGTGATCAACCCCGGCGCGCTGTATCGCACGTCACAGAAAACGGTGGCAGTGCTCGACACCGTCGCCGACACGGTGACGTTCATTCCCATCGGCGGCGATTAAATGCGGCCCACCGACAGTCTGGATCGTCCCTGCTCGAACCAGTAGAAATACGCGACCTGAAACCATCGGAGATTTAAAGATGAGCATTCCGCGACCCGAGTACCCCCGTCCGCAGTTTCAACGCGCCGATTGGCTGAACTTGAACGGTCCCTGGCAATTCGAGATCGATGCCGGCGACAGCGGTTTCGAACGCGGGCTGGTGGCCCGGGAACTCGCCGGAACGATCACCGTCCCGTTCTGCCCCGAGTCGGTTCTGTCGGGGATCGGGAACGTCGATTTTCTCAACGCGGTCTGGTACCGCAAGGTCATGGACGTGCCCGCCGACTGGAAAGGCCGGCGGGTGCTGCTGCACTTTCAGGCCGTGGATTACGACGCGACGGTCTGGGTGCACGGCAAAGAACTGGCCCGCCACCGCGGCGGGTTCACGCCGATCACGGTAGACCTGGGCGACGTCGGCGGCACGTCCGTGACAGTGGTCGTTCGCGCCCGCGACGACGGCCGGGCACTGGGTCCCAAGGGAAAGCAGGCGTACCAGTACGGCAACACCGATTGCCATTACACCCGCACGACCGGCATCTGGCAGACCGTCTGGATGGAACCGGTGTCTCAGACGTACCTGAAGCGTCCGCGGATCACGCCGGACGTGGCGAACGGCCGGTTCCAAATAACCGCGCCGATCGTCGGCGACCGTCATGGGTGCAGAATAAAGGCAACCTTATCGGACAAAGCTGGAGTGGCTGCATCTGCTACGATCGCGGCGGGTGTGGACTTTTCACCGGCGATACAGTTGGAGATTCCTGAAGGTCGCCGGACGCTCTGGTCGATCGAGAATCCGCACCTGTACGACGTGAAACTCGAGCTGATGGACGCTGCCGGAAAAACGATCGATACGGTAAACAGCTACGCCGGCCTGCGGAGCGTCACGATCGAAGGGAAAGCCGTTCAGATCAATGGCAAAACCGTCTTCCAACGGCTCGTGCTCGACCAGGGCCATTACGAAGACGGCATTCTCACCGCACCGACCGAACAGGCGTTGATCGACGACATCACGCTGAGCATTGAAGCGGGTTTCAACGGCGCACGACTGCACCAGAAGGTGTTCGAGGAACGGTTCCTGTATCACGCCGACCGGTTGGGCTACATCGTCTGGGGCGAGTTCCCCGACTGGGGTGTGAACCTGGAAGGCCCGCCGGGGAACAACCAGCAGCCCAACGCGACGTTTATCACGCAATGGTGCGAGGCGATCGAGCGCGATTATTCCCACCCCAGCATCGTCGGCTGGTGCCCGTTGAACGAGACCTGGCAGAAGATCACCGACCGCATCACGGTGCTGGACGACGTCACCCGCGGGATGTTCCTGGCCACCAAGGCGATGGACACCACCCGGCCCGTGCTCGACACCAGCGGGTACGCCCACCGCGTGTTCGAGACTGACGTGTACGACAGCCACGATTACGAGCAGAACCCCAAGAAGTTCAAGATCAAGCAAGCCGGGCTCGCGACCGGTGACCCGTTCGTGAACCCCGACCCCGACGCCAGCGGCAAGCGGAAGGAACTGTTCTCACTGCCCTACAACGGCCAGCCGTATTTCGTCAGCGAGTTCGGCGGCATCTGGTGGAACCCCGACGCCAAACCCGGCGAAGACAGCTGGGGCTACGGCGAGCGGTGCAAAACGCTGGAAGAATACTACACCCGCTTCGAAGGCCTCTGCGCGGTCCTGTTAGACGACCCCAACATGTTCGGCTACTGCTACACGCAGTTGACGGACGTGTTCCAGGAACAAAACGGGATCTATCGGTTCAACCGGAAGACTAAGTTCGACCTGAAACGCATCCGCGAAGCGCAGACCCGCCCCGCGGCCATCGAGAACCTAAAATGACCCGTTTAGCCGCCATGCTCGCGTGGCGTGATGCACCGGAAACACGCGTTAAAACCGCAGTAAAAATAGATCGTTAGACGGACAGTCGAAAATGCCAAAGCCGAAAATATTGACCCAAACCCCCGCCGCCCTCGGTTACACGTTTCCAGCCGAGTGGGAACCGCACGCGGGCACGTGGTTTTCCTGGCCCCGGCCCGAGGGAATTTCGTTCCCGGACAAGTACCACACGGTGCCGGAGAATCTCGCGCGGATCTTTTCAGAGATCGCCAAGCGTGAAACCGTTCACGTGAACGTGCCCAACGGGAATTACGAGAGGATCGTCCGCGGGCAGCTGAAAGAGCACGGCTGTTCGCTGAAGAACATCGTGTTCCATCACATCAAGACCAACGAAAGCTGGTGCCGGGACCATGGCCCGGCGTTCGTCGTGAACCGGGCGAAGAAAAAGATCGCGGTCGTCGACTGGGGTTTCAACGCCTGGGGCGGGAAATATCCGCCGTACGACGACGACGACGCAGTCCCGACGCGGATCGCCGAGGGATTCAAATTGCCAGTTATGTACCCGAAAACAGACAGCGTGCCCGTGATCATGGAAGGCGGCAGCGTCGAGTTCAACGGTGCCGGCACGGTGATGACCACCACCGATTGCCTGCTGAACAAGAACCGCAACCCGAATTTGTCCCGGCAACAAATCGAGCAATTCTTGAAGGATTACTACGGGCAGAAGCACGTCTGCTGGCTGACCGGCGGCATCGACGGCGACGACACCGACGGGCACATCGACGATCTCGCCCGGTTCATCAGCCCGACGCAAATCGTCATCGCAGTGGAACCCGACCCGAAAGACGTTAATCACAAAGTGCTGAAATCAGCCCGAAAGCAGGTCGAAAAGCTTCGCGACCAAGACGAAAATCCGTTCGAGATTATCGAACTGCCCATGCCGGGAGTGATCGCGTTTGACGGGCAACGCCTGCCGGCCACCTATGTGAATTTCTATTTCGTCAACGGAGCGCTTTTGGTCCCGATGTACCAAAATAAAAAGAACGACAAACGCGCGATCGAGATTTTGCAATCCCATTTACCGAAGCACGAAGTGATTGGGATTGATTGCGTCGAACTAATCTGGGGGCTCGGCGCGATCCACTGTCTGAGCCAGCAGCAGCCGCGACCGTGATCGGGGGAAATGGTCATTGTTGATTAGTGCGTGACGCGCGCCCAGGCGCGCGTCACGCACTAATCACTAATCACCATTCTCATCCCTCTCCACAGAAGCGCTTTCATCACTATGCGCTAACTTGCGCAACGCTTTCACTTCCTTCGGGGACAGCGGCCGGAAGTGACCGGGGTTGATGCCTTCGAGCGTGAGCGGTCCCATTTTGATGCGTACGAGGTCGCGGACCTTGTGCCCAACGCTGGCGAGCATTCGCCGGACCTGGCGATTGCGGCCCTCGCGGATGGTGATCTCTAATATGCTTTTTTCCTGGGCGCGCTTGACGACTTTGATTCGGCTTTTGCCGGTCTTGAAACCTTTGCCGCGCGGGTCGGCCAGCCAAATCCCTTCCTGCAGCCGTTCCAGTTCCCGCGGGTCCATCGACCCGTCGACCACCGCGCGGTACGTCTTGGAGACGCCATACCGCGGGTGAGTCAGTTCATTGGTCAACTCGCCGTCGTTGGTCAGCAGTAGTAACCCACGGCTTTCGGCATCCAGCCGACCCACGGGATACACCCGTTCTTTAAACGTCTTAGGCAGCAGATCGATCGCCCGCACCTGCGCGCCCTGGGCGACGTTGGTGCAGTACACACCCTTGGGCTTGTTCATCAGGATGTAGAACTTGGCGGCGGTGGCGGCGCGGCCGGTCTTGATTTTGATCGGCTCATCGTCGACGACGATCTTGTCCTTCTCGGGGTCGATCAGGATCGGCAGTTCGGTTCGCACTTTCCCGTTCACGACCACCCGGCCCTGCCGGACCATTTCTTCGATTTTCCGCCGCGAATCGACGCCCGCGTTGGCCAGAATCTTTTGAATGCGTTCTTTCACGTCCGCCAGTATAGAGCAAATGATGAACGATGAATGCAGAACGATGAACGGAAAATAGGCCCAGCCGGCGGGGTTGCGCGGACCCGGCGTGTGGTCACGCCGGGCTAAATGGGTCGTTTGTGTTTCGCGACACGTCTTCCCTATGCGGTAACCGCATTTAGCGCGGTCGGCGTCTTCCTTGGCGATTTTATTACATTGCCGGCCGGGTTGCGCGGACCCGGCGTGTTGTCACGCCGGGCTAAATGGGTCGTTCATGTTTCGTGACACGTCTTCCCTATGCGGTGACCCCATTTAGCCCGGCGTGAACACACGCCGGGGAAACCGTCGTCCGCGAAATGCGATGCGATTCATCAACACTAGTCATTTTTCTGTACGATGCCCCGACTGATGAACGCACCGAACCCACTTTGGACCGAACTGGCCGCCCGCGCGGGGGTCACCCTTACCGAATCGCAACAGCAACAGCTCGCGCAATACTTGGATCTGCTGGAAGCGGCGAACCAGCGGATGAATCTGACTCGCATCATTGACCGCCCGACGGCCGAGGTGCAGCACGTGGGGGACGCGTTAACGGCACTGCGACTTCTGCCGCAGGAACCGCACCGGCTGGCCGACGTCGGGACCGGCGGGGGGGTGCCGGGCATCCCGCTGGCGATCGCCCGGCCGGACGTGTCGGTGATCCTGATCGAATCGACGAAGAAAAAGGCCGTTTTCTTGCGTGAATGCGTCGCCGCGATCGGATTGAAAAACGTGCGGGTGATCGACTGCCGGGCCGAGGACGTCGGCCGGGGGATGGAACGGGATCACTGCGACGTGGCGATCGCGCGGGCTGTGGCGACGATCGACTGGCTGGTCGAATGGTGCCTGCCGCTGGTGAAGCCGGGCGGGTGCATGCTGGCGATGAAGGGCCCGAAAGTGATGGAGGAACTCCCGCCGGCGGAATGGGCAATCCGGGTGTTGAGCGGCGGCGTGCCGGTGGTTCACCCGGTCGACCTGCCGGGCACAGAAAACCGGGTGATCGTCGAAATCAAAAAACTGAGACCCACCGACGAGCGGTTTCCCCGCCCGGCGACCGCCGCCAAGGGAAAACCGCTGCGGGCCTGAACGGAAGCGTTGGAAATCTGCGTTTATTATAGCGGCGGTCCCGCAGGGCCGCGGTTCGCCGAGAAAAAGCGTGCCTGCGGGACAGCCGCTGAACGGGATGTCTGACCTAAGATTTGCCCACATGAAGCACGCGCGCGTCTTAGCCTATTTGCTGTTGTTGATTTCGGTCACGGCCGGGTGCACCCGGTTCGACACGCTGAACGCGCTGGTGCCGAGTTGCTGGTATCGGCGGACCGAAGGCATCGCGTTCGGCTCCCTACCCCGGCAAAAGCTGGACGTGTTTGTTCCCAAGGACGTGAAACCGCACGCCGGCATCGTCGTCTTTTTCTACGGCGGTTCCTGGCAATACGGCAGCCGGAACGATTATCGGTTCGTCGGAGAAGCGTTGTCTTCGCGCGGGTTCATCGCGGTGTTGCCGGACTATCGGGTCTACCCGCCGGACCAGTTCCCGGCGTTTCTGCACGACGGGGCGCTCGCGGTCCGGTGGGTGCACGACAACGCGCAGCGACTCGGCGGGGACGTCGATCACATCTATCTAATGGGGCACTCGGCTGGGGCGCACATCGCCGTGATGCTGACGTTGGATCCCGAGTATTTGAAAGCGGTGGGGCTCGATCGGTCGGCGGTCCGCGCGACGGCCGGAATTTCCGGGCCGTACGATTTCCTGTTCGGGCCCGACATCCGACCTGTGTTCGGGCTGAAGGCGGACGACCTGTCGTCCAAGCCGTGGACCCAGCCGATCAATTTCATCGACGGGCACGCGCCACCGATGCTGCTATTACAAGGGATGAAAGACGAGATCGTTCAACCCGGGAACGCCGCCCGGCTCGCGGCGAAGATTCGTGCCGCGGGTGGGTGCGTTAAATGCATCGAATACCCCGACCGGGGACACGTGGGCGTGGTGCTCGCGCTCGCCAAACCGTTCCGGTGGCTGGCACCGGTGCTGGACGATACGGCCGCGTTTTTCGGGCGGTATCAAGCCCGCTGGTAAACTACGACGGCAACGGCGGTGGAACGGCGGTAAACAGATCGCCCAGCCCGGTAACCTCACCGGCGGGGGTCCACTTAGTCATGCCCTGCGACCAGACCAAGGTCGTTCGGGTCAGCTTTCCATCGTTCACCGCGTCCTGCAGCTTCGGAGCGTCCAGCGGGCCGACCTGTTTGCCTTCGACGGCGATGAAGTAAGCCGCGTCGTGCGGGATCGGCGGGGGGGCGACGTTGGATTGCTGTCCCGCCGGAGCAGCGGGCGGCGCGGACTGCGGTTGACCCATCGCGTGGGTAAACTGCTGCGCCATGGCCATCCCCGCGCCCAGCGACGCCCCGGCGCCGGCAAGCCCGGACGGGTTGTTGGCCGCGTCACCGATCGCGTTGGCGGTTTGAAACTGGGTGTAATTGTTCAGGTTCCCGATCACGCCCATGCTGGTCCGCTTGTCCATCGCCTGCTCGACTTCGGGGGGCAGGGAAATGTTTTCGACGACGAGCTTGACCAGTTCGACGCCGAACCCGGCGAAGTCGGGCTCGATCTTTTGACAGATAAAGGTTGCCAGCTGGTCGTAATTTCCGGCCAAATCCAGGGCGGCGATCTTGCTCGCGCCCAGAGCGTCGGCGAACCGTGACGTGACCAAGTCGCGGAGCTGGTCGTTCAGTTCGTCGATGCTGAACCGGCTGTTGGTGCCGACGATTTCACGAAGGAACACCGGCGGGTATTTCACCTTCACCGCGAACGCGCCGAACGCCCGGAGTCGGACCATGCCGAACTCCGAATCGCGGAGCATGATCGGATTCTTAGTGCCCCACTTGCGGTCGGTGAACACCTTGGTGGAAACGAAATAAACTTCGGACTTGAACGGGCTGTCGAACCCGTACTTCCAGCCCTGCAACTTGGACAGGATCGGCAGATTTGCCGTGGTCAACGTGTAGGTGCCGGGCAGGAACACGTCGGCGAGTTGCCCCTGGTTGACGAAGGCGGCGGCCTGTCCTTCGCGGACGACCAGCTTCGCGCCGTTTTTGATTTCGTTGTCGGGCTTGTAGAACCGGTAGACCATCGCGTCGCTGCTGTCGTCGAGCCACTCGATGATCTCGATCAGCTGGCCTTTAAGTGCGTTCCACAGTCCCATAAGTTGCTCCTTGATTCACTGCCGCCGGCGCGGGGTTCACGCGACCGCGCTTCGCCAATGCCGGATGTTACCTGCCGACGGCAAACCTCACGATTATATTCTGCCGGTAAGTTTCCAGTTTGTGAAGTTTGCGACCGGCTGGTCAATTGCCCCGGGTGTTGCGGATGGTTACGATTCTGCCCCTTGATACCAGCCGTCGGACAGAAGTAAGGCCCGGTCATCAGGATGGAGCGTTTAGAATATGCGGTTGACTGACATCTTAAAGCCCGAAAATATCAAGGTTCCCCTGACGGCGACCAGCAAGAGCGACGCGATCGCCGAGCTGGTGCACCTGCTGGCCGAGAACGGCCAGGTCACCGACGAGAAAAAAGTGCTCGATTCGGTCATGGAACGGGAATCGACCCGCACGACCGGCATCGGTGACGGGCTGGCGATCCCGCACGGGAAATGCTCCGGCACCGCCGACCTGGTGATGGCGATCGGAAAGCCCGAAGTCCCGATTGATTTCCAGTCGATCGACGGCCGTCCCGTCAGCGTGATCTGGATGCTGACCAGCCCGCCGGACAAGACCGGCCCGCACATTCACGCGCTGGCCCGCATCAGCCGGCTAATGACTATCGACAAGTTCAAGCAGGCGCTCCGCGCCGCCAAGACCTCGGCCGAGGTGTACGCCGCCATCGTCGCGCAGGAAGCCGGGCTGTAATACACATTCCAAATGTTACTGTCCGAAATCCTGGTCGAGCGGCTGTCCCGCAGGGACGCATCCTAAACCGGCGAAAAGCGTCCCCGCGGGACAGCCGCTACACGCAGACTTTCAACGGCTGTATCTGGACTGTGTCCATGGCGCTGTAGTTATCGGTCCCGGCTCAATCTTCTCGTTACGCCAATCTTCCCACTGCTTTCAACCGACTATCAGGGTGAAGCACTGGAGAACTGGCATGGGAATCACCGGGACATTTTGTTTTCATCCCCGCTCGATATCACGACCGACACGCCCACGCCTGTTGAATCGAACAATCCGCCGGCACCGCCGGGCGACGTCCGCTATTGAAATGGTGTTCGCGTTTCCGGTGTTGATGTCACTGGTGATGGGCATCGTCGAGTTCGGGCAATACTTCTACATTAAGCACACGTTCCAGGCCGCCGTCCGCGACGTCGCCCGGGCATCGATTCTGGCCACCGCGGCCGCCGGTGACCCCGCCGCCGCGGCGACCCGCACGCTTTCTTTTGCCAATGTGACCTTTAATTCGTCCTGGTTGACGATTCAGGACGTCACGTCAACGCCCTATACAGTGACCGACGTCACCACCGTCGCACCGGGGCGTGTCCTTCTGGTCAAGCTGCAAGTGAATTACGACCAGATCCCGAACGCGTACCGTCCGCTGTATGCAATGACCGGCCAGGGAATCAAGAACGGCAAGGCGATTCTGGCTCAGTGCACGATGATTCGCGATTGACCGCCGATTATATTGGACCCACAGCATTGAACGGAAAACCCGCGATCGACCGCGGGTTTTTTTGTGTCCCCGGTTTTTCCCCGATTTCAGGGCCCCGCCTCTCACGTCCGGAAACTAAGCCGTCGTCATATTCGGACAACTTGATAAAGCCCGCACGACCGGGAGCCGAAATCCAGTACAGACAGATTAAACGTTTCGGAGATCAACTATGAACATGAAAGCGATTATTCCTCTAGGGCTGGCCGTGGTGCTGGGCCTGGTGGCTGCGATGCTCGTACGGAACGCGATAGCGCACCGTTCGAGCGCCCCGACTACGGCATCTAATTTGGTGACGGTCGCCGTCGCCAAGGCAGATGTCAGCCCGGGCAAGGCGCTGACGCTGCTCGACGTCGGTTCGGCGAAGGTGCCGGCCGACACGGCACCGACCCACGTCTTCTCCGACCCCGCCCAGCTCGTGGGCCGCGTGGTCACCACGCAGCTGGTCAAGGGTCAGACGATTCTCGACACGCTGCTGGCCGACAACGGGACCGGCGACGGGCTGCAGGCGTTAATCCCCGCAGGGATGCGTGCGGTCACCGTCGAGGTGAACGAATACAGCGGTGTCGCCGGCATGTTGCAACCGGGTTGCCGCGTCGACCTGATCACCGTGATGCGTGACGAGAAGACGCATTCGTCGGTCGCACGGACGATCCTGCAGAACATCAAGATCACGGCGATCGGCCGTGCGACCTCGCCGCAGCACCCGGTCGAAGGGCAGCCCGCGCCGCCCCCGTCCAACAGCGTCACGCTGCTGTGCACGCCGCGTCAGGCCCAGGTGCTGGAACTCGCCAGCCAGTCGAGCCGCCCCTGGCTCGCCCTGCGGAGTGGCCGCGACAACGCCGACGGTCAGGTCGAGACGACCACGCTTGCCGACCTCGGCGGTGAGATCGCGACCCAGGAACCGGTCCCGACCCAGCCGGCCGCCGGTGGTGTGACCCAGACCACGGGCTCGAACACCGCCACCGGTTCGGCGATCCCGGCCGGATTGTTCAGCCCTGACACCAACACCGAGACCCAGCCCAACACCTACCGTCGCAATGTCACGATCATCCGCGGCGGGACCGAGTCGCAGGTGACGTTCACCATCCCGATCCCGCAGGCCTCGACGGTGAACACGGACGTCGATCCGTTGCTGCCCGACACCCACTGATCTATCCAACAACTTTTTACGACTGCCATAAAAGCGAGAACGATCATGACCCACTCAATCAACCACACGGACGTGACCCGCGCCGACCGGCGACTCAAGCGAGCCGGGGCCCTGCTGACCGCCGCCGCGGGGGCGATCGTCGTCCTCCTGACCGGTAACGCCGCCGCGGGCCAGGACGCCCCGACCGGGACCAACCGCGGTCCGGCGACCCGGCCCTCGATGGTGTCCGAAGGGACCGGGACCGACGGCAGCATCCGGTTGACCGCCGGGAAGAGCGCGGTCGTGACCGTCCGCCGGCCGTTCGCCCGGTTGAGCATTGGCGCTGCCGAAATCGCCGACGTCAACACGATCTCGCCCACCAGCGTGCTGGTGACGGCCAAAAAGCCTGGCAGCACTGCACTGATTGTCTGGGACGATCAGAACCGGTCCGAGGTCATCGACGTTCTCGTCGAGCAGGACCTGGGCGGTCTGCGTCGGCAGATAAAGGAAGCGTTCCCCGGTTTGACCGTGACGGTGTCGCCGTTGAACGACGCGATCGCCGTCCGCGGGCAGGTGCCGTCGATGCGGGTGTCGGAACAGATCGTCGAGATGGCGTCGACGTTCGCCAAAGTGCACAACTTCCTCGAGATCAGCGGCGGGCAGCAGGTCATGCTGCAGGTCCGGCTCGCTGAAGTGTCCAAGAGCGCATTGCGAAACCTCGGCGTGACCTTCGGGGCGACCGACGGTGTCAGCAGCTATAGCACCAACGGCCTGAGCGGCGGGGCGAACACGTTCAACCTTGGAGCTGCTAACCCGTTCTCTTACACCACCGGCGCGGGCGTAACGTTGTTCGGCACTGGTAAAGCCGGGTCGACCTCGTTCGACTTGCTCATCACCGCGCTCCGCCAGAACAACGTGCTTCGCGACCTTGCCGAACCGAACCTGGTCGTGACCAGCGGTGTCGCCGCTTCGTTCATGGCCGGCGGGTCGATCCCGATCCCCGTGCCTCAACCGGGTAACGGCGGGTCGACCATCACCATTGAATATCACCCGTACGGCGTTCAGCTGAACTTCACCCCGCAGGTGCTGGGTGACGGCCGCATCCGCCTGGACGTGGCGCCCGAAGTCAGCCAGCTCGATTTCGCCCACTCGGTTACCATCAGTGGCACGTCCGTGCCCGGATTCACCAGCCGTAAGGTGCACACGACGGTCGAACTGGGTGACGGCCAGAGCTTCGCCCTGGCCGGGTTACTGCAGAACGACATGACCGCCGCGGAAACCGCCGTGCCGTTGCTGGGAGACATCCCCGTGCTGGGCGTGCTGTTCCGGTCGACGTCGTACCAGCGGAGCGAGACCGAACTGGTCGTCATGGTCACTCCCCGGCTCGTCGGGGCGCTGAATCCCGACCAGGTGCCGTTGGTACCCGGCGAACACTGGCGTTACCCCGGTGGGCCGGCACAGTTCTGGAAAGCCGATCTCGGTGGACCGCAAGTTGAGCCGGTCAAGCAATCCGCCGATAAGAAACCTGAGGGCCCCGCGCCGGAGTTCCATGGCAGCTACGGGTTCACCGCCGCCGGTGCCGGTGGAGTGCAGAAGGTAGAAAACCACTAAAAGACGGTCTGCCGGCCCCGCCGAGCGACCGACAGCGAGTGGACCTCGATAACCGTGCAGAAGTAAATGTTATGTACGTCCAACTGAACTGTGCCATAGTCGACGCCGATGCGAACAACCGCCAGGAGTTGACCAACTTCCTTGGTCAGTTCGGGGTCAACGTGGTCGCCCAGGCCGCCACCGCGGACGCTCTTACGCCGCTGCTCAGCCGTCAGGACGCGCCGCAGCTGGTGATCGTGAACCTGGACCCTAACGCCAGCGACACGCTCCGCAAGATCGGCGGGCTCCCCCGGCAGTTTGGTGCGATCAGCTTCTTCGTCATGAGCCAGACGATGGACGCCAACGTGCTCATGGAAGCCATGAGCTTGGGCGTCAAGGAATTTATCCCTCTCCCGATTCCCGAGACGAAGTTCGCCGCCGCGGTGGAACGGGTCGCCGGTCTGCACGGGATGGGCAAGAAGGCCCGGGTCATCAGTTTTATTCCGACCATTGGCGGGTGCGGATCGACGACGGTCGCCTGCAACGTCGCCGCGGTATTGGCCAAAACGTCCAAGACGGTTTTGGTGGATCTAGACCTGATGCGTGGCGGGGCGGCAAACTACTTCGACGTTCGGCCCCGGTACACGATCGCCGACGTGATGGAAACCGCCGACAAGGTCGACAAGCAGTTGCTCGACAACGCATTGACCGTTCACACCGGCAGCGGGCTTTCGATCCTCGCCCGCCCGGAGATGCCCGAGGACACCGCCCGGGTGAACCAGCCCGGTTTGCACCGGTTGCTGGGGCTTCTGAGCCGGGTGTTCGACAACGTCGTCATCGATTCGATGATGAGCATCTCGCCGCTTTACAACACGGTCCTGCAGGCGTCCGACGTCAACGTGGTCGTGATGCAGTTGAACGTCCCGAGCGCCAAGAACGCCGAGCGTTTCGTCGGCGCACTCCGCCGGATGGGTTGCGAGGGCAGCAAGATGAAGCTGATCGCCAACCGGTACGTGAAAAAAGGCTGGGACATCGAGCCCGAGGAAGTCGAGCGGGCACTGGGGCTCAGCCTGGCGTGGATGATCCCGAACGATTTCAAGAACGCGATCGCCTCGATCAATTTCGGTGAACCGGTCGTGCTGCGTTCACCCCGGTCGGAAATGAGCCAAAGCCTGCTCGGATTTGCCGCAACCTTAACGGGTAAGGACGCACTGGCACGGGCCGCTTAACTCGGATCGTGACCGAAACCGGTGCAGACCGACCGGCGTAGATGCGTTTCCGAACGCCCGACGACTGAAGGATTTTCGCAATGGGATTATTCACTAAATCGATTCCGACCGCCGACGCGGGGCTCCCGCCCGAGCCCAAGCCGATTTCCCAAGCGGTGTCGCAGCTGATCGCGCCGAGCCCCGCAGCCGCCGCGCCGGTCACGCCCCCACCGACGCTGATCACCCCGTCTGCCCTGAGGATTCAAGTCACGCCGGCTCAGAACGAACGCCAGGCTTACCTGACGCAGATGAAGATGCGCATCCACCAGAAGCTGGTGGAACGACTCGACGTGCAGAATCTGCGGTCGATGCCCCCCGAGACGGTCCGTAACGAAGTCCGGTCGCTGATCCGCGAGCTGTGCCAGAGCGAAAAAGGCCTCATCAACGGCGCCGATCAGGAACGCCTGATGGACGACGTCATGGACGAGACGTTCGGGCTGGGGCCGCTCGAAACGCTGCTCAAGGATCCGACGATCAGCGATATTCTGGTCAACCGATTCGACCGGATTTACTGCGAGCGAAAAGGCCGGCTCGAACTGTCGGAAATCACATTCCGGGACAACCTTCACCTTCGGCAGATCATCGACCGCATCGTCGCCCGGATCGGTCGACGCGTCGACGAAACCAGCCCGATGGTGGACGCCCGCCTCGCCGACGGCAGCCGCGTCAACGCGATCATCCCGCCGCTCGCGCTCGACGGCCCGGCCATGAGCATTCGCCGATTCGGGTCCAAGCCGTTGCAGGTCGAAGACCTCGTCCGCCACGGCGCGTTCCCGCAGCAGGTGGTCGACTTTCTGAGCGCCGCCGTGCAGGCCCGGTGCAACATCATCATCAGCGGGGGTACCGGTTCGGGCAAAACAACGCTGCTCAACTGCCTGTCGAAATACATCCCCAGCGACGAGCGTGTGATCACGCTCGAAGACGCGGCCGAACTGCAACTGCAACAGCCGCACGTCGTCCGGCTGGAAACCCGCCCGGCCAACATCGAAGGCAAAGGCGAGGTCACCCAGCGGGATCTGGTGAAGAACTGTCTGCGTATGCGTCCGGACCGGATCATCATCGGCGAATGCCGCGGCGGCGAGGCGATGGACATGCTGCAGGCCATGAACACGGGCCACGACGGTTCGATGACTACCGTGCACGCGAACAACCCCCGCGAAGCGATGGGGCGTCTGGAAGTGATGATCGCGATGGCCGGTTACGACATCCCGACCAAACCGCTGCGGACCCAGATCGCCAGCGCGATCCAGATCGTGATCCAGGCCCGCCGAATTACAGGCGGTCGCCGAAAGGTGACCAACGTCAGCGAGATCGTCGGCATGGAAGGTGACAACATCCAGATGCACGACCTGTTCACGTACGAGCAGACCGGCGTCGACGGTGAAGGCCACGCGACCGGCCGGTTCATCAGCACCGGCATCCGGGCCGCAGTATCGGACCGGATCGAAAGCCGGGGCACGAAGCTGCCGTCGGACCTGTTCATGCGAAGGGTGCTGATGTGAAAATGGCGGGTCCCAGAACGTGACCCGGTTCGACAATACGTCGATGAAAGCAACGGAGTACCAACGACGGACCACTGCCGGCGACCCAGCGGCAGACAGCGAACACTAAGCAACGGACAAACCCATGGACGGAACAATCCTTTACATCCTCATCACAGCCGTGACCGGCCTATTCGGCTGGGGCGCGGTCTGCCTGGTGCAGGGGTTCACCGACGGATCGAAGAAAAAACTCCTCGACCGCCTGAACAGCGACAACGGGGTAGACCCGGTCTCGAACACGCGTCGGTCGATCGTCGTTCAGCAGATGGAATCCAGCGGGCTCCCGCCCGTGATGGTGAACATGCCGCTGTTCCAGAAGATCAACAAGCTGCTCTTGCAGGCGTTCCCGGAATGGTCGCTTTTGAAGTTCCTGTACGTCGTCGTCGGACTCGGCGTCGGGTCGCTGCTGGTCGTCTGGATCATTGCCGATTCGCTCGTCGGTGGCCTGATCGGCGGGGCGGTCGGGGCATACCTGCCGTTTTTCACGGTCCTCAGCAAGCGAAACAAGCGACAAAAGCAGATCGCCAACCAGATTCCCGAAGCACTCGACTTCCTGTCCCGGGTCCTTCGTTCGGGTCACAGCTTAACGACCGGCCTTCAGATGATGGCCGAGGAACTCCCCCAGCCGATCGGCATGGAATTCCGCCGGTGCTACGACCAGCACAGTCTGGGTCAACCGCTCGAAGAATGCCTAAAGACGATGGCGACCCGCATCGAGTCGACCGACTTCGCGTTCTTCATCACCGCCGTGCTGATCCAGCGTCAAAGCGGTGGTGACCTGTCGGAAGTGCTGACAAATATCAGCGGCATGATTCGCGATCGAATCCGCTTGCAACAGCACGTGAAAGCAAAGACCGCAGAAGGCCGGTTCACCGGGTACATCCTGACGGCCTTTCCCGCCATCATGTTTATGATCGCTTATGTGATGAACCCCGATTACGCCGGTGTGCTGTTGCACACCACGACCGGCCTGGAACTGCTCGGCACCGCCTTCGGCCTGTCGATGCTCGGGCTCTTTGCGATCCGGAAAATTACAACTGTGAAAGTGTGAGGAAGGAAAAGTTGTTAGCTGGTAGTTGTAGTTGTGAGTAAGACGTCTTGCTACATGACTATCTCGAACAACGATGAATACCAACTAACAACTACCAACTAACAACTACCAACTTTTCTCCCCTCCCCTTATGAACGACCAAATACTCATCCTCGTCTGCGTGTTCGCCGCCGTGGGCCTTCTGGTTTACGTCGGGTCTTTGATGTTCAACTCGTCCGGGAACGGCAAGCTCCGGAACCGGCTCGTGGGTAAGACCCAGGACGAAGCGAACCGGCAACAGTCGCGGGCCGGGATGGTCCCGCTGCTCAAAACACTGGGCAACGTCGCCGCCGAACCGTTCATGCCCAAGACCCGCGAAGCCCAGTCCGAGCTCCGCACCCGGCTCGGACACGCCGGCATCTATTCGACGTCCGCCCTCAAGCTCGTCACCGGCGCGAAGGTCATCTGCCTGGCCCTGGGGCTGGTCGGTGGTTACTTCGGGACCGGCTTCGTCGAAGGTATCTGGATGCAAATGGCGACCCTCTCCACCGGCGGACTGGTCGGGTACCTGCTCCCCGCGTTCTGGTTGAAACATAAGATCAAGACCAACCGCAAGAACCTCACCTACGGGCTGGCCGACGCGCTCGATCTGATGGTGGTCTGTGTAGAGGCCGGGCTCACCGTCGACGGAGCGATGCAGCGGGTCGGTTCGGAGATGGCGCTGGCGCACCCGGAGATCGCCCGCGAACTGGGCATCACGCACATGGAAAGCCGGGTCGGCCTGTCCCGGTCGGAATCGTTGAAAAACCTGGGCACGCGCAGCGGGTGCGTGGCCCTGCAGTCCCTGTCGTCGATGCTGATCCAGGCCGAGCGATTCGGCACCAGCATCTCGTCGGCCCTGCGGGTGCACGCCGACACCATCCGCCAGGCCCGTCACCACGCCGCCGAGGAACTGGCCTCCAAAGCGTCGGTGAAAATGAGCTTTCCGCTCGTGCTCTTCATCTTCCCCGCGACATTTATTGTGCTGGCCGGCCCGACCGTGATCGGCCTGATGAACAGCCCGTTGATGAAGTAAACCAGACGACCGTCATAAACCGGACAACCGTTTCTGCCGAAAAGGATTCAAATGAAACAGACATTCAACAACATCGCGTTCGCCGGATTGATTTTGCTGGCTTCGGTGACCGGCTGCCACAACAACGACGGCCACGCCGACATCCGCGGTGAGGCATTCGTCCCAGCCGACCAGCCGACCAGCGTCGGCCGGATCGTCGAGGCCCAGGCCGCCGCCGGCGCAAAGTCCGACGGCATGCTGTACGACGCCGCTTTTAACGGCAACGAACTGAATTCACAGGGGCAAGTGAAGCTCGACCTGATCCGCAAGGGAACCCACACCGGCGACGCCGTCGTGGTCTACCTCAACATGCCGCACGACCTGATCGCCCTCCGCGAACCGGCCGTCAGCCAATATCTGAAGACTGCCGGCCTTGCCGACACGCAGATCGCCATGATCGAAGGCGCGAACCCGAACCAGACGACCCCGACTGCGTACAACATGTCCGGGCTGTACAAGGGTGAAACCAGTTCAATGACCGGCCAGGCGGCTGCCGACACCGGCGGCGCCGGGGGCGGCATGGGCGTTACCGGTAAGTAATCCGAATCACCCGTTAGTGTGTCTTCCGGACGGGAAAACGCAACGCAGCAGCGGGCAGGTCTAACGACCTGCCCGCTGGCGTTCTATCATCGAAAACCGTCAAAATATTGCCGGGAAATGACCGGTCACGTCAAAGTGACGGTGAGAAACCGCTTGTGATTCGGTCGTTCTCTGGTTGAATGTGAGAACCATGGGGTCTCTCAGAAAATCTAAAATTGTAAGTCGTATTGAGGCCCTCGAAGGGCGACGCTTGCTCACCGCAACGCCGCTGATGTTGACTGGCCCGACGGCCGACAACACGTTCTACCTCCGAGAGAACGCCGACCATTTGCATTTGGACGTGTGGACCAACGCCGCCACGCCCGGCTCGGGGCCGGCATCGCAGTCGGTGCTGATCTCGGGCGTCTCTACCGTGACTGCGAACGGAAGCTCGGGCAACGACGCGCTGACGATCGACTTTTCCAACGGAGATCCATTTCCCTCGACCGTGAAGTTTGCCGGCTCGACCGGGGCCAACTCGATTGTCATCACCGGCTTGAACGGGACGCCGGTCGCAATCGACACCGCAACGATTACTGTCCTCTCGACACCCATCAGCTACACCGGCACGCAGTCGCTGGCGGTCTTAGGGTCTCCTGCCAACGACACGCTCACTCAGACCGGGCAGCCCTCGGTGGCCGTGACGTTTCAAGGCGGCAGCGGGAATGACACGCTGAACGTGAATGCCGGGGAATTCGTCTTCACCGCGGACCCGGCGGCCGATGCCACGAGCCTTACCGTCAACGACAACGCCGCAGTCTTCTTCGCCGGTAGGTCGGCGGGGTCGGGCATCAACGCCCGGCATCTGGCGGCGTTGAACATCGGCGCGAATGCGTCGGCGACGCTCGATTCGCCCGCGTCGTCTGGCGACGACCGCACGGTGCTGGTCCTCGGGTCGTTGTCGATCGACGCCGCCGGGCGACTTGATCTGAGCACCAACGACCTGGTGATTCACAACGGGAATTTGCCGGCCGTCACGGGGCAAATCATGGCCGGGTCCGCCGGCGGGACCTGGAAGGGGGCGTCGGGGATCACGTCGCTCGGAGCATCGTCGATCAAGGAAATGTCGCTCGCGGCCGAGCCTAATGCGTTCGGCGCGACCGGCACGTTGATGACAAGCTTCGACAGTCAGACCGTGGTCCGGTCCGACGTGCTGGTCAAGTTCGCGCAACTCGGCGACGCGAATCTCGACGGACGGGTCGACGGCAGCGATTACACCTTGATCGACGCCGCGTTCGGCTCGACCGCCACGGGTTGGCACGCCGGTGATTTCAATTACGACAACAAGATCGACGGCAGCGATTACACGCTGATCGACAACGAATTTAACACGCAGGGGGCCGGGGATTCACCGGTCTACAAATTCCTGAACGCGACCGCCGTCGCCGAGCAGGAATCGATCAGGACCATCGGCGCGATCGGTGCTTCGTCGAACTATCCGCAGTATACCAACCCCGACGGATCGTGGTCCTGGGTGCCGGCCACGCATTGGACGGCCGGGTTCCTGCCCGGGACGCTGTGGCAGCTGTATCGGTCCACCGGCGACCCTTATTTTCTGAACAAGGCGACGCAGTTCACCAACCCTTTAGCGGTCGATCAGCACGACATTACCGACGTCGGTTTCAAGATTTTCGACAGCTATTATCCGCTGCTGCAGCAACAGGCCGGCAATCCTGCCGCGGTCGCGCAGATCACACAGATCATGCTCAATGCTGCCGCCTCGAAGGCGACACAGTTCAACGCCACCGTAGGCGCATTCAAGGCGTGGCGGAACAGCACGTCCGGCAACCCCGCCGCCGATTTCAACGTGCTCATGGACCTGATCATGGATTCGAACCTGCTGTTCTGGGCCGCCAAAAACACCACGGGCCAGCTCAGCCAGACGTACTACAACGAGGCCGTTCAGAACGCGGTCACCGAAGAAACCTACCTCGTCCGCCCGGACGGCGGGTCCGTCCAGTTCGCCTATTTCAATTCCGCCACCGGACAGTTCCAAGGGAACGAAGCCTACGAAGGCTATAGCTCCACCAGTACCTGGTCCCGTGGTGAAGCCTGGGCGATCTACGGTTTCACGCTGTGTGCTCAACAGACCGGCCGGGCCGATTTCCTCGCCACGGCCGAGAAGACGGCGGACTATTTCCTAGCCCATCTCCCGGCCGACAACGTGCCGTATTGGGACTTCAACGCCCCGACGATTCCGAACACCTACCGCGACAGCTCCGCCGCCTCCGTCGCCGCGTCGGGCATGCTGAACCTGAGCAAACTGATCGCCGGCACGGACCCGATCAACAGCGCGAGATATCACTCGGCCGCCGCGACGATTCTCGCTTCGCTCACCACCAGCAAGTACATGAACGCCGCCGCCGCCGCCGGCAACGGCCTGCTGTTGCACGGCGCATTGAACGTGCCGTCGACGCCGTCGAAGAACGACAGCGCGATTATCTTCGGGGATTACTATTTTCTGGAAGCGGTGAACAGTTACGTCGCGGGGCAGGCTTCATTTTTTGGTTTACGTTCGAGCTTGGAACGCCGTTCCTGCTCCAGCTAGAGCCGTACGCTTCGCGAGTTGCAACGCACTATTTAATACAGCCGCGAGCCAGAGACATTCGTCCTCTGACAATCTACGAAGAACCGATCGCCCGTAGTTAGATGGATTGACGGCCAATAGGTCGCAGGATGGCCGCAGCTTGATTAGGTCTATCGACCCCCGGCGAGCCCTAAAGCTGAGGACGCATGGAATCGTCCATTGCATGCGCCCCAGATACGGCTGTGCATTGATAACCAATAATCTGCTTTGGCATAATTCAATCAGCAAAGTCCTTCGTCGAACATGGCGCAGCGATTTAAAGACTAAGCCTGCCGCAACTGCGATGAAGACGGTGATCAGGACGAGACGCAAGGTAAGATTTGTTGGTCCGCTTCGGTCTAAAAAGAGCCGCCAACAACCTCCGATCGCGACCAGCCCACAGATGCTAGCAGTGAAAATTAGCACCGAGGCGAGAAATGGCCTGGCCGGTACCGATCGACTGAGCCTCACGCCAGTTTCAGTAGCATCAAGAGTGAACAGACTATGTGCCGGCTTCGTAATGTATCGCCGCACAGGCGTGACCACCGGGCTCGCGTAATGTAGCACCGGGAGCACCGGCTCGCCGTTTTCGTCTGATGGCTTGGAATCGCTCACGCCCGCAGTCTACCACACTCCCCACACAGACGCCGGCGTCTGAGGTACGCCGAAGACCCGGGTCTACGCGTGACCACCCGCAACCGCCTCACCCCTCCAGCATTACCGCCAACCGGAGCACTTCGGCGACGCTCCACGCCTGCGCGGAGCACCCGACCGGCCGGTGCGGTTCGTCGCCTTCGAAAATTTCAGCGATCTGTCCGATCTCGCCCTCATCGTCCATGTGCTTGATCAGCGGCGCGAGCCATTCCCGGGCCTGTTTGACCGATGCCTCGGACGTTTTATTTACCTTCAGATAAGCTTCCAGGAACGCGCCGAGCAGCCAGGCCCAGACGGTTCCGTTGTGGTACGCGCCGTCCCGACTGAACTGGTCGCCGGTGTACCGCCGGCGGTACCCGGGGTTGTCACGCGACAACGTGCGGAGCCCCACGGGCGTGAGCAGATCGCGTCGAACCACATCGACTACCGCCTTCTGTTGTTCCAGCGTCAACGGGCTGTTCGGCAGGCTGACGGCGAAGATCTGGTTGGGCCGAATCGCCCGGTCCTGCCGGCCGTTGTCCACCACGTCGGCGAGCCCGTGCTCGGCGTCGATCCAGAACGCTTTCTTGAAATTGTCCGACACCTTGGCGGCCAACTCGTTCATGCCCAGCAGCACCAGCGCGTGGTACCAGAGCGCGTTGATCTCCACTGGTTTCCCCTGCCGGGGGGTGAACGAAATATTCCCGCACCGCGCGTCCATCCACGTCAGCTGCGTGTCGGGGTCGCCTTGGCATATCAGGCCGTCGGCCGGGTCCATCTTGATGTGATACCGCGTGCCGTCCCGGTACCCTGCGACGATCGAATGACACGCGGGTAGCAATACCTCTTTGAGCGTTTTCTGGTCACCGGACAGCCGGGCGTATTCGAACGCGGCGTGCACGAACCACAGGCTCGCGTCGACCGTGTTGTACTCGGGTTCATTACTGTAATCGTCGAACCGATTCGGGATCATTCCCTCGCTGACGTACTTGGCGAAAACGGTCAGCACCTCGCGGGCCTGATGAAACCGGCCGGGCACCAACAGCAGACCCGGCATCGAAATCATCGTGTCGCGGCCCCAGTCGGAAAACCACGGATACCCGGCGATGATCGTCGTGCCCGGCTTGCCTTCGGGCGTTTTTCGGCAGACGATAAAATCGTTGGCCGCCCGATACAGCTTCACCAGCGACGGCGACTTCGGCGCGCACTCCGCCGGGTGCGCTGTCGCCGCCAGATTCTCCGGGTCTCGGCACGCCGCCGCGACCGCATCCGCCCGGCGTTTCCGCTCGGCGTCCCAATCGCCCGGGGGTGCCCCGTCCAGCGAAATCCACAGCGTGATGCTCGCCTTGCCCCGGCCCTCGAGCACGAACTGCCCCGGCTTGTACAGGTCTTCGCAGTCGTCCTGCCCGCGCTCCGATTCCACCAGATAAATGTTCCCGTACCAGAAATCCCAGGCTTGCTCGAACCGGCCTGCGTCGGCGGTCACCGTCACGGCATTGCCGCCCTCGCGGATCGTTACTTGCCGGTCTTTTGCTTCACCGTAAAACTGCGACCATTCGGCCCGGCGCAGCGAGTGAAAATCGCGAAGGCTCGCGAACGGGATCAGCTGCATCTTGAACGCCCGGTCCCCAGCGTCGATCTCGTACCGCACGGCCGTCACGTTTTGGCCCCATAGCAACTGCACCTGCTTGACGATCCGGACGCCGTCCAGGTCGTATTCCCACCGGGCGACGTCGTCGAGTTCGAACTTCTGCAGGTGCTGATCGCCGCGCGGGTGGATCGCCCCCCGGCAACACGTGACCGACAGCTCGTATGTTTTGTCCCCGGTCGTCACCACTTCACCGATGCGGTTGATCGTCATGATCCGCCCGACCGGCGGCAGCGTCGCGGCGCACAGCAGCCCGTGGTACCGCCGGGTGTTCATGCCTACCACCGTCGACGAGGCAAACCCGCCCAGCCCGTTGGTGAGAAGCCATTCCTGCTGGTCGTGCGGTCGCAGTTCACGGTAAGTGTCGATTGAAAATAATGGCATGGTTCGGAGTGTAGTCGCCGCCGCGGGCGCGACAATTGTGAATCGCGGCATGAATCTGGGTCTCAGGTCGGTCGTAAAAGTCCTAAGGGTTACGTCGGTAAACTTCCTGTCCGCCGACCACCGTTTCTTTCCGGTAGTGTGTGCCGACGTATTCGCGGATATTCTTCCATTCGGTAATGAAGTTCGCCCGCCGCTCGGGACATTGCCGAAGAATGTCGCAATCCGCCATCGCCGGTACGGCACGGTCCCAGCCCCGGTCCAACACGAGATATTTTGGCCGCCTTGCTTCGAAGTCGGCCAGCAGTAAGCCACCGAATTCCCCGGGGGCATCGTCGTCGTTTACGAGATAAAAAAACGTCGTCAGCCTTGAACCGCAGTTCAGACCGGTCTGGACCAGCAATCGGCCGGCCTGGTCGGCGAACACGGCGTCGGCGGGCGTGGTGTGTGTCAATAAATAATCAGCCACGCCGGTACGTTCAGTCCCGCGTCGAATTTGTGACAGGCTCGACCCTTCCCAGGTCAGCGACAACAGCGACACCGGCAACAATCCCAACGCAATCCGCAGCGGTTTGGTCTTCGGGAGCATTCCATAAAGCAACGCCGCCGGGCAGACGACGGGGAGAAAGTGATACGGATACAGCCGCCGCTGCAAGACCGCCGAGAAAAAGTCGAACGTAAACCACAGCAAGGCGAAAGACAGGACCTGCGTTTTCCGCGACCGCAGCATGGCCCTGCACGGCCGGGACGCGCGCAGGCAAAAAGGAAACCCGATCACCGCCAGCACCACTGCGAGCTTGAGACAGGCATCCGCGCGGACCGGCGTGCCCGCGACGTAGCGGTGAATGTCCCCAAGTGCCGCCGGTAGATACGGCATTGCGCCGGATCGAATGGTGTAGTAGATCGTTACCAATGTGGGAACCGACAACCCGACCAGCAGACCGGCGATCGAGACCCATTTGCGGCGTTGTTTCCCCATCAGCAGGCAGACCAGCAACGCGACCGCGACGCCGAGCCCCCCGGGTTTGGCCATCACCGCACAACCGGCCGCCAGCCCGGCGGTGGTCGCCGACAATGGGTCGTCGTTCTGCACCGCTTCCAGCGCCGCCGCGGCGGCAAGCACCTCGAAAAAGGCCTGTATGGTCTCGAGCTGAAACCCGGTGAACACGATGTAGTTGAAATTGAGAAATGTCACCGCGAAGAGGAACGTCGGCAAGACCGCGGTCGCGCCGACGTGCCGACTGGCTGCGCGAGCCAGGACCACCGCGGCGAGCATCGCTATCGCCAGCTGCGTCAACACATACCCGGGCCAGTAAGCGCCGAACGCCAACCAGAACGCCGACGCCAGCAACCCCGCGCCCGGGAGTTTGGTGTCGAAAAGATCGCGGTACATGACCCCACCGGTCGCGACGGTCCGGCCCAGTGCGGCATACAGCCCCGAGTCGTTCAGGAACGGCCACGCGATCAGCCCGACCCGGCTCAGGATTGCAGATGCAACAAGCACGATGGACGTGCCGATCCACATTGCCCGCTCACGAGCCGGGAATTTCCGCCTGCGTGGCCGGTCGAAAAACGCCGCGCGGGCGTGACCGGCACGCGCCGGTGCCCGCGGCACCGCCCGGTGGTCGGGGTGCGGGGCGAGCCGATTCTGAAAATCCGACGTCAGCATTCAGGGCCGCCGGTGGTAGATCGCGTCATTGCCGATCATGGTTTCTTTGGTGTAGTGACCGAGCGTGTACCGCTCGATTCGCCGCCAGCCCGCGACGTAATTCGCCTGCCGGACCGGCATCCGGTTCAACTCGGGAATGAAATCGATCTGGTTCTGCATTCGACGTTCGAGCGGGACCGGCAGGACGACGTAGGCCGGTTTGATTCTTTCGAAATCGGCGATGATCCCGGCCGAATAATCGATCCCCGCCTGGTCGTAATTGGTGAACAGAAACGTGAACGGCAACCGCGAAGCGGGCGTGAGCCCGGTCTCGAGAACCACCCGCGGCCAGGCGTCCATCCACACGGCGTCACCGGGTTTTGCGTGGGTGATCAGGTACTGGCTGACCGGCATCGGGCTTTCGCCCGGCCGAGTCGTGGCGATTAAATTAAAAGCCTGCCGCGTGCTGAGCAGCGCGATCGGTAACAACGCGGCGGCTAGCATCCCCGGGCGGTTCAGGCGGGGGATGAGGCCGAAGAGCAATGCCGCCGGCGGAACCATCGGCAGGAAGTGATAGGCGTACATCCGCCTTTGAAGAATCACCCCGGCGGTTTCAATCAGCAGCCATAGGACGCAAAAGGGGAGTAACCCCGATGCCGGCGCGGGGACAGATAGATCCCGATGTCGTCGAAAGATCACGCCGCGGACGAACAGGGGAAATCCGAGAAACAGCAGTGCCGTGAGCGGCTTGATCAATTCGACGGCGTCGAACACGCTCTCGTGGGCGTAGGTCGAGATTTGCCCGTAGAGCGCCGGCATGTCGCCGAGCAGTCGTGCTTCGGTCAGGTACAGCAATACGCCCGACGCAGGGACGGCGAGCCCCAAGCCGAGTTGTGCGTAAAGCTTTGCCGAGTGTTTAAAGGAGTAGCCGTCGCGGGTGCGTCGCATTGCAAGTGCAAATAATGCGGCAAGAAGAACCGCAATGCCGGTGGGCTTCAGCATCATCGCGCACCCGGTGGCGAGTCCGGCGGTGAACGCGGCGAGGCCGGTGGATTTTTTGTCGCCGTCGAGCAGTTTGATGATTGCTCCCGCGGCGATTGTGGAGAAAAAGACCTGCACGGTCTCGAGTTGGAATCCGCCGAAGACCGCGGTCGTGAAATCCAGGAACACGAGCATGAACAGCGTCACGGGCAGGCGGGCTGACGGCCCGGCGACGCGGCCGGCGGTTCGCCCCAGTGACCACGCCGCCGCGAACGACAGCGCCGTTTGCAGCGCGACGTACGCCGGCCAGCACGTGCCGAAGAGTCGCCAGACGATGCTTGTCATCAGCCCGACGGTGGGGAACTTGTTGTCGATCAGGTCGTGGCAGAGGCGGCCGCCGTTGGCGACCATTTTGCCCATGTAGATGAAAATGGCGGCGTCGTTGTCGAACGGTCGAGCTAAAAAACACGACCGGCCGAGCAGTGCCGAGAGGACACACGCGGTAATCAGCACGAGGCGTAGCGACCGGTCCGACGGCGCGCCGAGCGCGAGCGGTGCGAGGCTGGGCTGGGTCGCGAGGGTGGTCACGGAACTAATATCGGCACTGCAACGCCGACGCGGTCGGGTCGCATACCAGTCGGGAAATACGGCCGATAATGCGATGCGGGTGTCAGACCTTTGTGTTCGCCGATTCGAGTAGATCGGATTCGGCGGTCGAGATTCGGGTTTCGACCCTGGCGACGAAGACCATGAGCAGGCTCCACGCCCCCAGCGCGAGGCAGAACAAGCAGAACTGCAACGGTCCGGGGAGTGAATAAATCAAGCTCACCATCGGGATCCAGAACACCCAGCCTGAAACCAGCAGTGGCATCACCGTGCGGATGTACCACGCCGGGGAGATCTCGCCGAGCGTGCGGACCGGGTTGTATCGATGGGCGCGGAGCGAGAAGACGACCAACCAATAGGGCGTGCCGTAGAGGGGCGTCGTGATGAACTGGTCGGCGAGGACTTTTTTGATCACGGTCGATACTGCGGCGTCGTGACCGAACACGTGAGCCATTGCCTGGTATTGCACGTCCGCGATCATGCCATTGACGGCGAAGATGGCGAGATTGAAGCCGATATCGCGGAGCCTGCGGCGGGTGATCGCGCGGTCCCCGAGCATGATCGCCTTGGCCAGCTCGGGAAGGATCGCGCCGGCGAATGCTGCGGCGATCGCGGAGAAAAGCAAACCGCCCCGCAGCTTGGCGTCGGACAGCTGGACGCAGGCGGTGCGGACCTGGGCGCTGGAATAATAGGCGAACACGAGCAGAAAGGCGGCCCCCTGTAACAGCAGAAAGGGCTTCCAGTACCGGCGAACCGCCGCGAGTCCCGGGGCCAATAGCGACGCGAGCGTGATCGGTGGCAGGTCCGGTTGCGTAATCACCGGTCGGACTTTCGCTTCGGGTGAGATTTTATGGGCACGCGCATGGTTCAACTATCGGTTTTACTGGATCGGAAAACAAACATTCGCCCGGCCGCGGGGACGGTTTCCCTTCCCGCGCGCAGCGTGTATGTTCTGTACCCTCCGATGACCCTTCCCCGCGAACAGTTCGAGACGCTCGCGATCGCAGAGATCGACACGCTTTATAGAATGGCGCGTCGGCTCACACATGATACGAACCGGTCGGATGATCTGGTGCAGGAAACATTCGCCCGGGCATTACGCAGCCGGGACAGTTTCAAGCTGGAAGAATATGGCATCAAGCCGTGGTTGCTGCGGATCATGTACAACCTGCACCTGAACCGGGTCGGGCGGGAAAAGAAGCAGCCAAGGTCGGCCGAGGACCAAACGCTGGAGAGCAACCCAGAGGTCGCATCTCTGCCGATCGACCCGTCGAGTTTTCAGGCCATGGACGAGCAACTCGTCCGCGCGCTGGACGAATTGCCGGAAGATTATAGGACAGTGATGCTTCTCTGGGCGGTGGAAGAGCTGTCTTATAAAGAGATTTCGACGGCGCTGGATATTCCAATGGGAACGGTGATGAGCCGACTGCACCGGGCCCGGCAAAGGCTTGCCGAACAGTTGCGGCCATTTGCGACTCAAGAGGGAATCATTCGGGAATAGTTCGGTGTTACTAACGGTTTAAAGGAGTGCCGCCCGGTGGGTGCCTGTCGAAGATTGCAGGCGCGATTCCGGAACGGAGAGAAGTTGTGCAATGGCTGATGCATTAAAAGACAGTTTCGAAGACCCTGAGTTAAAATCGGCTGTGCACCGGTGCTGGGCGTGTGATTGCGCGCCGGCGGAGCTGCGTGAGAAGATCGTAAATTTGTTTCGTACGGCAGAACCTCCCGCTCGAGCAGGGGCAGACGTCGAACCGCATTCGCACGGGAACCCGCTGCGCATCCCACGGTCGACATGGGTCTTGTCCGCAGCGGCGATCATCGTGCTTGTGTTCGGGCTGTCGTTTCGTTTTTGGGGTTCTTCTAAGCCGGCGGTCGTTGCCGTAAACATCCCGGTCTCACTGCAGACGGATCTGGTTGCCCGGCACGACGAGTGTTGTGCGCACACTGATCATCAGCACTTGTCAGTGCCTAGGAACAATGACGCGGCCATTGCCGACGCGCTGCGGACAAAACTCAACCGCCCGGTGCTGGTCGCAAGGCCGTTCGACCCCGGCTGGACCTTTCGCGGCGCTTCGATCTGCCCGGTCGGAACGGTGCCGTCGGGCCATTTGGTCTTTTCGCGCGACGGCGACACGCTGTCGGTTTTCAGCCTGCCAAAATCAGTTGCGCTTTCGGTGAAGGACGGGGAGGAATTCGCTAGCACGTCCGGCGGGCATGCCATTGCCGGGTTTGCAAAGGATGGCGCGATCTTCTGTCTCGTGGGGAACAGCCCGGCGAAAACGTTCTCGGGTGACGAGCTTCAACAGATGCGAACCCAGATGGAAAACGACGTCACCGTTGCGACGCTTCCCGGCCACGTTGCGTCCGACCGGGCGGAATTCGCGGAACTGCTCGAAACGCATGTTCCATGAGTCGGTTCCTGATGGCGTAGGTCACTGGCCTTGGCACCAAGTTGTCCAAGCCGCGCGATAGGCGGCCTCGACGTTCAGGGCGAACCGCCCGGCGTTCATCAATGCAGATTGCCCCATCATTTGTCGTAATCCCCTGCGAAGCTCGATCAACCGCGCCTGATCACGCGATAGATTCACGGCGATGTTGATATATTCGTGTACCGAAGACGCGACTAGATCCTGCAGTCCGACGTTGTGCAATATGCTCGACCCCGCGCGCCCGACGCCGGTCCGGCCGATCAGGCTGACCACCGGCACTCCCATCCAGAGCGCATCGCAGGTCGTCGTGCCGCCGTTGTACGGAAACGGGTCGAGGGCGACATCGATTGTTCCGTAAGCTTCGAAATAGTGCCGGGTCGGAACCTGCCCGAGAAAATGGACCCGCGTCTCGTCGATGCCGGCCTTTTGCAGGTGACGTAAGACCCGTCTGCGGTGATCACCTTCGAACGCGTGCAGCAGCAGCCTTGATCCCGGAACGCCGAGCATGATTTGCGACCATGCGGCGAGCACCAATTCGTGAATCTTGGTGAAATTGTTGAGACAACCGAAGGTGATATGCCCGACGCCGGACACCGGACAAGGGCCCACCTCGGGAGCGGGGATGGGCTGATAAACCCAATAGGTTTCGGGCAGGCGGATCGTCTTTTCGGCGTAGACCGACTCGTCAGTCCCCGGCGGGTCGATGTACGTGTCTGAGAGCCGATAGTCGATCGCCTTAAGCCCGGTGCTGGAACAGTATGCCAGATAGGTGATTTGCACCGGCGCGGGTCTTTTCGCGAACGTCAGCAGTCTGTTGCCGGACGAGTGCATGGCCAGATCGACCAACACGTCGATGCCGTCCGACAGGATCAATTCCGCGGCCTGATCGTCTGACAGATTGCGAATGTCGCGCCAGGTGCCCACGTGTGATTTAAGTTCCTCGGTCATCGCGTCGACGGTGGTCGAGTTCGAATAAGCGAACACTTCGACCGCGGTCGGGTCGTGATTCGCGAGCAACGGCAAGATAAATCGGCCGACAGGGTGCTTGCGAAAATCAGGTGAGACGTACCCGACTTTTAACCGGCGGTTGGGGTCGCGGTTGTTCGAGTGCACTCGGAAAAGGGTTGCCAGTGGTGCGGCGTGTTTCGCGTACCACCGTGCGTGCTCGAAGGCGAGGGCGCCGGTATCGAAATCGGGGTGATAGTGCACCGTGTAGAGCAGATTGCTGAACGCGGCCGGGCGGTCGGGAACCAACTCGATCACCTTGCGGTAGGCCGCTATGGCAGCGTCAAGGTTGCCGGTCTCTTTCAGGACCACTGCAAGGTTCGCCCAGGCGTCCACGTGTTCGGGACGCAACTCGATGGCCCGCCGGTACGAAGCCATGGCGTCGTCCGGGTTGCCGGCGTCGCGGTAAGCGTTACCCAGATTGGTGTGCGCTTCGACGAAGTCGGGAGACAACCGCAGCGCCTGGTCGAACGCGCGGATCGCGTCGCCGGTCTTTTTCAGATCGTTGAACGCGTTGCCGAGATTAAAATGCGTTAACGCAAGGCCGGGCTTGAGCGCGACGGCCTGCAGGAAAAATGGCACGGCCTCGGCAGCTTTGCCCTGCAATCGCGACGCTTCCGCCAGTGCCGAATACGCTTCGGCGAATTGCGGACTGAGTGCTACACAACGGCGGTAGGCTTCGATCGCGGCGTCGTACTGTTTCAGCTCGGCAAGTACGTTCCCGAGGTTAAAAAACGTCGCGGGTGCAAGGGGTTTCAGCGCGATCGATCGCTGGTAGACCGCGATCGCCTCGTCCAGCCGCTTCTGGTGCGCCAGCGAGTTCCCGAGATTTGCCAGCGCGTCGGCGTTGTTCGGTTCGACCGCCAGCACCCGGCCGATCAGGTCCAGCGCGATGCCGTGTCGCCCCACCTGCCGGGCCAGCACCCCCAGATAAAGCAACGCGCCGGTGTGCTGCGGCTGTCGTGAGAGCACCTGCTGATAAAGCGTTTCCGCTTGCGAAAGTTGACCCGCCTGGTGGTGGTGTAGTGCGAGCCGAAACTGCTGATCGACCGAAGGATCGAACATGATCGCCGTCAATATACAGCGGCGGGTCGCAATGGCGGGGCAGCCTCGGTCCAAAAAAGAATTGAATGCTCAGCGATATGCGGTGTCGGCAATTGGCAACTGGGTTACCCCCTGGTCCACTGGGCATGCGTTGGCGAAATGCGTGTTTAGCGGCTGTCCCGCAGGGACGCATCTCGTACCGACGAAAAGCGTCCCTGCGGGACAACCGCTTCACGAAGATTTTATGTGAACTGAAGCTGAGGTACGCCGAAGCGCGGGGCCTTTTGAGACCGAATAGCCCGGCGCTTCGGCGCAGCTCAGGACCGGCGTCCTTGGTCAACAAATTTGTCCGGTTCAATGATGCCGGGACATTACATACAGCGTGCTGAGCAGAATAACGCCGAGCAAGACGCCGCCGATGACAAGCCACTTCTGCAGTTGGCTGAGCTCGGCACGGGTGCGTGCGCTTCGGATGCCGATGCGTTTGATCTGCTGCTTCTTTAGATCCATCCGCTCGCCGTAACACTTGGAGCACATTTTCGTGCCTTCGTAATCGGTGATCGAGGTCTCTTTGACGAGGTGTCCGCAGACGCGGCAGCGCACACGATCGCCCAATTCGCGTTTTTCTTCGGCCTTGGCACACTCGTAACAGAGGTATCCGAGGCTGTCCTTCAACCGTCGATGCCCGGCAAGATCCTTGCTGCACAGCCGGCAGAGCTTGAGTTTGGGCGCTTCGACTGGTGCCGGCTCCCCGACGGCGGTCTCTTCAAATTTCGCCGAAGGGTCCGGCACGAAACACTTGCACGGAAATCCGGCTTCGGTCGACTCGGTCGCGCCGACAACGCCGCCGCAATCCGGGCACAAAAGTTCACTGACCATGGAAGAAACCTCAGAAGAACGACGGCGATCTCGCGATGTGGTTCGGAAAGAGTATACCCGGTGTCCAGCGAGAAAAAAGCGTGAATCGAGCCGCAAACCTGGCCCGAGCTTGCCAAGCTGATCCCGTAATATTGCGATCCTTTGTGGGAATTTCTCAACCGGGCGTGACGCGATGGCCGATAAATCGTCTCATGGACAGCACCCAATCCACTAAAACCCGTTTGTATGCCAAGTTCCTTTACAAGGCCTTGCTCGCCGTGATCGGCATCTTTATCTGCGCGGTGTTGCCCAGCTTCCGTCACACAACCACCGTAGCCCCCCGACCGCAACCGGTGACGGTGCACCTGCAACCCGATGCCGACCCGGCGGCCTCTGTTACCGCTTCGGCTCAGTAAACCTGTAGTTGAACCTGCCGTCCGGGGCAGAGTCCCCTTTGGTGTAGACGTCCATCGCTTCGGGCGGATTTGGCAGATTGTCAGTCCACTTGAAATCAAACCGCAGCGGGCCGGCCGGGTTTGCAGGTTGCATCAGCTTTCTGGGAATCGCGACCACCAGATCTTTCCCGGCATAGTGAATCGACGCCCCGCCGATATTTTTCCACGTCCAGCCGGTTCCTGTGTGCTGTTCGACGGACTCAGACCCATCAGCACGGGTGCGGTTGACGATCAGGTCGTACCCGTCCCACCCGGTTTTTCGATTCTGATCCGTGTCGATCAGTAACGTCATCCAGTTCCCTTCCGACGGGGCAGACAGCGCATCAGCGGTCGTTACCCGGAAATAAACGGTCGTATCGTCGCGGGCGACCTGTGCGGTCGAGATGTCGTTGCGGGCCGAATCGTCGGTGTAGTGAGTGCCCTTGGGGTTCCCGTCCCAGTTTCGGTTGGCGATATCACCAATCGTATCGCGATAGATCGGCCGGACAGTGTCCCAAGCGGTCAACGGGCCGTCGACTGAAAGAGTGACCCGGGGAGACACCGGCTCGGGCGGGGTCATGCCTTTGTACTTTCTGAGATTGATTACAAACTGCCAGAAGTAATCGTCGCCGTACCCGCCTTTCATGGGCTCGAGGTCGCGATCGAACTGCATATTAAATTCGTCGACGATGTGCCCCTGCCCCTTGGCGGTGGGGTGGCCCAGCATGACCACGCCGGGCGTTTCCCAGACCGACGCGTTCCATTCGTTCCAGCCGGTGACTAGCAACATCGGCGGGGCGATCTCATTCGCTTTTTTCCACCCGGCTTCGAAGAACACGCCACGCGCCCTGTCCGGCAGACACCAGCCATTGTCGTAATCGGCGGCGGTGTGCTTTTTGCCCTTTACCGCGCTTACGCCTCCGTCGGCCAACGCGCCCCAGATCGGACCGCCCATCGATTTGCAGACGACCATCTGCTCGATTTTTCCGTCGGGACCGATTGCCGGTTTATCGTCGGGCTCGCCGATGAACCGCCAGACCCGCGGGTTCTTGTCGGCGACCTCGAGTGCCCAGGTCTTCCGCCAGGTAAAAAAGTTCTGAATCTCGGGCAGCAGCGACGGGTCTTTCAGCTTCGACGCGTCGGTGGGCCTGTCGGCCATCAGCAGCGGCTTGCCGTCCCAGCGGAACCAACTGTCATCGTGTTTGCCGGGCTTGAACCAGTTCTTGTACAGCGATTCGATCTTCCATTCCGGCTGGGAGTTCAGGAAAAACGTCAGCCGCGGCACAGTCGCGCCTTTTGCCTTCAGGTCGTCGGCCACTTCCAGCAACGTTTTCAACTCTGCGTCGTAGACCGACCCGTTGGTGTAATCGAGAAACAAAAAATCGACCCCCGCGTCGGCAAGCAGCGACAGGTGCTTGCGCATCACCCAAGGGTCGGTCGACCGGTAATACCCCATCAACGGCTGCGCCCAGTAATAGGTCGGGTGCGCCGGCCCACCGGGCGGAAACGCGGTGAACAGCAACTGTTTGGGGTGAGTCTTCAAATAGTCGGTCATGTCGAATTCATTCGTCGCCTGCAGCCCGCCGTGCCATTGCCAGTAGAAAAGCCCGACGTAGCGATTCTGTTTGGTCGGCCCGGTCTGTTCGAAGCCGGGCAGGGCCCGTCCCAGGTCGTCGGTGCCGGCCCAGTTGGCCGTGTCGATTGGAATGAGCGGGCTGTTCTGAGCAAAGCCCTTTGCAGGTAAGGCCAGGAGAATAAGGCAAACCGTTGAGCACGACGTGACACGGATGAGAAATGAGATCAGGCGCATACGACATTGGTCCACGTAAAAAAACAGTGACCGGCGACGCCATACCGACTCGCCGGCCGTCGTATTTGAACACAAATCGAGGCCGGGCTTCAAACGGGCGGAACTTTATTCTCACTGTCGCAATTGTTTGATCAGCGAGTTGTCTTCCACCGCGTGCGACATCCGGTCGAAGACGCCGGCGGCCTTTTCCCCCACGCCGGGCAGAATCACTTTGTCGAGCTTGGGGTCGGTGATCGGGCCGGTGACTTTGATCTGATACAACGTTTTCGCCTGAAAATTATTGATCGCGCCCTGCACCTTCCCGGCCGCATCGGCCAGGCCGTCGAAGAACGAATTGCCGCTGCTCTTAATGTCCGCGCGCCAATCCGCCAGAGGCGTCGCGACGAACGTCAGGTCCGCCACCTGATCGAAGTTGACCGTCCCGGTCCCCTGCACGCCGACGGCGGGGGAGCTTGCCGCCAACTGCTGGAACGTAATCACCTGCTTGTCGATCGTGAAGGTCCCAGCGGCTTCACCGACGGTCGCGGCGTCGTACGCGCCGAACTGATTCAGGACATCTCTCAGCACCGGGATCGTCTTAAAATATCCCCGGCGGATATCGAAGTCGCCCGACCCGGACGCAAGATTGACGACCGAGTCCTGGCTGCCGGGCGGAGCGTCGGGGATCACCATTCCGTTGAACCGCAGCGAAAAGTCCATCACGCCGGTGGTCTGCGCCCGCCGCGATTCGTCGGTCGTGCACGCGATCGCCACTTTGTGCAGGTCCATGTTCAGGATGTCGATACTGCCGAAGTACATCGGGATCAGCTTTTGAGCCATCCCCATTTTCTTCCAGCTCGCGTTCAGGGTCGCGGCCAGCTTCCCACCCATGGACGTCCCAGTCAGTTGTCCCGATTCCATTTCGTGGGGGCGAACGACGACGACGCCGTCGATGTTCCGCAGCGGGATGTCCATGTCGGTCACGTCGACCGCGGCCTTGTCGAGCTTGATATCGAAATGAGAACTCTCGGCCAGCCCGATCTGCGAATCCTGACTCACCAGTTCGCCCGCGCCTGTGACGGTGAACGGGACGTGCAGCTTCACCTTGGCGTCGTGCAGCGGGCCGGGACTGTTCCCGGCCTCGACCAGCGCGTCCATGGCGTCGAGCCGCCATTTCATTGCCGCCGGGTCTAACCAACCCCGTCCGTTCTGAATCATGACGATCTGGTTGCCGTTGACGACTTTAAAATTGTCGAGCCACATCCGCACCGGGGCGGCGGTCGTGGGGAACGGGGCGGTGATTTTCGCGGGGATCGATTTGCCGTCCGCGCCGGGAAGGTTCGAGCAGTACGTTACTGCCTCGGGCGTGACCTTGCCGTCCACGCCGGGAATCTGTCCCGAGCAGTTTGACAGTTCCATGCGGGAGGCGAACAGTCCGAGCATCGGGGTCCTCAATGGCACCCGCGCGACCGCGTCCAATGTCAATCGCCCGCCGAGGTTCAGCTCGGGCGACGCTGGTTGCGTCGTGGCATGCAATGCCGTCGTGCGATTATGTCCGACGTCGATAGACAGTTTTTGCACGTCCGCAGAAGCGACGGCCGGGGCCGCGGGCATTGGCACGAGGTCGCAGTTCACCGCGACCGACAGTTTCTGCAGGTCGAGCACCATTGCCGGCACGTCCATCACGCCGTTGGCGTTGACGTCCACGATCGGCTTCGGACCACTGCCGGCGTCGACGAACCCCTTGAGGTTCTGCACGGACCAAACTCCGGTTACCGGGTCGAATCGAATTTCGCCTCTCTCGATCTGGACGAGCCTTTTGTCAGAACAAACTTTTAAACCGGCGAGCCAGAGGTGTACCGGCGGCGAGCTTTTCGGGAGGTCACCCGGCATGCCGGCGGGAAGTGCGGTAGAAAGCGCCGTCTCGGTTTCGTCGGCGAGGTTGGTGCAGATCATCGTGAACTGCGCCGGCGTGACCGGTTTGTCGATACCGGGGACCTCTCCAGTCCCCTGGGCCAGCGACAGCTTGGCGGTGTACAGGCCGTGCGTTGGGTCATCCAGAGGCACCTTGGCTGTTGCTTCGAACGTGACCAGTCCGCCGATCTTGAACTTCTGACACGCCTGTTGCGCGATCGGGGGCAGCTGCATCGCCTGCCGGGACGGGTCGACTTTCACCGACACGGATAACTTTTGCATGTCCAGCAACAGCGAATCGATGTCGAACGCGCCGTCGGCATGAATGACCGCCAGCGGTTCGTCCTTGGCGATGAACGAGAACTGATAGTTCCCGCCGCTGGTAGGCGTCGTCAGCATGTTCGCGTCGAGGTGTTCCCAGACCACCGGCGGTTTGTGCTGCGACCGGGTGCCGGGATCGAACTCGACCCGCGCGTCGCCGACGGTCACCCGGCGGAGCTGGAACAGGTCGGACAGCTTTTTACTCGCCGCCGCGGTCGCGGTCGCCGATGGGGTCGGCGCGGGCGCGGGGGGCGTTGCCGTTTCGTCGGCTGCGGACAAACGAACCACCGGCTTATCGATGTCCAGGCTTTGAATCACCAGCGGTCCGGACCACGAAGGGAGCTTGGCCAGCGTCAAATCGAGCCGGCCGATGTCGATCCCCCAGCCTCGCCCGGCATCCGTATCGGGCACCACCAGGTGCGCTTTGTCGATCCGAACGGTGTACGGGAACGAGTACCGCACGCTGGCCGTTTCCAGCTTCGCGTTGACCCGCGACGCCAGCTGAGACTTCAATTGCCAGTCGATCACTTTGCTAAGTAACGCCGAACCGAAAAATATGCCGACCAAGACCACCAACACGGTGACGAATGTGCAGCGACGAAGCCAACGGACAACAAAAGATCGCTTTTTGCGGGGCGGCTTGGACGACGCAGCAGAAGACGAACTTTCCCCGGAACTGATGTTCGTATTCATAGTTTGCTGAGTTTAACCGCGTCGAAATTGATATGAAATATAAAAGTATCGCATCTTTGCACGCCACGTCCGGGCGGCGAGAGTTGGTGGAACAGCCCCGAATAGAAATCACGACATGGCAATCGAGAAGTTTTAAGAACGTCATCATCGAAAGTGGGGAGGGTGGCAAAGTGCTGCCTTGGCACCTTGCCAAAGCGGGCGAGCCGACGATTGCGGTGGATCGGCGGCTTCCACCGAGCCCTGAGCACAAGAGATGATCGGTGATGATTGACTGAGTTCGCTGCATTCGTCTTATCAGTGTCTGGCTCTGCCCCGTGCAGGCTGTTGATGGCGGGAAAATATGATGGCCGGTTTAAGGGAAAACAGTATTGTCTCGCGGAATGCAGAAAGCACTCACCGCAGCGGCGTTGGTTCTGTCTTTTGCGGCAGTGTCGGCTCGGGCCGACGAACCGGCGACGCCTACGACGGCTTTAGCATTCCCCTCGGCCACACTGATGCCGACGTCGTCCATGACGGTCGACCCGAGCCCGGTCGTTGGACCGGCACCGGTACCGCCGCCGGTGCCCGCATCGCAGCCGGCGAAAAAGCCGCCGGCGATCCCGCTGCTGGTCAAAGATTCGGCGTCGGCGGCGTCGTCGTCCACGGCCGTGTTCGACCCGCCGAGTTTGACCAAGCCTCTTCCCGGGCAACTCGCCGGCAATCCGTTCTCGACCCCGCGGACCAACGAGAGCTACGACGCACTGCTCGAACCTGACAATCGGCACGATATTTTCGACCCGATCAAGCGGATCCAGATCGGTCCCGACAAGAGATTTTACGTCTCTCTCGGCGGGGAAGTCCGAGAGCGCTACGAGCTGTTCAACAACTTCAACTTCGGCCCGCAGCCACAGGACCACAACGGCTATACGCTGACCCGTTTGTACGGCTTGGCCGACATTCACCTGGGCCAGGACGTTCGGTTTTTCATCGAGACCAAGAGTTCGCTGGTGACCCAGCGAAACGGCGGCCCGCGGCCGACCGATGCCGACGAGCTCGATGTTGATCAGGCGTTCGGCGAGTTCAATCTGCCGTTCGACAAAGACAATTCACTGACGTTCCGCGGCGGCAGACAATACCTGCTCTACGGCGCGCAGCGATTGGTGTCGCCGTTGGATTGGTCCAACACCCGGCGGACGTTCGATGGGTTCAAACTGTCGCTGGTGTCGGCGTCGTCGCCGGTCGCGAAAAACTACCTCGACGCGTTCTGGACCCGGCCGGTGATTGTCGACAAGGAAATGTTCAACAACGACGACCACAACTCGGCCTTCTGGGGCGTCTACGACACGGTGCTGCTGCCGAAAGTCTTTTCGGAAAAGGCGAAGACCGGCGTCGATGCCTACTTCCTGGGGCTTCACCAGCGGAGCCGGCCGGCGTTGTTTGTTTCCGCGCCGATCGCCGCCTCTCAGGACGTCTACACGATCGGCACCCGCGTCTCGACGGCGCCGGCGCCGTGGGACACCGATTGCGAATTCGACTACCAGTTCGGCCGCACCGGCAGCAGCGGCGGGCAGATCTCCGCCTATTCGGTCGCGCTCGACGGCGGGTGGACGTTCGACGCGCCGCTCGCCCCGCGGGTTAATCTCGGCTTCGACATCGCCAGCGGCGATAACGGCACCGGCAACACCAATCTCACCCGGTTCAACCAGCTTTTCCCGCTGGGGCATTCGTACCTCGGGTACATCGACGTGGTCGGCCGGGAGAACATTATTGACCTGCACCCCGGGCTGACTGTCACGTTGCTGCAGGACAATCCGATCGGCAAGTCAATGAGTTTCAAGGCCGAGAATCACATCTTCTGGCGGCAGAACACGAACGACGCATTATTCAATGCCGCTGGCGGGGTGCAGCGTGCGGTAACGGGCAGCAATCGCCGATATGTAGGTGACGAAATCGATCTTCTGCTCAACTGGCAGGTCGACAAACACTTAAGCGGATACGTCGGATACAGCCATTTTTTCACCGGCGGTTTTATCAACACCACCGGGGATCACAATTCGATCGATTTTCTGTACGTCGCTGCGAACTACTCGTTCTGAACGCAGGCGATTTCAGTTCCCGCCGATCGTGACGGCGTGTCCGAGATACTTATCGCTCTGAAGTTGGTCGACTAGGAACTGGGCTACATCGGCACGCGAAATTTTCTTCGCAAGTTCTTTCCCCGGGACGACCCGCACGCTTCCCGCGGCCGGGTCGTCGCTGAGAATCGCCGGCCGCACGAGCACGTAATCCAAGCCGCTTTGTTGAACCCGCTGCTCCATAGCTGCCTTGTCTTTCGTGGAACCGCGGAGAAAAATCGGCACGAGCAGGTGCTTGACGAAGAATCCGCCCTGATTCCGGCTTTCACCCACACCGATGGCCGAGACGCCAATGAACCGTCGAACGCCGACCTGTTGCATTGCCGATAACGCCGTGTCCGCGACTTTTTGTTCGATGTCGGATTTTAAGAACGGGGTTTTGCCCCCGACCGTGTCGATCACGGCATCCTGACCCGCCATTGCGTCGGCGACTGAACCGGCATTTGTCGCATCGCCGGTGACGAAACGGACACCCGATGCGGCGTTTCCATCGGGCATTTTTCGCACAAAGGCGGTGACCGTGTGTCCCGCTTTCGTGGCGCGCTCGACGACCAGTTTACCTGTTTTGCCCGCCGCTCCGATCACCAGTACGTTCATGTTCGCACCCTTTCATTTTGCCGTGCCGTCGAATCGGCCGCGATGGTCCCTAAAATTGTCACTGGCAAATGGTGCGCCTAATGTGCGGGGCGCTCGGTTAATCATCTCGGAAGTAAAAAGGCATCGCCATGGAATACAAACAACTCGGTAGAAGCGGTCTCAAAGTCAGTCCCCTGTGCCTGGGAACGATGAACTTCGGACCGCAGACGACAGAGCCCGACAGCTTTGTCATCATGGACAAGGCCCAGGAACTGGGGATTAATTTTTTCGACACCGCCGACGTGTACGGCTGGAAAAAAGGTGAAGGCGTTACCGAGCAGATTCTTGGTCGATGGATCGCCCAGGGGGACATGCGGCGCGACCGGGTGGTGCTGGCAACCAAGGTGTTCGGGGGCATGCAACTCGAAGCAAAGCCCGACCCGAATTTTGCCAACGGGTTGTCGGCCCGAAAAATTATCCTTGCTTGCGAAAACTCGTTAAAGCGATTGCAGACCACTTGGATTGATCTGTATCAGATGCACCATGTGGACCGCCGGACGCCCGTTGACGAGATCTGGGAGGCGTACGAAACACTGGTCCGCCAGGGCAAAGTGATCTACGCCGGGAGCAGCAACTTCGCCGGCTGGGACATCGCGACGGCCAACATGACCGCCAAGCAACGGCACTTTCAAGGTTTGGTTTCCGAGCAAAGTGTTTACCACCTGGACAACCGCATGATCGAACTGGAAGTGGTCCCCGCGTGTCGGCATTTCGGGCTGGGCATCATTCCCTGGAGCCCGCTCGGGGGTGGGTTGCTCGGCGGGGCCTTGGAAAAACGCAAAGACGGCCGACGCGGCAATGCCGACTTCGAAAAGAAGGTCGAGCAGAAACGCCCGCAACTCGAGCAGTACGAATCGCTGTGCAAACAACTCGGTGAAACGCCGGCCAACGTCGCGCTGGCGTGGTTGCTGCACAACCCCGTCGTTACGGCCCCGATCATCGGGCCGCGGACTTTGGACCAGCTCACGGGCGTCATGAAAGTGCCGGAGATCAAGCTGTCGACCGAGACGATGGCCGCGCTGGACACGATCTGGCCCGGTCCCGGGGGTGAAGCCCCCAAGGCGTACGCCTGGTAGCCCGCAAATCTTGCAGCGTAGCTCGGTCGGGGCTTATAAGATCGGGCCATGCGAAATCAAATGACCGTTCTGTCCGTCGTAATTGCGTTGCTTTGTCTCGCGTTACCGCTGGCGGCCGGGCCGACCACGGCTCCAGCCGCGCCTTCGATTCAGGCTCTGGTCGGACAGTCGTTCCAGATTCAAAATGTCGGGCAGAAGCTGCTGCTTCGCCCGCGGGACGCCAATAGCGCCGACGGGACGCCTCTGGTGCTTTACCCGGCCGAGTCGTGGAAGTGCATGACTTGGAAAGTAAGGCCAGCCGGGGACGGGGTCCGCCTGATCAATCATTTCACCGACAAGACGTTAACGCCGAACACCGCTCCGAACGAGGCCGGTGAGACCCCCGTTCAACAGCATGCAGCGGCAAAAACGCCGACGGATATCGAGCAGTGGCGGTTCGTCCCCCTGGGCGATGACACTTATCGCATCGAACATATTAAGACCGGCCAGGCACTGGGCGCGAACGCCGACGGAAACGTCGTCGTCGGCAAGTGGAGCGACTCGGCCGACCAGAAATGGAAGCTGTTGCCCAAGCCGGTGAAGTTCACCGGTTGAGGTGAGGTCGTTCGAAGGGGTTCGAGTTCGATCGAAACAGGCACACGTCAATGAAAATTGCAATCACCGGCGCTGCCGGCAACGCCGGGCAGGCCGTCTGCCAGCTTCTGTCTCGATCCGGTCACCAGCTTCAGATGGGAGACGTCGCGGCCGCGCCGCCGGCCCTGGCGAAACTCGGGCAATACCAACGGTGTGACACCCGGACCGCCGCTGATGTGAACCAACTGGTCGCCGGCGCCGATGCCGTGATCCATCTGGCGGCATGGCACTGCGCCCACCAGCCGCCGGTGTCGGACGAGACGATATTTTCAGTCAACGTCGACGGCCCGTTCAACGTCATCCAGGCCTGCCGGGCGAACCAGATCAAATCGCTGGTCTTCGCGTCGTCGATGGCCTACGGGCACGGCGGGATCTACGGCGTCAGCAAAGTGATCGGCGAAGACCTGACCGACACGTACCACTACATGACGAAAGCGGCGGTCGTGAACCTGCGGTACCACGAGTTTTTGCCCTGTAGCTACCTGCGGTTCGGACAGAAACTGCTGCACAACGGCGTCGACCGACAGGACGTCGCCCGGGCGACCGTTGCCGCCGTTGAAGCAGCGGCGGCTTCGAAAGTCACCCGGCTGATGACGGTCGTCCACCACCACCTGGGCGCGCCGCCGGAGGTCATCAGTGATTTCGCCAACCGCGGCACCGCCTGGCTCGAAACCAAAGTACCCGCTGCCGGTAGGCTGCTCGAAAAATATAAATTGACGCTGCCGGCTACTGTCGAACAGCACGACATGTCCGAAGCACAGCGACAGATGGGGTGGACCCCGCGTGTTAACTTCGTGACGTTCCTATCCGACTTGGCCCGGCGGGACAAAGCGGGCGAGGACGTAAGCGGGTTGCAGACGTCCGGCGATCTGCCGGCTTAGGGGGCACGTCGTTTATGCGGGGACAGCGCGTGCGCGGACGATCCAATTTTCGGTGAATGAGCGACTCTGCCGGTGTTTACCGTTCGGCGGTCGTGGGCTTTTCGCCCAGCTTGGGCGGCAACGACTCGACGTCTGCGCCGGATTTAACCAGCGCTCCTTTCACGGCCGCGGGCAGTTCGTCGAGCAGTGACAACAGTAGAAACCGGGTGGACACCCGGTTCTCGCGCATCGCCTGGGCTTTGACGATCGCCCCGTTGAGCACCCGCTGGGCCCGGGGGGACAGGGGCAGGTCGCCGGTCACGACGGGTTCCTCGGCCCCGGTGGGCAGGGTCGCTAGCAGCGCGGCGGAGATGTCGTCCGGCTTGGCGTGGGACGTACGGAGCACGCGGGTTGCCTCGCCGTCGGTGCTTAGCAGGCCGAGCATCACGTGCTCTGTCCCGACGAAATCCTGATTGCGGTCCCGAGCCGCCGACTGTGCCGCCGCCAACGCCGCCCGAGTCGTTTCCGTCAAAGTTTCGCGCATAAGCTGTTCTTCCTCGCCTGCCCCACAAGAGTCGTGACATGGTAACGGGTGCAGCGCGGGGTGTCATCGACAATTCGACAGCAATCACTGCGGCCGATTCCGCCGACACAGTTCGCCGCCGTTCAGGGGAAGATGGGCCACCACCCACACGCCCGAGGCGTAACTGCGCCGCACCAAGATCGCCATTTTCGTCGCAACATCGGGTGTTCGATCCGATATGATGAAACGGGCGAGAGCATTTTTCAGGGTCGCAATCACCGGTGCTGACATGACGCAGCTTGCACAGAACGCGGCCTTGCTTCGGATCGAAGACCAGCTCGATCTGGTCGGCCAAAAGTTTCGCGGTCAGCAGATCGTCCGTGGCGTGGTGCTCCTGTCTGCGACGGTCGTCGCTTCGACTTGGATCGCGACGTTGGCCGCCCATTTTATCGGGGACGCGACGAACGGTACCAGCGTCTGGCTTTGGGTAATCCTCATAAGCTGGGCGGGTGTCGTCTCTGCCGCGACAGTGGCGTGGCTCGTCCGGCCCTTGATCATCCGTCCGAGGACGGTGCAGATCGCGCGGTTGCTCGAAACCAAGATCGGCGGTCTGCACAACGGACTCACCAACAGCCTGCTGCTGGCCGGCCGGGAAGACCTCGAGGCAAGCCCTTGGCTGCCGCCGATTTTCGACGAGATCAACGCGAACCTGTCGGCCCAGCCGATCGGTAATGCCGTGCGGATGTCAGAACTGAACCCGGTGCTGATCCGCTGCGGGTTGATTGCCCTTCCGTTGCTGCTGTCGGCGGGGGCATTCCCCAAGCCGTTCTTTCACGGCTGGCACCAGCTGTTTAATCCGGCAGTGTTCGTCCCCCAGACCGGTTCGATGAAGATTACCCAGGTCGTGCCCGGCGACGTGACCATCGTATCGGGCCAGCCGTTGGAGATCGACGCGACCGCGACCGGCCCGGAAACCCCCGAGGCGAAACTGATTTTCGAAACCGCAGCAGGCGTTACGCCGATGCCCCCGGCTTCGCTCGCGCCGGCACCGATTGAAGACGGACTCCGATACACGTATCGCCTCGACCACGTCGACCAGTCATTGAAATACCGGCTCGAGGTTGGCAGCAGCCAGAGTCCGTGGTACGCCGTTACGGCCGTCAAACAGATTAAATTGACCGAGATCGGGCTGTCGATCACGCCGCCCGGCTATACGCACAAACCGACGATGCCGGTGACGTTGAAACCTGAAACAATCGACACGACTCCGGTCACCGCCCCGCAGGGGAGCACTGTTCAACTGTCGGCCACGATCGACATCCCCGCCAACGGCGCGATGCTCCAACTCGGCGACCAGCCGCCGGTCCCGATGACCGCGAACCTGCAGAAGACGTCCTACAGCGCATCGTTTGCGGTCCAGCAGGACACGCCGGTCGCGGTGCTGCTCACCGACGGTGCCGGGCAGATTATCGCCAAGCTTCCGGAACAGCAGTTCATCGTGCACTGCCTGAAGGACTCGGCCCCGACGATCGAAATGAAGTGGCCGGCCCAGGACACGGTCGTCGCCCCGAAGTCCGAACTGAAAGTCGCCGCGTCGTTGAAGGACGAATACGGATTGAGCAGTGCGCGGGTGCTGGTCGCGACGGGCCCGGACGTGCCGCTGGCGGAAGTGGCACGGGAGAACTATCAGCCCGGCACCACGTCGATCGAGCTGTCGTCGGTTCTGGACAAGATTCCGGCGGACGTTCGCAAGCACGGGAACTCGATCCGTGTGCAGGTTGAAGCCACGGACGACCGCGACTTGAAGTCGACCGGTTACACGGCTGTAGGGAACGACGTCGGCGGGCCGCAGGTGTCGCTGTCGCCGGTCTTCGAGGTCAAGTTTCGCGACCCCGAGGTAACTGCCGCCGAGGAAAAAGAGCAGACCGATAAGCTAAAGCAAATTCTGACGGGGATGCTCAAAGACCAACGAGCGCTGAACACCGCAGCCGTTGCATGGAAGGCAGGCGACGCGGGAATCATGCGAAAGATCAGCGTCGGGCAGGCCGAACTGAAGAACCGCATGCAGTCCACTGCCGACACCTTCGCGTTCGACGAATCGAACAAAATGGTGCAGAAGACGCTGCTCGTGCTGGTCCTGAACCCGGCCAAAGACGCGGTCCAATTCGCGGCATCGCTTTGCACGGAGATGGACGTGAAACAGCAGGCAACACTGCTCCCGCAACTGCACACGCAGCAGCGTCGGATCATCAGCACGCTGGAAAGTCTGCTGGCGATGTTGACCGCATCGCCTGACCCGGCGTTGCAGGCGACTACTCGGCCGGGAGACCAGTTGGCCAGTAAGTCCGATGCGTTTAAAAAATTGGACGATCAGTTGAAGGAATTTATGAAGGATCAGCAGAAGCTGCTGGACCAGACGGCCGGGCTGGCCAAGAAACCGGTCGACAACTACGACGACAAGGATAAGAAGCTATTGGCCGATTTGCTGCAGGCGCAAGACAAGCTGGATGCGTTTATGAAGGGGGCGGTATCTGATTTCAGCAAGAACGCCGAGCAGGACATGGCCAACGCCGCCATGGCCAAGGAAGCGACCGCGATCTACAGCGAAGTCACGATGGCCAAAGACGCGTTGAAGCAGAAGGCCGCGGAGATTGCGGTGCCGATGGAGGAAAGCGGTCTCGAAGGCGCGAAAGAGCTGGCCAGCAATTTAGAGCGGTGGCTGACCAATCAACCGGACCGTCAGCAGTGGACGCAGGAAGAGCTAATGCAGAAGTCGGACACGCCGATGCCCGAACTGCCCAAAGAGCTACAGGACATGGTCGGCGAACTGATGGAGCAGCAGGAGGACCTGTTCGACCAGATGGAAGACCAGAACGCGAACATTACCGACTCGGCCGACAAGGGGATCGGCTGGGACGCTGCCGACGGTCCGATCGCGGACATGTCCGCCAAGGGCGTGACCGGCAACCAGCTGCCAAACCAGAACGAGATGGGCGGTCGCGCGGGTGAGGGTCGCAGCGGGCGTAGTCAGGGCGAATTCGTCGGAGACACCGCCGTCGGCAAAGGGGGACGCAATACGCCCACAAGGCTGGACCCTACTCCGTTCGCTCAAGGGCAGGTCAAAGACACCAGCAAAGACCCGGTCGGTGGTGCGACTGGTGGTGGAAAGCTCAGCGGCGAAGGTGCGGCCGGCCTGCAAGGCCCGGTGCCGGCAAAGTCGGTCGAGGGCATGAAACGGTTGGCCACGAAACAGGCCGAGCTTCGGAACACCGCCGAGCGGCTGAATCTACAGTACAAGCTGGGGCGATACGACAATTTCAAGCTGAGCGAATCGGTTAACCTGATGCGCGAGGTCGAGAACGATCTGAAGGCGAACCGGTATCAGAACGCGATGCGCCGCCGGGATGTGCTGCTGGATGACATTGATACGTCCAAGCTATTGCTCAGCGGGCAGGTGAGCGTGCAGCAGGATTCGACGCCGACGACGAGCATCAAGATGCAGCACGATCTGAATGACGCGATGAAGGGTGCATTGCCGCCTGCTTGGAGTGATGCGCTTAAGGAGTATTACAAGAAGCTTTCGGCGGAGTGAGGGTTCATTGGGTGAGCTCAGGGTCGCTAAAGCGACCCCCCGGGAGTATCTGGCGTAGGGGACTTCTTCGAGAAACGCGTTGGTTTGAACGACGCGCTTGATCGCCCGGTCTTTTTCTCTGTTGATCTTTGTGTGGGGATAACTTCGCCAATCTTCTGCGATGCCGTGTCTGACCGATTGGCCCTGCAGGTATCGATACGTCCGCTCGGCTTGCAGCACGTCCCTTAAACGACCGTCGAAATAGTCGTAATGGCTTCCATTTCTGAAGAACGGGACGCGCCGTGTTGGCAGTAAATCGTTTACTAATTTCGCGACCGAACCATGAAGTTTTTGCATCATCGGGCCGAGATTTGTTCCGACCTTCAAATACCCGATCGTGTGATAGTGATTGTCGAGCAGTGACGTAGTCCAGGGGACGAATCCGTACAACGCGGCGTACTGCGCCAACCGATCCCAGAACACCGCTTTTGCCGATTCGGACTGAAACGCGGGGAATCGATCCCGACACCGCGCGATGATTAAATAGATCGAGTTATCCCGGTACCAATGCTCGAAGCGATGCTTCCTGTCGAGGAACTCGTGCGTCGTACAAGAACTCTTGCGAAGCATTAAGACCGCGATGGTCAAACCCGGCGGGGCCGCTTCAGCGGCCCTGATCCCCGACCTTCGTCACCCGATAAATCTGCCCCGTAGTATCCGAACTAAAGAGCACTGACCCGTCAGGCGCTTCCGCGCAATCCACAGGCCGGGCCAGATCCCGACTCCCGTCCGGCGTCAGCGTGCTCACCAGCGTCGTCGTCCCGCACGGCCTCTGAGTCATCGAATCGAACTCGATCCGCTGCACGCAGTACCCCACCTTTTTGCTGCTGTTCCACGACCCGTGATACGCAACGATCATGTCGCCCGCCTGCCCGGTGAGATTCGGTTTGGTCGTGAAGCACCACCCGCAACCGGCCCAGTGGGCCCCGCTGCACCACTCGGGTTGAATCATCTTTTTCGCCAGTTCCAGAATGTCGGGCCGGTTCGCGAACTCCGGCCGCGGCACGTGGAACGGCATGATAAACGGGTGCCCATAAAACCCGTCCTGCACGTAATGGTTCACCTTCTCCGGCGGGAACAGATCAGTGACCGGCTGATCGTTGCCGTTTTTGTGTTCGCCGTACCGCCCGCCGAAATTATCCGACCCGTGGTCGCAGCCCCAGACTTCCTTCGTGCCCGGCCGAAATCGGAGCTTCTCGGTGTTCCGCAGCCCGGTGCAGAACAGCTTTTTGTTCGACCCGTCGAGGTTGTAATGAAAGATCTTTTCGCGGTCATCCTTCGGGTGATCGCTGAGGTTCTGATCGTCACCAATAGAGGTGTAGAATCCGTCGTCGTCGACCAGGATCGACCGGAACCAATGCCCGCCGCCTTCGGGAAGGTCCCCGGCGTCGATGTCCTGCACGTCATCGGCGACGCCGTTGTTTTTGGTGCTCTTGGCGACGTGGATCGCGCCCGATTGGGTGAACCAGAGCGCGCCCTTGAACCACTGCATGCCGTGCGCGCTGCGGACGTTGCTGACGAACGTCGTGATCGTCTTGTATTTCCCCATCGCGTCGGGGTCGCGCAGGCAGATGATCCGCCCCGCATCGGGTTGGGAAACGAACAGCGTGTTGCCGTCGTCCCCGAATTCGATGAACCGCGCCTGCCCGAAGTTCGAAGCCGCGAGCGTCACCCTGTATCCCGGCCGGACGGTGAACGCCGGCACCCCCGGCCCGACCTCACCGGCGGGCATGTCCGCCGCCGCACACAAAGAAGACATCGACAAAACAACGGCCGCAAGCAGGTTACGCGTTCGAATCACAGCTGTTCCCATTCTTCGCGGGTGATGTTTGCCTGCTTGAGGATTCGAGCAAGCAGATTCCGTCCAATGTCCCCGCGGTGGACATTCGGAATTGTCAGAGTGAAAGTACCTTTTCGCATCGCCGGATGCTTGCCACCGGGCTCCGGCCCGGTAAATCCGACTTTCCGTAAAGCGCGGATGAGATCCGCACGTGAGATCAGATTAAACACCGGCACTACGCGACTTCCTGGTCGGCCGGTTGCGGGTTCAAATCAAAACCGTCCAAGTTTGGAAAATCCGAGTCATTGTGTCTGAGCTTGACCAGGATCCAGGATTCGACCGCTTCTTTCAATCGTTCACGGCAGGCTTCCAGATTGTCGGCGTTCGCCCAGACACCGGGAAGCAGCGAGACCTCGGCATAAAATCCTTCTCCATCGTCGAGCAGTTCATACTTCGCCCGCCGAAGAGCGGCTTGCACGTATTCTGAAAGCATGTGTCTCCAGTAGGTACACACTATACACGTTCAGGAACGGGTGATCTATTTGATTAGTTCGCGTTGCGTAAGGCGGGCGATCGCAGCCTGCAATGGATTTTAGATCTAACGCCGACGACTTCGACCCTGTCTGAATTCTATCGCAGGCGCCGCCGCGCGTTGATGGGTCAAGAAAATAGTCTCTGGTTCGCGACCGGCGGCAATATCACGTTCGGCTCTAACAAGGGAGGTTACGTGTTCGAGAATCGAATTGGGATCGTCGTTCTGCTCGTAGCCGGGATCGTCACGGCGGGGTGTCGGCAATCGAGCCCGGACACGCGGTGGGGCAGCAAGGTCGTCGAGTTCCGGCCGGACTGGAAGCCCGAGGAAAAGAAGGCGCCGTACTCGGCGGTCTATGTACTCTGGGCATGGGAACCAATTCGCCGGCCGACCACCGGACCTGCCAGTCGGTCGGCCAAACTGTTGCCGGGTCAGCCGTGGGAACGGCCGCACGAGGTGCAGCAGACGTACGTCGAGCACGGCGGATCGATCGGGTTTCGAAAAGAGCACGGACAGTTGATCGGAATCATCGGACCGACGACGATGCCGCTCACGCAAGCGCATTACACGTGGCGGATGCTGCCGGGCGACCCGAACAATGAAGCCGTTGACAGGGCAAACGCCGTCACCGTCATTGTGAGGACCGTGTTGACCGCGACGCTGGTCGTGGTTTTCGTCGCCGTGGTCGCGTGGGCCGTTCATGAAGACCGACATCACCTGCTGGACGACGACTGCGGCTGTGACTGAGCCCGGGCCATTGTGATGACACTCTCGACTGACTTCATTCTCCTTCGGCGTATCCGGTTGAAGATCGACCTGATCCCCGGCCCGCCGCACAACGACAAGGTGCTGTACAGCAAGTCGATCCAGGTGATCGCGCGGTACCCCGCCCATCAGGTGGCTTCAGCGATGACCGATATGGCGCGGACCGACATCGTCACCGACGGGTCGCGCGACCCCCGCGCGTGGCAGTTTCTGTGGCGCGACGGTGATCGGTCGCTGCGGGTCGGCTTCACCGTCATGGGCAGCCGGGCCGATACCGAAATGGCCTGGGGCGGGTCCACGCTCGACGCCGACTGCTTCATCGGCGATCTCATCACCTTCTGGTCGCACCTCCGCCAGACCCACCCCGACACGTGGTTGCACTACGACGGCCGGGTCTACACCGCCACCGGCTTCATCGACCGCGTCCGCGACATGCTGGAGAATGAGGTGATTACGGATATCGTTTAGAAGAAATGATGAACGATGAATGCAGAATGATGAATGAAGAAAGAATAAACATCCGTAGAAATGCCTTCCGCAGTCTTCTTCTTCGTTCTGCATTCGTCGTTCATCGTTCATCATTGCTTCTCCCCCCGGAGCTTTCATGCAACTGATCCTTATCCGTCACGGCCGCGCGGGTGTCCCGGCGGAATTCGCTCAGGGCGGCATGAACGACGACCTTCGGCCGTTGACCATTGAGGGCCTCAAGCGGATGCGGCACAACGTGCAGGGCCTTGCGAACATTCTTCCCGGCGTCGACGTGCTGGCGACCAGCCCGTTGATCCGCGCGGTCGAAACGGCGCAAGTGGTTGGCAAGAAATTTAAGGTGAAACCGTTGCAGCTGGCGTCGCTGTCGCCCGGGGGAAAACGTGACAAGATTATTTCGTTCATCGCACAGAAACCGATGGCCGATACCGTCGTGCTCGTGGGCCACGAGCCGGGCCTGAGTGCCCTGGCGGTCTGGTTGATCGGCGGGTCGGATAAAATATTGCTCGGCCTGAAAAAAGGCGGCGCGTGCTGCGTGCAGTTGAAAGAAAAAGTTACCGCCGGGTCGGGCCGGCTCTGCTGGATGGTGACCCCCCGGCAGCTGCGGGCGATGCGGTGAGCGGAGTCGCCCTTACGGTTTCGAGCCACGCATGAAGAAGTCTGCCGTTATTATCATCAATACGCTGCTGGTGGTGGTGATCGCGTTGATCATTCTCGCCACGTGGATGCCGGCGATTTACACCAGCCCGTGGTTCCAGGCCAACCATTGGGTGAAGGTGCACCTGTTGCACAACGAAACACCCGACGGGAAACCGATCAAACCGCCTAGTGAATGACAGACTTAAATCCGACGTCAGAACAATCTCCGCCAATCGTCGCTTTCAATCTGTAAAATCCGTGTCATCTGTGGTTAACTTCGCCGTCTGCGTCGCCGCGCCGCTGCGGTGAGCCAGTTGCATCTTAGAAAGGATCGTTTCGTGCCCACGACTGTTGCCCGGCGTCCCGTAGTGATCATCGTCCGAGACGGGTGGGGCCAGAACCCGTACCCGCAGTGGAACCAGGCCAACGCGGTTTACCTTGCAAAGCACCCGGTCGCCGACCGGTTGATGGCGGAATACCCCAGCACGACGATCCACACCAGCGGTTTCGACGTGGGCTTGCCCGAAGGCACGATGGGCAACAGCGAGGTCGGTCACCAGAACATCGGGGCCGGCCGAATCGTCGACCAGGAATCGGTCAAGATCACCAAGGAAGTCCGCAGCGGGGCGTTTTTGTCCAACCCCCAGATGGTCGCCGCCGGCGACAATGTTCTGGCAAACGGATCGGCCCTGCACATTTTCGGCATCGTCAGCGACGCCGGCGTGCACGGGCAGCTCGAACACCTTTACGGTTGTCTGGAGTTGGCCAAGCACAAGGGTCTGACGCGCGTGTTCCTGCACGCCTTTACCGACGGCCGGGACACCTCGCCGCATTCGGGAATCGCGTACGTCAAGCAGGTCGAAGCGAAGATGACCGAGATCGGCGTGGGCCGGATCGCCAGCGTGAGCGGCCGGTTTTATGCCATGGACCGCGACAACCGCTGGGTCCGGGTCGAGCAGGCGTACCGCGCGATCGCGTTCGGAGAGGGCGCGAAGTTCCCCACGGCACTAGACGCTGTCCAGCATTACTACGACCACCCGAGCAAGCCGAACATGACAGGCGACGAATTCGTCACACCGTCGGTGATGTGCGACGAGGGTGTTCCGATCGCCACGGTGAAAAACGGCGACAGCGTGATTTTTTATAACTACCGCGGAGACCGTCCGCGCGAGATCGCCAAGGCGTTCGTCATGGACCCGTTTCCCTACACTGAAACCGTCGAGCTCGACCCGCCGGGCCAGCAGCTGCCGGCGGGGGACCCGGGCAAGATCAAGTCCGTGATCTCACACGGATTCGAGAACCGCGGGCCGAAGCTGAACCTGTATTTCGTCACGATGACGGCGTACGAATCGGGGCTGCCGGTGCACGTGGCTTACCCCAAGCCGCCGAAGATGAAGAACACCCTGGCCGAGTACATCAGCGGGCTGGGGCTTCGACAATTCCGGTGTGCCGAGACCGAAAAATTCCCGCACGTGACGTTCTTCTTCAACGATTACCGCGAAACGCCGTTCCCCGGTGAAGACCGGCAGATCGTGCCGTCGGTGACGGACGTCAGCACCTACGACCAGAAACCCGAGATGAGCGCGCAGGGCATTTGCGACGAAGTCGTGAAGCGGATCGACAGCGGGCAGTACGACCTGATCGTGGTAAACTTCGCCAACCCGGACATGGTCGGGCACACCGGTGTCCTACCGGCAGCGATAAAGGCAGTCGAGTTCGTCGACGCCCGCGTCGGCGACGTGCTCGCGGCGGTCGAGCGGCAGAACGGCGCCGCGATCATCCTGGCCGACCACGGCAACTGCGAACAGATGATCGACCCTGCGACCGGTTCCCCGCACACGTCGCACACGATCTACGACGTCGAGATAATCGTCGCCGACGACCGTTTCAAAGGGCACAAGCTGCGGAGCACCGGCCGGCTCGCGGACGTGGCGCCGACCGCGCTGCAACTGCTCGGGTTACCGAAGCCGGATGAGATGACCGGCGAATCGCTTCTTGTTTAGGTCTCGTGCCGCGGAGAGCTGCGATGATCGATACCCCTGTGGTCGTAAAAACCGTTGCGAAGCTGACTGCATTTATTCCAGTAACCGTGCCGAGAGCCCAGATTCGGCACGTCATGGGACCGACGTTGAAAGAACTCCACGCGGCGATTGCCGAGCAGGGTGTCGCCCCGGCCGGTCCCTGGTTCACGCACCATCTGCGGATTTCAACGGATGTATTCGATTTCGAAATGAGCGTCCCGGTCGCATCACCGGTCGCTGCCGCGGGTCGAATCAAACCGGGTCGTTGGCCCGCGATGACGGTCGCGCGAACCGTCTACCGCGGCGCATTCGAAAACCTCGGCGTCGCCTGGGGCGAATTCAACGCCTGGGTCACGTCCAACGGCCACACGCCGGCGAAGGACCTGTTCGAGTGTTATCTAAAAGGCCCGGAATCGAGCCCGAACCCCGCCGATTGGCAGACGGAATTGAATCGGCCGCTGGTCGAATCAGATTAAACGCGCGTCAGTTGCCGTACGGCGGATCAGCAACGCGCGTCCTGAACCCGTTTACCTCGCTTCAGCAACGCATGTCTACTCAAGCAATGGTAGCTGAATTCGCACCGTCTCTGCGATCCCCGGCGCGGCACCCACGAATTCCTTGTCGATCTTCAACACATTCCGCACCGGCGGCTTTGCTAACGGTTGCAGATCCGGGGCTTCAGGCCCGTCGTGCCGTTTTAGCACGTGGTAATACTGATCCCGCTGGGCCGGGGTCCACCCGGCGTCGCGAATGAGTCGGCAGATTTCGCGTTCTTCGAGCTTGTACGTCGTCCCGGCCGCGCTCACGACGTTTTCTTCCATCATCACACTACCCATGTCATTCGCGCCGAAGAACATCGCCAGTTGCCCGATCTTCGGTCCCATCGTGACCCAGCTGCTCTGCAGCGACTTGATGTTGTCGAAAAACAACCGCGCGATCGCCAGCGTGCGCAGATATTCGTCCGCCCCGGCCATGCGGACGACGCGGCCGCGGAGGATGTCTTCGTTGGTGCTGTCGTCGAACGGGCCGTGGATCGCGGGGTCCCACTCCTTGGCGTGACCGAGCGGCGTGTTCTCGCGTTGAAAAGGCCAGTGAATGAACGCGGTGTAGCTGCCGAAATCCGAATGGCGAAGCTCGAAATCCGAAAGGGAAGATTTCGCAAACACTCCGGCCCACCGATTACGCACGGCTTGTCGAACTTCGTCCGTGCTGCGATTCGTCATTCGAATTTCGTCATTCGAACGTCGGCCCAGAGTGGCCGCATAGTCCTGCATGTCGCGCAATGCCGACATGTGGCTCACACGGTCGCGCAGAAACTCGATGTGCCCGATCAGCATCGTGCAACTGGTATTCATCCCCTCTTCGTGGGCGACCCGCATGACGCGCAGCCAGTCGTCGCCGGTGCACTTGCCGATGCCGATGCGGCGGCGGACCCGTGGGTCGAAGATCTCTCCGCCGCCGCCGGGGATCGTCGCCAACCCGGCGGCTTTAAACCGGCGGATGATCTCACGAACGTCCATGTTAAAAAACCGCTCGAACTCGACAAATTCCGGCGGGCTGAACGCGTGGATGTGCACCGTCGGAAAATTCGATTTGATGTACCGGAGCAAGTCCTCGTACCACTCGATCGGCAGCTTGTCGTTCATGCCGCCCTGCATCAGGATCTGGGTGCCGTTAATCGACAGCAACTCGCGAATCTTGAACCCGATCTTGTCGTAGGTCAGGGTGTAGCTGTCGGCGTCCTCGTGGTCCCGGCGGAACGCGCAGAACGTGCACTTGGCCGTGCAAACATTCGTGTAATTGATGTTCCGATCGATAACGTACGTGCGGTAATCCTCGGGGTGCATTCGCTGCGTCAGCGCATGTGCCCATTGCCCGAGATCGTGCAGCGAAGCATTCGTGTAAAGCTCCAGCGCCTGCGCGTCGGTAAGCCTTGCAGTGCCGGCAATGATCGGATCGATCTCGAAAGACAGCTTGCTCATGATGATTAAAGTTTAGGTGGTTTCAGTCGCCCGAGAAAGTTCCGCAGGTGGATTGTGCCGGTTTCATCGCCGATGAAACTTCTGCAGTCAGGGGCGGTTCCCGCATCAAACTAAGAGCAACCAACCACTGCTACGTTACCGGATTTTGCAGCCGGCCGAGTCCCTCGATTTCGACCGCGACAGTGTCTCCGGCTTTCATGAACACCGGGGGGTTGCGGGTGAACCCGACGCCGGACGGCGTGCCGGTGAGTAATACCGTGCCGGGGCGGAGGGTCATCGTGCTGCTCAGCGATTCGATCAGTGCCGGGACGTCGAAGATCATGTCGGCGGTAGTCCCGTCCTGCATGATTGTTCCGTTCAATGTCGTCTTCAATTTCAGTCGGTTCGGGTCGGGGATTTCGTCGCGGGTGACGATCGCGGGGCCGAGCGGGCAGAAACCGTCGAAGCTTTTCCCACGCGCGAATTGCCCGCCGCCCAATGACTTTTCGCGCTGCCAGTCACGCGCGGTCAGGTCGTTGGCGATCGTGTATCCGAACACGTAGTCCAGTGCATCGGCGCGTGATACGGCCTTACACGTCTTGCCAATCACGACCGCGAGTTCGCCTTCGTAGTCGATCTTGTCGCTGCGTTCGGGCATTAGTATCGGCGCACCCGGGTCGTTCAGCGTATTCCCCGCCTTGATAAACAGCAGCGGATTTTCCGGCAAACTCGTGCTGGTTTCCGTGGCGTGCTCGCGGTAGTTGATCCCGATACACAGGATGTCGGTCGGGATTAAAGGCGCGAGCAGCCGGTCCACGGGAACCACGTCCGAGGTGACCGTGAATTGTTCGAAGGACTGCCAATCGATCCGGTGAGCTGTCCGTTCGTCGATTGGCCGGCCCACGACGACTTGTCCACGCGAGATAAATCGAATGATTCGCATCCGGACATGTTACTCAAAAACCACGGACGAAGACCACACGTGGCCTTGGTCCGTGGCGTAAAGAGAGTTCGCGTTCTCGGCACCGGTATTAGGCCGGCGTCGTACTTTTGCCGAGATGCGGACCTTGCAGGATCCCACTTAAATTGAAAGGATCGTGATGTTCGCGTACGCGTCGTTGTAGTCCGCGTCGGTCCCGTCCTCGACGGCCAGGATCGGTTTGGCCACCGGGATGCTCAGCAGCTCCGCAAGAGAATTTTCGAACGCCGGCGCGGTGTGCCCGGTGTTACCGGCGCCGGTCACCTCGGCGGTAAACGCGGTCGACGTGCCCGACGTTCCGGTCGACGCGAAGTTGGTCACCCCGATGCCGGCCACCTGCGCCGCTTCGAGAGAGTTCGACGCGTAAACAAATTCATGCGTCACCGTGACGGTCCCGGTGTTGGTATTTCCGGCAATACCTTCGGACAGACTGGCGTCCGCCGTCACCTGCCAGAGGAACACATTCGTGGAGGTCGGCACCACGGTCGAAGACGTTGCAGATAAGGTCGGTGGGGTGTTGCCCGTGATGCTCCCGGTCGCCGTCTGCACTGCCGTCGCCGACGCCAGTTCAACCGTATACGCCTGGCTCGCGGTCAACCCGGTGATTGCCGCCGTGGATTGTCCCGCCGGGACGTCTGCGTACAGATGCCACGTTCCCCCGGTCTTCGCGTATACCAGTGTGTCCGAACTGGCCAGCCAGGGCACGGTGAACGACAGGTCCGCTTCGGTCTTGGACGCGACGAACGAGTTGTTGATCGACACATTGCTGAAGGTCGCCGTCGCTACCTTCGCCACGTTATGCGAGGTGAGCGCCAGACCGACCAGCGCGTTTTCTGACACATTGTCGGTGCTGATCGTGCCCACGCTGTTGAACGTAAACCCGTCGGTGCTGTACGACGCGGTGTACGCGCCCTGCACCCGGGTCAAGCTAAGCCAAACCGGGCCGCTCACGGTGCTGACGGTCCCGCCGACCTGCACGGTCGTGCCGTTGCCCAGGCGGTACAGCAGCTGAATTCCCGACCCGGTGGTGTACCCGACTTCGACGAACGGAGAATCGTACAACAGCGAGTCGCGGAACATGATCCCGTCTTTGGACCCGGTCGTGGTCGTGCTGTCGGTGTTGACCGCAGTGCCGTTGACCAGCGCGGTGATCCCGCCGTCGCCGGAGAACGGCTGCGACGCAAAATTAAACTGATCCGCGCTGGCGGTAATGTCCGCCCCGGCCCCGGCGATCGTGTAGCTGTTGTTAGTGTTAAACGTCGTCACGCCGGCCAATGCCGGGGCGCCCAGGTCGTTGTCGGTCCATGCCGCGCCGGCGATCGTGGTGTCGTTGAAGGTCCCGGTCGACTTCGCTGTCACGACGCCGCTGACTGACGCGCCGTGCGCCGACAGCGTCCCCCCGTTAATCGTGGTACCGGCTGCATACGTGTTGGTCCCCGTCAGCGACCAAGTGCCCGGGCCGTTCTGTGCGACGGATAAGATGTGTGACGCGTCGTCGGTAATGTTCCCGCTTACAACACCGTTGCCCGCGCCTTGGAAGTAATACACCCGGGACGTGGTCAAGGTCGTGGTCAGCCCGCCGCTGAGGGTGAACGTGCCGGCATCGGACTGGAAGATGACCGAGGTTCCGCCCGTGCCGGTGATCGAAAGATTGGAACTAATGGTGTTGTTCCCGCTGACACTCTCGAACGTGGGTGTCCCGCCCGCGACTTCAGAGTTCAGCCCGCTGAACGGGTTGGCGATCGTGATCCCGCCGGACAATTGAAGGCTCGCGGTGTTGGTCCCGCCGTTGAAGATCGCGACCGTCCCGGTGCCCAGTGCGTTCGAGTTCGTCGCCAGCAGCACGTCGGCATTGATATTGGTCCCGCCGGAATAGCTGTTGGAGGCGGCGAGAGTCAACGGGCCCGTCCCCAGCTTGCTGATCGAACCCGATCCGGAGATGGATTGCGTTACCGTCATCGCGTGCCCGCTGGTGTTGAACCGGCCCATGCCGGACGTGATCTGAAAATTGGCGGTGCTGCCCGTCGTCGTCAGCAACGAAGGTATGTCTGCCGATGCGACGAAGGTGCCGTTGTTGCTCATCAGGATCTTCGACGACCCGCCACTGCTGGCGACGTTGTCGGCGAATCCCTGCCCAGTTGTGAAGATCCCCCCGGCCAGGGTCAGCACGCCGTTCCCGGTTCCGGTGCTGGTCGACGGCGCGAGCGTGATCGCCGACCCGTTGGTGTAATTCAAGCTGCTGCCAGTGAGCATCGCCACCGACGAGTTGTAGGTCGTGTTCGCGTTGGGGCTGATCGACATGGGGCCGGCCTGATTCCAGGCCGCGCCGCTATTGAGATTCAGCACCGCGTCGCGGGCGACGCCGAGTGTTCCATTGTCCGTGACCGTGCCGGCCACATTCAGCGTCGCCGCCGACGCCGTGCCAGCGGTCTGATTGATCTGGATCGCGTTCCCGCTCGACACGACCACGGTCGACCCGGTGTTGAAGTTGACCGTGACGGGCGTGGAGGTCGCGGCATTCCCGATCGTCCACCCGCCGGCCGCGGCCGACTGATCGCCCGAGATATTCATCGTGCCCGCCGACACCAGGGTCGCCCCGGCATAGCTGTTCGTGCCCGACACCGACAACGTCCCCGCGCCTTGCTTACTGATCGAACCGGTGCCGGTAATGTTCCCGGTCATGCTAAGTGTGCCCGAGACGACGTTCACCGGTTCGGGGCTTCCCACGCCTGCAGGGACCACGACCGGCAACGACATCGTTGCCGTGGCCGCTGTGCCGTCCTGCGTGATCCCGCCGGTCAGGCTCACTTGGTTGCCGCTTAGAGTAAACCCGTTGGAGGCGAGCTCGATCGAGGCGAAGCTGGTGCCCGCGGTGAAATTGTTGTTCGGACTCGTGCGGACCGTGCCCGAGAACTTGAGCGCGTCGCCGCTCACCGGCGCGACGTTGCTGACCCAGTTGGCCCCCGTCGTCCAGTTGTTGTCCGCGCCTCCGCCGTCCCAGACGGCGGTCGAGAACAGTGCCCGCTGTTCGAGTTGTTCGATCGGTCGGAACACCGCGCTGCCGATATTTCGATTGGCCCGGGACTTCGTCGCCGAGGCAGAAAAACGCGACCGGCCGTGACGCCGGGAAAGAAATTTCTTCATGACATTCTCCTATGCACAGTCATGACACAACATTTAAGCAAATTGACGTCTTTCGAGACGTCTGGCGTTCGCCTGCGGCTGCGGGGTGCTCTGAAGTGCACCGCCGCTTGGCGGTTCCCCCGCAGGGTCGAACGTCCGAAACGGATTGCCTATCTGTTTGATCTAACTGGCAAGGGGGACATGCTCACTGCTCGGCAATCGAGGTGCATCGCCTGGTTGGGTATGCCCTGCGCGGTTTACACCGGGGAGGGTGCGTCGACCGGATTGTCGAACTTGGAAAAACACAGCGAGGAGATTCGCTGAAATTGGGGTTTGGTCCGGGAATGAAAGTAAAAGCCGATCGTCAACTCACCTGAACAGGGATGGCTCTGCGGTGAGTACGCCGCGTCGGGAATTTATTGATACACTTCCCGCCATGGCCCGACCCTCCGATTACACCGCGGTGCGACGCTGGATAATGCAGGCGACCTTGCTGGTAATCCTGGCCGGAAGCCTTGGCCTGGCGATGCTGGTGTCGCGTCACAAGATGGCCGTGAAGCTCACGGCCCCGCGGTTCGCAGGCAACGTCGGGGCGCGATTGCCTGCCGGGTGGACGCTCGTCGAGGAGAATCGTCCACCGGTCCGTTTTCGCGCCCGCGAGCCGGAGGTCCGCCGGGGACGGCGATCCATTATCATTCGGTCGACGCAGGAGAAACCGGGCACGACGGCAGCCGCTTATCTGCGCGACGGATCGCTGCAGGCCGGGACGCTGGAGGAACTGGATGCCGAGCAGGCTCGGCCCGTCACGGTCGCGCAGACCCCGGGGCTGTTGATCCGGCGGAAGCGGGCGGTCGAGGTGGATCCCGACCTGCCGCCGATCGAGGTGTCGGTCTGGCTCGCGGCTGCGGTGCTTCCCTCGGGGCAAACCGTGTCGGTCGAGTTGGATTGCCCGATCGAGGTCGACGCCGAGGCCGACCGCACGTTGCTGGTCAACACCGCCGAGGGGCTCAGTGTCACCGCCCCGGCGCAGGCGACCCCGCCGGCAACTCAATCGTCGACGCCATAACAGTCGGAATCGGGCAAGGGGTCGAAGGCCTTACCGGTCGTTCGCCGCCCGGGGTGCCGAGAATCCGCGGCTTTCCAGTGCCACGCGTAGCATCCTGTGAGTCGGGCGGGCGCCAGCAACGCGACCCGAATCAGATTCTGCATTCAAAATAATCCCGATCGGTCGAAACCTTTAGTGATGACCAGTGTCCGACTACTAGATAGAATCCAATACTCTCCGGCAGGTGTGCGGGACGGAATCAAAATCAGAGGTCTAGCCATGACGCGTTCGAAACAATCCGGTTTTATTTTGTCGGCAGTGCTTTCTGCGTTGCCGGTGGTCGGGTTCGTGCGAACCGCACAGGCCCAGTTCCGGGTCGGCGCGGACGGTCATGCCAACGACGCCAACACACGGCTCGGCAGCGGCGGGTACAACAGCGGTCGCGACGCGAGCTACAACAGCGCGTTCAATAACACGACGAATGTCTTGACCGGGAACGTGTCCGGGCTGAACTATTTCCACGGGAACAGCAACGGCATCTTCGACGGGAACACCGTGCAGGCTAACACCGAGACCGGCGCTTCGGACCGCATCAACCGAACGGTCGGCCCGGCCAACGGAGGGGCCCCGCAGTCGGCGGGTGGAAATTACACGCCGTACTACTTCGGATCGCGGACGACAAACACGCCGGACAATTTCGTTCCCACCGCTAACGGCGCAGGCTTGATCCCCGCGCCGACGATCAATCCCCTGACCCCCGATTCCGACAGCCGGCTCGGCGACGTCAACCAGGGCATCAGCAAGCGAAACCTGCTGCCCGCGCCGGGCGAGGTCGACATGGCCGGCCCGGTCGACACCTCGGGTCTGCAGTCGATGTATACAATGTCGCCGTTGTACGGCGTGCGGAAGAACGAGGCGGGGAACGCCAACGATTCGTTCTTCCTGTCCCAGTACACCAATTACCGGCAGACCACCCCGGCCGAGCGTTCCCGGCTGGATCCTCAGGCACTGCAGCGTATGCAGCAGGAACTGAACTCCGTGTCGAGCCCGGAAGAGCAGCAGAATAACGGAACCGGCAACATCGGAGGCGGTTCCCAGGCTAACCCGGCCAAGCCGTCGCCAGGCAATCTCAGCCCCGATCAGCTCAATACGGGCGCTTTGAACAGCACTTCATTATCTGGTCAGACGATGGCATCGCAGGTGGGCAGTTCGAAGGTCGACACCTCGCTGAGCAGCGGGCAGGGGCTGCAGAATCGACTGATGATTCCTGCTGCAAAGCAGAGCGCGCAGCTGCAGGCGCTGGAGAAAAAATACGAGGGACAAAAGCTCACCGATGCCCAGTCGGCTCAGTTGATGACTCAGGAGCAATCGTTGCTGAAGCAGGAGGCCAAGAAGAACGCTCCGAACGGCAAGACCGGTCCGGACGGTAAAGCCGTCGCCGGCACCGCCGGGGGACGGCCCCTTGCCGGCAACGGGATTGAGACGCCTCGCCGTACCAACGCCGTCGGATTGGATATGACTGCTGGCGCTCCCGCGCCGCGCACAGGCAACCAGCCCGGCCTGGAAAAGACCCTGCCACCGGTTATAAACGGTCACGAAAGCAGCGCGGCGGACAACCAGCCGTTCGTCGTCACGAGCCTTGCATCGGGCATCAAAGCAAAAGGACTGTTCGATCTGTTAAAGACCGCCGAGGAACAGATGCGGTCGGGCAAATTCAGCCAGGCGATCGACACCTATGACACGGCCGAGCAGGTCGCGCCGAACAATCCGTTCGTCCCACTGGGCCGAGGATTCGCCGAGCTGGGTCGGTCCTATTACGCTAAGGCAGACGCCGACTTCAACCGGGCCATTACAGCCGAGCCAGCGATCCTGGCCGGGCAGTACGACCTTAAAGGTTTCATTGGTGACGACCGCGTCCGGTTCGTCCAGAATGACCTGCAACAGATCGGCACCACTGAAAAGAGTGCCCGTTCGGCGGTGCTGCTTGCGTTCATCGCGCACAACGTCGCCGATGACAACACTGCCGCCATGCAACTCGACGAAGCCACCACACGCGGCGGTTACACGTCAACAGTTGATGCCATGCGGCAGGCCTGGGGCCTGCGGGCTAAGTCCGCCCCGGCCAAATAATTCGCTATCGGGTCGGCTTGACGCGTCGCAATGTTCGCAGCTGTTGCACTCGCTACGGGCGAAGCGTTCGGAGTGTCATTGTTGATTCAACGGGCAGGCCGCTCTAATGGCTGGACACTGGTGGTTTGAAGCCAGACTTGCGGCCTGACTACCTAGTAAGCTCTAGAAACATGAATCAATTGGCCGACGATTTTGCAACACCGTCGAGCTCTGTAAGCACGTCGGTCGGGATCTTCAGGGTCGCGGCCTTCAGATTTTCATGGAGATGTTCGACAGACGACGTGCCCGGAATCAGCAGGAGGTTCGGGGACCTCTGCAGCAGCCACGCGAGCGCCACCTGCGTCGGCGTCGCCTGCAATGACCGGGCAGCGTTTTCGAGCGCCGACGACTGCAGCGGCGTAAATCCCCCGAGCGGGAAATACGGCGTGTACGCGATCCCGTCGCGGGCCAGTTCGTCGATCAGCGCATCGTCCCCACGATTTGCCAGATTATATTCGTTCTGCACGCAGACGATCTCGGCCAACCCACGCGCCTCGGCCACCTGTGAACGCGTGACCGTGCTTAGCCCCATGTGGCGAACGAGCCCCTGCTTCTGTAACTCGACCATCACCTTGACCTGTTCGGCGATCGAACCCTCGACCGGGCCGTGCGGCCCGCCGAGCCGCAGATTGACAATTTCCATCGCGTCAAGCCCGAGGTTGCGAAGATTGTCGGTTACCGCCGAGAACAGGTCGTCCCGCGACATCGCGTGACGCCACGACTTGTCAGGCCCACGTACAAACCCGATCTTGGTGACGACCACCAGCCCGGTTGGGTACGGATGTAATGCCTGTTTGATCAATTGGTTAGTGACGTGCGGGCCGTAGAAGTCTGACGTGTCGATGTGGTTAACTCCCGCGACGACTGCCTCCCGCAGGACCGCCACGGCGGCGTCCACATCCCGCGGCGGACCCCACACTCCCTTGCCCGCCAGCTGCATTGCACCGTAACCCATCCGGTTGACCGTCAACGACGTCCCGGGAAATGCGAAAGTGCCGCCGAGCGTGTTCGACTTCGACCCACTGCGCTCATCTGTTGTCGTCATGGAAGAAGACTAGGCAGCGGCACCGAACGCGGACAAGTGACAAAATTCTATTTTCGTCAATCCGGGCATCGCCAGTCGCGATAGTATGAATTGATTGTTTTTACGAATGCGATCGAGCCCGATAGGCTTCCGGACTGTTGGACATGGCTACCCCCGCAACACTGCCCGACCGAATTCTCGACGCCACCGAGGCGATGCTGCGTCGTCACGGGGTCGAAAAGACCAACGTCGTGGACGTCGCCCGGGTGTTGAAGATGAGCCACGGCAACATTTACCGGCACTTCCCGAACAAAAAAGCAATGCTGAACGCCGTCGCGTTGCGGTGGCTGGACGCGCTGACCGGGCCGCTCGAAGTACTGGTAGCCGACAAAAAGGTCAGCGCTCCGGATCGTCTTGTATCGTGGTTCAATGCCGTTCGCAGGGCCAAGAGTCGTAAGTTCTTGGACGACCCCGAGATTTTTCGCGTGCATTACAATATTGTGCAGGCCGACCACGACACGGTCCGCGCGCACGTCGAGGTCATGCTCGGTCAAGTCGAGCGGATGATCCGCGACGGCATCGCCGCCGGGGAATTCCCACACGCGCTGGACGCCAGCGTCGCGGCCCGCGCGTTCCTCCATGCCACGTCGGCGTTTCATCACCCGGCCCTGGTGATGCTCAATCCGTCACCCCCCGACGCCGACGCCCACGCAGTCGTGCACATGGCGCTGGCGGGGCTGCGAGCCGGGTTATTGTGACACTCGCGCGCCACCCACCCCGCCCGGCGTCTTTGCCATAGTCCGCCAATGGCGGGTCGCTTCGTCGCTTAAGCGGGGCATCCTCGCTCCCGGTCCGGGACGAGACGCCCCGGCTCTCCGAGAATCGAACTGACCCGTGATCCCGTTCGCTCATTTGTGAAAACCTTCACACGGTTCTTGCAAAGGATTTGGGACAGTCTTATCCTGCCGCGACTTCCGTCAACGGCCCGGCATATTGCCGGGCGGCGAGGGTGCGACCGATCATGGTTTTTCCAATGTCCTTTTCCGTTTCACTCGCGTCGGCACCCATGGTGTTCCCGGGGATGCCCGCGGTCGTTTCCGCCGATGCCGCGTCGGTCTTTTCCCCCGTCCTGATCCTGGTGCTGTGCATTTTCGCCGGGGTGGCAACGGTGTTGATGATGCCCGGTCACCGGGAAATGACGGTCCGCAGGATCGCCGGCGTGGTGCTGGCGGCGCTGGGGTTGGTGTTCGCCGCGATGGTGCCTTCGTTCGCAGACGCCGAGAAATCCGACCGCATTTACTTCTGGATTTTTTCCGCCATTGCGCTCTCCAGCGCCATCCGCGTGGTGACGCACGCCCGGCCGGTCTACTCGGCGCTTTATTTCGTTCTGACCATTTTTGCCTCTGCCGGCTTGTTCGTATTGCTCGAAACCGAGTTTATGGCCGCCGCCCTGGTGATTGTCTACGCCGGGGCGATCCTGGTGACGTACGTGTTCGTGATCATGCTGGCGACGCAGGCGTCCGGGACCGGCACGCACGTGAAGGCGATCGCCGACTACGACGCCAACAGCCGCGAGCCCGCCGCCGCCGCCGCGGTGGGGTTTGCGTTGATGGGCGTTCTGCTGTTTGTGATTTTCGACAAGGGTCATGAACTGGTTGCCGCGTCCGGGCCGGTTCCGGTGATGGCCGATGCCGCGAAACAGGCTCCGAATGATTATGCGGTGATCGTCCCGTTGGCCGGCACGCCTGGCGTGGGGATGAACACGCAGCAGCTGGGCATGTACCTGTTTCGCAACCAGTCGTTGCAGCTTGACCTTGCAGGGCTGATCCTGCTGGTGAGCATGGTGGGCGCGATCATCATCGCCAAGCGGCAGGTGTTGCTGACGCCGTCGACAGTCGCCGCGAGCGTCGAAGTGGTCGACGGACCGGCAACGCCGGTCGACGACAACCCGCATAGTATTCCGGTGTTCGGCAGTGAAGGCCGGCGGCAGAACGCGTACGGGTCGGCCGAATATCAGCCGCTTTCCGATTGAAACCGAAATGACAGAAGTCGCCTTACAACATTATCTGGCCGTCGGGGCGATCCTGTTTTCGATCGGCATGATCGGCTTTTTGTGTCGCCGGAACCTCATCGTCATGTTCCTCTGCACGGAGCTGATGTTCCAGGGCGTCGCGATCAATCTTATAGCGTTCGGCCGGTACCACTCGAACACGCTTGGCCCGAACCTGTCGGGCCAGGCTTTCGTGATTTTCGTCCTGGTGATTGCCGCCGCCGAAGCGTCGCTGGCCTTGGGCTTGGTCATCCTGTTGTTCCGCCAGAAGAACACGCTGGACGCCGATGCCTGGCGGGAGTTAAAGGGCTGACGGTGGGAAAAGTTGTTAGTTGGTAGTTGATAGTTGTTAGTAAGAGGAATTTGTGGCTGTCCGCAGCTATCGCGAACTGATCGTCTGGCAGCGTGCGATGGAGTTGGCAGTCGAAGTTTATGAATGTACGAAGCGGTTTCCGCGGGACGAAATCTACGCGCTGACGAGTCAAATGCGGCGGGCAGCGGTATCGGTCGCCTCGAACATTGCCGAAGGACAAGGCCGCGGAATGGGTGCCGACTTTCGGCATTTTTTACGAATCAGTCAGGGTTCTTTTCAGGAACTGGAAACTCAGTTGATGTTGGCCGAACGGTTAGGATACATCAGTGCCGAAGAACTCAGTCGGACTCTGCACCTTGCTGAAGAGGTCTGTCGCCTCAACCGCGGTCTGCAAGCGTCGATCTCTGACTAACAACTAACAACTTTTCCTCTCCCCTCCCCATGATCTCCCTCATCCACCACTCCTACCTGATCCCGCTGCTGCCGCTGATTGGTGCGGTCTTAGCCGGGTTCTTTGGCGATCGATTCCTCAAGGGCAAAGCCCATTGGCCGATCTGGATCGGGGTCGGCGGGTCGCTGGTCCTGTCGCTTTGCCTGCTGGTCGGCACGATCGTCGCCACGCACAACGCGGACCCGAACCAGGCCACGAAAACGGTCGACGTCTACAACTGGATCTCGGCCGGTGATTTTTCGGCCAGCGTCGGATTTTTAATCGACCCGCTGTCGGTCACCATGCTGACCATCGTCACGGGCGTCGGCTTGCTGATCACCATCTTCTCGGCCGGTTACATGAAGGGCGAAACCGGGTATTCCCGGTTCTTCGCCTACCTCGGGTTGTTCATCTTCTCGATGACATGCCTGGTGATGGGCAACAACCTGCTCATGCTCTACCTCGGCTGGGAGGGCGTCGGCGTCTGTTCCTACCTGCTGATCGGGTATTACTACGAACGACCTGCCGCTTCCGCCGCGGCGAAAAAAGCGTTCATCGTCAACCGCATCGGTGACTTCGGGTTTGCCGTCGGCATCATGCTTTGCTTCTTCGCCTTCCACACGGTCAGCTATTTCGGCACCGGGCCCGGTACCAATACAGGCCTGCTCGAGCGGGCACAGCATATTTTCCTGAGCGGCCGGACCTTGGCCGCGGTGACCGAATCCGGCACCCAAAACCAAGCCTGGGCGCTGCAGTACATTCCGTTCTTGCTGATGCTCGGCGCATTCGGCAAATCGGCACAGTTCCCGCTGTACGTCTGGCTCCCTGACGCGATGGAAGGCCCGACGCCCGTGTCGGCCCTGATCCACGCCGCCACCATGGTGACCGCCGGCGTGTACATGATCGCCCGCTGCGGAACGCTGTTCGTCACCAACCAGGCGGCGCTGACCACGATCGCCGCCGTCGGCGCGTTCACCGCGCTCTTCGCCGCCACGATCGCCTTGCGGCAATTCGACCTGAAAAAGGTCTTCGCCTACAGCACCGTCAGCCAGTTGGGTTACATGTTCGTCGCGGTCGGCGTGCTCGCCCCGGGGGCGGCCGTGTTCCACCTCGTGACGCACGCGTTTTTCAAAGCGTTGCTGTTCCTAAGCTCCGGCGTCGTGATGCATGCCATGCTCGGTCACTTGGACATGCGGAAGATGTCCGGCCTCAGCAAGGTGATGCCCAAGACCACCGTCGTCATGTGGGTCGGTTGCCTGGCGCTGGCAGGCTGCCCGCTGTTCAGCGGGTTCTTCTCCAAAGACATGATCGTCGGCCAGACCTGGTCGCACAGCGTCGTGCTCGGCGGGGTGTTGCTGTTTACTTCATTCCTCACCGCATATTACACGTTCCGGTTGATGTTCCGTGTGTTCTACGGCCCGCTCGTCGTGCCCACGACCCCGGCCGACGCGACCGCCCCAGACACCACCGTCGACGCGGCCCCGGCTCACCAGTCCAGCGCCGACCCGCATACCGCTCACGACACCGGCGTCCATCACGAACCATCGCACGCCGACCACGGTCACCACGACCACGAACCCCGCATCATGCTCTGGCCGTTGTACGCCTTGGCACTGGGCGCGTTCGCGATCGGCTGGCTGATAGTGCCCGGTGGAACGCTGTCCCGATTTCTGGGACACAGCCCTTCGTTCTCGATGGCTTACACCATGGCGTCCGTCCGGTTCGATTCGACCGGCGGCCCGCGGGTCGACCCGGGCATGTTCGGTCAATCCGGTGAAGAATCGAGCGAGCTGCTCTCCTGGGTCGTCGGCGGATTGGTCTTCGTTGCCGGGTTCGGGCTGGCATATCAACTTCACCTGAAAGACCGCCGGAAAGCGGACCAATTGGCCGCGGGCCTGGCGCCGCTGACGAGTCTTCTGGAAGGCAAGTACTGGATCGACGAACTGTACGATGCGGTCGTGGTCGCCCCACTCCGGCACGTCGCCAAGCTGTTCTTCGCCATCGACCGGTTGGTGGTCGACAGCGTCGTCTGGGCGGCGGGGTTCTCCCCGCAGATTTCCGGCTTTGTCTTAAAAGTCACGCTGCAGCGGGGTTACCTGCAGGGTTACGCCGCCGCGATGGTGTTCGGCATCCTGGCGATCTTGTTATTGGTGTTCGTATAGTCTGAATTCGAACCGGCTTGGTGTAGGCATCGATGAACAATCTTCTCCCGCTCATCCTCGCAGTCCCGATCCTGGGCGCGATCGTCGCCGCGGTGTTGCCGCGTGCCGAGACCGCCAAGATCTGGGCGCTCTCGATCGCCGCCCTGACCGGCGCGCTAACGGTCGGGCTGTCGGGCCGGTTTCTCGAGCCGTTCGTCATGGCAACGCCCGCGGCCGACTCCTGGCTCAGCGTCGGCCCGATCCACCTGACGCTCACGCTGGGCGTCGACGCCATCAGCCTGTTCCTTATGCTCATGACCGTGCTGCTGGTCGTGCTCGCGATCACCGCAAGCTTCGACAGCATCACCGACCGCCCGCGCCAGTATTACGCCTGGATGCTCGGCCTGCTCGCGTGCATGCTCGGCGTCTTCATGGCCCGCGACCTTCTGCTGTTCTACGGGTTCTTCGAACTCACCCTCGTCCCCAGCTTTTTCCTGATCGGCGTCTGGGGCGGGCCCGAGCGCCGGTATGCCGCGGGCAAGTTCTTCATCTACACGTTCAGCGCGTCGGTCTTCACGCTCGCGGCGATCGTCTACCTCGGCGCCAAGGCCGGCACGTTCGAACTCGACAAGGTCGTCTATTTCGCCCAGCACAGCTTGTCCGCCGGTGAACAACTGTGGGTCGCGATCGGGTTGTTCTGCGCGTTCGTCGTGAAGTCCGCCGTATTTCCGCTGCACACCTGGCTGCCGGTCGCGTACACCGAAGCCCCGACGCCGGCCACGGTCATCCTCGCCGGCGTCATGCCCAAGCTGGGCACCTATGGCATCCTCCGACTGGTCATCCCGATCGGGCTCGTCACCGCACAAAACACTCGTATTGGAACCGCCTTTAATACGCTGGTCTGGACGATCGGCGTGCTGTCGGTCGTCGGCATTCTCTACGGCGCAATGATTGCCTGGGTGCAACGCGACATGAAACGCCTGCTGGCGTATTCATCGTTCAGCCATCTCGGCTTCTGCGTGCTCGGGTTGATGGCCCTTAACGGGGAAGGCGTGCAGGGCTCGGTCCTGTACATGGTCAACCACGGCATCAGCACCGGCGCGTTGTTCCTGTGCGTCGGCATGATCTACGACCGGTTCCGCAGTCGCGACCAATACGACTATTCCGGCCTGTCCAAGACGATGCCCAAGCTGGCGTTTTTCTTCGTGCTGTTCGCCTTCAGCAGCATCGGCCTGCCCGGTTTGAACGGGTTCGCCAGCGAATTCCTGACCATCCTCGGCGCGTACATCAGCACCCCCCGGCTCGGGCAACTCGCCCACGGTTCGCCGCTGGCGATCCGGGCGCTCGGGCCCTGGTTCGGTGGGCTCGCCGCCCTGGGCATGATCCTGGCCGCGATCTATATGCTGCAACTGGTTCAGCAATTGTTCTTCGGGCCGTTGAAAACGCCGAGTGATACGACCGAGGCAATCACCGAAGCTTCACGCCCGGGAGAGTTGACCGGCCTTGTGGGTAGTCCGAAGAAACGGCTCGGCGACCTGACCCACCGCGAGATCGCGATTTTGTCGCCGTTGGCCGTGCTGGTCGTCGTCCTGGGGTTCTTCCCCGGGTTGATCCTTCAACAGATCCGAGGCCCGGTCGACAATCTACTCCGGCCCACCTCGGCCGAGGTGGAAGTGACGACCGCAAAACCGGCACCGCCTACTGGACTGGTTGGCGGTACCGAGGTCGCCGCGGGCTGGAAATCCCGCGCCCGATGACCGCCCGACTGATAATCTACGATTTCACCGGGTTTAACCGACCCTGTCTTGACCGTGTAAGGGTTTGCCCATGAACGTGCTGCTCAATGCGATATTGCCAGAGATCATTCTCGCCGCCACGGCGTGCGTGCTCTTCATGCTCGGCATGAGCAGCAAGGTCATCTCCCGCCGCATCGCCGCCGAGCTCGCGCTCGTCGCCGTCGTCACCGTCTTCGTGCTCCAGTGTTTTGTCACGGCCCACCCGCGACCCCCGTCCATGGACCCCGGCGCGGCCGTCTACGTCCAAAGCCTAAGCCAGTACATCAAGCTGATCACCGCCGGGATGGGCATCCTGCTGGTCCTGCTGAACATGCCGACCAACGCCCAGCGGACCGGCGGTAGCGCCATCGACACCGGGCACGACACGGCCGAATTTTTCGCGCTGTTGCTCCTGAGTCTTTGCGGGCTCTGCATAGTCGCCAGCGCGAACGACCTGATCCTCCTGTTCTTGGGCATCGAACTGGCGAGCATCCCGACCTACATCATGGTCAGCATCTCCCGTCCGCTGCCCGTGGCCCAGGAAGCGGGGTTGAAATACTTTTTCCTCGGCGCGATGAGCGCGGCCGTCATGCTGTTCGGGTTCAGCTACCTGTACGGAACGACAGGGACCACCTCGCTGGACCAGATCACTGGCGTCTTCTTCCAGCAGAATGGTCACTGGTCACAGTGGCAAACGCTGGCGGTGCTCATGCTCGTCGGCGGGTTCGCGTTCAAGATGGCGGCCGTCCCACTGCACACTTACGCCGGCGACGTGTACCAAGGCGCCGCCACGCCGGTGACCGCGTTGCTGTCGTTCGTGCCGAAAACCAGCGGGTTCATTGCCCTGATCAAGGTTCTGTTTGCCGTCGGGGGCGGCACCTGGAACGTGCCCACGCCGGTGATCAACGTCCTCTGGGCGCTGGCTGCGTTGACCATGACAGTCGGCAACACGCTCGGGCTTTTGCAGTTTAATCTCAAACGCACGTTCGCCTACAGTTCGGTCGCGCATACCGGCTACATGCTCGTCGGCATCACCGCCCTGGCCAGCCTCGGTCATGCCAATGGGATCGACCACGCCAGACTTCAATCGCTCGCGCTGCAGGGGATTTTGTTTTATCTCGCCGCCTACGGCGTCACCAACATCGCATCCTTCGGTGTGCTGCAACTGCTCCCCGCCCGGCACGCCCGGCCGGCGACCAGCGCCGAGACCTATGACGACATCGCCGGTCAAGGCCTGAAACACGTCGGTCTCGGTCTGGCGATGGCAGTCGCGTGCCTAAGTCTGACCGGCATCCCGTTGACGGTCGGGTTCTTGGGGAAAATCTACCTCGTGCAAACGGCCGTCTACACCGGCCCCGGCGTCGCGTCGATGGTGGTGCTCAGCGTGATTCTCTGGGTCAATGCCGCCATCTCAGCCGGGTATTACCTGCGAATCATCGCGGCCCTGTTCCTGCGTGCCGAACCCACGCACTTCAGCGGGAACGCGCCCGCCGGCGGCATCGCCCGACTGGTACACCCGCCGTCGGTCGTGCTCGCGGTGCTTTTGTCTGTGATCGTCACCTTGCTGCTCGGGACCTTCCCCGTAGCAACCGCCGCACTGACCCGCCGTGTGACCGACGCCGCGGACATGCGATGGTCCGGCCTATACGACCCCGTCGCTGTCAGCCCCACTGCCCCGGTCGTCGCCGTCGCGAAACGGTGATGTTGCTTGTCCCCGCTGATGGCGTGACTTACGAGCTATCCGCTTACGACCCGGCTAAGAGACAGTTTCATCACCCCTCTTTTAACATGATGCCGGTTCTAACCTACGCCGAAGAACTAAGTGCTTCGACGTCCTGCCCGGCTCTTCGGGATTACCTCAGAGTCGGCGTCTAGGGATTTTATCCGGATTCCTATTGACCCGCACGCAGGGCCGCATCAACCTGACTAAAAACGGTGTCGTGACTAAAAACGGTGTCGGACACCGTTTTTGTAAAATGCTGTTTGTAATCATCTTATAAAAAAAGTTCATTAAACGGTGTCCGACACCGTTTTCTGGTGCGACATCTTCTCCTCAGGCCGCGATTTGCTTGTTGACGGCCAATCCGGACGACAGGTAAAGTCTCTTCTGATAACTTCAGAGGAGGAGGGTCGGGAACAACGTGCCAGATACGACCGGATCTTAGATGGTGGGTTTGCCCGTAGGGGCAAGCATCCGGTCGCCGCACTCAGGCTTCTCTACCCCTGATGACCTCAATCCATTGACCCGCAGACGCTGACGATTCGGCGTGACTTTGGTTCTCTTGCACCAAGGCGAGAGACCCGGTGCGACTACTCCAATCCCATTCAATTTTAATCAACACGGCGGTCATCCGAGGCCGCTGAAGGATCACTCATGCTGCAATTGAAAAATCAGAGCGTCATCGGTCAAGTTGTTCGTGCTGTCGTCGAAACGATGGAACGGCGGGTGCTGATGTCGGCCGCGCCGATCGTGCTGGATTCGTCGTTCGGGATCGGTGGAAAGGTGCTCAACGCAGCGCCGCCGAAGTTCCTCTCTACGTCTTCCGTGCTGTCACTTTCGACTGGTCAGGTGCTCGTAGGCGGAAGCATATCGGTAGGTGCGGAACACGGGATCTATATGTTACAACAGCAACGGTTCAGTCGATTCGTCGTTCGCCCCGGGCGGTGGATATCACGGGCAAAGCGGTTACGTTTTCCTCGGTCCAGTGACCGCGGACACTTATGGCAACTATCCGACCGCGACTCAGTTACGCCTCGATTTTAGTGGTGATCTGTACGTGAACGAATCGGGCACGAGCATCGCGCGAATTACCCCGACCGGTAAAGTCGACCAAAGCTTTGGGATAATGGCGTCGCGGCGGTACGTCTGATCGGCAAGTTCGCCTTAGACGACGACAATCTTATCTTTGCGACCGGGTCGTCGACCCTAACTGAATTGAACACGGACGGAACGACAGACGTCGACTTCGGGCAGACTGGCACGGTTACGCTGCCGAGCGGATTCGAACAACCCGGCGGGGTACTAGCCGTCGACGGCGACGGGAAGATACTCATCGCCGGTTCGGTTCAGCATGGCAGTGCCACCGATCTTGCGGTAATGCGGTTGACCCGCTTCGGCGCGGTCGACGCGAGTTTCGGCAACGATGGAGTTGCGGTCGCCGACGGCCTTCCATCGGAACAGGGGAAAGTTGCGTTCGGTTATACGTCTCAACCCGAGTCGCTTGACGTTCTCAATGACGGCACAATCCTGCTCGCCGGGGTGGACGGCACCTTCGGCAAGACCCAAATCTTTCACCAGTCCGGACCAACACTGGTCGAATTCCAGAAGACGGGTGCGTTGAACCCGGCGTTCGGGCTTGGAGGGCAGACCTCAACCTATTTATCTGCAAACGGTGACAGCGTCGGTATTAGCGGCCTGATCGTCCAATCAGACGGGACATTTGTCGTCGCGGGTTCCAAGGGCTCGCCTTTCCCAGTCGGTCCGGACACGAGTTTCAGCATCCTACGATACGCCTCGAACGGAGCGGTCACGGGGTCCATCAGCAGCCAATTCATTCCCCACACGGTCGGTGAAGACGTGGATTTCCCGATCAGTAACTTGTACGACGCGACCGGGGGTCGGAACGGAACCGTGATCATCGTCGGCAGCATCTTCACGGATTTCCAGACCTCCGACTCTGTTCTTGCCCGCTATATCACCGACGCCGTTGTTCCCGATCATCGACTGGTCGGCACGGTCATCGGGTCGACCGGTTCTTACGGCGGTAAAGGCAACGTTGCCGCGAAGGCGTTCGATAACAACATCGGAACCTTCTTCGACGCCAAGCAGGCGAGCGGGAACTGGACAGGACTTGACCTCGGCGTGCCGCAGGTCGTCAGCCGGGTGGCGTTCGTCCCGCGCGACGGTCGGGCGGATCGCATGGTCGGCGGCGTGTTTCAGGTCTCGAGCAATTTGAGCTTTTCGTCCGATGTGCACACTGTCTACGCAGTCAACGCGGTCCCAACCGCGGGCCAACTGACGACGGTGTCGATCGCGTCGCCGGGGTCGTACCGGTTCGTGAGGTATCTCGGACCGGCCGGCAGCTACTGCAACGTGGCCGACATCTCGTTCTTCGGTCCGTCATTGCCCGCGGGCGTCAATGCTTCAGACGCTTTGATCGTCAACGGCACGCCGGGCGCAGACAACATCGCCGTCGACGTCTCGATCGAATCTCTCGAGCCGGGCACGCAGACCGTCACCACGACCGTCAACGGCGTCGTGCAGGTGTTCGACGCGCTGAAGCTCAAAGGCATTGTGATCAACGGCGGCGACGGCACGGATCACATCGTCACCACCGGAGCGATCGACGGCTCTCTGACGTCGATCACCGGCTACGACCTGGCGACAACAATCAACGGCAGCGGTGGGGACGACACGATTCTCACGACAGCCGCGCCCGTCTCGGTCAACTTCCAACTCCCGCCGGTGGTCGTCAACGGCGGAGACGGCAACGACGCGATATCGATCAACCAGGCCGGCACCGTGTCTGTCAACGGCGGCAACGGCGACGATTCGGTCTTCGCCTTTTCCGAGTACACTCTGTACACGACCGTCGACGGCGGCGCGGGCACCAATTACTTTAAGGACCTGTCCAACCACAGTTTCCTGGGCAACGATCTGATCGACCTGAACGGACCGGCGATCAGGAACATTCAGGACTATTTCTTTGGCAGCGGCGACCAGAGCGCGCCCAATACCACGATCCAGGGCACGAGCGGCGCGGATCACATCACCGTGACCGGGGGCAGGCACGTGACCGTAAACGGCTGCGGGGGCGCCGACGAGATCAACGTCTCGGCCGATGTCGCTGAAGTCGACGGCGGGAACCAAAACGACTTGATCCTCATCAGTGTACTGAACGGTGGGACCGTCAACGGGGGAGCCGGCGACGACAGGATTTATGCTAACATCGTCGCGGGCAATCCGACCGTCGAACCGGTGACGATCGACGGCGGGCCGGGCCTCGACACGGCGTACACTGTCCCGGGCGACACCGTGACGAATGTCGAGCGGGTCAATCCGGCGGCGTCATCCCTGTCCGGAACGCCGATCGGCACGCCCGGTTCTTACTACAACTCCGCTAACACGATCGCCAAGGCGTTCGACGGAGACTTGACGACCTATTTCGACGCGCCGGTCCCCACCGGGGCATGGGTCGGACTTGATCTGGGGGGTGAGAAAATCGTGCGGCAAGTCCGCTTCGCGCCGCGGCCGGGTTATTCCGGGTTTGCCGACCGCATGGTCGGCGGGCAGATTCAGGCCAGCGACACGGCAGACTTCTCGTCCGGCGTTGTCAGTGAATACACGATCACGACCGCGCCGAAGTCGAACACGTTGACGACGGTGAATTTGCCGAACTTCGGAGCGTACCGCTATTGGCGGTACCTAGGCCCGGCCGGCGGGTCGTGCAATCTGGCGGAGCTGGAGTTCGACGGCTAACCACGGTCGCGCTGCGGCGCGTGTCGGCCGGTATACTCGCCGGTCATGCAATCACGACCGGTGCTCTTTCGTCTGCTGCTGCCGTTCTTCGTCCTCGCGGCGGTGATCGCGGGCGTGTCACTCGCGCTCACCCACTGGGTCGCTCAAGGTTCTGTATATCTGGACCAGATGCGCACGCTCGAGGCCGTCGTCGGCGTCGCCCGGCAGGGAGGTATCACCGTAAACGCCAAGCTCACCCCGATGGGATTTGACCGCTTCAACACGCTGGCTCAGTCGTCGGCGGCGCGGATCACGATTATTGCCGGCGACGGCTCGGTCGTTTTTGACACCGACTCTGACGCCAAGGCGATGGAAAACCACAACGGACGCCCGGAAGTGATCGACGCGCGCCGGCAACAGATCGGCACCTCCACCCGGGAGAGCAAAACCCTTCAGCGACGGGCGCTGTACATCGCACAGTTGATTGACGACGCTAAGCCCAACGGCCTTGTCGCACGTGTCTGTTACGTGAACACCCAATGGGCGTCGCTGCAAACCCCGCTCTGGGCCGTCACGGCGGGGGGGCTCGCCACCACCGTCGCGATGCTGTTGCTGCTGGCGGTCATTCTTAAACGGCAATGGGTGGGCCCGACACGCGACCTGGCCGCGGCGGCCGAGCGGATGGCGGCGGGGCACTGGAACGCCCGTGTGGACCCCCGGGGATCCGAGGACGTCCGCTTTCTGGCAAACAAGATGAACGGGCTGGCCTCTAACGCCGAGAATCAGCTAGCGGAGATTGGCAAGCAGCGGCGTGACCTGCGAAGCCTCGTGGACACGCTGCCGGACCCCATTCTGGTGACCGACGCGGCCGGGCGCGTCGTGCTGATCAACGCGCCCGCGGCCGAATTGCTGCAACTGGCGGCGGCTCAGGTGATCGGGAAAAAAACCGTCAGCGTCGTCAACGACGAGGCATTGCTGCAGATGCTCGATGCCGCGAACAAGGTGGCGCCCAACGAGCACACGAAGAACAACAGTCATGACATCCCGCACGTTCACCGCGAGGTAAGGCTTCTGCGTGGCGGTCAGCGGCTCACGTACCAGTCGGTCGCGACGCGGACCGCCACCGGCGGGGCGCTGCTGGTGCTCCGCGACGTCAGCACGATGGCCAACACGCTGCAGATGAAGACCGACTTTGTCGCCAACGCCAGCCACGAACTGCGCACGCCGATCGCCGCCATCAAGATCGCGATGGAGACCCTTCGCGACGTCCACGGCGAAGACCCGAACCAGGCCGAGCGGTGCATCACGATCATCGACGGACACGTCAAACGGCTCGAGGAAATGCTCCGCGATCTGCTCGATCTGTCCAGGCTGGAAAGCCCCGACGCCGAACCCAAACTCGCCGACGTAAAACCATGGGATCTGTTCGCCGTGGTCCGCTCGACCATGGGCCCCACCGCCCGGCAAAAAGGCGTCGAACTTCGGTTCGGTGACGACCCGATCACCCCCGATTCATTCGACAGCGACGAACGATTGCTCCACCTCGTGCTCAAAAATCTGGTCGAGAACAGCATTAAGTTTACCCCGCCCGGCGGGTCGATCACGGTCTCGATTGTTGCCATTGAATCGCTGGACAAACCGGCCGTTCGGTTGTCAGTGTCGGATACCGGGATCGGCATCCCGCCGGAGCACCGCGATCGCGTTTTCGAACGGTTTTATCAGGTGGACGCGGCCCGCAGCGGGACCGCCGGGCGCGGCACGGGGCTCGGGCTCGCGATCGTGAAACACGCCGTCGCCGCGCTGAGCGGCACGGTCAAGCTGGAATCGTCGGTGGGACGGGGCACCACGGTCAGCTGCATCCTGCCGCAACACGCCGGCGGGTTGAAAGAACTGGGTCACTCGCTGACCGGGCTTTGAAGCGGCTGTTTTTTCATCTCGCCATTTCCAACGAAGCCGCGGGTGAACACCCGCCGGCCGGAACATTCGACGGCGTGGCGATCACGCGAAACATTCGACTCAACCTGCCATCCGTTGCTCGGGCGTGTTCACGAATTCGATTAAAGTCAATTCGGCGCAATCGACTAGAACCGTTAGGTGTTGAAAACTTTCGTCGACCGAGCCCCGGGCCGGCGGGCCCGCGGCTTCGCAGGGAACAACACGGGTGCGAAGTAACAAGGGTTCCAAATTTCTACGCGTTTCGTATGCCGTCCTAACTCTTTTAAAGCCCCGTCCCGGAAGGGCGGGGATCGAACTGTGAATCGCGAAATGACCGGTTCGATCCGTGGCCTCCCGGCCTCGGCTATCGACAATTTTACCCAGCGTCTCCTCGCGTTTCGTATGGAATGCGTCTGCGCCCTTTGAAAGCCGTTCGCTCCACGCCAATAAAAAAAGCGACCTACCCCCAAAGGGTAGGCCGCCTTGAGCAGGCTAACAATTGTCTTCGCACGGCCAGCAGGCCGGCCGGACGAATGCTTCGGAAACTGTCCCCGCGATCGCTCGATCGCGGGGGCAGGATAAGTGTTTAAAGGGATTAGTTGGAAACGCTGTCGACGATCCCGGCGAGCGTGTCTTTCTTGTCACTGGCCAGAAGGTCGGTGATAGAAGGCAACGCACTCGAAGAGGCAATCGCCGTGATCGGAATCGCTGTCGAGAACTTGGCGGTCGACGCCGAGGCGATCTGAGTCGCCGGGGTAGCGACCTTCGCCCCTTGGGTGTTGAACGCGTTGTCGATCAGCGTGTAATCGCTGCCGTCGATCTTCGTGTCGTAGTTGAAGTCGCCGTTCGACCAGATCTTCGCCGCGGCCGTACCGAACGCGGTGTCGATCTTGGTGTAATCCGAACCATCGACGAAACCGTCCAGATTTGCGTCACCGTAGTACGTGTACCGAATCAGGACGTCGCTGGCGTTGATAGCCTGGCCGTCGATCGTGCTCACGGCGCTCGCACTACCCTGGGCAATGCCCACGACATGCAGATGGGAAGAATCGCTCGCACCGACCAGCGAACTGGTGATGGTCCCGCTGGTGACTGCAGTGGCAAGAGTCGACAGACTCGACGACGCGCCGAGGATCGACAGTGAGTTACCACCCAGGTCGAAGGTGCTGGTTCCAGTGATGGTCACCGGCCCAGAAGTCGCCACGGTAGCAATCAGACCGCTCGTGCCGGTGTTGAACGCGGCCGTCGCGCCGTTGCTCAGGTTAAAGCCGCCGAGGCTGAAGACCTTGTCCGAAGAAGACGCCGGGACGAGGGTCACCACATCGGCCGCCGCGTTGCCCGTGATGATCGGGGCGTCGGTGCCGGGGTTGTGGATGATCGTCGTCGGGCCGGTGACGCTCAGCACTTTGGTGCTGCTGTTGTAGGTCGCCTGACTGCCCGCCCCGAGCCAGGTCGGGGTACCAGTCGTGACCGGCGCTTCCTGAACGTCGAGCGACAGCGACGGTGCCAGCAGCACGTTGTCCGAAAGCCGGTAGGTGTAGCCTTGGAAGTTGGCTGCATCATTGGCGTCGGTCGGCGTGATGATGATGCGGAACTTAACGCCGGTGTTCAGATCAGTGATCAGAGTCTGCTGAGCGGCGGAGTTGAAGTTCGCCAGAGCCAGCGGGATCGAGCTCGTCGTCTGGCTGGCCGAGTTGAATAACACCGAGCCCAGGAGCATCGGAACGCCGAAGCTGTTAGCAGTGGTCCCGCTGGTGTCCAACCCCTCCAGCGGATAGGTCGTCGAGTCAAAGAAGTGCGGGTTGACCGTCTGAGGCACGGTCGGATCGATATTAGACGTCGCGTCAGGAACGAGGTACACGTTCAGCGAATTGATTCCACTGGTGGACGTCGCGTTGAAAACGTTCAGCGTGATTCCGTTGATTGCCGTCACCGTCGCTGTGGGGGTGAAGACGTCCGAGGTGCCGAGGTAATCAAAGTTGTTGAAGTCCAAAGCTCCGTAGGCCGGGAAGGATTTGGACTTGCCGGTCACCTTCAGCGTGGCACCGGTCTGAGGACCGGCCGCCGAGGCGAACGGCCCGCCGGTTTCGATGGTCGACAGGTCGCTGCTGTATTGAGTAAGCGTTTCGGAGTGACCGACCGAGTTAGTGTCGGTAATGATCACCATCGTGGTCGGAAACGCGCCCAGAACCGGAACCGTGTGAAGCGTGTCACTTGTGACAGGATTGCTCAGCGTCAAGGTGAATGACTTGTTGCCGTTCTGCGGATTCACATTGATCGCAGTGACCGGGATATCTTGGGATGTAACGCCCGGGCCGAAGGTCAGAGTACCGGATGTCGCGGTGTAGTTCGTCCCGTTGATGGCGGTGCCGTTGGCGACGGTGTATGTGACAGTCTCGGTGTCGGACAGGTTCGTACCGGTGCGGGTGACGGTGACGCCTGTAGCTCCGGCGGTTTCTGCGATCGTCGTCGTCGAACCACTGAAGCTGACGCTCTCCTGGGTCTGGTTTACTGTGAGCGTGTCGGTGAGGCCGAGTGTCGGCGAGTTCGGTGCCAAAATTCCCTGCCAGTCGGCGGCAAAAGTCGGGGCACCGGGAGTGACCGCGAAGCGGATCGCCGCGCCGCTGTTGAGGGCGGACACGAGGGCCGACTGGGCCGACGTCGGCAGCGTAGCCGGGGTGAACACGTCGAACCCTGCGTTGTCGTCGAAGCTGAACGTGCCGAGCAGGATCGGGTTCCCGACGCCATTGAGGCCGCCGACGTCTGAAGTGATGAACTTCAGCCCGGTCGACGGGGTCGTGGTTTCAGAATCCGTGATGTAATAGATGTTGAAGTTTCCGACTTTCCCGTTGAAGTTGTCGCCCGGGGTGTTGTCAGTGTTGAAAAGCGACAGCGTCAGATTAGACACAGAACTGACGGTCGAACCGCTGGTCGGGTAGAGCGACGGGGTGGTCGACGGAGTGAACTCGACTACGCCGTAGGTCTGGAAGCCGAACGAGCTGGTGCCGTTGGTGGACGAGCCATTGACTGGCAGGAACGTCGGGGCGCTGGTGACATTACCGCTGGTGCGGATGGTGAAGGTCGAAGTCGCGGCGCTGGTCGCGTTGTTGGTCAGCGGCGCCGAATCGACGATCGTTTCCACAGCCGACGGGTTCGTGCCCAGGAGCGTCTTGCCCGTAAATGCGGGGTCGGCCGTCAGCGTGACGTTAAAGGTCTTGTTGCCGTTCGCCCCGGCGACGTTGGTGATGGGGACCGCGAAGGTGGCGTACAGCTGATTGGCGGCGAAGCTGACAGTGCCCGTGGTCGACCCGTAGTTGGTTCCGGCGACGCCGGTGCCGTCGCTGGTCGAATAGGTGACCGAGCCCGGGTCGATCAGATCACCGCTGCGAATGACCGTGAATTCGGCAGTGCCGCCGGTCGCGTTTTCGTTCACAGTGTACGCTGCGGTGCTGAGGCTGAATGTTTCGGCCGTATCGTGGATCGTGACGGTAGTCGTCCCTGTTCCGACGACACCACCACCGGTCGTCGTGCCGAGGACGATGTTAAACGTCTTGTCGCCGCCCTGCGGATAGACTTGCACGATAGGGATCGTGATGAACTGCGGGGCCAGCGTGCCGGCCGGGAACGTCAGCGTTCCGGCGGCGCCGGTGTAGTTCGTTCCGTTAACGGCAGTCCCGCCGCTGAAGTTGTAGCCCACCGTCACTGCTGTGCTCGAGTCGCCGACGCGGTCGACCTGAACAACGAGATTACCGCCGGAGACATTCTCATTGACGGTGTATGCGGTCTGGTCGAAATTCAGAACTGGCGCGACGTTGACAGTCAGTGTCGCGGGGTTCGACGTCGTCGACCCGCCGCTGTTGGTGAAGATGGCTTCGTATTTGTAGCCGGACATCGACGTGGTCAGGCCGGTCAGGGTGAGCGTCGGCGAGGTAGCTCCGGAGATCGGCTGGTAGGTCGCGCCGTTGTCGGTGCTCTGGTACCACTGCACGGTCGAGGCCAGATTGCCGTAAGAAGCGGCGGTGAACGTCGCAGTGTTCCCGGCAAAGCCCACTTTGTTGGTCGGCTGGGTGGTGACCACCGGCGGGGGGGTAACCGTGACCGGCGCGGGAGCCACTCCGTGAAACTGTGTCGTCGCCGTCGCAGTGGCAAGCGTGGTGAACGTGAACGTGCTGCCGGTATCTGTGATAGAGACCAGACGATTAGAGCTCGTATTGCCCGTTGTGCCGAACAGCTGCCCCGTCGGCGTTATAGTGATACCCAGCAGGCCGGAGTCGGCACCGGTTCCGACGTTGGCTTTGTAGGCAAGAGACCAGACGCCTCCGCTAAGCGTCCATTTTTCAGCGCCGCCGGGTGTGGGCGCGGTACTGGCCTGGGAATCGGCGACATAGATCGTGGTCGGGTTTGCAAAGACGAATTGATTCGGGCTGCCTGCGGAGTTGGCACCAAAGTTTGGCAGGACGGTTAACTGCTGAGGGCCGGTTGTTGGTAAGCCCGTGCCGACCGTTCCGGGACCAAACAGAGTTCCAGTGCCTGTTGCTCCGTCCGCATACAGTTGGCCGTTGTATACAACTGTCGCACGGGTATTTACCGGATTGCCGGTAGCGGTATTGCTGATCTGTACTGCCGCAGTGCCCGGATTGCCGAACGGAACGTACTGAACACCCGCGGAACTGCCGTTTACCCAGAACCCCGTCGCGTCAATCGATGCGGCGCCGCGAACCGGATTCGAGCTGGTGAAGTAAGTGCTGGTGTCTACGGCGCCGGCATTGTTAACTGACGCCACGACGCGTGGAACCGACGAGCTGGTGGCTAATCCTGTTCCTTCGGCATACCCTGGAACAATCAGGCTCTTGCCATCGGCGGAAAGCGTCATAAACCCTAAAGTGCCGGAATTCACTAGTTCTGTGATCGGTTGATTCGACCCATTCAGAGCCGTGGGAAGCGTAACAGACCCGGGCGTGTTTAAAGTGCCGGTTGCGGAATAATCCAATAGAGTAATCGCACCGGTCACGCTCGTGCTGCCGTGAACCGTTTGCTCGACGACAACGTCGCCGGCTCCGAACGTAAACAACGTCCGGTTTTCCAACGATTGGATCACACTGCTAACACTCCCGCGGAGCTTGGAAGACCGCCGCGCGTTTCTGATCGCCAGCTTTTCCGGCGTAATCGAAAGGGAAACCGGGTTCGATCGATCGCTGCGGACGGATGTCGAGACGAATTTAAAGCCCATCGCATTTTCTCCTGAGAGTGACGGATGCAAACGCACCTGCGAAATGCACCAAAGTTTTTGAATCGGACAAAGGGGATAGACTTAAGCCGAGAGGAAACAGACCCACACCTGTAAAGGTCGAGGTCGTGTTAAAATCATTCCATGCTCAAGCTGTATAGTCTCCACGCGGATAGGTTAGTGCTTCGTAGTGTGCGCCAAATTTAGATTTTGTCAAGACTTCAACAGCGACTCTGCTTCCCTAGCGAGTTCAAATGCTTCTTTTTTGGCGTATTTTGAGGCAAAATCAATGTTGTCTTAACGATTTCTTAACAATTGGCATTTCCTTCTTTCGTTTTCCGATTCATTTGTATAAGATCTTCACTCAACCAACTCGCACTTAACCGGTGCGGTCGCCTGTATGACTATGTAGAACTGAGTCGATCTGCGAATCCTGCATCTGCTAGGCAGAGCGATTTCTGTACCGGTTGCCTAAATTCCCGAAGCCGTAAGTCTTGAGTTAATTTCGTGTTAACTCTGTAATTTTGTGTGGACATTGGTCGCCATCCCGGCAATGAATGGGGCGACGCAATTGAAGCTTGGTCCTGCCTTGGAGTAACGCTGGTGGCTGAATCTAACGGATTTCGCGAATTTTTAAGAACTTCGGGCGGGACGAGTGCTGCGATGGCACTTTGCGTCGTAGTCGTGGTTTTCGGTTTGTATCAATTGAAGTCGTTTTTTTCAGTCGATCCCGCAATAGCCGAGATAAACGCACCGCTATTTATCGATTCAGAAACCGGAAAAACGTTCCATATGACCTTGTCCGATGGCATGTCGATCCCGGTGAAAAGTCCGTCTACCGGCAAGATGACTGGATACAAAGCCGAGTTCTGCTTCTGGACTAAAGACGGTCACGTGAAAACAGAGCCAACACCAGTCTTGATGAACGACGATGTCGGTAAACCGGGCCCGACTTTTTGTAGCGAATGTGGTCGATTAGTAGTTCATCATAACCCTGCCGCGACGCCCGGGCGTACTCCACCCCCGACGCAAGCGGAATATTCTGCAAGAAATTGAAAATGACCCAAAAATTAAATTATGGCTCCTTTGCCCCGCGTGTATTCAGCCAGGTATCGATTATGAAAACCAAGCGTCATGCGTTCACTCTTGTCGAACTGCTTGTTGTCATCGGAATCATCGCGCTGTTGATTTCGATCTTGCTGCCGTCGCTTAACAAAGCCCGGAAGTCGGCCGCCGCGATTAAGTGTGCGGCAAACATGCACAGCATGGCGCTCGGCATGATTATGTATGCCGCTCAAAACCACGACTATATATTGGGTAGTCCGAATACGACTGGTGCGGATGCAACACTAACGAGTTCTAACTCGCCGGGCATCAACCAAATCTGGGACTGGCAGTCGCCGATGCTCGACGTACTCGGCATCAAAGTTCCCTACAGTGCGGCTGCCGACGCGGCGCGTTCCAATGGCGCCGCACGTTGGGATCGTGTTAACTTTGAGTTGCACTTTCCAATGTTCGTCTGTCCCTCAAACGACGCAGTCTGTTCGCTCTTCAATGCGTCGACAGCATTCCCCGGCGCTACCGTGCCGTCCGCCGTGCCTTATGCGTCGTTTTCGACTGGCATGCTGTTCATGATAACCAATAATCCGAACCCAGGAGCGACAACGATTACGAAGACGGGAAACCAATACGCGAATCCGCCTGTTGGGTACGGACCTAAAATTACTAAGGTCGGAAACACGTCCAAGAAAATCTTCCTCGCGGACGGATCTCGCTATCTGAAGGTAGCGGGGGGCGTTGTTACTGCCTTCGATGAAGACTACGCTTACGCAAGCTCTACCGGCGGCGGGTACGCGGATTGGGGTGCATACGACATATTCTCGAACGGCCATGAGCGGAGCTGTACCCCACTGAATGGTGGAGGCGGTTATGATGGTCGGACACTTTGGGCGCGTCACGGGAACGGGGTCCCGCACTCCTCGGGTGACGGGTTTCGATTCGAAGCCGTCTTCTATGACGGTCACGTTGAAGCGCTCGGCGATCTGCAGGGTGCGAACCCAACCTTCTGGGCCCCCAAAGGTACGATACTCGCATCCAGCGACATTTACCCAGACGTAAAGAAAGCGTATAAAATCATTGGAAACTACGTCGTCCCTGAATAAGAAGATGAGCACGACCGAATTCGGCACCGCGGAAAACGCAAAATGCGTCTTCCGCGGTGTCTTTATTTGTTGAAATGCTTTCGGCTGGCCCCCACCCTCGTTTTCAAGGATTTGATCGAAGGCGATTGATGAAATTCAACGCCGCCGCGTGTAACATCCCGGACCTATGCCGAAGATTACTGTTGACGGGAAATCGATCGACGCGAAGCAGGGCCAGATGGTCCTGCAGGCTTGTAATGATGCGGGCGTGAATGTTCCGCAGTATTGTTATCATCCGGGGCTTTCGATCGTGGCTTCGTGCCGCATCTGCCTGGTGGAAGTCGAGGGGATTCCGAAGCTGGTGCCGGCCTGTCAGACGCCCGTGCGCGACGGCATGGTCGTGCACGCCAAGAGCCCGAAATCTGTTGCCAATGAAAAGCAGGTGATGGAATATCTGCTGATTAATCACCCGCTGGACTGCCCGGTCTGCGACCAGGCGGGGGAGTGTTATCTGCAGGATTACTCGTATCAGTTCGGGCGAAGCCAGAGCCGGTTCGAGGAGGACAAGCAGAAAAAGCCGAAGAAGGACGTCGGGCTGCACGTGTTGCTGTACAACGACCGGTGCATCATGTGCACCCGGTGTGTGCGGTTCACCCGGGAAGTGTCGGGCAAGAGCGAGCTGTATGTTGATGGCCGCGGGTACAAGGAAGAGATCGATATTTTCCCTGGCCGGCCGTTGAACAACAAGCTGTCGGGGAATGTCGTCGACCTGTGCCCAGTGGGGGCCTTGCTGGACAAGGAATTCCTGTTCAAGCAGCGGGTCTGGCTGCTGAAGGAAGTGCCGAGCATCAGCCCCGTCGATTCCGGCGGGGAGAACATCTATCTTGATCACAACGAGGGCCAGGTCTGGCGAGTCAAACCGCGGTACAACGCCGAGGTCAACACGTGGTGGATCAGCGACGACACGCGGTATTCGTTCCAGGTTCTGACCGACGCCAAGCGGCTGAAGACGCCGATGAAAATGCAGTACGGCGCGCAGGTGGAGACGAGCTTCCACACCGCGTTGGACGCCGCGAAGGCCGGGCTGCTGGAAACGTTCAAGACCAACGGTCCGGGGAGCGTGTACGCGGTGTTGTCACCGATGATGGCCTGTGAAGAAGCGTGGCTGCTCGGCAAAGCGATCCGTGCGTTGGACCCTCAGGCCGTGCTCGCCCTGGGGCCTGTTCCGACCACCGGCGAAAATGAAATATTTAAGAACTCGGTAAACGGAAAGCAGACGTTCGTCATTCAAGCCGAGAAGGTTCCGAACGCCGCGGGAGTTCGCCGGGTGTTAACGTTGCTCGGCGGGCCGCAGTGTTCGTTCGACGAACTGGCCAAGCAGGCAAAGCTCAAGGGCGGATGGATCGTTGGCGGATATCTGAGCAGTTGGATCAGCAGCACCGCCGCATTGCCTAAGGGGTTCAAGGTCGTGCAGGACATTTTGCCGAACAAGCTGGTGGAGTCGGCCGACGTCGTTCTGCCAGCCGCGGGCTGGGCGGAAAAGGACGGCTGCTGGGAGAACCACGCCGGCAAGATTCAGCCGTTCGCCGCCGCGATCGCGCCGCCCGAAGGCACCCGTCGGGAGGGCGACGTATTTTTAAACCTCCTGGAACGCCGCGAGTTGTATAATGCGGAAGTGATCCGCGGCGAAATGGGCGAAGCGTTTGCGGCGGTGCAGCTCGAAACGAGCAAAAAGGCCGAGCCGGCATTCGAATTTGCCGAACTCTGATCAAGCTTCGAATTGCTACGGAGTCGGATTCACCACTGAATCCCCGGTCTGTTTCCGAGACGTTTTTCGAGTTTTGATATGTCCAGAGCATTCGCTTCGACGCTGATTCTGTTGTGCGTTGCGACGTCGACCGGCGTCGCGAAGGACTTCGTGGCTAACCCCCCGAAACACGCCAAGCCGCCGGCCCCCGGCGATTGGGTCAAAGTCGAAAGCGAAACCTACCACTTTACTTTTTCGGTGCCCAAGACGTGGCAACTTCAAGGCGCGGACGGGTCGGACACATTCGACCTGACCCCTCCGAAGATGAAGGAAAAAGGGAAGAACCTCGGCACCCTGCACATCGTCGCGAGCAAGCTCCCACAGGGGACGCTGGAGACCAAAGTTGCGGACCTCCGCGAGAGTCTGCCGAAAGACAGTGGCGGCGGAAAACTGGTCAAAGACGAAGCATTCACGGTCGGCAACCAGACGGGTTGGACCTTCGTCGTTGAGGTGTCGCACAAGACGCAGGAAACAACTCCGTCGTCGGTCGAAGGGCAGCCCGGTTTCACCCATGACGTGGTGAAGAAGTCGCGGACGTGGTACGCGGTGACGGTCGCCAACGGCGTCCTCTACGAGGCGACATTCGCCGCCGAAGGCGGCGCTTTTTCCGGTGGGTTATCGACCGTGACTAGGGTGATGGATTCGTTTCTTTTCACAACCCCGGCGGTGCCCGCGGCAGATGCCGGAACCGCGGACAAAAAGTGACCGCGCCTGTGGTCGACGGAGGGCGTGCCATGCGATTGACGAGCAGGTGTGTTGTTCTGCTGGCCTGTCTCACCGCCGGGTGCGGCAGTCGTCACAGCACGGCATCCGTCGTCGCGAGACCGGCGGCGTCGTCGAAGCCAACACCGGCCACTTCGTCGACCAGCCCCTCAGCGTCCCCCTTACCTGTCCAGACGTATTCGAACGCTGCCGCGGGCATTCAGTTCGATTACCCGAGAGACTGGAAACCGGAACGGGCGCAGACCGCCTGCTTCGACGTGACCGCCCCCATTGGTACCGGCGGGGCGTACGCCTCGCTGAGCCTGGATATACCCAAGCTGCCCTGGCACATCCGCAACATGATCCCGATGGGCATCGTGGCGCGCGACTATATCTCGGACCTGAAGAAAGGACAGATCCCCGACGCGGTCGTGAAAGAACAAACCAACATCCCTGTTCCCGACGCGTCGGCCCGGCGAATCACCTGCGAAGGAAATGAAAAAGGCCGACCCACCACCGACGTGGCGGTGATCCTGATTCACAGCGATCAAGTCTTTATCCTCAGCGCCGACAGCGACGCCAGCTGCAAGGCTCTCGCGCGTCGCACGCTCGACGAGGCGGTCGCTTCGCTAAAATGGACGAAGTAATCAAAGGACGCCCCATGCCGAACGATCAATGCCGCGTCGCGTCAGACGCCCGCCGGTGTCTGTTCGGTGTGCGGTGGTGCGTTTGTGCCGCGGCATCGCTTACGCTCGCCGCGTGTCAGTCGGCGTCGCCGCCTTCACCGAAATCTTCGGGACCTTTCCCGGTCCTCACGAACACAGTTCTGTACCAGGACGCCGGTGCGGGAATCTCCTTCGAATACCCGACCGGCTGGACGCCGAACGATAAACAACCACCGGTGATATTCAGCGTGACGTCCGGGCCCAGTGTGTTCGATCTGACTTACCCGCCGTTGCCGTGGCACATCCCGAATTTGATTCCGATCGGGCGAGTACGATCGGGGTACGTCGACGACGTTAAATCGAAGCAGATCACAGACGCGGTCGTAACCGACCCGGGCCCGGTGCACATCCCGGACGCGACGACGTCGCGAGTGAAACTCGCGGGGCACCTGGATGGGAAGCCCGCCGTCGACGAAGCCGTGTTGATCGTCCACGCCGACCACGTTTATATTCTGGCCATTCATACCGACGACACCGGCTACACCGCTGCCCGGGCGGCGCTGGATGCGGCGGTCAACTCATTGCGGTGGATTCAATGATGAGCCCGCGCCGCGGTTTGCTCGCCGTGCTGCTCACCTGCACATTTGCGGCGGGCCCGGCATCGCGGCCTGTGCTCCGACCGGTCCCCCCGACGACCGACCCGTCGGCCGTGCCGACATCTGACTATCGGAACGACGAACACCATTTTCAGTTTCAATATCCGACCCAATGGAAGCTGCTCGATCGGCCGGTGAACAACCAGGTCGTCTCGATGCAGGTCGCGCTGGGTGATGCGAACGCGCCGGCGGAAGGCGTTGCCGGCATGCGAATCGTCGTCGACGTCGAAGCCGGGTCCGACCCCGAGATTCTCAAGGAAATCTCCGGCGAAATGGTGAATTACGTCTTCAACAACGGCGGGAAAAAAGTCGTCGTCAAAGACGACCGGCTGGGCGACCTGCGGGCCCGGCGGATTCGCTTCGAGATCGACAAGGCGGGCGCGAAGTCGCACGTGCTGTACGTGGTGGCCGTCCGTCACCGCAAGGAATACGTCTTCACCGCCGCCGCGCCGGGCGACGGGCTCGATCGAATGCTGCCGGGTATCGAAGCGCTGCTCAAAAGCTTCGAATTGTCGGAGTAAGAAATCTACTGACGAACCCACCGGTCCGGCGGGGCGGCGACCGGTGTTCCCTTGTACCCGATCTTCTCCAGCAGCTGGTCCGATGCCGTTGAATGAATCACTTCAAGCACATGTATTGCCCGCGCGCGTTGCCGTAGCACGGGCGTGTCGTACTGAAAACAACCGTAGACCCAGAGGCCGTCCTGCGCGATGTTCAATGGCGGCTGAACGCCTTCGGTCGGGGCGGGGGGCATGTGTGTTTGAATGAATGACGTAGCCGTATCCCCGGTGGCGACCAGTTTCCAGACGGCCGTGTAAGCTTTTACTGAGTCCTCGCCCGCAAGGTCGGCCCACCAGCCTGCGAGGGTGGATTCGTCGGCCTTTACCGCATGGTCGACGACGGTCACCTTGAAGTTCAAGAACCCGTACGGCAGGACTCGACGAATTCGTTGGTTTGACGCAGCACGGCAGGCGAGCATCGTCACCGACACCATCGTCAGCCAGATCCAGTTTCGTCCGTCGAGCTTTTGTTTGGCATCATCCAGCAGAAGCGGCGGGCGACGATCGCCGATGCGGTAGGCCACATAGAACGGGAGTAGAATCCAAAGCGCCAGCAGGAAATGGGCGCGCCAGCGTGCCGACGATTCGTGCGTGACACTGCGATCAGAAATGTTGTTCGAAACTTTCCACGGGACGGCTGCGGCCGCGTCGGTATTTGATCACCGACCGGCGTTTCCGATCGTCTGCCGTGACTGGATGCTTTGCGCGATAAGACTACAAAGAGCCACGCACGGAGCGGTAGTCCGCAGAGTAAGCGGTCGTCCCGGCGATGACCGCTTACTTCGCGCACGCTGCGTGCGCGGCTCTTCGGGATTGATACTGCAGCCGTCTTCGCTTGTCGCTGATTGAGTTTTACTTCACCGGTTTTCCGGAATACGTCAGCGACGAGATCGCCTTGGCGACCTTGACTCCGACGGCATCGCCGACCGGCGCGTAGTCCATGGCCGTCGCTTTGCCCTGACCTTCGGTGCTCGCCCAGGTGAGGAAATCGACCATTGCCTTGGCCTTGGCTTCGTCGTTCACGTACGCCAGGTCTTTGTGGACGATCAGGTAGGTGAATGAGCTGATCGGGTAGCTGCCGTCACCGGGCTGGTCCCATAGGTCGGCGGTCAGCTGGTCCCCGTCCATGCGCCCGGCCGCCGCGGCGGCGGCGGCACTGACGGCCTCGGGCGTCGGGCCCACGAACTTGCCGGCCTTGTTCTGAATCAAAGCAACGGGCAGCTTGTTTTTGGAAGCATAGTTTTCCTCGATGTACCCGATTCCACCTTTGACGGTCTGCAGCAGATGCGTGACGCCGTCGCTCTTCTCGCCCTTCTGACCGATCGGCCAGTTCCCACTCTTGTCGACGCCGATCACGTCTTTGGCGTCCGGACTCTGGGTCGCAAGATAGCTGGTGAAGACGAAAGTGGTTCCGCTCTTGTCCCCGCGGACGATCGGGGCGATTGCCGTCGAAGGCAGATCAATGCCCGGGTTAGCCGCGAGGATCTTCGCGTCGTTCCACTTTGTGATATTGCCCAGAAAGATGTCGGCCACGATCGGGCCGGTTAACTTCAACTCGCCCGAAAATCCCGGCAGGTTGTAGGCGACCGCGACACCTCCGGCGACCGACGGAATCTCGACAATGTCACCGCCCGCCTTGGCCAGCTCGGCCGCGCTCATCGGCGCGTCAGACCCGGCAAAGTCGACCGTCTTATCGGTAATGCCGGTGATGCCCGCGCCCGATCCCTTGGCCTGATAGTCGATTTCCACTTCGGCATGTGCGGTGTGGTAGTCGCTGATCCACTGCTTGTAGATTGGTGCCGGGAACGTCGCGCCCGCGCCGTTGAGCCGCGTGTCGGCCGACGCCGAACCGGCAGAGATTGCGGCGACTAACGACAGCCCGGCGAGCATTGCTGATTTGGTCATGGTTTCCTCGATCTTTGTCCTCTTGCCGACCAGCCGACCCCGACCGGTCCTGCCAAAGCATTGTCCGATCTTATGTGAGCTTTTGATTAGGACCACGTGAGCATTCTGATCCGCCTGAACAAACTCCGCAGGCGCGGGCGATCGACCGATCGACTACGATACGATTGTCACTCGTAATCAGGAGACTGCCATGTCGAATCGGATGATTGCTTACGTAGGAATGAGTGTTCTGTTGGCCGCGTCGGTGTCGTCGTTGGCGGCGAGCCACCGAACTTTCAACCGCGACGCCCTGGTCGGCAAATGGACCGCGAGCGTAACGCCCGACGACAGCTCCCGCGGATCGGCCAAAGAGTTCACGGACACGCTGGAAATCAAAGGCGGGAAGTTTACGTCCGACACGCTGGCAAAGACCGGTTACGAGTCTGCCACGTACGAGGACAGATCGGGCCCGATCGGCGTCGCGGCGCAATTCTCGGTGACACTGACCAACAAGAATGGCGACACGGCGAAGTGGACCGGCACCAGCAGCGGCAAGGAAATGACCGGTGAGCTGACTGTTACTAAAAAGAATGGGGATGCAGTCAGCTACACGTTCAAAGCGACCCGGCCGTAGCCCGACCGCCGAACCTATTTTTGGAGTTTCGACGCCCGTTTAGCGCCGGCCCGGAGGGCCGGGTTGTCTCCGCCAAATTCGAGGACCATGGGACGCTCTAGCGCATTCTCATCGAACGAAAAAGCAGCTCGACGCTCGGCCGGTGGTGATCGACTTCCGGCCCGTCTTTGATTCGCACGAGCAATTCGGTTCCCTCGCGGCAAAGGACCATGTGCCGCCCCCCGGGAGCGAGCAGTGCCAAGCCCCCTCGGACGATGTCGTTGTTCTCAGCCTCTCTGACCTGAAACTTACATACCGCCGTCAAATGTCTCGCCAGCGCGGTCGTAAAACCTGCCGGAAGATCCTGCGCGACAACAATCGGCCCCTTCTCGGCGTGGAGTGACGACAGGCGGTGCACCAGCGGTTTCACACCCCCAGTCGACCCGCCGAAGGCGATGACGCCTGACGATTCGAACGTTCGCAAACGGGCGATGTTGCGATCGCGCACCGTCGCAGCGTGCACCTTTCGGACCAGCGTCCGTCCGAACGTCTCGAGTTCCCCGGATGTGACCGGTTTCGCGACGGCATCGGCTGCGCCCGCGACCAGGGCTTCGACCGCCGTCGCGGCGCCGCCGCCGGTGGGGGAGGCCAGCACGATCACCGGGATCTGCAAATCGTTCAAAGTCTCGATCGCGGCCGAAACCAACCCCGGCCCGCGGAACGAAGGCAGTTGAATGTCCAGTACGATCAGGTCGGGTTTCTGCCGAGCCGAGACGTCCAGCGCGGCCGACCAGTCGGCGACGGAGCCGAGCACTTCGACCGCGGACCCGTCGCCGAACTGCTGCCGCAGTTGCGAGCGCACGACCGCCGAGTCATCGACGATCAGGACGCGCGGCGTTTGTGTGGCAGATCTTCGAGCGAATTGGGCGGTGAGAACTGACACGGAACGCTCCGGCATGACGGGGGTCTCGACCGATGCGGTGCCGACTACAGACGACGTCCGCCGAGCAGTATCGGAACGAAAGCAGGCGCGGTTTATCTGAGTTCCGAGGTGACCCGCAGGTCAAGAAGGATCGCTCGCGAGCGATGCCGTACACGGCACGTGCGGTCAATCTCACCCCGCGCCGTCGAGGTCTGATCGAATTGCCGACTGTTATCAGACCGTTAGGACCGTCTGTGAGTCAGCGTCGGCTGTCCGAGCCGGGTGCGGATGGCATTGGCGGCGGCCCAGAGTTGGTGGTCGGATTCGAGGATCTTGATGACCGTCGTGGTCGTCACACCGAGATTCACCGCGACGGCGGCCGGGTTGCCCTGCACAGCTTCGAGCAGATCGAGCACGAGTCCGGCGGCTGCGTAATAGAACGGGTGGCGGTGCGACACGTCCAGCCGTTTGAGATGGCGGATCGACAACAACCAATCGGGCGGATCGAACCGGGCCAGGTCGACGGGGTCTCGGATCTCGATGATTAGTTTCAATCGCAACCGTCGCAATGCAAACAACCGATTCTCGGCCAGCGACCGGGATTCGGTCGCGGTCGCCGACACGCGGGTGGGCAGGTGGGTCAGGCGGACCGCATTGGACGTTTTATTGCGCTTCTGCCCGCCGGGCCCGGACCCGCGATACAGATCAGTTCGGCACTCCGCCAGGAGCAGGCCGTCGGGCAGGAATCGGGATGGCCGGTGCGGCGACATCATTGTCAGCCAATCGTACGCCGGGCAGGCCCGGGCTCCGAAAAACTTAAAATAACCATGACTGCTTAAAACAAGAGTACGACCGCAAGTCGAATCAGCAGCAACCGGTTGCGACGGAAAATCACGTTTTCGACACCTTGAAATAACCTGTCTACTTCAGCCTCACGCAACGGGTGCCAAAATACGTTGAGTTTCATAACTCCATTATTTGACTGATCTTACGAAATATATTTTTTGTAATTTTTGCTCTGGTACGAGTCTCGCTCTAGGGCTTCTCGTGTGACTGAGTCCGAGAAGTCGCGGGCGCGGCTTGGGAACTTGATCACGAAACATCGGGAGTGCGTCATGTTTAAGAGTGAGAATGAGACTATCAAGGTAATTGGTGTTTGCGTGGACGAACCGGCCATGGTCGGTCAGTCGGCGCGGTTGGACTTCTGCACCGTCCGTTCGGGCCGTCGGGCGATCGACATGCTCCGCATGTTGAGCTTCGACCTGGTCGTCGTCGGAATGCGTTTGCCCGACATCAGCACCTGGGATTTCGTCCGCCGGGTTCGCACCGGTTGGTCCTGGCAGAAGTGGGCCCTGGTCGGTGGCATGATCACCGACGAGCAGGAGATCACCGCCCGTATGTTCGGCTCCGTCAAGATCTATGACGTGATGCCCTCGAGCGACGAGCTCCTGCAGCTCACCACGTCGATCCGTCAGCAGGCCAGCCAAGCCGTGCTGAATCAGACCTACGACAAGAACTATCGTTCGGCCGCCGCGTTCTAAAGAACCGGACGACCCCGTTGTAAACCGCGCCCCGTCGAGTGGGGTTCACAGCCCCACTCGACGGATGATCGGTGTTAATCGCAACGGTCGCAGTAACAACTAAAAATGGCCGGCCGCTAATCGGGACGGCGATCAAGAAGGAGCCAGACAATGAGTGCAGCTATCACGACCGGATCTGACCTGCTGGCGTCGATGACGCTTCCGAAGCTTCCGGCCCTGTTCACGACATTCGCCACGAGCCATTTCGTCAAGCCCTGCCCGCCGACCCAGCCGGTCGCCGTCAAGGCCCCTACGGTGTTGTGCTACAGCGAAGTGTATGTCGCGGCTCCCCTGGACCTGGACTACGACGAACCCAACGCGGTGCTCGAGCAGGAACTGGAAATCGTCGCCGCCGGTCAATCGGTGCACCACCTCGAAGTGGCGGTCACCAAGCCGGCAGAAGTGATCGTCGACGTTCGTCGCGAAGCGACCCGCGTCGCCGCTTGAGTGAGACTTCGAAACCCTTTTAAAAAATCAGACGTCCGCAGACAGCTACGAGAAAACAGTTAATTAATGCTTTGTGGAAGCGACCTGAGAGACCGCTACTGCAAACGGAGAAAATGGAGAGAGAGTCATGTTCAGCCAAATCAGCAATATCGGTACTTTCGCTACTAAGATCACCAAGCTTGCCCGCAGCAAGGCGGCACTGGCCGCCGCCGTGGCAACCCTCGGTTTGACCGGCAACAGCTTCGGCGCTTTCACAGACGTGACGTCGATCAACACCAAGTTCACGACCGGGATCACCAGCACCGTTTCGAACGTTCCTGGATACGGAGCGAGCTACTCGCCGTTCCAGCCGAACACGAACTGGAACGTGTCCTACGGTGGTGACACCAACGCGATTCTGAGCGTGACCGCGGCCGGCAAGACCTACAGCACGACAGGTCTGGCCACCAACGCGGTTCGCCGTTTCGTCGGTCCGAACAACGACCAGCTCTGGTACACCGGTGCGTATAACACCAGCAGTCACAACGTGACCGTGCAGGGCCCGGCCTTGAACGGTTTCAAACAGGTCTTCGACGCCAACAACGACCTGGTCGGTGCAGACAACCTGTTCACCACGATGGGCAACGTCGTCGGTGACAACACCAACGTCGATCGTCTTGATCTGCTGTTCAACGGCGGGATCAGCGCCTCGGCCGGCAAGGCGTTCGCTGTTCTGGAACGCGGTCCGACGACCGACCACGACTCTTTCAAAATCGCAGCGATCACCGCGCTCGATTCGAACGGTGATCCGTCCAACTACGGCCCGTTGATCTCCGTCGCCAACGGCACCTGGGGTAAGACCAACGTGGTCGCCGCCCAGCAGGAAATCATCCTCCGGAAGAACAACAACCTCGCTGCTGACACCCTGCATCCGTCGGATCAGACGACCCAGCCTATCGGTGGCGTGCTCGTTAAGACTTCGGATCTGGTCGCCGACGGCACCACGATCTACGGGTACTCGCTGTTCTCGGCCAACGTAACCGGTTCCGGTACGCAGCTGGTCGACTGGAAGAACGCCACGTACTTCCACCCGGCCGACTCGACCTCGACCGGAGGCGGGCTCGACCCGATCGCCGCGGTATCGAACCTGTACACGACCTCGGTCCCCGAACCGACCAGCCTGGCTCTCGCCGCCATGGCTACCGCATCGATGATGATCCGCCGTCGCCGCGCTGTCTGAAAAATTTCAAAGCCCCTCCGCCTCGGTCCGAGGCAGAGGGGCCTGATGTCCGCTCAATTCGTCCAAGGCTCACATCAGATCTTACGGGCCGCTCGGTAAGCAAAAGGGAAGCGTCATGTTTAACAACTGCAAAAAACGGGTCATCGCAATTGCCGCGGGGACTCTCGCCCTGACGACCGCAGGTTCAGCAAAGGCCGTCACCTTCGACTTCGAATCTACCCCGACGACCACAACGCCGGCGGCCGAAACTGGGGCACTCACGACGCTGACCACAACATCCGGTACTCTTTCACTCACTCTCACCAGAGCGGGCGGGGCGAAGTTTGACGTCTCGAACAATGCCGGGTTTAGCTTCCCCGCTTCGTTCGGGTCGCGCAGCCTGGACCCGTTTATTTCCATCAACAATGCTGCCAACTTCTTCGTCGGGGATTTTGCATCGCCCGTGAGCCAGGTGCAGGTTTCGTTCGGCGATTACGACAGCGACGAGGACATGGTCACGCTCGCAACGTATTCGGGTCCGAACGGAACCGGCAGCGTGCTCGGCACGTCGACTGTCGACTATCCCCTAGCTTCGGATTTCTCGATCAACAACAATTTCGGCACGGTCGCGACGACTGGTGGATCCATCCAAAGCTTTACCCTGTCCTCGGCCGGATCGTTTCCCAACAGCCTTTACTACGACAACATCACTGCCACCGCGTCGGTTCCCGAACCGACTTCGATCGGCCTGCTCGGACTGGGAGCCGTCGGCCTGCTCGGCCGCCGCCGACATGCGTCCGCTAAATAAAACTCTCTCTCTCACCCACGGACTGCCTAACGGTCGCCCGGCGGGTTTCTGAAACTCTCTCTCTCAACCGTCCACGGGTCGAAAGGCCCGCGGACGGTTTTTTTTCGCCCGGCTGAGTCAGGTGGAAGAAGTTCTGCGGGATATCGGACCTGAATAAACCCACTCGCCGGCCCAGTTGGTTGTTCAGTGCGTCGTCCAGTCGTTCGATGACGGAGCTGTGAAAGCTCTGATTCGAACGAGGAGGCTGCGTATGAAACACCACAAAATGATCTCGGCGATGCTGATTCTCGGAGCCGGGACTGCCGGTACTGGCCGAGCGGCGATCCAGCTGTCGTCGCTGCAAAATCCGACTCTGCAAACCCTGATCGATCTGGGTAACACGCCTGTAACCGTCGGGACCGAGCAGTTCTCCAACTTCGATTTCGTTGCCGGGTCGGCCTCGGGTCCCTCGTCTGCATCGCAGGTGCAGGTAAAACCGATCAATAACAGCGGAAGCGGTTTGCAGTTCGTCGCGACCTGGTTTGCCTCCAACGGGGTGAACGTCTCCGACGTCATCAGCTACGACGTGCAACCCGTTTCACCGTCGGATTCCACGTCGTGGATCGGACTTTTTTCGAACGGCACCGCGCCCGCCCCGGCGTCCGGAACCTTTACCACCACGACCTTGACCACGCAGACCTCGGTCGGAGCGTCGGCCGCCTCGCTGCTGAGCACGTACAACGACGGTATTACTTCCCCGATCGATACCACCAAGTCAGATGTGAACTTTTCGACCGTGCCTGTCCTGTCGGCCGACGTGCTTCAGATCACCAATTCGATCTTCGCCGCGTCGACGCCGGCCACGTCCGGTAACCCCGGGGGGCTTGCGACGATTTCGATCGTGCAGAATACGTTCGGATCGGTGCCCGAACCCGCATTTTTTGGCTGGATTCTGATCCCCGCGGTGCTAGTCGGCAGCGGGCTGATGCGTCGTCCGCGACCAGTCGTTTGATCGAGTTTTTTTTCGGCTACAGCAGTCTCAGCAAAGCCCGCTCGCAGCGCGGACCGACATTATTAACAACCAGACCGTTTCGACGGACTGGAACAAGCTTGAGGCGAATCAGCCGGTGGATTATAAAACGTGCAACCGCCGCGCGTTCGCCCTGCGATCCGGATCGGGTCGAATTTTTTTAGAAAGTGACTAACGCATGCCTCGTGATATCCCGGTCGGCAACGGGCGGTTGCTCGTCACGTTCGATAATCGCTATCAGATCCGCGACGTTTACTTCCCCCGCGTCGGACAGGAAAATCATGCCGGTGCCGGGCCCTGCCGGTTCGGAATTCATACCGACGTCCCGGACAACAGCGGTCGCGGGCAACTCGCCTGGACCGATAATCCGGCCTGGATCATCCACCAGCGGTATCTTCGCGACACTCTTACTACAAGCGTCAGCCTGGAACACCCGGGCCTTCGGATCGTTCTTTACTGCAATGACACCGTCGACTTTCACCGCAATATCCTGGTCCGCAAAATCAAGATCAAGAACCTGACCCAGCACGAGCGTGTCGTGCGCATCATGCACCATCAGGATTTTAATATGTTCGGGACCAAGATCGGCGATACCGCCTATTACGACCCCGAGCTTCGCAGCATGGTCCACTACCGCGGCAAGCGGTATTTGATGATGACGTTCTTCGGGAACGGCGAGCAGGGCGTCGACGAATACGCCTGCGGCACCAGCGGGTTCCACGGCGCAGAAGGCACCTGGCGCGACGCCGAAGACGGCCACCTCCAAGGTAATGCGATCGCCCAGGGTGCGGTCGACAGCACAATCAGCCACCACGCGCAGGTAGCCCCCGATGGCGAGCGCACCGTCTACATGGTGATGATCGCCGGCGAAAGCCGCGACGAGCTGCTGGAACTCCACAAGTGGATCACCAAGCAGAGCCCGCAGGGTGTCATCGACCGCACGACCGCGTATTGGCGGCTCTGGGTCGCGGGCACGAACATTAACTTCGGGAACCTGCCGCCGAAGGTCGTTGACCTGTTCAAGCGGTCGCTGCTTGTCGTCCGCACGCAGATCGACGACGGCGGGGCGATCGTCGCCGCCAACGACTCGGACATCATGCAGTTCTCGCGCGACACGTATTCCTACGTCTGGCCCCGCGACGGCGCACTCGTCGCTGATTCGCTCGACTTGGCCGGGTTCCCCGACATCGCCCGCTGGTTCTACAACTTCTGTTCGCGCGTCATTACCCCGGACGGTTATTTCTATCACAAATACAACCCGGACGGTTCACCCGCTTCTTCCTGGCACCCGTGGGTGTTGAAAAACGAACGCGCGATGCCGATCCAGGAAGACGAAACCGCCTTGGTCGTCTGGGCGATGTGGCGGCACTATTACCGCTACCGCGACATCGAATTCATCCGCCCGTTGTGGGTCGACGTCGTGCAAAAAGCCGCCGACTTCATGTGCCGGTACCGCGACCCCCGCACGGGTCTGCCGTTGCCGAGCTACGACCTGTGGGAAGAGCGGTGGGGCGTCCACGCCTTCACGGTCGCCACCGTGTACGGCGGGCTCAAGGCCGCGCGAAATTTCGCCGTCTGTTTCGGGGACCGCGAAAAGGCCGAGCGTTACAACAAGGCCGCCGAGGAAGTCAAAGCCGGCGCCGCCAAATACATGTGGAGCGACAAGCTCAATCGCTTCGTTCGCCGGCTGGTCCCCAAGGACATCCCGGTACCCCCGGACGATTCGAATTACGTCGAAGACACCGAGCTCAAAGTCGGTGAGGCCAAGCTCGAAGACGTGTACGAAGTCGACGAAGTTCTGGACGCGTCGCTGTACGCGATCTTCAAGTTCCACCTGTTCGAAGTGAATGACGAGCGGGTCGAAGCGACCATGAAAGCGGTCGAGGAAAAGCTCTGGGTCAAGACCCGCGTCGGCGGGGTCGCCCGGTACGAAAACGACTACTACCACCGGATCAGCAACGACATCGCCGCCGTGCCGGGGAACCCGTGGTTCATCTGCACGCTCTGGCTCGCGGATTATTTCATCAGCCGGGCACAAACCCCGGCCGAGCTGAAGATGGCGTTGCCGATCTTCGAATGGACCGCCGGGCACGCGCTGGCGTCGGGCGTGCTCGCCGAGCAGGTGAATCCGTACACCAACGAGCCGCTCAGCGTCAGCCCGTTAACGTGGTCGCATGCGACGGTGGTCAGCACCGCCATCAAATACCTCGAGAAGCTGGAACAGTTGCAGACCTGCGAGGACTGCAACCAGTCGATCTTCCATCTCCGCCGGTCCGGTCCGGTGGAAGTGAAATCGCAGGCGACGTTCGACCGGCTCGAAGCCGAGTTCGAGGCCGCCGGGTCCAGGGAAATGGCCAGCGCGGTCGGGAAGTTCACCAAGGAAGACCCCAAGACCAAGCAGCCCGCGAAGGTGACGCTCGCCATCGACGTCCGCGACTGCATCGGCTGCGACGTCTGCGTCGCCCACTGCAACAAAGGCGTCCTGAAAATGGTCGACGGCAAAGCGTTGATCGACCTCAGGCAACTCAACAAATGCGACCTCGACGGCGAATGCGTCGACGTCTGCCCGACCGACGTGGTCACCCTGCGAATCGAACCGGTCGAGACCGAAGCGAGCGCGCCCACCCCGGTCGTCATGACGCTCAACGGCCGCTAATCAAACCGCGGGCGATCGGCCTGGTCGATCGGTTGCCGTGAAATCGTCGGCCGGGGCTCCTTGTCGGCAATCGCCACAACAAGCTCCGGCCGCTTCGTTCTATCGCCGTTCGTAATTGCCTTGCGGATTCTACCGTGATGATCTGTACCTGCGGGCCCCGGACGGTTATGCTCTTCGCCCCCAAGGGCATTCGCCGAACGTGCCACTGGGCCGCAACTGCCGGACGCCAGCTTTCGTCCAGCACAATTGCGATTAATATTCGCTTGAGCTGCGAGCTTCAAAGAAGTCCGCAGCCAAGCCACCCGGAGAGGTGTCCGAGCGGCTGAAGGAGCAGCACTGGAAATGCTGTAAACGCGCAAGCGTTTCGGGGGTTCGAATCCCCCCCTCTCCGTTTGTCTGTGCCAACTGCACATAAACTATCACCCTTGCTGATCTTACAGCGAGGGTGTTTTTCGTTTGCGGCTGACTGTAGCAAAGCTGCCGCAACGCCCTCTATTTCGTCGCCTTCGCAAGTGCAGCCCACGCCCCCTTCGCCTCAACTTCAAACTTGCCTCCTCGCACCGGTCGATACCGATTTCGATCACGAGCAAGTAGCGGCGGCATCACGCTCAACATGAAACGCAGTGCCGCACGCAGTTGAAACTCTGCGGGGTCGGGATAAATCTTCGAAACCGCGAATGTGATCTCGGCGAACTCCATCGGCTCGTCGGCGTGGGCCAGCACCTTGGCAATCGTGTCATACAGGTAACGTGGACATCGGAACGGCTGGGACGACCCACCTGACCGATGTTCGCTCAAGACTTCTTCGTCATTGCGTTTTTTGTCAATCGTGTACGTTGCATCGCTGCTGCGACCAGCAGTTGCTGGCGACGACTGTGAAGTTTTTTCTGGTCTGTCTTCTCGAATAAAACCGTCAACGACTTCCAATAGGTCGAGCATTTCTGCGACCGGCTCTCTCGACTCGGCACTGCTCCTCAACCAATCACCAAGTAGCCGCCGCATTCGGCTTACGGCCTCCGATGCTTTCTCCGTGTTCTGCCGTTTCATTGTTTGCCTTGGGTGTCGTTACCAATCATGGCTTATACCCTACACCAACCCTACCGTCCGAATAACCTACCCGCCTTACAATTTCCATAATTTCATTGATTTCACTGGTGTCGATGGTAATCTATCGGCAGAAATGCAGCTTGAACGGAGATTTTTATGGCGGCAGAAGAAGAAGTACGGCAGCGGCGTGTGACGGTGAAAAATGTCGAGATTGCTTTCGAGCTTTTATCGGACAAGTACCCACCGGTTCTCACACTCGCAGAGGCGGCTGAAATTGCACGGCTGAAACCAAGCACACTGAAGCGGCACGTGAGCGAAGGGAAATACAAGTTCTGCAAAATCAAAGGCAAGCCGCTTCGGTTCTTTCGGAACAAATTCGTCGTCGAACTTTTCGCGAAGTAGGAATGCCCATGTCATTAGCTGACCGACAAAAAGTTCCGGGCACAGAGGCACCCGTCATTCACTTGCTGCACCGTGTGTACAACGGAAAGAAGAACGGCGCGGCCCGAGCCAGCAAGCAGTGGATGGCAGAATACTGCATCGACGCCCGGCGTAGACAGGTGAAGCTCGGAACGACCAACAAAACTACGGCCATCAAGCTGGCGCACGACCTGCATCGAAAGCTTCAGAACAACGAATTGTTCGCGCCGAAGATAAAGATCGCTTTGGCAGAATTGGTCAAACAGTACATGGAGTATCAGAACAACAAAGGACGCGCTCCCAAAACCATCGAGAAGTACACGTTCGTGTTGAACAGCCTCGTCCAGTGGGCAGCAGACCTCCACCGCGAGTCGGCAAGCTCAATCACGGTCCAAGACTTCTGGTCTTTCAACAAGTGGATGAGTGACAAGGGACTGTCCCAGAAAACTCGGTATGACCGGCTGGTAATCGTAAAGCAGCTTTTCAAATGGGCCTGCGGAAAGGTGAAACTGCTCGCGCAAAATCCGTTCGTCGGCGAAAGCATCGCAGAGCCAGAGTCACAAATGCAGCCCTGCTTCACACCAGAACAGGTGAAGATTTTACTCGCGAAAGCAGATCCCCATGAGGCGGCGATCTACACGGTGATGGCCTACGCGGGACTTCGCTTTGGTGAAGTCCAACAACTTCACTGGGCGGATGTGGATCGTCCACAGAAGGGCTACATCAACATCAGACTCGGCGGGTCGAATGGCACAACCAAGGGAAAACGTAGTCGGCAGATCCCGATCCACGCGGAACTTCGAAAAACGTTCGACTCGCTGCCAAAGGATTTCGACACGGTGTTCACGGCGCGACCATCTGGCAAATTCCCAGATGGCGGCGGTCTGATCTCGGAACGGCGACTGCTGACTTCGCTGAAGCGGCTGTGCAAGAAGTGTAAATTCCAGAACCCGCGCCAGTATAAATTGCACACGTTTCGCCACGCCTTTGCATCGATGCTGGCGCGGTCAAACGTCAGCTACAAGTATGCCCTTGAATTCATGGGGCATCGTGACAGCCGTATTCTCGACCTTTATTACAAGATGTTCGATAGTGTGGCTCACGAAGCCATAGGGACGATTAATTACCTTGGCGACACTCCAAAGGTGCCCGCCGCATAGGAGACATAACATGACAGAGACTATTGCCGACGATCCCATGATCGCCGAAGGGGATACCGCGCACTTTGATGTGCCGGACCAACCCGATAACAACTTCAACGTGTCTGACCAAGTGTCGGCCAATTGGGTAGTGCGAAGAATTATCGCGGCACGAGCTTATGCCGACCATGTGAAGCAATGGGCCGAAGGCGAGCTTCGTCGTGCTGAACGTGAAGAGCAGTTTTTCTGGCTCCGGTTTGGCGCACAACTTAAAAATTGGACGGCCAATGAATTATCGCGCCAGAAGACACAACGGAAGTCCATCAAACTTCCGGCTGGGATGCTCGGCTTCCGAAATATCGCGCCAAAGCTGGTTGTGTTGGACGAGCGGACTCTCCTGACTTGGGCGCGCCGAGAACTACCCGAAGCAATCAAGGTCACCGAGACAATCAGCAAGACCAGCCTCAATGAACATTTTGATAAAACCGGTGAGATACCAAGTGGGGTCAAAGTTGAAGATGCGAAGGAGCAGTTTTATGTCCGTTAATAAAACTCACAAGGGCTTGGCGTGGTTTCGTGCCCGCTACGGTCCAAGAAAAGAACACAATGTCGGCACCGTTTCTTACTCGGCACTGGTGATTTCGACCAAGACTGGTCTACCCGATGCTGCGTCGTACTTATATGGCCGTGTTGCGTCCGGTGACACCGACAAGCTCACGGTCACGGTCATCCTCAACCCAGCATTTATTCCCAAAGAAGATGCGATGACAATTCTGGAAGCCATTCATCGCCAAGTAGAAGGCAATGATGTCGATGAAATGTCTGCGGCCCCGCCCATCGTTTTGATCGACTGGCTCTCGACACTTTTCGCAACGGATTGCGCAAAAGAAATCGCACGGATGCTCACGCTGACCGCTTTCGGTCGTGACGGAGTTTCCGATGCGCATTCCACGTAGAAATTACATCATTCGCTCCACCGATTTGGTCACGTCCTCCCGACCAAACGATTTATCTCCTCCACTGACCGCAACTGCGAGAGTGTACGGCGGTCCCGGTGTCGGCCTTGCAGAGATCCAAGCGTGCATCGAGCCGCCTACGAATGCCAAAGGTAAAATCTTGGCTGTCGGTATCTCCAAGGGCGAGATCGAACAAATCCTTGCCACGGTCCTAATCCCAACTCTTGTCGGCGCACCCGATTATCTAATCTCCGCAAAACTGGTTTCAGCAGATCGGTACATCCCATCCTTCGGGCTGGCACTCGCCGTTGCGATGATTGGCTCATATCTGAAGAAACCGATCCCAGACGATTTTGTGTTCACCGGTGAAATCGATCTGCACAAGAAAGTGCGTGGTGGAAATCAACGGATCATCGAGAACCTGCGCCGGTCGATTGACTGCGGTGAAGTGGACGCGGCCATGTCACTGGTGTTGCCATCATCGCTTCGTGCTGGCGCACTTCAGTCACTCGGTGTCGAGCTAATCCCTTGTACGAATTTGATCGACGTTATTGCTGCCGTATGGCAACCGCTGTCACGTTGATGTTTTCCAAAAACAAAGTCGAAAATATAAATGCGCACCAGTAAACCAACCACGGTCTTTGCCACCTTCGTTCCAATGTCCGAAGCCCAGCAAATCGAACTTCATCAAGTGATGTTCCAGCATATCGCAGAGTTGGTTGCTGAACATTTCAAGGAGATTGAAAATGAGCAAATACGCAAACATGAGGTACAAGGCAATATACCGAACTTCAAGCGACCTCCAAACGGAGAAGTCGATCCCACAACAGAAGATGATTGTCCAGCAGTACGCTGACAAGCATGGCATGATCCCAGCCGGTGGTGATCTCGAACAAGGCGGAATCAGTTCAACCAAACGCAAAATCCGCGAAGATATTGACGAGTTGATCGAACACAAAAGAAAGTACGATGACTTCGATGTGATCCTCGTTCACGATTATTCCCGTCTCACCCGTCGAGGAACAAAAGATGCCTTCGCAATCGAACAAAGACTCAACGAAGAAGGCATCAAAGTTCTGTCGGCAACCGAGGAAATACCAGATGGTCCCTACGCAGACGTGATCAAGACCGTCCTGCACACGCAGCATCAAGCCTACGTCAGAGAAGGTTCCAATCGAACTGTTCGCGGTCAGGGGCATTCGATTCACTCGGGAAAATCCGTTGGAACTACTCACACGCCGTTCGGTATTGATCGACTGTATTTATCACAAGATGGCACGCCTCGCTTTTATCTTCGCAACCTTGCTGATGGCTCCCGCGTCCGAGTCAGCGTTAAAACCGGCGAAGTGCTGTCCACTTATGAGCGGCGAGATCACGGCGAAGGCAATTCACAGATTTATAAAAAACAGATGGATGAAATCGTGACTTTCGTTCCGGGCGATCCAAAGAAACTTGATGCCGTTCGTAAGATCTTTCGCATGGCCCTTATCGAAGGCGTTGGACCTTGGACCATCGCTAAAACCCTGAACGAAGATGGCATCCCATCACCACATGGAAACAAGTGGAATAAATCATCCGTAAGACGCTTGATGATTTCACCTGTATACACTGGTCGAATGATCTTCAACCGTGTTTCAGAGGCCGAATTCTTCTGTCGGTCGAAGAACGGACCAGTTGCAATCACAGAAGAACAACTAAAGAAAGGTGCCTTACGCCAACGGTTCCGCCCACCATGCGACTGGGACACTGTGGATTTGCCTTCAACGAAGGACATTCTTGATCCAGATCTTCGTGACATGGCAATTGCATTTCAAGATGCAGCGCATCGGAAAGATGCCTCTCGCCGTGGCCTCGGACTGCAACGCGACAAGCATTCCAAATCCAGCTTCATTCTTAAGGATGTTCTGCGGTTGAAATTGGATGGTCATCTGATGAACGGATCAGTTGCGAACCAGACCAAATACAATCAGAAGGTGTATCGCTACTACAAGCCGCACAAGTTCGGTTCGGTGTCGAAGCAGGGAACGATCTATAATTGCCTTCTGCCTGCCCAGCCGATTGAGGGTTTTGTGTTGGATTTATTGGCGCGACTTTTCAGAGCAGCACCAGAGTTGAGGCCGCAGATTGTTGAGTTCGTGAAACAGCAGCAGGCGTTGTTGCTGGATGCCAAAACCAAGCTGAATGATTTGGAGAGGCAGCGAGCGAGCTTGATGAAGAAGATTTCCGCATTCTTGGATGTTGCTGATTTTGATGACGTGATGGTTCAGAAGGTCGCCGATATGCGGGCGCGGTTGCGTGATTTGGACATCAAGATTGGCGTGGCGAAGGAGAAGGCACCGGACGGTGATGTGGAGGCAATCGCCGAGTCGGTGCTTGCCAGTTTGCGGCAGATGAGCGATGCGATGAGTGCAGCTTCTCCGATGACGTTGCGGAAGATGATAAGCGTGTTGGTGACGAGGATGGAGGCTGATCCCCAAACTCGTGAAGTTTGGCTCGAAATGGCTCTCCCATCTTGGGCCGTTGATAAAGTAGGCAGAATAGGTGTCAACAAATTTTGCCTTGGGAGCGGTTGTTTGCCATCAACCGACCCCGAGGCAAAAAACCAACTTTCAGCAGACGCCGAAAGTAGACCTAATCAGCTTCTTTTCGCAAAAGCGCACCTTATCTGCAAGCGACAAGGGCCTAACACCCGTATTTCGCAGAAGTTAGAGAACTTCGAATGCACCATTACCGATGGCCTTCTCGCCGAACACGGACAGTACCGACCGACTGAAATGACACTGAATGGGCACACAGCCGCCATTCTCGACGACGCTTTCGGCCTCATGGCACGCAAAGGCCAAAAAACGGATGGCAACCGGCTCGGAGGCAACCTACGCCTCCAATTTGCCATCCCGCTGCCCCCAGACGCGATGAACGAGGAAACCGGCCCCCGCTTCACTCCATTCGAGTTTTGGACGCCAGGAGCCATCGCAGCGTAGTTGGCCTTGTCTTGATGCAGCAGCAATCGCAGAAGAAGGCCACGGCTTTGCCGTGGCCTTCTTGCACATAATCGCAACATACAGCACAATTAACGTTACAGATGCGGGGTCCGTCGCAAATTCTTGGAAGGATTCTCTTCGTGTGCGGTTGTATGCTTCAAAGGAACTACCTCTACAATGTCAGCGGTTGTTAGCTTGGCAGTCGAGAAAAGCGGAGGCGTATCTTATATGGCATCAATACACGACATCGCTGATTATATCATTCTTCGGCTCACGGAAGGTAATGTGCCTCTCAATCCCCTAAAGCTCCAAAAGCTGGTTTACTACATTCAGATGTGGCATTATGCGCACTTCGAACGTCCAATGTTTGAAGGGCAGTTTCAGGCATGGATACATGGACCGGTAAATCGAGAATTGTATGACCGCTTTAACGGGCGCAAGCAACTTTACTCGGCGATGGATTCGTCGGATATACGTGAGAATTTCAACGTTGACACCTCTCTGACAGAGGATGAACGAGCATACGTCGAAGCATCTTTGAACGTATATGGTGGACTATCTGGCGACCAACTGGAAACAATGACCCATCAAGAGGAACCTTGGATCATTGCTCGGCACGGATTTGGTCCAAATGATCGGTGCGAAAATAATATTGATGGGAAAGCCGCTGGACAGTTTTATCGATCCCGGCTTCAACATCGCGAATGAAATTCGATCCTGGGCCACTTCCGAAATCTGCAAAAAGCCCTCAACTTGGGCCATTGGGGGTGCCATCGAAGTTATGTTTCTCGTTTTCGCTCCGATACTGGAATCAAATCGATTACTTTGGCTTGGGAAAATCTAATCCCGGCTGGTTTATCTCTTTGCTCAATCGCTTACGAGAGCTTTGCAATGAGCCGGTTGAACGTTTCTTGGATGACAGCCGATTTCAATATGAACTGCGGTTCCACGAGGCAAATTGGAACGCTCACAATATCCCAATTACGCCTGACGATCTTGGGCTTCCGGCTAAATTCCGAAACAATCTCAAAGAACGCCCGATTTTCCAAATCCATATTTCAAAAGCTATGGGAAGGATTCTTGGGTTCTGGGACGACGAGGTGCCATCGTGCTTCAACATTGTTCTGTTTGATCCACTGCATAATTTCAACCCGAGCAAAGACGTGAATTATGCGTTATCAAACACGACCATTGGTAAGTGCGAATATTCGTCTCTTCGAGACCAGCTTGATCGTGTGTGTGATCAGCAATGTAATTCAGTCGGGTGCCCCTTGGAAGATGCTGTCCGAGCGTTGAATAATGGGATTTCGCTTGATACTCTCGCCGAACACACTGTAGTCATTGCCCAATTGCCGCCGAAGGTCGCTTTCGAGCTTAAGACTCTACGAACAGGCACGGGTCTACCTTCTATCTCCGAACTATTGGAGCATGGACTTCTGTTTTGGAATGAAGGAAAAAGCAACATATAGACATCGATTATGCTGGTTCGAGATTGACGTACAAGTCTGGATGTGCCGTCAGCAAATCTGCAAAACGCTCGGACAGCACTGTTGGTAGGTACATCCCTTCCTTCTCCATTTGCGACTGCAAAGATCGCAGGTAGATCAGTGTCATGAACGGCTTTTCGACGGTCAGGATAGAATAGTAGTAATCTTCGTACAATTCCTCATAGCCATTGAATAGGCTTCGTGAGCTAATGCACTGCATTGAATATGTTTCCGTGTTCGAACTCTCCATATGTGGATGGTTCATTGTTAGTCGCATCGGCACCTTCATGGGTTTCCGGCACCTGTTCAGAATCGAGTTATTCGCCGATGGTCGTTCCCACGGAAGTACGTTGTCTCGTCATGGAGTTATTCATAATGTGATGTATCGACCGCTACCGTTCAAACAAAGAGCATTACACGAAATAGATTTCACAGGTGCGCAAACCGACCTTGCTGTATTGGTCCGGCACAAAAAAGCAGCAATCCGTGCCATACAATGCAGGTTGTGTCTGTCTACGCTTCTCGTTGAAGGTTGGTAGTCTCGATAAGTTTCTGAAATTCGGCATATATCTGCGAATGTTTGCTTAAGAGGTATTTTGAAACGTTGCTGTTTTCCAATACCTTACGCAGCCAGCCAGTTACTAACACCAAATTCAGAACTGTTTTGCCGTGCGACTCTTCGAGCGCAAGGAAGTTCTGATCCAACGCATCTTGTTCACGCTCCATCGCGGCGATGTCATCAGCCTTCATTCCTTTTGGAGCCTTCGGTATCGCTGGTTCGAGCAACTGATCTTCGGTGCTGGCGGCGAGGAGGCATCGGGCGTACGAAGAGGTGAAGTTGCTGCTGGCCACCATCAGTTCCGCCATTTCGATCTGCCGCATCGGCTTTACCCGACGAAGCTGTGACAGACATGTTCGAGCAGCAACCTTGTTTTTCAATATTTCGATTGCCTCGGGGCAAATTCCGTTTAGCAAATCTCGTTTGATCCTGATCGTGTTGACGTGAAGATCCAGTGCAGCAGCGATGCGTTCTTCGGATACGCCAGACTCGATAGCCTTCGTAATCATGAAGTGTTCTTGGATTGGCGGAATAGCGTTGACTTTATGGTTGTACGTGTATGCTTCGTCCTCCGTGGCGATCAGGCACGGGATGGTTTTATGGCCCAATTCTTTCAGTGCTTCGAAGCGAATATGGCCATCGAGAATGGTGTAATTCGGGTTCTTGCCGGTGCCTTGAGGGAAAACCGAAACCGGCTCGATCAGTCGTACTTCACGGATCGAGGAAAGAATTCGCCGGTACGTAGCGTTTTGCTTCGGGTCGGTATTTATTCTCTTTGTTGGAAAGATGCGTTCAACCGGGATGTGAACGCCTTGGCAATCGAAGGCGGTTCGAATTTGGTCAGCCATCGCTAAAGCTCCTTTGTTTTGATTTGGTCGGCCAGATATTCCGGCATGGTTGTCAGCGTTTCTGCGCGCAGCAACGTGCGAAAGTGGTCATCCTTCAGCAACGAACGAACGGCGGAAACGATGAACAAGAGGCGGGTTTCCGAAACCTTGGCCTTCTGAACCAGTTGGCGGTGCTTATTCGTCTCGGCGTGGAAGGTACGCAGCACCTTCTGGGCTGTGACGGTTTCTTCGCGATTTTTGTTCTGCCCGCTTGCCTTGCGACGGCGTTCCTCAATGATTTTGCGCGCCTGCAAAAGCGATTTGCCTCGCAAGCTATTGTTCTCGTACGCCTCGGTGAGTGCCCGCTGAACGGCAAAATCGTCAGACGATGCAATCGTTATGGCGATTGTTATTGGGATATGACCAGCTTCGACCGCCGTGATTAGGCGACGTTCGCCCTTGTTCAGCAATCGCACAATCCCCTTGACGTAATCTACGGCCAGATCAACTTTGCGGGCGATTTCCTCATACGTGTCGCCACGCTCTTTCATCTCGCCGATTTGTTTGGACAACTCGACGGCGGTGTATCTCTTGCGCGCCAGATTTTCCGCCAAACTCATGATCATCAGTTCCTCGCGGCTGACGTTCACCACGAGGGCGGGCACGGTTGATTGGCCGTGTGCTTTGAACGCTTCCAATCGTCCCTGACCGCACACCAGATCGTATTGGGTGTTGCCATTCTTCCCCTCTCGCCTGCAAACGGTGATCGGTTTTTTCAGGCCGACTTTCGCGATATTGGCGATGATCTGCCGGAACTTCTTCTCTCCACGGCCACGAGGATTGACCACCGTGATATTTTCGATGGGGACCATCTGGACCAGAATGTCATTGTCATCGCTCATGCTGCCACCTCGATTTCCACCCGTGCGGCCATGCGCACAAAATATTGAAGTGAGTCAAACCGGTATGTATCCAGATAGATGCCGTTGTTTTCCTGAAACCGGAGCTTGGCACCGCTCATATCGATCATCGGCAGCAGGTAATAATCTGCCGGTTGTTCGTTAGCCGCGTCCATCCGCACCACAATCGTGATGTCCGGCATCACGTGCTGATCGAGCGTGATGTGCCACCGGAGTGAGCCGGTCGGCGTTTGACGGCACCGCGTAAGAACCAGTGATGCGCTGTACTCACCGTTGATCAGCAACTGATCGGTCAGGTCGTTACGTTTGACACTCGCCCCAATCCCCTCAAGCTGCTGCACGGTGTTATCAACGACATTGGGATAAAGAGAGCGGAGTTGCTTGTTGACTTGGAGGAACCCGTAATCCCGGTTTGAGTTGTAGCCAGCCAGTTTGTAGGCATCGATCAGTGAATTGAAGCGGCTTTTATAAACAGCACTTGATGGTGCGCCATCAGCCGAGTCGATGAGGAATGCCGAGAGCCGTCCATTCGCGGCGTACAATTTTTTCAACCAGTCGATCATCTCGTCGTCCGTGAACACACGGTGACGTTCTTGGATGATCCCTTGAGCGGTGTAAAATGAGCCGACCTCCACAACTGGCTCGAAAGCACCATCTTTGCGTACCCACATTTCCGGTGGATTTTCTACGCGGTGCTTTTTCAGAATAAACGACTTGCGGTTATAGATGTTGTTGCCGATGTATTTTTCGTTCGTCAAAATCTGGTGGACCATTGTTCGGGTCCACGGTCGCCCACTTTCAGATGTGACGTTCTGCGATTGCAACGAATTTGCGATCTCCTGCTCTCGCTTGCCGTTTTTATTAAACTGGTCGTAAATCGAGCGTACGACTTGGACTTCTTCATCGGGTCCGGGCACCAAGATTACACGGTCGGTCTGCAAGCTCTTGTGTTCACCAATTTTCAGGACGCCTTTCGGATCACCGCTCTGATCGATGAGCATTCGTCGCAGGCCAAAACCGGCTGGACCACCTTGACGGAAGCCCAACTGGATGAGGCGGCACTGTCCCTTCTTGACCTTGGCCGACAGTTCTCGGCTGTATTCGCCAGCCATCGCACGCTTCACGCTTTTGATGATGGTGGCTGTGGGCGAACCGTCATTCTCAAATTGCTCGGCACAATAATGCACGGCGATGCCAGCGCGTTTGCAGATGTATTCGTAGTAGGCCGACTCGTCGGTATCTTGAAACCGTCCCCACCGGCTGATGTCGTAGACCAATATCGCTTTGTACTTGGCAGTTCCTGACTGAACGTCATCGATCATCTGCTTGAGCGCGTCACGACCAGCGAAGTTCAGGCCGCTCCGGCCATCATCGCCGTACACAATGACAATCTCGTAGTTGCGTTTGTCGGCGTATACCTTGACGACATCTTGCTGGTTCTCGGTCGAATACTGTTGATGTTCGGTCGAGGCGCGCACGTAAATCGCGGCGGGGATTTTGGGGATGGAGTTGTCGTTGGACATGGGCGCACTCTGTTCCTTCCACGCGGTAACTTCTGTCAGAAAGGCCATTGCCGCAGACACGGGCAACGGGATCATTATCGTGTGGGGCTGTGCGATTTCAGGGTGAATTTGCGTGCGAATACTGTGCGATTTTTTCAGCGGCTTAAAATTAGCCCGTAGTGACGACCTTCCGCGCAAATGGCGAGTGCGAGCTTCCGCATTTTTCCGCGACACAATTTGTGTTTGAGTTCACGGATGGCACTACGCACCGTCTCGTCCGATTTGGTCTGCCCACCCCACACGTCACGCAGAAGTTGCTCGTAGGAGACAAAGTGATTGCAACGATGCAGTAGCTTCGAGAATAAGAAAAATGACTGGGTGTGTCCAAGATGACACTTGCGGTTCCGCCAGTAGATGCAGAATGTATTCTCATCGGCGCGGGGCACATCGCTGTTATCGCTGCGCACATCTGGATCGGTGGCAAAGAAATCTTGGAGTTGGCTCAAGCAGAGTGCAGATTTCATGTGTGACTGCGCGAGTTCGGACAAAATACTTCGGACGGCATTCGTATGATCCTGACGCATCGTTAAACTCCTTCTCGGTTAGGCGCGGGGCCGAGCGATTAAAGGAGTGGATTGCATGATTTTTTTATTCTTGAGCGCACGTTGGCGGTCGTAAATCAAAGGTCTCTGGTCGGTGTAGATCGCAGAACTGAAAACAGGTTGCCCATGTTCAGCAGGATCGCCAGCGCATCTTCGGCGGTCAGCGGTTGGGTGTATTCGGTCTGCAACGTATTGAGTGTGTCACGGATGATGCGTGTTTCGGAAAACTCTTCGTACGGCGCGTCGAGTGCTGCCGCCAGGCGATCTGCTCTGCTCGATCGGTATCGTCCACACATGATTGGATTATATCAGTCCATCAGATCGATGCTGGTCTTTTGAACTGGTTTGGTACACGGCAAAACTTAAGGTTCGTACGGATTGGCAGCAAGAAACTCTGGACTTACAAGTTGCTGCCTCACCAAAATATCTTTGTAGTCTGGCTTCATTAATTTGGATTTGATTGCGCCTTCGAGAATTCGCTGCAACAAATCTGTGTTAACGTCATCTCGACGATCTATCAGCGAACTATTTCTGCCTTGCTCCAGCATCGAGATGGCGCAGGGATAGGTGTCTCGATAAAAAATAATGGACCGTTCTGTCAAGTATGGGTGTTCCGCCCGCTCAAGAATGCAAGACTGGTCCTTTGTGCTTTTCCATTTGCTCGTCTTCGTTATTAAAGTGAAAAGATTGTTGTTGCCATCAAGGAACGGACGGCAAATCACTATACAAAGATGTCCAATATCGACATTTCTGTTATCTTGCTTCGTAATGTATGCGTATCCGGGATTAAACAAAGTTATACCCCAAAGACGTGATCCTCATACTTCTCACTGAGCTTATCCCGCTCAATATCCGCAATCTCGTCCACAGTAAGTCCGATTTCTTTGAGTATTGCTGAAAGCGGAATGCTATACATAGAATTCCCGGGATCTCTCCACTCAGGGAAGTCATGTGTCACATCGCTCATTTGTGTCCAAGAATGGTTCTTGTACCGGAAGGAGACATTAGCAAGCTTTTCTCTCTCGTATACTGCAAGCTGGCCCCTCCCTGGATCAGCGGACAACTGTACAAAATATCCGTCCGTCTTGATGAAAGACTTCCAACGAGTATCGGTGCCGGCTGGCTTCAACAGATTATACGTCCCATCGAGAACGGGACCGAGTTTCATCGCGACTACCTCATCACCGGTAATGGGCCGATAAGTTTCCTTAAGACTCTCCCGATCTGCAATATAAAGAAGTTTCAGTAGCCGCAAATATTCAGTTCTGTAGTTTGGTTCACGGGCAAGCAACAACGCTGCTGCTTGCGTCACCTTGGATATATCAAATCGAAATGACATTTCGGACCTCTGTTAAATGATGTTATCCATCTTTTCGAAGAAATTCAAAGAATTCCTTCACCATACTGCTTTGCTCTGTAAGTCTCGTCCGCGCATGCTTCAGGCATATCACTCCATAAGGTCAATGCCGACCAAGACCGCCAGTTCACATGCACACCGATATTCGGCGTCAGGCCCTTCGTCATCCACACGAGCAATTTTGATCTGCGGTGGTTCATCAGTGCCGACCGGAACGGCGATAAGGGCGGGAATAAACGGCTGGTTTTCTTTCTGGCGCGGCAAAGAGCGACCAATCTGCACTCTGTTTGGGACACCGCGATCCTACTCTCCCGTAAGGGCAAAACTCGGAATGCTGACTATGCCGACAGACTGAACGCTGCGATCACGAAGAAGCAGGCGAGGAATGGTCCAAGGGCACACCGGTTGATTGAGCGAACGAGTCGCACATTGTTGCGGTGGACTGCGTTTACAAGGATGTGCCTGCGGATGGACCGCCGCCGAAGCCGGATCAGAAGTATGTGGATGCGGCGGGCTTGGTGGTGGATTAGCAGTTGCAGCGTGGCGAGGTACCACTGTCGGCTGTTCTGAATGATACTTTCAAATGACGGGCTCGATCCCACGGAACATTTTGGCCGCTCGTTTCCCTTGACAATCACGCCGGATCTCGCTCCCGTCCCATGTCGTATCGTGTGTATATTACGCGCACGATATTTTGGGCAATAACGGCAACGAGTCGTAGAATGGACGTGATGCAGCCGCAACTGAAGTTCGGACAACCTTGGAACCCCAACGGCATTTTTAAGCCCAAAGCCATGCCGTCCGCAATACTGACGACGACGATGGGGGTTTTGTTCGACGGTGACTGTCTCGAAGTTCTGCCCACCATCGCAGATGAAAGCATCAACACCGTTTTTGCTGATCCGCCATTCAATATTGGAAAAACTTACGGCTCGGGCACCAAAGTCGATGACCGCCGCCCAGAACTCGAATACGTCGAGTGGTGCAAGGCATGGATCAATGAATGTGCCCGAACGCTGAAGCCGGGCGGATCATTCTTTTTGTATAATCTGCCAAAATGGAACATTCTTCTCGGCGCGCATTTGAATGACATCGGCATGACATTCAAACACTGGATCGCCGTAGACATCAAACTGTCCCTGCCGATCCAAGGGCGGTTGTATCCCAGCCACTACAGTCTGCTGTATTACGTCAAAGGGCCAAGGCCGAAAACGTTCAAAAACGTGCGCACGCCGATCAAGCTATGCCGTCACTGCGGCGGTGAGGTCAAGGATTACGGCGGTCACCGGGATGCCATGAACCCGAAAGGTGTCAACCTTGCCGACGTTTGGGATGACATCCCACCGGTGCGCCACTGGAAATTCAAAAGCAAAAAACGGAAAGCCAATCAGCTATCCACAAAATTGCTGAACCGAGTGCTTCAGATCTCGACCAATGAAGGCGACGTGGTACTGGACCCATTCGGCGGTGCTGGCACGACATTCGATGTCTGTGAACATACGCACCGGCACTGGATCGGCATGGAGCTTGAAAACTGCGACGTAATCATTGAGCGGCTGGAGGGAGGCGACCTTCACCACCACGAATACGATGACTTCGTTGAGGACCGCCGAACTGCTGGTGCAGGGCAAAAGAAAACCCACACCGACAACAAAAAACGCAAAGCAAAAGTTGAGGTCTGATTAACCCAGTTTCAGCAGTTCCTTGCCATCGCCAGTCCACTCTTCATACGGGAGCCCGCCGATTGTCACCGTGCGGCCAGTGTTCGCAGGCACAAAAGTGCTGCCGTTTGCACCCAGGTATGGTGCAGCTATGTCCAGACCGTCTGGCGCAAACGAGAACTCCCAGATCGGAAACGTGATCGTTTCATGGTAGTTGCGGTTCTCAAGTTCTTCAAAACTGCCATTGCGATTGGACACCGGCCAAATCTTGGTGGCCGTAGTTGCCTTGTCCACCGATGTAATGAACACCCCTGCGTCGATCTCGCCCTTACGAAACAGAAAGTTCAATTTGTTCAACGAACGAAATGAACTGGCGATATTGCCCGTTTCGAATTCCAAGCCGACACGAACCTTCGTCGTTACTGAAGCTTGGGCAAAATACCCGTGGAACGATTGGTCCAAGCCTGACAGATTGAAGCAGCTTCGCTTACCGTACCGGAAAAAGATCGCGTCAACGCTCGCCTCTGGATGTGCTGTCGTGTATTGATCAAGGAAACGACCCATCTGGGCCTTGTCCAGATTGAAGCCTGGCTCGGATGGAAGTTCGATATAGGCGTCGATACGCTGCCCAGATAGAACCTTCTCTTTTTCCCATCCACGCTGCACTTGGATGAAATTCTGAAAAGTTTTGGACAGAAACGTGGCCGAGTTCACGACCTGAACGGTCACCTTACCCTGCCGATTGCGGCCATACCAAAGCGTGGGATTGACGATAAATTTGCCACTGGCGGTGATGATGCCTTGGAGAGCAGCAATCACGTCGTCTGTGACTCTGCCAACGACAGTAGGATCAATTTCGTCTGGCTGTTTGCGTTGTCGAACCAACATTCGGTGCCCTGATCTGAACGAACAATCTCTTCAAGGATTTCTCGCCCAGCATTGTGTCTGGGCATCGGAAAAGATCAACGTTGCCGGTTTGGACCAGTTTTGCAGGTTTTGTTTTTGTTCGGTACGCTATCGCGACCATGAGCCAGCCATTTGCGGGCAAATCTGACAAAGAAATCAGCGAGCAGTACATCCAGTTCCTCGCGAAGATTTACGAGGCATCGAATGGGGTCATTGGCCGGGTTGTGGACGCCGCGCCGATCATTGCGGCTCTCGGCGTGAACAATGCCGAGTTTGTTCTTCTCGTGCGACATGCGGCCAAGACCAATCGAGTGGTTTGGGGCAACATGAAGGATGGGACCGAGACAACTGGACTAACCACGGCTGGCGTCAGGTTCGCCGAAGAGATCATTGCCAAAGATACGGCCTACAGGTCAGATCCAGCGTGGCAACACATCGAAAGGAAAGCGATGCAGTCAATCAAATCGTATCGGAACCTGACACTTATCCATCAGGGATTGATCAACAACATCGTAAACGGCACCAGAAAGTGCGATGCCCAGGGCATCAAATTGCTGTGGATGATCGCCGACGAGAGGATTGGGTTCGTCAATGTTGTCGAATTCTTCGCAGCCAAAACTGCTGATGTTAATTTTTTGGAAGAGCGTGGATGGGTGGAAATCGAGCGAGAGGCCAACGCTGGACGAATTCGGGCATCGAACAAGTCACACCTCGCAAATTTACGCCAGTTTGGGCGAGGCAAAGTGTTGAACCAATTAAGTACAGATGAGCATATCATCCTCTGCTCCGCATATGCCGAAGCGGGCGGCGACATCAATCAGCAATTTTTGGCTGACGGCGTTGCGAAGAATTTGAACCGTTGGACCCTTGATGCGATCTCTGGCGCAATGAAACAAATCGCGAACAAGGGATATGCGAGGTTCCTTAACACACACGGGGAATACGGCGGGTTGTTTAAGTTGACGCCGGAAGGAGCCGCCCTGGCTGCTGAACAGGAGCAAGAGGAAGATCCTATGGAAGAGGTTCCAAAGAGCGGCGACACATACAACATCCACCATTCGACGGTTGGTGGCATCCAGTCTGGCACGGTTAACAGTTCACAAGTGGTGACGCAGACCATCGGATCTGATCTACAACAAGTGCTGGACTTGCTCGAACAGAGCAAGGCACACCTGTCATCGCTCGATGAGCCAACCCGGAAAATGGCCGAAGAGCAGATCGAACATGCGAAGGAGGAGGTCAGAACAGGCAAGCCCCATCTGGGAAAGATGAAGACGTATGTTGCAATGGCTATGATGTTGGCGTCGGGCGTTGCTTCGTTCCAAACCTCGATGGCGACCGTCTGTGAAAAACTGGGTGTAGAGAAACAGGCGATTGAACAGATTATTCATCCCAAATCGAAGTGAGTGAGCCACATGGCCATTTTTACAGATCTCCGGCCAATTCAGAAGGTCATACTGTATGGTTTGGTGCAAGCCAGCCGCGCGGTGGGTGTTGAGTTCTATTGGAGTTGTGCCTATGGCGAGGACAAAACTGGTATACATTTCTCACACCATTTTTTCACACCCGGCGAACTCTCTGATTTGCGTGCTTTGGCTGGCTGCGGCTTGATAGATCTTGAGATTTTCGACGGAAATCGGTCAGCAAAAGTAACCTTAAACAACGCGGCATTCCTTGCCGCGCGCAAACGTTTTGGACTCGACCTCAAGCATCTTTTGCTTTTGACTGCTTATTCGGTTGTTGTCGGAAAGCACGATAATCTCTTTGGAACTCTTCATTTGGCGCGCCGACTTGTCATGGAAGAAGCAGATGTTAAACGTGAGGTCGTGGGGCTGGTCACAGATGGATATGTTGAACCAAAGGGGCGTCTGCATGATGCCTGGGAAGATTTATTCGTATTGACGCGCGCCGGAATTGCACAAGTTGAAGAGATCAGTACCGCAGAAGCCGGACAGGTAAAGGCGAACATTCATATGGGTGATATTTTCAACATCAACGACTCGACAGTCGGCGCGGTCCAGAACCGCAGTGTTAACAGCGTTCAAACAGTCACGCGGTCCCGCTCCGATACGATCACCACGATCAACGCATTGTTAGCCCTTGCACGCGGCCAGCTTGCCGACGTTCCCGCAGAGGCAAAGCAACATGCAGATGAAGCACTGGATAACTTGGCTGAAGAAGCAAAGGCATCAGAGCCGAAGCCGTCCAAGATTAGAGCTTATGCTTCGATGGCCGTGAGTCATGTTCCGGTTATGGCGGCGTTCACAAAGACTGTCCTCGAAATTGCACAGTTATGTAATGTCGATCCAGCAACGATCCTTCATCATTGCGGCACTAACTGAACTAACCGGTGACCTGCCCATGCCTAAAAAACATTTTAAACTGTGCGCCTATTGTGGGAGAATCACGACTGACTGGGATATGGATCATCCCGTGCCGCAGTGTTTGTGGGACGGCACGCCCCTCCCCAACCGCATGGTAACGGTGCGATGCTGCGGTAGGTGCAATAGGTACTGGTCTCTGCACGATGGATACTTCCGCAGTATTATGGCTATGTGGGCGAAGGATGGGTCGCATCCTCTCTTGGAGCAGATGATAAAGGGATCAATCAAAAATCATGTAAGCAAGGACAATGCGTTGTCGAATGACATCTTCGGTAGTTTGCAAATGGTTCCGATGACCACCGCAACAGGACTTTACGTCGGTGATCAACCTTCCTTTCGCTTTAATCGTCAACGGGTTGACGCCATCTTTGGAAAGATTGCTCGTGGACTTTTCTTCCATATCCACGGCAAGCCGGTGCCAGCGACCTATCATGTTACGGTGCGTTGCGATCCTCGCATGACCTACGAAATTGATACTCAATCTTTACTTGCACAGTTAAAGCCTGAATTCAACACTTTCGGCGAAGGCGACTCTGTGTTCGTTGGCAAACGAGCTTATCAGCCGGATAAACCGGATATGAACATGTTTTATTTTGTCATATACAAATCTATTCAGGCTCTCGTATTCATCGCGCCGCCGCAGCCAAATGATCCCTTTGACACATCGTCACCAGAATTTGTCGAGGTCGATCTTCGTAACCGGGACGCGAGAAAGCAGAGATACAAAAACGCCCAGCAATGACAAATCCCTACAGACCGAGGCAAATGCGTCTGCATCGAGCGTAGGCGGTCGGAAGTAATAGTGCGTGCCGATCACGGTCGATATTCTGACGGCTCATGCAGTCCGTGCCTGCGCGCCCAAGGCGGAATACTCGTCGCAACCTTCGGCTCCATACAATCCGTTGGCATGGATGTAATCCTCAACCTCTTTTGGAACCAGATATCGAACGCTTAACTGTTGTCTAATTCGTCGTCTAACATTTGTACTACTGATATCCAGCATCGCCGCCTGGATAACTTTGCCGGTTATACCCAGCCTCGAAGTGAAGGAGCGCAACTGTTGTAGAGTCCTCGTAGAGCCGGGCCTCCGAAGAATAATGAACCTGATCTCTTCCTTAACTGCCTCGAAGTTGTTCCATTTAACCAGGCCGTCGAGATTGTCGCTGCCGATCAGCCACGATAGTTCATCGTCGACCACAGTCCGCATATGCCGGAAGGTGTCGATGCTGTAGCTCTTCTTGCCCAGCTTGGCTTGCTCACCTTCCCAATCAGAGACTTCGAACCCATCTTGCCCTTCGATAGCGAGCTTCAACATAGCCAGTCGATGCTCGAATGGAGCAAGGTCATCTTTAAGTTGTGTGCGACCAGTCGGGATGAAGATAACCTTGCGGAAGCCTTCACGCTCCATAGCCTCGCGGGCAGTTAGTAGATGGCCGTGAGTCAATGGGTTGAACGCGCCACCGAATAAAAGAGTAGCCATGTTGTTCTCGTCGGATAATTAATAAAAAGACATCGGCTCTCAAACGCCACGACGCGCGGTACACATTGAGCCGATGCCTCTCACGAAAGGAGGCCGTCATCCCACTCCGTTGGGCGGCTAATAACCTCCTTCCAAGCGGGCTGGAGAGTACCTCCTAATTAGGCTGAAGCAAGGTCGATGAACTTAATTGTGTGAATGAGGCGGCGGGTGATAAAGCGGTCATATTTGGCTGCTTAAAACTCAACCCTCGAACAGCATGTGATGGGAACCGTTGACTTAAATGAGTCACTCATTGTTGCAAGCTAACAAGATTACCGAATGTCTTGTTCTTCCCATTCCTTGTCCGTGCTATTCACAATCTTCTGGAGTAGGTCGGTAGTGTAATTTTCCACAGGTGCTTGAAACTTCGTTTTCTTCTCCCACCAATGCTTCGTAGCTGGATGTAGCTTCTTATCAATCCATTTGGACGCATCCCAACTGGTCCACTCCGAGATATCATGTGGACATCGTAATTGCGCCAATAAAGTAGATTGCATTGGAGTGACAGGTTTCGGCATAGCTTCTGATTGAGTCGCCACCACATGATGTTCATAGCAGAACCAAGCAAGATCATTGTCGGTTTCTGCGCCAAGTCGGTCATACATCTTATGATGTAATTCAACAGATGCACTTGAACCGCAATATACACAGATCTTTGGAACCCTGGCTTCGTATGCTTTTTTCCTCTTTTGCCACAAGTCGCTCATCATGTAGTCCTCGTAGGTAGCAAACTTAAGACGAGCAAGTTTCTTCTTTCGAATAGTAATCTGATGTCCGTACATTCGAGATGTCTCCTTTTTGGTTAGGGTTCACTGATACCTTTCGTCAAGCTTGATATGAAAAATGAGAATTCCACTCAATTACAAATATTACTTTTCCATGCGCGTAGTTAGTCATTGTCTTCAAGAAGAATGCCCTCTGTGATCTATGATAGAGAAGGTGATAGGTAGGGACTACTTCGTAGTCAGTCATGAGTACATGACGGAATTCATTTTTTCATCCATTTTTCAGAGATTAGAACATAGAGGCGCATCTGTCCCTTGGCCCACTCGATAAACGCAGATATGCGCGTCTCGAAGATGACCGGTCTTTTAACGCTGGTCACTTTGCGGCACCTAACCCAAGCAGAATGCTGGATACCTCACGTCAAGGGAGCAACCGTGAGAAGAAATAGTTGCACCAACGATGACCATGATGCTGCGGTCATCGAAGGGATAAGCAATTAAAATGGAAATAGAAATGAATTCACGAGGTACAACACCGTTTTACAGGCACTCCTTTTGATCGGAACTTTTTCACCGTACGCAAGGTGCCCACCGTTTTGCTTGCGCAGTGCCGTGGGATCGCTATTTAGATGTAATAAAAAATTGAGCGTCCCACCTACACAGCATAATCTTGGCAGATAAGCGGCGAGACGCTCGGTCTATAAAGCCGTATCGGATCAACCATGAATTCTCATCATGCGCCGATAATTCGAAGTTAAAGTAAAACTAAGCGTCCCACATTTAAGGATGTCATTGCCCACGTCGGATTGTGGACGCTTGGTCAGAAAGGTGTCGAACAACGAGTCCAAAATACTCCTTATCGGCAAGAATTCAAACTGTCTTCGTAGTCCAAATGATTAGCTTCAGCCGCCGTCGCTGTGGCCGGAGGATTCTCCCAACCGTACATCTTTTCCGATGCTTCGAGATAAGCCATCGCCTCCAACTCATGCGGGCTGGGATCTTCTGCTACCAAAGTCTGACTTATGAGGCCAACCACAGGATCTCCCTCGGTTGTGCTGATTACCTTGTAATCGCCCTTATCGAGCTTTTTCTTTGCTGCGGAGCGGTCACCGGCCAAGATGGCCACGAGACTGTCCTTGTGGATGATTACGAACTCTGACTTCCGATACGTAAACTGTCGCTGCATATTGTTCTCCTTAATAGGATGACACTGTTCCACCCAAACACATTGCTGGGTTATCCAGCCCCCATCGACCAAAATTCTTGGTTGGATGACGGTTCCACGAAATGCAAAAAATCTAACCAGCATTTCGTGTAATGCTTTTGCTTTTCTGCGGGCTGGTCGATGCGGCTGGGATGGAAAACATTTCTCAACCAAATGACGGTACGTCCGTTGACCCTCGTGACTTTACCGTCACATTTCAAGCGACACTTTTTATCAAAGGAGAATGCAGTATCAACGAAGAGGAAATTCGAGCAGCGTGGGGTCGTGGAGAGATTGCGTTCGGACGCAACGACTACGATGAAAATGCGCAGGCCGAGAGCGGCTGTGCGTATCTCGGCGACCAACACGTTGGATACTATCTCATTGATGACGGAGTTTTAGGCGTCAGTAGGCGGTTCATAGACATGCTCGGAATTAATGAAACTGAACCCGCGACCTGATCTTGAAGCGTAAAACCTCTCTCTAACAGAAGCCCGGTTGGAAGCCGGGCTCTTTTTCTGCGCGCCAATAACGATGACCGATAATTCGACCACCGAGGGGGATCTAACGGCTGTGATTTGAAGCGGTCATTAATGATCGAAACCTGAAACGACGGCTGACGTGATCTGGCGCGCAGTTTCACAACTCATCTGGCGCGAAATTCGTCACATCCGAATAATGCGGACGAAATCTTGAGTGATGTCACCGCTCAAGTTCGCTGGGTCAATCTTCAACATGTGCATGATGGCATCAGCAACTTCATCTTTGTGATTTCGCTCGCCATCGACCGGGCGATTGACAATTCTGTTTACCGAACCAGTAAAAATGTCAGCGACCTGCATCAGAATGTGCTTGGACGAGTCCATCGTGTTCACTTCCCTGATCTGGGCTTGATTGTCAAATACCTTTGGGCAATCCACCCGTAACCGCTCGCCGAGTTGGGACAGGTGCAGTTTGTCGGCACCCTCATCTTGGTCCTTAAAGATGTTGACGTTCCGAGGCCATGCTATCCGGCCAGAGTCAGCTTCGTGCTGCAAACCCTTTACCACCAACTCATAGTACAGTCGGAAGATCGCATCTTCGACGGGCCTGGATCGCGCGTCATCTCGCGCCAGCACGACCGTCTTGAAACCGATGTATTCTGACAACCCCATAACGGTTTCAAATAGATTCAGATATGTGTCCACCCGTTGCCGAGTAATATTGGTGAACTTCAATTCCCTTTCCTGATCCAGAGTTTTTCTCCACTCGTTTAACTGATGCTGCAACTTGTACGCATGGTGTTCAGCATCATTGATCCAGAGACTGCCGATCACATAATGCCGTTCAGTCTTGCCGCTCTCATCGCTGAACACCTGGATGAATGGCACCGAAGAACTGCTGATCGCCCGCTGCTTCTTTCGTACGGAATTCTCAAGTTCCTCGCGATGGCTCGCCACAGCATCATCCGAGACAAATAATTTGTAGGTATTCTGGATCGTCGCTCTGGCGCGCACAATCGAATTATACGTGGTGACATTTCGAAGACTTTCGTAGGCGATGTATTCTCGGCCCACTTCGTCTGGGTGAAACGTTCTCCAAAAATTGATAACCAGTTCGATGTCGCTGTTGCGCAGTTCTGCATTCTGGTTCAACAGATATGCCACTCGATTGCGAACGCTGTCGGTTTCGCCTCGGGCAATGCTCGCTTCCAAGTCGGCCTTTTCTTTGGCGATGCGCTCCAGTTTTTGACGCTCACGTTCTTCTTTGGTCAGAATCGGCTCGACTGGTTGCGCGGGTGCATCTGGCGCGGCGGTTGGAATTGGTTTTGGATCGAAGAGGCTGCTCATGGAAATCCCGGAAAAGGGATCGAAAGCGATAGGATGTACAGACGTGAAGATATGAGGGCTATCGCCCTTGCCCCAACCCTGCGGAGAATACTCTGGAAGTCACCATCACAAAAAGATTATAAAACGTTGTCATTGTCATGGCAAGCGGGATCACCGTGCTTTTCAGCCCCATCGTTGCGATACTCGGTCCATGCCAATTACCGATGCTCAAATGCGTTCACTGGTCCTTGACGTCATCAGACAGCCATTCAATCCGCAGCAGCCTCCACAGTCGGAGATCGCTCTGTATCGCAAGGTGGAAATGTTAGCGGCTCAACGCAAACTGCCAGTTGGACCACCGCAGCATTGGCAAAACGCGACCGGTTACGCCAATGTAAGCTCGCCTGGGGACGCTCACCTCACTGATGCTGAAGCACTTCAGGTAAACGATATCTTCTATGATCTACTCGTTGAAGGTATCGTCAGGCCGGGCTTCGACAAATGTAATCCCAGATTGCCGCATTACCATGTGACCGCAATGGGAAGGGAGATGTTGGCAGGCGCGATGCCGTCGCCTTTCGATCCCGAGGGCTACCTCTCCAAGATCAAGAAGGAGATTCCCGCCGTGGACGACGTGATCATTACATACCTCACGGAGAGCCTGAAAACATTTCGGATCGGTTGCTATCTCGCCTCCACGGTGACACTGGGCTGCGCATCGGAGAAGGCATTGCTTCTCCTGGTCGAAGCATGTGCGAATTCTCTGCCATCACCGTCAGACGATGCCTTCCGCAAGAAAACCGATGGGCGGCAGATCAAATCCCAGTTCGAAGAGTTCCACAAAATGCTGATCGGAAAGATACGGGGCAAATTGCCCAAAGATGTCGATGATCTGCTCGATGTTCAACTGGCGGGAATCTTTGACATCATCCGAAATCAACGGAATGCTGCCGGTCATCCAACTGGTTCGGTAATTCAGCAATCAGATGCACACGGGAATTTATATGCGTTCCCCATCTTTTTGCAGAAGATTTATGCGGTGATCGATTGGCTTGCGGTAAACAAGTTATGATTTTCGCGCCGAAATGATCTTCTTGCACGCATCAAGTGGATCAACGCCACAGGCAACCGACCACTCGACAAACTCGGCGATGTCCACGCGCCGCTCGCCAATCTCTGATTTGTGAACCCACGGCTGGGACTTCTTTAACTTTGCAGCCAAGTCCCGCTGGGTGAAGTCTGCATCTGTCCGCATCTTCAGCAGCAACGCCGGAATGTTTCGGTAGATGAGGGCGTGTTGGGACTTTTCCGGCACGCCGAAAAGTATCCCCTCCGACGATCTTGATACCGGTTCGTTATCACGGCATGATATCGTTTCGTTATCGGAAGTACGACGCCAATTCTCAGTTTCCGGGGAGTTTCTCTATGCCAAAGGTTCTCTGCACGTGTGGGGCCAAAACCGAAGTGCCGAATGCCTATCTCAACCGGGCGATCCGATGTCCCACGTGCCGTTCCGAGTTCATCGCCACGTTGGAACGCAAGCCCGTTCCTTCCACGGTGGCTCCAATCACAAGCTCCGACGACCATTCGACCCAAAACATGTCGCAGCGGTTTGAGCGGCTTCTCCCAAATCGAATGGCGAAGATCGGTGCTGTCACTGGCGCAGTCTGCATCGTCGTGTTCGTAGTCACCATGTACGTGTCTGGCCTCGGTGCCTCTCGGAAGCTGGCGGAACAACAGCGGCGATCTAAAGAGATTCAAGAAGAGACACTCAACCGTGCCCGCCAAGATGTAGCTGATTTGGAAAGGAAGGCGGCACTGGCACGTGGCCAGTCTTTACAACAACCTGCGTTCGGCCAATCGGAACAGCGTCAGCCCACGGTGGACGAGTTGATTGCCGCCGATCCGATGATCAGCAGACTGTCACGAAATTCGACGTTGATGGGCATCAAGCTGCGGCGTGGAGAATATCCCAGTGACGAGATAGACCTGATGATCATGGATGGCCGGATGTCTGCGTCGAGCGCGCAGCATGTCCGTGAGTTCTGCGATTCCGTTCGAAATCGAGTGCAGTGATCCGTCACTGTCAGTTCGATCACTTCTTGTCTTTGAGCATTTCGGACAATGACTGACCGGTTCGCTCACGGAGAGTTTCCAGCGTGGCATCGCTGCGGACGCCCGGTGCAAAGCCGGGTCCGTATTCCTTTCGAAGCGTCTCAACCTTCGTGTCGCCACGCTTTTCTCGTATTTGGCCGTTGTTGTCACGGCTGCGACCATCCAAACCTTTTGCCATTGCAAATCCTTGACCCAAAGGGCCGTAAAACACACCAACCGGATACCGTACAGAACAGTCTCAAGCCGTCAAGAAAAAACTACGGGTCCGATACACAAATTTGCACAGCACCATATCTGGTAGATTTTCGGAAAACAGCAGAAATAATTGCGGGTGTTAGGGGTTTTTTATGGACGCACTGTTTTCGGAACGTAAAATGCGGCGATTCCAACAAAAGGTGGGATAATGAACCCGGTCCAAGATCAACTGATGAATGCACTGTTTTATCCGATGCTCCAAATGTTTCTCGGTTGGCTTCCACTGCTAATCGGGTTGGTTGTTGTCGTCATCCTTCGTGATCTGATTGTCGCTTGGGAAGAACGCAAGCTTGGTCAGTTTATTGGTGGGGCTGTCGATCTGATCAAGTCGTTGTTTGGCGTGTCTGGTGTGTCCGAGGCCGCTATCCGACAGGCACGAGGATCAAGACGCAGAAGTTCACGCTGATCGAATGGGCAATAAGCGACGACAAAATCGAAAGGCGAAGCACACAGATCCGACTGCGAAAATTGTTTCGGCACCGGCACCATTACCGCCAGTCGAAACAGTCGCAGCCGTCATCGACAAGGAGAAGCAGCGAGAGGTCGATGACAAGCATTATGAAACATACCGCTCTGAACTGCTTGATGCCGAGCAGAAGCAAGGTGAGGGGTACGACAAATGAATCCTGACGCTCGCCGGTGTAGCTCTTGGGTTTTCGCTCACGATTGTCAAAGATTTCTTGAAGCCCACTACCAATGCCGATCTTAAAAGCATCAAGTTTTTGTATCTTTCATGGATGCTGTTTGGATTGCCATTGGCACTCATTATGTTCAATCTTCAAACGTGTTATTCGGCGTTTAGGAAACAACGAAGAATCTTGGATAAGCATTACGAAAATTACGATGCGCTACCAGACTTTTGGAAAACGGTACTTGGAGATATTCGCCGAGTAAAACGCAATCATCTAATCGAGGCATTTAACTGGATTAGCCTCGCCAGCTTCCTGCTCGGAATCTTGACGCTTGTAATTTTCGTTTGGAAAAATGTGAGAACACCCTGAGCACAAACCAACCTCAACCTATCCGTGCGATACCAGCTAAAGGTGACATCAACAGCACCGGTTCACCACATACGCCACGAGTACCGACAAAGATTGGCCCCAGACCCATTCAACCACCACCGGCTCCAAAGCCGAACAAGTAAGGAGTTCAGCATGGCAGAAGAACCGAAACAAGCGAATCTGATCCAGAAAATGACCAACGAAGGCGGTGATTTTCTTGGATTGTCAGCGGCACCACATGAACCACGTGTTGTACTTCAGGCAGTTTCGTCTGCTGCGCCGCTCGCATCGGCAGCATCAGTCGGTTCAACTGATGAGACCAGAACGTCAGTGCCCCATGCTCCCAGAGTGGTTCATCCGCAAACGTCCACAAGCACCAACATCGTCAAGGAATAATTAGAGTTTGATATGAAACGAACAAATCAGCCAAAACACATCACGTTCGATTCACCGACCGGCGATGGTTTTTCGGCAACTCCGCATAGGCCTCGTGTAGTTCGGGAGCAGTCTGCACAAACCTCTGGTGGCGGTGGGAAAACTTCGACACCGCCTGCGCCAAGAGTTGTTCGACCGGTCAAGAAATAGCGAATCACGTGCTGATCAGTTTTTTGGAGCCGTAGCTGCGGCGAATTGACCTCTTTGCACGTGTTCAGCAATTCCATCAATAATCTTTGTTAGCGATACCCAATAACGCTGTGCCAGAGAGACCAGCAATCGTGACTGCTGCGCCTGCTCCTTGGTGTGGAATCGGAGCAAGTCCAATCGTTGACCGGGTTCCAAGATTGGAAGTCGTGGCAAGTCGCCAATTCCAAGATGTTTGTCCGTTAGATTTTCAATGACCCATTTTTCTCGATAATGCATTTTTATCCCCTCGTTAAGTGATATTGAATTGAATCCTGATGATTCGGCTTTTTAGGTTCGAATTCCTCTTGTCGTAAATCCTTGCCTTGATCACAGTGCGATCGCTTCCAGTAATATTCCGATCAAACATGAGTGCGCCTTTGTACAATTTCGACTTGTCATTCGGATTTTTTCCATTCGTCTCATATCTGATTTCAGAGTCCAGAAACGGAGACACAAGCTCGATCCTTACAGATGATCGGACAATAGGTACGTTTATGAAACGATCTGTCATTTGATCGATCTGGCTTATCATACCCAACTTACTACCGTTGAGTAAGACCAAGGGCGGTGCATTCCTAACTGGGTTTGAGTTCATAGCGATTAATGATGTTGCATCCCCAAGATAACCTTGAGTAATCGGATTTCCTTTGGAATTGTATCCTTCAGTTAAAATCATTCTTGCTACCTCTTTTTCGGGTTTGTCTACTTCTCACGAACGGAGTATCCTTGCACTACCGGATTACTCTCAATGTCGTACTCTTGAGATAATATTATTTCTCCTGATCAAAGTTCGCTTAATCACGATCGAATGATAAGACCGAACGTTGTTTCGGCTGTGCTGCTACGTCGGGTGCCTCCGTTGGCGTCAAAAACAGCAGCCTTAACGCGATTATCGTAAGAGGATGATAAATTTTCCTCAAAACGTATCGGGCTGGTGTATATCTCCGATGTAGCGGTTGGCAACGACCCATCCAAGGTGTATCTTATTTCCAATCCACACGGTAGCGTGGACATCTCGATCCAGATCGGTGTGGCATACCTCGTTAGAACAGGATGGTATCCATATCTAATCGCCTTCAAATTTATACCACCAACCGAATTTGTACCGTACACCTTAAAATGAGGAACAATTGAATTTAGGGCTTGTGTTCGTCTTATTATTCTCTGGGACGTGTAACCTTGTAATACCAGATTCTGATCGGCTCCCAAACCTTGCAAGATCAAATGGGAGGTCTGCTCTGCGGTGAATACCGATAGCCCCTGAACAACAATTCTTCCCTCATCGCAATAGCCCTGTTCGATCAACATCTATTAAGTCCTACTCGTTGGTGCTGTCGCACTGTTGAGTGTGAATGTCCTGACCGGAGTTGTTCCGTCAGCAGCAAAGATTGTAAGAGTCGTCCCCGAAATGACCCACTTTCCGAAACCTTGCGCTCTTGCTGCATTCAAAGCATCACCAACCGTCTGGGCCGTGTTTGAAGTTGGTATTGCTTGCGTGAAGTCGAGTTGAACGGGTGCTGCCACAGAAGCGACTGCACCGCCTGCATATGTGCTGCGGCTTGAAACCGTTGCGTTCAGGTTTGTGGCAATCGTCGCATAGGCAGTAGTCGCTGCCGAACTATCTGCTGGCGTAATAGTCTGGGCGGTCCCGGGCTTGCTTAAGCCACTCTGAATGGCTGTGATTGCTGTCGGATTCGGAGCGTTCACAAGGTCCATCTGTGCGCCGGTAGCGGATCGGCTGGAGATAGCCGCATCAATATTAGATAAACCGAGATTGGTTGCGCTGTCTGGATCAAATGACACGACCTCAAATCTGTCATCTGTGGGGTCACCGCCAGCAGCAGTTGCATGGAGCAATAATGGTCCATTGGTATTAGTGTCGGTTGCGTTTGCAGCAACCTGATACCATCCATTGGCAATCTCTGTTAATGAGCCTGATGGTGCTGCAAATGAACCACCAGCTTTTGATATTGTAACGGTTACCGAAGCACCTGTTAATCCAGTGATGTGGTCCGTGGACGACACGAGAAGAAACAGAAGCGGACGAGTGGTCGAAGATTTCTTGAGTAAATATCCCATAAATTTATTTCCTATGTTGAGCGGGTTAAAGTGAACCGACATGACGACGACCACCAGCAATTGCCGATACCGAAATTGCCTGCGAGTTAGGATCGGTCAATGAACCTACGTTGTAATTACTACTATTGGCGGCGTATGTTCCATTCACGACAGACGTTGCACTCAACGTGATAGACCCCGACACTGCCGGAATCCAAGTCGTAGTTCCAAACGACGAACCCGCCGCAATCGCAATTGGCGTTATTGTTTCGTTAGAAGTCGCCACAATGGTTATGACCGCACCCGGCGGGCATGTGCCGTTGAGAGAAGCGGTGATCGTTGCTGCTTTACCGACTGTGGCGTTTCCGACTGAAACTCCGTATGAGGTTGCAACGGTAGGCACGGGTGCTCCAAACACAGCAGCAATCTGAAGGGCATCTTTGATGTTCGCTATATCTTGAAAGTGAACATTATCGGCTGTCAGGTCGCTTGTTGTTGTTGCAAGCTGTGTATCCAAGAAACGCACTCGGGCGTTATTGATGGATGCAATTCCCGCCTTAATGTATCCATTGTAGGTGTTGATTGTTGCTGGTGAAAATGACAGGCGACTTGTGATCGCCATAAAATATAAATTGCCTGTTGCTGCCGTTGCCAAAAACGTCGTGGCCGCAGAGGCCATAGCTGTAGTTATCGAGGACGATGAACGACCTAAGAACGCATCATTAGTTCCCATGCGCACAACAATTTCCGTAGGCACTACGGTGCTGCCGGTCAAAGCCGTTATCTGACTGCTTAGGTTGTCTTGAAAGTTTGCGCCTCCGTAGGCTGCATTACATGTCGTGTATCCGGTCATTTTGGAAACGAGTCGGGCGGTTGAGTTTACGGTAGTTGCTGATCCAAACGCTCTAATCTTCTCCATTATGGAATCACCGGCAAAACCTATTCTCTTCGATTTGTTGATGGTGGTTTGAAAGCCAAGACCAGAAGTTGATGTACCGTTTGGAACAGTACACATAATTCCGCCGAGTGAAGTGAACGCATTGGTGCTTGCATCCGTTTTGATAGGGTAGATTGCCCAATCGGCTGTTACGTTTACCTCGTTTGATGAAAGGGGGTTCAATTGACCCAACATCACCCAGTCCCAATTGTTGGTCGCTGGCAATTGAATGATGTTGATGTCTTCTCCTCCGAAGCTGCATCCCCACCAAGATGCATTACATTTGGTGTAAACCCATATTGCCGCTCCTTGAGTTACCTTGGTCGTGACTCGAATAGGAGCGTCATTGATTTGAGTGTAGCCGAAATTAGGTTGTCCACTGGACCCCCAAAGCCATCCGGGTGAAATCTCCACAGAAGCCGAAGAAGTTAGCCAAGGTGTTGACCCGCTGCTGAACAGCGATATTGGAGTCATCCATTGCATTGAAGATTGAGCGACGGCAAACCCGGAGCCGTTTGTTGGTAGCTGGATTGTCACGCCCGACGCCGAAGCGGAAGAGGCGGTTATATGGTTTCCGCTTGCCGGAGTCAGTTCGAAGTAGGTGATTCCAAGAAATCGAACGGCGACATGGTAATGGGTTGCGGTGTTTAATCCTGATGCCAAGGTCCATACAGAGAAGGTGTTAGTTGTGCCTCCTGTTGGAGCAGCTTGTGCGACCCCGTTTAAGTAAACAGAAATACTTGAGGCGGTGCCGACCTGACACCTCAAGGTGACGGTCAAGTCACTGCTTCCGCCGGAAGAGAGTATTTCGAAATCAATGCCGCCCGGCGTGTATGTTTGTCCTACTTCGGTAGTAGCCAAATAGTAGTTACCGTCATTCCTTGTTATGCCACACACTGCCAAGTTAGCCGATGGCGTTGGGAACGTGCTGAATAGATTTTGTCCGTTTGATGCCATTATGATTTGGCTCCGTGAAAGTGCCTGTTTTTGTTTCTTTCTCTGGATGCGGTAAAGGCTCCTTTGCATAACTGAAAAAATCTTTGTAAAGCAGGAACGAACTTGTTGAATCGCCGACAAATGCATTCACGAAGTAAAATCGTACCATTTGAAAAGTGGCATATCTTCGGCATTCAACTCGTAGTAACTGGTGCAAGGGCAAGAACGACGGTCGTTCGATGCTTTCTGCGAGACAACCCCCATGCTGCAATATGCTGGGAGAGAGGTCGCCGTGGCTGATTTAAAGTTTGCAGATACAAGAGTTCTGGAAGAAGCGTTCCGAATGTCGGGCGGCGACGTCATAAATTTCAGCAACCGCACCTTCGCGGAGTTTTTCTCCGATTGTGTTGGGATCGACATTCTGGACGAGAAGTACGCCGCCAGCCGTGATTCAAAGGCCAACCGCCTTCGACATTTTTGGAAGACCGAGGAAAATCACCTTGTTGGAAAAGTGATCTCCGAGTTAATCCAACTGGCTGACGTCACTTTCCAATATGCACCGTCCAAAGACATTTCCGACAAAACCGTGGCAATCGCTAACAGACTTCTCGGAGGAATGGCCGTCGAAGACATTGCGGCATTACAGGTTCTGTCAGAAGAACGAGCATTCCAGTTGTTGTCTTCATCCGTGCGTGACGCCATCGACGACGGCAAACCAGAAGCGGCTCTGGACCGTTTGCACACCTACTGCGTGAAGTACATCCGGCAAGTCTGCCAAGGGCGCAACATCGACACCGCCGAGTCCAAGCCAATCCATGCGTTGGTGGGCGAGTACACGAAAGCACTGAAGGCGGATGGCACTATTGAATCAGAGATCACCGAACGGATCTTGAAAAACTCGATTGGGATGATGGAGTTGTTCAACACCGTGCGGAACCGGCAAAGTCTGGCTCACGACAATCAGATCCTTGGGAGCGATGAGAGCTTGCTGATCGTGAACCACGTCGTCAGCATCATCCGGTTTATTCAGAAGGTTGAACGGTGACTTCTTCTTGCGATGACGGTTTTTTTTCTTTAGAACTTCTTTGAAGACGGAATTCTCCAAGGGCTGTCCATATGTGTTCCTGTATTTTTCGGCTGAATAAGACGGATGGGAGTACCCTCGTGATCCTGTAATTCACCCGGGAGAAGCCCACAAACCGCCTCGATGTCGGCTAAATCCAGTCCCAAGAGCGACTCAAGTTCTGGTCCTACCAAACGACCACTTTGGAGAAGAAGATCGAGTGAACGCCGAAGAAAGCGAGGGTTTTCGATCTCCAACACGTCGTCCAGTGGTTCAGAGATACGCCATCCTCGCCGGGTGCGGTTTATCCATAGATTTTGAGTTTGTTCTGGTCCAATCAAACCCAAAGTTTCAGATCGCTTTATCATTGCGCCTATGGAGGCCCCCCAAGTGGCCTTCAGTGATTTGAATGTATCTAACGACGGTATGCGAAATGCAGTCGCAAATGATACTTCTGGCAAGAGAAACGCGCTTGCAAAGCGAAATGCTTGATCTTCCACCATTGCGAATAATGGTTTCTGCTTCAAAGTACTTTTAGGGACTCGGCGATGCAAAATCAGATGTGCCAGTTCATGCGCAGCGTCAAACCGCGACCGTACAGCCGTCAACTTGTCATTTCCGAGAATGACATAGGGCGCAATATCTCCGTCGCGCCATTCGGAAAAGGCGTCCAGAGAGTCGCAGTCAAGCCTATGTCTGGCCATGATGATGCCGTTGTTCTCCATCAGCAGAACGACGTTGCTGATCGGACCATCACCGAGACCCCAGAACCTTCTCGTTGCCGTGGCGATCTTTTCAATCGCCTCGTTTGTGATATAATTAGGATCAATTGGTGCGTCGAACTCCGGTAATTTCGCTGTTGGGAAATCTATGAACGTTCGCAGATAACCAACAACATCTCGCAGCCATTCATACCGACGTTCAGCACGAACTCGAACCATCGACGAAGCAGATGACAATGACCGGTAGAAAATTGGACCAGACTCACTGACGCGGCGGGGTTTCAAAAAAAAACGCAGGGGAATATTCAGCACACGCACGATCCCCTTCAAGACTTCCGGCGATGGTTCAGACTGATCGTTCTCGTACTGCGAAACGGCTTGGCGTGAGACTCCAATAAGTGATGCCAATCCAATCGCTGGGAGCGCGCGCGCCTCCCGTGCCTCCCTCAAGCGGGATCCAACAAACTGTGTTTTGCCAATTTTCATCCGCCAAATTCCTCGGACCTTCGCAAAGTCGGATTGGCTTGATCCTGCACAACCTCTGGTTCTGCTGCCGGTGGCTGACGCTCTGCCCTGCACTGGGCCACCAAATCTGCGTACCGGTCTTCAAACAATCTTATGCGGTGAGCGATGACAGTTGTCTCACTTTCCACGGCAGGGAAAATGATGTCGGCCCAGCCGGGCTGAAGGGGATCTTCTCCATACGTGCCGTGGGTGAGAATTGCATAGATTTTTGCGGATGGATCGGAAACTTCAACCTCTGCTGTGGAGAACAGCATTGGCTGACTGCTCCGCGTGAGCGTATTCCTGAATTCGGCGGGTCGAGGGAGGTATCGACGGTCCTCGACATGTGACTCCGTAATGACAATCGGTCCAGAAGACACGGTTGTGTGATAGGCGTTAAGGGACTTGTTCAGATCCGATTTACCAGAAAGTCCGAAACTCAATGCAAGTTCCCGCCAGTCACGTTCAAATATCGCGCGACGATGTTGTGGCCACAGATCGTGACGCTCTGCCAACGGAAACTGACTCAACTGCTCGTCTTTCATTCCATAGACGTTGAAAAGAAGAGCAATTGTTTGCTGCAAGAAGTCACCCGGCACCCTGTCATCAAAGAACGGAATGGGACGATCTGTAAAATTTGGAGGAGCATCGTCAGTCCCTTCCAACTCCGGCTCAATGGACACGATCATCATGTTAAGCATTACGTCGTTTTGATCGCGATTTGTCAAGTGAAATCTTTGGGATCGGCTTCCGTTTTTGGTTTTGGTTGTTCTCGGTGATGCCAGCGGTGTCCATTATGGCACTTTGCAAGGCAAACGAAAAGTTAGTGGAGTTGGAGCGGTGGGCACTCGGGTACAGCCGCCTTTGGCGACGAGCGGCAGCAGCGGCTGTCGCAAAAGCTGTAGCAAACGGAGAGGCACGTACAGGCACGTATCGTGGTGGTTGAGGCACGAATGCGCAGAAGTTAACTTCCGATAATGACAGAAGTTAAACGTCCTTTTGGCGTTATTTGGATCGGATCGAGGAAACGGAGTTTCCCATCCCCCCCTCTCCGTTTTCAATCCCATCATTTTCGTAACCTGCAGTCCCACAACGGGCTGTGGTTTGCGGATGACCTCCGGGGTCAGCATTCGACCCCGAATTGACCCCGATTTCACTTTCGCCGATCGAATGAACAGGTCCGAGTACCGCATCAGGTACTCCGGGTGGTTCGTCATCATCGAATTAGTTCTGGAAACCCTCCAAAAGTCTTCTCGGGTGAATTTGCAGCGATATTCTGCCCACCTCGATCAGCCGTCTTTCCCCACGGCGACGAGGAGTACACAAAGTGTCCGATATCCAGAACCCCAGCCAGATGACGGCGAAGACTAGGCTGAAGGTCGTCAAGTTGACCGCTCAGGAGGTCGCTGAGGCCTACAAGCCCTTCGGCGATCAATTTCCCCCGATTCTAACACTATCCCAAGCTGCTGGCCTGGCCGGCTTGAAGCCGTCGACGCTCAAGAGAAAAGTCAGCGAGGGCTGCTTTAGCGTATGTGTCAAGAGAGGCAAGCCCCTGCTGTTCTGGAGAGATCGTTTCGTCCAGCAGCTTTTTGCCGAGGCCGCTTGAATTTGAAAGAGACTAGCAATGAAGCTCTACAACCGTGAAGAAGTCGTTGGCACCACCCCATCGATCTACATTGGCCATCGTGGCCGTCCTAACCGTGATCAAGGATCAATCATAATCAGCCCACTGTGGCATGCTGAGTACAGCCTGTTCAACATCAAGTACCACGAGGGTCTGAGGACAACCAACAAGGCAGAGGCAATCCGGAAAGCCAAGGCGATAACCCAGAGGATTGCCTTAGGTGAGACACGCAACACGCATCGCCCAGCAACCTGGGCAGAACTTCGAGAGGGATATATCGCCTACGTGGAATCACGGCGTCGTGCCCCAAAGACCATTGGCAAATACAAGCATGTTGCCGACAAGTTCATCGCATTCTCCAATGCAAGACACCGCCTTCGTCCCCAGCAAGTAGGTCCTGTCGACTTCTGGGCATTCAACGGACAAATGGCCAAGGACGGACTGAAGGGCGGTACGATCGAAGACAGCCTCATTATCATCAAGCAGATGTTCAAGTGGGGTGCCACGAAGGCGAAGCCCCGTCTCCTGTTGGAGAATTCACTCGCTGACGAGGAAGTTGCAGCGGCGGAAGACGCTCCGCAGCCCTGCTTCACGCCGCAACAGGTTGCTAAGCTACTTGCGGCTGCGGATGAACATCATCGTCCGATCTGGGCCGTGATGGCTTACCTGGGACTGCGAGTCGGGGAGGTACGAGAACTTTTGTGGTCAGATTTCAGCTTCGACACCGGCAAGTTCGGCTGGGTTCACATCCAGCGAGGCGGATCGGGAAGCACGACTAAAGGAAAGTGGAGCCGACGCATCCCTCTGAATAAAGAACTGGCAAGTATCCTTGCCCCCTTGGTCCGTCACGATGATGGGCGACTGTTCCACCAACAACCGTCGCATAAGTATCCTCATGGGGGCCGACCCTTGAGTTCAGACAAGCTCCTGAAGTCACTGAAACGACTCTGCAAACGGTGCGGTTTCTCAAACCCTAACCAGTACAAGTTACACACGTTCAGGCATGCCTTTGCGAGCATGCTCGCCCGGTCGAACGTGTCTTACAAACAGGCCCTCGACTGGATGGGCCACGAGGATTCCGAGATTCTGGCTCTGTACATCAAGCTCTTTGACAACGATGCCGAGAAGGCGATCGAGTTGATCAAGTACACGGTCGATGCGCAGACACTAGTCTCTGCGTGAATAGACGCAGTGAATCCAAGTACAGTTTTGTTGTACCTCATTAAAGTCGGGTTGTCGTTGGACCGATAATCAGGGATGGCAGTCACGATGCCTTCAACCTGGAACACTCCTGAGCGGGTCAGCCGATCTTCTCAGATTCCGCCCAGAGCATCGTGACTGCTCCTGGGCGTTTTTATGCGCCCCGCACACACCGGCGACACGGATCGTTTATCCCCTGAACTCCGATCTTGATGCTGACTTGTTAGCAGAAAAACCAGTGCGACGAGCCGGCGTCATCGCCGTGACCGAGTCCAACGTCTGAGCAGCCCCCACCAGAGGGTAGTGAAAGCCTCCGTAGCGACGGAACGTGGCGAGTTGGGTATCCAGAGGTCATCACCGGCAGTATGCGCTCGGCCAATCCGAGTCTGTGGCAATCCCATGCAACATGTCGGCTCAACGTCTGTCGGCAAAAATGTGTGGCCGGTCTGAATCCCCGGTGCGTCATGCCAAGAAATAAGATGCAAGGCGATCGTGAAGATCAAGAGTATAATCTGAATTACGATCACTCGACCCGCTTGAACGTGCCCAAGTGCGCTTACCGTAGAACAGCTTGGGGACGGAGGGTCGACCCGGTGAATGGGAAATCCACGAGATGACCGGGAAAACAAAATCAAGGACCACCAAATCCCGCCTTCGGCTTGCCGGATGCGTTCTCGTGCGGGCGACTGACTGCCGGCTCCGTATACTGCACTCAAGGCCCTGTTTTCCACCATGATTAGATCATTTGCGTGGCCATCGAACCATGAACTTGATCTGGGCTTGGTGGGAACGGTTCTCCCCCAACCTCACCATTCCTGCAAACATAAAAAAGTTCTTGACCACCTGAGTAGACGGGTCGGCCTGAATGATCTTGACCGATGATGATCGACTCGGAGAGTCGATGAGGCGGTCAAGGTCAGTCGGGCTGACCCTCTAGGCCGACTCGAAGAGTCGGCCCGAGCGTCGAGGCTGCCGCCTACGAGGGGCTGTATGGAATCGAGCTAATGGTTCACACGATCTCGATCCAAGCGATCAACTTCGTTTCGAAGCCTCGGTTCTCCCCAACGATTCCTCGGTGAACAAGGTCCCGTCGTAGCGTCTGCTCGACCTGGATGGCATGTATGTCGATCTTGGCTGATGGATGGGTGATCGAAGGAAGCTGGAAGATTCGGTCCACCTGTCGCTCCCACGCAGGTAACTGCTGGTAAGCGGTATCGATCGCCAACGGCGACACTCTTGTCTTGATCTCGCCGTGTTGGCCTCGGGTCATGATCTCCCAGACGGAGAGAACTCCACCCCGATTATTGTCAGATCGTACACGTACGCCTAGCTCCGCTGGCGGCAGGTTACGCAAGCTGGTCAGCCGCACCCGCTCCGGGCAGGAAGGAGCAAGTAGAGCGTCTCGGCCAGTCCTGTGATGGCCTGCGTCTCCGACAGCGACACATTTCCCACTGGACCTCCAGTCGGAACGATGCAAATCATCCAGTCATGTCTTTGTCAACGGGTTCCCAGATGCCTAGCGAGACGAGCCGGTCGAACTGGGCCTCTACCCGCCCTGGTAGCTCGCTGCCTGTTATGAGTACGCCCAGTTCGGCGTTGATCGAGAAGGCGTATTCGGTGAGGTTTGCACTGGACAGGAACAGCCACCGCCCGTCCGACACGGCGCACTTGATGTGGAGGATGGCCGTCTTCCCGTTGGCGTGGACGGCCCTTTTGCTCACGGGCCAGAAGTACACACTCGAACAGCCAGCTACGTCCTGCCCTAACGCCTTCAGCGTGCTGTACTCGTTCGCCCCTTCGTTGCGGTCGGGCGTCTCGACCACCACGACGATCCGAACGCCCCGACGTGCCGCCCGCACCAGCGCATCGCACACGTTCGGAATCTTGTAAACAGCGTAGCTGACTAGCGTGATCCTCTGACGGGCTGAGTCGAGCACCTGAAGGATCGCCTGCTCCGTGCGTCGGATCGGGATCGCCGAGGCATCCGGGCCTGTCCAGACAAGCTCCACCGACTGCTCGTCCCGGTGCGCCTGCTCGCACCGGGCGGCGGCGAGCAGTGCGAGGGCAACCGATTGCGGGGCCAGAGCCGGGGCGGCGAACATGCACTGCGCCAGAAATGTGCCCGCATGCTTCCGGTAGTGCGGGTGAGGCAGTTCCGACATGCGGCAGGAGGCGGCGTGCAGGTCGGACGACGCCTCGATCAGCCCGGCGACGATCCGAACGGTGTCGAAAGGCAGTTCGCCCACCAACCTCGCTGCCGCCGTCGCTACCAGATCGTGGCTGCTGTCCATATACGGTCACTTGAAGAAGGCGAGATCGGGCCGCTCCACCGTGGGCACCAGCACTGACCGATCGAGGTACTTGTTCCCCCGCTCGCACGAAGTCTCGGGCAGGAACGAGCAGGCATGACAGGCTGCACCGTGCAGGCTCGTGTCCACGCTCGGCAGGTGCTCGGCACAGAGCGGATCGGAGGCGCACAAGCCGACCCGTTCCAAGGCTTGGTCGAGGTGACGCCCGAGCTTCTTCGACTCTCCCAGTGCGCACAACCCGCCGAGCGTCCCCTCAGAGTCAGGAGCAGCGGTGTAAATCAGTACGCCCGCCATTGGCTCCCCGTCTGCCCCTTCTTGGCAGTAGATGCGCTCGGCAACCGACGCCGTGGTGTACCCGCACTCGATGGATAGTTGGCGGATCAGGGCGTGGGCGAAGCTGTGCAGCAGCACGTAACGGATGCCGGGGTAGCCGATGGACGGGTCGAGGTTGCGGTTGGTCCGCCACCGTTCGTGGGCCGACCGGAACTCGGCGTCCACCTTGTCGGTGCGGGTCGTCCACTTCTGGATCGCCGCCTCGGAGAACTGGAAGAAGATGCCCTCGCCTCGGGTCTCGCAGGCCGGAACCCACGTCGACTGCCGCCTCGACAGCGGTGCCTTCTTCTCCTTCGGGAACTCTTCGGCAGAGTCGAAGTCCCGGGGCGACTCGATGCGGGTGAAGCCGACCAGGGCACGCACCTCTCGCAGCTTCTCGGCCAGCACGATCCGCTCGAAGTACGCTTCGTACCCCACGGGCGGATCGACCGACCGCAGGCGGAAGTCCTTACTCTCCTGCGCAGTGCCGGGGTTAGAGAAGACGGCCCACTCGGGCGACTTCAGGTCGGTCGGCTCTGGCTTGGCCTCGCCAGTGCCGCTCCGCTTCTTCTCGACTGCCTCCCAGACCTGGGCGTCGCTGTACTTGGCGAAGTCTTTGAGTTGGCCGATGGAGCGGAACGCCGTCACGATCTCCAAAGTGCTGGCCTTTTCCAGTGTGGCCCAGTTGTCCTGCACCAGTTGGCCGAGCTTGTCCGTCGCCTGCGGCACCGACAGGGCCGACACGATGATCGGGAACCACGAGTTGCTCGCCCCCTGAAGGATCGGCCTGACGTGCGGCACGTCGCATGCGAGCGGGTCGTGGTCCCGCAGGTGCGGGCGTCGGCCCCGGCACGGGGGCATGTTAATCTCGTTGTCCCGCCCGAATGCCTCAGCCATGCGGCGGCGGGCGTTGCACGCCCGGCAGTGAACCTCCACGTCGCTCGCCTCGCCCGACGCACCCACCTCGTACAGTTCGAGCGGGCCATTGCACCCGGCTTTGTCCCGGTGGACGAACCCGAGCCACGGGAAGTCGTCCATGTGCCCCTTGGCACAGGCGACGACGAACCTTGCAGGAACGGCGACCGGGGAGCGACGGTTGGTAGTGCAGTTGTGGACGTACCGGGTCTTGTCGGGCCGGTACGGTTCGACTTTCGCCTCGAAAAGCCCCGACGAGATGGGGGCGAGCATGCGGCAACCGGAGCAGACCAACCAGCGGGGGAAGGGGGCGACCGGGACGCCGATTGTGCGGCTCTCGTCAAAGAAGTTCGTCTTCGAGCCGAACGACTCGGGACCACGGGGAGGGGTCAGCAGCTTGGTCACCTGCCCGCCTAGGGCCCGCTGTACCGACAGCAGTAGCCGTTCCTCCCCGATTTCTTCCGAACGGGCGACCGGCCAGTCATCAAGTCCCATGACGAGCACCGACAGGTTCGGCAGGTCGATCAGCGAGCCGACGCCGAAGGTGTTCAGGGCTTGGCTCGGGCGCACTTCGCCCGCCTCCGACTTGCGGATCGCCTTGCCCGACACGGGCGGCGACTGCTCGGTCGATTCCGTGGTCGTTGCTTCGCTCACGCTTGCACCTCCCCGGTGGTTCCGCCATCGCTGGGCGTGGTCGTTGTAGTTGAGGTCGTCGCCGGATCGAACGCATTGCCAGAGTTGATCTCGTCCAGCCCGAAGTCCTCGATGATGAGCTTTACCGTTGGCTCGACTTCACGCAGGGAGTTCAGGCAGGTGAACTGCTCCCACTTCTGCAAGCCTGGCTTTTGCAGCAGGCTCACGCTCGTCCCCTTCTTCTCATGACCCCACACCTCGCTGTAGGTCAGCGTGCGCCCGCCAGCCGTGTTCTGTGCCTCGTTCCGCCACAGGTCGAGCTTCTCCTTCAGCACTGCTCGCACGTAATCCCCGACCGGCGTCCCGTCCCCGACGAGTTCTGCCCGCCTGGCGATGGTCTCCACGGCGTCGAGCACGTACGGGTCAGTGATCTGCATCTTGCCCGCAGCGTCGTTCGGGTTGAACTCCACGCCCCGCAAGCGGATGAGCGACACGAGCAGACCCGCCAGCCCCCGCTGGAGGGCACCGGGGGAAAACGGCGTCACCGAGAGGGCTTCCACCTGCTTGTAGAACGTGGCGTGATAGTGCTCGAAGGTCTCGTAGTGGGAAAGGTCTCGGGGCCGTGCCCAGTTGTAAACGCAGACGACGATCCCCGGCTTATTGCGCCCCACACGGCTGGTGGCCTGAATGTATTCGGCGGTCGCCTTCGGCTGGCCCGCCACGACCATCAGCCCCAGCCGCTTTACATCAACGCCGACCGACACCATGTTCGTCGCCAGCAGTACGTCAAGCGGACGCTTGGGGGCGTTCTTCCAGTCCTTGCCCTTGGTCATCTCTTTGCGCCGGACCTCAAGCTCTGGGTCGAATATCGCTTCAAGACGGTCGAGGATTTGCGGGATGTCCTCGCTCCGCATCCGACTGGTCAGTTCGGCAAGGTAATCGGTGCCGAACAGCCGCTTGGCCAGCCCCCTCCTGTCTTGCTTCTTGCACCGGGTGAAGACGTCGTCGTCCACGAGGCGGCGCATGCCGCCGAGTTCACGCATCGAGTTGAAGTAGCCAACGAGCGTCATCCACGGGTCGGTCACCCGCCCGTGCTGCTCGTACAAGGCTTGCCCGGCGCACAGGAAGGCGACGTACACCCGGATCAGAGCGGCCTTGAGCCGCTTGCCAGGGGCGCAGATTCCGAGGTACAGCCGACCGGGGTTCTGCTCGCTCGGCGTGCGCTGGAGCGAGAAGAAGCTATCCCGCACGTCGAGGCCGGGCGGCGGGAAGACGTTGAGCCGACGCAGGAACAAGTTGTGGACTTGGGCATCGGCGTTGCGGATCGTCGCCGTCGAGGCCACCAGCTTCGGTCGCACCGGCTTGCCGTTCACCTCCCACGTACAGAGCTTGTCCACCGCCGTCTCGTAAAGGCCAACGAGCGTGCCCAGCGGCCCGCTGATGAGGTGAAGCTCGTCTTGGATGATCAGATCGGGAGGGCGCAGCGGGTTCTGCTCGACCGTCTTGGCGGCGGGCATGCCGCCCTTGGTCTTCGGGTGCGAGTCGGAGTCTTCCAGATCGGGCGAGCGGAAGCCGTGGCGGGTGCAGTAGCCGTTCGTCTGGCCGAAGAGCATCTGCACCTCGCCCTTCCACGGCATCTGGGCGAACTTGTCTACGGTGGCGATCAGCATCGTCGGCAGGCGGCGGTAGATTTCCTCGTCCACCACGACGACCGGTAGCCCTTCGTCCGGTGCCTGCCTTCGGCTGAACATGCACTGGCCGGTCTTGTCCCCGCAGAACGTGATCGTGCGACCAGCCCCTTGCTTGAACGTCTGAACGTCGAGGTGCTTGCCCGCCTCAATGGTGCTTCCGCACCACGGGCACGCCGTAAGCTGATAAGGGGTGCCGACGCCGCCGAACGAGAAGCCGTGCTGGTTGCCCCGATGCTGCATCACCGCTTCGGCGGCGTCGTCCGTCCAGTTGGGCGTCGTCTTCGCACCCACCCAGAGGCCGATGCGAAAAGGTGTCTTACCCCACTTGGTCTCGTCGGCTCGGCGAATCGACTCGCAGGCACAAAGCAGGGCTGTCGCCCGCTGGAATTGTTGGAGCGTCAGCAGCCGCAACGTATACCGCATCAACACGGCGATTCCGTTCTCGCCGCTGCGGCCCGCCACGGTGCCCTGGAGCCGTCGCAGGCCCATCGTGTACGCCGACAGGCCGAGGTACGCCTCGCTCTTACCGCCGCCCGTGGGGAAGAACAACAGGTCGGCGGTGGCCTCTTGGCCCTCGCCCCGGTCGGGGTGGTCGAGCTTCGTGACGCTCGGGATGTTCAGCAGGACGAACGCCATCTGGAACGGGAACCACGTCCGGTTCTTAGCCTCATCCACATCGTCGTAGTGAACGTCCTTGCCCTGACGGATTTGCTCGGAGTAGAGCGAGCGGGTGCGCTGAAGCCACATCGACCGATTCATGAACCGGAACGCCTCGAACGCCGTGGCGTCCGTGCCGACGAGCGTCAGCCCGTCCTCGATTCGCTCGAGTGTCCTGCGAGCGTGGGCGACGGCGGCGACCGCCGCCTCCTTGTACGAGGCCAAGCCCTCGGAGGGGTCGCCGATCTTCGCTTCTTCAGCGTCGATCCACGTCTTGTAGGCGAGCGTCAGCGGTTCGAGCTTCGCCCGTAGCTGCGCCTGCGGGGTTTCGGCCAGCACCTTCATGTCCAGCACGAGGCCGTCGAGCTTTCCGAACGCCGGGTTCGTGGCAGCGTCGGCCGTGGTTGGCGGCGTGGTCTTGGCCACCTCGTAGGTGGGGATGGCGGTCGTCCGCACCGATACTGCCCGATCCGACCGCTCCTTCGACACGTCGGCGTGGACGCTCACACCGTGGCCCACGGCAAACTCCACCTGGCGGCGGTAGAGCATGGCCATCCGCTGCTCTTCGAGCTTCGTGGCGGGGTCGGTGCTGGACGGCAGGCGGTCCAGCTTCTTCTGGAAGATGGCCGATCCGTCCGGTGCGCTGACGGTTAGCATCGGCTGGAACAAATACCACCGATCCTTGTTGGGCCGCTCTTCCAGTTGGCCATTTACGAGGAACAGCGTGATGATGCAGTGGGACTCCCGACTGCGGATGCGGCCCCGCACGTACACGTCAGGGCATTCGACGTCAAACCACACCGGCTCGACCGTCATCCCCTTGACCGAAATCGTCAGCTTGCCGCCTCTCGGATGCCGCTTCCAGACCCACAGCGGGTTACCGGTGCGCTCATTGACTTGATCGGCCTTCTTCACCTTGAGGTACTGGCCCCACGCCGCTTCAACTTGCAGTTCTTTCGTGTCGCACCCGACGCAGAACGTGACGCCGAACGAGGAGGGGAACTGGGCCTGCTGTACGGGCACGTCCTGATCGCTCGTGCCGTCGTCCACGCTGTCGCTGCCGCCCTCGGCCAGTTCGTCTGGAATCGCTGGGGCATCCTCTTCGTCGTCGCCCTCAGTGGCAGGCGCAGAAGCCCGCTTCTTGTCGAACAGTGGGCCGCTCGTTCCCCGGCTGGGGGCGAGTACGCCGACGAGGTAGCGGTCGTGGACGTTGCGCTCGGTGATCTCTTCCTCGGGACCACCGGCCGGGCCGAGCAGATCGTTGACGACCATCCCGTGGAGCTTAGCCCGTAGCTGCATGTCGGTCACAGATTTCGGCAAGATGTTTGCCATTGTATTTTACTCACTCAGGGTAATTCCCACCGCCACCGCCACCCCCACCGCCAGCAGTGAAAAATCGACGAGGTGCGGAAGGTGCAGCATTTATATCAAAGAAGGTAACACCATTTGCATGCAGAAATGCGAATTGCGGATCGGCGGCTAATGTCCCCGCACCTGAGGTAGGTGTAATCCAGCCCTGTCGAACACCTTCATAGCAGAGAAGCCATTGTCGCCCGCCAAGTTCTGCTGGTTCTGCGAACACATTCAGTTGCGTAAGATTTGCAGCATTCGCTAAGCCAACGCTGGCCATACCAAGCCCCATCAATGCCGCTACGGAGTCTTCGCATTGGGCAACCGCAGTTTCTGCCTCTGGCGACAGGGAGATGTTGAGTTGTTTCATGAGCCACAAAGCCCAGACGGCCTCGCTTGCCTGCCCCAGAGGTAGCCTCTCGCTGACGATTCGATTCAGCACATCACGCCAAAGCCCGGCATTCATGGCAAAGTGGACTGACTGATAGTGTACGATTTGCTCGCACACTTGAGGAAGGCATGCAGGCTCGACCGAAACGCATTGGCCGAATAACCCCGCCAACAAAGGCCAGTTGTCCTCGAATACATCCACGGTGTTAAGTCGTGGCACGGCGTACTTCAGAATCCCCTCATCCGGTTCCGCTTTAGCAAGCGAGAATGCCATGTCGAAGTAAGCAGTTAGATCGTTCCGCTGCCCCACCACGCCAGCATCTCGGAACAAGAATGTGCGAAGCCGAGAAGTCCACAATGGCTCAATGACCTCGGGAAGGGTAATGATTCGTGTCTTCGAGGGGTTTAGCGCAAGTTCATAATGGCTGAGAATCGACTGGAGAACACTGACGATGTATTCCGCTTCCGAGTGCTGATTTACGCCAAATTCGTAATCATCGATGTAGCGAATCCCACGAATTCCGGGGATTCGGTTGGTCAATTCTTCGTCAACGGCTGACAAGAGAACTTCGGCCATAACCAAGGAGCAGTCAGGGCCGATGGGTATGCCCATCGTCTGCCGGTCATTAAGGCTTTGGGCAAAAAGGTCCAACTGATTTGACCACAACGTCCCCAACGTCCCCGCCGCCAAATGCGCTTTGACTGCCGCCTTGCTGTGAACACTCCAAGGAAGCGAATGCGTGTAGATCGACGGATAGAATCGATTGATGTCAGTTCGCAGTACAAATCGGGATCGTGAACGTAACTCGATCCGTCTTGCCGTTCGCTCGGTTAGGTCGTGTTGACCGGTGATCGCACGGAACGGATTCGTGTCTACGGGTTTTGTGAGCGAAATATTTGCTCGATTCACTGCGGTTTGCAGATCGGCCCATCTCTGAACGACGACCGATATGACGGTCGACATGACAACACGAGAGACGTCGATGAGTGTTCGCCTGCCGTCTTGGGCGATTTCTGGCGTACATGAATTATGCGCAGTTGAAGGGGCATCTCTGTGTCCTTCTAACAGCGCATACCTGCCTATCGATGTCATCCTTGGTACGTTTCAATGTAGACAGACAACGGAGAAGCGGCCGTTCTGCATGGAGTGTTGGAGATCATCTGCTTCACCAGACATCGCCAGCCTGAAGGCCGCATAAGGGAGAACACATGGGTCAGGAGACAAGCGAGGGCGGGCTAATTCCTCCAAATCTGTGGAACGTGTTGCAAAAAAGCTGCTGGCTGACGCCGCAGCGTCGGCCACGGATTGCGGCGTCTGACCGGTCTGGCGTACGGGAAGCGTTTAGAACCTGTAGAAGCAAGGGGGAACTGAAATCTGTGCGGATAGCTCATTCACTCAAACAAGGGACTGCTATGATTATACCGAAATTTGCTCAGAACGACCTCAAGGTCTTTCGATGCCCGAACTGTCGTCAAAACGTAACGCCTGAGAATGCTGTAATCGTTCGGGGCGGGATCAGCAAGCGACCCCAGATGCCTGCGCCCAGATTTGATATCGGGGTGGAGTGCCCTCACTGCGGAGCCGCCTCGTCGATCGGGTTGTCGTCGTTAGAATGGCCAGAAGTTATCTCTTGGGTTTTGGACATGGCGACCTCCAGCCACGTCAAAGACCAAGACGATGTTCTTGTCGCCGCCTGTGACGTGCCGAAGGATCGCAGGGTCTGGGTCCGCACTCCAACCCAACTCCTGATGTTCGAACTGCTGGGCGGCTTCAAGGTGGAGGAGGCCACCTACCTCGTCGTACGGCGAGTCCCGCTCCGCATAGCGGGCTGGGACGGACGCTCCTGGCATCGAGTTATTCGCACACGGAAAGGAAAGCAGGTCGACATTCTCGACGAGAACGACCCACATCATTTTTGTTCGGATGACTGGCAGAAGTTCCAAACACTCGGCGAAGGGCACGAGTTTCGTGTCGGCGGGTGCATCGGTGTGCGGGTTCCCCAGAGTGCGTTGCGAAAGTTTGTCCAGTCAGGCACACTGACATGCTCTGCTCAAGGTTGACCCCGAATTTGACCCCAGCAGACGTTCCGAATGGGTCCCAAGCGTG